>NZ_JAVRHL010000009.1:0-16845 GCF_031846565.1 Tropicimonas omnivorans | reverse complement strand
ACCAACACATAAATGATTAATGACCCCTAAGTGCTACCGGTCGCGAACGGCCCTTAGCTGCCGTTCGCCGGTCGGCTCGCCGCCGCGCGGCTTCACCGAACCGGACGTTCGCAAGGCGCGCGTTATTTTAGCTGCCTAGATGGCTGCTTTGCGGGACCTTCCTGCCATTCGCCGTACGTGCTCAGTTCAATTTGCACGGGCGCAGTCAGTCGTGAGGGAGGGCGGAAACAGGACCTTAGCCGCGGTCGCGAAGGCACCTCGCCCGCACCGTGGAAGCGGCCATTCAAGCGAGAGCCAAGGCCGGAACCCGCTCGATCGACACCAGGGGCGGTTTCCGGACCTTCTCTGCAGTTGCGAACACATCTTGGCATCAACGCTGGAGCCCTCACTTGGTCCGGCTCACACGTTCGGACCGGGTTGACCGATCAAAGGGCGGGAAGCAGGCCTTAGTTGCGGCCCCGACTTAGGTCCCGGAAGGGCGGAAACCGGTCATTCGCTGTAGACGCCAAGGTCCCCCGCCCGGCCTCAGGAAGCGGACATTCAGTGAGGAACCTGGGGCGGTACCCGCCTGGACGACACGAAGGGCGGGAAGCCGACCTTCGCGGCAAGAGCGCAATATTTCGGCTATCCCGATCTCCGACACCGAAATGACACGGCTTCGGAGTTGCGGTTTGATCCCCGGTGGCACCGAAGTCTGCGAGGATCTTGAGCGAGGGCGAGGGCGAGGGCGAAGGGCGTCAGCCTCGGCAATCTTTGTCCGTAACCTTCTCCATCGAAGCTGTCTGTTCCCGCGAGGCGAACGCGCCCGCTTTGCGAAGGAAGCGGGCGCGCATCTTTTCGCGATGTCGAACGGATCAGAACGGGCTGTCGGGGTAGTAGTACTGCTCGGCGTTCTCGGGCGTGATCAGGACCGAGCCGATGGTGAAGGTGCCCGAGACTGGCGCGTTCGACACCATGCCGACCGCGGTCATCTCGATGGCCGTCGCGATCATAGCCGGCGGATAGGTGACGTCGGCGGGGATCATCTCGTCGCCGTCAATAACGCGCTTGACCATCTCCTTCATGCCCGCGCCGCCGAGAACGAATTGAATGTCGTCGCGTCCGGCGGCTTCGATGGCGGCGAGAACGCCGACGGCCATGTCATCGTCCGAGGCCCAGACCGCGTCGATCTGGTCGTGCTTCTGCAGGAAATCCTGCATCACGTTGAAGCTGTCGTCGCGGTTCCAGTTGCCGTGTTCCATGTCGAGGATATTGATGCCGGACCCTTCGATGGCCGATTCAAAACCCTCGACACGCTCGTTGTCGATCGTTGTCGGAATACCGCGGAGCACGACGATGTCGCCGCCGTCGGGCATCTGGCTGACCATGTACTGCCCCGAGACGTGGCCGAAGCCGGGATTGTCACCCGCGACGTAGAGATCCTCGATACCGTCCTGGCTGAGACCGCGATCCACAACCGTCACCCAAACGCCGCTCTCGGCGACGGACTGGATCGGCGGGGTGAGCGGGTCGCTCTCGAACGGCAGCACGACCAGCGCGTCGATGCCGCGAGTGGCGACCATGTCCTCGATATCGTTGACCTGCGCGCCCGCATCGGAGGCCGCCGTCAGCACGAAATCGAGCTGCGGATACGCGTCTTCGAGGCGTTCGACGGTCTCTTGCGCGTGGAAGTTCATTCCGCCAGCCCAGCCATGCGTCGCGGCCGGGATCGACACGCCGATCACGGTCGTATCGTCTTGTGCCCAAGCCGCGCCCGACAGCGCCAGAATGGTACAGCTCATAAGTGTCGTCTTTATGTATGACATCTCGGTTCCTCCCAGTTGATCGGCCGGGCGTTTTAGCGCTTGGCCTTGGCTTCTCGCTGCAGAATGACGGCGAGAATGATGATGACGCCCTGGATCGCGCCGTTGAGATAGGGCGACACCAGGTCGGTCAGGTTCAGGATGTTGTCGATGAGGCTCAGGATCAGCACGCCGATGACGGTGCCCCATACCCGACCGAACCCGCCCTTGAGCACTGTACCGCCGATGATGACCGCGGCGATGGCTTCCAACTCCCACAGAAGACCGGTCGAGGCCGAGGCGGACCCCAGGCGCGGGACATACATGATGGTCGCGATCCCGACGAGCAGGCCGAGCATCGCGTAAGTCAGCAGCCGCGTCCGGTTGACGTCGACATTCGAGTAATGCGCAACCGCCTCGCTGGAGCCGATCGCCGCGCAATGCCGCCCGAAGCGCGCGCGGCTCATGAGCACCTCTCCGATGAGGACGACGAGCGCGAACACGATGATCGGCCAGGAGATGCCGAGGATGCCTTCGAAATAGACCGGACGGTAGAAGGTGCGCAGGCCGAAATCGAGCGACAGGGTTCCGCCGTCCGCGAGCCATGTGACGAGGCTCCGGTAGATGCCCATCGTCCCAAGCGTGACGATGAAGGCTTCGATCCCGACGGTCGTGATGAGAAAGCCGTTCAGCATCCCAGCGAGACTACCCGCGACCACCGCCACCAGCATGCCGAGAAGAATGATCGGAACTCCGACGCCGAGCGACGGCAGTGCCGCGTTCATCACCAGGATCATCAGTCCGGCGATGAAGGCCGCCATCGATCCGACCGATAGGTCCAGACCGCCCGCGGTGATGACGAAGGTCATTCCCACGGCGATGATGCCGATGAAGGCGGACCGCGCGAGCACGTTGGTGACGTTCGCCGCGCCGAGGAAATTCGAGTTCATCATCGCGCCGATCGCGACAAGCACGACCAGCGCGAGGATTGGCCCGAGCACGCTCATCGAGGGGAGGCTGCGCAAGGCGCGAGTATTTGTCGTCTCAGAAGTCATCAGGCCACCCGCCCCTCTTCATT
Source organism: Tropicimonas omnivorans (assembly GCF_031846565.1). NCBI lineage: Bacteria > Pseudomonadati > Pseudomonadota > Alphaproteobacteria > Rhodobacterales > Roseobacteraceae > Tropicimonas > Tropicimonas omnivorans. Next base: position 13,986 of record NZ_JAVRHL010000009.1, on the reverse strand, counting down.
CGCACCAAGTCCGACCGCGAGCCGCACGATCTTGTCCTCGGTCATCTCGGTTTTCGTCAGCGTCCCAGCTACTTCGCCCGTGCGCATGACCATGACGCGGTCGGCAAGGCCGATGACTTCTTGCATCTCGGACGAGATCATAACGACGCCGTGCCCTCGGTCGGCCAGGCCGCGAAGGAAGGTGTAGATCTGCTGCTTGGTGCCGATATCGATACCGCGTGTCGGCTCATCCGCAATCAGGATCAAAGGCTCGGACTGCATTATCTTGGCCAGAAGCAGCTTCTGCTGGTTCCCGCCCGAGAGGTTGCCGACCGCCATGTTCCGCTGGCCCGCGCGGATGTCGAACTCTTCTATGGCCGCATCGAGGGCGCGGTCCTCGGCCGCCCGGTCGATCATCAAGCCGCCGAAGCGATCGAGAGCCTGCAAGGTCAGATTGACCCGCATGGACTTGTCGAGCAGCAGACCGCGCAGCTTGCGGTCCTCGGTCAGATAGCAGAGACCGTGTTCGAGCGCGTCCCTCGGCCGCGTGATCGAGACGGCGCGCCCGGCAATCTCGACGCAGCCTGCGCTCGCGGCGCGCAGGCCGCAGAGACCCTCGAAGGCTTCGGTCCGGCCGGCCCCGATGAGACCGGAGACACCAAGGATCTCTCCGCGGCGAAGCTCGAAGGAAACGCCACGCGCATGGCCCGGCACGGTAAGGTTCTCGACCTTGAGCATCACCTCGCCCGGTTCGCCCGTCTTCAAAGGATAGAGGTCAGAGACATCGCGCCCGACCATCGCGGTCGCCATCCCGTCCTCGCTGATCCCTGCGGCCCGGCCGTCATGCACGACCGCCCCATCCCGCAGGATCGTGACATGATCCGCGATCGCGGAGACCTCGCCGAGCTTGTGCGAGGTGAAAAGGACGGCTGTTCCCTGCTCCGTCATGCGGCGCACCTGGTCGAACAGGATCTCAGTCTCGGATCCGGTCAGCACGGCGGTGGGCTCATCCATGATGAGAACGCGGGCATCGCGGCTCAGCGCCTTGGCGATCTCGACCATCTGCTTGTCCGAGTTCGACAGCTCCGACACCTTCGCATCGGGATGCACACGGCAATTCACCCGGCCTAGATAGTCGCGCGCCAGCCGCCGCATCCGGCGCTTGTCGAGAAATGGGCCGCGCCGCAGCTCGCGCCCGAGAAAGATGTTCTGCTCCACGGTGAGCTGTTCGGCGAGATTGAACTCCTGATGGATCATCACGATCCCAGCTTCCTCGCCGTCGTGCAGGGAACCAAAGGTGACCTCTTCGCCATCCAGCAGGATCCGTCCCGCGCTCGCCGGCTGATAGCCTGCGAGTATCTTCATCGTGGTGGACTTGCCCGCACCGTTCTCGCCGATCAGTGCGAGCACCTCGCCCGCGCGAAGATCCAAGCTGACGCCATGCAGCACCTCGACCGGGCCGAAGCTCTTGCGCACGTCGCGCAGGCAAAGGACCGGCTCAGCCGTCATATCGTGACCCAGGCCGCGTCATCCCGCGAGGACGTCACACAGGCGCGGATGAACGCCATGCCGTCGAGCCCTGCCGAAAGGCCCGGCAGTTTGCCCATGAGCGCCGAGCGCGGTTGGCCGCCTTGCGCGGCGCGGATGGCCTCGGCGGCCTCGGAGTAGAGCGTGGCGAAGGCCTCGAGGTAGCCTTCGGGATGTCCCGCCGGAATGCGGCTGACCAAATTGCCTGCCTCGGTCGCGCCCGCGCCGTTCCGGGTGATCCGGCGCGTCGGCTCGCCATGCGGCGTGTACCAGAGGGAATTGGGCTCTTCCTGCGCCCATTCGAGGCCGCCTACCTCACCAAAGATCCGCAGGCGCAGACCGTTCTCGCATCCGGGCGCGACCTGACTGCACCAGAGCATGCCGCGCGCGCCGCTCGCATAGCGCAGCATGACATGCGCGTTGTCGTCGAGCGCGCGACCCGCGCCGAAACTGTGCAGATCGGCCGCGAGACGGTCCGGCACCTGGCCCGTTACGAAGGCCGCGAGATTGAAGGCATGCGTGCCGATATCGCCGATGGCGCCGCCCGCGCCGGAGCGGGCAGGATCGGTCCGCCATTCGGCCTGCTTGACGCCCTGGCTCTCCACGTCGTCGGTCATCCAGTCCTGCGGATACTCGATCTGGACCAGCCGGAGCGTGCCGATCGCACCGTCCGCAACCATGTCCTGCGCCTGCCGCACCATCGGGTAGCCGGTGTAATTGTGCGTCAGGATGAACAGCGCATCGCTCGCCGCGACCGCCTTTTCCATCGCCTCCGCGTCTTCGAGGGTCGCAGTCAGCGGCTTGTCGCAGATCACGTGGATGCCACGCTCGAGAAACGGCTTGGCGGCTGCGAAATGCACGTGGTTCGGGGTGACGATGCTGACCGCCTCGATGCCGTCCTTGCGGGCGGCCTCGGCCTCGGCCATCTCCTCGAAGGAGCCGTAGGAGCGGGCCGGATCGAGCCCGAGCGCCTCGCCGCTCGCCTTCGCCCGCTGGGGCGTGGAACTCAGCGCCCCTGCCACGAGATCGTAGTGTCCGTCGATGCGGCTGGCGATCCGGTGAACCCCGCCGATGAAGGCGTCCGAGCCGCCGCCAACCATGCCAAGTCTGATCCGTCTCATGCGTCCAACCCCAGCATCTTGCGGTTTGTGGCCTCGTCGATGTCGCCGCTCGCGAAATCGTCGAAGGCATGCGGCGTCACGCGGATGATGTGATCGCGGACGAATTGCGCACCCTCGCGCGCGCCGTCCTCTGGATGCTTGAGCGCACATTCCCATTCGACGACGGCCCAGCCGTCGAAATCCATGGCCGCGAGCTTCGAGAAGATCGCGCCGAACTCGACTTGGCCGTCACCGGGGCTGCGGAAGCGGCCCGCGCGATTCACCCAAGGCTGGTAGCCACCGTAAACGCCCTGCCGCCCGGTCGGATTGAACTCCGCATCCTTGACGTGGAACATCTTGATGCGCTCGGCATAAATGTCGAGATTATCGAGATAATCAAGGCATTGCAGGACGTAGTGCGACGGATCGTAAAGCATGTTGCAACGCGCGTGCCCGTCCAGGCGTTCGAGGAACATTTCGAAGGTGACGCCGTCGTGCAGATCCTCCATCGGGTGAATCTCGTAGCAGACGTCGACACCACATTCCTCGGCATGATCGAGGATCGGACGCCAGCGCGCGGCCAGTTCGTCGAAAGCGGTGTCGACAAGGCCCTGCGGCCGCTGCGGGAACGGATAGACGAAGGGCCAGACGAGCCCGCCCGAGAAAGTGACATGCTGGCCGATGCCAAGCATTTGCGATGCGGACAGCGCCGTCCTGATGCGTACGCTCGCCCATTCCTGTCGGGCCGCGGGCTTGCCCTGCACCTCGGGCGGCGCGAAGCCGTCGACCCAGGCGTCATAGGCGGGATGCACGGCCACGAGCTGACCAAGGATATGCGTGGACAGATCGGTGATCTCGACCCCGTTTTCGCGCGCCGTCCCGACCCATTCGTCGCGATATGTGTCGGATGTGGCGAGTTGATCGAGATCGACGAGGCGCGCGTCCCAGACCGGTACCTGCACGCCCTTGTAGCCGACCTCCGCGGCCCACCGCGTGATACCGTCCCATGAATTGAATGGCGCCTCGTCGCCGGCGAATTGCGCCAGGAACAGGCCGGGGCCCTTGATCGTCTTCATATGTCCTCCCTTTCCGAGACGTACACCCCTCCACTGGCGTATCGACTCAGCCTCCTGTAATCGATTACATCAGCGGCAAGACTCGCAGACAAGCCTCTTTCTTGCTCCTGAGCGATGTAAGGAGACCCGATGAGCACTCGCGTTCGGATCGCAGACGTTGCAGCCGCAGCAGGCGTGTCGACCGCCACGGTCAGCCGGACGCTGTCCTCGCCCGGTATCGTCGGCGAAGAGACGCGGGCCCGCGTCATGGCCGCTGTCGCCGCCACGGGCTATCGGATCAACGCGGCCGCCCGGGATTTACGCCGGCAGCAGCCGCGCGCAATCCTGGTTCTCGCGCCGAACCTCGCCAATACCTTCTTCAACCGTATCATCGCTGCCATCCAGGATGTCGCTGGGCAAGCCGGGCTCGCGGTCCAGATCTCCGACAGCCGTGCTGGAACCGATATGCTCGAGACCATAGTCCAGTGCGGACGGGCCGACGGGATCGTGCTGCTCGACGGTGCCTTGCGGCCGGAGATGGTCCGCAATTGGAAATTGCCGGTCATCCAGCTGTGCGAATGGAACGACGATTACGCCCTGCCCGGCCTTCAGATCGACAATGCCGCCGCCGCCCGTGTCGCAGTCAATCACCTTGCGGATCTGGGGCATACGCGGATCCTGCATGTCGCCGGTCCGTCCGAGAACGTTTTAAGCCATGCGCGGCGAGCCGGGTTCGAGGACGCCATGGCCGCGCGGGGACTATCACCCGAGATCCACCAAGGCGGATTCACGATCGAAGCGGGCGCCGCAGCCGCACATGCGTGGGCAAATATCGCCGATCGTCCGACGGCGGTCTTTACCGCATCGGACGAATGCGCCTTCGGATTCATCTCCGAATGCTACAGGCTCGGCTTCAAGGTGCCGCGGGATGTCAGCGTGATCGGGTTCGACGATGTCGATTTCGCGGGCCATTTCCTTCCGCCGCTGACAACCATCCATCAGCCACGGGCGCGGCTTGGCCGGCAGGCCGCAGAGCGACTGGTCTCGGCCCTGCAGAGCGACACGCCACTCGGCGCGGGCTATGACCAAATCCCGCCACATCTGGTCATACGGTCCAGCACGTCGGCCTGTAGCGCCTCGAAACGCCGCGAAACAGACCGCTAAGCAGTCCTTGAGGACGTGAAGGGGCTCTGTTGCACAAATCGGCTGACGGACAAATCTCCCCTTTCCCCGGACGGACTTTTCCCGCAGCCATCTGTGATGGGTATGCCAAGCGCGGTGTAGCCGTTCAGGACGGCGATACGGACCTGTAGCTCTGCGACGTGTCGATCAAAGTCTCCCGCCATGAGCCGCATTCCCCAAGTAATTCGCTGATTTTACTCTCATGATCGTCGTATTTTCTGTATAAATCATAGCGTTGTCGACTGTGATGGGAGTATTTCATGGATCAGCCAGAGGGTGCGGACTTGCAGCGGGCAGATCGTGTGAATTTCGACCGCCGGTTGCGGCTGTAATCCCGAGGCGCTCAGCTCAGTTCGGATGTAGGTCTTCTGGTGAAGCGCGAGTTGGATGACGCGCTCGGGCTGTCTGATCTTGCGTCGGGTGCGCTCAATGACCGCCGTGGCAAGAACACGGTCCATCGGCTCGACGGGCTGTTTAGGCAATCGGTCTACGGCCGTTTGGCAGGATACGAGGACGTCAACGATGCTGACCGGCTGGCGGTCGATCCCGTCATGCGTCAGATCATGGGCGGCCGTGCTGTCGACGCACAGGCGGCTTCGGCCTCGCAAATGATGTGCAAACGGCAGGCTACTTGGGGAATGTCGGTTTGGATCAGTTGACCATCTGAAAAGGCTCGCTACGTCAGGACGTGACAAAATCCACTATGTCAGATATGCAAGCGTATATAATCCAATATAATTTGATCACGTTGAGCTACAGTCCGAATGATCATACGTAAAGAGTTTTGCAGATTTTTTACACCAATGTTCTTCGTGGCAGCGATGTGTTTTGTGCTTGTGTCGGAAGGTATAGCTATGGGTGATCCGCTCATAAATCTCAGGCGGTTTTTTACTGATCTGTTCCGCGTTCAGATCGATGGCCCCGAGGTGATACGCAGAGGTAGTGACCCGCAACTGGCGAATACGCCTCCCAGCGATCCTGAATTTAAACGCGCCCTTCATCTCTCGCCGTCGGCAATTACCGATAATGAATCTCTAACATGCGGTGATATTGTATTTCTTGGCTATTATGATTGGCTCGAAAAGTTTAATGAAGCACAAGAAGCTCGCTTGCAGGCACAAGATAATCGCACGACCCCTGAAATGCGATGGCCAAACTTCTGGGATTGGAATTCACCAGTTTTCGCAAGAACAACGACAAGAAGGACGTTTTTGGGAAATTTGAAATCTGTGCCTGTGTCTGTTGCTGTTCTCGGAAATAATTGGGATATTTCTAATTTTATAAATCCTGAAATCAATAAATTGACGGATTCAGCGCTACAGCGTGTATTTTCCGTCAAGGGACGCGGTTACGACAGCATCTATGAATTCCATATAGATTCCAAAGATGTCGTACTGTCTGAAGCCCTAGACTGTGATGGTTTCACAATATTTAATATTGAGGTTCAATAATGGCTGACTACGAAATACAGTTCAACGTTTACGATGGCACATCGGGCTCTTCGGGAGCTTTCTCTGCTTCAGGTCACGCGAACGTCACTTTCAAAAATAGTACAACTGGCTTTTCAGTAACAGCTGGAGCTAACCAGACACCTCTTTCGGCTGGTACAGCTTTTCGAGGGCGAGGATCGACCACCGACGGTATCATTCAAGACGAGGGCAGCAAACTGGAACCCGGTGAATGGAAGATAGACGCTTTCGCAAGTCCGCGATCAATGAGGACCTGCCCGACATCGCGCCCATCGGCGCCGTAAAGGACGCCCAGCATTCGGCCATAGCCGCCCGATCCCGGTCAAGGTGTTAGCCGTTCCAGAAATCTGTAACGAAACGTTTGGGGTTAGAAGGCGTTGTTGCAAAACTCTGCCCGGCGAGGATTCACAGCACGAATCCATGAAGTTAGGAGGGGGATATGCCGAAGCCCTCACCCACCCGATACCGCACGACGAACTGGTCGGACTATAACAGGACGACGGCATGGCAGCCCGGGTCCGGAACGAAACCCTGCGCGCGACGCGCCACTATGGCAGGGCATTCTCGAAGCGTTGGACCGGCTACCACATGCGAAGTCGAGTCGAAGCAAAGATGCGATGACTCAAGGCCTTCGGTGAGCGCATCGCCCCACGAGACCCCGACCGCCAGACCGCCAGACCGCCGAAATCCACATCCGCATCGCCCTCATGAACCGCTTCTCAGCCCTCGGCACCGCCGAGATCGTTCGTGTATCCTGACACCGAACGGGAAAAGGGGAAGTGCGTCTTAGGCGGGAGTTCCGCAACAACGCCGCTTCAGGACATCCAAGTTAACAACAATACCGCTTTCAGAATAGCCCAGGTTCCCTCTGTTAATGACGTCTCGAGCTATGCCTTCCCAATGAGTGTTCTGGTTTCGAGCCCAATTTACAGCCTGTTGCCAAAGGTCTGCCATGGTATCACTCCTTAACTGTTATACGGTATGTGATTAGATGATCGCCATAACCATCCGGATCAGAATTTACTTCTTCTGAGGTGCGAGAAATGGAAACTTTTTCTGTCGCATGACAATTTGACGGGGCGAAAAATTTGTAATCGCGCTCGTCGAAGCTCATGACGTATACCGCACCATCTGCATTATACAGAATGACTTTGCTGAGATAGTCTAGTAGGCCTTCATCGACAATGCGTCCGCTTTTCAAATTCCAGCTATTTATGCCTAAAATGCCATCCAGCACTAATGTTGCGTTTGCACCCACACCTAGAAAACAAGCTGCTTCCCAACTTGATCCAACTATTTCCGGTAAGCTGATATTATGTTTTGATACGAGAGGGTTTTTTAGGAAGTAGTTTTCAATATCATTGGCTTCGAAGTAACTGCTTTGTTGTCCACTTCTAAGAATATCACTACTCCATGCGCCTAGTATAACGCCTGCTATTCCGGCTACGGATGCTATAAAAACACTTCGCATCTAAATGGTATTCTCGCTTTGGACAATATGGGTTAAGCCGTCCGGCCTTTAACTTGAGGCATCAAGTAACGCCAATGTCCCGGGAATGCTCAGCATGGCAGGGTATCGGCGATTCAGGTTTATGGCCGGGCGCTCCAGGGGCTTAAAAATGAAGCCGTGTTCTGCCTATCGCAGCTATCTGAAAGGATCGATTTTGTCACGCCCTGCCGTAGCCAATCTTTACAAATGGTTAGCCGTCTCAAAAATCTTCGTCGGACCAATGCTGGTTGGTGCTGCGTTCGCGTCGTAATCGGCGTTGTTGCAGAACTCTGCAGAACCGAACCTTCGAGCAAGAAGCAGCGAAACAACGGTTTGTTTCGCAGAGCCGACCTTGAAGTGCCAGACCGCGCTGCACGGAGCCGCCGATGGCCGCTTTAGAAAAGCTGCGCTGCAGCGGGGCCGGCCTGGCGAATGTCCGGAAAGGGCCGCTAGTGAAACGCGTTCCCAGGTTCTTGAATGTGTTGTGCTAAGGCGTCGATTTTGGACACTGCTTGGCGGACCCTAGGTATTGCGTCCTCGAGATCACTTAGCGTCATCTCATCGATGGACTGAAGACTTTCAACCGAGGCGTGCAACACTTCTGATGCCTGTCTCTTAATCGTTGATATTTCTTTCATTCCTCTACTTGCGACAAATGCGCTTGCACCGAAAGTTGGGCCAGTCCTCAGTCGATGTTGTTCCCATTTCATTCGGCTCACATCACACGTAGATTTCAATCTTTGGAAACTACCGCATGCTTCAGCAACGACTGTTTGCGCCTGCAGCCTAACACTTCTCTCATGCGCTTCATCTGTAGATTGAGCCGATCGCCTAGCAACTTTCAGAGCCAAGACTGCAACTCGTACAGCTACTATGGTCACTACCACGGCGGCTATTGAGGCAAATAGCATTATCGCCTCTAGCCAATTCGTCTGGAGCCATAAGGAAAATACTGACACAGGAACACCTCATTTGGACTTAGCGTTCAATCCGGATCAATATATGGTGATGGAGTTAAGCTTTCTCAAGGCGTGTGCCAACAGTTGCCACGACCGGAGGTTGCTCAAATTGAATGGCTGCTTCTAGCAAGCTGCGTCGCAGCACAGTTTGAAGCAACGGAGGTCGGCAATGGGCCGGGAGCGACGGACTGCCTGGGTCGCGATTATCAGATCCAGCTGACTGGTCCGCTGCGAAGCCCCACTCGAAAGTGCTCAACCATCAAGCGAATGTTCTAGCCGCGCATCAGCTACGACCGCTCACCTTTTCGCGCTCCGTAAACCGGCTGGCAATGTAGCCCCGGAGCAGCTCCACGCGACGCGGGCGGAAACTGGTGCCGCTCAGGCGCATTTCCACGATCCGGGCAACATGGAACAGACGATAGTCCTGTCTAAGTTGGCAGAAGCCAAGGAGTGTCAGCGCAGTCGGCCCGTAGGATAGGCCGAGCGGCCAGATTTCCCGGTCTGTCCGGCGCTCGCTCAGGTCGCGATAGGAAATCCACAGGCTCGTTTCCTCCCAGCAAGCGCGTCGGATCAGGTCCATGTCGACCTCCACGATCGGCCGGGTGTCGGGCGGTCGCCAAGATCGCAGGATCGTATGCATCGCCTGGCGGGCCTGGCCGTCCGGAAGCGTGGCGATAATGCGGGCCATAGCGTCGCGCCCGGCGCGGGCCAGATCCGCGTCGCCCAAGGCGTCGAGGCTGCCGATCCCCAGCGCCAGGGCCTCGATCTCGATGCGGGAAAAGCTCTGCGGCGGCAGGGCTGGGTCTTCCGTCAGCGTGTAGCCATAGCCCGCCGCGCCATCGATGAGGACCCCGCCGGCCCGCAGGGTTGCGATGTCGCGATAGAGCTGGCGGCGGGAGATCTCGGTTTCGGCGGCAAGACGCTCCGCCGTCACCGGCGCAGGTAGGCGACGCAGAACCTCCATCAAACGCATCAATCGGTCCTGGCGGGCCATACGCTACTGCCTCGTTCTGTCAGCAGGAGAAGTGTAGGCCGATCCGGCAGATATCGAAAGGAGTTATCGATGCCAATTCTCTACCATTCCCCCCGATCCCGCTCCGACACGGTCGCGACGCTGGTTCAGATGCTGAACGCCGACGTCACGATCCGCGAGGTCACGATCTCCCGTCTGGACGGGACGGGCGCACCAGATCCCGACAATCCGCATCCAGAGAAGAAGGTGCCCTATCTGGTCGACGGCGAGGACACCGTGCGCGAACGCGGCGCTATCATCGTCTACCTGACGGACGCCTATCCAGAGGCGAAGCTGGGGCCGCTCCCCGGCGAGACCGGTCGGGGCGCGTATCTCTCCTGGCTGTTCTACTATCAGGGTATCATGGAACCGCTGCTGGTCCTGCACTGGGCCGGCTTCAGCCATCCCGCGGTGACAGCATCGCTGCGCGATCTCGACACGATGCTCGACAGGTTGAAAGACGCGCTGGCGAACGGTCCGTGGCTGTTGGGAGAGCGTTTCAGCGCGGCCGACATGCTGTGCAGTTCCCCCTTCTCATGGTTCCCCGATCTCATGCCGGAAGACCCGAAGATCCGGGACTGGGTCAACCGCTGCGCGGAACGCATGGGTAAAGAGCCCTCCTGAGTGATCGAAGCTGCTTAAAACCGCCCGTGCAGATGGTCCGGGCGGCGCCTGCCGTCGCGCGGTCGAGCTTCACCGAACAGCCAACGCCCCACAGGCTCGCAAATCGTCACTCTGACAGCCCAGAGGCGCAATGTCGGGACAGGGCCGGTCGCGTTGTTGGGGAACAACTACAAGACGGCGGACAGCGGTCGTTCGCTGCGGACGCCAAGGTGTCCCGGCCGCCCTCAGGAAGCGGACATTCAGCGAGGAACCCGGCCGATAGCTTCATGGACGACACGAAGGGCGGGGAGCCGACATTCGCTGCGTCTGGGAGACCTTAGGCCCCAGGGAACGAAAGCGGACATTCAAACGCAGCTTGTTTCAATGCGCCCAAGGAAGAACTTCGCGGCCCAAAGGCCTTGCCTCAGTTCGAAGCGATTATGATTTGCATCTTCGGACAACAACTCTAAACTGAGCGCGCTTCTGCTTTGGCATTAGGGGGCTAAGGGTGTCACGGCAACTACTTGAAGAGATGTTGAAAAAGCCGCAGCGCGAAACTGCTGGAGCCGATACGAACCTCCGGTTTGACTATCAAAAGAATTGGGCGTTCTGCGAAATGATAAAGAAGCATCTAGACGGTGCCGACTATCTGGTTGCTTTCGAATACCACGACGATGTGGTCTTCATGGAGCCGGGCGACGACCCACAGCAAGTAGACTTTTGCCAAGTCAAAACAAAGAAGTCATCTTCAAGCGTTACGTTGGGGTTCTATTTGGCGCGCGCCAAGGCAAATGACGGGAAAAAGCCTTCGATCCTCGGCAAAATGTACGACAACTTTGACGGCATCGGCGCGGGGCATCAGGTCAAAACAGTTCTTGTTTCGAACGTGCCGTTTTCGTTTTGCGGTAGCAATTCTTGCGCGGCCGACCTCAAGGAAAACCACGTAAAGACAATTAAAGATAAACTGACAGCCGAGCTACCAGATTTTGATGAAGACCGCCTAAGCAACATGCACTTTGTTGCAACCGGGATCTCGCTGGATGCCATGCAGAGCTTCCTGATGGGCGAAGTGTCCAAGTTGTTCAAAACGGAGCTTGGAGAAGGCCATGGGGTCAACATGCACGCTTGGACTAGGTTGGTGCAAGACGAGATCAATCGCAAAAACAACGTCGACGCTGAGACCATTTCTTCCACTGATGACCTTAAACGGAAGAAGTGCGTTGACCGTAATTTCCTGACTGGCACCATCCAGCTTGTCGCAAACAACAGAACTAGCGTGCCTGACATGGCCTTGGTAAATACCGAACTGAAGGATGCTGGTTGGTCCGCTGTTGATCTTATGAAACTGGGAAAGAAGATCTCCAATGCAGTTTCTGACTACACCAACCCAACGAACGGCGATGCACAGAAACTGAAGCAGCGCCTCGAACACTTGTTCCACTCCGCAGTACCAGAAACACTACCGAGATTTCTTACCAGTGCTTTGTTGCAAGTGGAGACGCTTACAGAAGGCTTGTCGCTGTATGGTGAAAAATTCTACTTTCAGGCGTTTGTAGTGATTGTGTTCAATGAGGAAATTTAATTTTCATAAACTTATCAGAAACCTAAGAAAAGGTCGTGAAGATGACAGGCTTGGTGTTCAAAAGGCTTTGGATAGTATCAAAGCTCGAGAAAGCCGCGAGGATAGTGAGCTTCCAATTCGGGATCAACATTCTGACGGGGGAGAATGACGTTGGTAAATCGACGCTGATTAAATCCCTCTATCATTCTATTGGCGCCGACGCGCCTCAAATGAATAATACTCGCTGGAAGCGAGCTAAAGTGTTTTACTGTTCTGAAATCATCTTGAATGATGAAACTTACTTTATTGTTAGGGATGGAAAACACTTTGGTGTCTTTGATGCCCAGAAGGGTATGCTCTCAAGGCATAATGGCATATCAGCGGAAGGCGGTATTGCTGATTTTATTTGTGAACAGCTGGGTTTCAACATTGAACTGGAGAAGAGCGCGGACGGCAATCTGGGGCGAGCCGGACCAGCTTTCTACTTTCTTCCATTTTACGTTGATCAAGACGCTGGCTGGACTAAAAGTTGGGAGTCGTTCAGCGGGCTTCAGCAGTTCACTTCGTATCGCAAGAACATGATTGAGTATCATCTGGGGATACGCCCACAGAGCTATTACGATGCCAAGAAAAAAGAGATGCAATTCGTAGAGGCGAAGTCATCTCTCCAAGGTGAAAGAAACGTGCTATCCACTGCACTAGCCACTTTTCAGAAACGTTCCTCTCAAATCCAAGTCAGCCTTGATCCTGAGGCTTTCAAGGAAGAGTTGGAGCAGTTGGTCGACGCTTACAATCTGCAGAGAGCGCGTCAACAGGATGCTCTGTCTAATGTTAAAGACGTAAGGAACGAACGAAACGGCATTGATACAGATATCGCCATTCTACGTCGCTCAATATCTGAGCTGTCCGCCGACTACGAGTATGCTGCACGGCTTGAAACGCCCGACGTCATTGGTTGCCCCACATGCGGAACAGAGTTCGAGAATTCATTTCAAGAGAGATTTGGGCTGCTGGATGACGTGGACTACTGCCGAGGAATTCTAGATCAACGCCAGAAAGCCCGTATTGAAGTTTCTGAGAAGCTCGACGCAGCAGAGCGCCAATATAGATCGGTTGGACAAGAAACTCAAGAAATGGAACTGTTGCTCAATAGAAAAAAATCTGAGGTAACATTGCGCGACATTGTTGCTTCAGAGGGCAACAAGGAGATGGTTGTCTCACTCGGTGCAGACATCGCTAGTAAAGATGAGTCAATTGAAGAGGTTCAGAAATCGATTGATAGGCTAAAGGCTGACTTGAAGCTGGACTCCAAGAGGAAAAAGGACATCCTCGAATACTACCAGTCGCGTATGAAAGAATTTTTGAACGCCTTAAACGTCTTCGTTCTGGAGGAAAGCGATTATGCGGAACCAACTAAGGTAATCAAAAACAACGCTCTAGGCAGTGATCTCCCTCGTGCCTTGCTAGCTCAGTATTTTGCGCTGTTACACACCATGAAGAAATTTGGCGGCACAAAAGTCTGTCCACTGATCATCGATTCGCCGCAGCAACAAGAGCAAGACACGAGCAACGTGGGGGCGATTTTCAAGTTCATCTTCTCTAAGGTGCTGGATAGTCAGCAACTTATCCTGGGAACGATTTCCACAGAAGCTGTGCCAGACGAAACTATTCCAGTAAATGCGAACCGTATCGTTCTCTTCAACGAGAAGTATTCCGTTTTGCGACACGATCAATTTTCTGAAGCAATCTCTGACGTCGGCGAAATGCATGAACTAATGCTAGCGACGTAGCTATATCACCGATGTGCAGAAGGGCGAAAAATCTCAAACTTTTGACAGAGTTGATGTGGCGGCCTCTGTCATTCCGCCTACATACACACTGTAATATTGGATTTCTTATTTCCTAAAATACAGGTGTGGAATATTTGGCCACTGTCAGAAGGCGGCTTTGTGTCGAGTGTGTAGACGATACGAATGTCTGAAACGAGTAAGCTGCGCTGCAGAACTTAGCCTTTCGGCCAATGGCGGCTGTGGGCCGGAAGCGCCATGGG
>NZ_JAVRHL010000008.1:0-17638 GCF_031846565.1 Tropicimonas omnivorans | reverse complement strand
TCTCGCCGGCCTCGACACCGGTGTCGTGACGCTGGCCGGGGACGAGGACCGCCTGACGGTCGAGCAAAGCCTGAATTCGGTCTATTCCGGCAGCATCACGGGGGGCGGAACCTTCCGCCGGACCGGCGACGGCGTCCTCGGCTTTGACGGCGCGATGGGATCGATCGACGTGGCGAACATCGTGTCCGTCGGCGGCGGGCTGACCTTCGCCGAGGGTGGGATCGTCTCCGCGACGAGCAGGGTCTCCCTCGATGACGCGGTTCTGAGCATCCTCGAGGGATCGCAGACCTTCGAGAGCCTGTCGGGGAGCGGTACGCTGTCGCTCAACGGGTCAAACCTGACCCTCGGCAGCTCCGGCGACTTCGATGGCAACATCTGGGACGCCGGCACGCTCACGCTCAACGAGGGCTTCGACTTCGACGGTGTGATGACCGGCGATATCCTGAAACTGGCGATGACCGATTTCACCCTCGAGGAGGGCAGTGCGGCCGCCTTCCGTCAGATGGACCTCGCTTCCGGCAAGACGACGATCTTCGGCCCGGCGGACGCTGAGACGGTCGGCGGCCTCTACATCGAGGAGATGCTGTCCGTCGCCGGCGGCTCCGAGCTCGCCCTGAACGGGGCTCTCGATCCGGCGGCGCCGACGGTGCGTGCCGGCGGCCTCAGGGTCAGCGGTACGTCGGCACGCCTGACGGGGACCGGCGTCATCGACACGCCGATGGCGATCATCGAGAACGGCGGCATCGTGGCGCCCGGTTTCTCGCCAGGCACGCTGGTCTTCACGGGCGATCTGGACATGTCGAATGGCGGCATCGCCGACATGGAGATCAACGGCCGCGAGGCGGGTACGGAGTACGACGTCATCTCGGTCGGCGGTCGCCTGATCCTCGGCGAGGACTCGGTCCTGCGCGTGGCCCTGGGAGACGGGTTCGAACCGGAGCTGGGGGATAGCTTCCACCTCCTGTGGTTCGATCCCGAATTGCGGACCGGCAGCTTCGGCAGCGTCGTCAACGAAACCGGTGACCGCTTCAGCTACGTCAACTCCACCGGCGTCGTGGTCGCGATGGGATCGCGCGATGACGAGGAGGAGGAAGGCATCCGCCAGACGCTGAAGCAGATCTCGGACGACGAGGACAAGGAGAACGAAGAGCTTTCCTCCATCGTGGACCAGCTCATCGTTTCCGGGGGCAGCGGCGATCCTGACGGCGACGAGGACATTCTTGACGCGGCCGGCGGCAACCTGATCCCGCTGCTCGCGGCGGCCGATCCGGAGGACCGTGTCGAGGTGCTCAGCCGCTTCACGCCCGAAGGGTATGGCGGTGCGTTCGAATACGCCCTGCGCTCGCTGGTCGTGAGCTCTGACCTGTTCGACGGCGTCTCCCTGACGGGGCAGCGAGGAACCTGGGGCACGGTCGATTACGATAGCCGTGAACTCGGCTCCGACAGCTCGATGACGATGTCCGACTACACCCAGACCTTCCACAGCATCGGCGGCCGGATCGGCTTCGCCACGGATGACGTGGTGCTCGGCTTCGGTATCCAGTCGGTGGACGGCAGCGTGAAGACCGATGCCGGAATGTCGGCGGATGGTGAGGGGATGCAGTTCATGGTCGGTGCCATGCTGCGCAACCAGCCGAGCGGAATCGCCCCCTACATCACCCTGGAGACCGGATCGCACGAGTTCGAGGGCTCGCGGCTCGGCCTCACCTCGACGCTGGACTTCGACGATGTCGAAAGCTCGGCGACGCTGGCCCGGGTCGGGGCCCGCTTCTCGACGGAACTCGGCCAGGGCGCGCTCAGCGTCGATGCCGCGGCCCTCTTCGGACGGGTGGACAAACTGTCCTTCTCTGAGAGCGGGGGCGCATTGCCCGATCGTCTCGAGGTCAACATCCCGTCGCAGACGGTGTCCGGCGTGGCGCTCGGTGTGGACTACAGCCACGCGGTGACTGACAAGCTGGCCCTGTCGGGCGGGATCGATGTCACCCATCTCTCGGGGCTGGAGGATTACATCGTCGAGGGCCGTTCCGGCGGCGAGGACGTGGTCTTCGAAGCCCGCGTGCCCGGCATGGACGCCACGCAGGGGTCGATCACCCTCGGGGCGGACCTGCTTGCCACGGAGAATGTCCTGCTGAGCCTCACGGGGTACGGCCAGGGCGTGCTCGGCGGCGAGACGGCCTCCGGCGTCTCGGTCAGCGTGAAGGTCGACTTCTGAGACAGGCGAAGCGGAAGAAAGAGTGGTGAGGTATGGCGACTGACTGGATGCGGCGCGTTGGCGTCCTGGCCGGTATCGGTGCACTGATCGCCCTGGGCGTCACCCTCTACAACACGAACCAGGGGCTGCGCGTTCGCGCGGCCCTTGGTCAGCAGGACGCCCGCCTCTCGCTGGCCCTCGCCGAGTACGAGGACGGCAGGCTCTCGGACGCCTTCGAGACGTTCGAGCCGCTTCTCCTGGCGGATTATCCCCCGGCCATCCTCTTCATGTGCGATATTCTGAACAGCAGCGAGGGAGCCGAGATGGACGAGACGTGCACGGATCCCGGCGAGACACCGGGCATCAAGCGGCTCGAGCAGCTCGGCGAGCTGGCCCTTCTCGCCCGCGAATGGCAGACCTTCGAACGCTCCGTCCAGCGCCGGCTGGAGGCGGGGGACGTCAGAGCGCATTTCGACTACGCCCGGTACGAGGCCCTGTCCCAGCCGACGGCGCCGCCGGTGGACGCGATCGCCGCGCATCTCACCCGGTCGGCCGAGGAGGGCGATCCGCGGGGTCAGTACCTCATGGCGATCTACCGGTTGAGGGACATCGCCGAGGGCGCCGCGGACGGGCCCATCGTCCAGAGCTTCGCCGGCCAGCTGACGAAATTCCCGCCGCTTACCGACGCGGAGGCCTATTTCGAGCTGTCGAAACTCATGCAATCGGGCCTCATCGACAGCGAGTTGGCCTATTCCGAAGTGCTCCGCCGGGCCGACGAGGCAGGCAATCCGTATGCCGCCGGGCACATGGCGCAGTATCTCCTGGCCAATCCGGAGATCACCGAGGTCGGCGGGCAGTCCGCTGCGGACTGGATCGCGAAAGCGGCCCGGAACGGCGATCCGGTGGCCCAGTACAACCACGCCATCGCCCTGCTGGAGGGCGGCACGTCCGGTGCCGGGGATGCGGACGAAGCGGAGCGCCTTCTGAGCGCGTCCGCAGCGGCCGGTTTCGCCCCCTCCCATACCCGTCTCGGCGCCCTCTACTGGCAAGAGCCGGAGCGGGGCGGCGACACTGCCGAAGCCGGCCGCAGGACGGCTCTCGACCATTGGCAGCAGGCGGCCGACAAGGGTGATGCCAATGCGCTTTTCAACCTCGGTCAGGTCGCGTTGGCGCAGGGGCGGACGGATGAGGCTGTCCGCTATCTGGAGCGAAGCGCCGAACGTGGAAACGCGGCCGCCGGGGACGCCCTGACGACGCTGCGCTAGAAGGCCCCGCCCCGGTGACCCGCCTGCCGTCCATCGATACCTTCCGGGGCATCGCCGTGAGCCTCGTTCTGTGGACGCATGCCGGTCTGCCGGGGGCGCCGGGGGCCTTCATCGGCATCGATGCCTTCTTCGTGATCAGCGGGTTCCTCGTCACGGCCTCGTTCCTGCGGCTCCTCGATCGCCTGCGTGCCGGCGCGGACGGTGCCTCCTCCGGCGCGCTCTACCGCACGGCGGCCGTCCGGTTCCTCAAGGCGCGGGTGCGGCGCATCCTGCTGCCGCTCTTCGCCGCGATCTTCCTGACGCTGGCGGCGGGCTGGTTTCTTCTGCTGCCCGGCGATCTCTACGACCTTGCGGATGCGGCGCTGATGTCCGTCCTGCTGTCCGGCAACCTCCATGCCGCGTCCACCGGCGACTATTTCGACATGATCGTCCAGGCGGAGCCGCTGCTGCACACCTGGAGCCTCGCCCTCGAGGAGCAGTTCTATCTGCTCTCGCTCGTGATCATGGCAGCCTGGGCGCTGCTGCCCCGGACGTGGGGGTTCTGGCCGCTGGTTCTGGGCGGAGGGCTCTTCTCCCTGGCCCTGGCGCAGATCTACTCCACCGATCCGGACCTGAAGGGAGCGAGCTACTACCTCTTCTCGACCCGCGTGTGGGAGTTCCTCATGGGGGTGGCGCTGGCGCCGCTGGTCAGGGGCGGCACCTTCGAGGGACGGCTCGGGCGGTGGCTGACCTGCGATGCCGCGTTCGCCCTTGGCTGGGTGCTCGTCTTCGGCTCCATTGTCATCCTGACGCCGGACGCGCCCTCGCCGGGCCTCGTGTCGCTGCCTGCGCTCCTCGGGATGGTCCTGATCATCATCGGGCAGCCGCGGAGCCGCCTCCTGGCGGGGCGGATCCATCTCCGTCCGATCACCTATGCCGGCCGCAACCTCTACGGCATCTATCTCTTCCACTTCCCGGTCGTCGTCTATCTCGCCTATGTCGACCCGCCCCTCGGAGCGTGGATGCCCGTGGTGTCGTTCGTGGCGTCCTACGCGGTCGCCCTGGCTCTCGGGGCCCTGATCGAGCTGCCGTTCGAGCGGTGGCGGTCGCCGCGGTTTCGCATCATCGTCGGCCTCGATCTCCTGCTGCTCGCGGGGATCTTCGGGCTCGCCACGCTCATCTGGCAGTCGGGCGGCGCGCCGGAGCGGATGCCGGAGGCGGCGCAGCGCGCCTATCTCGGCAAGTACCTCGTGAACCCCGAGCGCGGACGCTGCATGGAGGGCGAGCTGACCGCGGAAGGCTATTCGTGCAGCTATGGAGCGCCGTCGGAGCGGAAGGTCGTCCTGATCGGCGATTCCCATTCCGACATGCTGGCCAACCAGCTCAGTGGCGCCCTCGAGGAGCGCGGTCTCCAGACCCTGCATTACTGGTCCTATGCCTGTCCCGCGATCGGCGCGAGGCTCTACGATCTCGACGTCTTCGGGGACGACTGCACGCGGCTCAGCTTCGAGGCGCACGACCGTCTTTCGACGATGCAGGGGGTCGAGGCCGTGATCTATGCCGCGCTCTGGCCCTCGTACCTTGGATACGGCGAGGACGACGTGCCGACGGAGATTGCCAGCGGCCGGGCCGGGGGGCCGGGCGCGGCGAACCTCGGTACCTATCGCGAGGCGTTCCAGCGCCAGTTCCTCGACACCGTGAGGGGGCTGACGGCGCGGGGCATCGAGGTCTACATCGTTGCGCCCGTGCCGATCCTCGGCCGAAGCCCGGCCCACGAGGAGGCCCTGAACGCGTGGTACAGACCGAGGTCCTGGACGACGCCGCTCAACGAGGCGCTCGGCCGGGACGCCTACGAGGCGCAGGGCGATGTCTTCCAGGCGGTGATCGCGCCGCTGAGGGGCGTGGACGGCGTCTACGTGCTCGATCCGGGCGACGTCCTCTGCCCGGACGAGACCTGCCGTCAGATCGAGGATGGCACGCCGCTCTACTACGACGAGACCCACCTCAACGAACGCGGCGCCGAAGCGGTCGTCCGCCACTGGTTTCCCTGACGGCGCCGATGCGGACCTCCGAGGCGAACGGCCAGCAGTCCTTTGCGCCTGCGCCTGCAGGGTGCTATGCACCGTCGGCTCAGACCCGCAAGACCTCGACCGGGCCTTGATTTGCAGGCCCTGATGCCGGAAACGGCGGCAATCGCGCCTTTCGAGGACCGAAACAGCATCGCCCCACCAGTCGGAAAATCAATGAAACGAGATGAAATTGATCTGCGCAGCGCCGCCCGCCTGTCCGTCGCCCCCATGATGGATTGGACGGATCGTCACTGCCGGGCTTTTCACAGGGTCATGACGCGCCGGACGCTCCTTTACACGGAGATGGTCGTCGCGGCGGCTCTGGTTCGGGGCGGGGCGCGGCATCTTCTCGCGTTCGACCCGGCCGAGCATCCCGTTGCGCTCCAAATCGGGGGATCGGAGCCGAAGGAGCTGGCCGAGGCGGCCCGGATGGGAGCGAACGAGGGCTACGGCGAGGTCAATCTGAACGTCGGCTGTCCGTCCGACCGGGTGAAGTCCGGCTGCTTCGGTGCCGTCCTGATGCGGGAGCCGGAGCGGGTCGCGGCGGCCTGCGCCGAGATGATCGCGGCCTCTTCGGTGCCGGTGACGGTGAAGTGCCGGATCGGCGTGGACGACCAGGTTTCCGAGGAGGTGCTGCCGGACTTCCTGACGCGCGTGCGCGACGCCGGGGTGCGCCAGGTCACCATCCACGCGCGCAAGGCGTGGCTCAAGGGCCTCTCCCCCAAGGAGAACAGGGATATCCCGCCGCTCGATTATCCGCTCGTTCACCGCATGAAGGCGGAGTTCCCGGATCTGTCGATTTCCATCAACGGCGGTATAGCGACGCTTGATGCGGCCGCGGAGCATCTCGAAGGCGGTCTCGACGGGGCGATGATCGGTCGCGCGGCATATCACGATCCGGCCTCCGTCCTGCTCCGCGCGGACAGCCAAATCTTCGGCGCGGAGGATCCCTGCGAGCGGGCGGAGGACGCGGCGCTTCGGATGCGGCCCTACATCGCGCGGCATCTCGAGGCGGGCGGGCGGCTTCACGACGTGACGCGGCACATGCTGGGGCTGTTCACCGGCCGTCCCGGCGCACGGACATGGCGGCGGACGCTTTCCGAAGGCACGGGGCGCAAGGATGCGGGACTGGAGCTCTTCGACGCGGCGCTGGAGCACGTGACCCTGGCAGCGGCCTGAGGGCGACCATCGGGCGCGGCCCGTGCGCCCAGCCCCCTAATCCTTCCGATCGGGCGGGACGAACCCCTTGCGCGCGGCGCGGCCGCCGCGGCGGCGGGGCGCGACGCGGGACGCACGGCCGGGCAGCTCGGCGAGGACCTCGCGGCGTTCCTCGGCGCTCATCCGTTTCCAGAGGCCGATCTCCATCTGCGTGCGGTAGCAGCCGATGCAGATCCGCTCCTGGGGGTGAATCTGGCAGATCTTGATGCAGGGGCTCTGCGGCTCGTCGCGGGTCCAGACGTCGTCGCTCATGGCATTGTCCTGATGTGCCGCATCCGGTCCAGCGCGCCTTGCAGGATGTAGGACGCAGCCACGTGGTCGATCACCTCCGCGCGGCGGCGGCGGCTGGTATCGGCCTCGATCAGCGCGCGCTCGGCGGCGACGGTGGACAGGCGTTCGTCCCAGAGCGCGATGGGACACTCGGTCATCCGCTCGAGGTTGCGCGCGAAGGCGCGGGTGGCCTGGCATCGGGGGCCTTCGGTGCCGTCCATGTTGCGGGGCAGGCCGAGGATCATTCCGGCGATCTCCCGTGCGGTCAGCCGCTCCAGAAGCGCCTCTGCGTCGAGAGTGAACTTCTTGCGGCGGATCGTGCGGTCCGGCGTTGCCGAAAGCAGAAGCATGTCGGACAGGGCGAGACCGATCGTCTTCGTGCCGAGATCGAGCCCGGCGATGGCGCGCCCGGGCGGGATGAGCAGGGCGAACTCCTCGAGGGTGTCGCAGATCATTCGGCGACCCCCGCATCCTCGGCCGCGGCGCGGATGGGGCCGATGTCCGAGGCGGGAAACGTGCCCTGCGCCTCGGTCCAGATCGCGGCGGCGCGTTCGGTTTCCCCCAGAACGCCGAGCGCGCGGATCAGGCGGGCCCACTCTTCGGGCGTGCCGCCATCGGCCGCGAGACGCCCCGCCAGACCGTCGACCATGCCGCGCACCATCCGGTCCCGCTCTTCGGCGGAGAGGTCCGCCGCGGCGTCCAGATCCGCGGCGCCGGGGCCCGGGAGGGACTGAGGCGGGGTTGGGGCGGTGTAGTTGGCGCCCGCGCGGGCGGCGACCTGATCGATCTGGCCGCGGATCGCGGGGATCCAGGGCGCGTCTTCCGGACCCTGCCGCAGGAGCGCATCCCAGAGGGAGAGGGTGATGTCGGGGCGGCCGGTCTGTGCGTGCATGACGCCCAGATAATAACGGGCCGGACCATTTCGAGGGTCGAGCGCCAGGGCCTCCCGCGCGGCACGCTCCGCCTCGGGAGAGATGACGCCGCCGGCGGCGAGGGCGAGCAGGTCGGCGAGGTCCGAATAGTCGTCCGCCGTCGCGTCCTCTCCCTTCGCTTCGATCAGGCGCCCCTGCGCATCGGCGGCCGCGGCGAAATCACCTGTCCGCGCTTCGTTCCGGGCAAGGAGGGTGAGCCCCTCGACATCGTTCGGACGCTGCTCCAGCGCGCTGCGAAGGCGCACCATCAGCTCGGCGTAATCCTCCGGGATTTCCCGTTCGACGTCGTTTGCCGGGGAGACAGCTTCCAGCTCTTCCTGCGACGGGCGGGAGGCGCGGGCGCGCTCGGCGTCGGCGATGCGTGTCGCCAGCGGCAGGTCGGCATAGCCGGGCGCACCGAGGGCGAGATAGGACGCCGCGCCACCCGCCAGGAGCACGAGGCCGGTCACGCCCGCCGCGATCCGGCCGGCGCGGCGTGGGCCGGCCTCCGGCGCTGGCCGCGCGCGACGGTCGGCATCGAGGAGGCGGCGTTCGATCTCGGGGCGCATCCGGTCGGCTTCGTCCGGTGCGATCGTGCCGCGCGCGACGTCGCGGTCCAGGGCCGCGAGCTGCTGGCGGTAGATCTCGATATCGGGCGCCTCGGGCGCCTGGGCGTCTGCCGGCCGGACGAGGAGAGGCCGCGTGATCCACAGCGCGGTGACGACGGCGAGGGCAAGGGCGGCGAGCCAGAACATGGGCGCGGGATACGGCATTCCCCGCATCCCCGGAAGCCCGGAGGCCCCGAAACCGCCATCACAGCCGTGCGACATCCGCGCGCGCGTCGCAACCGGACCGGAGAATGCCGCTGGCGCACGATTGACAGACGAAGATTCCCTGACATTGCCTGTCTATCAGCGGCGTCTTCGGAAAGGCGTCCGTCCTGCGCTCGAAGGAGGCCCGTCCATGCGTCGCTATTCCGCCTTTGCCATCGTCCGCGAAGGTCTGAAGCACCACATGGGATGGGAGCGCGCCTGGCGCTCGCCCGAGCCCAAGGCGCGATACGACGCGATCATCGTCGGCGCCGGTGGCCATGGTCTCGCCACCGCCTACTACCTCGGCAAGAACTTCGGCATCACCAATGTCGCGATCCTCGAGAAGGGTTGGCTCGGCGGCGGCAATACGGGCCGGAATACCACGATCATCCGCTCGAACTACCTGCAGGACCCCTCCGCCGCGATCTACGAGAAAAGCCGGTCGCTCTACGAGACGCTGAGCCAGGAGCTGAACTACAACGTCATGTTCAGCCCCCGCGGCGTGATGATGCTGGCACAGACCGAGCACGAGGTCCGCGGCTACAAGCGCACCGCCTTCGCCAATGCGATCCAGGGCGTGAAGACCGAGTTCGTCGGACCGGAGCGGGTCAAGGCGCTCTGCCCGATCCTCAACATCCACGGGCCGCGTTACCCGGTCCTCGGCGCCCTCTGGCAGGCCCGTGCGGGCACCGCGCGGCACGATGCGGTGGCTTGGGGCTACGCCCGCGCCTGCTCCGAGATGGGCATGGACATCATCCAGCAATGCGAGGTGACGGGCATCCGGCAGGAGGGTGGCCGCGTCACCGGTGTCGACACGACGAAGGGCGAGATCGGATGCGACAAGCTCGCGCTCGTCGTCGCGGGGCATTCGGGGCGCCTGGCCGAGATGGCGGGCTTCCGCCTCCCCATCGAGAGCGTGCCGCTCCAGGCGCTGGTCTCCGAGCCGATCAAGCCCTGCATGGACGTCGTGGTCATGGCCAACACCGTGCACGGGTACATGAGCCAGTCCGACAAGGGCGAGATGGTGATCGGCGGCGGAACGGACGGCTACAACGCCTACACGCAGCGCGGCTCGTTCCAGCATGTCGAGGAGACGGTGCGCGCGCTGGTCGAGACCTTCCCGATCATCGGGCGGCTGAAGATGCTGCGCCAGTGGGGCGGCATCGTGGACATGACCGGAGACCGCTCCCCGATCCTCTCGAAGACGCCGGTGGGCGGGATCTACGCCAATTGCGGCTGGGGCACAGGGGGCTTCAAGGCGATCCCCGGGTCGGGCTGGGCGATGGCGGAGCTCATCGCGAAGGACGCGCCGGGGACGCTTGCCTCGCATTTCGGACTGGACCGGTTCCGCGCGGGTCGCTTCATCGACGAGAGCGTCGCCGCGGGTGTGGCCCACTGATGGGTGTCATTTCGGTCACGGTTGCACCGTTTGGCGCGGACCCGTGGAACGGGTCCGTGATCGGGTGCATTGGGTCCTGGAACTACATGCACCGAAGGGACAGCCAATGCTGCGCAACATCATCCTGGCGATCATCGCCATCATCGTCATTCTCGTCATCCTCTTCTTCTGGGGCGTCTTCGAGGCAGCCGACGAAGTCGGCGAAGCCGTCACGACCGACGAAGCGGAAATCAGCGAACCGCTCGATGAGGACGGCGACGGCGCCGTTGAGCTGGAACCCGCCAACTAACGGTCGGGCCCGGAACCAGGGGTCGGGATGCGGCGTTCAGACGCATCCCGATTTGCCCAAGGTAAACACCCCATGCAAGACCCCAACACGCCGCCGCGGAGCACCAGCTCCTCGAGCCATACTGAAGTCCGCTCCTCCTCCGGCGGCCTCGGGCCCATGGCGTTCATTCTCGGCGCTGTCGTCGTCGCCGTCCTCGTTCTCGCTTGGCTGTTCCTCGGCGCTGACCCGTCCCCCGAGACCGGAACGGCCGGAGTTGGCGACGAGACCAACATCACGATCGACAGCGACACCGGTGCCGATGCGGGCGCCACGTCCGACGCGCCCGTCGTCGATGAACCGGCAGCCGGCGCGCCTGTCGCGGACGCTCCCGCGGGCGATGCCCCGGCCGCTGGCGGCGCCGACTCCGAAGCCGAAGCGGATGTCGAACTGGACGTCGCTCCCAACTGATCCCGCGCGCGCTCCGGCGCCTGCGCTCATGGTCTTCCGCAAAGCGGTCCTGCCTTGTCTGGCGGGGCCGCTTTGTCGTGTCCGCGCCCTGTCCCTCAGTGCCTGCGAGGTGCCCTCATGCTGAAGCTCAGATGCCCCTGTTGCGGCCTCGTGGCCGACGAGACGGAGTTGTCCCCAGGCGGGGAGGCGCACCTGGTGCGCCGCGGCCCGGAGGCGGAGGACGATGCGTTCGAGGCCTACCTCTTCCTGCGCGACAACCCGAAAGGGCCTCATCTCGAGCGGTGGCGCCATGCCTACGGGTGCGGCAAGTGGTTCATCGCGGCGCGGGACACCGCGACGATGGAGGTGTTTGGGACCTACCCGGCCCAGACCAAGGGGCCGCCGCCCGAGATCGTCGACAAGATACGGGACAGGGTGCCCGGCTGGACTGCACCGGGGGAGGCGACATGAGCCGCAGATTGACGTCCGGCGGTCGGTACATCGACCGCAACGCGCCGCAGGGTTTCACCTTCGACAGCACGACCTTCGAGGGCTATGCCGGTGACACTCTGGCCTCCGCGCTTCTCGGCGCCGGCGTGACGCTGGTCGGCCGGTCCTTCAAGTACCACCGCCCGCGCGGCATTCTCGCCGCCGGCCCCGAAGAGCCGAACGCCCTCGTCGCGCTCGGACCGAAGGAGCGCACGGAGCCGAACCAGCGCGCGACCACCACGGAACTGTTCGACGGTCTCACCGCCCGGAGCCAGAACCGCTGGCCATCGCTCAAGAACGACGTGGGCGCGCTCAACCAGGCCGTCTCGAAGTTCCTGCCGGCCGGCTTCTACTACAAGACGTTCATCCAGCCGCGGCACGCGTGGAAGCACCTCTTCGAGCCGATCATCCGGCGCTCCGCCGGTCTCGGCCCCGCGCCGACCCATGCCGATCCGGACGAGTACGAGCACCTCTACGACACCGCCGACGTCCTCGTGGCGGGTGGCGGCGTGGCGGGCCTCACGGCGGCGCTCGCGGCGGGCCGCGCCGGCAAGCGTGTCGTCCTCGTGGAGCAGATGCCGCATTGGGGCGGGCGCCTCGTCACCGACGCCCTGCCGGACGCGAAGGAGGAGGCCGGGGAGACCGTCGCTGCCCTCCTCGCCGCGCTGGAGGCCATGCCGAACGTCCATCTGCGCACGCGGACGATGTGCGCCGGCATCTACGACCACGGATATGTCCTCTGCCATGAGCGCGTGAGCGATCATGCGCCCGCCGCCGGCATCCCGCGTCACCGCCTCTGGAAGGTGCGCGCGGACCAGGTCGTGGTCGCGACCGGCGCCATCGAGCGGCCGATTGCCTTCCCGATGAACGACTTGCCGGGCGTCATGCTTGCGGGAGCGGTCCGGGACTACGTCGAGTGCTACGGCGTGACGCCAGGCGACGCGGTGGTGATCGTCACCAACAACGACGACGCCTACCGCACCGCGCTGTCACTGAAATCTGCCGGGATTGCCGTTCCGGCGGTCGTGGACGCGCGGGCGTCGGCGGACGGCGCTCTGCCCGCCATGGCCCGCGACGCGGGGATCGACGTGCGCACGGGGCAGGGCGTTGCCAAGGTCCTCGGCAAGATGGGTGTGGAGGGCGTCCAGCTCTGCGCGCAAGGCAGCGCCGGAGAGGTCACGGACACGATCGCCTGCGACGCCGTCGCGGTTTCGGGAGGCTGGTCCCCGGCCGTCAACCTATGGTCCCATTGCGGCGGCAAACTGCGGTGGCGCGAGGACGCGGCGTGGTTCGAACCCGATGCCGACAAGGCCCCGACGGGCGCCGACGGCCGCGCCTTCGTCGCCGTCTGCGGTGCCGCGAACGGGCGGATGGGGGCGCGGGACGCGGCCGCCGATGCGGCGGACGTCGGTGCCGCGGCTGCCGGTGGCGAGGTCACCGGCGATCTGCCCGGCGTTCCGGAGGCTCCCGAGGAGGCGCCGCTGGAGCCGGTCTGGCTGATGCCTGCCGAGGCCCAGATCGAGGCACGCGAGAAGATGTGGCTCGACTTCCAGAACGACGTGAAGGTGTCCGACGTCGAACTGGCCGCCCGGGAGGGCTTCGAGAGTGTCGAGCATACCAAGCGCTATACCACGCTCGGCATGGCGACGGACCAGGGAAAGACGAGCAACATCAACGGCCTCGCCATTCTCGCCAAGGCGCTCGACGAGGGCGTGCCGCAGGTCGGCACCACGACCTTCCGCCCGCCCTGGACGCCGCTCTCCTTCGGCGCCATCGTCGGTGAGGCGAAGGGGCCCGCGTTCCAGCCGCTGCGGCGGACGCCGATGGACAGCTGGCACGAGGCCCGCGGCGCGACATGGGAGCCGGTCGGCCATTGGCGCCGTCCCTACTGCTACCCGCGCCGCGCCGAATCTGCCGAGGAGGCGGTGGAGCGCGAGGTCCTCGCCGTGCGGAACCATGTCGGCATCCTCGATGCGTCGACGCTCGGCAAGATCCTCGTGCGCGGGCCCGATGCGGGACGCTTCCTCGACATGCTCTACACCAACATGATGAGCAGCCTGAAACCGGGACGCTGCCGCTACGGGCTGATGTGCTCCGAGAACGGCTTCCTGATGGATGACGGCGTGGTGGCGCGGATCGACGAGCAGACCTTCCTCTGCCACACCACGACCGGCGGCGCCGACCGGATTCACGCCTGGATGGAGGACTGGCTGCAATGCGAGTGGTGGGACTGGAAGGTCCACACCGCGAACCTGACAGAGGCCTGGGGCCAGATCGCCGTGGCCGGCCCGAAGGCGCGCAAGGTGCTCGAAAGCCTGGGCGGGATGGACCTGTCTGCCGAGGCGCTGCCGTTCATGGGCTGGGCGGACGGCACGCTCGGCGGCTTCGACGTCCGGGTCTACCGCATCTCCTTCTCGGGCGAGCTGTCGTTCGAGATCGCGGTCCGGGCGGGGCAGGCGCGGGCGCTCTGGGACCGTCTCGTCGCCGCCGGGGATGCGCACGGGATGGCGCCCTACGGAACGGAGGCGCTCCACGTCCTCCGCGCCGAAAAGGGCTTCATCATGATCGGCGACGAGTCTGACGGTACGGTGATTCCGCAGGATCTCGGTCTGGACTGGGCGATCTCGAAGAAGAAGAACGATTATCTCGGCAAGCGCGCGCAGGCGCGGATGCACATGACCGATGCGGGCCGGTGGCGGCTCGTTGGTCTGGAGACGCTGGAGGGGGAGGTTCTGCCCGATGGGGCATACGCCATCTCGAACGAGAAGGACGAGTGGGGCAACACGCGCACGATCGGCCGGGTCACGAGCTCGTACCGCTCGCCGACTTTGAACCGCGGCATCGCCATGGCGCTTGTCGAGAAGGGGCCCGAGCGGATGGGAGAGGTGATCGACTTCCCGATCCCCGGCGCCGATCCCATCGCGGCGCGCATCGTCTCGCCGGTCTTCTACGATCCCGAGGGGGAGAAGCAGAATGTCTGATATCGCAACGGCCCTCGGCGGCGCCCGCTACGAGGGGTTCGCTCTGGTGGAGGAGGCCCCGGCCGGCGGCATGATCGCCCTGCGCGGGGACTGGTCCGACCTCGGGCCCGCTCTGTCTTCCGCGCTGGGGGTGGAGATACCGCAGACGAGGCGCATCGTCACGGAGGGCGAGCGGTCGCTGGCCTGGATGTCCCCCGACGAGGCTCTGGTCCTGCTGCCCGTGGACAAGGTCGCGGAGACTGTCCGGCGCATCACCGAGGGCGCGGGCGATGCCTTCGTCACCGCGACCGACGTGTCGGACATGCGTGCGGTGTTCCGGATCTCCGGCGAGGGGACGGGCCCGCGGGAAGTGCTTTCGAAGCTCTGCCCGGTGGACATGCGCTCCCTCGAGGTGGAGGAACTGCGCCGGACCCGTCTGTCACAGGTGCCGGCGGCGTTCTGGATCGGCCGGGACGGCACGATCACGGTGATCTGCTTCCGCTCCGTCGCGGCCTATGCCTTCGAGGTTCTGACGCGCGCCGCGCGGCCCGGCACCGAGGTCGGCCACCTCGCAAGCTGAGTGGCGGTCGCCAGGGCGGGGGTGATCCCTCCATCGCGGGCGGTCGCCTATTCCGGCTGCGGGCGGGCTGCTTCCACGTCCTCGTGGCCGAGACCGAGGCGGGATGCGCTGCGCTCCAGCATCGCATCCTCCTCGGAGCGGTGGACGCCGTCGGCGAGCGCGACCTGCCACATGGCGGTAAGCAGTCCGCGGCGCTCCTCGAGCGGCATGCTGGCGCGGATCATCTCGGCGAAGCGCTCACCATCGGGAGCATCCGCTTCGAGCCGCTCGCAATCGGCGCGCATCTTGGCTGCCTCCACCGGATTCAGGTCGAACCGCGCGGCCAGGATGCGGTCGATACGGCGGATTTGCTCCACTGCGTAGTGATGGTCCACCTTGGCCATGCGCACGAGCAACGCGCCGAGGGCGAGACGGCCGTCGAGCTCCGGCAGGGGGGCGGGGCGGGGGCTCTGAAGCCGTCTGAGCAGGTCGCTGAACATGGCCGTTAGCTAGTGGTTCGGCGGCGGCATTCAAACGCGATTGTTGTGCCAAATTCGCCACGGTCCGGAGACTTCCATCAATGAAATCGAGCGTCCGGCAACCTTTTCGCACTCCATGCATTTTCGCGGCAGGACATCTTGTCTAAACAGAATGAAGCTATCCCGGCGTTCCCTCGATCGGAGGACCGGTCCCATGCAGGAAGAAATCATGAACGCTACGACCTCCCTCCGCTCCGTCCTTGCCCTCGCGATGGTCGCCGCCCCGGTTTCCGCGCTGGCCGGAAATCTCGAGCCTGTTCCGATGGAGCAGTCCGTGATCATGGCGCCGCAGATCGACACCGCGCCGGACCTGGTCTTCACCCTCGGCGCCGGCGTGAAATCCACCCCGGAATATTTCGGTGCTGACGAGAACACCGTGGCGCCCGCATTCAAGGGCCGGCTCAACTACGCGCGGCTCGGCGGCCTCAGCTTCGGCAGCCCCGACGGCGTGACCGAGCCCGAAGGCTTCGGCCTCGGCGTCGCGTTCCGGTACATCGGCGAGCGCGACACCAGCGAGTATGACGAGCTCGACGGCCTCGACGATATCGATGCCACCCTCGAGCTCGGCCTCGGCGCCGGCTACGAGGCGCGGAATTTCGCGGTCTTTGCCGACGTTCGCCAGGGCATCGGCGGGCATGACGGAGTCGTGGGCGATCTGGGAGCGGACGTGATCTTCCGCCCGACCGACAAGCTGGTGCTGACGGCCGGGCCGCGCGCCTTCTTCGGCGACGATACCTACGCGGATACCTATTTCGGCGTGAGCGACAGCGAATCCACCGACAGCGGATACGATTCCTTCGATGCCGAGGGGGGTCTTCTGTCCACCGGCGTCGAGCTGGGCGCGACATACAAGTTCGACGATCGCTGGGGCCTGGAAAGCTCCGTGCGCTATGACCGCTACCAGAACGACGCGGCGGACAGCCCCATCGTCGAGCGCGGCAGCGACGATCAGGTCACCGCTGAAATCGGCTTCACCCGGACGTTCACGCTGAACTTCTGAGGGCGCGCCAGCTCCGGCATCGCGAATGCCCCGGCAGATTGATATCTGCCGGGGCATTTTTCATTTGCGCTCTTCCGCCGAGGCGGCCGCCGATGGCCTTCAGTATTTCGAGGGAACGTAGAGTTCCGGCGGCAGCACGGCGCGCTCGTATTCGGGATTGAAGACCCGCTGGGGCAGGGTGACCTCCTCCTGCTCCACCTCGTGGTACGGCATGAGCGACAACAGGTGGTCCATGCAATTGAGGCGCGCGCGCTTCTTGTCGTTGCCGGGCACGATGTACCACGGGGCTTCGTCGATGTTCGTGCGGTCGAACATCTCCTCCTTGGCCTTGGTGTACTGCTCCCAGCGGACGCGGCTCTGCAGGTCCATCGGGGAGAGTTTCCACTGCTTGAGCGGATCGTGGATGCGCATCAGGAAGCGCATCTGCTGCTCCTCGTCGGTGATCGAGAACCAGTACTTCACCACCCGTATGCCGGAGCGGACGAGCATTCGTTCGAACTCGGGCACGTCCTTGAAGAACTGTTCGACCTGGTCCTCGGAGGCGAACCCCATCACTCGCTCGACGCCGGCACGGTTGTACCAGGAGCGGTCGAAGAGGACGATCTCGCCGCCGGCGGGAAGATGGGGCACGTAGCGCTGGAAGTACCACTGGGTCTTCTCGCGGTCGGACGGGGCGGGCAGGGCCACGGTGCGCACCACGCGGGGGTTCAGCCGCTGTGCGATGCGCTTGATGACGCCGCCCTTGCCGGCGCTGTCCCGCCCCTCGAAAAGCACGACCACCTTCTCGCCGGTGGCCACCACCCAGTCCTGCAGCTTGATCAGCTCGGCCTGGAGGCGCAGCAATTCCCGGAAATACTCGGCGCGGGGCAGGGAAGCGGGATGCGCGCGTTCATAGATGCGGCGGATCTCGAGGGAGAGGACGGCATCCTCCAGTTCGATCTCGTAATCCTCGTCGAGCGCGTTCTTCAGCTCCGCGTCGAGCCAGTCCTCGTCGCTCGTCACATCGTATTCGTCGGTCATTTCGTCCGGCTTTCCTTCGTCGCCCTGTCCTAGATCATGGGGATGTAACGGTTATCCGACAACCGCCACACGGGGGGGGGGGGGGGGGGGGGGGGGGGGGGGGGGCGGGCGGGGGGGGGGGGGGGGGGGGGGGGGGGGGGGGGGGCGGCGGGGGGGGGGGGGGGGGGGAGGCGGGGGGGGTGGGCAACGGGACGGCGGGTACTCAGACGGCCAGTGGCACTGCCTCCGTTACCGACGGAGAC
>NZ_JAVRHL010000007.1:0-63966 GCF_031846565.1 Tropicimonas omnivorans | reverse complement strand
GATAGTTCTCGAAGTCCTGGCGCAGCAGGTCGGCATACTCGCGCACCTCGCTCTCCGCTGATGGCAAATATGGTTTTTCTGGTGGTAGACAGCTCTGCGAATGAGCTGGGAAGGCCAGAAAGATCAACAAATTTACTGTACTGTTTAGGGGGTGAAAGTGACTGCACATCATAGGTGAACCCCTTGTGTTGCAATGGTAAATTGGTTGTCACCCGGATTCCCAAAGACCGGGTAGACCCGACGCTGCCTGCAATCTGCACGGTTGCAGACAAAATAACAATATTGTATCGGTGGCGGCACCTTGTCTGGTGCGCGTCTCCGATGCTCGTGAGCTAGGAGGCCAGGCCGGACGCATGTTCAAAGCAGCGCCTAATGTGGTCGTCGAAGAGACATTCAGAAACTTACTCGAGCGCGGGTATCGAGCGGAGATCGTCTGCTCGGAAAGCGCCTTCAAGCAGCACGCAACCTGGTATGGTCGCTGGTATCTCCGGGCTGTCTCGGACGATAACGGCGAAGAACATTTGCTCGTCACGGCACGAGGAAAAGGCAAAGGGGAAAAGGACCTCGCCCCTCGGTATTTCCGAACGGCTCCGGGTCTCATCTCCTTCCTGCACGATCAGGGATGCAAGTTCATCGAGATTCCGCTGGAAGCGGGCACTCGGGCGTCTCAACGCCTCCTACGAAAACAAGACGAAGCGTCAGAGTAGCGCTCTCTTTGGTGCGGCTCTCGTAGCCGCCGCGCTCACCACGCCGCCTGCGAACGCGCAGGGAATGGTCATGGTGATGCGGTCGGACGGAAGCCTCGAAGCGCAATCTCCACAGAACGGTTTTTCTCGCACCTACGGCGATGCGCGCCGGTCGGACGGGGATAGCATTTTCCTGTTCAACGAAGACGAGGACGATGAAGAGGGCGGCGAAGCCGAAGCCGCGGTGCAAGTTCCGCGCGCGGTCGTTCCGCCCGCTGCGGTCCTCCAAGCAATTGATACGGCGGCGATGCGCTACGGGTCGCACCCGGCGCTACGGCGCGTCGGCATGTCCGTCTCGGAGTGGCGCCGCTTTTTCCGCGCAAACATCGAAATCGAGAGTGCCTACGATCCGAACGCTCGAAGCCATGTGGGCGCGATCGGGCTCGGACAACTCATGCCTGCTACGGCGTCTACCCTCGGAGTGGACCCGCACGATTGGCAGGAAAATCTGGACGGGTCGGCTCGGTATCTTCTGACCCAGCTCGCCCGATTCCAGGACCCACGGCTCGCCCTCGCTGCCTACAACGCAGGGCCAGCGGCCGTGGTCGAGAACGGGGGAATACCCCCGTACCGCGAGACCCAAAATCACGTCCTCAAGGTCATGGGGGTCTTCGCAAGGCTGCAAGGAGATCTAGGATGAAGTCGAATATCACTCACGTGGCTATGGCGGTCGTATTGACCTTTGTCATAGCCGAACCGGCGCTCGCTCAAGAGCTGGACCTGTCGCCGGTACAAGACCTTCTGCAAGGCATCGTGGACGCCATCACCGGCCCGCTCGGCATGGTGATCGGGACGCTCGCTTTGATCGGGGTCTTCCTGACTTGGCTGTTCGGGATTCTCGACTTCCGGCAGGCGCTTTGGACCGTGATCGCCATCGCCGGCGTTGCGGCGGCGCCGACCATTGTTTCGACCATCTGGAATAACTGAGGTCGAAAAGCGATGACAGAGCAGTCCCGTGTTTATCTAGGTCTGACGCAACCACCCAAGCTGCTCGGCTTGCCGATCATGTATGCGATGATCTGGATGTTCGGGTCTGTTCTGGTCTTCCTTTGGGTGCAAAGCGTCATCGTCGCGCTCCTGGCCCTTGCCGCCTACCCGGTTCTCTGGAAGGCGGCGGATTGGGACCCGCATTTCATCGACGTGATTGCGACCACTCTCCAAGAAACTCCGCCCACGCGAAACCGTCGCCAGCACGGGGGAGATAGCTATGTCCCTTGAAGACAACGAACTCCTGCCGACGTGGTTTGCCCGCGAACGCAAGATGGCCTCGCTACTGCCTTACGTGTCGCTGGTCGATGACAAGACGATCCGCACGCGCGGAAACGAGCTGATGCAGTGCATCCGGCTCGACGGTCTGAACAGCACTACCACCGAAGACGAATTGCTCGACAAGACGCGGGCGCTCTTCGCGCATATCGTGGCGCAGTCAGGATCGGACTACAGCTTCTACGTCCATAAGGTTTCGCGGCCTGTCGAACACGGCCTGCCGCCTGTCAACGGGGGTGATTTTGCCGAGGCGGTCGATAACCGTTGGCGAGCGCACCTGGACGATGGAAAGCTACGCGACAAGACCCTCACGCTGACGGTGATGCGTCGCCCAACGCTCGGGGCGAACGTGCCGTTGCGCCGCGCGAAGTCGATGGCAACGCTCCGGAGCGAGACGGAAAAGGCCCTGCGGCGACTCTACGAGGTCACGAACTTTCTGCGCTCGACTTTTGGGAACCTCAACGCGCGGCTTCTGTCGGCTGAGGAAGGTGAGCTGCTGGGCTTCCTCGGCGCGCTGAATGTGGGGCGGGAAAGCCCGATCTATCGCGGCTCGTCTTATGGTTATGTGGCGCAAGACGTGGCGAACACGCGCGTCACGTTCAAAGGCCCGAACTTCTACCTGTCCGAAGGCACCATAGGACGGCGCGTAGGGACCACCTTTGCGCTCAAGAGCTATCACAGCACGTCGCAGTGCACGATGTTCGATGATCTGAACCTGCCGGTCGATATGGTCGTCACGCAGTCTTTCAGCACCATCAACTCGAACGTCATGGCGGGGCGCATTAAGCGCCAGATGCGGCTTCGTCGCGCGTCAGACAACGGCGCAATGTCGCTCCTGGAGGAAATGCCGACCGCGCTCGATGATCTCGAAACCGGGCGGCTGAGCTTCGGGCTACACCACATGACGGTGACGGTATTCGCGGAGACCGAAGAAAAGCTCGATAGCATCGGCGCCGAAGTGCGCAACATCGCGACGACAGAAGGCGTCACGATGGTGAATGAGAGCTTTGCCGCTAAGACGCATTACTTCGCGCAGCACCCCGGAAATGGAGCCAAGCGAAGCCGTAAGGCGGCGGTCACGAACCACAACTTCGCGGACTATGCCGCCTTCCATCGCCCTCAGATGGGTAAGACCGGCGAGCGCGTCCCTTGGGGCGTTCCCGTCACTATGTTCCCGACCGTGGATAGGGGCGGCTTCCACTTCAACTTCCATGAGGAAGGGTCGCCCGAGAAAGAACCGACCGGGGGGCATACCCTGATCCTCGGACGCCCTGGCTCGGGCAAGTCCGTTCTCGCCGCCTTTCTGATGACGCAGGCGAAGCGCGCGGGCGCGCGGCTGTTCGTCTTCGATTACCGGCGCGGGATGGAGATGGCGGTGCGCGGCAACGGCGGTCGCTACACGTCCATCAACGCGGGCGAGAAGACCGGCCTAAATCCGCTCCGCACAGAGATCGACGCGCGCGGGCAGGCATGGCTTTCCGACTGGCTCTCCGCGTTGGTTCATCGCTCCGACAAGCCACTGACGCCCACGCAGGTGAACCGCATCCAAGAGGTCGTGCGGCAGAACGCGGAAGCGCGCGAGGATCTTCGCAACTGGACGGACTTGGCCTCTCTGTTCAGCTCGACCGACGACGAAGGCGATCTGCATGAGCGCCTTGTCGAGTGGACCGAAGGCGGACGCTACGGCTGGATTTTCGGGAACAACCACGAGGACACGTTCTCGCTCGAAGGCGAGACGGTTGGTTTCGATCTGACCGGAATTTTGGACAGCGAAAGCGAGAAAGAGCGCATGGCGGTCCTCTCGTATCTGTTCCGCCGGGTGGAGCGGAAAATCGAGGATCGACGCCGCACGATCATCGTCATTGATGAAGCGTGGAAGGCGCTCGATAACCCCTACTTCGCGGAGCGACTGAGCAACTGGCTCGTCACGGCCCGGAAGCAGAACGCGGTCGTCGTGATGATGACGCAGTATGCCAGCCAGCTCAAAAGGACGAACGTTGGTCAGACCATCGTTGAGGCGGTCCCGACGCAAATCCTTCTCCCCAACATACGGGCACGCCGCAGCGACTATGACCTGCTCGGCCTGCACGACAAGGAACTCGACATGCTGCTCAACTCGGGCAGCAACTCGCGCCTCGGGCTTGTGCGCGACGATCAGGGCTCGGTCCTGGTCGATGCCGACCTGAGCCCGCTGGGCAACCTTCTGACCATCCTGGGCGGGATGGAAAAGGGCGAGGAACTGGTCGGGGAAGACTACCGCGACCGCCCGGATTTCTGGAGGATCGGATGAAGCTCTTGACCGCTGCCCTGCTGATGGCCGTGACCCTTGCCGGGTGCGGCTATCAGCCCTCGACCGCTGAGTGCTTTAACTTCG
This sequence comes from Tropicimonas omnivorans, assembly GCF_031846565.1. NCBI lineage: Bacteria > Pseudomonadati > Pseudomonadota > Alphaproteobacteria > Rhodobacterales > Roseobacteraceae > Tropicimonas > Tropicimonas omnivorans. The sequence goes on along the minus strand of NZ_JAVRHL010000007.1, from coordinate 59,580 downwards.
CCCCGACTGACGGGCCTTGCACCTTCACGCCGGTGAACTCGGAGCACTGGAAGGTTGTCTCCGATGGCGACTAAGCTTCCGGCGCTCATGCTCTGCACAGCATTGACCGCCCTGTCCGGCGTGGCAGGGGCGCAGGGCGTCCCTGTCTTCGATGCACAGAAGAATGCGCAGATACAGGGGATCATCGAGCGCACGGAACTCGATCTGCTGCTCCAACAGGACGTTCTCGATACCGCTGAGCGGCTGGTCGAAATCAAACAGGAACAGCTCGACGCTCTGGCCGACATTCATTCGACGGCGACTATGGGCGACACGGACGTGTCGGGCATGGTCGCGAGCCTCGAAGATGGTAGCTCGGATGAGACGGCTTCGGATGAGCTTTACTCGCCCGTCGATACCAACCCCGGCGCGGAACAGATGTTCGGGGCCGTTGAAGACGAGGCGGGGAACAGTGAACCGGGTACGGGCGGCGGCGAAGTCGAAGAAAGGTTCGGAGACGCCAGCGGCTCGGTCGAAGGACTGATTATCCGCGTGGCAAAGGAGACGCACGGCAACGCCGGTGTCGGCACGGCCGGGCTGTCCGTGGTCCAATGGCGGGCGCTTCTCCAAGCTCTGATCTGGCAGGAAAGCCGTTTCACCATCGGGGTCACGTCGCCGGTTGGAGCGTTCGGTCTGACGCAGATCATGCCGGGCACTGCCAGCGATCTCGGCATCAACCCGGAATACTACGAGAGTCCCTATCTCCAAGTCGAAGGCGGCGCGCGCTACCTCGCCTCGATGCTGAATATGTTCGACGGGAACATCATTCATGCGCTCGCAGCCTACAACGCCGGCCCTGGAAACGTGCAGAACTATGGGGGCGTCCCGCCGTTCGAAGAAACCCAGCACTACGTGCAGGTGATCCCCGAACGCTACAACCACTACCTCGAAATCATCGGCGGCGTGGATGCTCTTGGCACCATCGACCCGGTGACGCTCGCCAACTCAACCATGAGCATGACGGCCTACGGCTCCGGGGTCTACGGCGACTACTCCCTGACTTCCGTGCAAGCCGCCGCAGCGCGCGTCAGCGCGATCATAGAGCGGATCGGGGAGACCGAAGACGTTCAGGAAGCCTATGCCCTGAACACCTATGCGCGCGCTGAGCTGGCGCGGCTCGTCGCGATCCGCACTCGGCTCAAGGCGGCGCAAACCCGCGCCCTTTCCGCAGAGCAAGTCGCGATGGCGGCACGAGCGGCCCAGGAGCGGGCCTTCATGGACTTTCAAATGGAGGATTTCGAGTGATGGCTATCTCGAGAACGATAGGACAGTGGGTCCGCGCGGCGGCCCTGACGGGTGCAGTCGCCGTCTCTGGTGGTGGTGCCATGCTGTCGAGCGCGGTTGCGTTCATGGCCGCGCCCCCGGCGTACGCGCAAGGCGTGCCGGTGGTCGATACGCAGAACATCGCGCAGGAAATTCGGCAAATTCAGCAGATGCTGGAAGACTACGGCATCCAGTCGGATCAACTCGACCGCCTGCTTGAGCAAGTCGAACTTCTCCAAAGTCAAATCGACCAGCTCGAAGAGACCTATGACGCCTTGAGCGGCCCGACGAACGTGGCTGCGATGGTGATGGAGAACGGCGACCTTAACGGCCTTCTCGATCAGGAATTTGAGGACATGATCGACTTGGCCCAAGGCGTCGCCAACGGCGACTTCTCTGGCCTCCTGGGCGGTTCGGCGCCGCAGATGCAGACGCAGATGGAGCGCGTCTTGGCCGAAGCTGGCTTCGGTGAAGATACGCTGTCGGAAATGGCGTCCAGCGGCAACCGAGGCGCGGAGAACGTCGCCACGCGCGCCTCCACAGGGGCGGTCATGTCGGCGGCCGCGCAGAACAGCCACCGCGAGGCGGCGCAGTCGCTTGAGCGGGTAGATGAGCTGGTCGGGATGATCCCCGACATGGAGACGCTCAAGTCGAGCATCGATCACAACACGCGCGTCACGGCGGAGCTGGCGATCGCCATGACGCGCATGTGGGAACTCGAAGCAATTCAGACGGTAGGGTCCGGTCAAAGCGGTGTGGTCGATGCGGCCACCATCGCTGAGGAACAGCGGTTCATGGACTTCACCCTGCCGGACCTCGAATGAGCGAGGCAGGCGTGGCTAAACAAGACGAGATCATTGAAGAAGAGCTTGTTTACGGCGCTCGTCGCCGTGAACGGCTCTGGCAGAAGGTTGCGCTCGTGAGCGCGGTCTTCGGCATCGCGGGGTGCCTAGCGGCTGCGGCTGTCTCGGTTCTCGATGTGGACCCGCCGCCGGTTGTGGTCCCGGTGGATAGTGAGACAGGCATGGCGGTTCCGAACGCGGCGGTTGAAGCCGTCTCGCTGACGGAGCGCCCGGCTATCATTCAGGCCGAAGTCTACCGCTATGTGAACGCGCGGGAGACCTACAACCAGCTCGACAACGATGTGCGAATTGAGCGTGTCCTGGCCATGTCCGATGGGAATGCGGAATCCTCCCTGCGGCAGCTCTGGACCAGCGGCCACGCCGATTATCCGCCCAACAACTACGGCGATGATGCGCGGCTCGATGTGCAAATCGACTCGATCAACATCATCACGAACAACCGGGCACAAGTGCGGTTTCGGAAGCGGCTGACGTCCAATGAAGGGACGCAGACAGGGAGCTTCACGGCAACGCTGCTCTATGAGTTTCGGCCCGCACAAATGCGGCAGATAGACGATGTGTGGCGCAATCCCTTCGGCTTCACGGTGACTGAATACGCGGTCGTGTCCGATAGGCAGGAGTGACGCCATGAAAAGACGAGGCATCTGGACACTGGCTCTCGGAGTCGCCCTCGCGGCCACGGTCGCGCAGGCGGAATATTCCCCGCGACCTGGGCACTACGACAGCCGCGTTCGCACAGCCACCTATCGCGACGGCGAGGTCTACCGGATCAACGTCTCGATGACCCACGTAACGAGCATCGAGTTCGGACAGGGCGAGACGATCCGCTCGATCATCGCCGGCGATACGGAAGGCTTCATGCTGGACGGGGTGCCCGGAGGCCGCGCCTTTGCGATCAAGCCCGGGGCGCAAGGTATCTCGACCAACATCACGGTCTACACCAATCGCCGCAGCTACTATTTCAGCGTCACCGAGACCTCGAACCCGACGCACTACGTGGTGCGGTTCGACTATCCGCAGGACCGGCGCGCTGAGCCGCGCGATGCCGTCGCGCGGAGTGCGCCGAACACCAATTACGGCGTGAGCGGTCAGTCAGAAATCACACCGACCGCGATCTGGGACGATGGGACGTTCACCTACTTCCGTTTCGCCAGAAATGCGCCTGTGCCTTCGATCTTCAAATGGTCGAACGGCAATGAGCGGTCGGTGAACAGCATGGCGACCGAAGATGACGTGATCCGCGTCTCCGGCGTCAACAACAGGTGGGTGCTGCGCCTTGGCGACCAAGAAATATGCGTGGAAACCCTGCCGACGCAAGGAGGCCAGCAATGAGCGATGAGAACACCAACGGCGAGGGAAACCCGAGCCTCGAAGAGCGTCTGCAAGCCCTTGAAAGCAGTGAGAGCGGCGGGGGCTCCGGGACACGCCGCCAGCGCCCGAACGTGTCGCCTTTGGTGGCTATCGGCGGCGTGGCGGCGATCAGCCTAATGGGCGGCTTGGTGTATCTCTCTATGCAGCCCGAAGAAGAAGAGCGGATGCAGACGGGCGCTCCGGCTGAGTTTCAGCCCGAAGGTGACGGGTTCGGGACGATCACACCGACGCGCGTTCCTGAACCTGAGCCGGAACCTGAACCGGAGCCTGAGCCACAACCGGCAGCGGCCCCGAACTCCGAGCTGCTGGATCGGATCGACAGGCTCCAAGCGGAGATTGAAAATCTTCGCGACGCTCCGGCCGAAGAGCAGGACACGTCGGAGCAAGACGCTCGAATTGATGATTTGCTTACGCAGGTCGAAGACTTGCAAGAGGCGAACGAAGAGGCTCAGAGCGAGTTTCAGCGTCAGCTCCAACAACGTGACCGGGAGCTTCGTCAGCTTCAAGCAGACCTCGATCTCGCGCGGTTGCAGCCCAACCCGACGCCCGCCACGGCTCCGGCCGAGACCGGGCCGAACGAAGAGGAACAGCGCCGCCTTGCGGAACTGGAACGGCGGCGGCAGGAGGCGCGGGAGTTTCAAGCCGCGCGCAACGAGAGCGGCATCATCGCATTTGGCGGCGGTGGGTCCGACAACGGCGCTGGCGATGAGGCTGAACAGCTACTCGATGCGGGGACCGATTTCGTCCGAAACGGCGGCGCGACGGCCGAGGTCACTCAGGCGGAAGTGATAGCAAATCCGTCGAACACGGTACCGCAAGGAACGCTGATACAGGCGTCGCTCGAAACGGCCATCGATAGCTCGACACCCGGCCAGGTGCGCGCGCTCACGTCGGAGAACGTCTATTCCTATGACGGGTCGCGCGTCCTGATCCCACGTGGCTCGCGGCTTATTGGGCGTTACCAGTCGGGCGTCGAGATTGCGCAGAAGCGCATCACCATCGCTTGGGACCGGATCATTCTGCCGACACAGCAGACCGTCGAAGTCAGCGCCTTCGGTGGCGATGAGCTGGGACGCTCAGGTGTGGGCGGGTTCGTGGACTCCCGGTTCGACGAACGGTTCGGTTCAGCGGCTCTTATCTCGTTGATCTCGGCTGGGGCCAGCTATGGCACCGGTCAGCTTGAAAGCGAGGATGCCGCCGACGCGGCGGATCAGGTTGGTGGCGATCTGGAAAGCGCCTCGAACAGTGCCCTCGATGACTACCTGTCCCTCGGTCCAGTGATCCACGTGGACCAAGGCGAGACGGTCACGGTCATGGTGGACCGGGACCTGGAGATTTTCTGATGGGCTCCGGGTATCTCGAAAGCTCTCTCGACCGCATCCCCGAAGCCTCGCGGGAGGACGTGATCGAGATATGCGTGAACCCTGACGGGCGTGTGTGGGGAGAGTTTCAGGGGGACCACTTCATGCAGCCCCTTGAAACGGCGCTGTCGGAGACGCAGGCGAAAGACCTGGCGAACCAAGTGGCATCGGCCACGCAAACGACGATGAGCAAGTCGAAGCCGGTCGTTTCGGTGAGCATCGAATATCGGAATCGACCGATCCGCGCGCAGGTTATGGTCTCGCCTGTGGTCGGCCGCGGTGCGTCGATCTCTCTGCGGTTCTTCACGAACGTTCCGCTCGACAAGATCGAGCTGAAGTTCCTCTACGGCGAGGAACGTAGCCTCGAACAAGTCCGGCAGGAGCGAACGCGCGAGCTGCGCTCCATTGTAGCAAGCGGCGATATTACCGCCTGCCTGCGCTTCTGCGTGGATCACAAGCTCAACATGATCGTCGCCGGGGGCACGTCCACGGGCAAGACGGTCGCCGCGCGGAAGATCCTTTCTTACGTGCCGCCGGAAGAGCGGATCGTCACCATCGAAGAGGCGGCAGAGCTGCTGCCAGCGCAGCCGAATGCGGTCACGCTGATCTCGAACCGCGAAGTCGAGCATCAAACGGCAGACGCGCTACTGACTTCAACGCTGCGGATGCGGCCTGACAGGATCGTGCTGGGCGAGGTGCGCGGACAGGAAGCCATGACCTTCCTCGAAGCGATCAATACCGGGCACGGTGGCTCGATGACGACACTGCACGCTGAGACGCCGCAACTGGCGATGCAAAGACTCGCCATTGCTGCCCTGAAAACAAACGTCCCGATGACCTACGCCGACATGGTGCGTTACATCGAAAACTCTATCGACGTGGTAATTCAGACAGGCCGTCTCGAAGGCGACCGGGGTATCACCGAATTTTTCCTGCCGGGCGCGGAAGAAAAGGAGGGCCAAGGCCATGATGAAGTTTGAGCATGAGGTCGATACCATCGACTTGCGGAAAAAGACGAAGGAAATGCCGGCTACTCTCGCGCGGCGGAGTGCAGAAGGCTGGGAGCTGGTATCGGTCGCGACGGCCGGGCCGACTGATCTGCACCTCTTCTTCAAGCGGCCGATGGCGGCTGAGCCAAAGGCGGTGGCATGATGGGACGCCACCTTGCCGCCCTTATGATGGCGGGCCTCATGGCTGGACCTGTGGCTGCGCAGGACTCGTTCATGCTGCCCGATCTAAACGAAGAGCCGGAGAACCCGGATTGCCCGGATGCGCCTGCGCGCCCGGAATGGGTCGCGAACCCCTCCAATGAGGGCCTGACGCGCTCGGAGCTGGCGACGGAACTGTATCAGCAGGAAGGCTATCGCAATGTGGTCGAAGCCGGGGAATGCACCTGCGAGCTGCGCTTCCCGTCCTGGGACGACGTGACAGAGGCGATGGAAACCGAATTTGCCGGAATCTCGCGCTTCGAGTTTCTGGAAGTCATCCCCGACATTCGGAAAGCGACGAAGACCTACAGGAATGAAGGTCGGCCGATCTGTAGAGACGCCGGGCTCTGGTAGAGCAGGAGAACGAAAATGGGCGTCGTAACGTTCTTTGTCGAGACGACTGACGGGTTTCTCAATGATGCGGCTGAGACGCAATTCGGAATGGTTGCGGCGACGGTCGGCACTATTGGGACGGTAGCCTGCACATTGGTCGTGATCCTCGTCTTCCTGAACCTCATATTCGGATTTCGGGACATGGACGGTCGGATGGCGTTTTGGCTCGTGGTCAAGATGGTGCTGATCTCGATCTTCGCGCAGAGCTGGACGCAGTTCGATCAATTCTCGTCGGCGCTTCTCAACGGCATCGACTCCATCGCGGGATCACTTGTCGCCTCGGTCGGCGGCGGCGGCGAAATCGGGCCTTCGGGCACCTTCGCGGAAGAGTTCGACGGTCTCATCGAGAACATGACGGAATATCTGGACGCGATTGCAGACAGCATGAATTGGATGCAGGGCGCGATCACGAACGGCATCGGCCTCGTTCTTCTCAGCCTTCTCGGCGGGATCGCCGCCTTCATCGTGGTTTTCTCGCGCGTGATCCTCACACTCATGCTGGCCCTTGCGCCGATCATGATCTTCCTGACCCTCTTCGACGCGACGAAAGACTACTTTCTCCGCTGGGTCAGCTCGACGGCCTCTTTCGCCCTCTATCCTGTGGTCATCGCGGGCATCTTCGCGACAATCATCGGTGTGGGTGGTTCCCTCATGGCAACCCTTGGCGATCCGGGCTCGGCCGAGAATATCGGGGCACTGATCCCTTTCTTCATGCTGGTTCTCATGTCCAAAGCCTTCATCTTGGCCACGCCGTTTCTCGTGCGCTCGATCTCCGGCAATGTGGTGATGCCGGCGATGCAGGCGGTCAGCCCCGAAGGCATTCGCTCCTTCACGGCGGGGGCCGCGAACACAAGCGGCTCGCAGGCTCGGGCGCAACGCGGGATGCGAAGCGGAACGGAGCTGGCCGGGTCGGCGTCGAGGTCGGCCGCCCTGGGCGCTGGCGCGCGAGTCCAAAGGATGATGCAGCGCAACAAGAGACTGTCCGAGACATAGAAAAATGCCCGCTTCAGCTGGCTTTTTTGGGGTCCATTGCAGGACGGTGTGAAATCCTACGGTAAGGCATCTGTCGAGAGGCACCGGAGGATCGCTTGGGATAGCCGACGTTCGCTGGACCACGAGTGAGCGGCGACTGTGCGGACTTTTTGGTCATTTGGCGACCAACCGATGCAGTTGCAGCATGACGATGGAGTTGCTCGCAGCCGCAGCAAGCGGGGTTCTGCGCCACAGCGCACATCACGTAAGCGGTCGTTCAAGGCTGCACCAGATCCAGAAACCGAAACCCACCATTCGCTGCGCCTCGCCGCAGCGCCGCCGATGTCGGACTTTCCGGGCCTTCGATGCAACTGCGCGGTGTGGAAATGCGCAGCGGCTTGACGGCGATCCTCGTGCCCTCAGGCAGCCTCGTAGCTTGAAAAGATTTCCGTGCTTCCATTCTTGCGGATCAGGAACACATCGTAGGCTTCTCGTTGGTCTTCCGGTCCCATGCCAGGTGATCCGTAAGGCATGCCGGGCACGGCGAGACCGACGGCATCGGGGCGCTCGGAAAGCAGTCTTCGAATGTCGCTCGCCGGCACGTGTCCCTCGATCATGTAGCCCTCGACCTCGCCGGTATGACAGGAGGTCATGTTCTGGGGGATGCCGTTCTCGAGCTTGTGCCGGATCAGGAGGGTGCCGAAGCTGCGCTCCGTGGTGACGGAAAAGCCGTCCTCCTTCAGGATCTCGATCCAGGCGGTGCAGCACCCACAGTTCGGATCTTTCAGGACGTGGATCGAGAGAGGCACCTGGGTCAGACCGGCGGTCGGCGCTGTCGCGGCAAAGCTCGCGGCGGAGGCTATCATGGCGCGGCGGGTGAGGATCATCCGTGTCTCCTTGTCAGGTCGTCGCGGCTGAGTGATCGGAGCGTGGCTCCTCAGTGGTAGGACTGACGCGTTCCTTGGATTCAGGCGCGCCGCTCGGCCGGAAGAACAACAGCCGGAGCGCGTTCATCGTGACCAGCACCGTGGCGCCGGTATCGGCGAGGATCGCGATCCAGAGGCCGGTGATCCCGAGCACGGTAGTTACGAGGAAGACTGCCTTGAGCCCGAGCGCAATCGCGATGTTCTGGTGGATATTGCTCATGGTCGCGCGCGCGAGGCGGATCTTGGCAGGCACGTCCGTCACCCGGTTGCGCAGGATCGCCGCGTCCGCCGTCTCCAGCGCGACATCGGTGCCCGAGCCCATGGCAACGCCGACATGCGCGGCGGCGAGCGCGGGCGCATCGTTGATCCCGTCGCCGATCATCATCACGCGGGCATCCGCCGTCAGGTCGCGGATCGCCGTCACCTTGTCTTCCGGCATGAGCTCCGAGCGATGCTCGATCCCGAGCCCTTCGGCGATGGCCTGGGCCGTGCGTGGGTTGTCCCCAGTCAGCATGACTGAAGTGATGCCAAGCTTACGCAGCTGCGTGACTGCGTCCGCCGCATCGGCGCGCGGCTCGTCCCGCAGCGCGATGAGGCCCATGGGCACGTCATCGCAGAGCACGATGACCACCGTCTTGCCGTCGGCTTCCAGCGCCGACACGCGAGTCCGGAGGTCGTCCTTGAGCGCACCGCGCTCGTCCGCCAGCCGCGGCGAGCCCACGCAGACGGTCGCGCCCTCGATGGACGCCTCCGCACCTTTGCCGGGGAGCGCGCGGCCGCCGGTCGCCGCCGCCGCGTCGACGCCTCGCCGCTCGGCCTCGGCGCAGATCGCCTGGCCGAGCGGGTGGCTCGCGCCGCTCTCGACGCCGGCGGCGAGCGCCAAGAGGTCTTCTTCGCGTCCGCTCAGCACTGCGACATCCGTCACGCGAGGCTTGCCGTGCGTGAGCGTTCCGGTCTTGTCGAAGGCGACACGGGTGGTGCGGGCGGTCGCCTCGATCACCGCCCCGCCCTTCATCAGCAGGCCGTTGCGCGCACCGGTGGAAAGCGCCGAGGTGATGGATGCGGGCACCGAGATGACCAGCGCACAGGGACAGCCGATCAGCAGCAGCGCCAGCGCGCGGTAGACCCATTCGCCCCATGCGAGGCCGAAGGCCAGAGGCGGGACGACTGCCACCAGGAGCGCGGCCCCCACGACGGCGGGCATGTAGATGCGGCTGAACCGGTCGATGAAGCGCTCCGTCGGCGCGCGGGCGCTCTCGGCCTCTTCCACGAGACGGACAATGCGGGCGATGGTGTTGTCCTCGGCCGTCTTCGTGACCCGCACGCGCAGGAGCGCTTCGGCATTGATCGACCCCGCGAAGACCTCCGCGCCCGGCTCCTTGAGGCTCGGGACACTCTCGCCCGTTACAGGGCTCTCGTCGACACCGGACGTGCCACTCATCACCTCGCCGTCGCAGGGCACGCGGTCGCCGGGGCGGACCTGCACGATCTGGCCAACCTGGAGTTCCTCTGCCGCGACTTCACGCGTTTTGCTGCCCACTTCGAGCCGCGCCGTCTTGGGCACGAGCTTCGAGAGCGCCCGGATGCTGTCGCGCGCCTTGCCCGCCGACACACCTTCGAGAAGCTCTCCCACGGCGAAGAGGAAGACGACCAGCGCGGCCTCTTCCGGCTCACCGATTATCAGCGCTCCGCCAGCGGCGATGGTCATCAGCATCTCGATGGTGAAGGGCATGCCGGCCCGCGTCATGGCGAAGGCGCGCTGCGCCACGGGCAATATCCCGACCAGCGTTGCCAGGACGAACGCCCAGTGGGCGATCTCTGCCGGGAGGACGAGACGGGACGCCCAAGCCGCCGCGAGCAATGCGCCGGTGCCGAGCACCAGACGACCCTTGGAGGATTTCATCCAAGAACTCGGCGCGTCGTCGGCCGGCTCGTCCATGTCCCCCGTCTCGCTGTCTGTCTCCGAGCTCTCCGCAGCATCTGGAAACGCGCCATCCGGCAGGACGAAACCGCCCTTGGGCTTTTCCGGTCGCGCGCCTTTGGGCGCGATGCCGAAGCCGACGCCGCGCACGGCCTCCTCGATGCTCTCGGGCGGTGTCTGCGTCTCATCGAGCGTCAGTCGCAGCCGCTCGGCCATGAGAGCCACATCGACATCCTCGACGCCAGGCAGGCGCTCGACCGCGCCGCGTACCTTGGCGGCGCATGATCCGCAATCCATGCCCGTCACGCGCCACTCGCGGTGGCCTGCGCTTACGTCTGCCATGATGGCTCTCCGTGGTGAGTCCTCGATCGGAACTCGATATACGACCTACAGCCGCTGTAGGTTCAAGGGCAAATAGCAATTTCACTAAACTCGAACGATTTCCGAGCTTTATCTGGAGCGGCGGTCTTATCTATCCCATCGCTGCACTCGCCAAGATTGCCGGTTGCTTCGCCATCTGGGCGTGGTGCCTCAAACCTCTGGCTATTACCGGGACTTGCAAGCCTTGCTGCGTTCGGCTGGCTGCTCGCGCAGGTCGACACCGATCTTGCCGGTCGGGCCTATACTGCCTATGACAGCGTCTATCTCGCCGCCTACGACCCATACCGTCGGCCCAAAGGTCTGCGGCGGCCAGACGCGACGGTCGGGTCTTGCAATGGACCATGTGACGGCAATCAACGTCAGTGCGAATGCCCGACATGTTCGTTAGCCGTGCCGTGCCCATAGAGATCGGCATCCTCATGGGCACAATCCTCATGCTCGAACTCGAGACTCGAATGAGCAATGCCGAAGCGATCCTGTAGCGTGTCCTTGATGCGCTTCTTGGTTGACTCGATGTTCTCCCAGCCTTTCCCCGTCAGGACGACATGGCAATCGAGTGCGACTTGGTGCTCTTGCATCTGCCACAGATGGACGTGGTGGACGTCGGCCACCCCCTCTGTGCCGCGCATTGTGTCTATGACACTCTCGCAATCGAGGTCAGGCGGGCTGCCCAGCATCAGCGTTCGGATCGGGCCGCCTATCTCGGTGAAGGCTAGATATAGAATGTAGAGAGCGATCCCGATCGTGATCGCCGGGTCGACCCAACGCAGGTCATAGAGAATGATGAGCGATCCGCCGACGATCACAGCGACCGACGCGAGCGCATCGGAGAGGTTGTGCAGGAACAAGGCGCGAATGTTCACGCTGCCCTTTTGCATGGAATAGGTCAGCAGCGCGGTAAGGGTGTCCACGACCAGTGCGACACCGCCCAGGATCACGACCGTCCAGCCTTGAACCTCTGGTGGGTCGATCATCCGCATGCCGCCCTCGTAGATCAGGTAGAAACCTATCAGAATAAGCGTGGTGTAGTTGATCAGCGCGGCGACGATCTCGATCCGGCCGTAGCCAAAGGTCATGCGCTCATCCGCCGGTCGCCGCGCGATTTTGCGCGCGGCGAAGGCGATCACAAGCGACGCCATGTCCGAGAAATTGTGTAGCGCGTCAGCGATCAGCGCCAGGCTGCCCGAAAGGATCCCGCCGACGATCTGCGCGACGGTCAGAAGTCCGTTGGCCCAGATCGCGACAGACACGCGGCGATCGCCGGATTTTGGGTCGATATGAGCATGGCTATGATCGTGCGGCACGGAAAGCTCCTCGAATCGGTCGAGGAGCAATTTAGTTGCTATAGTGGCTGTAGCTTCAATGCCTTTAACTACTTTCGACCGAGACCTTGGGCCTTCGGCTATCCGATGCTGCCAAGGACCGGGAAGGTTTCGAGCAACCAAAAGGCCAGACGGTTGATCTGACCGGTCATCACTCCGATCCCCATCAGCACCATCAGCCCGCCCGCGATGCGATAGAGCCACCGGCCTGTCGCGCCGATCCGTTTGAGTTTGCCCGCGATTTCATTGGTAAAGAGCGCGATCAGCAGGAACGGCACGCCCAGACCCACGGAATAGATGGCTAGAAGCGCCACGCCATCCGCGTCCGATGTCGCGCTCACCGCGAGGATCGAGCCGAGCACTGGCCCGATGCAGGGCGTCCAACCAAAGGCAAAGGCGAGGCCCAGAAGATACGCCCCCACCGCGTTGCCGCCTTTCGTTGCGACATCGGGCCTTGTGTCGCGCATCATCGCGGGGACCCGGATCGCCCCCATCATCACCAGCCCGAAAAGTACGATTAGAGCGCCCCCCGCAAGACCCAGTTCGTATTTCCAGCGCAGCAGCATTCCGCCCAAAAGGCTTGCCCCGGCCCCGAGCGCCACGAAGACCGTGGAGAACCCGAGCACGAACCAGAGGCTCAGGATCACACTGCGCACCCGGTCGCCGATGGCTGTCGCCGTTCCCGATGCCGGAGCAGGTTGCCCCGCGATATAGGATATATATCCTGGAGCCAGTGGCAGAACGCAGGGTGACAGAAACGAGACCGTCCCGCCCAAAAAGGCTGCGATGACTCCCACACCGGAGATTTCGAACATTCAGTTACCGCCTTTCCTGCACCTCAGTCGAACGGGCTTTGAAGGGCTACGACGGGTTTAGCTTCAGGAGAAGCTCCTAGACCTGGCGCGGCGCCGCCAGGATGATCGCTGCCCCGACAAGGCAGATTGCGGTGCCGATCACATCCCACCTGTCTGGCCGCTGTCCTTCGATCAGCCACATCCAGAGAACCGAAGCCGCGATATAGACGCCCCCGTAGGCCGCAAAAGCGCGCCCCGCCGCGGTGGCCTCGACTTGGGCGAGTAACCACCCGAAGAGCGCAAGCGCAATAAGACCCGGGGCCAACCAGAGCGGCGAGGTCCCGAGGCGCCACCATGCCCAGATGGCGAAGCAACCGGCGATCTCGGCCAACGCGGCCAGAGGATAGACGATCGCCGCGCCCATGCCTCACGCCCCGATCTCGTCGTGGTCGGTCAGGCATGCGGAGTGATCCCGCAGAACCTCGAGCACGCGGCAATCGGCCGTCCGCCCGCCGCTGCATTCGTGCACCATCCGATTCAGCTCCGTGCGCAGCGCCTCGAGCCGAGCGATCCGCCGCTCCACCTGCTTCAATTGCCGCCGCGCGATCGCATCGGCCTCATGGCAGGGCCGGTTGGGATGGTCGCCGAGGTCCAGCAGTTCCCGAATGGCATCGAGCGAAAAGCCAAGCTGGCGCGAATGGCGGATGAAGGACAGCCGGTCGAGCTCGGCATCGCCATAGCGCCGCTGCCCGCCTTCGGTCCGGCCCGGCTCGGGCATGAGTTCGATCTGCTCGTAGTAGCGGATGGTCTGCACCTTGGTGCCGGTCTTCTTCGCCAAGCTGCCGATCGTGAGCATCTACGCCTCCATAAAACGTACAGTCGTGGTAGATTTGATGGGCCGCTTTGGCAACGACGACATGGCTTTCACATGCATGTGACAAAGTGCGGCAGCCGCGACGAAAGTAGTTGAACCTCCAGTGGCTAGAGGATGTATCCGCGCCGTTATCAAAAACGGCAGGCAGGCGGTTTACGTGACGCTGACACTCCTTCGAAAAGTGCTTTGGGCGTCGGTGGGCGTTGCAGCCTTGGCATTGGTCTGGCTTCTTCTCTGGGCGGATTATCGTGCCGATCGTGCGCGCACCGAGACGGAACCCGTTTTCCGAGCGGATTTCGAGCTGACCGACCACAGGGGGATGGTCCGCACCCAGGAGGATTTTGCGGGCGAGTGGATGCTGATCTTCTTCGGTTTCGCCAATTGCCCGGATATCTGCCCGACCACCCTTTCCGAGGTTGCCGCGGTCATGGACGGTCTGGGGGAGAACGCGGAGCAGGTTCAGCCGCTCTTCATCTCGATCGACCCCGAGCGCGATACGCCGGAGAACCTTGCCGACTATGTGCCGGTTTTTAATGCTGGCATTCTCGGCCTGACCGGAACGTCCGACCAGATCGAACGAACGGCCGAGAACTTCCCCATCTTCTACGAGAAAATCGAGGAGGCCTCCGCGCCGGGCGGTTACACGATGAGCCACACGTCACACCTGTTTCTGTTCGGTCCAGATGCGGGCCTCGTCACGACCTGGAGCTATGGGACGCCAGCCGAGGAGATCCTCGCCGATCTGCGGAAACGGATCACCAGATGAAACCGAGAGTTTCCGCCGATACAGCACTCACCGCTGCATGGATCGTGGCGCTGGCTGCATCGCTCGCCGTCCTGTTCATCGGCGAGGTGCTGGGTCAGATGCCGTGCCTTCTGTGTTGGTACCAGCGCGCGTTCATGTTCCCGCTGGCCGTCGTTCTGGGTCTCGGGCTGTGGTGGCAGGACCGCCGCGTCGGGCGTTACGGCGTGGCTCTCGGCCTTGGCGGAGCAGCGATCGCGCTCTGGCACTCGGGTCTCTACGTCGGTCTCGTTCCCGAACCGATCCAGCCCTGCACAGCGATCGGTCCTTCGTGTACCGACGTCAACCAGTTGGTTCTCGGCATCCCGATCCCGTTTCTGTCGCTCATCGCCTTCGTGCTGGTCGTCGGGCTGTCGACGCTTTCCTTGAAGGAATCACATTCATGAACCGAAAAGCACTCGTCCTGTCAGTCCTGGTGCTTGCCCTCGCCGGCTTCGCGCTCGCTGCCTGGTTCGCCACTCGTCCCGCGCCAGTAGCGCAGACCGCGTCGGTTCCGGCGGAACAGGCGGAGGCCCTATTGCGCCCCTATTCGCCGATCCTGGGACCGGAACAGGCGCCGGTCACCATCGTCGAGTTCTTCGATCCGGCCTGCGAGGCCTGCCGTGCCTTCTATCCCGTGGTGAAGGACATCATGGCTGAGCATGGCGATGCCGTCCGTCTCGCGATCCGCTACACCCCGTTCCACGGGGAAGCCTCCGAAGAGGCCATTCGCGTCCTGGAAGCCGCCCGGATGCAGGATGTCTATGAGCCCGTTTTGGAGGCCATCCTGCGCGAGCAACCCCGCTGGGCGTCGCATGGCGCGCCGGAACCGGGGCTGATCCTCGAGGTCGCCGCCACGGCGGGTCTAGATGCTGAAGCCGCAGAGACGCAGATGATGGCTCCTGACGTCATCGGCATACTCAACCAGGACCGAGCAGACGTCGAGACCGTCGGCGTGAGCGGGACGCCGACCTTCTTCGTCAACGGCAAGCCGCTTGATCCATTCGGAGAGGCGCAACTCCGGGCGCTGGTCGCGTCGGAAGTCGCGGCCGCCGGAAGCTGATCCGACGGGCGCGCAATCGAGAATCGAGAAGGAGCTGCAATGAAATACACCATCCACGCCGCGTGCTCAGTCCTGATGCTGCCGTTCATGCTTGCGACGTCGGCAATGGCCGGCTCCGCCGATGTCGTCGTCGAGAACGCCTGGGCGCGGGCCTCGATCGGCACCTCCCGCCCCGGCGCAGCTTATATGGAAGTCCACAATGCGGGTGACGAGCCGGTCACGTTGACCGGGCTCCGGACAGACCTCGCCATGCTGCCCGAAGTTCACCGGACCGCGACGGACGAGCAGGGTGTGAGCTCGATGTCTCCGGCGGGCCAGATTGTCATTGCACCTGGCGAGACCGTCGCGTTCGAGCCCGGCGGCCTGCATGCCATGCTGATGCAGCTTCAGCGCCCGATGGAAGAGGGCGAGACCTTTCCGTTGACGCTGACATTCTCCGATGGCGGAGAGACGACGGTCGAGGTGCCGATCCTCGGGATCGCAGCGCGCGGGCCGGAGGATTGATGCAGAGCAGATCAGTTCTCGGCTACGGTGCCGCGGCGCTCGGTGTGCTCGGGCTCGCTCTATTCGTCGGCTGGTGGCAGGTCGACGGCCCCGGAGCGCCTGTACCGGACGACGGACGGCCGTTGCCGCTCACCGCGATGGAGTTCGACCTCACCGATCACGAAGGACGTCCGGTTGGACCGGATACGCTGGTCGGGTCGCCCTCAATGGTCTTCTTCGGCTTTACTTACTGTCCGGATGTGTGCCCGACGACGCTTGCAGACATTTCCGGTTGGCTGGACGCCTTGGGAAGGGATGCTGAACAACTGAACGTTGTCTTCATCACCGTCGATCCGGAGCGGGACAATGTCGATGCGATGGCGGAGTACGTCGGCTATTTCCACCCGGCGATCCGTGGCTGGACCGGTCCGGAGGAGCAGATTGCTCTGGCGGTCGAGGGTTTCCGCGCGACCTACGAAAAGGTCCCGACTGACAGCGGCGACTACACCATGAACCACACGGCGAGCGTCTTCCTGTTCGACGCCGAGGGACGCTTCGTGACCACTATCGACTACCACGAACCGAGAGAATTCGCGTTGCCGAAGATCCGCCGCGCAATGAACGAAAAAGACGCAGAGGGGGCAACATGAGGTTGAGATATTGGGCGGCCGCATTGGCGATGGCGGGCGGCGTCTCGGTAACGGCTCTTGCCTTGTCCAGTGCGGCGGTAAACGAGCCGGTGCCACCGGGTTTGACCGAGGCTGGCCGCTGGCGCCCCGAGCCTTTCACATCGCCTGTGGAGGCGAACCTGGTGGTGCCCCACGCTGTGTCCGCGGTTTCAGCTTCGCCTACCAGTGCTTCAGCTCCGGCTCTCCCGACCGCACCGGCGGCGAATGCTCCCTTGCCTGTGATCAAGCCGCCCCTCGCCGTATGGTCTCGTGAAATCGCCTCTGGGGATACGCTCGACGGCCTACTCGCCGAAGCCGGCCTCACCAGGCCGGACCGTGCGGAGACGTCGCTGGCGCTCGGCGCAGAATACGATCTGCGTCGCCTGCGTCCTGGGCACGTTCTGACAGTCGAGATGTCTGCCAATGGCAGTCCACGCCGCGTGGCGCTCGATGTGGACGAGGGCGTGCGGGTCGAAGCGACGTTTGGCGATACGCTCTCGACCCGCGTCGTGTCCCCCGAGCCCGAGATCGTGGTGTTGGCCGGAACGACCAAGATAGAGAGTTCGATCTTCGCCGCGCTAGAAGACTCCGGGATACCGCCGCGTTTCGCGGTCGATCTGGCGCAGATGTTGGGGGGTACGGTGGATTTCCGCCGTGACCTCGGCGGGGGCGAGACCCTTCGCCTTCTGTGGCGCGAGGCGCGTGTCGAAGGCGATACCATAGGACAACCCAAGATCGCCTTCGCTTCGCTCGATTTGGGGGACGCACTCTACGAGGTTGTCTGGCCCGAGGACGGCACGGGTCGCGCCACGATGTACCTCAACGGCGAAGTGGTTCGCGTCTTCGCTGAGCCCGTGAAGGGGGCTCGGCTTAGCTCCGTCTTTGGTCGGCGAAAGCACCCTATCTACGGCAATGTGCGCATGCATACCGGCGTCGATTTCGCGGCACCGCGCGGAACGTCGGTGCGCGCGACGGCGCCGGGGCGCATCGCCTTTATCGGGCGTCGGGGCGGCTACGGGCGCGTCGTCGAGATCGCTCACGGGACGGAAACCATGACACGCTATGCACATCTGAGCGCCGTTCCCGATAGCCTCGCTGAAGGTCAGCGGATCGCGGCGGGCGACACGATCGGCCGGGTTGGTGCGACTGGAACGGCGACGGGGCCGAATTTGCACTACGAGGTGCGCGTGGACGGCCGCCCGACCGATCCACTTTCTGACAAGCGCCTGTCGGAAGCCATCGAGGGCGAAGCGCAGGGCGACGCAGGCCTGGACCGGCTAACTGAGGCGCGTGCGCGCTTGGAGGACGCGCTCGCCAGCGATCTTGCATCCAACACTACGGAAAGGCTCTGACCCATGAGAAAGCTGCTCACCGCGGTGACAACCGCCATCGCCCTTCTTCCTGCCGTCGAGGTTTTGGCAAAAGCGACCCCAATTGACGTGCGCAAGACCAACGGCTGTGGCTGCTGCATCGCCTGGATGGAGCATCTGAAAGAGAACGGCTTCGCGCCGACCGGGCAGGACATGTTCGGAGGCGCGCTCGTGCGCTTCAAGCTCGACAACGCCGTGCCGCAACCGTTGGTATCCTGCCACACGGCGCTCGTCGACGGCTACGTGATCGAGGGACACGTGCCGGGGAGCGACATTCGCCGCCTTCTGGAGGAACGTCCCGAAGCCGTCGGCCTGGCCGTACCGGAGATGCCTCTCGGTTCCCCCGGCATGGATTTCGGCCAGCGACGCGAAGCCTACGACGTCTTTCTTATCCGCGATGACGGCTCGACTGAGGTCTTCGCAAGCTACAATGGAAACTGATCAATGCCGCAAGCGCACACCACCGGCAAGGTAACCCTTCTGTTCGCGGGCCTGCTTGTGCTCGGAGCCTGCACCGTTCCGGTGGTCCAGACTGCCGAACCGGAGGCAGCGATCTCGGAGGACGTGATGGCTCAATTGAGCGCCATGGCCGCCCCATATCAGAATGTGCAAACCGTAGTACTTCGGCCAGAGGACGGCTGTTACTGGTACCGCCATGTCGGGCCGGTCGAGACAACGATGCTGCCGCTCCGAACGCCGGAAGGGGGCCCGATCTGCACTGCGCGTACGGCGCAGGCTACGAGCTGACGGCATGTGCTTAACACCCTCATGGCACGCGACCTTAAATGGCCGTTGGTGCCTTCAGCCCCCGTGGACTGGGAGGTGCGTGGGAGACAGTGGCAGCCTAGCGCAACCGCCTTTCGCGAAAAGCGGTGCGTGTGGGCGCGCGAGGCGATCAGCTATGCGCCGTCACGGGGCCGTCGTTTTCAGCCGGATAGAGGACGGCTGTCACGCCGGTTTCGACCTGCTCGTAGAGGTCGTTGATGTGGGGCATCACCATGCGCACGCACCCCGAGCTCGCGCGGGAGCCGATCGAGCGCGGGTGGGGTGTGCCGTGGATCCGAAGGTAGGTGTCGCGCTCACCGACATAGAGATAGAGCGCGCGCGACCCGAGCGCGTTCTCGGGGCCAGGTTCCATCCCGTCCTCATACTGCGCGTAGGCTTCCGGCTCTCGGCGGATCATGTTCTGCGTCGGCGTCCAGTGCGGCCACCTCACCTTCCGGCGGATCGTGTAGGTGCCCGGCTCGTAGAGCCCACCCTCACCGATGGCCACGCCGTACCGCATCGCCGTACCGCCGGGCTCGATATGGTAGAGATAGCGTGCGGTGGCATCGACATGGATGTCGCCGGGCACGAGACCGGGCCGCGCCTCGACTCGCTGCGGCAGCAGTCGCGGGTGCAGACCCCAGGGGTTCGTCGTGGCCGGGTCGTAGTTCGCCGGCGTCACCTGCGCGTCCCAGGCGGCCTTCTGCGCCTCCGTCGGCCAAGTGCTTGCAAGAAGGGGGCCAGCGACCGGTGCGGAGAACATCGCGGCGGTCGTTGTGATGAAATGGCGTCTGCTCAGCATTGCGAAAGGTCGCTCCCGGGAGTCTTTGGTTGTTCAGAGCTTCCTGGGAAGCCGTTGGTGAGAATAGACAAGATGCCACTGAATGTCTTGTTCGGTCACATGGGTGTGACATCGCAGCAGGTCACAGCCGAGCATCGCTTCACGGACTGTTCCGCCGCGCAGGGATTGCGGGGCCGCGGGATGCGCGACTTGCCACCTCATTCGATTTCAGTGTTTTTTCAGGAGCGACCATGATCGAGCTGTCCCCGATCGCGCTCGGCTTCCTTGGCAGCCTCGCCGCCGGTCTAATGACCGCTGTCGGGGCGGTCCCGGTGCTTTTCGGCCAAATCCCGTCGCGTGCCACGCGGGACATGGCGCTCGGCTTTGCAGCTGGCGTGATGCTGGCGGCGTCGTTCTTCTCACTGATCATTCCTGCGCTCGATGCGGCCGAGCCGATGTTCGAGGGTGGCGCCATGCCGGCGCTGATCGTCTGCACCTCGATCCTGCTCGGCATGGGGGCGGTTGCGCTGATGAACGAGCGCTTGCCGCACGAGCACTTCAGGACGGGGCGAGAGGGACCAGAAGCCGCGTCGCTCAGGCGCGTCTGGCTTTTCATCATCGCGATCACAATCCACAATTTCCCTGAAGGCCTTGCCGTCGGAGTGGGCTTCGGTGCGGACGGTCTATCCGGCGGCCTGCCGCTCGCGATCGGCATCGGGCTGCAGAACGCGCCCGAGGGTCTGGCGGTTGCCGTGTCGCTCCTCGGCGAGGGTTACCCGAAGTTCCGTGCATGGGGCATCGCCGCCCTGACTGGTCTCGTCGAGCCGATCGGCGGGCTTCTCGGCGCCGGAATCATCACGTTGTCACAACCGCTCCTGCCTTGGGGTCTCGCCTTCGCCGCGGGTGCGATGCTCTACGTCATCAGCCACGAGATCATTCCCGAAACGCATCGCAGCGGGCATCAGAACCGTGCGACGCTTGGCTTGGCCGTTGGTCTGGTCCTGATGCTGTTCCTCGACGTCTGGCTGGGATGAGAGCAATGAAGCGTCCCACCTTTGCCTCAGCTGTTGCAGGCTGCATCGCTGTTGCGGCATTCGTAACCGATCAGGCAACGAAGGCGCTGGCCAGCGCCAATGCCGAAGCCCTTGCCGGCGGTCTCGGCGTCTTCCCCGGCTTCAACCTCGTCCTTCATCGCAACTCCGGTGTCAGCTTCGGCATGCTCAGCGACGTGTCCCCCTTCATACTGGTGGCGCTCGCCTTGGTCATCGCCGCGTGGCTTGCGGTCCTCGCATTCCGGACTGAACGGTCAAGTGATGCCGTGGGATACGGGCTCATCCTCGGCGGCGCGATTGGCAACGTGGCGGATAGGGTGCGGTTCGGCGGCGTGACAGACTTTCTCGACTTCTACATCGGTGAGTCGCACTGGCCCGCCTTCAACCTCGCCGATACCGCAATCTTCTTCGGCGTGGTGGTGCTTCTGTTCTGGCCCCGTCGCCACCTCCGGGGACAGAACGAGGCCACTTGATCAAACGTCTCATGCGGGTTGGTTCAAAACACATCATCCGTCATTCGGTTCTGCCACATGGCGTCGGGGCTTTCATGGCGGGTGCTGCAGCGGTTTTGACGCTACCTCCCTTTTCGATCCTCGCACTCGGTCCCGCCGCCTACGGCGCATTGTTTTTGCTAGTGCGGGACCGCATCCCGTTGGTAGCCGGTGCGATCGGATGGCTTTTCGGCCTGGGCTATTTCGGCTTCGGGCTGTCATGGATCGCCGAAAGCTTCCAGATAGAAGCCGAACGTTTCGGCGCGCTCGCGATCCCCGCCGTTGCCGGGCTCAGCGCGCTCCTTGCGCTCTTTCCGGCCCTAGCTATGACCCTGTTCGTCCTCCTTCGTCGACGTCGGCTTGTTGGCGGCGTGGTCGCGGCATTCCTGTTTGCGGCGTGCTGGGCCGGTGCGGAATGGCTACGCGGGCACGTCTTGACGGGCTTTCCGTGGAACCTTGCAGCCTATGCGCTGGCGGATTTCGATGCGCTCCGCCAACCCGCCGCGTGGCTTGGCAGCTATGGTCTGAGCTTTCTCGTTATTCTCGCCAGCGTGCTTCCGGCACAGGCGATCCTCGCGAGAGGTGCATCCCGCTGGCTGACGCCCCTGTTCTTCGCGCTCGTTGTCGGTGGCCTCTGGGTCTCGGGTCAGGCTCGCATTTCTCGGCCGATGCCGGAATCCACCGGCATCTCGCTGCGCATCGTGCAGGGCAACGTGCCGCAGGGAGCCAAGTGGGCGCCGGGGAGCGCCCCTGCCACGCTTACGAGATACCTCCGGCTTTCCGCGCAAGGCGACCCCGTCGACGTCCTGCTATGGCCGGAGACGGCCTATCCGGGTTTTCTGGACGAGAACGAGGATGCGAAACGCCGCATAGCAGAAGCTCTTCGAGGCGGAAGGGTTCTGCTCACCGGCGCCCCCGACCGGACCGCACGGGGGGCGGAGCCGCGCTACTTCAACACGATCCAGGCTTACGACGGGTCTGGCACAATCCTCACAGGCTACGCCAAACATCACCTCGTGCCCTTTGGCGAATATGTTCCGCTCGGGGACTGGTTGCCGATGGACCGCCTGACCGCGGGGCTTGGTGACTTCACGCCCGGACCCGGGCCGCGAACACTCGCGGTCCCCGGTTTGCCGGTCTTGGCTGCCGCAATCTGCTACGAAATCATCTTTCCCGGCCATGTCGTCGATGATGAGATCCGGCCGGACTGGATCTTCAACGCCACCAACGATGCCTGGTTCGGGACGTCCATCGGCCCCGAGCAGCACCTCGCGTCGGCTCGGATGCGCGCCGTCGAGGAAGGGCTGCCGGTGATCCGCGCGGCGAATACAGGCATCTCGGCGGTGATCGACGCGAACGGGACCATCATCCGGGCACTCGGGCTGGAAAAGACGGGGATCATCGATGCCAGCTTGCCTGCGGCTTTGCCTGCCACGCTCTACGCCCGCGCGGGTGACTGGGTGCTTCCGCCTCTCGGCATCGCCGTATGGCTGCTTGCGCTCGGACTGGATCGGCGTGTGTCACGCCGAAACGATTCTCACCGTCTCATCTCAAGGAGGTCCGAATGATCGTGATCGCAGCATTCGTCGGTGGTGCCGGATGGGGCGCCCGACTGGCAAAGAAACGTGGTGGAAACCGGCTGGACATCGCACACTACGCCACGGGTTTCGCCGTGGCCTTCGGGCTGCTCGCGCTCATCGGGACGGTCTTTCTCGAACGTATCGCCGCATGAACGCGCGACGCCTTACCGATGCCGCCATCATTTGGCGCGGGCGGCTTACCTTGCAAGGCGTGGCTCATCGTGGTGCCACACCATCGACTAAAGCAAGCAACAGAAGGGCGACTTTCGACAATGCCCGAGACCGAGGCCGACAACATGCCGATGCCGCGCGCGTCGATCCGCCCGCCAGCTATGGCGCGTCGATGGTCACTGCTCCAAGCTCGACCGCCTGCCACCAATCGGCAAGGCTAAATCCAGGCCTATGTCCGAGGCGCTCCGCCGCAGTGACCCGAGCCGTGCCGGTGCGCCGATGGTGTCGCGCAGGAACGACAAGGCTCCGGTGATGCGTAGATGACGAACATGCTCTCCTTCGATCCCCTCGGGGCGCAGCTTTCTCCGGTGTCGCTTTTCGTGATCGCCGCGCTGGCTGGGCTATACATGCGAGGTCTCGCGCGGCCGAGGCGCCTTCGCCCGCAACCTGCTCCCTGGCAAGCCGGGCTCTTCTTCGCCGGTCTCGGGTGCCTGCTGCTGGCCTTCAATGCGCCGCTTTCGCCACTCGGTCACTCGCTCTTTTCCGTCCATCAGATCAATCACCTTCTTGTGCGCCTTCTCGGGCCTCTGCTGATCGTTGTCGCGCAGCCATGGGGCGTCTGGACTGCGGGAGTGCCGCGGAATTTGCGACAGCAGATCGACGCTCTGTCGCGCCAACCGCTCGTGCGCGCCTTGCGAAGCCCATGGAGCGCAGCCGCTCTGCTCGTCGCTACCCTCTACGTCTGGCAAGTGCCGGTTGTATTCGGTCTTGCGCAGCGGGTCCCGTCCGTCGAGTTGACGGCGCATCTCGGCATGGCCGCGGCGGGGCTCTGGTTCTTCACGTTGCTGCTCGATCCGCGCGATCCCCCCGAGGGGATGCGACGTGGCGCGCGACTGCTCTGCGGGATCGTCGTCATCGTCTCGAATATCCTGCTGGGGTCGCTGATGACACTGAAAGAAGTCGTGCTCTACGGCGCGACAGACCCGGGCGCCGGCTTCACACCGCTGACAGATGAGACCATCGGGGGCTACACAATCTGGGTGCCGTCCTCGATGATCATGATCGTCGCCATCGTTCTGGTGTTCAACGGCTGGAACCGGGCCGAGGAACGCCGCTGGAACGCGCGTCATACGTTGATGCAGCAGTCGAACTCGGCCGCTCTCGAATTTCCCGAAACTGCCCAAGAACTTCGGCTCAAGGTCACGCGGCCCAACCGTGACCTAGGCCGTACGCTGGCCGTGGCGGCGCTTTCGATGTTCGTCGTCGTCATGGTGACGGCGATCACCGTGGTGTCACTTGGGTGAAGGCATGAAGGCTTGCCGCGCCTCGCGAGCCAACCGTCACTTGCCCCCCGGATGATGGAATGCCGGCGCGTCCGCTACACATTCGCCGACGTCAGTGGCCATGCGCCAGCACGCCCTCGGCCATTCGCCCGCCCATTTTTTCCCTACCTTTCGGTGTCGGGGCCTCCGACGTCGCGCGAAACTGGGCGAAGCGATCCCGCGCGAGGCCGGTCGATCCGAAACGCGTTCTTCTCGCAGACAGCGGCCGTGGGGCGGTTCGTGCATACCTGCCAGGCATCAGATCAACCAGCGCTGCCACCGCCGAACAAGGGGTTCCGACGCCAAATCATCCTCGACGAAACGGAAGACGCGGTCCGGCTTGAATGACCCTTCCGACCGCGTTGCGGTTGCTGCTCCCGAAGATTTTGCTGCGCCAAGCACGAACGACCGCATTTGTGACTGCGGCGGGGCGTGGAAAGCTGCCGCAGCACAGCAGACATACTTCTGCGAGCGCGCGCAGCGAGAACTTGGCATTTCCGCAACGGGCTCACTGCCGACCTTGGGTGCGGCTCTACCGAGCGTCGGCACTGCGGGACGAAGGGGCCGTTCAGAGGTCTGAATTCAACGGCCTCTTCAGATACCGACCTTTCGCTGATTTCTTAAGAATCTAGACAGTAAGTATGGCTCGGGTCTGCGAAGCCGCGGCCAAGCCTCCCCCATCGTTCGGCATTGTGATCGGCGACGGTTTGCTTCATATCAGCGGTTGCTGATACCTTATTCCTTCCAAGCATTGATGGCAGGCTATGAGTTCGAAGGATAACCAAGAACAGCGGCGCCGGAGCGGACGGCCGCTCATGATTTTGCCTATTCTTCTGTTTGGGTTGCTGGGCGTAGTCTTCTACTGGGGCCTCTGGAACAACGACGACCGGTTGCCCTCGACGCTGATCGGAAGACCAATCCCGGAATTCGCGCTCCCGCCCATCGAAGGGCGGCAGGACGGCCTAGCCTCGGCGAACCTGCTAGACCAGGTTTCTCTCGTCAACGTCTGGGCGTCGTGGTGCGTCCCCTGCCGCACGGAGAACCCGCTTCTCGTCGATCTTGCCGAAGCGGGCACCGTTCCGATCTACGGTATCAACTACAAGGACAATGCCGAGGAGGCGCTGGGTTTCCTCGAAGAGCTCGGCGATCCCTTCACCCGCATCGGCGCGGACCGATCAGGCCGCGTTGCGATAGACTGGGGCGTCTATGGAGTGCCGGAAACATACATAATCGACGCCGAGGGGCGCATTGCATACAAGCATGTCGGCCCCTTTGATCAGGCCTCGCTTGAGGAGGACATTCTGCCGGTCGTGCGCCGGTTGCAGGCTGAGAGCGACCCGTGAGGCGACGTGACGTCCTTGCCGGAGTCTTGGCGCTTGCGGCAAGCCCTGCCTCCGCCCGACCACCGATCCCTAATCACGGGACTCCGCGTGATCTCCTGTCGCCGCCTTTCGTGGATGGAGATGGACGGAATCTGACGCTGGCGGACTTCGAGGGACGTGTCGTGCTTCTGAACATTTGGGCGACCTGGTGCCCGCCTTGTCGCGAGGAGATGCCGACGCTCGACGCGCTGCAAGCGCGCCTCGGCGGATCGGATTTTCATGTTCTGCCGCTGTCGATCGATCGGGCCGGTCTCGAACCTGTGCGCCGCTTCTACCGAGAGACCGGCATTCGCAACCTCGATCTCTATATCGCGGAGGATACGCGCGCGATGCTGGCCTTGGCCGTGGTGGGCCTGCCGACAACGATTCTGATCGACCGCATTGGGCGCGAGCGCGGGCGCCTCGCAGGCCCGGCCGAATGGAACAGCCCCGAAGCCGTTGCGCAGATAAGCGCTCTTATTGACGAACGTAAGCAATAGGACATGGAAAAGCACGACGACCGCGCCAGCCGTTCCGCTCCGTGCGCACACGTGGTGGCGGTCTACCGATCAGTTTGGAGATGTGGATTTGATTGAACTTTCCGCTCTTGGACTAATGGCGGCATTGCTGGCCGGTGCCGTTTCCTTTCTGTCGCCCTGCGTGCTGCCGCTCGTGCCCGGCTACGTATCCTACGTTGCCGGACGTACGGTCACCGGCAGTGCAGCGCCTTCGAAGGGGCGGGCCGTCTGGCTCAGCTTCTGTTTCGTCCTTGGCTTCTCCACGATATTTATCGCGCTTGGGGCCTCTGCCACCGCGCTCGGTCAGGCGCTGCTGCAGTGGCGCTACGAACTCAACCTCGTCGGCGGCGCGATCGTGATCCTGTTCGGTCTGTTCATGATCGGGGCAGCGCGCCTGTCGGCCATGGAGCGCGACCTGCGTTTTCATCTCGACCTGCCGGGCGGGCAACCGGTCGCCTCCTACGTGCTCGGACTCGCCTTCGGTTTCGGCTGGACACCGTGCATCGGGCCGATCCTCGGCGCCATCCTAACCGCCAGCGCGACAAGCGCGACGATTGGCGAGGGCGTCGCATTGCTTGCCGTCTACTCGGCCGGCCTTGGGATCCCGTTTCTGGTCGTCGCGGGGTTCACCGACAGTATTGCCGGCAGGCTGCGCGGCATCGGTCGTTGGGGTCGCCGCCTGCATCAGGCTGCGGGCGGCGTCATGATCCTGATGGGTTTGGCGATGATGACCGGGCGGTTGAGCGCACTGGCCTACTGGCTGCTGGACACCTTCCCTGTCCTTGCGCGGATCGGGTGAACAGATGCGACTGTACGAGAAACATATCCTCCCTCGGCTGACGCATCTGGCGATGGGCCAGGATCAACTTCTTCCCTACCGGCGCCGCGCCGCCTCCGGGCTGCATGGACGTGTGCTGGAGATCGGGATCGGCTCGGGCCTGAACCTTGCGCTCTACCCCGAGGCCGTGCGTCAGATCATCGGTGTTGACCCGTCGCCCGAACTCCTCTCTCGGGCCGCGCAAACCTCCCATGGCCTGATGCCCGCGGCCGAGATGATCGAGGGCGTGGCCGAAGCATTGCCGCTGGAGGATCGCAGCGTCGACTGCGTCGTCGCCACCTGGGCGCTCTGCAGCGTGTCGGAGCCGGAGAAGGCGCTCGCCGAGATCCGGCGCGTTCTCAAGCCGGACGGCATCTTCCGCTTCGTCGAGCATGGTTTGGCGCCGGAAGCCCGTGTCCGGCGCTGGCAGCGCTGGCTCACGCCTGCCTGGAAGCGTTGCGCCGGGAACTGTCACCTTGACCGCCCGACGAACGCCCTTGTCGAGAAGAGCGGGTTTCGGATCGAGCGGCTCGACACCGGCTACGCGACAGGTCCGAGGCCATTCGTATTCATGTATGAGGGGCAAGCTCGCCTCTACTAAGGAAGCTTGGAAAAAGAACAACATCGGCTTTCGATTCGTGGCGCAACACTAATGGCAAGGCAATCAATTCCCGCCTCGAACTTTTGCTGCAGGCTCCGCATTATGAGGTATTATGAGTAGTCAGAAAGATAACCGGCAGGCCAATCTGACGCGCGGCATCCGCGTCGAGATCGCCAGCCTCGTCTACAACATCATCGAGGTCGTCGTATCCGTCACCGTGGGACTTCTGACCGGCAGCGCGGCACTGGTAAGCTGGGGTCTCGACAGCACGGTCGAAGCCACCTCAGCCGCGACGCTGATCTGGCGCTTGAAGGGGGAGAAGGACGGTGCCGGCAAGCGCACGGTCCTGCACCGCAAGAAGGTCGCGCTCTACGTGGTTGCCTGTGCCTTCTGGATCGTCGTCGCGGCGATCCTCTACGAGGCGGTCTCCGCCTTCATTTCGCAGAAGGCGCCGGGCTTCAACTGGTGGGGTATCGCGATTCTGGGTGCTTCGCTCGTGGTCAACCCGTTCCTCGCCTGGGGCAAGTATCGCTATGGCAAACGGCTCGATGCGCCCGCCCTGAAGTACGATGCCAAGGACACCATGATCTGCCAGTATCAGACAATCGTGGTGTTGGCCGGGATCGGTCTGACGCAATGGATGGGCTGGTGGTGGGCCGACCCGGTCGCGGCGCTTCTGATCGTGCCCTACGTTGCGTGGGAAGCGTTTGAGGCCACCAAGGATGCGCGGTCGGTCGAGCCGGAGGAGGCCGACGCTACTGCCGACGCCTGACGTTGCGCATGATGAACCGGGATTTAGGCATGGGCGGCAGTTCTTCGGTTTCCAGATCCAGATCCTGATCTGGCACTTCGTAGTCGATGGCGTTCACGAAGAAACTGCAAAACGCCTTCATCTGGCTGATCGCGATCCACTCGCCCGGACAACGGTGGTTCCTGTGGTGATCACCACCGCCCTGCGGAATGAAGTCGTAGGGGGTGACCTCCCGATCGTGAAACCGCTCGGGCCGGAACTCTTGCGGCGCGTCCCACGAGCGAGCGTCGGTATTTGTGCCGTAGAGGTCGAGCAGAACCCTGTACCCTTTGGAAAAGCGATATCCGCGCCACTCGAAATCACTCTTCACCCGTGCCGCGACCGCGGGAAAGAACGGATACAGACGGCGGACCTCTTGCACGAAAGGTTCGAGCTGTCCCTCGTCGTCCTTCAGCTTTTGCCGCCACTCGGGATGCCGATGCAGGGCATGCGCCGCCTGGGCGATGAACGCAGAGACGGCGACGATCGGGCGTACTACGTTCAGAAGCTCCACGGCGGCAACCTTGGAGGTCAGCAGCTCCCCATTCAGATCGCGCCACGTCGCGACGACATGGGCGGCGCTTTCCTGTCCTGTCTGAAGGCTTCCGTCGCGCAGCCGTTCAATAATCCCGGCTGTCCAACGCTCTGCGCGATGCCGCGCCAGACGCGCACCCCAGTGCTTCCAGCCGACCGCCCCGGCGTCTTGGAAGAGCGCCGTCATCTGCGCCGTCCGCGTCTCGACCTCCGCTTCGGGAAGCGGCACGCCCGACCAGGCGCAGGCAGCTCTGGTGAGGATTTCGCGCACTTCGTCGTAGAGAACGACCTTCTCCGCCGCTTGCCAGTCCCGTGCGTAGCGGTCCAACAGGTCCCGCGTCGTGTTTTCGAGAGCTTCGATCCGCTCCGACGCCATGAGTGACATAAACATCCGCTTCCGATGACGGTGGGCCTCGCCATCGAGCCCCTGGATGCCCTTTTCGCCGAGCAGGGTTCTCTGGATACGCTTCGGCATCGAGCCTGCGCGCACGAGCCCATCCTCGGAATAGAAGACCTCCGCAGCTGCGGCACCAGTCATGCAGATCGTCTTTTGAAAGAGGATGCGGGTCTCGAACAGGTCGCCCTCAAGATCGCGGCATGTGTCCGGAATGAACTCATATGGGTTGCGCAGCAGGGCAAGCGTGCTGTCGATGCCCTTTGCGGATGGAATGCTGGACATCGATTATTTCCCCGTAACGTTTTCTTCTCGGTGGTTACGTTCGGGCTTGTTCTGCGCCGAGCGGAAGCTGTCCCAGAACAGCAGGGCCGCACCGCAGAAAATCGCCACATCCGCAAGATTGAAGGACGGCCAGTGGTATGTTCCGTAATGGAAATCCAGAAAATCCGGGACGGCCTGATAACGCAGCCGGTCGAGGACATTGCCGAGCGCGCCGCCGATGATCAGACCGAGAGCGGCAGCCGTCAGCCTGTCCGGCGCGCGCCACAACCAGATCAGCAGCCATGCCACGATCACGCCAGCAAGCGCGATGAGACCCCACCAAGGCACGATCCCGCCCAGCATACCGAAGCTGACTCCATCGTTCAGAACCCGCACGAGATTGAGAAAGGGTAGAACCTCGACGCCGCGCTCAAGCGCCGGTGTGTTCAGCGCAAGCGCCTTGGTACCCTGATCGAGGCCGAACGCCGCGATCGCGCAGAGCCCGCCCAGAACGCGGCTGTTCATGCCGCTGCCTTCAGATCGGCCCGCGCATCGCGGATGATTGCCCAAGACGAGTGCAGGAACAGTCCGGCGATGCCGAAGGCGACGATGAGGTCCGGCCAGGCGCTGCCCAGCCACGCCACGAGACCGGCGGCAACGACAACCGCCGCATTGCCGATGGCGTCGTTGCGCGAGAATAGCCAGACGGCCCGCATGTTCGCGTCGCCCTTGCGGAACCGCAGCAGCGGCAGAACGGAGATGACGTTGACGACAAGGGCGATCATGCCAAGCAGGCCCATTAGACCTGCATCCGGCGTCGTCCGTTCGAAGACTCGCACGATGGTCGTGCCGAGGACGCCAAGGCCGAGCAGGCCGAGGAAGATGCCTTGGATCAAGGCCGACCGTGCCCGCCAGGCGAGGCTCCAGCCGATGGCCAGCAGGCCAAGGAAGGTGATCGCGCCGTCGCCGATGAAATCGAGCGCATCGGCCTTCACGGCCTGTGACCCGGCGATGAACCCGCCGATCATTTCAACGACACCGTAACCCACGTTCAGGATCACGACGATCCAGAGCGCGCGTCGGTAGGCCGGGTCCTGATGGGCGGGATTCGGCGGAATGTCTCCATCGCCTTCGATCCGGTCGAAGCCGTAGCCGGTCACCGCAACGGCCTTTTCGATGTCCGGCAGGCGCGCTTCGGGGGCGCTCAGTGTCATGATGTGCGTCGCCGCCGACACCTTCACATCGTCAGCCGCGACTCCGGCCGACTGCGCCGCCCGCTCGATCTGCGCGGCATCCTTCGCGCAGTCCATACCGGAAACCCGGTAACGGACGGGCGGAACATCTGCCGTCGGTCCGGCACTTTCGGTGTTGGCCATGGTCGCGCTATTCCTGCTAGAATGAATTGAAGAACAACGTATCAGCGAGGAGTGATATGGCCCAAATCGTCGATGACCGCAAGAGCGCGACCATCGAGCGACGGGCGAAGCTGTTCCGCGGCTTCGCGGACCCGAGCCGCCTGGCCATCCTCGGTGCACTTTGCAACGAGCCATTGGCCGTTCACGAGATCGTCGAGCGGACCGAACTATCGCAACCCAACGTCTCCAACCATCTGAGGTGCCTGCTGGACTGCGGGCTTGTCGCCAGCGACCGCGAAGGGCGCTTCATCCGTTACCGTATCAGCAACCCGCGCATCACGGTCCTTCTGAACGATGTGGACGCACTTCTCGACGTGGTCGCAAAGGGTGTTGAGGCGTGTGACAATTATCGTGAGGCGTGAGTCAGAACGGACGGCCGGTCGACTCGGCGCAGATCGGTTGGAAAGATGTTGTCCGTGTGCAGGGTCCGACCGGAATCCTGCTGAGGTTCGACAAGCTGGCTTCGGAAGAGACACCATTCATGTATCACTGCCACATCCTCGAACACGAGGATGCGGGCATGATGGGGCAGTTTACGGTCACATAACAGGACCCCACCCGCTCGACACCGGGCGTCGTCAAGAGCTTACGTCTTCTTGCGGCGTTCTATCAGGTGCCGGTGTCGCCTTGTTGAAACGCATTACGGAGTATGTCTAGACCCGAACGGAGAACACCTCGCTAAGCTGCGGGTCCGCCGAAGCGGCCGTCCAGTCGCTCGGCAGCATTCGTCAAAAAGGGCTCTCTAGAGCCATTCGCTGCGCGCTGCTTGAACGGCAGCTCTCGCGCGAACCTAAGACTCTACTCCGTTCTGCAATGGCCACCTTTCTCATGGTGGCAAGGCGCGGTCGCTATCACTCAGCCGCGCGGAGGTTCCCGCTCTCGTTTTCCCGGTCGAGCAACGCTTGAAGACTGCTGACGCCTTGCTCCAAGGTCTCTCGGTCGCCTTCACTCTCACCTTGGCCGCCCAAGGGTAACTCCGTCTGCGTGGCAAGATCGAAGGCCATCTGCTGATCGCTGACGGAGCGGGATCGCCGCCGCCTGCCGGGGCGGATCGTCCGGCCTTCCGGGGATTCAGTCTCCGTGGCCTTTTTGATGCTCATGCTCTCTTCGGAGCGGCCGGAGCCCGGCTGCGGGCCGGAAGGGTCGGTCGTCGCTTCTTCGTCGGGCTCGGGGCCATTACCGGAGAACGGCAGCTCCGGCTCCCCGCCCCCTTGGTCGCTCTCATCGGCGGGGTCGCGTGACAGCATTGATTGAAGGCTGCTGGCCTCTGGCTCCACCGCATCATCGGGCGCGTCAGAAGACAGTTCATGCTCGGCGGTTTCCGCTGGATCGACGGATACGACGCCCTCGTCGGGCAGAGGATAGGCGCCAGTCTGCGCCTCGTAGAGACGCTTGAAGTAGGAATCCTTGAAATACTGGATGCGCTTCGCGCGCACCGGCATTTGGGCGTCGATGACCATGACAATATCATCGAGCGGCATACGCCGCACCTGGTCCTCGGTCAGAAGCGGTGCTTCCTCGGTGCGCTCGGACGTGCTGCGCCCCTCGAAGGGGTTTCGGCCAACGGCGCGTGATCGGGTGACAACACGCTTGGTCGTCTTGCCGACGGCGCTACTCAATTCCTCGACGGTCTTCTCGTCGGAGGGCGTGAGGTAGAGCTTCACGCCGGCGTTGCCTTGTAGGGACCGCCGCGTGTTCTCGCCGTAGATTTCATCGAGTGCCGGGATCGTCTGCGTCACGATGGCGAGGTGGCCGCGATACGAACGCAGGGTCTCGATGCTATCGACCACGATAGGCATCTTCCCGAGGCGGTTGAACTCGTCCAGCATAATCATCACCGGCCACGGTTCGTCCTTGCCTGGCTGACGGTCCTGTAGCGAGGCGATCAGGTCGGAAAAGAAGAGGCGGATCAGGGAAGCCAGCGGCTTCACCATCAACGGGGCCACCACGAGATACACCGTAAACGGCTGCTTGCGGATCGTGCGAAAGTCGAAATCAGAATCCGCAGTGGCATGGTCGATCGCCGGGTTGCTCCATTGGTCGAGACCGGAGGTCATCAGGAGCGAGACGTAGGACGTGAGCGTATCGTTGTTGGTCGAAGCCATGCGCTCGAAGATTAACCGGGCCGCAGGGTTTTGAACCTCAAGGCGGCGCGCGTTGTATTCCTTCTGCTTGTCACCGCCAGACGCGGTGATCCGGTATATCTCGCCAAGGGTCGGTCTCTTGCGCTCGAAGGCAAGGAGTCCGGCCGCGACGAACAGGTCGATGCCGCCCTTCAAGAGCCCCTGCATACGGTCGTTGTCGCTTTGCAGGAAAAGCGAGGCCAACAGTTGCAGCTCCATTTGCTGCTGGTTGGGGTTTTCCAGCTCGTAGATGCGCTTAAGCGGGTTGTAGCGGTGCGTTCGGTTGTTCTGCCAGTCGGTCGGCGCGAAGCGGTAGACCTTATCGCCCTCCCCTGCCCTATGACGTGCGGTCGCGTCGAAAATCTCCCCCTTCACGTCCAGGACCACGGCGCTGCCCTTGAAGGTCAGCATGTTCGGAATGGTGAAACCGGTCGTCTTCCCTCGGCCCGTCGGAGCGACGATCAAGGCGTGCGGAAAGACCTTCGACATGATGAGGTTCGCGCGGCTTCCTGGCTTCCCCATCTTGCCAAGGATGAAGCCGGTCCCGACAGAGCCGAAGAAGCCATTGCGCTTCATCTCGCGCGCGGTTTGCCAGTGGGTTTCCCCGAATCTTGTCAGGGCCTCCCCTGCTAGAACGACGCTCAAAAGAAGACCGGCGGCTTCGAAGCCGCCGATGATGAGGTTGACGATGGTGAAGTCTTCCGGGCGGCTCGACGCCATGCTCGTGTAGTCTCGGGCGAGCATGAGAAAATCCACGTCGGCCGAGACGCCCGAATAGCGGAACGTCAGGAAGGCGGTCGCGATCACATAGCCGATGGCCGCACCCACCAGTGTCAGGCTGAGAACGGCTCCGGCGAATTTGCCGTTACCCATGGGTCTGCCCTTTCTCCGTGTCCGTAGCGGAATGACGCAGCCGTGCGGCATCGACTTCTTCGTTCGCGATCTCGTTGTTGATCTCCTGCATGACCTCGCCCTTGGCGGTGGCCGCGTCGGTTTGCAGGTAAGCTTTCGCCGCATAGAGGCGGTCGAGCCGGTCATCGGAAACCTCGGCCAGCGCCTCGTCGCTGCCGTGGCGAAGATCCTCGATCTGATCCTCGTCGAGCCGGGACTCGATCTCGGCACGGTAAGCGTCCCGCTCGTTGTCGCTGGCGAACGGATCGCGGGCGCTGTCCTGGCGCATCGCGGCAAGGACAGAAGCGGTGGGCGAAGCGGCATCGCCCTGCTCGACTAGCTCGGCGTCCGCGTCGCTGACTCCGGAATCTCTGAGCACATCCGCCTCATAAAGAGCTTCGCCAAGCTGGACATGAACGGCGTCGAGCCGGTCCACGGCAATCTGCTGATCCTCGGCGCGCGACAGGTCCAAGCCGTCATGCTCTGCAATCTGCCGTATGTCGTCGGTGAGCCACTGGCGCTCAAGAGCCTCGCTGTTCGCGCCCGCCTCAACGCGAGCCGCGACGGCATCCGCCGAAATGCCCGTCCCCTCAAGCGCGCTCTCGATCTGCGCGCGCGTGTCGGCTTCCTCGAGACGGCCAATTGCCTCCCGGTTGATATTGTTTTCGGCATAAATGCCCGTCTCGGTCGGCGCGTTCTTGTAGGTCTCGGAGCGCGACACGCTGGCGTAAATGTCGGACAACTCGCGCTCGAATGAGGCGCGGCGGTCAGGCGCCAACGTCTGAGCCTTTGCCTCCGCCTGCGTCGCAAGATCGGAAAAATCGCTCCGAAGCTCATCGAAGGTTTGCGTCTCGGCCATGTAAATCTCTCCATCAGGCTCTAGCGGCTCGCCACGTCCAAGCAGGGCGGCGGCGCGGTTCAGGGCGTTGGCAACGTCCTCTCGGTTCTCGGCCGTCGCTTCCACTGCGAGCGACCGATAAAGCTCCGCCGTGCTGGCAATGTCGGCCAAGGCCCGATCAAGATCGGGACCGACGCGCTCACGCGCTTGCGGCTCCCTGCCCTCTTCCTTGGCGCGATAGACTTCGCTCTTGTTGGGGCTGTAGCTCGCAACGCCGCGATCAACGCGACGGCTGGCCTCCAACCTGACCCCATGACGCTCTCCCGCTTCGACCATCGCCTGGCGGAAATCGTCGTAGTTGAAGTGATGATCGCGCCCGAGATAGAACAGCTCCCCTTCGGCAGACCGGCGGTTGAGGATGACGTGGGCATGAGGGTGCGCGCGATCCTCGTGGATAGCTACAATATAGTCAAATTGTTGTCCCTCTTGCATGAAAAATTGTTCGCAGACCTCGCCGGCCATATCGCGAACGTCTTCCCCCTTCGTACCAATGGGGAAAGCCATAATCATATGCGTGGTATGGCCGAGCTTCGGGCTGAACCGCTCGTTCCAGTTGCCGGAGAAACGATCTGCAATATCATTAATCTGTTGAGCGGTAAGAGGCCCGCTTCCATCATGAACACCCCGGCTGTCGATGATGTGCGATGCCTTGGTGCCGACGTAGCTTAACTGGCCCGAAAGCTGGGAGCGCGTACGGCACCCGCCTTGTTTCACCGGCTTGAAGATCGCGGGCGAGTGGCCCCGAGCGGCGCGCGTGAGCTGCTTTTGGCGGCGGGCCTGGGCGCCTGCCCCGCCCCTGATCTTGCTCCACCCGTCGCGAAACAGCTCGCCGGATACAGCCGACACGGCATCACTGCGAGCCATTGCTGAAGGCCCTCAAAGCATCAGAAACGCGAAGCGCAAGACCATTGCGGCGCTGTAGGATCATCCCTTGAAGCTGGTCGCCGAAGGTCATCACCATGCCGGCGAGGCCCCGAATTTGGGCCATGTCGTCCTGATGGATCGGCGGCTTCAAGCCTTTCAGCTTCGCCTCGTTCAACCGCTTTGCAATCTGACTGATGTTGTTGCCGATGCGATTCAGCGCAACGCGATGGCTGTGAAGTTCATCTTTTAGCTCGGCGTCAGTGACGAACAGACCGTCTGCGGCGTGCATCAACGCCCGCAATCCATCGTTTCGGTTCTCGATGCCGTATCGCTTCAAGACTTGATCGAAGGCAGTCAGTTCGTCCTCCGTCACTCTGGCTCCGATTGTGCGTGTCCTCGACTGGTTCTCGGTCTTCGCGTCTCGCACCGAACGAACGGTGTAGTGGATCGTTCGCGTCGACACTCCGTGACGCGCTGCAAGTGCCTTTGCAGACGCGCCTTTTTCGTATTCGCGAGCGATAGAAAATCGCTCTTGGGGGAGAAGTCGGCGTGTGCGAGCCATGCGAAGTTAACGCCTCTATTTCTTGCTACCTTCTCCCCCAATAAACCCTCACGCCCCACCGATCAACGGAAGCGCAAGCTTCCACTGAACGACTTGGGGCGTCTTCCGCTTGAGCGGGCCACAGGCCCGCGAACGTCGAGCCCCACCGGGCGAGACCACGCCGCCGAAATCGAAGATGAGGTGGCCGCACTGAAAAGCGCGCCCTGACAGCCGCCAAGGGGCGCATCCGTAGGGAAGCCCGCGCAAGCGACGGAACGGCACTCAGCGGCCAGCACAGGCGCTCTCACGGGCATTGCCGAGGCGCGCCCACCCTGCCCTCGGCGCCGCACGGCCGAAAATCACCACCACGGGAGGGGGCAGCAGCATCGCCGCACACCGCAGACCGCAGGCCGCAGCCATCAGACCGCAGGCCGCAGCCATCAGACCACAAACCGCAGGACGTTCGCCGCAAAGCGCAGCCCGTGCACCGCATACAGGCAAGCCGCACGCCTCAAGACGATCCCCGCGACACGCACACCGCAGATAGCACACCGTAATATCATTAACTGCACACCACAAACCGTTAGCCGCCGACCGCACACCAAAGGCCGCAGACCACAAACCGCTAATCGCACCCCTCACACCGCAGCCCGCACACTTTTTACCGCGTCGCGCAGACCGCATGCCGCGATATTGACACCGCAGACCGCGACCTGCAAAAATCAGACAGGATGCCTCAAACCGAGTGCAGCACACCGCAAACCACAAGCCACAAATGGCAGACAGCAGGCCGCGCGCCGCAAAACGCAGGCCACATCGAGCAGATAGAAGGACGACTTGCGATGATAGTCATCACGGCACTTTCGAGAAAAGGCGGCAGCGGAAAGACGACGCTGATGCGGGCGCTGGCCGACGCCGCCGTTTCCAACGGACACGAAACACTGGCTATCGACGCTGACCCTCAAAAGGCGCTGTCCCGCTGGCATCAAGACCTGGGGCGAGAAACGCCGGGACTGACTGTGAAGGAACTGGACGACCCGAATGCTCTCGAAGCGATGCTCGATGAAGCGGAAAAGACCGCTGCCTACGTCTTCATCGACACGCTGGGGGCAGGGGGCATGTGGGCCGATATTCTGGTTGAACAGAGCAACTTTCTGATCTGCCCGATGATGCCGAGTGAAACCGACGTGAAGATCACGCGCGACACCTACCAATACTATCGGCGCGCATGTGAGGCCGCAGATGATCCGTCCCTGATGCCCCCGTTCTCGGTCGTCTTGACCCGGATGCCGTCGAAGCCGACGAAATCTATGGTCCTTGCCGCTCAAGCTGCATTTGAAGCCTTTCCGGTCATTGATGAAATGTTCCTGGATCGGGCTCAGCACGGCGACGTGGATCGGGAAGGGCCGATGCACGAGCTGGCAGAAAAACGGCAGAATGATCCTAACGCGCTCATGCGGGGCCACGCTCGGTATTACCTCGATGCACTGCGCGAAGCGCGCACGATCCTTGAGCAGATTGAGGCGTCCCAATGAGCAGCGAATATCGTCGCAAGAAACCTCAGATCAAACGTCCGAATGTGGACCGCTCTCAAGGGTTCGGCGGGCAGTATGAAGCGGAGCCGACACCCGCCCCGAAGCCGACTGAGAGCGAAAAGAAGACCAACCCGGAGGCGAAAGCTCCCGAAGAAACCAAGACGACTGAGACGCCGCCGACAGAGAAGCCACAAGCCGGCTCGACGGCCAGCGCCCCGGCAGCAGAGCCGCAGGTGACGGCACCAACGCCGCAACCGCCACAGAAGCCCGTAGCAGACAAACCGGCGCCACAGGCGGCGCGCAGCGCTTCTACGAAGCGCCCGAGACGGCAAACGGACAGCAAGGAGCCCAAGCCGATGAAGAAAGTCGCCTTGACCGCTTACCCAAAGGAAGATCATCGCGCGGCGCTGGAAGCGGTTCAGTCCGATGCGGTCTCGATCATGGATATGGTCAAGCTGGCGGGACGCCGCGCGCTCGCGCAGTTTGAACCGAAAGCGGAGTTTAAGGCCGCGCCCGACGTAGAGCGGATGGGCTCGACGCACCGCTACACGACAACGAAACAGGTCAGTCAACCGGTGCTTGAAAAGCTCCACGAGTCTATGAACCCGCTGGGCCTCAAGTCGGACAACGAAATGCTACGCGGGCAGTTCGAGCCGCTGTTCTGGTCGGAGCTGGACTCGATCATTGAGGACGTGAAGAAACGCAAGATGAAGTAGGGCAGGGGGCTTTCAGCCCCCGCGCCTGCGGCGCTCCCCCGAGGATATTTTCGGAAAGATGATGGGCAGGCCGGGGCCTAGCGGTTCAGAAACCGCGCGGCGCTGAGACCGGCGCTGATGATGTAAGGGGGCAGGGTGAGCGAGTAGTGCCCGCAGTTCATCCGGTTGACCCGTGATCTGGCGCCGAAGCGGTCCAGCTCAGAAACCAGACGCTCCGAAAGAGCGGGCAGGACAACCTGGTCCCGCTCGGCCAGAACCATTTGTAGCTCAAGGCCGTGACGGGCCAGCTTGTCGGCGTAGCTCTCAAGGCTGAGCGGCGCCCAAGCGCGGCGTAGCTCGGCAAGCTCGATCTCGCCTTCAAGGCTCGCGCGAATGTGGCGCGTGGCACTGCCGGTCCAGACCATATCGGCAAGGCTTCCGGCGGTGAGAAACAGGGTAGCTTTCGCGACCGCGGGCTCGTGCGCGGCAAGTATGCCAGCCACCCAAGACCCCAAGCTGATCCCGAGAACCGAGACCTTTGCATATCCGCGCCGATGCAAGATGGCGGTGAGCTGCCGCCCGTCTAGCACGGCCTGGCGCATCGACTGGATCGTGCGGCCGAGGTTGGGGCTGAGCATGTAGTCGGCGTGCGAGGAGCCGGGGCGGCTGCGTTCGAGGTGATAGGGCATGGCGATCTCAACAACGGTGAAACCGCGCCATGCGAAGAAGCGGGCGAGCTGGGCGTTGCGCGAAGTGGCGTTCCAGTGATGGAAGACGATCAGGGCATGATCGGATGAACCGGCTTCTGTCACCTTGGCCCGAACCGTGTTGTTCTCGGGTGTTTCGGTGAGAAGGCTCGATGGGAAGCTAAGCCAACCGTCTTCCCAGCTCGCGGCGGGGGGCGCGTCGTCCAGCCCATAGAAAGAGGCCGAGTCCGCGACGGCCGCCAGCGCGCCAAACTCGGCCGTGGTGGTGGCACCCTCGGATGCGGGAAACGCAAGGTCGGCGCGAAGGTCCAGCCCCGTCACCTCCTTCACGTCATCGCTGCGCCGAGTGCGGCGCTCATCCCAGCGGTCCAGCCACCTATGAAACATGCTGAGGGTCCTCCTGCCTCTTGGAACGAATGCCGAAGTCGGGATCGAAGAAACCGTAGACGGAGACGACGAGGGCGAGCGCCAGCATGATTGAGAAGCCAGTGACCACGCCCACCAGCAAGTAGACGAAAGCAAGAAACAGCACGGAAATCGTCGTTCTAACCAAGGGCACGTGGAAGGGCGTGGTTAGGCCGACGCGGATGGCGCCGTAGAGATACATTGCGCCGACCATGAGCGCGACCAGGAGGCTCGTGAAGTGGGTCGGCATACTGTAGTCGCCCCAATCGACCGGGTCTCCGAAGCGGGTTGTGATCGAAGCGGCGTCCAAGAAGATCCAATGCCAGACGCTCGGCGCAGCGGTGACGACATAAAGGCTCTCTAGTTTCATGCACATGGCGACGAGGAACCCGGCCACCGTGGCCCGGAAAATCCCACGCATGATCTTCGATCCGGCCGCCTGGGCCTCGTGCGTTGGTATGATGTTCGGTTGCCGATCCAAGGTCTTGCCAATGTGCGCGTAGTCTTCGGCCACCGTCGAAAGTAGGATCAGGCCCGCGATGAACAGGTAGAAACACAGGCACATATAGAAATATGCGGCCCCGGTGAACGCGACTTGCTCAATGATCCCGATCTCGTCGGGGCGGGCGAGGGCGAGCGAGCCCCAGTCTATCGCGTAGTCACCGCCACCGTTGAGAACCGGCAGCAGGCGGACGCTGACCCACTGGAAGACGCCCGCGAACCCGGTGCAGAGCAGGAAGACGGCCCAATATGTGTAGGACGATGCCTGGACCCGCTGCATCCAGCCGTCGGGGCGGTCGTGTTCGGGAATATGTGCCAGCAGCGCGCAGCGGCCCCCACTCTTCCAGCTCGTCACCTGATCGACCACGAATGAGAAGAAGAGGGGCATGAAGACGATGAACAAAAAGGTCCAGTTTGGAGCCCAAAGGAAGCCGACCTGCTTGGTGATGCCGTCGTCGCGAACGTATGTGATGTCGTGGATCGACAGGAAGTAGGAGACGAATTGCAGCGCGACGGCTCCGGCGAAGACGGTGGCGGGTAGGTTGAGGGGCGATCCTCGACTGAAAATCCCTTCCGAGACGCGCGCGAGGCTGAAACCGTGTCGGGGATCTTCGCCTCGCGCCGGTGTCGGGGCATACTCCGGCGGGCGATCATCCTTCTCTGTCTCTCGGGGGGCGTCCTTCTTACGACGCGAGCGCCGCCGGGCGGTTAGCCGGGTTTGCGACTTGCTCAACGCGACTTGCCATGCACTCGCACCCTCCGGGTCGTTGCAGCCTAGCACCCTTGCAAGCCACCGAATGTTGGCGGTGCTAATCCCCTTCTCGTTGTCCTCGAACCAGAGCTGAACCGTCCGCAGCTCGATCCCGGCGTGGTTGGCGTCGAGCTGTGAAATGGCCTGAGTCAGCAGCTCGGGTGTCCACGGCCCCTGCGGGCAGCCGTCGTTATCGACGGGGCGCCCGATGCCCTCGGCCGCGACACGGGCGAAAAGCGTCTTGAAATCGTCGTCGCCGCCATCCGGGGGGACAAAATATTTGCCGTTTTTAATCAATGGTCTAAGCGGCCATATTTCGTTCTGGTTCGTATCCATTCGTCGTAGGACGTGATGTAGTGGGTGGTCAAAGGCATCCAAGGTGAAGGCAAGGTAGTGGCGATCTAACGCTCATTACCGCCAGCGCGGCCGGTCACGGTCGCTTCAGGGAGGCCACCGGCGGAAGGAGGGCATCAAGACCCCACCGCCTCACCACGACGGAGGCCGCAGAATGGCGAAGACGAAGAAGACACACGGCGAGGTTGTCGGGAAAATCATGACCCGCGAGGCCCGCGAGCATGTTGGCTATCTCTACGAGTGGAACACGGGTGAACGTCAGCACGCTTGGTTCGATGAACCCGTGACTGATTTCGTGTTCGAGGAATTGGAGACCTCCAATGCTAAGCGTCTGGAAAAGGTGTAGCGCGCTCGGCCTGGCAATTTGGCTAGGACTGCTTGGCGCAGCTCCGGCGAGCGCCTGGCAGCATGACTTCGAGCGTGG
This sequence comes from Tropicimonas omnivorans, assembly GCF_031846565.1. NCBI lineage: Bacteria > Pseudomonadati > Pseudomonadota > Alphaproteobacteria > Rhodobacterales > Roseobacteraceae > Tropicimonas > Tropicimonas omnivorans. The sequence continues at coordinate 17,982 of NZ_JAVRHL010000007.1, read as the reverse complement.
CGTCGATCTCTACCGCGTTGCCTCCGGCGGCGCGGTCCTCTCGTTGGTGTGCGACCCTAACAAGGTCTACGGCGATCAATCCGAAAGCGCCCTCATGGTACAGCTCGGAGCCGATGACGATTTCAGCGGACCGGTGCGGATCTCATTTCCCGACGAGATGGTGATCGACGTGCAAGCGGAGCGCGGGCGCATCGCCAAGCGAGTTGTTGCAGCCGGGACTTGGGGGACGCTGCTCGATGGCCTGCGCGGGCATGACACGCTCGAACTGACGATGAAGGGCAGCGCCCGAAGGATCGAGACGGGCGAGGGCCAGAATTTCACCTGCAACTGATCGCGGCCGCGCAAGCGGCCATCGGCGCGATAGCGCCGGGACGGGCCGGGGCAGGGCGCGAGACCTGCCCCGGCCCGTTCATTTCATGGGCGGCTCCTTCCTCGACCCCGCCTAGCCTGACGCGGACATGAAAAAGCGCGGCCCCGGAGGGCCGCGCCGGGTGCCCCAAGCGGCGGGCGGGACCGCCTATGCGGCCACCCGCGCGGCGGGTGCTCCGCGGCTCGCCTTTTCGGTGATGTAGTCCACGGCCTTCTGAGCCTCGGATGCGGCTCGGAAGATCGCGCGCTTGTCGTCCTTCATGGCTTGCAGCCAGCCTTCGACGTAGGCGGCGGACTGGTCGAACTCGGGTTCAACACCGATCTGCACGCCCAACATGCAAGCGCCGATCTCCGCGACCAATTCTTCGAAGGCGTAGGCTTTACGGTCATTGAACCGCTTGAAGCGTTCCAGCCGTTTGTCGGCCCCGGTCCAGTGGGTCAGCTCGTGGGCGAGCGTGCCGTAGTAGCCTTGCGCGGCGTGGAACGTGCCAATCGGCGGCATGTGGATCACGTCGCGGCGGAGGTCGTAGAAGGCGCGCGGCTGGTCGCTCGTCTCGATGGTTGCACTGGAGCGGGCAAAGAAAGCCTCAAGCTCTGGGTCGGCCTCGGTGCCAAGGTCGCGCGGCGGCTCGGGCCGGATATAGAACTCATCGGCCAAGCCCTCGATCTGGTCGGCGTTGAAAACGCGGTAAGCGCGGCAATAGGGGATGCGCTGCTCGTCGCCGTCCTCGTTCTCCTTCTCGATGGTCCCATATTTGACCACCGTTGCGGATTTCTCGCCCTTGCGGACCTGCCCGCCAAGCTCGTGCGACTGCCGGTAGGTCATCCAGCGCGCGGACGTGTAGCCCTTCGCGGAAGCGGTCGCCCACAACATCAGGACATTGATGCCGCGATATTCCTCGGCGTTGAACCGCAGGGGCATATGCGCGCCACCACCGCCGCCGGTCCACGGCTTGCGCCACGGCGGCGTGCCCGCCTCGATCTGCGCAATGATTTCGTTGGTGACGTGCTGGTAAACATCGAATTTCGATCTAGCCATGTGTGGCCTCCTTCGTGGTGAGGCGGCGGGGTCTAGGTGCCCTCGTTCCGCCGATGGGCTGCGCCTCGGCCACCTGATCCGACCGAAAACGCATGTTTTCGGCGGAACAAGTGGGAGAGGGCGAAGCCCGACCCACGGTCCTGGCCCGGACAGTCAAAGGATCGAAGACGGGGGTTGGTGCGGCCCGCAGGCGAAGCCGAGGACACGGCCCCCGGCGGAGACGACGCCGCAGGCGGCGCTTGTCTTTTGACTTTCCGGGGCAGGACTGTTGGGCGGACCAACTGATAGGAAGATGGCAGGGCGGGGGTGAGCGGGCATAGCCCGTCGATCTCCCGGCCTGTCTCCTGATCTCATGCGAGCCGCGCGCCCCGCGCGGCTCTCTCCCGACTATTCAGCCGCCAGAGTGGCGGCATCGCACAAGCGACCGTCACCCGAATGGGCCGAGACAGACCGGCCCGGGCGACCATGCGGCCGCGACGGCGGGCGGCTCGGGACGAGACGGACGCCGGCGCACCTGGGCCGCAGGAAGAACGGGACGGGCAGGCTCGGGGAGGACCGAAGGGACGACTAGGGCGCGCTCCCGCGCTCGCGCGGGATGGGCCATGCCACGCCTTTCGGCCTCACTCGAAATGCTATCACTTCGCCAGACTTGAAAGTACCTCGTCTCGATGCCATCATTTGTTATAATCTGCCATCACGCCGGAGGTCATCATGGCGAACATGACGGTTAGGAACCTGCCGGACGAGATACACGACCGCCTCCGGGCCCAAGCCAAGTCGAACAAGCGGAGCCTGGAAGCCGAAGTGCGCTCGATCCTCATGCAATCCGCCATAGCTTCGAGCGACGGTGGGTTCGGTCATCGCATCCGCGAACGCTACGGCCCCTACCTGGGCGACGACTTGTCGGTGGAAAGGGACCAGACGATGAGCCAGCCAGGCCTCTTCGATTGATTATTCTCGACACGAACGTGATCTCGGAGACGCAGAAGAAAGCGCCCGACGACGCCGTGATGGACTGGCTCGACGCGCAAGATCCCACGAACCTCTATCTCAGCACGATTACGGCGGCGGAGTTGGTCTTCGGGGTCCAGTCGATGCCCGAGGGCAAGCGGCGTGACGGTCTTGCAAAAGCCGTCGCAGGACTCCTCGAGGAAGACTTCGCGGGCCGTCTGCTGCCTTTCGATGATGTGGCGGCATGGGTCTACGGCGAGCGGATCGCGGCCGCGCGCAAGCGCGGCTACGCGATCTCGATGGCGGACGGCCAGATTGCGGCGATCGCGCTCTCGCATCCGGGAGCGATGGTCGCCACGCGCGACCGGACGCCCTTCGTGGCCCTGGGAGCGGATGTACTTGATCCGTGGGCGCTCGGCGGGCCGGGACGCCGGTAGGCGTCTGCCGGGTCGGGAGCCACGGGTGAAGGCCCCGCCGGTAGGCGGGGTCGTTGGCGTCACGCCGCCTTGTCCTCCTTCTTCTCGACGGTGACGTGGTAGCCGATCTCGAACTTGGCGATGAAAGGGATGCTGAGCGTCAGTCCGATCCGCAACTGACCCTTTCGGGTCAGGTCGCGGGCCAACCTATTGACGAACCGAGACAAGACGCGGCCGGTTTTGCGACAAAAAGCGATGAGTGTTTTCATAAGGCGCTCCTCCGAAAATGGCTGTTTGTGCGTAATCGCGAAGCCCGACTGCGGCCCGGGGCCGCCGGGCGCACCGCGAAGCGGTCGCAACGGAGCGCAGCGAAGTGGAGAACCCCTTGCGGGTTGCGCCCATGAAGGCGGCAACGGGCCGTATCGTGCGAAGCAATAGGATTACGCACAAACAGCCATTTTCCGAACGCCTGAAAACACGGTCCTTCGGTCGCAACGGACGCACCTGAAACCGTCAATAGGCTGGCTCTGCCCGGAGGGCAGGGTCGGGCTTACGCTCTGCATCCCGAGCCGGAACGGCCAGCGACTGCTCCAAGAGAACAAGGCGGCGTGACGCGGCCCGCTGAAAGCGGGCGTTCGCCCGTGGCGGGAACAGGGAGCGCGAGGGAAGGGGCTTTAGGGGCTTCCCTCGTAGTCGTCCTGCCCGGCCTCGACGGCCGGCGGGGCGACCCGGCACGAGGCGCGAGCTGGGAGCTGCCGCCCTATCCCCAAAATAGTCCACGGTTTTTGTGGATAAGAGGGGGCTATCTGCCCCCGCGCCCTTGGCGCCCCCCGAGGATATTTTCGGAAAGATGATGGGGCGACGGCGGCAAAGCCGCGGTGCTTGGGCGATAAAAGGGCGGCCGTGGACCTATTCGCTCAAACGCGCACACGCTGCTGGAGCCGCGCATACAGACGCACTGCCGGCTGATGTTCGAGTTCAACCACTACCGCGAAATTCTGGGCAACTTCTTGGGGCTCGGCCCAGCCGCCGGCGCAACGGACTACAAGAAAATATTCATCACCGTAGCCTGACGTGTCTTGGACAAAGGTCTTCGCTGCGGTTTGCAGCGTCTGCCCGTCCCGGCTGTTTGGACCGGGCTCGAGTCCGCACTTGAACCTGTTCGGAATATTGGGCGGATCCCCTTCGTCGGCCGTTCTCGAGCGGAAATGTGAGAATACTTCGGCGGAGGGGCAACCGCGCAGCAGCCGGAAGTTCATCTTCGTGCCGATGTACTCTGCGCGGGTCCGCCTGACAGGGGGATCGAACGCCAGAGACACGCGGATCGTGCGGCGACCGTTCCCCTGAAACTCCAGCGGCACCGGCACGCGATAAACCGCGAAATGGTTGATACTGAGGCGATCCTCCGCATACAGCACCACCCGGTGATCGTCGGAATAGGCGGCCCGCAACGTGTCTACCATCCCGTGGCCGCAGACGCGTGCTTGGTCCGCAGCATCCATACCTGCCAGGCGACGGGCGCATGCGTCGGGAACGCTGGATGCCCCCGCAAGAAGTGCCCGGATCAGGTTCGCAGAAGCTGTCGGGAACAGCCGAAGGAGCTCCGCGGCTTTGTTGGCGAGCAGCGGCGCAGCGTAGGAGGTGCCCATACCGCTTGTCAGAAGCTGCCTGGTGAATTCATGGTTCAGCGTGATGACGCCGGCTTCCGGAATGTGCGGTGCCGACTGCAGCCGGGCTGAGGGAGCGTCAAAAACCAGCGTTCCGCCAATGTCAGCGAAATCGGGTTTGCGGATACCGCCTGCGCCGGGTCCCGAGCGCGAGAAGGGAGACGGCTCGAGTGCCTGAGTGATCGGCCGGATATGGGCATCCCGTTCATGCCTTGCTCCGAGACCGGTCCCGTTGGCCAGTGCCCCCACCGTGATGACGTTACTGGCTCCGGCCGGTTCGCAGAGCCGGTTCGCAGCCTCGAGCAGATATGCCGGATATTCCGTGATGGCCTGCTCGACTGACGATCCGCCGCGCGGGGCACGATTGCCGGCTGATACGAATATCAGCACGTCGAGTTCGCGTGCCAGTTCATCGAGCGTTGCGGCCCAGGGGCCGACCCGTCTGGGTTCGTTACGTGCGCGGACATCTCCGAGCGAGATGACAAAAAGGCGGCAGTTATGGTCCCGGTGCAGCTGAGTAATTGCCTCACGCATCTGACGCGGGAGCGTCCGGCGCTCATAAAAGGCACCGTTGTCCTGCACCACTTTGGCGGAAACCAGCTGCCCGGCCGGTTGCAGCCTTCCGTCCCTCAGCCGGTCTCTCAGGTCGCCAAACAGAGCAACGCCACCGACCCGCGTGCCGTGGCCCCAAACATCGGCTGTCCCGAGTTCTGACGGGAACGCTCTTCGTTCCACGACGATCCCCTCAAGGAAGGGATGCTCGTTGAGACCGCTGTCCAGCACACCGATGACCGGAGCGCCGGCTTCCGGCGGCAGAATCTCCGGCGCGTCCTCGAGGGTCATCTGCACAAAGTCAGACGCTTCGAGGTCCGGCTCGGGCGGCAGATCAATGAATGCCACCTCGGGCACAGCCAGAAGCGGCCGTAGCACCCGTCCGGGAGCCCGTACCCGCATCATCGTAATCGACGGACCTATGTAGACATCGAAGACTTCCGCATCGCTGCCGGTGATGAAGTCCTCAATTTCCCTGGCCTTGCGCTCCCGCGCAAGCCGTCCGCCGAAGTCCCAGAGTTCCATATCGACCGTGTAAACCTCGTTGCTTACCAGGTCATCAGCTTCGCTGAACCCGGCTTCCCTGAGGCGAATGCCGAGCCGGTCGCGGGGCGTAAGTGTGCCGACATCCTCGATCCGCGTGACAAATCCTTCATAGCGTCTCCCCCGCTGGCCTTCCGGAACAGGCCCGTCATAGGCTTCGAGCCGCTGCAGAAACGCGGAGAGATCGCCTTCGGATGAGAACAGGACGATGTTGCGGTCTTCGTCGCTGGACAGAAGCGTCAGGCCGAGCGCCTCCCAGTCCTCTTCGAGCAGCATCCCCTGCATCTGCACCCGCAGGATCAGCGAAGGATCAACGAACTGAGGCGGCCGGCTTTCCTGCTGGATCCGGACGGCTTCATCAACTTGCCTGCGAACGCGGCCGCCATAACCGCCGCCGCGGGATGGTATCGGGCCGGGAAAGCCGGTTTTCCGTCGTTCCATCGTCTCCGGCAGCCGCAGAAGCGGCAGATGCTGATGACGCGGCACGGCTTACTCCCCGGCCTGCGCTTCCAGCTTCTGTTTGCGAGTCAGCCGTCGCCTCGCATCCCGCATCGCTTCACAGAAGTCCTTGTCCGAAACTGCCTTGTTGCCGCCGAGGACCGACAGCTTCATTGCCTGAACGCAGACCCGCTCGAGGTCTGCATAGGAATACCCCAGAAGCTGGCCGGCATAACCAGCCGGATCAAAGGACGCCCGGACATTGCGGAAAGCATGAACCAGGTATTTGCGCACCATCGCCGCGTCCGGCGCATCGAACCAGACGATTTCATCGAACCGCCGCCAAACGGCCGGATCGAGATGTCCGTCCAGATTGGTTGCCGCAATCAGAAAGCCGCCTGGCTGAATCTGTTCGATGAAGATCAGCAGGCTGTTGACCACACGGCGGAGTTCGCTGTGTTCACCGGCCTCCTCACGGGAGCGGGCAATCGCATCAAATTCATCGAAAAACAGCACGCAGGGCTGACGGCGGGCGAATTCAAACGTCTTGCGGATATTCGTCGCGGTCTCGCCCAGATAGGAGGAAATCAGACTGTCGAGCCGGACATGAAAGAAGGGAAGGCCGAGTTCATTGGCGAAGACTTCGGCACAGAGGGTCTTGCCGGTGCCCGGCGGACCGCAGAACAACAGCTTGGACCGCACCGGCAGCCCGTGACGCCTGATCCGGTCCGCCTGCCGGAATTCCCGGATCAGCCCGAGAAAGAGTTCAGTGTTCTCCGGAGAGAGCAAAATATCCTGAGGGCCGTGTGCCGGCTCTACCCGCTGGATGAAATCATTGGCCTCATCCGGGAAAGGAACCAGACGTGATAGTCCCCCGGACGGTCGCGCAGCCGCACCAATATTGTCCAGTGTCTTGCGCAGACTGCGGGCCAGTACGCGATTATTCTTCTTCTCCTCTTCGGAGATTATCTGCTCGACAACCGCGCGGAATTCTTCCTCATGGCCGTAACTGGCGAGCAGCTTTTTCATCAGCTCACCGCGTGCCATAATGCCCTCCTTTTCTGCGACTCTACTCTGAAAACAAAGCCCTGAACAGAAAAATGGGGACGAAAGCACGGGCCTAGTGCCGCATTTGTGGCCGAGTAGCAAAGATGCCGCATATCAGGCTACCCTTCGGGATGCAGCATAGCCCCGACCTTCGCCGGGATGCGGTTCGTGCTCGCCTTTGAGGCCGACATATTTTTTTGGCAGGCTTTTCACAGGATTTGCTTCCGGGCAGTCGTCGCGGAACGGCGGTTCGAGTTCCAACGCTCCCCCATGGTGCATGTTTCCGAGCAGTTGCTCCCTGATCGCGCGTGCCATCACTTCGGCCAGTACAGAAGGAACCGCGTTTCCGACCAGGCGCTGAATGTCGCCTCGGCTTCCTTTGAGGGTCACGCTATCGGGAAATGTCTGCAGGCGGCAGAGTTCACGTGATGATAATTTCCGGTTCTTCCAGTGGAAGGGTCCAGTCGCGGAGCCGGGCTGCGCCTGGATTGTCCAGGACGGCCTGTCCTTTGCCAGCTTGAGCAGGAAGTTCCAGTACCGCCTGCGCCAGCCGAACAGTGGTTCACCGCCCCCGCGTTCGGTATGCCAGAGATAATTCTGTCCTTCCGGAATCGTCGGGAGCAGATCGGCCCATTTGCCCGTCATCTTGAGGCCCGTCTCGTTCGGCCGCTCCGGGAGGTCGCCAAGTGCATCCCAGACGGAATGATGCCGCGCTATGCGTCCAGGGCCATGTGTCGGCTCCGGAAACTGAAACTCCCGGCCATCCCGGCTTCCGATCATCACGACCCGCTCGCGCATTTGCGGAGCTCCGTAGTCGGCCGCGTTCACGATCTGCCACGAGACCCGGTAGTCCGTGCCGTGAAGCTTGTTAATTGCCGCAACGCCATCGAGCACCCGCTCCAGGCCTTCCGATTTTCCCTTGAAGGCGAGACCCGGGACATTCTCGAGCAAAAAGGCTTTCGGCCGGGTGTCTCGCAGCACGCGCAGATAGGCGTCCAGTGTATCCGCCCGCGGATCGTCCAAGCGGCGGGCATCCCCCTTGGCCCAGTAACCCGATTTCGAGAAAGGCTGACACGGCGGCCCGCCGATCAGCACGTCAGCGCTGCCGGCTTCCAAGTCGGCAGCGCTGAGGATCGCATCTGATCCGAAGTCGTGAATGTCCCCCTCAAGGACGGGCCAGTCACGATTTGAGCGCAAGTTTGCGCAGCATGCCTTGCTCATCTCGACGGCAACCGCCGTTGCGAAGCCGGCAGCCTCAAAGCCGAAGTCGAGCCCCCCTGCGCCCGTATAAAGAGAAATTACCCGGTACATCTGCCCGCTTCTTGTTGCTATCAGTTGTCTCGTCCATACAATATATGGAAGACAAAACCAAGGTTAGGTCGCATATATTGTATCGTCAATACAAAAGAGGGCAGGCGTGATTATCATTCATCTCCGGCAGGCGCTTGACGCTTACGAAGCCCGGACCGGTGAGCGCCTGACGCATGAAGACTTGGCTGCGCGGACTGGCCTGTCCCGCGCGACACTTGACTCAATCGCTTCCCGGCGCGGGTACAACGCCAGCCTCAGGGCGGTGGACGCGATCTGCCGCGCACTGCGCTGCTCGCCCGGTGAACTCCTCGAGCTTACCGATGACGACATGCCGGAGGCGACATGAGCGGACGTGAGGATGTCCTGAAATGGCTGCGGGGTCTGTGTGATGCATACGAGCTGGCCCCGGTCGCAATCTTCCGGCGAAAAGGCGATCATGCCTGGCCGTTGAGCGCATCCGACGCGTCGGACCTCGAGCAGAAGCTTGAAGCCGGCGGGCATTTTCTTCCGCTCCCGAAAGAGTCAGCGGCGCTCGCCAACATTATGGAGGTGTCTCTGGTCGATTATCTGCTGGAAGCAGTATCAACCCTCAATGACGTAGAACTCCAGCGCGGTACTGAACGCGGCTATCCCGATCTCGAACTCTCGGGCAGCCGTTTCGGCGACCGGCCCTATGCGGTTGATGTGAAGGCTGCCCGCCGGAAGGTCGGAGCACGGGGGCGCGTGAACCCGCGCAAGACCCAGAGCCGCATCACGCTCTACACCGGTAACACCTACTTCAAGTACCCGCAGCTGCACTGGCCCAACACGTTCCGTCCCTTCCAGGACTATGAGGCGCACCTCGATATCATTGCTATCTACACGTTGGACGAGAGCCGCCCGTCCCGGATCGCGGACCTCGAGCTGATCGTGCAGGAATCGTGGAAGATCGGTTCGAGGCAGCGTTCTTCCACCACTCGCGAATATATCGGCGCGGTGGATGACATTCCGCGACTACGCGCCGGTGAAGGTGACTTTGACACAGAACAGGCATTCTACAAATTCTGGCGCAACTACCCCTTCAAGATTGGGGTGTCCGTGGCCAAGCAATTGGAGAAGCTCCTGCATCAGCGAAATCGTGATTGAGGCTAGACTTGTCTGTCCAATCTCACATTTCCGTATTTCTTTCGGATGCAGCACAGGCCGGGCGCCTTGCCGCAGTCGGGGCAGCGCGCGGCTAGAACAGGGTGACGGTGGGCGCGAAAATCAGGCATCGAGTTGATCCTCCTTCGGATGGGGCAGGGCGCTCGCGCGCCCTGCCTGTCGATCTCAGGCCATGCCCTCTGGCAGCCACTTGGCGATCCGCTCGGCCTGCGCCTCGGTCACGCTGAACGCCTCGCGCGTCTCGGCATCGGTAAAGAGCTTTTCGAGCCGGTCGGCCTTCTCGCCCTTTTTCAGCTTCGCGAAGCTGGTCGCGGTCGGGTGATCTTCGGAAAGGTCCAGAAGCTCGAACCACAGGGCATTGAGGTAGGGACCGCCCACGCGGCTGAAAAAGTTGGCAGCGGTCGGGGTCCAGACTTCGCGAATGTCGGTCCCGGCCTCCTTATCGACCAGCGCGCCCAGCTTCTCGTCACCCACACTGATGAGGGCGGCAAGGTGGCGGGTCAGTTCGGCCATGACATGATCATGCCCCCGCTTGCGGAAGGCCCGAAAGCCTTTGGCGAGGTCCGAATTGAACGGATCGGAGGGCCGGTCGGCGGGCGTCGTCAGCCGCTTGTCGAGCGTGTAGCCCTCGGCCTCGGTGGTCGGAAAGTTCGGCACTTCATCTTCGCGGAGTCCAAGGGCGCGGCGATACCCCATCTTGCCGGTCATCTGGTAGGCCAGAAGGGACAGGATCAGCTCAGGATCGCAGAGCATGGCGTCCTGCCGTGCGCCGGTTGCCACGCGAACAAGATCGTCGGCCAGCTTTGCGGAAATGGGCGATTTCGGTGCATCGTCGCCGGTCGTATGGCGGGACGGCTGGATCAACCCGGCTTCAATAGCCGCTGCCTTGTCCTCCTTGCGCACAAGCCCCTCAGTAGTGCGAAGTTCGCCGCGTTGATCGACGTAAACGATCACGCCAGAATGTGCCTTCTGCTCGTCGGTGAACGTGCCTTCGAGGATGCCGTGAAGCTCCAAGAGTTCGGCGTCTGCGGCCTCGTCCGTCGCATCGCGGGTTGAAAGCTCGGCCAGCTCGTCATAACGCTCCGACTGCTCGGGCGTCAAAACCCCTTCTTCTCGGTAGAGGCGGGCCATTTTGGCGTCCTCGATCTGGAAATAGCCAATATAGGGGTCGGCGGTTGCCTCGGCCCACTTCCAGCCATCAGCAGTGCGCTCCTGCGCGGCCTCGTCCAGCTTCGCGGTGAAAACCGCGTCCAGAATGTCGGGATCATCCAGAAGCGTTTCGTCCGCAAATAGGTCGCCGCTGATCCGGCCTTCCTCGGCCTTGTAGGCGTCCAGCCCCACGAAAATCACGCGGCGGTCGGTATCGCGGATGCTCTCAGGCTTGAGGGCCTTCTTGATCTGATAGTCGCTGAGGTTCCGGCCCCGGCACTCGTCTAGCACTTCGAGGGTGCGGGCCTCGTCGGTGCTGATCGTAAAGCAAGCGGCCATGCTAAGACTGATCTCATTCGCGGCGAGTGCGTCGATCACGGCGTCGGGCAAGCCTGCCAGCGCGAGCCGCCGGTAGACGTGCTTTTCCGTCACCGCGAAGGCGCGGGCGATCACGGCGGGCGTGGCCCCGCCCTGCTCCATCTTGCCATAGGCGCGGATTTCGTCGGCGGGATGCAGGTTGCGCCGGGCGGCGTTCTCGGCAACCGCCCACGCCTGCGCGGTCGTCTGGTCGGGGGCGATCTTCACCGTTGGGTGCGTCAGGTCCGGGTTCTTCGCCCCGCTCTCGGGATAGTGCTGCGCGAGGTATTGCAGGGCGCGGAGCCTCCGGCCCCCGGCGACGATTTGGACGCCGCCTTGGCCGTCCTCGATCCCGGCCATGTTCTGAATGAGACCCGCCGTTCTGATGCTCTCGGCCAGTTCCGCAACCTCGTCCTCGGGGATGTGCTGGCGCGGGTTCATGGGCGAAAGGCTGAGGCTATTGAGTGCGAAGCGGCCTGCGGTTGCGTCGATGGTCTGGTGCTTGGTCATCTGTCTTTTCCTTCGTGGTGATCCCCGTTCCGTCTTGGCGCCGAAAATCGAGGCTGGGTTTCTGGCGAGGACCGCGAAGCGGCCCTCTCCTGAAAGCCTGCCTCCCGGCGAGGGCAGGAGGGGGGCCCACGCAAGGTTGCCGACAAGGAAGGGGGGAGGGGGATCACCCGGCGACGCAGCCCGGAGCGCAGCGGAGGGACCGTCGTTGGGGACACCCCCCTGACGCCGCTCGGTGGCCTTGCATGGGGGAACCGGCGGTTCCCTGATCGGACAGGGCGCGCTCGCGCGACCTGGCCCAAGGATGCGGGCGGCGTTCGGCTTGTCCGAACCCCCCGCCTGACGTGATCCCCGCGCTCGCGCGGGGATCTCCGAACCCGCACAAGCGACCGTCACCCGAATGGGCCGAGACAGACCGGCGCCGGCGCACCTGGGCCGCAGGGAGAACGGGACGGGCAGGTTCGGGGAGGACCGAAGGGACGACTAGGGCGCGGTCCCGGCCGTTCGTGTCCTCGAGCGAACGCACGAGGTCACGAACGGATGGGATGGGCGAGAAGCGCGCGTCTTATCTCAGTCGTCGTAGTGCGGCCCGTCCACCGTGACGTTGGACAGGTCAATCCCGTCCTGCATCAAGACAAGAGAGAAGCGTTTGAAAAACGAGAAGAATTTCGGGCCGGTCATCTCAATATCGACGGCTCGAACAACCTTGTCAGGATCGTCGAAGCTCCCTTTTTGCAGGTAGACCAAGACGCTGGGCTCATATTCATTGCCGTGATTGCCATTGAAGGAAATGCGATACCCAATGACCCTCTCGTCGTCTGCGGCCAGACCCTCACCAACGAGATATTGAGCCATGCTCTCGGTATCGGACCTATCTGCGGCGACAGTCCCTTTAAGATCGTTATACTGAACAGAGGCGACGAAATCGGACATAGCTAACTCCCGGCAGTCGAAAAAATTTACCCAACATAGCTATCTCATCGAGCCGCAAGTTCACGCAAGGCTTGCACCTGGAAAGCTCTATCTCGCCCTCGATGCTCGCTTTATGACGCAGTATGAGGTCAATATTGTTATATTGAACGGGGGTAGAGTTGAGGCGCAGAAACCTTTTCGGTCTCCGGAGGCATAGCAAGGCGCCGGGCGCGATTGTGTTCGTGGCAGCTCTTGTGGTGTTGGCCGGGCTCGCGCCCGGCGGGCTTGAGTTGATCCGGTGGAATGACCAGCTCGGCAGATGGTTCGATAGGTTTGAAAGCGACCGTGAGCCGGCGACGACCGCAACGCTGTCGGGTCGTGCAAAGGTGGTAGATGGAGATACGCTGCGGGTCGATGACGAGCGGGTTCGCCTCTTCGGCATAGACGCCCCGGAATCTGACCAGAGCTGCGCGCGGCCAGACGGCACGGCCTGGCAGTGTGGTCAGGCGGCGACGCAAGCCTTAGAAGCGATGATCGTTGCCGGGCAGGTCGATTGCGAGGTGCGTGACGTGGATCGCTACGGCCGGTCGGTTGCGATTTGCCAATCGGGCAGTGTGGAGCTGAACCGTGAGATGGTGGCGCAGGGCCTCGCGGTTGCCTACCGCGAATACTCGCGGCGCTATGTCGGAGACGAACGGGCCGCGCGTGAGATCGACCGCGGCATTTGGGCTACGGAGTTCGTCATGCCGCAGGAGTGGCGGAGCCGCTGAACGGCAACAAGACGCGATGCAAGCCGCGCACCTGGCGCGGCTTTCCGCTGTGAATCTGCCCGAGCTTTCCAGCGCGAGGCGTCAGCCTCGCGCCATGCAGGCGACGAGCTGGACGCGCCCCCATAGAGCGAAGGTAAGCGAGAAGTCCTGTGGGAAGGTCGGGCCAACGGCCCGGCCCCAAGGCCGGGCACCGCTCGATTTCTGGTTTTCACAAAGAGTCCATATCCTTCTCAGGACACTCGAAAACAAGAAAGGATCGAGCATGACCGAAACCAACAACATTGGCGCGCACAACCCGGTGGCCGACGGCTATCGCAGGGGAATGAGCGACTTCGCCCTCGCTCTCACGGGACTGGCTGCGGCCTATGTCATTGCGATGAAGGCCGGGGTCTACGGCGCGATGATGGGATCATGGGGCTTCACCGCGTGGTGCGTGATGGTGCTGTTCGCTCTTGCCGTCGGGACTTTCGCCGCAATGGGCTTGGTCCTGGCTTTGAGCCACATCGTTTCCGACAGGACTCAGAAGGTCTTCATCTGCCTGATCGCCTTCTCGTCGGTCTTTTTCATCCCCGGCACCATCCTGGAATCCTTGCACAAGCTGGAAACGACGCGCGCCGAGATCAGCGAGCTTGAGGCCCCCGGCGAAAGCTCGGTCGGGACTTAGATCGGCACGAAAAAAGGCCCCCTGCCGGAGCAAGGGGGCCGAAGTGCCTCTTCACCACGAAGAGATCGGGAGAATGCATCAAGGTAAGGTTCGAAACAACGGCCAGCCTTTCCGAAACACTACTTGGCGCCAGACAATATTACAATGTTCATCATGGGGCTGTCTGCCCCCAAAGCGCTACTGCGCTTTTCCCCGAGGATATTTCGGGAAAGATGATGGGGTTGATCCGGCGCAACGTTGCAGTATTGTCAAAGGTGCGGAACAGGCGGGGACGCCGATGGCCGCGAAAGGTGATAGCACCGGGCCGGGACCGCGAGGTTCCGGCCTTTTAGCGTCGTCACCGTTTCTCTCGTTTAGCCACCGTTGCGGCGAGTGTTGCGGTTCGGTCGATCAAGCCTGCTATCTGGCCGTTGAGCTGATGGGTGAAAGCTGAGGTCAAAGCGATGGGGGCTTTGCCGCGCTGGATCATCGGGACGAGATTGAACACCTGGTCTTTGTCGTTCAGCTCGGGGTGAAACCAGAATGGCTTGTGAGCCATAGAGTTGCGAATGGTGCGGAGCGCGTTGAGGTCCCCCTTAAGCGCCTTCACTTCATCATCGGATAGAAAATGTGGGGCAATAAGCATTGCGACGTTTATGCGACGCTCGAAAGAGAGCGGCGTCAGCAGCCCCTCATCAAACGCGGACTGTACGTCGTCCCGCTCTAGCCGGTCCCCGAGCATGAAATAAACGATGGCAGCGCTCAGATGGCGCTCGACGGTAAAGGCTCCACCCAGAACACCACCGCGAACCTGTCGCACCCATTCATAGATGGACTTCGAACGGGCCTCTATATCGAACCCTTCTGCGGCTGGTCGCGGGCCGCCATTGCCCCAGTTGGTTGCACCATCTTCAATCATGCTCATCCGATCTATCCTAGGGCTATGTGCCGGGTTTAGCGTGGCATCTTGTCGACAACCCGATGAGCCCGCCGACAAGATTCAGCGATCCCTCTCGATGCTTCGCGATCATGCCGCGCAGATACCCTCCGGGCGATTTGATTTGCGGTCGGGGGCCGCTGGTCTTCGCGTCGATGATGAGGACCGCGAGAGTGGCCGCGCCACCTTGTAGTTCGTCTCTCGCTTTGGCCCAGGCGCTCGGACTGATCCCAAGCTCTGGTACTCGCATTTCTGCGGCGACCTCGAAAGCGCGGAGGTCGAAGGGATAGCCTGCCCCTACTCGGCCGTCGATGTAGAGCTGCATTTCTTCGGAGCATAGCCGGTAGAGTTGCTGCGGGCTGAGCTTGGCGAGATATTCGGTGTTGCGCTCGATCGCTCCCCGCCGATCCTCTTTTTCATAGCAGGATGTGCCGCCGGCAGGCGGTGCATCTACTGAATTCGAGTGCGCGGGTTTGCCCGCGCTCCGTATGATCGCGTGAGCGTTACAAGTTACAAGATTGGGATCTTGGCTTGTATCTTGTATATAGGACCGCTCGTTTTCGACCGGTCCACCGCTCGATTCTGGCGCGTTGGAGAGAAGATCGTAGGCACTTGTGCACAGCTTGTCAGCCTCTTCGACATGGGCTTCGAGATCAGCCAGCGGGAGCCGATGAAGCGCGTCTGCGTCCGGCCAGCTCTGATAGGCGTCGATGATCGCCTGAACCTCGGCCGTGACGCCTAGAGCGTCGATCAGGTCGGACAGCGCCGCCTTGATGTGGCGCTTGTGGACGCTGCGCAGGCCCCGGAGGGTCGTGTGGGCGCGGCGCTCGGCTTCGAGCTGGTCGCGCATGGCTAGGAAGTCGTGAGCGCGGGCAATGGCGCGTGTGAAGTAGACGCCGCATCCGGCGAAGCCGGAGCGGGCACCGTTCGCCATAGTGCGGCGCTCGATGAGTCCTGCGGCCTCAAGCTCCCGCTCATGGGCGCGAATGCGCGAGGGATTCACCATGCGCTTGTGCGCGATCTCGCATTGACTGGCGTAGCAACACGGCTCTTGAGAGCCGCCCTTGAAGGCGCTCGGCTTGGTCATGGCGATCATGGTGCGAAACGTGCTGAGCGCCGCGTTCCCGACCCCGAGAAGCGGGGCGATGGTATCGACCAGGGCGACGAAGCCGTCGCGCTCCATGCCGGTCGGAAGGATAGGTTGTCGAGGCTCTGACGGAGCCACGGAATATAGGTGTGCTGCCTGCATTGGTTCGGTTCTCGCTGCTGTTGGAGCGAGGCGGCGACAGACAAAGCGGGGTGGTTCGCACGAGTGCGTTTTTCGCTTGCCTGCGATGTAGGGGAGCTGGTAGAACCGAACCTGACAGATAGGTTAGCTGGGTTTGCCGACCCTGGCTCTATAGCCCCCCCGTGATGGTTGCCGCCGTCGCGGGGGCTTTACTTTGTGCTGGTGTTACTGCTCCTTTGCCTGCGACTCTCTGGCCGCACTATTATGTGATAAGGCATACAGGGTTTCGTGGGGTGTCGCAATTCTAGGGTTGCACGCCCGGCATGGGCACAAAGCCTAGTAATTCACCTGCTCGAAGCCGTAGTTGCCTTGGTAATCGCGCCAATCCACGAAGACCGCGCGGACGAAAACGGTCGGGCAGTTGTCTCCCCACCGTTCATCACCGACGAAGGCATCCGGTAGGTCGCTGGGATCGGCGCCGTGCCATGAGAATGATCCCTGCTCGCCATAGGTGCCCAAGCGGACGCTCTCGTACCTGCGGCAATACTCGTCTCCATCCCGACCGGCTTCGCGCTGACGCATATGTTCAACGCTGTAGACGCGGATCGAGCGCACGTAGTCGAAAGTCGGGTCGCTGATGTCGATGTCGGCGCGGCCGCTGCCATCCGTGTAGTCCTGGACGAATTGCAGAAGATCGGTGGGCTCGAAGTCATCACCGCCCAAGTTGCGCAAGACCGCCGGGACAGCCTCGGGTGCGCCGGAGTCGGCTGGGAGAGGCTGCGGATCGGTTCCCGCGTCGATCACGGGGTTATCCAGCCACGGGCTCTGTGCGGGGGCGCTCTGCAACTGGACGCCGCCCCCCATTGGACAGCGCCAGATTTGAAGTGGCGGCTCGACCGGCCACGGCGTAATCCGCCGGATGAACTCAGCCTTGGCGGCGGCGCAAGGCGCTGAGGCCGGCCAGCCGTGAGATAGGCAAAGCAGGATCGCGCAATCGATCGGGTAAGACTGAGCCCGAGCGGGCGGCGCCGCGACGGCGGCAACGCCTGCTGCGGCGGCGAGGGTTGTTGTCCTGAGTGTAGACAGCATGGAGCGGGCCTCCTCTGAAGGGTCAGGAAATACCTGCCACAATATTGTTAGTTTGTCATCCTTAGATGAGCAAGCTGGGGCAATTCGATGAGTCGGGCGGCGCCACGGGTGGCCCATTCAGACAAATGACTATATGGTCCAAACGCGAGGCCAGTGTGTGAAGGGCCTGACGAGGGTTCTCCGCAAGGGGGTTCAAATGGGCCACAAGATTGCCATTTATGCGCGGGTCTCGACGCCGGAGCAAAACGGCGAGCGCCAGTTGCGCGAGCTGCGGGCTTTTGCAGAGCGGGCAGGCTACGAGATCGTCGCGGAAGAGTGCGAGACAGCCAGTGGACGGCGGGACAGTCGGCCCGGTCGTGCGCGGCTTCTGGCGATGGCAAAGCGGCGCGAAGTGGATGCAATCGCGGTCGTGGAATTGTCGCGATGGGGGCGTTCGACCTCGGACCTTCTCTCAACACTGAGCGAGCTGGAAGCGAAGAAGGTTTCGCTTCTGACGTTGAACGGTCTTGAGTTGGACGTGTCGTCTCCGATGGGAAAGATGATCTCGACCTTCCTCGCGGGCGTGGCGGAGTTTGAGACGGCACTACTCTCTGAGCGTGTCAAATCGGGGCTGGAAGCCGCTCGGGCCAAAGGAAAAACCTTGGGGCGGCAGGAAGGCGATGCGCCGGTCGTGCGGCGGCACGGTCGGAAAATCCGGGCGTTGGCGGCCGAGGGCCGCAGTCAAAGATGGATTGCCAAGGAGCTACAGATCAGCCGAACCACGGTTGCCAAGGCGATCCACGAAGGCTCCGGCGACAGCTAGTCCCTGACAATCTCGATGAACCGCTGATACTGCTCTGTGACCTCTTGGGCCTCGCGGAAGGCGCGCGCGCGCTCCTGATCCAGACAGCCGATGTAATCCGAGACTTCGGACA
>NZ_JAVRHL010000006.1:0-103216 GCF_031846565.1 Tropicimonas omnivorans | reverse complement strand
CACCTGATCGAACCAGCGGTTCAGCTCGATCGGCTTCTCGCCCGAGGTCGGGTAATTCGCGGCGTCATCGGTATAGGCGCGGCGGGCCACCATGGCATCGGTGTCCGACGTCATCACGGTAAAGAGCTTTGCGCCCACTGTCGCCTTGGTCAGCGCGCAGAGCGCATCGAAGGCCGCTTCCTCGGTGGTCGCGGCGGCGAGCGCGGTGGTGAAGTCGGCAAGCGCCTTGGTCGTATCGGTCATCACGGGTCCTTGGTATCTGACGCCGCCGCAACGGCGGGATCGGCATCGGGGTTGCCGCCCGAAGCGGCATAGAGGTCGAGCGTATAGGGATCGGAAAAGCTGCCGTCGTACAGCGCGGTCTTGGGGGCGATTTCGACGATGCGGCCCTTGTTCATCACCGCCATGCGCTCGCACATGAAGCTGACCACCGGCAGGTTGTGGGTGACCATCAGGTAGGTCAGTCCCTGTTCGCGGCGCAGGCGTTTCAACAGGTTCAGGATTTCCGCCTGGACAGAGACATCGAGCGCCGATGTCGGTTCGTCCAGCAGCATCACCTTGGGTTCCAGCATCAGCGCCCGGGCGATGGCGACGCGTTGGCGCTGCCCGCCAGACAGCTGGTGTGGAAAGCGGAAGCGAAAGCGCTGGTCGAGGCCGACCGCGCCCAGCATCTCGACCACCTTCTGGCTGCGCTGGCCAATGCCGTGGATCGCCAGCGGCTCGGACAGCACGGTGTCGATGGTCTTGCGGGGATGCAGCGAGGCATAGGGATCCTGGAAAACCATCTGGCAGGTAGTGGAGAAAGTCCGGTCGGTGCCATGTCCGCGCGGCTTGCCCAGCACGGAAATCTCTCCCGTCCACTCGGGCGCCAGACCGGAGATGGCCTTGAGCACCGTGGACTTGCCCGAGCCGCTTTCACCCACGAGCGCGAAGCTTTCACCCGGCGCCACGTCGAAGGTTACGTCGCGCACCACCTTGGTGTCGCCGTAGGAAATATCGAGATCCCTGAGAGAGATTGCCGGGAGGGTCATGTGCCCGCTCCTCCGCTTCGATCGAGAACAGGCAGTTCTTCGCGGGCTTCCTGCATGCGCGGCTGCGCCGCCAGCAGACCGCGGGTGTAGGGATGAGTGGCCTTGTGCAGATCCTGCGCGGCGCAGGTTTCGACCACCTCGCCGCCGTTCATCACCATGATCCGGTCGCAGTAGCGCCCCACGAGGTTCAGGTCGTGGCTGATGAGGATCAGCCCCATGCCGTTGCCGGTGACGAGCTCCTGTATCAGGTCGAGCACCTGCGCCTGCACCGAGACATCCAGCGCCGAGGTGGGTTCATCCGCGATCAGCAGCTGCGGGCGCGGGATCAGCATCATGGCGATCATCACCCGTTGCCCCATGCCGCCCGAAACCTCGTGCGGATACATCTTCGCCACCCGCTCGGGGTCGTTGATACGGACCAAATTCAGCATCTCGATCACCCGCGCCTGCAGATCGCGGCGGGGCAGCTTCTCGTGCACCTGCAGCGCCTCGGCGATCTGGTGGCCGATGGTCATGACGGGGTTCAGCGAGAACTTCGGGTCCTGCATGATCATCGAGATCCGCGCGCCGCGAATCCGGCGCATCTGGCGGGTGCCCTGCGCCATCAGGTCCAGCCCGTCGAAGCGCAGGGTCTTCGCGGTCTGCTTGCCGGGTGCCCGGATCAGCCGAAGGATCGACCGGCCCGTCATCGACTTGCCCGAGCCGCTTTCGCCGACGATGCCCAGCCGCTCCTCGCGGCCCAGGGTCAGGTTCAAGCCCTTCACCACCTCCACCGGCCCCTTGGGGGTGGCGAAGCTGACGCGCAGGTCCTCGACTTCCAGAAGCGGTGTTTCGGTCATTTCTCGCCCCCCTGCTTGGGATCGAGCACGTCGCGCAACCCGTCGCCGAGGAAGCAGAAGCCCAGCGAAACGAGGATGATGGCGAAGCCCGGCATGGTGGCGACCCACCACTGGTCCAGAATGAACGTCCGCCCGCGCGAGATCATGGCACCCCATTCCGGCAGCGGCGGCTGTGCGCCGAGACCGAGAAAGCCGAGACCAGCGGCGGTCAGGATGATGCCCGCCATGTCCAGCGTCACCCGCACGATCATCGATGAGGTGCAGAGCGGCAGCACGTGGCGGAAGATGATCCGCGAATGCGAGCCGCCGACCAACCGCACCGCCTGGATGTACTCGTCATTGCGGAAGGTCAGCGTCTCGGCCCGGGAGATGCGCGCATAGGCGGGCCAGGCGGTGATGGCGATGGCGATGATCGCGTTCTCGATCCCGGGGCCGAGGGCCGCGACGAAGGCCAGCGCGAGGATCAGCTTGGGAAGCGACAGGAAAACGTCCGTCACCCCCATCAGGATGCGATCGACCCAGCCGCCGAAGTAGCCCGCGACCGCGCCGATGATCAGCCCCAGCGGGGCCGAGATCACGGCGACCAGAGCCACGATCATCAAGGTGATGCGCGATCCGTAGACAACGCGGCTGAAGATGTCGCGGCCCAGTTCGTCCGTGCCCATCCAGTGCTCGGCCGAGGGAGGAAGCAGGCGCGCCTGCAGGTTCTGCCCCACGGGGGTTTCCGGCGCGATCCAGGGCGCGAAAAGCGCGGTGGCCAGCAGCAAAAGGACGATCAGCAGCCCGGCAACCGCCAGCGGGTTGCGCAGCAGTGTCGTCGTCATCCGCCACGCGCGGCCGAGATTGGCCTGCGTCAGAGTGGCGGGGCTGTCGTCGAGAAGCCAGTCTCTCGTGCTCATCATCTGCTCCTCGGGTCGAGAACGCGGTAGAGCACGTCCGAGATCTTGTTGATCAGGATGAAGACAGAGCCGATCACCAGCGTCGCGCCCAGCACGGCGTTCATGTCGGCGTTCAGCAGCGCCGTGGTCAGGTAGTTGCCGATCCCCGGCCAGCTGAAGACTGTCTCGATCATGACCGAGCCTTCCAGGAGCGCGGCGTAGGACAGGCCGATCACCGTGATGAGCGGCACCCGGATCGGCTTGAACCCGTGGACCCAGATCACCCGCCATTCGGGCACGCCCTTCACGCGGGCGGTGGTGATGAACTCCTGCCCGAGCTGGTCGAGCATGAAGCTGCGCGTCATCCGCGCGATGAAGGCCAGCGAGAAGAAGCCGAGGATCGAGGCCGGCAGGACGAGGTGCGCCAGCGCGTTGCGGAAGACGTCCCAGTCGCCGGCGAGTGCCGCGTCGATCAGCATGACATTGGTCCGTGCCGGCACGAGGCCCTCGTAGAAGATGTCCAGCCGCCCGGGGCCCGCGACCCAGCCGAGCCCGGCATAGAAGAACGCCAGCCCGACGAGCCCGAGCCAGAAGGCCGGGACCGAGTAGCCCAGCAGCGCGAAGACGCGCATCACCTGGTCGACCCATTCGCCGCGCCGGGTGGCGGCCCAGACCCCGGCGGGCACGCCGAGCGCCACGCCGATCAGGATACCGATCGTCGCCATCTCGAGCGTGGCGGGAAAGACCCGCAACAGATCATCCGCGACCGGCCGGTTGGTCGAGATCGAGGTGCCGAGATCGCCCTGCATCACCGACCAGACGTAGTCGAAGAACTGAACGATCAGCGGACGGTCGAGCCCCATGGCCACGCGCGCCGCGTCGTATTGCGCCTGTGTCGCCCGGTCGCCCACCACCGAGAGTACCGGGTCGATGGGCACCACGCGCCCGATGAAGAAGGTGATCGCCAAGAGGCCGAGGAAGGTCAGCGCGGTGACGACGACAAAGCCGCCGACGCCCTTCGCACTGCGCCCCGCCCTGACGGCCATTGTAGCATCTGTCGCCAAGGTCTCCGCCTCCTCTGGCCTCCGCCGCGTGAAATCTTCACGGCAATGTCGCAAGAATTTTTGCCATAGTAAAAAAACTTTTGTAACTTGGAAGCGATAGTCTAGGAAGGGCCCTGCCATGGCACGGGAAAAGCACAAGGCCGAGCCGCAGCTCGGACCGCTCATTCGCAAGCGCCGCAAGCAACTCGGGTTGACGCTTCAGGCTCTCGGCGACACGGCGAGCGTCTCTGTCGGCTATCTCAGCCAAGTGGAGCGTGACAATGCCACGCCATCGCTCGGAACGCTGGCGCAGATCGCGGCGGCGCTGGATGTGGCTCTGGAATACTTCATCGCCACCCCCGGCCCAGCCGACAGCCTGACCCGTGCCGAGACGCGACCGCAATTCTCGATCAACGGATCGTCCATCGGGTACGAGACCCTCGCCACGGATTTTCCCGGATCCGAACTGTCGAGCTATATCCTGCACGTCCCCGCCGGCTACGCCTCCGAGGTGGTCAGCCACGAGGGCGAGGAGATCATCTACATCCTCGAGGGGGAGATCGAGCAGACACTCGACGGTCAGATCATTCACATGAAGGCTGGCGACAGCCTGCACTACAGTGGGCTGCGGCCCCATTCGTGGACCAATTCCACCGACAGGCCCGTCCGCATCCTCTGGACCGGGACGCTTTCCGTCCTGACCCCCAAGGGCGGGATGAGACTACCGGAGATGGCGCAGCTGGAAAGCTGAGGAACGCCGTCCCATGCCATCGAACACCAACAAGGAGACCCAAATGAACATGCTGAAACCCGCGCTGCTGGCCTCGGCGCTCGCGCTGCCCTTGGCAGGCACCGCGGCGCTGGCCGACACGCCCGATGGCATGCTGGTCATCGCCCAGAACATCGACGACATCGTCGCGATCGACCCGGCGCAGGCCTACGAGTTCACCTCGGGCGAGCTGGTCACCAACCTCTATGACCGTCTCGTCCAGTACGATGCCGAGGACCCGACCGTCCTCGCGCCCGGTATCGCGACCGAGTGGGACGTCGACGCCGAGGCCAAGACGATCGCCTTCACCCTGCGCGATGATGCCGTCTTCAACTCGGGCAACCCGGTGACCGCCGAGGACGTGCTGTTCTCGCTCTCGCGCGTCATCAAGCTGAACCTGACGCCTGCCTTCATCCTCACCCAGCTTGGCTGGACCCCGGAGAACGTGGACGACATGGTCACCGCCGACGGCAACGTCGTGACCGTGCAATACGAGGGCGACTTCTCGCCCGCCTTCGTGCTCAACGTGCTGGCCGCACGTCCCGCCTCCATCGTCGACAAGGCATTGGTGATGGAGAACGAGCAGGACGGCGACATGGGCAACGCCTGGCTGAACGCCAATTCGGCAGGCTCCGGTCCCTTCGAACTCACCGGTTACACGCCGGGACAGATGGTGCGCATGGCCGCCAACGAGGACTACTTCAAGGGTGCGCCCGCGATGTCCCAGGTCATCATTCGCCATGTCCCTGAATCCGCCACCCAGCAGCTTCTGCTGGAACAGGGCGACATCGACATGGCGCGCAACCTGACGCCCGACCAGGTCGCATCGCTGTCCAGCGACGACGTGAAGGTCGAGACCTTCCCGCAGGCCGCCGTCCACTTCCTGTCCTTCAACCAGAAGACCGACAGCCTGACTGATCCGGCCGTCTGGGAAGCCGCGCGCTATCTCGTCGACTATACGGGCATGACCGACACGATCATCAACGGACAAATGGAGGTCCATCAGGCCTTCTGGCCGAAGGGCTTCCCCGGCTCCTACGACGAGACGCCCTTTACCTATGACCCCGAGAAGGCCCGGCAGATCCTCGAGGACGCTGGCGTCGAGACCCCGATCGAAGTGACGCTCGACGTGATCAACGCGCCCCCCTTCACCGACATGGCGCAGTCGCTGCAGGCGAGCTTTGCCGACGCGGGCATCGACTTCGAGATCCTGCCCGGCACCGGCGCGCAGGTCATCACCAAGTACCGCGAGCGGACCCACGAGGCGATGCTGCTGTACTGGGGCCCCGACTTCATGGACCCGCATTCCAACGCCAAGGCATTCGCCTACAACTCCGACAACTCGGACGAGAACTACCAGGCGACCACCACGTGGCGGAACGCCTGGGCCGTGCCGGACGAGATGAACGAGCAGACCATGGCCGCCCTCTCGGAAAGCGATCCCGAAGCGCGTCTCGACATGTACCGTGACCTTCAGGCCAAGGTGCAGGAAAGCTCGCCCATCGTGATCATGTTCCAGGCCACCTACGAGGTTGCCATGGGCGCCGATGTCTCGGGCTACGTCAACGGCGCGACCTCTGACTTCGTCTACTACCGGCTGGTCGAAAAGGAATAATCCTGCGACCGCCCGCAAGAGCACAGGGTCGCCGGTTCTCCGGCGGCCCGTTTCGTTTCAGGAGTGAACAATGTCCAATCTGATGCAGGCCGAAGAGCGCCTCGCGCGGCTGCGCGCCCGGATGGCGGAAACCGAAACCGACCTCGTGGTACTGGGCCCCTCCAGTCACATGGCATGGCTGACCGGGCTGAACCCGCACGGCGACGAACGCCCCGTCATGCTGCTGGTCAGCGCCGACCATGCCGGTTTCCTGATGCCCGCGCTCAATGCTGCCATGGCGCAGGAGATCACCACGCTGCCTCTGTTCACCTGGGCCGATGACGATGGCCCGATGGCGGCCCTCGACGCCCTGCTGGACGCCAGCGATGCCCGCCGCGCAGGCCTGTCGGTGGCCCTGGACGAAACCATGCGCGCCGATTTCGCCCTGCTGCTTCTCGACAGTCTCGACACTCCCCGCCGCCGCTTCACCGGGGACACCGTCAGCCTTCTGCGCACCCTGAAGGACGAGGAGGAAGCCGCCCGCATCAAGGCGTCGCACCTGCTGAACGATGCCGCGGTGGAGGCCGCCTTCGCCGGCCTGAAGACCGGCATGACCGAGACCCAGGTCGTCGAGCTGATCGAGACGCATTACAAGGCCAACGGTGCCGCAACAGCCTTCTGCTCTGTCTGCTTCGGCGCCAACGGCGCCTTCCCGCACCACCACCCCGGCGCCACCGCCTTGGGCGAGAACATGGCCGTGCTGATCGATACCGGCTGTGTGCTGGACGGCTATCCGTCCGACATGACCCGCTGCCGCTGGTTCGGCCCATATCCGGATCCGGAGTTCCTCAAGGTCCGCGACATCGTGGAGGCGGCGGTGCAGGCGGCTCTTGCGGCCGCCCGGGTGGGCGCACCCGCCCGCGAGGTCGATGCCGCTGCCCGCGGCGTCATCAGCGATGCGGGCTACGGCGACCGCTTCCCGCACCGCACGGGACATGGGCTGGGCCTCGATCTCCACGAGGCGCCCTACATCACCGGCACCTCGGAGTTAGCCCTCGTGGCCGGGAACGTCTTCTCGATCGAGCCGGGCATCTATCTCGACGGCAGGTTCGGCCTGCGGCTGGAAGAGATCGTCATCCTGCGCGAAGACGGCCCCGAGATCTTCTCGGAACTGCCCCGGGTCTGACGAGACCCTCAGGCCACGGTTGCCGAACCTGTAGCATTGGACGAAAGAGCGCGTGCCCACTCCAAACCCGTCCTTGTCCTGACGCATACGACCGCCGGTGTTGGATCTGCGAGCGGATCGGGCCGGCGCAGGACGAGCTGACCCTCGCTGCCGGGCGGGATGGGCATTGTTGCACGAAGCCGGTCCCGGGATTCACGTTGTGAGTCCAGCGGCATAGGTGGGCGGCATGCCCAAGCCTGCGCCCCCCCGCTATCGCACCCTGAACTGGTCCA
Organism: Tropicimonas omnivorans; assembly: GCF_031846565.1. Taxonomy (NCBI): domain Bacteria; kingdom Pseudomonadati; phylum Pseudomonadota; class Alphaproteobacteria; order Rhodobacterales; family Roseobacteraceae; genus Tropicimonas; species Tropicimonas omnivorans. Next base: position 95,604 of record NZ_JAVRHL010000006.1, on the reverse strand, counting down.
CCTATAACGCTGCCCTGCGTGAGCGCGGTTTGCTGACGGTCTGGTTCGACCCGTCGACGCCGTGGAATGCGGCGCCCTCGGGGAAGCGCGGCGCGCAGCCGATCTACAGCAACGCCGCCATCCAGGCCTGCCCGACGGTAAAGGTCCCGTTCGGCCTGCCGCTTCGTCAGACGACGGGCTTCGTGGCGAGCCTGCTGAAGCTGGTGGGGCTGGACTATTCGACGCTGTGCCGGCGCCAGAAGACGCTGGCCGTGCAGCTGTCCTACAGGGGCTCGGGCGGGCCGCTGCACCTGCTGGTCGACAGCACCGGGATCAAGGGTCGCGGCGAGGGCGAATGGCATGCGCGCAAGCACGGCGGGGCCCGTCGGCGCGTCTGGCGCCAGGTCCATCTGGCCATCGACGAACGCACGCCTGAGGTCCGAGCCGTCGTGATCACCGACAGCAGGATCGGCGACGCGCCCATGCTGCCCGGTCTGCTGTCGCAGATCCCCGAGGGCGAGACGATCGCGTCGGTCACCGCCAACGGTGCCTGGGGCGGGCGCGCCTGCCGCGACGCCATCGCCACGCGAGGCGCCGCAGCGATCATTCCGCCGCGCAGGAACGCCAAGCCGTGGCAAAAGGACAGCCCAGGCGCCTTGGGACGCAACGAGGCCCTGCGCGCACCGAAGCGCTTCGGCCGGACGCTCTGACGCAGGTGGACCGGCTATCACCGCCGTAGCCGCGTCGAGACCAAGATGAACTGCACGAAGCTCCTCGGCCAGAAGCTCGCCACCCGAAACTTCGACAGACAAACCGCCGAACTACAGGTCCGCATCGCCAACCTCGACCGCTTCACCGCTCCCGGCATCCCCGTCACGCAGCCCGTCGGCTGACGTCAGACGGGAAAGGGTAGCCACGTCCGTCACGCGCTTCGTGCAACGGCGCCGCGGGAAAGGCTAACCGGCTTCGCGGCCTTCGTCAGCGAAGTTCTGAGGCGGCGGATTTTCCGTGGTCATCGCCGTTACGTTCGACGGGGTCTTTTCACTGCTCCGCCACTCGCTCGGCGCCGCCCCCGTGACCCGCCGGAATTCGCGATTGAAATTGGACTTCGTGTTGAAACCGCTGTCCAGCATCGCGTCTGTCACCGTCGATCCGGCCTCGATCAGCTTGCAGGCGTGGCGGACGCGCCAAGCGTTGACGTAGCGCGAGACGTTCTGGCCGGTCGCGCGATTGACGGCTGATGAAAGCCTCTTTTCCGGGAGATGCAACCGCCGCGCCAGCCGTGACAGGTTCAGGTTCGGGTCCAGATGCACCGGGTCGCGCGACAGGAACACATTGATACGGGCGACGATCTCGGTGTCTTCGTCCAGCGCCTCTCGGTTGGCTTCAGCGGGTGCGCCCGGTTCGCGCTCTTCTGCACCGGAGGCCGCCGGACTGCCGCTCAGCAGCCCCAGGAGAAGCAGGATCAGCGAGGATGAGACCGTGATCATCCAGCCGGCCCAACCTTCATTGCCGCTCATGTAGGCCAGGCTGATCAGCGCGTCCCCAAGAGCCGATGCAATCAGGGCCCAGCCGAGAATCCGCCAGATGACGACCGGTATTTGCCCCGCCTCCAGCCGGGCGAGCGGCATGTCGGGCGCGGTGCGCAGCTGGAACAGGATCGCGCCGCCATAGATCAGGAAGACCAGCGTCACGGCGACATCCGTCGTCTCGGGTGCGAAGACGCGGCAGAACAGGATGAACGCCGGTGCGGCCAGATGCAGCGACATCGCGCGCAGCTTCAGCCGACTGACCAGAGCGTCGCGGAACGTGATCCAGGCCAATGGCGGGATCACCGCGGCGCTGACCGGCAGGATCGGACGCAGCCAGTCAATGCCGTAGCCGCCCGCCAGCGCCACCAGCAAGGATTGCGCGGCACAGGCCAGAAGGAACGCGACCAGAAGCGGCCGGCCGTCAGACAGCAGGCTTCGTGCTGCGATATATGCCAGCACAAGAGCGACGAAGGCGGGAACGGGCAGCATCGGCATGGGCTCGTTCTACCCGAAATCCGGATCGAGGCGACCTTTATCCGGAAAAGAGGACGCACTCGGGCCAGCCTGAGGTGCATTCGCAGGGGCAGCGTTCACTAACGGAGGTTCCCATGAAACGCCTTGCTACTCTCGCCTTCCTCGCAATGTCGCATGCGCTGCCCGCCGCAGCCGACATGCTGCCGGGGTACGACCGGTTCGATCTCTTGGCCTCCCACCGCGCTCGGCCGGTCGCGGCGTCCATCTGGTATCCGGCGGGCGAACCTACCTACCGCGCTCCCGTGGGCGATGGGCCGATCTTCGACCCGACATTCGCCTTCGTCGGCCCTGCCCCTGCCGAAGGCCAGCACCCGTTGGTCCTGCTGTCGCACGGATCGGGCGGCAACGCTGACACTCTCGGCTGGCTCACCTCGGGATTGGTTGCGCGCGGAGCCATCGTCCTTGCCGTCGATCATCCGGGCTCGACCAGCGGCGACAGCTCGCCCCGACGTTCCGTCGATATGGAGGCGCGGGCGAATGACCTGACGGCCGCACTCGACACTGTGCTGGCTGACCCCGCTTTTGCGCCCTTCATCGATCCTGACCGGATCGGAGTTGTCGGGTTCTCTTTGGGCGGCGCGACAGCCCTCGGCCTTTCGGGGCTGCGCTTCGACGGTGCGGTTCAGGACGCCCGCTGCTCGCGCGTAGCGGGCGCCGGAGATTGCAGCTTCTTCCTGCTCGGCGGCGTGCGCTTCGCCGATCATCCGGGGTTTTCCACAGATACCCGCGATCCGCGTATCACGCGCGCCGTGGCCGTCGATCCAGGCTTCGGAGCCTCCGTTCGACCCGACAGTCTGGATACCGCGCTCGAGGGCGTGGTGCTGATCAATCTCGGCGAGGAGGACAGAATCGAAGCAGCCGATGTCGGCCCGAACGGGAACGATCTTGCGCGCCGCATGCCCAATGCGCGCCATGTCGTGATCGCGCCGGCGAGCCACTTCACCTTTCTCGGCACCTGCAAGCCTGGAGCGGCTGACATGTTGCAGGCAGACGGCGATGATCCTATCTGTTCCGACCCCGATGGGACAGATCGCGTGGCGACTCATTCGCGGCTCGTGGACGCCGTTGCTTCCGGGCTCGGGCTTTAGGATTGCGGCAACGAAATAAGCGATCGACGTAGTGGTAGGGTCCCGCTCGTAGGTCCCGGCTTTAACCGCAGGGGCCGGCGAGTGGGTTACTTCAGCATATCCAATGTCGTGGAAGGGCTCGAAGCGGCCGCGCGGCGAGCAGAACAGCAGACGGGCCGCAACGGCCGTCGCTCCCGGCCTGCAGCTGCCCTCCATCAGTAGTGTCGATGCCGCACCGCAGCTTCACCGAAACGGCCACTCGTCCATCGAGCAGCATTTTCGGCGGGTGAAGGTCAGCTGAGCGGGACAAAGCTGTCATGGCGCCTGCATCTTGAATTGAAGAACCTGCTTTGCTGACCCGGGCTTCCGACCCAGATGGATTGCCTCTCGCCAGTTCTCCAACGGATGAACGCAAGCGGGAGGCAACGCGACCTCGGCAAGAAGCGACCAGACGGATTCAAAAGCCTCTTTCCAGGATGCATGGTCCATCCGCTGCAACCGGTCGCGAAGGTGAAATCGCTCGTATCGGGCGCGCGGCACCGCGGCCGGACTGATGGACTCTCCGCTCAACAGCCCATAGCCGACGAAACGCGTTCCCTGCGCCATGGCCTCGAGAACCCGCGACGCCAATGGACCGCCCAAGGCATCGAACGTCACATCCGCTGCTCTGGCATGGCGAATGACCTCCTTCTCGTCATTGGCTGAAACCGGGGTCACGCCAAGGGAGCGCATCCTCTCAATCCGCCCCTCGGACCGATATATGCCAATCACCTCGGCGGCTCCTTCCTGTCGTGCGAGGTGGCCAAGAAGGTCGGCGCAGCTCGAGCCCGCGCCACAGAGCAGTACGCGCTTTCCCGCAACCGGAACGGCGCGGAGCATTTCCTGCGCAGCGAGCGGGTTGATGTAAGCTCTAGCTGCGACGTCATCACTGATCCGGTCGGGAACCGGGATCGCCAGTGCGGGATCACTATCCACGTGAGTTTGCCACGTCCCTGCGCCCCGAAGGGGCAACACACGTCGCCCGATCCAGCACGAATAGTCCGGGGGTGCGTCGATGACCCGGCCAACTCCTTCGTACCCCGCGACCGCGGGCAAGGAGACCCGATGCGCATAGGCTCCCGTCACCGGGATCAAGTCCGAGGGGTTGATCGGCGCTTGGATCATGGCGACACGCAGCTTTCCCGTCGGGCGATCGGAAAGCAGCGTTTTTTCCAGCTTCAAATGATGCTCGGGAGGTCCAAACGACCTGTAGACGAGAGCACGGTTGGTCATAGCGCCAAAAGACACGCCGCCTGCGGAGAGGCAATGTCGTGAAGCGGCTCGGTGCGGACATGCGGCAACACAGCGGTTTGGGCAGCTGGCGGCAGCTGCCGGCCCACTCCGGACATTCAGCCTTGGATCAGGATGCTGCAGCGCGGCCCGTCGAACCTGCCGTTCGCCGCGCTTGCAAACCCACGCGACCGTCGGAGGTCAACTGCGCGGACGAAGCAGACCTTGATGCGTGGTGCATCGAGGTGCGCGACGTCCAGGATTTCAACATTACTCCTTGTCTTTGATGATTTCGGTTTGTTCACCCACGAGTATCAGCGTGGTGTCGTGGTCGAGAAACGTCTTCTCGTCGGGGAAAACCGCGTTCTGGTAGGTGTCCGAGCCAAGCACGGCACGCATACCCTCCGGGCTGTCGAACCAGATCTCCGCCGTGCCGTCGAAATCAGCCTGGGGGACCGGGAACTCGCCCTTCACCGGGTGGGTCTGAATGTAGCGCAGCACGTGCGTCACTGCCTCGGGGATCGAGCGGAAGAGGGGACCGTGCGTCTCGCGGTGGTGGCGCACGAATTCGTCGTGGTCGAGTTTGGGGTTACGCTTCAGCAACATCGTCATCTTGATCATGGGATCTCTCCTTCAGGGGTGCGGGGTCCAGCGGATCGCGGGAGCGTCCGCGGGCATGTCGATGCCGCCCGGATAGGTCAGGAGCTCGATCAGCATGCCCCAAGGCGCGCGGCCATAGATGCCCGCATTGCCGTCCTGGTTCTCGTTGTTGGCGAGCGGGTGTGGCCCCTTCAGGAGCATGCCCCCGGCCTCCGTGAAGGCAGTGCAGGCAGCGTCGATATCATCGACGTAGAGGCCGATATGGGTCAGGCCCTTGTCTTGCAGACGGGCGGGATCGGCTTGGTCGCCGTCTTCCATACGGAATAGTTCAAGGCAGGGCCCATTGCCGATCCTGACAAGGCGCATGTGAACGATCCGCGTCCCCGATGTCAGGCCAAGCTCGGCCTCCGGACCCTCGCCCGACATGTCCGGGCCATCCTGGGGCAAGACGTCGTAGAGCGTCACGGCACCGAAGGCCTCGGCGAAGAAGCGCGTGGCGGCCTCGATATCGGGCACCGTCAGGCCGGCATGGTCGATGCCGCGGATGCCGGGCGCGGCATGGCGGTCGGCCGCGACATCCGCAACGTTCGTGACCTTCGGGCCGCCGCCGGCCGCGACCTCCTTCAGGGCGGCGTTGAACTGCCGGGTATGCGGCATGCCCAGATGCGCCTCGAAGGCCGTGTCGTCGCGGTATTCCTCCAGCATCACCATCGCGCCGCCGTCCTCGGCAAAGGCCTCGAAGCGGATGTTTCCCGGCTCGGCGCGGACATTGCAGGCCAGGTCTTCCACAAGTGCCCTGAGCTGCCCTTCCTGACCCGGTTTCGGGGTGGCACGGGCCATCATCGAACGTGTCATGATTGTCTCCATCGTCGTTGCCGCATCGCGGTATTCGGCAGGACAACGGAACGGTTTGCCGGGCGTTCCTAATTATTCATGCAAGAACGTAGAAAAATGAGCTTACCGGAATATTATTCATCATTAATGAACTTAGGGGCAAATCATGGTCCAATCCGTCGTGCGCGCCACCGATATACTCGACTCGATCGCCCATGCGGGGGGGGCCGCGCATCTGAACGCCATCGCCGCCGCCTCGGGGCTCAAAACGACGACGGCGCATAACATTCTCAAGACGTTGCAAACGGCCGGCTACGTGCGCCGCCGCGCCGGCGACACGCGCTACCATCTCGGCGACAGGATTTTGAACCTCGCCCGCGTCGTGGGAGACGACGACGCCCTTCGCCATCGCCTGCGCCCCGCGCTGGAGGCCATGGCCGCCGAAACCTCCGAGACCGTGTTCCTCGCCGTGCCCTCGGGTGATGAGGTCTACTTTCTCGACGCGATCGAAAGCAGGCGGGCCCTCAAGGCGGCGAGCCAGCGCGGGCACCGCGAACCCATGGCGGGCTCCGCCATCGGCCTTCTGTTCCTTGCCTTCATCCCCGCGATACGCAAACGGATGTTCGATACACATGCCGACCGGATCGGCCCCGGCATCGCGGCCGAGATCGACGCCATCGCTGAACGCGGCTATGCTCTTGACCACGAGAACTGGATGCCCGGCCTCAACTGCATCGCAATGCCTTGGCGCGACGAGGGCGAGATCCGCGCGGGCTTCGGTCTGGCTGGCCCCAGCAGTCGTCTCACAGCATCACGGCTGAAAGAGACGGCCGAGCTAATGCAGAAGATCGCGTCCGAGAACGACGTTCGTTAGGACGGATGAGTTCGAAGAATGTCGCAGTAGGCCTCCAAGCTGACATGCGGCGGCGCAGCGACCGAACACCTGGCGGGCCGCGACGGCCGTCGCTTCCGGCCCATAGCCGACACTCATGTCACGCGCAGCGAATGGCAGTGCTGAACCTGAGACGCGCCCCAGTCTATCGCGCCTTAAACGGAGTAGTCTCGTAAACTTCCGAGCCAAAGTTGGAGCGCGTTTCAGCCATCCCACAATCGTCGGCATACGGCGTCAACGGCAGCATGCAGGGCCAGTGTCAGGACGGCCAGGACGATCAGTGCGGCGAACATCAGGTCGATCTTCGCGCGACCATTCGCCAGCAACATCAGATAGCCCAGCCCCTGCGACGCCCCGACCCATTCGCCGATGATCGCGCCGATGGGGGCGTAGACGGCGGCGAGACGCAACCCCGAGGCGAAGCCCGGCATCGCGGCCGGCACGCGGAGCCGCCAGAGGACGCGGCCAGGTGTGGCGTTCATGACGCGAGCAAGCTCCAGCCAGCCGGGCGGCGTCCGCATCAGGGCGTCGAAGAAGGCCGAGGTGACCGGGAAATAGATGATCAGCAGCGCCATCGCGACCTTTGACCAAAGCCCGTAGCCCAGCCACAGCGTCAGGATCGGGGCCAGGGCGAAGACCGGGATCGCCTGGCTGAAGACGAGCATCGGGCGCAGCAAGGACCGCGCGATCGGCGATGCGGCCAGTGCGATGGCCGAGGCAAAGCCCAAGCCGGCCCCAAGGCCGAGGCCGAGCAGGACCTCGGTGGCCGTCACGACCGCGTGCTCGGCAATCAGCGCACGGCTGGTCCAGAGTGTCGCGAAGACAGGATGGGGGCCGGGCAGGATGAAGCGTGGAAGCTCGCCCAATGTGACGACCGCCTGCCAGATCGCCAGACCCAGAAGCGTTGCGGCGGCGATGCGAACGGACCGCGTCATCCGGGCTCCATGAGCATGCGCAGCAGGCGTCCCTGGAAGTCGAGCGTCTCGGGCGCATCATAGCGGCGCGGTATCGGGCCGGGTGGCGGGGTCACCGAGGTGATCCCGCCATCCCTCATCAGAAGGACATGGTGCCCGAGCCGCGCGGCCTCGGCGGTGTCGTGGGTGACATGCAGCACGGTGCGCCCGGCCAGCAGGTCCGCCGCGAGATCCTGCATCAGGGCCCGCGACCGCGCGTCGAGGGCCGAGAAGGGCTCGTCCAGCAGCACGACCGGCCTGTCCTCCATCAGCGTGCGGGCCAGCGCGACCCGCTGCCTCTGTCCGCCTGAGAGCGCGGTCGGCCGCTTGGCGGCATGGCTGGACAGCCCCACGCGCTCCAGCACCTCCAGCGCCCGGTCTCTTTGCTCCTTCCGGCCCCGCAGGCGGGCGCCCAGAGTGACATTGGCGGTCACGTTCAGCCAGGGCATCAACAGGTCGGTCTGCCCCATCAGCGCCACACGCCCGGACAGCGCTTCGCCGTCGCCCGCAACCGCCTCACCCGCGAAGAGGACCTCGTCGCGGAGCCCGGCGAGCAGACGAAGCACGGTCGACTTGCCCACGCCCGAGGGCCCGAGCAGGCAGGTCCATTCCCCGGCTGGGGCCTCGAGCGCGAGCGGGCCGAAGATCGTCCCGCCCCCGATCGCCGCGCTCCCGGCCAGACGTAGCGCGGGCGGGCGGTTCATGCCGACAGACCCATGCCCCAGAAGTCGACCTCGAGCCGGGTCGCCACCTCGAAGCGAGCGCAAAGGCGGGGCCAGCGGGGAGAGCTCTGGGGCGCCTCTCCGAGGCGTCGTGCGGTCGCCGCGTCGATCAGGGTGCCGACCTCGCGACAGGTGCGCTGATAGTCGGCACCGGCATAGGTCGCGATCCAGTCGGCATAGGGTGTCTCGCCCGTCTCGGCTGCCAGCCGCGTTCCGATCTCGCCGTAGCCGAGCACGCAAGGGGCGAGCGCCGCCATCAGATCGAGAAAATCGCCGGAATGCCCGGCATCGAGCACGTAGCGCGTATAGGCTAGGTTCTGCGGCGCTTCACGGGCGGCGAAGAGCTGCTCCTCCGGGATGCCTTCTGCCGCGCAGGTCTCGATGTGCAGACGCAACTCCACGTCCAGCAGAGCGTGGACCGTGGCGGCGCAGACGCGCATCTCCTCAGGCGTCTCGGCCTTGGTGACGGCCAGGGCCCAGGCGCGGGAGAAGTGGATGAGGAAGACGTAGTCCTGCACCAGGTAGCGCAGGAACGCCTCGCGCGGCAGCGTGCCGTCACCCAATCCCTCTACGAAGGCATGGCGGGTGTATTCGATCCACGTCTTCCCTGCAGCCGCCTGCCACATGGGAAAGATCGCCCCGTAACTCATTGCGCGCCCAGATCGACCGCGAGTTCCGAGACGGGACGCGTCCCTTCGAGCAGACCGGCCTCGGCGAGGAAGCTCTCGAAACGCTCGTAGCGGCCCGCATCCAGCGCTTCCGGGCGAAGTGCGAAGCGCGGGAGGGTGTCGGCCCAGGCGCGCTCGTTCAATTCGTCCTGCAATTCCGCCGAGGTCGAGGAGAAGACCTCCCAGCTTTCCTGCGGATGGTTGATGATGAACTGCGTCGCTTTCTCGGTCGCGGCGAGAAAACGGCGGATCATCTCCGCGTCCATCGTTTCGGGGTTGGCGATGTAGATCAGCTCGTCATAGGTCGGCACGCCTTCGGCCTCGGGGTAGAAGCACCGGCCGGGCACGCCCTCGATATCCATCTGGTTGAGCTCGAAATTCCGGAACGCGCCGATCACCGCATCGACCTGGCCCGACATCAGCGCGGGCGAGAGCGACCAGTTGACGTTGATCAGGTCGATGTCTGCGGTTTCGAGACCCGCCTGCCCGAGCATCGCCGACAGCAGCGCCTCCTCGAAACCGGAGACGGAGAAGCCGACCTTGCGGCCTTTCAGGTCCGCGATGTCCTCGATCGGGCCGTCCGCCAGCACCAGCAGGCAATTGAGCGGCGTCGCGACCAGTGTGCCCACCCGGATCAGGGGCATGCCCTCGGCCACCTGAAGATGCAGCTGCGGCTGATAGGAAATCGCGAGATCGGCGGCCCCGGCGGCGACCATCTTGGGCGGATCGACGGGGTTGGCGGGGGCGATGATCTCGACCTCCAGATCGACCTCGGCAAAGTAGCCCTCTTCCTGAGCGACGATGATCGGCCCGTGATCGGGGTTCACGAACCAGTCGAGCATCACGCTCATCTGGTCCTGCGCGAGTGCGGGCGGGGCAGCGAGAAGAAAGAGAGCGGTCAGGGAGGTTTTCATGAAGTCTCTCCGGTTTGGTCGCCGAGGGCGACGAGGTAGATGTCTCCGTCCCAGACGGAGGCGAGCCGTTCGGCGGCCGTCCAGGCGCGCAGGCCCGACCGGCAGCAGAGCACGGCGCGTTGGCCGGGGGCGGGCACAGGTCCGTCCGGCCCGAGTGCGGTGGCGGTCAGGCGGTGGGCGGCGGGGCGGACCAGCGGGGCCTCGTCTTCACCGCGCAGGTCGATGAGGAAATCGCTGTCTGCAATCTCGGTCTGGGCGAGGAAGCGGGGCTGCCGCTCGGGCTCGGGCGCACCGAGGAAGCGGAAGCCGCCGAACCGGAAGGATCTCGCATCGAAGGTGACAAGCTGACCCGACGGCGAGGGGTCGATCCGCGCCAGAAGCGCGACCGCCATCTGCGCTTGAAGAGCGCCGATAACCCCCACGACCGGCCCCAGAACGCCGTCCTCGGCGCAAGAGCCGAGGCGGTGAGGCAGATCCGGGAAGACCGCCCTCAGGCTGGGAGCCTCGCCGCAGAACGCGCCGGCGTAGCCTTCCAGCCCGATCACCGAAGCGCTGACCAGCGGCAGCCCGGCGGCGAGGCACGTATCCGACAGGACGTAGCTTGCCGCGAAGCTGTCGGCACAGTCGAGGACCAGATCGACATCGGCGCAGAGCGAGGCGGCATTGGACGGGTCCAGGGCCGCGACGACGGGTTCGACTTTGGGGTCGGGGTTGAGCGCGGTGAGCGCCGCTGCCGCCGCCTGGGCCTTGGGTCGGCCGATATCGGCCTCCCTGAACAGCGTCTGGCGATGGAGGTTGGTCTCCTCCACCCGGTCGGGATCGGCCAGCCGGATGTGCCCGACGCCCGCGCCGCCGAGATATTGCAGCACCGGCGCCGCAAGCCCTCCGGCCCCGACGATAAGGACGCGCGCGCGCCGCAATCGCTCGTGACCCGCCGGCCCGAGGCCCGGAACAGCGATCTGCCGGGCATACCGGCTCATCGCGTCACCTCGATCCAGTGGCGCAGACGGCCCTCCGGATCATCGTTCAAGGTGATGTCCGTGACCGCCGAGACGATGTCCGCACCGGCCGCGAAGGCGCCGTCGGCGCGGTCGACGGTCATCCCCCCGATGGCCACGAGAGGCAGCTCACCGATCAGGCGTTTCCATTCCGTGACCCGTTCCAACCCCTGCCGCTCCCATTTCATCTTCTTGAGGATGGTCGGGTAGACCGGCCCCAGCGCGACATAGTCGGGCGCGAGCGACAGGGCGCGGTCGAGTTCGGCATGATCGTGGGTGCTGATGCCCAGTTTCAGCCCGGCGCGACGGATGGCGGACAGATCGGCGGTGTCGAGGTCTTCCTGCCCCAGATGAACCCAGTCGCAGCTCTCGTCGATCGCGATCCGCCAATGATCGTTGACCACCAGCACGGCGCCGTGGGCCCGGCAGAGCGTCTGCGCCCGTTTGACGAGGGCCCTCAACTCCGCGTCGCCCAGATCCTTGGCGCGCAGCTGCACCAGCTTCACTCCGAGCGGCAACATCCGCTCCAGCCAGTCCGCGCTGTCGAAGATCGGATAGAAGCGGTCGAGGGTCATTCGAGGAACGCCTTTCCGATCAGCGGCGTCGAGGGGGCCGCCATGTCGCGCGGCTCCATCGGGTCGGCCTCGAAGGCGAGCCGTCCGGCCTCGACCGCGCGGGCGAACCCCTCTGCCATCGCGGCGGGATCGCCGGCCCTTGCGACGGCGGTGTTCAGCAGCACCGCGTCGAACCCCATCTCCATCGCCATCGCCGCCTGGCTGGGCAGGCCGAGCCCGGCATCCACGACCATCGGCACCTCGGGGAACTGCGCCCTGAGCGTGCGGAGGCCGTAGATATTGGTCAGCCCCAGCCCCGTGCCGATCGGCGCGCCCCAAGGCATCAGCACTTCGCATCCAGCGTCGAGCAGGCGCCCGGCAAGCACCACGTCCTCGGTCGTGTAGGGAAAGACCTTGAACCCCTCGTCGGTCAGGATGCGGGCGGCCTCCACCAGTCCGAACGGGTCGGGCTGGAGCGTGTCGGCATGACCGATGACCTCCAGCTTGATCCAGGGCGTGTCGAAAAGCTCGCGCGCCATCTGCGCGGTCGTGACCGCCTCGCGCGCGGAATGGCAGCCCGCCGTGTTCGGCAGGAGCGCGACATCGAGGTCGCGCACCAGATCCCAGAACGCCGCGCCCGCGCGCTCGTTGCCTGCCTCGCGGCGCACTGAAACGGTGGCGATGCCCGAGCCGGAGCGGCGAAAGGCCTCGGCCAGCACGCTGGGCGAGGGGTATTGCGCGGTGCCCAGCATCAGGCGCGATGCTATGTCGGAGCCGTAAAGATGCATCTCAGCCTCCCTGCCGGGGAGTGACGATCTCGACCCGATCGCCGGGTGCCAGCGACACCTGCCCGCGCTGTGCGGCCGGGACGAAGTCTTCGTTGACGGCGGTAGCGACCTTGGCGTCGCCAAAGCCGAGTTCCTCGAGGACCGCGGCGAGCGTCTCCGCCCGCGTTTCGGTCGGTGTGCCGTTAATCATGATCTTCATGCCAGAACTCCGGTTTGATGCCGTCGCAAGCCGCCTCCACCGCCATCCGCGCCAAGGCGGGCGCCAGCAGGAAGCCGTGGCGGAACAGGCCGTTTACGTGGATCGTTTCGCCCCGCTGGACGAGGCGGGGCAGGTTGTCGGGGAAGGCAGGCCGCGCGTCGGCCCCCATCTCGACCAGCTCCGCTTCGCCGAAGGCCGGGTGCAAGGCGTAGGCCGCCGACAGCAGTTCGAGCACGGACCGCACGCTGCGCCGCCGGTCGTCGGTTTCGATCTGAGTGGCGCCCAGCATGAACAGCCCATCCGCGCGCGGCACGACATAAAGTGGGTACCGCGGATGCAGCAGCCGGACCGGTCGGGTCAGACGGATATCGGCGCTATGCAGCACCGCCATCTCGCCCTTCACCCCGCGCAGGTCAGGCAGCGCGTCCCGCGCCGCCAGCCCGCGACAATCGAACGTCAGCCCCTGTGGGCGACCGGGCTCAGCGATGAAGGTGACACCGGCCTGCTCCAGCCGGTCGCGAAGATGGATCAATGCCGCACGCGGGTCGAGATGCGCCTCGCCAGAGACATGCAGGGCCCGGTCGAAGCGGCCCTCCAGATCCGGCTCCAGCCCCGCCGGATCGAGCATCTCGTGCCCCGGCACGCGCCGCGCGAAGCGGTCCAGTTCGCGCCGGTCTCGTCCGAGGGCCAGCACCAGCGTTCCCCGTCGATGCACGGTCACGCCCTGCCGCTGCCACCAGGCGGCAGCCTCCTGGCCCAGCCGGACGACGGGTTCCTCGGCCGTCTGGCCTTCGCAGAATGGGGCAAGCATCCCGCCGGCCCACCACGAACAGCCATGCGGCCCGGGTCGGGGCGACGGATCGAAGACCGTCACCTCACAGCCGCGCGCGACCAGCTCCGTTGCCACGCAGAGACCGGCGACGCCGCCGCCAATGACGCGTGCCTGCGTCACGGCCAGACCTCGTGGAAATGATGGACGGGGCCGTGGCCGCTGCCGATGTCCAGTCGGTCTGCCGCACGGATCGCCCCATGCAGCCAGGCCTGTGCCCTCTGCACGGCCGCCGCGACGCCCGCTCCCTTCGCAAGCTCGGCCGCGATGGCCGAGGACAAGGTGCAACCCGTCCCGTGCGTGTTTCGCGTGGCGAGCCGCGGCTGCTCCATCGTGGTTACACCGGACGCCGTCACCAGCCGATCGATGCAGGTCGGCCCGTCGGCATGACCGCCCTTCATCACGACAGCCTGCGCCCCGAAATCGAGCAGGGCGAGCCCCTGCCCCACCGTTTCCTCCGCGTCCCGCGCGGGGGCGCGCCCGAGCAGGCGCGCGGCCTCCGGCAGGTTCGGCGTCAGGACATGCGCTCGCGGGATCAGCATTTCGACCAGCGCCGCTTCGGCGTCTTCCGACAGAAGCGCATCTCCCGACTTCGCGACCATGACGGGGTCGAGCACGACGGGTCCGTCATAGTCCGCGATCGCCACAGCGACGGCGGCGACGATCTCCGGCGATGCGAGCATCCCGATCTTGATCGCGCCTGGCTGGATGTCATCCAGAACGGCGGAAATCTGCGCGGAGACAGTCTGTGGCGATACAGGCTCGACGGCGAAAACGCCTCGGGTGTTCTGTGCCGTGATCGCGGTGATCGCGCTCGACCCGTAAACCCCGAGTGCGGAAAAAGCCTTCAGATCGGCTTGAATGCCCGCACCTCCGCCGCTGTCGGAGCCTGCTATCGTCAGTGCGGATGCGTATGGCATCGACATCTCCTCCACCGGAAATAGGAGATGGAGGTCGATAGCCCGCGGGTATGATGCCGCGTCAGATCTTGCTCCGTTCCCTACGCCGGTATTGTCCGGATCAGGTTCGATGGGTCGGCTTGCGCCTCTCAGCCCTGGATAGGGCACCCCAACGGAATAGAAGAAAGGCTACCCGCCAGCCGACCGACTTTCAACCTGTGAAGACCCAGCAGATTTGCTTGGAATCTGAACGGTGCGGCGACGGCGGGCTCCCTACAGCTCGGCTGCTCCGGTGAGCGAGGCAATTGGTGCGATTGACGGCTGTTCTGCATTGGGCAGCGTAATTCCAGCTGAACACTATGGCCCTTGGCCGCGGGTGAAGTCGGATATCTACACCGCCGATCTGAAGCCGGTGATCCTGAACCGGCTCGACCCTGCCCAGGACTGATCCCGCCCCTTCCCCCTTTTTTCCGAGAATAGACCGGCGTCAGCCGGGCCCTTTGTGCTGCGATGGAGTGTTGCGACATGCCGAAGACCACATCCCGCCCCGACTGGGCGCCCCTTGCGCGCCTCCTGATGCGCCGCCTCCGGCAGGCGGAGGCCGACAACACCTTCGATCTCGACATCACGGAGGATGGCGAGAGGATCGGTACGGCCGAGCCGCCCACGCGCCCCAGCGTGACCCAGTTGCTCGACGAGCTCGAGCTCAGCCAGCGGCACGACTGGCGCGATCTCGAGGCGATCCGCGCCGCCGGAACCGACGGCTGGACCCAGGACGAGAGCGGCGCTGATCGGCCCGCGCAGGCCATCCAGCAGCTGCAATTCGCCAGGATCCCGATCGAGACCGTGACCGAGGGCACGATCGAGGAGATGCATATCGGCCTGAAGGGCACGATGAACGCACTTTTTCTCAAGGACCTTGCGAAGAAGACGCGCGAAGGACTGCGCGGACGGGCTCTCGCCGGCAAATCCGCGGGCGGCCTGACCTACGGTTACCGGGCCATCCGCGCCTTGGATGCGGAGGGCGAGCGGATCCGCGGCGACCGGGAGATCCATCCCGAGGAAGCGGCGGTCGTCGTGCGCATCCTCGAGGCCTATGCCGCGGGACGATCGCCGAAGAAGATCGCCGAAGAAGATCGCCGAGCAGCTCAACGCGGAGGGCGTCCCGGGTCCGCGCGGCGGTGCCTGGGGTGCGTCCACCATTCACGGCAACCGCCTGCGGGGCACCGGGATCCTCAACAACGAGCTCTATGTCGGCAAGCAGGTCTGGAACCGGCTCAGCTACGCCAAGGACCCGACGACGGGCAAGCGCGTCAGCCGTATGAACCCCGAGGGCGAGTGGGAGGTGACGGAGATCCCCGAGTTGCGCATCGTGGAGGGCGAGCTCTGGCAGGCGGTCCGCAGCCGGCAGGGTGCCCTCGTCTCCGCGGGAACCTCAGTGCCTGTCTGGGACCGGCGTCGGCCAAAGTTCCTGTTCTCTGGTCTGATGAGGTGCGCCTGCTGTGGCGGCGGCTTCGCGAAGGTCAGCCGGGACGCGTTCGGCTGCTCGCAGGCGGGCAACAAGGGATGCGCCATCTGCACCAATATGGCGACACTCAAGCGCGTGGATCTGGAGAGCCGGGTGCTGAATGCCCTGGAGCATCACCTGATGGATCCGGGCCTGGTCGAGGAGTTTTGCAGGGACTACGCCGCTGGACGTAACCGGCTCCAGGCCGCGTCCCTGGCGGGGCGGAGCGCCCTGGAACGGGAGCTCGCGCGTGCGCGAGCCGATCACGACAAACTGGTGGATGCGATCGTCGCAGGCGTGCCCGCAGAGCAGGTGAAGGATCGGATGATCGTGCTCGACGCGCGGCGCAAGGATCTCGAGGCGGAGCTGGCGGAGACGACGGCGCCCTCCCCTCTCCGCTACCATCCGGCAATGGTCGTGACCTACAGGGAGCGGGTCGGGGCGCTGATCCGGGGACTCGGCGACGCGGAAGGCATGGAGGCTTGGAAGCGGCGAAGGACGCCCTGCGCGGACTGGTCGAGCGGATCGTTCTGACGCCCGAAACCGATGGTGGCTCGAGCATCGAGCTGCACGGCGCGCTTGCGGCCCTGCTCCAGCTCGCCACTGGAGGCGAAGCTCTTTCGCGGGCGGAAACAGCGACGACCCCGCACGGGAATGCGAGGCAAGTCACTGACAACGATGATGAATTAGTGTTGGTTGCGGGGGCAGGCAACCGCCGCTACCTACCTGACCTTGTCTGCACCGTGTGAAAATTATTTTCGCATTCAGCGACGAGATGGAACCTGACCATTGCTTAGGGGCGGCAGCGTCCGCATAGCCCCGCGACACACCTCAACGAGAGAGTTCCGCTTAAAGGCTGTGTGAGAGGTCGCCGTTCCGCCGTCGCGGACCATGTTTTGCCGAAACTACTGGAGGTATCGCATGGCTCGACACAGCTACCCGACGGACTTGACAGACGCCCAGTGGGCGTTCGTTGCAGGGCATTTCCCGTCCGAGCTGCAAGGTGGGCGACCTCGCCGAGCCGATCTACGCGCCGTGGTCGATGCGATACTCTAACTGCTCCGCACCGGCTGCCAGTGGCGTATGCTGCCAAGGGACTTCCCGCCCTGGGGCACCGTCTGGTGGTATTTTCGGCGCTGGCGGCTCGATGGTGTCTGGACGCGTCTGTACCGGGCTCTTCACCGTGCCGCACGGCGGAAGGCCGGCCGTCGGATCGACCCAACAGTGGTGACCATGGATGCGCAGTCGGTGAAGACTACGGAAAGACTGCGCAGCGACCAGGGGTTTCCGGAGGTGTCCAGCTTTTTACGAAACTGGACGTCTCCTGTCCGCAGCGGGCCATGGACCTGGAAAGCATTCTTTGCCAGATCGACCCCATCCTTCGTCGCCGAGCTGAGGCGCATGGTCGTGACCCGCATGTCGCGCAGAAGGCCCGGCATTCCGCCATCGACGGGCGGACCACCGGACATCCCGGCTACACCTTGTCCCAGCGGCGCCGGAAGAAGATCGAGGAACCCTTCGGCTGGGCCAAGACCGTGGCCGGCATGGCCCAGACCGTACACCGCGGCCTCGACAGGGTCCGCGCGCAGTTCACGATGACCATGGCGGCCTGCAACCTCGCAAGGCTGCCGAAGCTCTTGGCGGCCTGAAGATGGCAGCGAGCCTGGGCGGGGTCCGAACCCGCGAATGCCCCGCCCTCAAACCACGGTCGACGGAACAGCGTCCTTCCAACCCGACTTCTTCCGCAGCCTGCTAAAAAAGTCCGAGTTCCCGCCTCGCAGACGCACCTCCTTCTCGGACGTATTCCCCGGCAGGTATCGGTCGAACTTATCGGAGTTTCAGACGCTGCGGATCGATCCGCCGTCACACCGCAGCTTGCTCCCGGTGATGTAGCTGGCCGGGGTGCTGCAGAGGAAGCAGGCCACCGCCGCATACTCGCTGACCTCGCCGTATCGCCCCATCGGGATCGAGGCCTGCGACGCGGCCCGGATATCGTCGACGCTCTTGCCCTGCTTCTTTGCGTTCGCCTCGTCGATCTGTCTTGTTCGGGCGGTGTCGACGCGACCCGGGAGGAGCATATTGCAGGTGACGCCTTGCGCCGCGACTTCAGTGGCAAGGGACTTGGTCCAACCGACGAGTGCGGAGCGCAGGGTGTTGGACATAGCGAGGTTCGGGATCGGCTGCTCGACGCCGGACGAGGCAAGCGTCAGGATGCGGCCCCACCCCCGCTCCACCATGGTCGGCAGGAGACGGTTGGTGAGGTCGATGATCGACCCGATCATGGCCTGCGTCTGCGCCATCACCTGTTCGCCGGTTATGTCCCGTGCCGTCCCGGGAGGCGGGCCGCCGCAATTGTTGACCAGGATATCGACGCCGCCGCGTCGCGCGGTGACCGCCTCGGCGATCTTCCGGGCGGAGTCCGGATCGGCCAGATCGGCCTCGATGTAGTCGACTTCGCCTCCGGTCTCGGCGGCGATCTGGTAGGCGACATCCTGGAGCTTCGACGCATCGCGGCCCGTGATCGTGAACACCGCTCCCTCTGCCGACAGCGCCGTCGCGACGCCACGCCCCAGGCCTTGCGACGAGGCCAGTACCAGCGCCCGCTTGTTTCTCAATCCGAGATCCATTGTCGTGCTCCTCCTAAGTCAATTCTGTTTGGTCCGGCCTGTGGCCTCGAGACGATCCGCAATCAGCCCGAGAGGGTGCCGAGGAACGGTCTTGCTGAGGCGTTCCATCTGCGAGCGGCAGGAAAAGCCGGTCGCTGCCGCCGTCTCCGCCCCGTCCAGGGTGCCGGACCAAGACATCTCGAAGAGCCGGCGCGACACCGGCTGGTGGCGTGCCTTGTGTCCGAACATGCCGGCCATGCCACAGCAGCCGACCGCCGGCGTCTCGACTGTCATGCCGAGCGCGCCGAGCACTCGGACCCAGTTCTCTCTGGCGTGCGGGGCACCGGTCGTCTCGGTGCAATGCGTAAAAACCCGAAGGGAACCGCCGTCGCTGCCGGCGGGCCATTGGACGCCTGCTTCGACCTCCTGTGCCAGGAACTCCTGCACCAGCAGAACTTCCGGCACCCTGCGCCCGCTCTTCGGGTAATCCTGGCGCAGCGCCATGACGAAGGCCGGATCGACTCCGACCATGGGAACGCCGTGGGCGGCGCCGGCCCGCAGCGCCTCGAGCAGCCGGTCCGCGGCCCGCCCGAAGCTGGCTCGGTCACCCAGATCGGCGGCGGCCTTGCCGGAGGGAAGCATCTCGACGAAGAGCGGCCGATAGCCGAGGGCGGTCAATCCGCGAAGGATATCGGTCGGCGTATCAGAGTCGAACAGGGCCGAGAACCAATCTTGCCAGACGAGAACCGTGCGCGGCGGCAAGGTGCGGCGCGACAGCTCGGTGACCGAGACCCGCGATCGCCGGGGAAGCGGTCGAGCAATCCGCCCGGGCAGGTCCCGGAGCCCGAGCGCCCACTGCGCCGCGCCCTTCACCATGGGCCAGAGCGGATCGATCACCGGCGCCAGGCGGACCAGCAACGGGCTGAACCGCTCTCCGAGCAGTGTCACGTGATCCGCGAGGGGCCGCCGATGACGGGCGTGGTAGTCGGCCAGGAATGCGGCGCGCATCGTCGGGATGTCGACGTTCACCGGGCAGGTCGAGGTGCAGGCCTTGCAGCCCAGGCAGGTATCGAGTGCGGCGAGCACGTCGGCTTCATCGACGTTTCGGGTCCCGGAGCGCCGGTCCTCGTGCCAGGCCCGCAAGGCATCCGCCCGCCCCTTCGGCGACTGTCGCGGGTCTGCCGTCGCCTTGAACGAGGGACACATGTGCGTCGAGGCGGCGTAGCTGTGGCACTGTGCATTTCCGTTGCACCGGAATGCGCGCTCAAGGGGGTCGCCTTCCCCGCTGTTGAAGGTCCGGAAAGGCGTCGATCCGATGCCCATGACGGGCGTGTCCGTGGAGATCAGCTTGCCCGGGTTGAACCGTCCTGACGGATCGAAGGCCGTCTTTACCCCCTGAAGGGCACGATAGGCCTCCGGACCGATCCACTCCTCCAGGTAGGCACCACGGACGCCCTTGCCGTGCTCCCCCCAGAAGATGCCACCGTAGCTTGAGACAAGGTCAAAGACTTCGTCCGAGATCTCGGTCAGCGCCCTCCTGTCCTCTTTCGTATCGATATTGAGCGCGGGGCGGATATGCAGACAGCCGACATCGACGTGCCCGTAGATCCCGAAGTCGAGGTCGCGGCGCGCGAGGATCTCCAGGAACCCGTCAAGGAATCCGGGAAGGCCTTCGGGGGGTACGACGCAGTCCTCGACGAAGGCGACAGGCCGGGCGCGGCCATCGACGCGACCGAGAAGGCCCACACCCGCCGACCGTATCGACCAGAGGTTCCGTATCTCCTCGGGGTCGGTTGCCAGATGCGTGGCCCTCAGCCCCGGCAGTTCCTGAAGCCGCTGACGGCATTGCGACATCCGGGCCTCGAGGTCCACCTCGTCCTCCCCGTGGAACTCGATGAAGGTATAGGCCATGGGCTCGCCCGCCTGCACGCGCAGACCCTCCGGAAGGCGGTCGAGGATCCCGGCGTCGCTCGCGAGAGCCTGAACGCGTTCGTCCATGACCTCGATGGCCGTGGGATCGTCCTCGGCGAGCGGCAGGGCGGAGGCGAGCGCCTTCCGGAAACTGTCGAAGCCCGCCACGATGAGCCGTTTCTGACGGGGGATCGGCAGGAGGCGCACACGGATGCGCGTGATGGGCCCCAGCGTCCCTTCGGAGCCCGGAAAGAGGCGCCACCACTCGAAGGGACCGGAGACCGGGCAGGACCGGTCGAGATCGTACCCGGTAAAGCGCCGATTGAGATCGGGCGTGGACGCAATGAAGGCATCGCGCCCGCTTCGTGCCGCGCTTTCGGCTGCCTCCAGCATCGGCAGCGCCCAGTCGGGCGCGGTCTCGAGGCTCGAGACCAGCCCCCTGCCCCGCGCGATCTCGAGGCCCAGCAGATTGTCGGAGGTCTTGCCGTAGACCCGCGAACCTTTCCCCGAGGCATCCGTCGAGACCATGCCGCCGACGGCACAACGGTTCGAGGTCGACGTTTCCGGCGCGAAGAACAGCCCGTGAGGGCGCAGTTGCTCGTTCAGATCGTCGAGAACGATACCGGGTTCGACGTCTGCCCAGCGTCCCTCCGGATCGACATCGAGGAGCCGGTGCATGTGGCGCCTCATGTCGAGGACCACACCGCTGTTGAGGCTCTGTCCGTTGGTTCCGGTCCCTCCCCCCCGGGCGGTTACGGGCACGCCCATGAACTCCGGCCGTTCGGCCACTGCCATGAGGATCACGACGTCCTCGGCATCGAAGGGCGCCACGATCAGGTCCGGTGTGATCCTGTAGACCGAATTGTCCGTCGACAGGGCCGCGCGGAGGGCAGTGTCCCGGCTGATCTCGCCCCGAAAACCGGCGTCGGCCAGAGAATTCGCGAGTTCGTCCATTCGATGCAGGGTATCGTCGGTCATCGTGCGATCCCGGTCCTCAAGCTCGGACGCCCCTGATTGGTGGCCCCCACTTTCCCCTTGAACAGCGATGACCCGATCCGACACAAGCGTGGCGAGCTCACAGGCTTTGGTGTCGGATCAGCCATGCAATTCAAAATGCGCCAGATGGAAGTGTTCCGTGCCGTGATCATCGGAGGCTCGCTGACGAACGCAGCCAGGCTCCTGAACATTTCCCAACCCGCGGTCAGCAGGATGATCGCCCACATCGAGGACAGCCTCGACGTGGAGCTCTTTCAGCGCGCGAAGGGTCGCCTGATCCCGACGACCGAGGCGCTGCTGCTGCTCGACGAGGTCGAGAAGGTCCACAGTGCGGCTATCCAGGCGAACGAGTTCGTCGAGAACCTGGCACGGGAAATGTCCGGCGTCCTGAGGGTCGGGGTGAGCGCCTGCCTCAGCCCGTTGGTCGCGGAGAGCCTCATTCCGAGCTTCATGCAGACCTACCCGCGGATCACCATCGATTTCTTCACGATGCTGCTTGCGGACATGCCCGTCGCCCTTCTCAGCGACCGGATCGACCTCGCGGTCTCGGTGATGCCTCTCGAGAACGCGAATATCCGAACCACCGAAATCGCGGCCCGCCGAATGGTGCTGCTTGTCCCCGGCGACCATGAACTCGCGGACCGCACTTCCGTTACCCTCGCCGAGATCGCGGCGCATCCGCTCATCGTCCATAGCGAAGACATGGCATTGGGACGGATGGTCGCCACTGCCTTCGGCGACGGCGGCATCGACTACGAGACCAGGTGCATCATCCATCATTCGAGGGACGCCTGCGATCTCGTGGCGGCCGGAGCGGGAGCGGCGATCATCGACCCCTTCACCGCGACCATTGCTCGGTCCCGTGGCCTCAGCACAATCAGCATCGCAGAAGACATCGTGACCCGACCTTCGATCAACCACGTCTTGCTGCGGGAGCCGCGGTCCGAGGTAGCCTACATCATGGACCACGGCGCCCGGCGCCTTGCGGATGCGATCCCGCAAGAGAGATGAGACCGCCGGATGGCTCAACGCTGTCCGTCGTGTTCGGAGATATCCTCGGGCCGCAGACCTCCCAGACGCTCGTGGATCCGTCCACCGGTCGCCATGACGAGCCCGTAGAGAACTTCGCGCGGCTTAGGCGCGTCGATCGCCCCGACTTCCATGGAGCCGAAATGCCCGCGCACATATGCGGCTTCCTTGTGAAAGAGCGGGATCGGCAGGCGGTAACCCGTGTAGGCCACGGTCTTGGCAGCCGGAACGATGGCCTTGCCGCCCACGACCTCGCGCATCGACCAGCCACCGGCCACGTGCCAGATCGCGCCGTGCTCCAGTTCGCCTTCGACACCGACGATGGCGCCCTTCCCGTAGGCTTCGACGGCGTCGGGGCCGCCAAGAGCGTCGCTGAGCTCGGTCGCAAGCCGTTTCCCCAATGGCTTGAGAGCATCCATGAAGGGCATCAGGTCTTCGACGTACTTACCCGCGAAGGGGTTGGTGACAACGGCATAGGCGGCGCCGATGCGGAGCGCCGGGTCCTGGACCGGACCGTGTTCGTGGTAGACGGTGTCAATGTTGACCGAGACTTTGCGGATATCGACGTCCATGTGACTTCTCCGGTGATTCAGGATTATTCGGTGGTAGCTGCGCGAAGTTCGACGCCCGCCCATTCTTCGATAAACTTGAGAACCTCGACGTTGTCGCGATCGCCCTGCCCTTGCGTCATCGCAAAGGCCAGGAACTGCCGCGCAACCGGGTTCACCTGCATCGGCGCCCCGATGCGTTCAGCATCGTCGAGGCACATCTTGACGTCCTTGTGCAGCAGTTCCGTGCTGAAGCGCAGCGGGAAAGAGCCATCCAGCGCGCACTGCGGAATCCGTTCCAGTGTCGAGAAACTGCGCCCGCTGGATGTGTTTATGACGTCAAGCATGGTCTGCGCGTCGAGACCCGCCTTGATCCCGTAGACGAGCGCCTCGCAGCTCGCGATCATGCTGGTCGCGTAGAGCGTGTTGTTGATGATCTTGATCGTCTGACCGAGCGAGGGGTCATCGCCGATATAGAAGACGTTCTTGCCGAGGACATCGAAGACCGGCTTCATCCCGTCGAAGGCTGACTGCGGTCCGCCGGCCATGAGCGCCAGTTTGCCCTGTTCGGCGTTGGCCGTCCCGCCGCTGACGGGGGCGCCGACAAACTCGATTCCCGCGTCGCTAAGGCGCGGCGCGATTTCCCGCGTGACGGCCGGTCCGGTGGTCGAGAGATCGACGACGAGCTTCGTCGTCGCACCTTCGGCGGCACAGATTTCTTCGACGACAGCCTGCACGGACTGCGGCGTAGGGAGGGACAGCAGGATCGTCTCGGTACGAGACGCCAGCTCCTCGAGGCTTTCGGCCACCGAACCGCCGCCGGAGACAGCTTTCTGGGCCGCCTCGACGTTGCGGTCGTACACCAGGACATCCCATCCGGCGTTCAGAAGCCGGGCCGCGAAATGCTTGCCGATATTGCCTACACCTACGAGACCGAGGGTCTTGTCACCCGCCATGCGCTGTCCTTGTCATGTTCTCTTTGCCAAGACGCGCGAACCGAGCATCGGAGTGCAGCCGTCGCGGCAACGATGCCGATGCAGGCCAGACCCCGGCTACCTTCGCGCCGATGCCGACCAACCTAGGGAGCGTCGCAGCATTCGAAAAATGCCAATTTGGCCGGCATCCATGACCTGCGGTTATGGGGCGCCCGTGTAGTGCGAGAGCTGAAGCTGCTGCGAGAAGTCGCAGCAGGCCTTTCCGATATCCGCGACGCTGCGGATGAACGCGCTCGGTCGGTCGCGCCTGAACAGAGTGACGTAAGGGATATCGGGCAGCGCTGGCGTAGTCGGAATCTCGACGAGCTTGCCTTCCCGCACCTGCGGCTCGAAGCAGTCGCGCGGCAGGTACGTGATGCCGAGCCCTGCCGCAGTCATCCCGAGCAGGGCGATCAGGCTGTCGCTGAAGACGTGATGGCGCGCCACGACCCCCTCCGATCTCAGCCACCTGCTCACGAAGTGTCCGGTGCCGGAGCGGTTGCTCTGCATCAGGATCCGATACTCGACGAGCTGTTCGATCGGAACGGTCTCGGTCACCCGCACGAGATCGGGACTTCCCATCCAGCTGTTGCGACTCCGAGCGAGCGGCACCTGCTCGATCATCGGATCCTGGTAAGCGTCGGGGACGAGGACGAGATCCAGCCGGTCGTCGAGCAACCGATCGACAAGTTCGCGGGACATGTCGACGTGCGTCTCTATCAGCAGGTCGGGAAACTGGTCACGGAGCTGCGCGACGAAGCTCGGCAGCCACGTAAGGGCCGTGAGTTCCGTTACCCCGAGTCGCAGTGTCTGCATCGGCAGGACCTCCCGGTCACTCAGGGAGGACGCCTGTTGCTGAAGGGCGAGCATCTCCTCCGCGATCGCGAGCAGCTGCTCCCCTTTCCCCGTGATCCTCGCCGTCCGTGCGGTTCGATCGAACAGGGGGACACCGACAGCGGCTTCAAGCTCTTGAATTCGCTTGGTGATGGTCGACTGAGAGGTATTCAGTTTGGCGGCAGCTCGCTCAAACGTGCTCATCTGGTTGATCCAGAAGAACGCTTCGAGTTGCTTGAGTGTAATCAAAGGGTCAGCCCTCCGAACGTGCCGCCACATGAGAAGCTGCCCTGAGGTCTACCTCAAGTCATTCCCTAAGCGAATACATTAGGATGAATTAATATCACTTTTATTAACCCGGAGAAGGTCAATACTGCTCTCCAGCGTTAGGGCTGGCCCAGGTGGCGGGTACACGGTGCAGAGCGGGGCAGAGACCTCGCTGGCCCGCGTAACCGGTGTCTGGATGGGATGAGGACTGGCGACTGGAGAGTTGGCTCAGCGTTATCAAAGGCTTACCAAGGGAGAAGACATCTCATGATTAATCGCAGAACCTTTGCAATGGCCACGAGCCTCGCGATGACCGTCGCCGTGGCTCCCGGGCTCGGCACCGCCCAGTCGGCGGACTATCCGACGGACTCGCTCCGTATCATCGTGCCATTCGGTGCTGGCGGCGGGACAGATGCGGTCGCCCGGATCATCGGCTCCCGCCTGAGCGAACGCCTCGGCATCACGGTCAACGTCGAGAACCGTGCCGGTGCCGGCGGCGTCGTGGGCTCTCAGGCCGTGGCCGACGCGGAAACCGACGGCTCCGTCATCGGCATCATCACGGCCTCCCTCGGCGGCTACCAGCCGCTCGGCCGCTCCGATATCAACTACGAGAGCTTCGCGCCCATCGCGATGGTCAACTTCGATCCCGCCGGGGTCCAGATCGCGGCCGACTCCGAGTTCGAGAACCTCGAGCAACTCGTCACCGCGCTCGAGGAGAACCCCGGACAGTACACGGCATCGGCGAGCGGCATCGGCGGCTCGTGGCACGTCGCGTGGATGACCTTCCTCCAGGCTGCCGAGCTGCCGCTCGACGCCGCGACCTTCATCCCCAGTGACGGGGCCAGCACCTCCCTCAACGAGCTTCTGGCCGGAGCGGTGGATATCGTTCCCTCCTCCGTCCCCGAAGCCGCGGCCCTGATCGAGGCCGGCGACGTGAAGTCGCTCGCGGTGATGAGCAGCGAACGGATCGAGGCGTTTCCCGACGTTCCGACCGTCGAGGAAGCCACCGGCATCAACCTCAACGCCGGTCTGTGGCGCGGCTTCGCCGGCCCGGAAGGCATGGACGAAGAGGCCGTCGATATTCTCGTCACCGAGATCGAGGCGATCTACGAATCCGAGGACTTCAAGGAGCAGATGTCCGACCTCGGATACGGGCTTCGCTGGGCTGCCAAGGACGACTTCCGGGACTTCATGCAAGAGACCTCGGAATCCATGATCGGCGTGCTCGAAGCCTCCGGCCTGGCTCAGTAAGTGGGCACCAGGTTTCGAAGCAATGACTAAGTCCGATACCTTGATTGGGCTGATCCTGATGGGTGTCGCTGTCGCGGCACTCACCCCAGCCTGGACATTCGCCTCAGTGCCCGGGATGCGCTTCGGAGCCTGGACCTTTCCTGTCTTCGTCACGATCGCCCTTGGCCTCTCGGGCGCAGCGCTGACCATCAAGTCGCTGCTCTCCGGTTCCGAGGTTCCCGAAGTGGCTGAGGACGGAGTAGCCGAACCGAAGGCGACGCCCTCGGCGATCATCGGGTTCATCCTGATCGTGGCAGCCACACTGTTCTACATTTTCGCCGCAGACGCCCTGGGCTTTCTCGTCACCTCGGCCCTGATCGTCCTGGCGCTGTCGCTGTTTTTCTGGCGCCGGCCGATCCCCTGCCTGATCCTGACGCTGGTCTCGGTGCCCGTCGCGGAGCTCATCTTCGCACGCGCGTTCTCCGTGCCGCTGCCCCGCGGCCTGCTCTCAGTCACCGGGCTGTTCTAATGGCAGAAATCCTCCTCGCTTCGGCCGGACTCGTCTTCACGCCCTACGTGCTGACGGTCATCTTCGCGGCCTCGGTCTTCGGCATCTTCGTCGGGGCCATTCCCGGGCTGTCGGCCACGATGGCCACCGCCCTTCTGGTTCCGCTCACCTTCGCGATGGATCCCGTGCCGGCCCTTGGCGCGATCATCGCGACCAGTGCGATGGCCCTATTCGCGGGGGACATTCCCGCGGCCCTTCTTAGAATGCCGGGCACGCCCTCCTCCGCCGCCTATGTCGATGATATTCACGGCATGACCCGCAAGGGCGAGAGCGCAAAGGGCCTCACGGCCTGTCTCATCTTCTCGGCGCTTGGCGGTCTCTTTGCCACGGTCGTGCTGATCATCGGTGCCCCGCTGCTCTCGAGGTTCGCCGCCCAGTTCAGTTCAGACGAGTATTTCTGGCTGGCGACACTCGGCCTGAGCTGCGCGGTCATCATCTTCGCGGGATCGCCGCTCAAGGGGTTCATATCGCTACTGATCGGTCTGCTCATCGCCACGGTTGGAACCGACCTCAGCACCGGGAGCACCCGCTACACCTTCGGCATCACCGAATTGCAGTCCGGCATCGGGTTCATCCCTGCCCTCATCGGCATGTTCGCCTTCGCCGAGATCCTTCGCTTCGCCCTCAGCCGCGACGAAATTGTCGTGCCTCACGAGGCGCAGAAGCACAGCGGCCTCGGCCATATCAAAGGCCTGCTTCGCACCTACTGGCTCCCGAACCTACGTGGCAGCCTGGTGGGGACGATGACTGGCGTACTTCCCGGGGCCGGTGGCGGTGTGGCCACCTGGATTTCCTACGGCATCGGCAAGCGCTTCGCGAAGCCGGCAGCCAAGGGCGAGGAAGAGGACAAGCTCGGCGCCGTCGTCGAAGCCTCGTCAGCGAACAACTCCTCCCTGGCTGGCGCCTGGATCCCAACACTCGTCTTCGGCATTCCCGGCGACGCGATCACCGCTGTCGTGGTAGGCGTTCTCCTGATGAAGGGCATATCACCGGGTCCGCTGGTCTTCACCCAGAACGCGGACATGGCCTACGCGCTCTTCATCGTCTTCCTGCTCGCGAACATCCTGATGATCCCGCTGGGCCTCATCGCGATCCGGTTCGCCGGTTCCATCATGAGGATCCCGCGAGAAGCCCTCATGCCGGTCATCCTGCTGCTTTCCATCGTCGGGGCCTTCGCGGTGTCGAACTCGACCTTCGACGTGGGGGTCATGCTGGCTCTCGGAGTGCTCGCCTTCTTCATGGAGCGCTACGGCTTTCCCGTCGCTCCGACGATCCTGGCCATCGTCCTTGCGCCGATCCTCGAGAAGAACATGCTGATGTCGCTCATGAAGGCGCGCGGAGACCTGACCGGGCTCGTCGACCGCCCCATAGCGATTGTTCTCGCCTTAGTGACCGTCGCGATCTGGATTACGCCGCTCGTCTCCGTCTTGAGAAAGCGGCAGAGGTCCCGCCCTCAAACCAGCTGATCCCGCCCAAGGCGCGCGCGCAGCGCCGCTATCAGAACCCGTACCTACGAAAGAAAAATAGGGGCCCTAAATGAAACCTGTCCTGCTTGTTCTGGTCTATCTCTCCGACGAGCATCGCGCCCTTCTGGGGGAGCGCTTCGACATGATCTATGCGCCGAACGAGAACCTTGGCGCCGACCGATCAAACGGCGCTGCCCAGATCAAGGCGCGCGGACAGGATATCGAGCTGGTCCTGACGAACGGCACCAACGGGCTGCTTTCCGAGGAAATCGAGAAGCTCCCGAACCTCAAACTCGTCTGCACGGTGGGCGTCGGGTTCGAGAACGTCGCGCGCGACGCTGCGGCCAGGCGCGGAATCCCGGTCTGCAACGCGGCCGGGACCAACGATGCCGCTGTCGCCGACCACGCCATGGCAATCCTGCTCGCCGCCATCCGTCGCATCCCCTTCCTCAACAAGGGGGTCCGTCACGGGCTCTGGCGCGACGAGATCCCGCGGCCCCCACACGTTTCTGGACGCCGCATAGGAATATTCGGCCTGGGGGCCATCGGCCAAAGCATCGCGAAACGCGCGGCCGGGTTCGACATGGAGATCGGCTATCACAGCCGGACCCGGAAGGACGACACCGGCTACCGCTGGTTCAACACGATCCTCGAACTCGCGGAATGGTCAGACTTCCTCGTCGTCTGCGCCCCGGGCGGCAAGGAAACCTACCACGTCGTCTCGACGGAAGTCCTGGACGCGCTTGGTCCGGACGGCGTGGTCGTGAACATCGCCAGGGGAACCCTCGTAGATACCAAGGCCGTCGCGCAGGCGCTGGAGGAAAGGCGCATCTGGGCCGTCGCCCTGGACGTCTACGAGCACGAGCCGACGCCGCCGGCAGAGCTGCTGAACTACGACAACGCCGTGCTCACGCCGCATATCGCCGGCATCTCGCCCCAGGCGATCCACGCCTCCGTCATGCGCTTCGTCGAAAACGCGGAGGCCTTCTACTCCGGTCGACCGCTCCTCACACAAGTCAACTGAGAAGGTTCCGGATGACCGTGCATCCCAATCTCATCGCCGGCGAGTGGGTCGCCTCCGACGAGCTGGCAGAGAACATCAATCCGTCCGACCTGGACGATGTCGTCGGCCAGTATTGCCGGGCAACGCGCGAACAGACCGAGGACGCCATCGCCACCGCCCGGCAGGCGCTCCCCTCCTGGGCTGAAAGCACGCCTCAGAGGCTATGTGAGAAGTCATTTCGACGCGATCCTTTGGATCATCTGGGCGCAAGCGGCGATGGTGATGAAGGCCTCCGCTGTCTGCACGCGGTACTCGTAATCTTTGGACATCCGGCGATGCCGCCCGAGCCAGGCGAAGCTCCGTTCGACGATCCAGTTCAGCCCGGCGATCCGGAAGGCCTGCTCTGTCCGTTTGACGATGACGAGCCGCCAGCCGTTGCGATCACGAAGATCCTGGTTCAGGCTCTTACTCTCGTAGCCGGCGTCGGCGATCACCGTATGGATTTTCGGCCAGAGCGGAGAGAGGCCTGCGGTGAGGCTGCGCGCCGCCCGGCGATCGGACATGCCGGCTGGCTCGACCCGGCACGAGACGAGAAAGCCTTCGGTATCCACGAGGATCTGCCGCTTGCGGCCCTTCACGCGCTTATGGCCGTCGAAGCCGCGAACGCCCCCCTTTCCGTAGTCTTCACCGACTGCGCATCCATGATCACCACTGTTGGGTCGATCCGACGGCCGGCCTTCAGCCGTGCGGCACGGTGAAGAGCCCGGTGCAGACGCGTCCAGACACCATCGAGCCGCCAGCGCCGAAAATACCACCAGACGGTGCCCCAGGGCGGGAAGTCCCTTGGCAGCATACGCCACTGGCAGCCGGTGCGGAGCAGTTAGAGGATCGCATCGACCACGGGGCGTAGATCGGTTCGGCGAGGTCGCCCACCTTGCAGCTCGGACGGGAAATGCCCTGCAACGAACGGCCACTGGGCGTCTGTCAAGTCCGTCGGGTAGCTGTGTCGAGCCATGCTATACCTCCAGTAGTTTCGGCAAAACATGGTCCGCGACGGCGGAACGGCGACTTCTCACACAGCCTCTAAGTGGGGAGCGTCCGCAGACCGGCGCGCTCGGCAAAGCGGGTCCGTTGACGAGCGCAAGGAAATGATCGATCCCGCCGTGAAGCTCAGCTTCAGCCGTCTGGCCAAGGTGCTCGGGATCAGCCGGGGTAGCGCCGACTACAAGCCCCGTCCGGTCTCGGATGCTGATCTGAAGCTGATGCACCGGATCGATAAGCTGCACATGGCATGCCCGCCTGTCCCGATAGCGAAACCGGGCTTCCGGTTCGAAAGGCTACCAAAGGCGAGAAGATCTGCAGAGAGTGCGGAGCCGCCCAGAAACCATGTCCAAAATGCACCGACGGCTGGCTCGTGGAACGCAAAGGACGATACGGGACCTTCCTGGGCTGTGTCCGCTTCCCGGATTACACCGGAAAGTCGAAGAAGAAACGCCAAGTCGTCAAGCGAACAAGTGGCTAGGTCATGTTGACAAATGGCGTAGCCAGAGGCGGATCGACGTGATGTCGACGAAGCCCAGGAAGCTCTCTGCGGTCTTGTCGTATCGGGTTGCGACCCGGCGGGCATTCTTCAGCTTGTTGAAACAGCGCTCTACCAGGTTGCGCAGCCGATAGAGCGATCGGTCCACACCAACCCGCATCTTGCGGGATTTCCGCATGGGGATCACCGGTAGGGCATTGCGACGTTCGACGGCTGTCCGGATGTGATCGGCATCATAGCCCCGGTCGGCGAGCAAAACGCTCGGGATGGGCAGGTTGTCGGCCATCACCAGATCGAAGCCGCGGTAATCGGACGTTTGACCCGGCGTGATCTCGGTTCTCATGGGCAAGCCATGCGCGTTGACGAGGAGATGGATCTTGGTCGTGAAACCACCACGAGAACGGCCGAGACCCTGTCGCGGAGTCCCCCTTTTGAGCCTGCTGCCTGATGGTGGGCGCGGATCACCGTGCTATCGATCATTTGGAGCGCGTCCGGCACGGCACCGCTACGGTTCAGCGCCTCCATGATATCCTCCCAGAGGCCGGCCAGCGTCCAGCGCCGAAACTGCCGGTAGACGCTGGACCACTTGCCGAACTCTTCGGGCAGGTCGCGCCACGGAGCCCCTGTCCGGGCGATCCAGAAGACGCCATCCAGAACACGCCGGTGATTGGTGGGTTTGCGTCCGTTCGGGGCGCGGACGGCCAGGATGAAGGGCTCAAAGAAAGCCCATTCCTCGTCCGACATCAGGTCTCGTGCCAAGCTGGTCTCCATCGCAGATACCAGCGTGAATCACGCCTTCCGGTCGGCGTGAAACCCTTTTGTCAACACGGCCTAGCTGGCAGCGCTTTGGCCGAGACAAGCCGGAGATGACGCTCGAACGCGGCGCAACCGTCCGGTTAGCAATGACGAGATGGGCGGAGAGCCGACCTTCGCTGCGTCTTGGACGAACGGCAGAGATGCGCAGTTCTGTCATGCGAACAGAATAGGGTAGAGTGGTTAACGTCGGGTTGGCGGCGAGCCGATCACCAGGTCGTAGCGGCGCTTTCGTTCCAGTCCTGATGGGGCGCTGAAGGGGTCGCATAAAGGGGCTGGCCGATGGGCAGACCCTTCTGCATTCTGGTAAATGGGCACACTATTTCTTCGAAATGTATTTGTAGGCGGGATCACTCGCTTCCCGACGCCTCTGTGCCTCCTCAGGAGAGTTCGCGAAAGCAGGCTTCCCTGAGCTGGTTGCCGAAGTGATATTGCTTGTGGCGCCGCCCTCCAAGGCTGTCGCTATGCGCCTCAGCTGCTTCACGACCTGCACGCAAAACCAGATCGTGAAAATGACCGGCACAAGATAGACGAGAAATAGGAGCAGAAATCCGGCTCCGGCTCCGGCCATGGTATCGTACATATTTTGGGCCTTCCATGTTTTGAGGTAGATTTCTTGTGCCGCTTTGCTCCGCTTTGCACGATGGGAGGCTTTGTTGCGCAAATGCGGACGTGGAATTTATCTCGTGAATCCAGCGTGGTAGCTGCCCTGCATGAGCAGACCCGCACCTCCGACCTACAGGACCAAGAACTGGCCAGCTTGTAACGAAGCACTCAAGCGCCGGGGTTCGCTGACGATTTGGTTCGACCCCGAGATGAGCCGGATTGGCGCGCCGACAGGCAGGCCGAAAGCTTCTTCAACCTGCTCAAGCGCGAGAGGATCAGGCGTCGCACCTACCGCACCCGCCAAGAAGCCCGGCGGGACATGTTCGACTACATCGAGATGTTCTACAACCCGAAGCGCAAGCAAGGCGTTATCGTGGCAGTTGCCTCGACGGCTCATGGAATGCTCGAGGTCGTGGGCTTTCAGGAAAGCGGCCCAATCCATGCTGGTGAACTGGCTTCCCTGATCGGAGTGGATCAGCACCTTCGCCTTCGGCTTCCTCCGCCATGTGGCCATGAGCTGGGCGTGGAGCACGACGTCGGTCGTCTGGCGCGACTGCATGGACCATCCGACCACGCGGCGTGAGAATAAATCGATGACCACCGCCAGGTAGGCGAAGCCCTCCTGCGTCCGGATGTGGCTTTGTTGTGCAAACGCGGGGTGAGGGATCCATCTCGAGAATCCAGCGTGGTAGCCGGTCTGCATGAGCAGACCCATCCCGCCGAGCTACAAGACCAAGGACTGGCCGGACTGCAGTAAGCCGGTGAAGGCGCCATTGGTTCGAGCCCACCGGCGCACGCGCTGAAGCAGCGCGGCTCCCTGACCATCTGGTTTGATCCCGACATGGTCTGGGTGCCCCCTCCGACGGGCAAGCAAGGCAGGAAGCCACAGTATAGCGATGCCGCGATCCAAACATGCCTGACGATGAAAATCCGCTTCGGCATAGCGCTCCGGCAGACGACGGGGTTTGTTGAAAGCCTTCTAAGTCTCGTCGGCCTCGACTGGGCGGTGCCCGATTTCAGCGCGCTGAGCCGGCGCCAGAAGACTTTGGCTGTGTCCATTCCATACCGCGGCTCGCAGGGACCACTGAACCTGCTGATCGACAGCACCGGCATCAAGCCGAAGACGAAGACGAGTGGCGCGCTCGCACGCATGACGGCACGAAACGCCGCCTATGGCGCAAGATCCACATTGGCGTCGATGAACAGACGCTGGAGATCCGAGCCATAGAGATCACCGGTAGCAACGTCGGTGACGCGCCCATGCTGCCCGAACTGCTCAGCCAGATCCCTGCTGACGTAGAGATCGGGTCGGTCACCGCCGACGGCGCCTACGACACGCGCAGGTGCCACGACACCATCTTCGACCGTGGCGCCCATGCCGTCATCCCGCCGCGCAAGAACGCCAGGCCCTGGAAGCCTTCGACCGCAGGCGCCATCGCCCGGAACGAGGCCCTGCGCGCATCGAAATACCTTGGACGCGCCATCTGGCGAAAGTGGAGCGGATACCACCGCCGAAGCCGCGCCGAGACAAAGGTGCATTGCGTGAAACTGCTGGGCCAAAGCCTGATGGCACGCGATTTCGATCGCCAAGTCGCCGAACTCCAGATCCGCGCCGCCGTGCTCAACGGCTACACCGCGCTCGGCATACCTGTCACGGAGCCCGTGGGATAAGTGCGTCCGGGGAAAGGGGAGGTCCGAGCTTCACGCCCTTTGCGCAACAAAGCCACGCGAAGCTCTTCGTGAAGTAACCCCGCGCGGGCGGACAGGCCTCCTCGAGGCGTTCGCGCATGGGGGCGAACGGCGCGGAGAGGGTCCGCCTACATGCCAGCGATCACGGTATCCGTCGTTCTTTGCACATGGGACGAGATGATCCGGATCGCCTCGTCCACGTCCCGCTCTATCGCCGCGTCGAACAGGGCGCGGTGCTCGTCATGGATGTCCCTCTTGCGCGCGGTGCTCTTGCGGGAGAACCGGCGGTAGCGTTCATGCTGGCGGTACATGTGCTGTCGCATCCTGAGGAGCCACCCCGACGTGCAGGCGGCGACGGTGGCGTCATGAAATTCGGTGTTCCGGATCTCCCACTGGTAGAGATCGGCCTCGCTCGGTGTCCTGTCCCGTTCGAGGCGCTCGAGCCGGTGATAGGTGGTGATCAAACGCTCTTCCCACGCCACGTCCCCCGCCGGGATCGACTGGCGAAGAGCCTCGACCTCGAGAAGTTTGCGCAGATCGCCGATCTCCTCGGCATCCTTCGCCGAGATCGGCGCCACGATGAACCCCCGCTGGCCCTGCAATTCCACAAGGTGATCGCCCGAGAGGCGGGCCAGCGCCTCGCGGAGCGGAGCGGCGCCGAAGCCGTAGCGGCCGCGCAGCATCTCGATCTTCATCTTCTCCGACGGCGACAGGGCACCGGCGACGATGTCGTCCCGGATCCGCCGGTAGGCCCGCTCGGCATTGGTCTTCTCGGGTGGCTCGGCCTGGGGCGCGCTCATGCTGGTCCTCGTTCGGCTTCCCTGTTTACCCCTGCATAACCCGGGGAAGAACCCCAGGCAATAATCTCGATTTTTTAAGTTGACCCACGATTAATATCGATATTCCTTGTGGCACGTCTGGCGGAGGAGCCGGGCGAGACGCGGGGGGAACGGTGCGATGTCTAACGCCGATGTGGAGAGTGCAGATGCGGTGGCGCATGAGCGTGCGCCGGGCCTCATGGCGCGCATCAGCGCCGCGGTGGCGCGCCTCGAGGCGTGGCTGGCCGGGGCTGCGATCCTGGGCGTCTTCTGCCTTCTTCTCTGCAACGTCATCTCACGTGCCCTTGGCGCGCCGCTGATCTGGACGGACGAGCTGGCCGTCTACCTCATGATCGTCGGAGCCTTCCTCGGCGCGTCGGTCGGCCTTGAGAAGCGTCAGCATATTGCCGTGACGCTGATGGTCGACACATTCTCGGAGCGCACCCGCCGTCTCTACGCCCTCGCCGTCGATCTTCTGCTCCTCGGCTTCTTCGTGGTGCTCGGCCTCATGCTGTGGCGTTGGTTCGATCCGCTGGGCCTGATGCGCGCCGAATCGATCCAGTCCTTTTCCCTCGAAACCTTCAACTTCCTCTACCAAGAGCCGACCACGACGCTCGGCATCCGCAAGGTCTGGTTCTGGTTCATCCTGCCGGTCTTCTGCATCACCGGGGCGCTCCATATCCTGGCGCGGTTCGGGCGGACAGGGGAGACACCGCTGTGATGGCCGGCGGCTCCTTCCTCCTGCTGCTTGCGATCGGCGTCCCCATCGCCTTCGCGCTGCTGTTGCTCGCGCTCGTCATCATCGCGCTCGGCGGCAATTTCGTCCTACTCCAGAGCTATCCGCAGCAGCTCTTCGGGGGGCTGGAGAACTATGGCCTCCTCGCCCTCCCACTCTTCATCCTGCTTGGGGAGTTCATGAATTCAGGGGGGATCGGACGACGTCTGATGGCGCTCGCGCTCGCGCTCCTCGGGCCGGTCAAGGGCGGGCTTGCCTACGTGAACCTGATGGCGAACATGCTGATGGCGTCGATCCTGGGGTCGACCGTCGCGCAGATCACGATCATGTCCCGCCTCGCCGTTCCCGAGATGGAAAAGGCCGGCTACCCGCGGGACGTCTCCGTTGCCATCACGGCGGCCGGCGGGATGCTCGCGCCCATCATTCCGCCGTCCATGATGTTCATCATCTTCGGGGTCATCGCGCAGATTCCCATCGGCGATCTGTTTATCGCCGGGATCGTGCCGGGGCTCTTCCTCTTCGCCGCGTTCATCGGCGTGATCGCCTGGCTTGGGCGACGTCACGGCTTTCCCCGCACCGAGCCGATGCCGTTCAGGGCCCGCCTGCGCTCGGCCGTCGACGCCCTGCCCGCGGCGCTGATCCCCGCCGTCATCATCGGCACGATCCTCGGCGGGATCGCGACACCGACGGAGGCGGCGGCAATCGCGTCGCTCATGGCGGCGGCCATCGGGCTTGGCATCTACCGCGAACTGAAGCTGTCCGACATCTGGCCCGCCTTCACCCGCTCAGCGGCTTCGAGCGCTCTGGTCCTCTTCCTGATCGCGGCGGCGCAGGTCTTTTCCTGGGTCATCACGTTCGAGAACGTGCCGGCGCAGGTTGCCGCGGCGCTGCAGGCCATGACCTCCTCTCCGATCGTCTTCCTGCTCCTGCTGAACCTGCTCCTGATCTTCCTTGGCATGGTCACGGACCCGATCCCGGCCATCATCCTGATCGTTCCCGTCTTCCTGCCGGTCGCGACACAGGTCTACGGGATCGACGTCTTCCAGTTCGGCGTCATCGTTTGCCTGAACCTGACCGCCGGCCTGCTGACGCCGCCTGTCGGAACGGGTCTCTTCACGGCTGCCCTGATGGGGGAGGTGCGCGCGGAGCGGCTGGCGCGTCTGATCCTGCCGTTCTTCCTTGCCGTCTTGCTGGTAATCGTGGCGCTGATCCTGTTCCCCGTGCTCAGCCTCGGGCTGGTGGAGGCGATGGGATGAGCCGCGTTCTCGTCCTCGGGGGCGGTCTCATCGGGGCCGGATGGGCGGCCGCCTTCGCCGGCGCAGGGCACGAGACCGTGGTGCTTGATCCTGCACCGGATGCCGCGGAGCGGTGCGCCCGGGTATGGGACGAGGCGCGCCCGGTGCTCGCCGCGCTTGGCCGCCCGGTGGCGGACGCAGCCCCGCGCGTGGTCGGCCAAGCGGAAGAGGTCGGGCCTGTCCACCTGGTGCAGGAGGCGCTGCCCGAGGATCTGGCGCTGAAACATCGCGCGCTGATCGCACTCGAGCCCTTCCTTTCCCCGAATGCGGTCGTGGCGAGTTCGTCATCGGGGCTCACGGCAGAGGAGATCGCGGCGCCCTTGGCGCACCCGGACCGGCTGCTGATCGCACATCCCTGCAACCCGCCCTACCTGATGCCGACCGTGGAAATCGCGACCGGACCCCGCACGTCCGAGGCTGCCGCGGCGAAGGCCGTGGCGCTCTACACATCCATGGGAAAGACGGTCCTGCAACTGAAGCGCCCGGTGCCGGGCCATCTGGTGAACCGCCTGCAGGCCGCGCTCTGGCGGGAGGCGGTGCATCTCGTGGCCGAAGGGGTGGCGTCCGTCGAGGACGTGGAGCGCGCGGTCCAGATCGGGCTCGCCCCGCGCTGGTGCCTGATGGGCCCGTCCGCCGTCTTTCACCTCGCCGACGAGGCCAATGGAATGGCCGGCTTCTGCCGGACGCTCGGACCCGCCTTCGAGCGCCTGTGGGGGGATCTGGGCACGCCGTCTCTCGACGAGAAGGTCGCGCGCGTCCTCGATGCTGGGATGCGCGCCGCCGATCCACGGCCCGTCACCGAGATCGCCGCGGCCCGCGATCGGGATCTGCCTCGTCTCATGAAGGCCGTGGCAGTGCTCCCGGGGGATGCGCCGGAGGTAGACACGTCTGACTGAAATATCGATATTGCAGGTTGCATCGCAAATAATATCGATATTTACTGAGTACAGGGCGCGGGGAGCGTCCGTTCCACGTTTCGGGAGGAGAGCCGAAGATGACACGGAAGACGACAGCCCTGCTGGCCATGACCGCCAGCGCCCTCGCTGCCCAGACCGCCGGCGCCGAGGAGTACCGGATGGGCCTCATCACCCCGCCGTCCCACCAGTGGACGCAGGTTGCCGAGGCCGCGTCGGACGAGATTGCAGAGCGCACCGACGGGCGTGTCGAGATCCTGATCTTCCCCTCGGGGCAGCTCGGCAGCGAATCCCAGATGCTCCAGCAGCTCCAGACCGGCGCAGTGGATTTCGCCTTCCTGACGCTTGGTGAGTTCGCGAACCGCAATCCCGATTACGGCATCTTCCTCGCGCCGTACCTCGTGGACGACGTGGCCGGGGCGCGCGAGATCCTTAAGGGTGACGTCGCCGGTCAGCTCTTGGACGGAATGGCCGAGTTCGGCCTCGTCGGGCTCGGCTGGGGCATGGCCGGGATGCGGATGATCGTGACGGCGGATCCCGTGGACAGCGTCGAGGATCTCGCCGGCCTGAAGATCCGCACGATCCCCTTCGCCCCCGAACTGGCCTTCTGGGAAACCCTCGGCGCCGCGCCCACGCCGATGCCGCTGCCGGCGCTCTACGATGCCTTCGCCAACGGCCAGGTGGACGGCATGCAGATCGATGTCGAGGGCACCTGGAACACCAAGTACTACGATCATGCCGGGCAGATCATCATCTCCGACCACATGATGTTCCCGATGGCCGCCGTGGCCTCGGGGCGGAGCTTCCAGTCTATTTCCGAGGAGGACCGCGCGGTGATCGAGGAGGTCTTCGGTCAGCGGGTGGACGAGATGGTCGGCGCCTATGCCGAGATCGATGCGGAATACCGCGAGAAGCTGGAGGGAACGGACGTGCCGGTCCTCGAGGCCGACCGTGCCTGGTTCGGCAGCGCGATCGACGACTGGTACGCCGAGTGGCGCGAGAAGGCGCCCATGCTCGAAGAGCTCGAAGCCGAAGCAAGCGGCCTCTGAGCGACGCTCGAGACTGCGGGGTGGCCGACCGGCCGCTCCGGCGGATCACCCGGAAGGATTGAACCATATGACCGAGTTTCGCGATCTGCGGTACGTCCGCGTCGAGGTGGAGGATCTGGATGCGGCGACGCACTTCTCCGCCGATGTCTTCGGCCTCCAGCCCGCTGACAGGGACGGCGCGCGCGCCATGTTCCGCTCGGACGAGAGGAACTATGCGCTGTGCTGCTCCTCCGCCGGAGACGGTGAGGCCGTCGCGCTGACCGTCGGGAGCCTCGCCGCGCTCGAGGACGTGCGGGCGCGCCTCGAGGGCGAGGGCATCGCGGTATCGGACCTGGACAAGGATCAGGCGGTCGCGCGGCAGGTGAAGGCCGGGATCGCCGCCTCCGCGCCAAACGGGGTCGCGGTGGAGATCGTCTGGCGGCCGATGACCTCGGGCTGGCGCTACCACGGCCCCCGGGATGCGGGCATCTGCAGCTTTCAGTCCGTGTCCATGGCCTGCGCCGATATCGCGGCGAACGAGCGCTTCTGGACCGGCGCCCTTGGGCTCCGCATCGCGGATTGGGCGGGCGACGCCGTCTTCCTTGCGCTCGACGATGCGCATCACCGCATCGCCCTCTACCCCTCCTCGAAGGACGGTCTTCTCGGTGCGACCTGGGCCGTGGAGGACAAGAATTTCGTCATGGGCGGATGGTACGCCCTCAAGGCGCGGCAGGCGCCGATCGTTGCCGGTCCCGGGCGGCAACCGACCTCGGGAGCGATGTTCGTCACGACCCGCGCGCCGTTCGGTCTTCTGATGAGCTATGTCTGCGAGATGGAGGAAGGCCCGGAGCTCGCCGAGCGGGGGCCGCGTCAGTTCGCGGATGCCGCCGCCAGCCACTGCGCCTGGGGATCCCCCACCGATCAGGCGGAATTCCTGGGAGAACGGACATGATCGAGCTGAACGACGTCGTCTATTGCCGCCTCGGCACCACCGACCTTGCCGGCGCGGAATGGTATGCCACCAATATCCTGGGCCTCGAAGTGTCGGACCGGCGCCGCGGAGCGGTTTACTTCAAGTCCGATTCCCGGGCCCACACGCTCTGCTATTTCGAGGGCGATCCCGAGGATCAGGCCACCGCGTTCGAACTTGGACGGAAAGAGGATCTCCATGCGGCCGGCGCCGCGCTGGAGGCGCTCGGGCACCGGGTCCATTACGGAAGCCGCGCCGAATGCGAGCAGCGCTTCGTGCGCGAGTTCATCCGGTTCAACGATCCCACGGGCAACACGATCGAGTTCGTCGTCCGTCCCGAAGCCACGGGACAGCGGTACCACGGCACGCGCGATGCGGGCATCACCGGCTTCAGCCATGTCGGCCTCTGCACCACCGATGCCGAGCGGGACGAACTCTTCTGGACCACGGTCTGCAACGCGAGAGTCAGCGACCGAATTGGCGACGCGCCCCTGATGCGTCTGGGGACGATCCACCATTCCATCGCGCTCTTCCCCTTCCACAAGGCGGGGATCCAGCACATCAATCATCAGGTCGGCGGCACCGACGACATCCAGCGCAGCTTCAACTTCGTGCAGGACAACCAGGTCAACGTCACGTTCGGCCCGGGCCGCCATCCGACCTCTTCGGCCGAGTTTCTCTACTTCACCGGCCCCGAGGGCATGACCTTCGAATATTCCACCGGCGTGCGGGAGATCCACGACGAGCCGCTCTGGCGTGACCGGCAGTTCCATTTCGCGCCGAAGGGCTTCTGTCACTGGGGCGCCGCGCCGCGGATCGCCGCCTTCGAAGACGGTTCCATCTGATGACGGGCCACGGCGACATCGCACGCACCGTGCGCATAGCGGCGCGGGCGCTGGGACGGGCAGGTCTCGTCCATGCGTACGGCCATTGCTCGGCCCGGCTGCCGGGGGAGGAGACGTTTCTCGTCTGCCCGCCCGTGCCGATGGCCCAGGTGGCGTGCGGCGCGGATTGCACGGCGGTCCCCGTTATCGGCGCCCTGCCGGAGGGCGTCCTGGGCGAGGTGCGCCTGCACCAGAGGCTCTATGCGAGCCGCCCAGGCGCCGGCGGTGTCGTCCGCTTCATGGGGGCGAGCGTCATGGCGCTCGGTGCGCTCGGCCGGACGCCCCGGATGCGCCACGGCTTCGGCACCTACTTCGCTCCGGGGGCCGGGTTCTGGGACGATATCCAGCTGATCCGGGAAGATGATGCGGCGGACAAGGCCATCGCCGCGATGGGGAAAAGCCGGGCGCTCCTGATGCGGGGCAACGGCGCCGTCGTGGTCGGGGACAGCCTCGAAGAGGCGGTGGGGCTTGCCTTCTACCTGGAGGATGCCTGCCGCATCGAGCTGGCGGCGTTGGCGACGGGCCTCGAGGGCGCCCCCGAGATCAGCGCCGAAGAGGCCGAGCGCAGGGCAACCCGCTCGGGACGCATCTTCGAACGAATGTGGGACCATCTGACTGCAGGCGATCCCGAATTGCCAGCCAGCCAGTGAAAGGACGGACGTGACCAATTTTCTGAACTTCATCGACGGTGAGTTCGTCGCCGGGGCGGGCGAAGCCTACCCCAACCATTTCCCCACCACGGGGGAGGTGATCGGCGAGGTGCGCGCGGCGGATGCCGCACAGGTGGATGCCGCCGTGGGCGCTGCCCGCGCCGCGCTCAAGGGACCATGGGGCCGGCTTTCGGTGCCCGACCGGGTCGTCCTCTTGCGCAAGCTCGCGGCCGGCATCAACGCCCGCTTCGACGATTTCCTGGCCGCCGAGATCCGCGACACGGGCAAGCCGCGATCCCTCGCGAGCCATATCGACATCCCGAGGGGCGCCGCCAATTTCGATGTCTTCGCCGATCAGATCCTTGCCGATCACACGGAAACCTTCCGGATGGCCACGCCGGACGGGCGCGGCGCGCTGAACTATGCGCTGCGCACGCCCCGCGGGGTGATCGGTGTCGTCTGCCCGTGGAACCTGCCGCTCCTTCTGATGACCTGGAAGGTCGCCCCTGCCCTCGCCTGCGGCAACACCGTGGTCGTCAAGCCGTCGGAGGAAACGCCGGCGACGGCGGCGCTCCTCGGGGAGGTCATGAACGACGTCGGCATTCCGCGCGGCGTCTACAACGTCGTGCAGGGACAGGGTGGCGGCAGCGCCGGCGAGTTCCTGACGCGGCACCCGGGCGTCGACGGCATCACCTTCACCGGTGAGACCACGACCGGCGAGGCCATCATGGCCGCTGCCGCGAAGGGGGTGCGCCCCGTCAGTCTCGAACTGGGCGGCAAGAACGCCGGCATCGTCTTCGACGACGCGGATGTGACGAAGACGCTGGAGGGCCTCGGCCGGGCGTGCTTCGCCAATACCGGGCAGGTCTGCCTCGGAACCGAGCGCCTCTATGTCCAGCGCGGCGTGTTCGACGAGATCGCGGAGGGACTGGCGAAGTCGGCACGGGGCTATCGCATGGGCGATCCGTTCGACGCGGCCACCACGCTCGGCCCGGTCATCTCCGAGCGCCAACGCGCCAAGGTCATGTCCTACTATGACAGGGCCCGCTCCGAAGGGGCCGAGATCCTTGCCGGCGGTGCCGCGCCCGCCCTTCAGGGCTACGAGGGCGGCTACTGGGTCGAACCGACGGTCTGGACCGGCCTGCCCGAGACCAGCGGCGTCGTCACCGAAGAGATCTTCGGCCCCTGCACCCATATCTGCCCTTTCGACGACGAGGAGGAGGGCCTCGCGCTCGTCAACGACAGTCCCTACGGCCTCGCCACGACGATCTGGACCGAGAACCTGACCCGCGCCCACAGGGCGGCCGAGGCGATCGAGGTCGGCATCTCGTGGATCAACTGCTGGTTCCTGCGCGATCTGCGCACGCCCTTCGGCGGCTCAAAGCAATCGGGTATCGGCCGCGAGGGCGGGGTCCATTCGATGGAGTTCTATTCGGAACTCCGCAATGTCTGCGTCAAACTCTGAGGACACGAAAATGCTGAGCGAAGAGCAGCGGGCGGAGGCGGTCGCCTCGCTTCTGGAAAGCCACCGCACGAAGGTTCAGGGCGAGCGCCCCTCCCAGATGTTCCCCGGCATCGAGATCGAGGACAGCTACGCCATTTCCTCTGCCGTTGCCGCACGGAAGGTGAAGGACGGGGCGCGGATCGTCGGCCACAAGGTCGGCCTGACTTCGAGGGCGATGCAGGCCTCCTCGAAGATCGACGAGCCCGATTACGGCTATCTATTCGACGATCTCGTCCTGCAGGACGGGGCCGTCGTGCCGTTCGAGAGCTTCTGTGTGCCGCGCGTCGAGCCGGAACTGACCTTCATCCTCAAGGAGCCGCTCAAGGGCCCCGGCATCGGGCTGGTCGACGTGATGCGGGCGACGGAATGGGTCGTCCCCTCCATCGAGATCATCGACGCGCGGGTGACCGAGCCGCGGAAGATCTACGACACCGTGGCCGATAACGGCGCGGCGGCGGGGATCGTTCTCGGCGGGCGCCCAGTGCGGCCCGAGGATGTGGACCTGCGATGGGTCGGTGCCGTCTTCTATCGCAATGCCGGGATCGAGGAGACCGGGCTCGCCGCCGGCGTCCTCGGCCACCCCGCCATGGCGATCGCTTGGCTTGCGAACAAGCTCGGCCCCCTCGGCACGACGCTGGAGCCCGGCCACATGGTCCTCTCCGGCTCGTTCACACGCCCCGTGTGGGCGGAGAAGGGCGACACACTCCACGCCGATTTCGGTCCGCTTGGTTCGGTCGCGGTGCAGTTCTCATGACCGAGGCGCCGAAGAACCACTTCAAGCGCAGGCTCCTCGCGGGCGAAGTTCAGCACGGGCTCTGGATGTCCCTCGCAAGTCCGGTCGCGGCAGAGGCCCTGTCCCTCGTGGGGTATGACTGGCTGCTCTTCGATGCCGAGCATTCGCCGGTCGAGATCGCGAGCCTTCAGCCGCTCCTTCAGGCCGCGGCGGCGGGGTCTTCGTCCTGCGTCGGGCGGCCCGCATGGAACGACAAGGTCCTGATCAAGCGCATGCTCGACATCGGCTGCCAGACGCTCCTCATTCCCTTCGTGCAGACGCCAGAGGACGCCCGCGCCGCAGTCGAGGCGTCCCGCTATCCGCCGGCGGGCATACGGGGCGTTGCCGGCGGCACGCGCGCCAGCCGCTTCGGCCTCGCGCCGGACTACTTTGCCACGGCGAACGAGGAAATCTGCATCATCGTCCAGATCGAGACGGCCGACGCGGTGGACCGGCTGGAGGAGATCGCGGCCGTCGAGGGTGTGGACGGTGTGTTCATCGGCCCGTCGGACCTCGCCGCGTCGATGGGCCATCTCGGCCATCCCGCCGCTCCCGAGGTGCAGGAGGCCATAGAGGTCGCCGCCGAGCGGATCAGGCGCGCCGGCAAGGCGCCCGGTATCCTCGCGACCAGGCCGGAGGACGCACGCCGCTACCGCGACTGGGGCTACCGCTTCGTTGCAGCCTCGGTGGATCTGGGCCTCTTGATCGGAGCGGCGAAGGGCGTTCTGGAACAGGTCCGCACGTAGCGCATCGCGGCATGTCTATGCGAGGGGCCGGATCGCTTTTCCGGCCGCCCCCGCTCCCGGCCGTGGGCATCGTCGCCACGGGTGCGCAGCGCGCCGATCCTTTCGGCCGCCACGGTCAGGTCTCCGGGGCTTCTTGAATGTCGTCAGCGATTACGCTCGGCAGGTATTTTCGCTCGGGGTCGGCGTTGTTGCGGAACTCCCGCCTGAGACGCACTTCCCCCTTTCCCGTTCGGTGTCAGGCCACGCGAGCGCTCTCGGCGGTGCCGAGGAATGAGAAGCGGTTCATGAGGGCGATGCGGATGTGAACTTCGGCGGTCTGACGGTCAAGGTCTCGTGCGGCGATGCGCTCACCGAAGGCCTTCAGGCATCACATCTCCGCTTCGACCCGACGTCGCGTGGGGTAGTCGGTCCAACGC
This sequence comes from Tropicimonas omnivorans, assembly GCF_031846565.1. NCBI lineage: Bacteria > Pseudomonadati > Pseudomonadota > Alphaproteobacteria > Rhodobacterales > Roseobacteraceae > Tropicimonas > Tropicimonas omnivorans. The sequence continues at coordinate 51,053 of NZ_JAVRHL010000006.1, read as the reverse complement.
TTCCAGAATGCCCTGCCATAGTGGCGCGTCGCGCGCAGGGTTTCGTTCCGGACCCGGGCTGCCAGGCCATCGTCCTTCCAAGGTCGGCCGTTCTTGCGGATCGGTATCACCGGGACGGCGTCTCGCTCGATGATGGCGGTGTGGCAACGGCGGGTATCGTAGGCACCATCAGCGGTCACCGTGGCGATCTGCTCGTCGCGAGGGACTTCGTCGAGCAGATCCGGCAGGACAGGGCTGTCGCCGTCCCGGCTCGAGGTGAACTCCACCGCCCGAATGTCGGAGGTCGCCGGGTCCATGGCCAGATGATCCTTTCGCCACTGGCGACGGCCCTGCACACCGTGCTTGCGGGCCTGCCACTCCCCGTCGCCGAGGAACTTGATGCCACTCGCCATTGTCCTCGGACCATGTATGGATGGCCCCTTGACAAGAGCTTTGTTCGGATTTGGCATTTGGTCGGTCGCGGCCATGTATACGGCGTCTGATCAGCGGCATGAGGTGCCGCGCGCCCTGATGAAGTCCGCTGGGGGGACGGGTCCCGATCAATGGCCCGCGGTCTGAGCCGCACCGGTCCGAACTGGGTGTTCCGTCCATCCTGTTCTTCGCCTCTTCGCCATCACCTCACGCTGCGCCTCACCGTCTCAAGCACCGCCGGATGCACCCCGGTGGCGATCTCGTTTTTAGCCTGGCACGGCACGGTAGCTGTCTTCCCGGGCGATGAGCGCCCAGGCGGTGCGGGCCATGCGGGCGGCCGCGAGACGGCCACTACCTTCACCGGTTTCCTCGCGAGCATCCGGTCCAGCCAGTCTGGCGCCTGCTGATCCGTGGGGACGAATCGCCGCCCCCGCCGCGCGCTGATCCGCGCCATGGCCCCAAGGTAGAGCAGGCGGCGCAGGTAGCGGTTCCCGGCCTTGGAGATCCGCCCGAGCCGCTCCTTGCCGCCAGACGAGTGCGCCCGCGGCGTTAGTCCAAGCCAAGCGGCGTAGTCGCGGGCGGACCGGAAGGCAGCCACGTCGGGCGTGGTCGCCGCGAAGGCCGAGGACGCGATGGGGCCGAACCCGGGGATCGTGGCGAGCCGCCGGGCGAGCGGGTCGGTCTTCTGGGCCGCTGTGATCCGCGCCGTTGCGATGCCGATCCTCTCCTCCAGATCGCGCAGCTGGCCGACGAGCAGGTCGAGCGCCGGGCGCGCCGCTGCGGGCACGTCGCGCGCAGCCTCGAGCAGCCGGTCCAGGTTGTGGATGCCCTTCGCGACCACCATCCCGAACTCCGACAGATGCGAGCGGATCGCGTTCACTGTCTGGGTCCGCTGGCGCACCAGGAAGTCCCGCGCCTTGTGATCGAGCAGCGCCGCTTGCCGATCGGCCGACTTCACCGACACCAAGCGCATCGTCGGGCGCGTGACCGCCTCGCAGATCGCTTCCGCGTCGGCTGCGTAGGTCTTGCCCCGCTTCACATACGGCTTCACGTAGGCCGGCGGCATCAGCCGCACCTCATGGCCGAGTGCGCCGAGTTCTCTTGCCCAGTGGTGCGCGCCCGAGCAGGCTTCCATCCCCACCAGGCACGGCCCAAGACGTTCGAAGAAGCCAAGAACCTGCGAGCGCCGCAACTGGCGGCGAAAGACGACCCGTCCCTCCGTATCGACGCCATGAGCCTGGAATACGCTCTTCGCCAGATCGAGGCCGATGACGATAGGCTGGTCCATGGATGGCTCCCCTCGGTGGAATGCTATGCAGCTCCCACCTTGGCACATCGCGATGCCGCTGGCGGGGCCATCCATACCATCAATGGCGGACAAAGGCTCGTTGTCGACGAACAGGTTGAGTGGGCCATCAGCGCGGGATCTGGACCCCAAGCGTCTTCTGCCGACGACAGAGCGTCGAAGCATCCGGCACGGGCCAGTCGAGCCCGGCCTGCCGCAGAAGGCTCGCCACCATCCCGGCGGTCTGCCGCAAGGGGAGCCGGAAGAGCACCTTGATCGACAGGCAGAATTGGATCGCCGCATCAGAGAAGACGGGCGGCCGACCAGGTCGCCCCTCACGCGGCGCGAGCCACGTCCTGCCCTTGTCCAGCCAGATCAGCAGCGAGCCACGCTTGCGCAGCGCGGCGCTATAGTCCGATCAGTTCGTCGTGCGGTAGCGGGTGGGTGAGCGTTTCGGCATAGCCCCCTCCTAACTTCATGGGTTCGTGCTGTGAATCCTCGCCGGGCAGAGTTTTGCAACAACGCCAAGCCAGACGGAAAATTCGCAGAAGGTGAGATTGCCGCTAGGGAACTGCCCCTTTGACCCCTTGCGACCATCACGTGTACGGACTAGGAATGTTTGCCGAAGCGTTTGCCGCGCCAACCACACTAGCGGTTAATCCATTGGAACGGCGAGTTGGCGGAGTGGTTACGCAGCGGATTGCAAATCCGTGTACACCGGTTCGATTCCGGTACTCGCCTCCACCTTATTTTACTGGGATTTTTGGTATTTTCAGCCCTTTTCGGAGGCGCCAGAAATCGGCCGGTTTACAGGTTGGTTTACAGCCCCACCTGTTTCAGCCCCCTCACCGACACGAATAAGGGCCGCGAGGATTTCTCCCCGCGGCCCTTGGTATTTCGTCAGTGGTGGCGCTCGGTCAGGCCGTTCAGCGCAGCACCGAGAACTCCCGGAGCGCCGCGATGCGGTCATGGTTCGACCGTGGTCCGATCTGGACGCAGGCCACACACATGCTGTCCGGTTTCTCCCAGACTCGCCTGGTGAGGTAGCCGAGAACCTCGAGGGCCTCGTCCGCCACTATCTTGGCAAAAAGGAAGTCATCGAGGTCCACACTGGGCACCTCCACCCTCGGCCAGACGATGGTACGGCCGGACCGGTCGACGTAGACATTGCCGAAGACCGGGCAGCCCCGGGACTTGGGAAAGACCAGCTCGCACCATGCCGCCGCCAGGGTCAGGTCGGCCCGCACCTCGTTCAGCGCGATCATGCCCCGCCCCGCTTCGCGGCCTTCCGGGCCGCCTTGCGCTCCGCCTTCGCAGCCTTCTTCTTGGCCTTCATTAGCTTGCGATGCACTTCATCGGTGACCTCAGGCACCTGGGCCGCATAGCGCTCGATCACATTCGCGGCGTGCCGCAGGCCCCAGCCCATGCAGACCGCGATCTCGTTCAGGTTGCAGCCCGCCCGCAGAAGCGCCGTCGCCGCCGTGCCGCGCAGGTCGTAGGGCCGAAGCTCGTCACGAATGCGCACCGGCAGTTCACCCGCCGCCACCTTCGCATTGTGCCGATCCTTGAGAGTGCGGATCACCTGCGATGCCCGCACGGAGGTGAGCTGATGGCCGGTGAGCGAGGTCACCAGAAGGTCCTGCCCCTCCGGAATCGTGTCGATCAGCTCCCCCAGCGCATCCGTCACCGGAATGCTGACGGGGTTGTTCGTCTTCTGCCGGCGGAAAAACAGGCGGCGGCCCTCGGGTGTGCTTTGCACATGCCGGCGCCGGAGCAGAACGACATCCTGGGGCGCCAGGCCACCCTCGGAAAACGCGATGACGATGCGCCTCTCGTCGGGGGTGGCCTGCTCCAGAAGCATCTGGATTTCGACCGGCAGCCAGACCTTGTCGGACCGGTCGGACTTGTAGAGCTTCTCCTGCCCCTTGTGGAAGTGCACCTTGATGGCCGCGTCGCGGTTGACGCACCAGTTGAGGAAGGTCGTCACCACGGTGCCGGCATAGTCATAGCGCTTGTCCGAGTGGCCCCACTTGTCGGACCGCCACTTGCGGATCTCGCCCAGGGACTCCGACTCTTCGAAGAGCGAAATTGGATCCTCACCGAACTCCTCCTCGAATGCGTTGAGGAAGAGCTTGTAGTCCTTCTGGGTCCGGGGCTTGAGCTTCCGGAACTCGCGGGAGTCGCGATAGCGCTCCAGCACCGAAGCGGTCGAGTTCTCGACCACCTTGGGCGTTACCCTCAGCCCGCGCAGGGCGGCATCATAGGCGGTGACGTAGCGGGGATCCCGACTCGTCGAATTCCTGGTCCGAGTCCCAGAAACACGTGCCGCTGCCGCGGAAGACGTAGTGATACTTCCGCGTTGTGCCATCAGCGAGTTTCTTGGTGACGCGGTGCACGCCGACGATGCGGGTCTTGTTCTCATTTCTTGCCATTACGGTTCCTCCGCTGCTGGGTCTTGCTCAGGGGTTTGTCGGCGTTCGCCACGCCGCTTGCGCCGGGGGCCGGCGGCAGCATGCCCTGCGCCACGTTGAGCCGGTGCCGCACGAGGAGCGGATCGTAGATGTCGTGGCGGCCGGGCACTGGGGTGATGCCGAGCATCTTCAGCGACTGCCGGAAGGCGGAGGTGACGCCGGAATAGCGCATCTTCTCGGCCAGTTCGGCGCCCGTCATCAGGGGCGGGAAGCCGGGGTTGAAAGAAGAGGTGTCGAGCATTGCTTCATCCTTTTTGCGTTGCTTGTACGCAGGAGGTGCGAGCGGCTTGGGCCATCCGGTTGGAACTTTGACCAGGGTTCATTATCTCCGGTACGGCGCGCCGGCCGGGAGCAGCAGAGGGACTGCCGGCGCGCCGTCATGCAGTTGATTTCACTGCATGTTCCGGGGATCAGAGGGCTTGGCGCAGGGCCTCGACGGCGGCCTCGGCGGCGAGCCGGTCCTGGATGGCCTCGAGAAGAAAATTCAGCTCGAGAATGACGGCGAGGGCGTTCGAGAGGGCGTCGGCCTCTTCGGTCATCCTCGGCTCCTGCCAGAAGGCGGGAGAGACATTGCCCTCGCCCGCCTCTGCCCGGTCGACCATGACGGTGCCTTCGGTGATCCGCTCCACGAGCCGCCTCTCGAGGCTCGCCAGGTGATCGAGCGCCGGGGCGTCGAAGATCTCGCGCGCCTCCAGCATCCGCAGCAGCCGCTCCGGCCCCGCGCGCTCCTGCGGCGGCAGCCGGTGGAGCACATCCTCGCGGATCGCCGTCGCCGCGATACGGGCTATGGCGAGCGCCTCGGCGGCGAGGTCTTCGACGGTGGGGGAGGTCTCGGGGCCGCTCATCGGGCACCTCCCGCCACAGCGCGGTCTTGCAGGAGGTCGCGATTGTGCCGGGCCGCCGCGCGCCCCTCGGCCAGCCAGCGGCGCCGCTCCTCGCGCCGTGCCCGGCGCCGGTCGGCGGCGATGTCCGCTTCGGCCTGCATCCGGGCGCGCAGGGCGTGCAGACGCTCCATCAGCCCACCGTCGAGCCGGCCGATGCGGGGGTCGCCGTGGGTCTCGGCGTCGAAGCCGGGGTGATCGAGGCTGACGAACAGCGTCCGGGCAAGGGTGAACCGCGATGGCCGGTTGAGGCCGGCCTCAGCGATGGAGGGCGCCTGCCGGACGATCACCTCGCGGCCGCGATTGGATTTGCCATAGGCGGAGCTGCCGTAGGCGAGCTTGGCGAAGCTCTTCCCGGTAAGCCGGGGCGTGTCGAGAACGAGGCAGGGCCGCATCTTGGGCGCCTCGCCCTCGGGGAGATCTTCGGTGGTGGGAAAGCGGAAGAGAACCACGTCGCCGAGCGCGAGATCCTGCTGCCAGTCTGGTTGGATTTGATCGAACATCATAGCTCCTGTCGTGAAGTGAAACGACGGCAGCTCTTCTGTCAGGGCCCCAAGACCGCTTGCCGCTGCGCGTCACGAGGCGCGTGCGGCGGCAAAGGGGTCGGGGCATGCCATTGCCCCCGGGAAGATCTCTTCCGCCAATACGATCTCTTCCGGTGTCGGCGACAGGTCCGGCAGGCGGTTCGGCGGACTTCGGCTGGGGTCGGGCCGGGTCGGGGCTGGTTGCGCGGGGGGCTGGCGGTGGTTCCTGGGGGCTTCGGGGGATGGGTGGAGGGGCTGGTGCCCCGCTGAGAGGGCGGGCCGGGGCCTGCGGCGTGGCAAGCCCCCCTGTAGCGGCGGCAGACCTGTCTCACGCGGGGTGCAGGTGTCCTGGGACGCCGGTTCGGCGGTTTTCGCGGCGGGCGCCGGCGGACAGCCCCGGCGATACCAGGTCGCGCGGGAATAACCGTGGGCCTCCCATGGTTTTTCCCGGGAGGTTGCATGGACGGCGAGGTAGTCCTCGCGCGTTGCCATCCCCTTCGCGCGGCGGCGGCCGGCCTCCTTCTCCAGCCGCCGCCGGGCCCTCTCCGCCTCGGAGTGGATTTGTTTGAGATGCAGGCGGCGGGCGAGATCATCGGAGACGCCCAGCATCTCGGCCGTGCGCGCGCCGCTGTAGAAATACCGATCCTGCTCGCCTTTCTGACGCCGCTCGGCCGCGCGGATCACGGCGGCGACCTCGGCAGGCGACAGGCCGGCACAGTGGCGCGCCGCGGCCTCGACCTCGGGCGCGAGGTTGGGACCGCCGTGCTGGTGTGTCAGGCAGGTCGCGAGCAGGTGAAGCCATGAGTTGCGAAGCCCCTCCGGCACCTGCCCGCCCCAGTGCCGGGCGAGCGCCATCAGGTCGGCGCGGACCTGTGCGAAGCGGGCGGCGGGGGCGAGGCCGCGCGGGCCGCCGGCCGGCATGGCGTGCCGCTCAGCCTTCCGAGCCTTCCGCTGACCAAGCTCCGTCCGGGTGGGCCGGCCGGCGGCGGTGTAGATCGCATCGGCGAGCGCGTCGAAATCGTGGCGCCGCAGGGTGCCGCCCAGGACGGTGACGGTGCGGCCGCATTTCGCATTCACCGTCTCGGGAAGGCGGAAGATGCGCGCGGCGTCGCCACAGGAGCGGTCAGCCCCGAAGGTCGCAAACAGGTCGATCAGGCAGCGCTGAGCCGGCCGCCAGCGCGGCGCGGCGGCACCGGGCAGCTCATGAATGAGCCAGAGCACGGCGAGGCCCCGGCCGGTGTCGGTGACGACCGAGGGCAGCGACAGGCCGAGGCCCTGCGCCGCCGTCTTCACCGCAAGCGCCACCTTTCCCGGCGCGGCCCCGCGCCATTGCGGCATGGTCCGATAATCGAGATCGAGCGCCAGCACGTTGAGCGCCGCCAGCCTCCCGCCGGAGCGCGTGCCACGGAAGCGATGCAGGGTGACATAGGCCGCGCGGTCGAGCCAGTTGAGCGCCGCGAAGGGCAGCGCATCGGGGCGGTATGTGCGCGCGCAGCGCCTGTCCTCTTCCAGCAGCATCAACGTCGCCGAGCCTTGCGCGCCAAGCGGGTGCAACAGGCGCAGGTAAGCCTCGGCCGGCATGTGCGCGGCGGCGGGGCGCGTGGCGGTGCTGAAACTGTGGTGCTGCGAGAGATCCATGGGCAGGACCTACGTCCGGCCGGCTCTTCCCAGAAATTGACGTTAAGTCATGTGGTCGGTCGTTTTCGGGCCACCCCGGGCGCATCCAGGTCCTGGTCAGGCAGCCGATCCCGGCCGCCGCGCATCACAGGAAAGGACCCCCGATGCATGTTCTCCCCATCGGCCTGCCGGCACTTCTGTCCGGCATGGTCGCCCTCGAAGCGGCGAAGCTGAAGCTCCAGCTCAACGCCTCGGTCTCCGGCCTGCTGCGCGAAGCGATGAGCCGGTTCGATGTGACCTGCCACGCCCGCCTGCAGTTCGACGCGCGCGGTGCGTTCAGATCGGTGACCGCCAGCCTCGAGCGCACCTCGCTCGAAGATGTCGAGGCCCAGATTTCGTGGGAGACCTTCGGTCTGCTGCGCTACCGGCTCGAGGAACAGGTCGTCGCGGCATACCTGGACCACGCCGTCGAGCGCCGACTGAAGCGGGGGCGCGAGCTGGCGCATCTGGGTGACGAGGCGCTCGAGGCCCTCCGCCTGCGCTGCCACTCGCGCATCGGCTCCGACCGGCTGTCCACATCTCATCTTCAAGAAGCTTTTCTCGGCCGGCTCGCCGACGCCGAGGTCGCGGAGCGCCAGCGCGACAGCTCGAAACACCGCAGGCTCCAAGCCATCGAACAGGCCAAGCCCCTGCGCGAGCTGCTGGAGCTGGAGCGCGCCGATGCCGAGCGCGACGGCGGCGGGCATACCGATATAATCGGCTGCAACCATTACGGCGTGGCGTCAAAGGCGCCCGAGGAGACCCGGAAGATCTACGACTACCGGGCCTATCACGCCGAACGGCGCGAGGGGTTTCCTCTCTTCGACATCTGGGGCGAGCCCTGGCCTAAACGCGGCCGGCGCAAGCGGACGGCTGTGGATAGCCAAGAGGTCGCGAAGACCCCGTGACCAAGCGGAGGGAGCTCCCGCGTTCGGCCTCGCCACGCGGGGCGCCGGGGGCCAGCTCCCTTACGCAAGGTCATGTCGCCGATCTTTCCCGCGCAATCTCGAACCTTCCGACTTCCTCATCAGCCGGCCGATCCCCGGCCGCCGCGTTTCACGAAAGGAAGACTTCCATGAACGACGCACTCGACATGCTCCGCCGCGCCAAGGCGGAGAAAGCCGCGCATGAGGCCGCCCTGGCCGAGATCACCTCTGGCATGGGGGGCGGCGACACCGGCGCCTGCCGCCGCATTCTCGGCGGGGCGGACGTTGACGATGCCATCGGCCCGCTTTCGACCAGCGAGACCATCGCCGTCGCGCTCGCCTTCGGCCGGCTCGACCTGCTGCCGGAGGACTACGCCGATTTCCGCGCTGCCTGGCAGCGGCTCGACACGCGGCAGCGCCGCCTCGTCGACACGGTCGCCCGCGCGCCCTGGCGGCGGGGCTGACCGAGGCCGCTCTCCACAACTTTATCGACAGCGCGCCTCCCCCTCGCGCGCTGTCTCCTCAATCATGAAGGATACAAACGATGATCTCCCTCCAAGTGGGTCAGCCCTCCTCCCTCCCCCGGTTGCCGCAGGATGGCGCCTGCATGTTTCTCAAGGAACAGGGCGATGACCACCTGGCAATCTGTGCCATCGAGCTTCGCGATATCGACGACGCGGAGCGGCTTTCGCTCGGTTCCGCGAAGCTGCACCTTTCGCTGACCAAGCTGCGCAGCGGGCCGGACGTTCTGCCTGTTCTCGTCATCCGCGTGGGTGGCCTCTGCCTTGATTGCAGCTTCGCGCTGGGGATAGAGGCGCCGGCGGATCGCATCGCGCTGCGCAGGGTTCTGGAAACTGCGGAAAAGCTGACGTCGCAGGCCACCTGGCCTTTCGTTCTTCATGTGGTCGACAGTGCGACCGGCCAGATCGCGGCCCTGCGCATGACCTCGCTTTCGCCGCGTTTCTGGCAGGAAACCGCATGCGCCATTCTGGCCTCCGATAACATTGACCGGGCGCGCCACGACCGTCTTCTCACGAAGGCCCACGGGCGGTTTCCCAGCCCTCAGCACATCGCTCGCCGCGCGGCAATCAGCGAAGTGGCCGGCATGGCTCCCAGGGGGAATTGGGTCTGATCGCGTCATCGCCCAGGCTCACCCGCCGCCCCTCACCCTCTGCCTCTGGCGCGGCGGGCGGGCGCGTTTCTTCTCCTTCTCGCTCATCACGAATTTCGGCGGCTGCTCCGTTTCCGGGGTGGCCGCCGTTTCTGTTTCGGGGTCGAGAGTCCTGTCGCTTTCCGGTTCGATCTCGGCCTTGAGCCTGCCTTCGGCCCATGCGATCGCGGCCGGCTGCGGGTCGAGCGCGTCGAGGTGGGGGGCGGCCGCGATGGCCTCGGCGCGGGCGGCGGCGGTCTCGGCGGTGTCGATTTTCGCCTCGGCCTCGGCGGCCTCCGCCCGGCGCGCCGCCTCCGTTTCGGCGGCGATCCGGTGCGACCTTTCCAGCCGCGCCTTCTCGCGTTCGGCGTCCCGCAGGATCAGCCAGCTCTGCCAGAGCGCCTCGTTCGCGGCGCGGGTCTTCGCCCGGGCCTGGCCGAGGAAGGTGTCGTCGCGCCCCGTCTCCTGCTCACGCCGCCGACCGCGCGCCGCGTTGCGCGGCCCGAGCTTGGGCTGCGGGGTCAGCCCCTCGGGCGCGTCGCCGGCCGCGGCGGCCGCCTCGTAGCTGCGCAGGTCCACAAGGGTCTTCACGCCCGCCTTTTCCAGATGACGATTGACGCGGCGCTGCCATTCCTCGCGGATCTGGCGGACGCATCCGGGGCCGGTTTTTACGTCGTCGAGGTCGCGGATTTTCTCGCCGAAGCTCTGTGTTTCCTCGTCCCAAAACCTCGTCGGGCACAGGATGTGAACGTGGTGATTGAGCGGATTCCCTCGCTCATCCTTGCGCGGCTTCGCCGGCTTTTTCCGCCCCTCGGTCTGCGGGATCATGTCGGCGACGACCTCGTCATCCAACCCATGGGCAAGCGGGTGATGGATCGCCGCCATGGCGGAAATCCCGAAGCGGTCGTGCAGCCAGAGGCAGTAGCCGCGCACCAGAACGCGCTGCGTCTCAAGCGGTAGCTCGTGCGGCAGCGACACCAAAATCTCACGGGCGAGCCGGGCGCGGGGATTTTTCTCCGCCGCGCTGGCGAGGTTCCAGATCCGCTCGGGATCGTGGGGCATCTTGATGGATTCGACCGAGACGACATCGCGGCGGCGGGAATAGTTTTTCACCTGCCCAGTGCGGTCGCAGCGGTAGCGCCCGCCCGCACAATAGGCCGCGGCCGCGACGATGGAGGGCGTGTTGGCGCGGTTGCGGATCTTCACTTCGAAGCGGGAGGCTTTGTGTCTCATGCCGAGGAGATGGCGCCCCCGGCCGGCCCTCGCTCGGAAAAAAGGCCGCCGCAGGCGCGCGGCAACTCCCCTGGGAGTTGCGTAACCGCGCCCTTCGCCTTTCGTCAGGCTCGGTGGGGGCGCTTTTTGCCGCCATCGGGCACGTAGGAAATTTCCGGGGAGCGGCACGGGCCCCGGGGCCGCATTTCCCTTTCGGTGAGACGAACCGAAAGGAAATGACGATGACACCCGTGGAAAAACAGGTCGCCGCGCTGGAAGAGAAGATCGCGCGGGAACGCGCAAAACTGGCCGACGCGAAGGTGAAGGCGGCCGCACAGCACCGCAAGCGCGACACCCGCAGGAAGATCCTGTTCGGCTATGCCTTTCTCGACTGGCTGACGACTCTGCCCCCGAACGAGCGCAAGCGGATCGCGGGCCTCGTGCATGGCCGCCTGAAGCGGCGCGAGCGCGAGGCCTTCCCGTTGTTCGAAGTGCTGCAGGATCTTGCCGAGGCGGCGGCCGCCCGGGCGACCCCGCCCGAGGACAGGGCGCGGGACACCGGCAGCCTGCCCTTCAACGCCAAGGGGCCGTGAGCCCCGGGCCATCCACGCGGCGCATCAGCCGGCGGAGGGCATTGCGTGCCTCCACCTCCGCCTGCCGCCGGCTCGGGTAACATCCCCGGGCCGGCACCCGCAGAAACACCGCCGCCCTGCCCCAGCGCGTCTTGAATCCAAGCTCGGCGACCCAGCCGTCGCCCTCGGGGCGAACCTCCAGCCTCTCCATCTCGGAAACCGCGTTCCAGGGGCGCCGGCCGGGCGACCGCGCCCCCGCACCGCGATAGCCCTCGCCGCGCAGCTTCCTCAGCGATTGGTCGAGAAAGCGACGGCCGGGATCGTCGGGCGGCGTGGGATGGGGCGGGTATTTCGGACGTCTCGACAAGGGGAAATCTCCTCGGATGGGTGTGTTCCGAGGAGGTGGGTGGCGACGGAGGCGAACGGAAAAACTATTTCTGGCCTCCCGGAGGACGCACCAATAGGACGGGGCCGTCCAGTAGCAGAATAGTCGGCACAAGTTTCATGGCCCAGAAGTCGAGCGCCCCAGAACAGCCCCTTCACGTCATGCTGACCGTGAATGCCGCCTGGAACATCTGGAACTTCCGCCAGCCGGTTCTGAAGGCGCTGCTCTCCGACAGCCACCGCGTCACAGTTCTGGCGCCGGCGGACGACAGCGTGGCAAAGCTCGAGGAGGAGCTATGCCCGAAAGTTGGTGACGGCGTTATCAGGCGGCTGCTTGAAGATGCTTGATAGCGAACTGTTAAACCTCGGAATTTGCCTCTTGTTTGCGTGTGCAGCATTTGATATCGGTCGGAACTGAGCGATGGGAATTTTTCTCAACATCACCATTGTATCAAGCAAGGCACGCCAAGGGCAGGCCTTGTGCGGTAGCCTGAGAAAACCCTGAAATGGCCAGCAAGCGCACCAAGCTGCAGGAAGACACGTATTTCCGCGTGCTTCGCCTTCTGCAAGAAAACCCGGAAATGTCCCAGCGGGAGCTGGCAGGGGCGGTCGGGGTCAGTGTCGGCGGTATTCATTACGTGCTGAACGCGCTGATCGACAAAGGGCTAGTGAAGTTGGGGAATTTCACGGCGGCTGAAGACAAACGCCGATATGCTTACATTTTGACGCCAAAAGGCGTCGCGCGGAAGGCGGCGCTGACGCGCGCGTTCCTAGTGCGGAAGATTGAAGAATACGAAGCACTGAGGGGAGAGATCGCGGCGCTCGAGGCTGAAGCGCTCGATGTTGCACTAAAATCCACACAGAACTGAAAACGCGACTGTGAAGAAATATAATGAAAATTAGGTGGTCGAACCGCATGGTCGCAAGGAAGGCGAGACCCTGTAGCCAGGCGTAGAGTGGATCGAAGACCCTTACGCCGCCTGCACCGGTGCCGATGCGCTTGTGATCCTGACCGAATGGAATCAGTTCCGCGCGCTCGATCTAGCCCGGATGGCGGCGAGCATGTCCTGTTCGGCGTTGGTCGACCTGCGCAACATTTATGACCGGAAAACTGCACTGCAGGCCGGGTTCGAGACCTATGTGGGAGTCGAACGTTGAGAACCGCATTCATCACCGGAACCGGAGGGTTCATCGGGTTTCACCTGGCCGAACTGCTGCTACAGGAAGGGTGGAGGGTTGCCAGCTTCGACGGCATGACGGACTATTATGATGTCCGGCTTAAGGAACGGCGTCTGGAGGTGCTGCGTCAGCATCCGCAATTCAGCTTCACTCAGGCAAGGCTCGAGGACAATGATGCGGTTCAGGCGGCAATCACTAGCGCTGCGCCCGATGTCATAGTTCATCTCGCCGCGCAGGCAGGTGTGCGCTACAGTCTCGAAAACCCGCGCGCCTATATCGACGCCAATATCGTCGGCACGTTCAACGTCATGGAAGCGGCGCGTGCGGTGCCGGTACAGCATTTGTTGATGGCATCAACCAGTTCGGCCTATGGCGCCAATACCGAGATGCCGTTCGCCGAGACGCAAAAGGCCGACAACCAACTGACGATTTACGCCGCGACCAAGAAGGCGAACGAGTCGATGGGCCATTCCTATGCCCATATCTACGCCCTGCCGACGACCATGTTCCGGTTCTTCACGGTCTACGGCCCTTGGGGGCGCCCCGACATGGCGCTGTTCAAGTTCACCAAGGGGATTTTGGAGGGGATGCCTATCGACATCTACAACGATGGTGATATGTGGCGCGATTTCACCTATGTCACCGACTTGGTGCGCGGCATCCGACTGCTGATCGACGCGGTACCGGGTGGCCCGGAAACGGCCGTCGAGGGCGACAGCCTGTCACCCGTAGCGCCCTTCCGTGTGGTGAATATCGGCAATTCCGACAAGGTGCGGCTGCTAGATTTCGTCGAGGCAATCGAGGATGAGGTGGGCAAGAAGGCGATCCGCAACTACATGCCGATGCAGACCGGCGATGTCCCCGCCACTTGGGCCGACGCCTCGGTGCTGCAACAGCTCACTGGCTACCGCCCGCAAACCCCGTTCCGCGAAGGCATCGCGTGTTTCGTGCGCTGGTATCGCGACTATTACGGATCCTGAGACTGTGCACCTTGGCCCCCTGACCCTGTAACGCAAGGTCGTCACCCGCGTGACGTAACTATGCTCGCACCGCGAGCTGGCCGAATGCCCTGGCAAAAGCCCACGGCGCAAGGTCAGGCAACGTAAATTTGAAGGTACGCACCGTCGTGTCCATCGCAATTTCAAACGAGGTTGAAGCCCATGGGCGAAAAATTGACGGTCGCGCTGTTCGGATACTACAGCTATGGCAACCTCGGCGACAATCTGATGGCCTATCTGCTATCGCGACACATCAAGACACTGGGCCACCAACCCATCGTGTTCACGAAGTCGCCCGAGTTCATGGCGGGCTGGGATGTTGAGCTGATTTCCGACATCACCGCCCTGATAAACCAGTCTGACGTGATCGTCTTTGGTGGCGGCGGCTTGCTAATCCCGCGCCGCAATCTGAGCTCCCAGCAGAAAGATTTCAATGATGATCTGGGCGCTGCGGTCAGGGCGGCGACAGCCAAAGGCATACCACAACTTGGCATCTCGCTGGGTGGGGCCGGAAAGTCGCTGGAGCAGATTGCGCCAATTGAACGGCACAATCTTGTGCGTGCCTTGAAATATGTCACGCTGCGCAATAGCGAAGATGTTCAATTGCTTGAACAGGCCGGCATCCAGGGAGCGTTTCACAATGATATGGTCTGGACGACCGCTGACAAGGTGCCAGTCTCTCGTGGGTCGGGCAACGGGCGCCGTCGCATTGGCTTCAACCTATATCTGACACAATCTCGGCGCTACAAACTGCTGCGCAAGATACTGCAAATTATCGTGCGCCTGCGCCCCGACCTGGATTTCGTCTTTCTCGAGATCCACCCGGGCCCGAACGGCGCATTCAAAGCGTTCGCCCCGAAACGCTTGCCGAAGAACTGCACTCGCAAGACGCTCGCGGACGTCGAGGATGCTTGCCGCGAAGCAGCTTCACTCGATCTGCTTGTCAGCACGCGTCTGCATCTTGGCGTCATGACCATGAGCTATGGCGGCACCACGATCGCTTATGCCGGACAGGAAAAGACGCGCCTTCTCTACAAACGAATTGGTCGTGAGAGCCTGTTTTGGGAAAGCCCCAACCTCTTGCGCTTCCTCAGGTGTTTCCTGCTGCCGGGTGCGCTAGCAAAAACCATAGCCATCGGTCGGAGCAACGACGTGTCGGAAGGTATGCGCGACGCGCACCAGCATTATGTCAAGCTGACCGAAGCCCTTGCGACCATCCCTCCGCAGGCGAAGAACGAGACCCATGATGGCTGACATCATTCCTAAGCAGCTTCTCAAGGTGGTTAGATGCGCTTGATCATCCATATCGGCACGCCGAAGGCCGGATCAAGCAGTCTGCAAGTGGCCCTGAGTGTGAACCGTGAGGTGCTGGCGCGGAACGGCATTCTGTATCCTGCAATCGGTCGGGCGACACATCACACGGATCTCGCAGCTGGGCTGCATGGGGCCGACATGATGCGCGACATCGATTTGCGTCGCAATGGTGGCGATCCCCGCGCTGTGGAACACCGCACCGAAGCCGCTTGGCAATCGGTTGCCGATCAGGTCAGGCGGCACACACCCGAGACGGTGATCCTGTCGGCTGAGAATTTCATGTCGCTGGACGATTTTGACACGCTGCGCAGATGGGTGGGACAAATCGCGCCCGGTGCCGAGGTGACCTCTGTCGCCTACTTGCGAAGCCCCGTCGCCAATCATGAAGCCAAGATTTCGCAACGGCTGGGCCGCACATCAGGCGTCCGCTTGCCGGGCTATTTGCCGTGGCATGCGCGGCTGGTACGGTGGCGCGCGGTTGGACAGGTTCATTTGCGCGACCTTGCAGCGGTTGGCGATCTTCGCGTCGATTTCCTGGAGACCGTGCAGCTTGGCTTATCGTCCATCGTGACGATGCCTGAGAGGAACGCAAATGTCAGTTTGACTGGCGAAGGTTGCATCGCGTTGCATGCGGTGCTGTCCAATGCCGTCAAGCGCGATGCTGCCTCCTTTGTTGAGTATACGCGCGATTGGCGTGCGCGACTGGCCCGAGCCGAGGCAGCGCTGGCAGGTTCGGTCCCGTTGCGCCACGTCTCGGTTACACCGGCAGTGCGCTGGTTGATCCTCGACGCATGGCATGACGAGGCCCTTGCCCTGCGCGCGGATTTCGGCTTTTCCTTCGATGAACCGGAGCTTTACGACCGGGGCGAAATCGACCGGTGCCTAGCCGAAACCGGGGCACACGAGTTGGAACTCGTCGAGTCCGATCTCTTGTCGCGTTTTCTGAGCAATGATCTTGAAGCAGCCATGCAGCTCCTGGCGCACGCCGCACAGCAAAGCGAAAGGCGCTCCGACATGGTGCATTCCGTGAAACGCGCACTGCGCAAGATTCTCCGCAGAGGTGGGGCATGACAACGGGACTTGCCGTTGGACCAAATAGAAGCGGATCGGCGCGTCAGACGTGACTGACCTAGACCCAGTCACCATCATCATACGCGCGGTCGGAGAGCGCACAGAGGCCGCGTGCCGCGCGGCGATCCTTGCGCAGGGAGTTACTGCTGATCAGATCGTGACAGTGCAAGAGGCGCCCTTTTCGAAAGCCATGCGCGTGGGTTTCGAGGCCGGGATCGCGGCAGGTCGCGACTGGACTTTCTGCATTGACGCCGATGTGGTGTTACGCGCTGGCTCTGTCGCAGCAATGCTGCGCACCGCACAGGCTCAGCCGCCATATGTGTTCGAGGTGCAGGGCGCTGTCCTTGACAAGCTGTTCGTCACGCTGCGCCAAGCCGGAAACCACCTGTTTCGAACCTCGCTGCTGTCGCAGATGATCGACTGCATTCCAGAAGAAGGCACATCGCTGCGCCCCGAAACCACTGCAATGCAACGCATGAAGGCCCGCGGCCACCCCTGGGCGCAAGTCCCCTATGTGGTGGGGCTGCATGATTTCGGGCAAAGCAACCGCGATATCTTTCGCAAGTGCTACACCCATGCCCAGAAGCACAGCCATCTTCTGGCCGACCTGATCCCAAAAATGCGCGCGCGCGCGCAGGCCGATCCTGATTTCCAAGTCGCTATTATGGGGCTGGCCGAAGGGTTGATGGCTACCGCTGATGTGCGAATCGACACCGGTTACAAACCCTTCAGCGAGCGTTTTGAAGCATTGCAAATTGCTGAAAAGGCGCCATGCACCGAGGAAGAGTTCTCTTCCAACAACGTTGAGCGCTTGTTACGGGATTACGCGCATGCGGATGATCTGACCGTGCGCTACCTGCCATTCTCTGGTCCCGAGGCGATAGCGCTGGACGGAACCACACGCTTGACCAAGTCTGTGCGCTTGCGGGCATTGTGGCGGCGCAAGCGCGGTCGCCACGGGACAGGCGGCGCAATTGTTCACACTTTTGGGCAAGGGATGGAGCGCATGGGTCTGTGGCTGAAGAAACGCGCCGGAGAACATGAATGACCGAGGCCACAAAAAACACTATCCCGAATGGAACCGATACAACCGCGGGCGGCCAGCGGCAGCCGCTTCGCATGGCGTTGAGCCTGCTTACTCCGCGTGAAAAGCGCCATGCTTTCCTTGTGCTGACAGTATTCCTGACCGCCTCTATCACATTGGCGTTGAGCGTTGCATCGGTTTATCCATTCCTGCTGGTGCTGACCCGCCCCGATGCGATCGAGACCAATGCCTGGCTTCGCTGGGGCTACGAATTTGTGGGTGCACCGTCGCTCCTGACCTTTGTTTTCCTTTTGGGCATCGCAACGATAACGATGTTGTTGGCCAATGCCGCACTTCAGGTGCTGCGTGTCTATATGGTCGAACGATTTACACAAATGCGCATTCACTCGATCAGCGTTCGGTTGCTGGAAGTGTTCATGTCGCAGCCGATGACTTTTTTCCTGGGCCGAAACACCGGCGACATGGCAAAGGGCATCTTGAACGAAACGCGCGAGGTTGTGCAGCAATTCTTTCGTCCTGCAGCCGAACTGGCGGCAGGGGCCCTAGGCACATTGTCGGTCGTCGGTGTGCTGATGACGATTGCTCCGGTCATTACGCTGTTCGCGCTCCTGATCATATCCGGGGCCTACTTGATCGTCTATTTTCTTTTGCGGGGCGTTCTGGGCCGGATGGGGATGAGCCGGGTCGCGGCAAATAGCGAACGTTACAGGATCTCTCGCGAGGCACTCAGTGGGATCAAGGACATCAAGATTGCGGGCACGGAAAAGTTCTACCTAACCAACTATAGTAGATTTTCCCACCGGGCCGCACTGATGCAATCGCGCGCTAATATTATCAATATGGCGCCGCGTTTCATGGTCGAAGCGCTGGTGTTTGCTGCCATCATTCTGCTGCCGCTGTTGAACCTGGATGAAACCACCCTTGGCACTGGAGAGCTACTGAACGGTGTACTGCCTGAGTTGGGCATGATTGCCATAGGCGCGCAACGGCTTATGCCCGAAGTGCAAAAGATATACCGATCTATTAGTGTCATGAAATTCGGAACTGCCGCAGTCGTCAGTGTTCATGCCGATATGTCGATGCCAGTAGAACAAACCATGCGTGCCGAACCGTACTCCGCAGAGATCCGCTTAAACGCTTCGCTGGAACTGCGCGAGGTATCCTTCTCTTATCTCTCCGCCGATGGGCCCGCTCTCGACAAGATCGACCTCACCCTGCAAAAGGGGCAGCGCATCGGCATCGTTGGCGCAACTGGTGCGGGCAAGAGCACACTCGCGGACCTTATCCTCGGCTTGCATCGCCCCTCGGCGGGGACCGTGCTGGTTGATGGCGTTCCTCTTGCCGATTCAGATATCCGAGTCTGGCAAAGGGCCATAGGGTATGTACCACAAAACATCTTTCTGTCGGATGCCAATATCGCCGAGAACATTGCCTTGGGTGCGGAGGCTGGCAAGGCCGACCGCGCTCGCATCGAGGAAGCCGCGCGCATCGCACAGTTGCACGATTTCATCGCCGGGTCGTTGCCGCATGGCTATGATACAGATGTCGGTGAAAACGGCGTTCGTCTGTCTGGGGGCCAGCGGCAGCGCATTGGCATTGCACGTGCGCTGTATCGCGATGCGGATCTGATTGTCTTTGACGAAGCGACCAGTGCGCTGGATTCGGTGACCGAAGCCGAACTGGTTGCAGCCATTGATGCATTGCCAGGCGAGAAGACACTGCTGATCATTGCGCACCGTCTGACCACTGTCAGATCCTGTGACCGGATCCTTGTCATGAAACATGGCCAGATCGTCGCCTCGGGCAACTGGGACGAGAACTTGCGAGACAGTCCTGATTTTCGCGATCTTGTCACGTAAAAGGATGATTGAGGAGATGCTAATCCAGATGCAGATGGGCAGGGTCGGTGCATGAAGTTCAGCATCACATCGCTACAGAACATCGCGCTGATTTTTCTCTGTCTGTGGATCACCAGCCCGATACTGACGCCCAATGACTTGGCTCGCCTTGCGGCACTGGCCGCGCTTGGGGCATGGGTTGGTCTTGAACTGTCGCGCCCCAACGGCATTTTTTGGCGCCCGACGCTTCCTGTTTTTGGCGCGCTTCTGTTCATCTTCTATGATCTGGTGCTTTGGTATGGCTTGCGTGAGTGGGGCCTGCTGTCGCATATCCAGATGTATATTCTGCTGACGTTGCTGATCGTTTATGAAAGCCGCAGGCACGATCCAAGAAGCTTGGCTCCGGTTTTCTGGGCAATGATGGTGACGTTGCCGATCTGGTTTTTCGCCACTTTTCGGGCCTTTGATACCTTCGGCTCGCACGCGGCTCGGACAGTTGTCCGTTCATCTGAAGAAGCCGTTGAGTTGATGCAGCAGGGTGTCGGGGGGTACTCTTTGATTTACTCTGGCCTAATTTTGGTGCCGATTATGATATCCATGACCATGCAAAGGCGCAAGTTTGACATGTCATCGGCCCCAAGGCCGCTGCGACTGCTGCCAGTTATCACCCTGGTATTGATCGTTGCCGTTGTACTGAATGCCGGTTTTTCGATCGCAATCTTGCTGCTTATGGCTACGCTGATGATATCTTTAGCGTATCTCAAGCCTAGACCCTGGAAATTGGTTGTTGCGCCTCCGCTTGCCGTGGTCCTGATACTAGTCGCCCCGATTTTTCTGATACATATCGTTGATTTCCTGATGCCCTTTGCCGAGGGAACGAACTTTGCTCTCAAATTGCGCGACATCAGGCTGTCGCTGGAACTTGGCGGCTCTATTGGAACCGTGAATGACCGCACCGAGCGCTATCTTCGCAGCATCAATTCATTTTTGGAGAACCCACTTCTGGGCGTGATGGGAGACCGAGGCGTTGGAAAGCACTCGGAATATCTGGATCACTTTGCCCAGCGCGGCGTGCTCTTTGGGGCACTTTACATGGCGCTATTGTTGTATGTCCCGCTACGCATGCTGCGCCGCACCCCCGGCATGCTCGGCATGACCGGCGGAGTTCTCACCATTATCATACTGTTACCCTTTCTCAACAGCTTGACGATGACAGTTGGCGTGGCGCTGTTCATCATGTTCCCGGCCGCCTGCGGCCTGACCATGGGGTTTGGCAAGAAGCCTACCGCACGCACCCTCATACAAGGACAAGTGTCACCGGCATGACCGACTCGATCTCCATATTGTGGACATCCAACATCGTCCTGCCAGCCGTCGCGGCTTTGCTTGGAGTTCCCGAAACTCCCTTCGGTGGTTGGCTTTCGGTCACGACCAGCCGTCTTGCGCAGGTTGAAGGGTTGCGCATCGGCGTGGCAATGCGCGCGCCTGTTTCGGGTTTTCAACACGTTCATCACGAGGGGATTGACTATTTCGCGGTCCCCCAGGCGCGAGGTGACCTCTATGATGTTGCGCAGGCCGATTGCGACCGGGCCCTGACAGAGTTTTCGCCCGATATCCTGCATGTCGAGGGCACAGAAATGGCCTATACCCGGCGCTTTCTATCAAGCTGGCAGGGACGGCGGCTGATCTCATTGCAAGGGGTAATCAATGGATGCAAATCCTATCAGTTCGGCCACCTGAAGGCGGGCGATTTCCTTAACCCCCAGCACCCGCAGCATGCGCTGGTGGGCCTGGCGTTGCTGGCCAACAATCTCGTCAGGTTTCGCCCGCGCCTGCACGGTGAGCGCGAAACCATCGCCATGGCTGACCATATCCTTGGCCGGACAATCTGGGACCGCGCGCAGGCCAACTGGCTGAACCCGACGGCACAATACCATCACTGCCCCCGCATCCTGCGTGAACCATTCTATGAAAAGACCTGGTCGCGTGACACCTGCGAGCCATTCTCGATCTTCGTGGGCAACGGGGCCTCGGCTTTGAAGGGCGCGCACTTCGCTGTGCAGGCACTGGCCTTGATTCGGCGCAGTTTCCCGAAGGCAAAGCTTTACATTGCTGGGCGCAACCCGTGGTCGCTATCGCGGCTGTCGGCCCAGCGCCTTATCGGGTATTCGGTGTATCTGATGGACCTAATCTCTGATCTGGGGTTGCGGGACCATGTTGTCTTTACGGGTCAGCTTGATGCCGAGCAAATGGCCGAACGCATGCGGCGCGCGCATGTGGTGGCGTTGGCCTCATTGATCGAGAACAGTCCCAACACGCTGGCCGAGGCTATGATGATGGGCGTGCCGGCGGTGTCGTCCTATGCCGGGGGCGTGCCTTCTATGGCGCAAGATGGGGAGGAAGCGCTGTTTTACCGAGCCGGCGATCCCGTCATGCTAGCTTGGCAAGTGCAGCGGCTCTTTGCCGATGACTCTCTGGCAGACCGGGTGTCTCAGGCGGCCCGGGCCCGCGCCGCTATAACTCATGATCCCCAGAATGTCGTCGATACGCTGGTGCGGACCTATCGCGCTGTGAGCAAGGTGCGGCCCGCATGACCCGACAATTTGCCCCCGTTGTCCTGTTCGCCTACGCTCGGCCTGACCACCTGCGCCAGACACTGACCGCCCTTGCCAAGGCCGAAGGTGCCCGCAAAACTACGCTTTGGGTCTTTTCGGACGGGGCCAGGAACGCCGAAGCCGAAGCCAATGTCGCAAGGGTTCGCGCCTTGCTAAAAGAGCAGAACTGGCGCAGTGCATTTCAGTCGGTCACAGTTGTAGAGGCGAAACATAACAAGGGGCTGGCGAAATCCATTATTGGCGGCGTGACGCAGGTGATCGCCGAAGAGGGGCGGGTCATCGTACTGGAAGATGATCTGCTGGTTGCGCCGGAGTTCCTCACCTTCATGAACACCGCGCTGGACTTTCATGCGCAGAACGCAGCGGTGGGGTCGGTCACGGGGTATTGCCCGCTGCCACAGCCGCCCAAAGGCTATGAGCATGATGTCTACGCAGTGCCGCGCAGTTGCAGCCATAGTTGGGCAACTTGGCGCGAGCGCTGGGAAACAGTCGACTGGTCTGGCAAGGGTGCTCCGCGCCTTTGGCGTGAAAAGGCATTGCGCAAGCGGTTCATGGCCACCGGCTCCGACAAGCTTGACCGCTTGCGCAGGCAACTGGAACGGCGCATCGATTCCTGGTCGATCATGTTCAACCTGTGGCATGTCATCAATGATCGTGTGGCGATCTATCCGGTGCGTAACCTGGTTCGCAACATAGGGTTTGACGGTAGCGGCACGCATACCCGGGCGCATGATCGCATGCATACAGCGCTGTCGGGGTCTGGCACCGCGCTGACCCTGAACCTGCCTCCAGAGGATCCGCGGGTGCTGGCCGCCTTTCACAAGGCGTATTCAGGGTCTCTGCCGGGCCGCCTGCGCCGCACAGTTCGCAACTGGCGAATGCCGGCGGTTTTCAGTTCGTTGGATCCCTTAGACAAGGATTGAAAGATGGTTGTTGAGCACTGGAACGAAAGCAATACTCAATATGAAGGAGCCAGTGAGCATTATGATCGCGCGTATTTCGCCGATCAAACGCGGTATGGTTTGTGGCGTGGTCAGGTCAACACTTGGAAATTACAGCCCTATTTGAAAGATGGCCTGGATATTCTTGATTTCGGGTGCGACGACGTTGCCTTGCTGGCGGCCTTAGGCGGGAAGAACTGAGTGGAAGTCACCTCTCATGCGGCCGAAACCGTGCACGCGCGTGGCTCTTCGGTCCACGCCACGATCGATGAGTTTCCCGACCTCGCGTTCGATATGGTCATTTCCGACCATTGTATCAAGCAGGTGGAAGATTCGGCGAAGCTGGTTCGTGAGATGCATTGCGCTCTCAAGGACGAGGGTATCTTGATTGCAGTGGTTCCGTCACACCCCACTGATTTTCCGTATAGGGAATCCGACCGAGATTTTCACCTCTACTCCTGGAGCGCGGCAAACCTCGGATATAATGTCAAAACTTGTGGTTTCGATGTGCGGGATGCGAGTGAACTGAAACATCGGTGGCCACCACAATGGCCTTTAATCGTTCGGATTGGCGGGTGGGGTGCTTTTCATCTTGCCTCCAGGATATGGGCGGGGATCAGCCGCAGATCTTCGCCGGTGCGATGCATTGCGTGCGTCTGGGCCTGAGGAATGATACGCGTTCTGTTTCATTTGTCTCAGTTCAATATCGGCGGTGGTGAAATGTCCACGCTGCGTCTGCTCAATGCGTTGCAGGCATGCGGGGCGCAGATAACGCTGACTCTAACCGAGGGGCGCGGCGCTCTGGTTGACCGGTTGAACTCCGAAATAGAGGTCATCGTCTTGCGACCGGGTAAACGGTCGGAAAACCCGGCCTGGCGCATGCTGCGCGGTGTGGCAGGTGTTTTTGCGGCCCTGCCTCTGGCATCGCGGCGGTTCGATGCGGCAGTGGTCGGCATGACCGGTGCACCGACATGGATCGTTCGCCATGTCGTGCGCGCACCCCGAAAGCTGCAGTTCATCCGCAACGACCTGTCGCAAATGGGTAAGTCAGCCGAAATCATCAGCGCGGTGCGGCGCAACCGGCATGCGTTCACGGCCTTTGTCTGCGTGTCGGACGTGGCGCGGCGGTCGCTGATTGCGGCGGTGCCAGAAGTGGCCGAGAAAGCCCATGTAGTCCACAACATCCTGAATCCCGACGAAATGCGCGCCCGAGCGCTGGCCGGACCGGACCCTTTTCCGCCCCGACGCGATGGCGCTTTGCGCATCGCATCGGTCTGTCGGTTGAACGATAAGGCCAAGGCTCTTGTTCGCATGGTGCGCGTGGCCCGCCGCCTGATGGAGGCTGGTCTCGATTTCGACTGGTTCGTGTTCGGTGACGGACCGGACAGCGCGCTCATGGAGGCCGAAATCGCGGCCCAGGGTGTCAGCGCACAGATGCATCTTCCCGGGCGGATCGAGAACCCCTTTCCCGCCTTTCGCCACGCAGATCTGGTCGCGATGCTGTCGTACTACGAAGGGCTGTGTGGCGTCATCAACGAAGCCAAGGTCATGGGCCGCCCGATCGTCGCAACCCGTGTTTCCGGGGTCGAGGAACAGCTGATCGCAGGGGAGACTGGCCTGATCGCCGAACAGGATGATGATGCGATCGTCGCAACGATGCAAAGTGCCCTGACCGACACCGCGCTGCGCGCCAGAATGACCAACGTCCGCCTTCCCGCCGCGCTTCTTGATGACGACGCCAAGCTGGACCGCCTGTGGCAGCTCTTTGCGGGGCCCGGCCATGACCGAAACCCCAGTTGCAGTGGATCTCCAAGGGAGGGTGACAATAAATGACTGGACAGCAAGATTCCCCCATTGCTGTCATAGGCCTTGGCTATGTTGGCCTTCCGTTGGCGGTGGAGTTCGGCCGCACTCGGCCCGTGATCGGCTTCGACGTAGACGCTCAGCGGGTCGAGGCGCTGCGCGCAGGCAATGATGCCACACGCGAGGTCAGCCGTGGAGAGCTGGCGCAGGCGGACAAACTGCATGTCACTGCGGACCCTGCCGACTTGGCCGAGGCACGAACTTTCATTGTCACTGTCCCGACTCCGATTGACAAGCACAAGCGCCCGGACCTGTCACCCTTGGTCGGAGCCTCGCGCACGGTCGGGGCGGCGCTGAAGCCGGGTGATCTAGTGATCTATGAATCAACCGTCTATCCAGGCGCGACCGAGGAAGATTGCGTGCCGGTGCTGGAACAGGTGCCGGCCTGCGCTTCAACCGGGATTTCACCGTCGGCTACAGCCCCGAGCGGATCAACCCCGGTGACAAAAACCATCGGCTGACCACGATCTGCAAGGTCACCGCAGGCTCGACCCTCGAGGCTGCTGACGCGGTCGATGCCCTGTATGCCTCGATCGTGACGGCAGGGACGTTTCGGGCCTCGTCGATCCGCGTCGCCGAGGCTGCCAAGGTGATCGAGAACACCCAGCGCGACGTGAACATCGCGCTAATCAATGAATTGGCGGTGATCTTCAACAAACTGGGGATTAACACCGACGAGGTGCTGCGCGCTGCCGGGACGAAATGGAATTTCTTGCCGTTTCGCCCCGGCCTGGTCGGGGGGCACTGCATCGGTGTGGACCCCTACTACCTGACCCACAAGGCCGCCGAGATTGGCCACCACCCCGAGATCATCCTGGCCGGGCGGCGATTGAACGACAGCATGGGCAGCTATCTGGCCGGACGGCTGGTCAAGACGCTGCTGCAGCGTGACCTGCCGGTCAAGGGAGGGCGCGCCTTGGTAATGGGGCTGACCTTCAAGGAGAACTGCCCGGATATCCGCAACACCCGCGTCGTCGATGTCATCGAAGCGCTGCGCGAATACGGGATGGAGGTCGACGTTCACGACCCATGGGTCGGGTCCGAACTGGCTTGGGAGGAATTTGGTCTTGACCTTGTCGCCCATCCAGAACCAGGTCGGTATGACGCCATTGTTCTGGCCGTGGCCCATCAGTGCTTCGCCGACATGGGTATGACAGTATTGCGGGGGTTGGGTGCAGACAGGCACCTGCTGTTCGACGTGAAAAACTTTCTACCCATAGGTTCGGCGGATCTGACGCTTTAACCTTGAGGGAAGCGAAACGGATGAATCGGCAACTGGTGTTGCTGCATGGGGGTGGGGAAACGACTTCCAAACATGAAGGGCGCGGCTTCGAACGCGGCGCTGGCCGAAGAATTGCAGACCGGTCTCAGGGGCCGCGGGTACTAATAGAGGTGGAAAGGAAACGCGATGCTTCCGAATTTCTTTCATGCGGGGGTGCCGAAGTCCGCCTCGGCAACCGTCAACACCTTGCTGCGCAATCACCCTGAGGTCTTCCTGCCTCGGCAGAAAGAGCCGAATTTCTTCATCAGAGATGATAATTTCGTAAAGGGATTGGGGTGGTATGTAGAAACGTACTTTGCCGCAGCGGGCGATGCGCGGATCCGGGGCGACATGTCGATCGGCCATGCGACTGGTTTCGGCTTCGATGCCATTGATCGGATTGCGGGGCTGATGGAAGCGCCGCCAAAAATCCTTTTGACCTTTCGCGATCCGATAGCACGGGCCTTCTCGCAATACGGTATGGCCCGCGACAAAGGCCAGCTTGACCGGCTGGACTTCGCCGCCGCCATCGACCGCGCCCTGGCCGCAGGTCCAGCCATCAACAAGGCCGACCGACGTCGCGCGCGCACCGGGACTTACTATGCCAGCGATGCGGACATGGATGTCTATCGATGGTGTATGTATGTTGAGCCCGGTCATTATGCCGACATCTATGAGGCTTGGGCGGGGACCTTCGGTACGGACAACGTTCTGGTCCTGCTGACCGAGGATCTGGCCAGCGACCTGCAGGGCCAGGCCGACAGTCTATGCGACTTTCTGGGCATCGCACGCCGACCGGTTGAAGCCGGGACGCGGGCCAACACTGCCACTGGCCTCCGCTATCCGGCGCTTCGGCGGATGTTAAACCGGCTTTATGCGCTGGGGCCACTGCGGCGAGTGCTCAACCGCCCCGAATTGATGCAGTTGCGCAAAATGCTGCGGCGGCGCCTTCTCTCGGCTAATTACGTGCCAGTCGAGGGTCGTAGCGGGCCTGATCCGGCCACTGTTGAGCGGCTGCGGGCACATTATGCGCCGCAGGTGGAAAGATTAGAAACCTTGTTGGGCCGCGACTTGAGCCGTTGGCGTGGAGACGCCGCTTTCAAGACCGTCTCCGGCGGCGATGCTGCCACCCGCCCGGGGGCCGCGCCGTGGTGAGCATGGCAAGCCTCGCCCCCCCCCCCTGGATCGCCTACGTCGTGCCGTTCGCCTTTCCCGAGGGCGGGGCGGGAGCGCGGCGGGTGTTGGGGAATGCGCAGTCGCTGGTCGCGGCGGGGTATGACGTGACTGTCATCTCGGCGCAGATTGACCGCTCCGGTAGCGATGCGCGCTCCTTCGCACCGGGCATCCGCCTGGCCTCGATCGGTGAGCGCGATGCCGAGCACCTGCCGCGCGCGCTGAAGCGGGCGCGCTATGTGTTCATGGGTAGCAAGACCCGCGACTGGATTGCCGCACAACTCGTGCCACCGGCTGCCGTAATTCTGTATAGCGGCTATACACCCTTTCTGCTGCAACTGAGCCCTCTTTGCCGCCGCCGGAGCATCCCCCTGTTGTTCGACGCAGTGGAATGGTATACCGCCAACACCGCCTTGGGCTTCCTGACTTCGCCATACTTGTGGAATACAGAACTGGCCATGCGCGCGCTGGTCCCCCGGCTGGATGGGGTGATCGCAATTTCATCCTATCTTGCGACCTATTACCGGGGGCGTGGGTGCCCGGTGGTGCAGGTTCCACCCACGCTTAATGTGGTCGGCCTCGTGCCGCGGCTGGATCGTGCGAACCCGTGTCGGCGGGTCCAGCTAGCTTATTGCGGATCGGCCTCGAATGATATGCTGGATGTTGTAGTCGGTGCGCTGATGCGACTGGATCCGGAGGGGAGACGCATTTCTCTGGAAATTGCGGGACCCACGGCACAGGACGTGGCGGCGCTAGCAAGTTTGCGTGGGTTCAAGGACATGCCTGCGGGCCTGAAGCTGCATGGACGGGTCAGTCATGACGCCGCCATCGCGATTACCCGTGCCGCCGATTTCAGCATCTTCTTGCGCCAGGTTAACCGGGTGTCAAAGGCCGGGTTTCCGACAAAGTTTGTGGAAAGCCTGTCTATGGGCACGCCCGTGATCACCAACATCACATCGGATCTCGCGGATCATCTTCGTGATGGCGAAAACGGTCTCGCCTGTGCAGGCCCCGGCCAGCGCGATGTCGAAGCAGCGCTGACACGAGCGTTGGACCTGGACACGAATCGACTGACCGCCATGCGCCATGCCGCACGCGCCACTGCCGAGGTGCATTTTGATTACCGGACGCATGGCGCGGCTTTGGCCGGTTTGTTGGCGCGGTGCAATGCACTTGGACCGAACCTTATTGGAGATTGATGCTCATGCTCGATGATGTTTGCCTGATGATTACCGGAGGCACCGGCAGTTTCGGCAATGCCGTGTTGCGGCGTTTTCTGGATTCGAATGTGCGCGAGATCCGCATCTTCAGCCGCGACGAGAAGAAACAGGACGACATGCGCAAGCGCTATCGCAGCGACAAAATCAAATTCTTTCTGGGCGATGTGCGCAGCCGCGACAGTTTGATGGATGCAATGCATGGCGTTGATTATGTGTTTCATGCCGCTGCCTTGAAACAGGTGCCGTCTTGCGAGTTCTTTCCCCTGGAAGCCGTGAACACTAATGTCCTGGGCACTGCGAACGCCATCGACGCGGCGCATCGCTCTGGGGTGCGGCGCATGATCTGCCTGTCGACCGACAAGGCTGTCTATCCGATCAACGCGATGGGCACGTCGAAGGCGATGATGGAAAAGGTCGCGACCGGCAAGGCGCGCGCCATCGACCCCGACCGCATGACGATCTGCTGCACACGTTACGGCAACGTGATGGCCTCTCGCGGCTCGGTGATCCCGCTCTTCGTGCGCCAGATACAATCAGGCGAGCCACTGACAATCACTGACCCGGACATGACGCGCTTCATGATGACTCTCGACCACGCGGTCGACCTGGTGCTGTTTGGATATGGGCATGGCGTAACCGGTGATGTGTTGGTTCAGAAGGCTCCCGCGGCAACCATCATGATACTGGCCAAGGCGCTACTTGAACTGTTGGAGAAGCCCGACCATCCGATTCACATCCTCGGCACCAGGCATGGAGAGAAGAAGCATGAGACACTGCTGTCGCGCGAGGAATTGGCGCAGGCGGTGGATCTGGGTGAGTATTATCGCGTGCCGGCCGACATGCGCGATCTGAATTATGGCGTCTATGTCGACAGCGGTGAACGCGAGATCAGCGAAAGCTTCGACTATACGTCTGAAAACACACAGCGACTGAATGTGGAAGACATGAAGCAACTGCTGCTGCAATTGCCCTTCATCCGCGCAACGCTGGCGGGCGAAATCGCCGATCCGGAGGTATGAAATGCAGATCCTGATCACCGGTGCCGAAGGCTTTATCGGGCGCAACCTGTCCTTGCGCCTGCGGGAAAACGGCCATGGGGTTCTGCGCGCCACCCGCCAGACCACCCCACCCGAACTGGCACAACTGGCAAGCCAGGCCGATGCCGTGGTGCATCTGGCCGGGGCCAACCGCCCCGATACGGAAGCCGAGTTCACGGATATCAACGACAAGTATACCGAAAAGCTTTGTGCCGTGTTGCGCAGCCAAGGCCCGATCCCGGTGATCGCAGCCTCGACCATTCAGGTAGAGCGCGACACGCCTTATGGTCGCACCAAGCGCGCGGGTGAGGCGCATCTGCTGACCCTGGCCCGGGACACGGGTGCACCGATAAATATCTGCCGACTGGTCAATGTCTTCGGTAAATGGTGCCGCCCGAACTACAATTCCGTCGTCGCCACCTTCTGCCACAACATTGCCCGTGACTTGCCGATCCAGATCGACATCCCAACAGCCGAGGTGCGGCTGGTCCATGTTGATGACGTGATCGATGGCTGGCTGGCCTGGCTTGCAAAGCCAGGCAGCGGCGAGCAGGTGACCGCAATCGCGCCAGAATACCGGATCACGCTGCGGGACCTTGCCGATCGTTTGCGCGGCTACCGTGCTATTCGCCAGACCCATACCGTAGGCGACACAGGCAGCGGGTTGGGGCGCGCACTCTATGCCACCTATGTCAGTTACCTGCCTGTGGCGGATTTCGCCTATAAGGTCACCCGCCATGGTGACGCACGTGGCGTGTTCGCGGAGATGCTGCGCACCGAGCATTCGGGGCAGTTCAGCTTCTTCACCGCCAGACCGGGCGTGACACGCGGTGGCCACTACCACCACGCCAAAACTGAGAAGTTCCTGGTGCTCAAGGGACAGGCCCGGTTCCGGTTCCTGAACATGGACACTGGCGAAAGCCACATCATAGACACCACTGGCGAACAGTCGCTGATCGTGGAAACCGTGCCGGGCTGGAGCCACGACATCACCAATACTGGCGAAGGCGAACTGATCTGCATGCTGTGGGCCAATGAACTGTTCGACCGGGACCGCCCGGATACGTTCGCGAGGCCTTTGACCAACTAACCAAGGCCCTTGCCTCTCTTGATGTTGGGACGTTTTCGATGACCAAACTCAAAGTCGCCACAATCGTCGGCACTCGCCCCGAGCTGATCCGGCTCTCTCGGGTGATGGCCGCACTGGATCGGCACTGCGATCATCTGATCGTGCATACCGGGCAGAACTATGACTACGAACTGATCGGGATCTTCTTCGAAGATCTGGGACTGCGCAAACCCGACATATTCCTCGAGGCGGCTGGGCAGACGGCGGCGGAAACCATCGGCAACGTGATCGCCAAATCCGCGCAGGTTCTGGCAGAACGTCGTCCTGACGCGGTCCTGGTTCTGGGCGACACCAATTCCTGCCTAGCGGCGATCAGCGCTAAGCGCCTGAAGATTCCGATCTTTCACATGGAAGCCGGAAACCGCTGCTTCGATATGCGGGTGCCCGAGGAGATCAACCGCAGGATCGTTGACCACACCGCCGACATCAACTTGACCTACAGTCAGATCGCGCGCGACTACCTGCTGCGTGAGGGACTCGATCCGCAACGGGTTATCGTCACAGGCAGCCCTATGCGCGAGGTCCTGTCAGCCTATGCCGAGCGGATCGAGGCCTCGGACGTGCATGCCCGCCTGGGGCTGGAAAAGCACGGCTATTTCGTGGTCAGCGCCCATCGCGAGGAGAACATCGAAGACCCGAAGCAGTTTGAAGGGCTGGTGCAAATCCTCAACCTTCTGCCCGAACGGTTCGGCCTGCCGGTGATCCTCTCAACCCATCCGCGCACCCGCAACAAGATCGCCGCCACCGGCGCGCATCTGGATCCCCGTGTGCGGCAAATGAAGCCCTTTGGGTTCTCGGATTACAGCGCGTTGCAGATGAATGCCCGCGCAGTGCTGTCAGACAGCGGCACGATTACCGAGGAAAGCTCAATCCTGAATTTCCCGGCGCTCAACATCCGCGAAACCCACGAACGTCCTGAAGGGATGGAGGAGGCCGCGGTGGTGATGGTCGGCATGAACCCCGAGCGAGTCTTACAGGGCCTCGACATCCTCGCCAGCCAGCCGCGCGGCCCGGACCGGGCGCTGCGCATGGTCAACGACTACACGCCCGATAATGTGTCGGAAAAGGTGGTGCGGATCATCCACAGCTATACGGATTTCGTTAATCGTGTGGTGTGGCGGAAGGGGTGAGCCCGCCCGACCCAGACCAGAGCGCAGATTTTCCGAAGGGACCGCTCCATGACCAGCATGAAGCCGCACCGACGACAGTTCATCGTTACCGTTTCCGAACGTCCCGAAGCACTCGCGAGCTTGCCCGGATTCCGGACACGGCCTCTCGCCGAGGACGTCTTCCTGCACCATGATCCCGAGTTACTGATCACCGAGGAGCCGGATCGCCTGATCCTGGGCCGAATGCTTCGTGAGGGCGACGGGCGCTATGTGACGATCCGGGATGGCTGGCTGTCGCTTGACGCGTCGGGATCGTTAGGTGTCCAATATTTTCGTGAGGGCGATGTGATCTGCGCCTCGAGCCCGGTCTTGCTGAGCAGGTTCACCCAGCGCAATCTGCGGGTTCCTCGTTCGGATATCCGCTTCAGCTGGATCGCCTCGCCCTTTGGCCCGGTCGAGGGTTCGCGGCGGCTGTTCTGCGACCAATCGCTCGAGTTGGCCACACGCCAGACGCGTGTTCTGTCCCGCGATCGGGTTGGACCGCGTGCGCTGGACGAGGCTGCGGCCTTCGTTGCTGCTGAATTCGTCGAGATCGCGCGCGCCCTTGGCCAAACCGGCCACCCCCTTTTCGTCGCATTAACCGGCGGCCAGGATTCGCGAACCATCTTTTCGGCGCTGGTTGCGGCCGGTGTTCCCTTCAGGGCCTTCACTCTGAGGTTGAGCGATGGCGCCAGTCACAAGGACATTCGTGTGGCCAATGCCATTTGCAAGGCTTGCGGGATCGAGCATGTCGTCGTCGGGGCCGAACGCGGCGGAGCGGATAGTAGACTTGCGGCCTATCTCGAGCATTCGCGTGGGATCGATGGCGATCGTGGCCGCGAGTACGCGGCAGGAAACTATTACCGCCAACTTCCCGACGGAGCGCTTGTGCTGCACGGAGGGAGTCTGGGGCTGAGCAAGCTGCCCTATGACGAGTTTCTCGCGGATTTGCCCGACAGATCGAAGACGTCAGTCATCGGCGTGTTTGACCGGATCTTTGGGCCCGTACCTCCCGACGATGCAAAAGCCTTGAGCCAATGGTACGACTATCGAGAGCGCTACGCCTTTTCCGACTTGGGCGATTATTTCTTCCTAGATCAGCGGCGGGCCGCCTGGGGTGGAGACAACCGCTTTGCCGAGGATGTGTTCGGCTTCGAATGGGTTCTCTTCGCCAACTCGTGGCCACTGATCGATGCCTTTTGATCGGTTCCGCTTGGGGCAAGGACCGATCTTCTGCTGCAGAAACGCGCCATCGACTTGATGACGCCTAGCCTGAACGCACAGGTGCCGCCAGTCAATCCTGAGTTGACTTGGACCGAGCGGATGCGCGGCCGGTTCTCGCGCCGGGGGATGCAGAAGATTTCACAGCGGATCCGCAAGCTGGAGGAACGCTTCCGGACATGACTGCGTTTCAGTCCCTCTTTCCAGCCTGCTCGCTGCCTCTCTTTTTGCCTCCCGGGTCGATCACTCCAACTGGCAGGGAAGATATGCCATGCGACTGATTACGATGGGTTCCCCCCACGCGCCTGTCGGTCCGGCTGCGCGCTTTGCCGAAGGAGCAGGGTGGCTGGGCTTTGCCATCATCGGGGTGCAGAAGGCCTCGATCACCTCGATCCAGGATTATCTGCACGCGCATCCCGCCGTCTGTCTGCCGATGGGCGAGATCCCCTGTTTCGAGTCGCCGGATTACGAGCAGGCCCCCGCGTCGGTGCAACGATCCAACATCTTTCCCGACCATTTGGCCGTGCAACGGCTGATGCGTCATTCGCCGGGCTGTAAGCTGATCGTGGTTCTGCGCGATCAAGTGGAGCGCCCGCCTTCAGGAGAGCCATTCTGACCTTGTCTACTGGTAGTAGCGCATCCGCGCCCGCCACGCCCCGGCGTATTCTGATCATCGCCGGTTTTGCTGGTTCGCTGCTGAATTTCCGGGGCCCGCTTTTGCGCGCGCTCAAGGCGCGAGGGCATGAGGTTCACGCGGTCGCGCCGGGGCTGGGCGCGGGCAGCCCCGAGGCCGTGGAACTGCGCGCCATGGGTATCACCCCGCATGACGTGCCGATGAACCGCACGGGCCTGTCGCCGCGGGGCGATCTGAAACTGCTGTTCACGCTGGCCCGACTGATGCGCGGGCTGCGCCCGGATGTGGTGATGGGCTATACCGTCAAGCCGGTGATCTGGGGCCTGCTGGCGGGGTGGCTGGCGCGCGTGCCGCGCAGGATTGCGCTGATCACCGGGCTTGGTCTGGCGTTTAATGAGGAGGGGGGCACAAAACAGCGGCTGCTGAAGGCGCTGGTCTCTGGCCTGTATCGCACGGCGTTGCGCCGCGCCGATGTGGTGATCTTCCAAAATCAGGATGATCTGGCGCTGTTTCGGCAGGCGGGCATTCTGGGCCCTGGGACACAAACCCGCGTGGTCAACGGCTCGGGCGTCGACATGACCCATTTCGCGCGTGTGCCGGTCCCTGACGGCCCCATGAGCTTTGTGCTGGTGGGACGGATGATCGCTTCCAAGGGGGTGCGCGACTTTGCCGAGGCCGCGCGCGTGGCGCGACAAAGTCACCCCCATGCCGCATTCCATCTGGTCGGCGGGCTGGACAGCAACCCCAACAGCGTGTCCGAAGCCGAGATAGGCGCCTGGCAGGCCGACGGCATCTTGACCTGGCATGGTCAGATCGCAGACGTTCGGCCCCTGATGCGCCAGTCGCATGTTGTTGTGCTGCCAAGCTATTATCGCGAAGGGGTCCCACGCTCGCTGCTTGAAGCGCTGGCGCTTGGTCGACCGGTCATTACAACCGACATGCCGGGCTGCCGTGAAACCATCGACAACGGACGGAATGGCGTGCTGGTGCCTCCGCGTAACCCGATCGCCCTGGCACATGCCATGCAGACGCTGCTGTCTCTCCCGCGCGAAACCGTGCTTGAGATGTCAGAAGCTTCGCATCAGCTGGCGCAACAGCGCTTCGACGTCGCAAAGGTCAACAGGAGAATGATCGCAACGATTGAAGGCAACCACCCGTAATGAGCAGGCTGCGCCCGACCGTGCGCTTCGTGCCTACGAAGATCGAAGAGACCCAGGGCGCGACGATGGCATTCCGCGTGCGTGAACTCCAGATCCGGCAGTGGACACGGGCCATCAATGCCCTGCGCGGACATCTGAGGAACTATAGCTGAACAAGGGGGATGCGGCCTGAGAAGGCGGTTTATCGTGGCGGGTGATGAAGCCTTCCAGATCTTGCTGAAAGAGCGATACGCCATGAAGAACGATTTGACATCATCCCGCTTCGTTAGCCCCATTCGCTGGACGACCCCCTGACCAGGATCGCGCCCGCGAGGGGGCACGCCGGATGCTGGCTGCGGCCCTACGGGCAGAAGCGGATGCCCTCGTCGCAGAGCTTGTCGAAACCCGTCTGCCGGATGGGCTTCAGCTCATGGTTCGGCATGGCTACGGCCCTGAGCGTGAGATCCAGACCGGGATTGGCGGACTCGCAGTCAGCCGGCGAGGTCAAGGGGCAAGGGTTCGAACGGCTGAGAGAGGGTTTCTCAGCCGTCGCCCTTGTGCATCTCGATCTGGCCGCAGGCGAGCAGCGCCTAGAGCAGCATCGGCACGATCTCGGCACAGGGCGGCAAGGTCTGGGACTTGATGCGACGGCGGAATCCCCCGTTCAGGCGCTCGATGGCGTTGGTGGTCCGGGCTGATTTCCATTGCGACCGGTCGAGCCGTGTGAAGGTCGCCGCCGGCTCGCCGCTTGGGCCCGGAATTACGCTGCAGGCAGACCCGGCGCCCTGGCCCTCGACGAGTTGCGCGACGCGATGCGGAGCCTGGTCACCCTCGCCCATGCCAACGCAGCGGCCTCCCTCGTGGTGCCGCCCGCTGGCATCGCCGCGCGGCCCGAAGTGCAGTTCGACGACCTCGGCGGCTACGGCGTCTGCCTGCTGGCGCTCGTCAACGTGCTCGACTCGCCGCCAGTCCCGGAACCCGAGATCGCGGAGCTTCAACGCTTCGCCAGGGCCGTCCGCGCCGAGCAGGCGGAGGAAATCCGTCAGGCCCTGCTCGGGCAGGGCCGCGGGCGCCCGCAGTAGCGAACGCGGCGAGGCCGGGTGACCGCAGGCTCCGGATCGTCCCGGCCTCCCGTCGATGGCGGCGGGAGGCCGGGACCCAGGTGTCTGGTCAGGCCAATTGCCTGGGGAAAGGGCGCGACATCAGGAACGGCGTACCGTCCGGCCGGACGGTGACGACCATCAGCTGGTCTGCATCGACGACGAAGGGCAGCTCCGGCGATCCGCTGACGATCTCGCAGACGATCATCGCGCCGGCCAGGAATGCGTCGCGCCGGGTCGGCAGCGGATACGCGTCAGGCGTTCCGACCGTGTCGGGATGGCCGGGAGGCACGTCGAAGGCGATGTTGGCGACCCAGCCGTCCCCGACCTCGTCGATGGTGAGAGCGAGGAGCGCGTCGCGGGTGAACTGCGGGGCCAGCGAGGCGGGCGGCACATCGGGAATGCGCTCCTTCGCCTCCAGCGCGGTGAGAATGATCTCGAGGAGCGGGGTGGCGTGGGGATCTGCCGTGAAGGCGTCGTTCATGAACATGGGGGTCTCTTCCTTTGTGTTCGGGGGAGGGTCTTGGTGAGCGGGATAGGAAATGGAGCGGTCCGGCCGAGACCGGACCGGGACCGTCAGGCCGCGCGGAGCAGCATCTCGGGCGTCGGCAGGTCGTAGCGGTAGCCGCTGAGCGTGGTGTGCCAGTCGCCGAGGAACGCGAAGAGCGCCTCGATCCCGGCGGCCCGCCGCCCGGCGTCGCGCGCGTCCCGGGCCGGGACCGCGAAGATCCGGATATCGCGGAAGTTGTCCGCGCTGGTGGAGGTGTCCTTGAGGAACGCGACGGTGAAGTCCGCGAAGTGCACGGTTTCGAACTCGCCCTCGGGCGCGCCGAGCGCCCGGTGGAAGATCCGGGCCAAGGTGCCGCCTTCGAGGTTGCGCGGGAGGAGTTCCTTGAGGATCGATTGCCCGTGCGGCCTCAGGCTGAGCACCGTCCCGTCACAGCGGCCGTCACTGGTGCCGATGAAGGCGCATGTGTACTCGGTGACGCTGCCGCCAATGTAGCAGGGTCCCAGACCGTGGCCGAGCGCGAAGCCCAGCAGGTCTCCCGGCGCGGCGTGGTCGAGATTGGCGAGACCGAGGGACATGCGATGGATCTCGGACCGGATCGGCAGGGGCCAAGCGCTGTGCAGGGAGGGCCGAACGAGGAGTTTGGACATGTAGGATGGTCCTTGTTGTGTCATGGAGGCCCGCGGGAGGCGGGTGAGCGGGGGGCTCGGACAGGAAGTCGGAACGGTCCGCGGCGGTCCAAAGAAACTTTCTGCGTTGGCAACGTTTTTTTGAGCCGCCCGGCGGAGGAGGGTGATCCGGTATGTCGGCCGGGGGGCCTGCGTCACGCGCGAGGGAGCCTGCACAGCCGCCGGCACGTCATCAGCCTCCAGGGCAGAGCCAACAGCTACCAGCCATCGACTTGGCGGAACTGGGCCCCGCCAGCGGCGACGAGGCTGAGCCGGGACTCCGATCAATCGCCGTCCGGCCAAGGTTTCCGGTAACCGCCCGGTTGCTACTGCGGATCACTGCGACGGCGTCCATTGCCATGGAAGCATCTCATCGAGCCGGTTGATCTTGTGATCGTGGATACGGTCGAGGATGTCGGCCAGCCAGGCTTGTAGATCGAGGCCATTCGTCTTGGCGTTGCGATGAGCGTCATCGCTCAAGCCAGGGTTTCGCCGTCGCAATCGGACCCCGCGAATAGCCACTTCTTCCGCCCGATGCCGATCGGACTCATGGCGCGCTCGGGCGGGTTGTTGTCGATGCCAACGCGGCCGTCTCGAAGGAACAGGTCGAAGAATGGCCAACGGCTGAGCCCGTAACGGAAGGCCTTGGCGAGATCGCTTTTGCCCGGAATGCGCAACAGTTGGGCCTCGGCCCAGGTCTTGAACGCATCGACCATGGGGCGGGAATGCTGCCGACGCGCAGCCTAGCGCAGTGCCGCAGGCTGGCCGGCAATCTCGCGCTCGACCTCGTAGAGCCTGCCGATCCGATCCAGTCGAGGGCCTCTGGCACGATCTCGGACTTCGTGCCTTCCCAAACATCATAGAAGTTGCGACCCAAATGCGCCCAGCACGCCCCCTCGCGGAACTGGCTGCTGCCACCCGGGCGCCGCGCGTAGAGCGGATTGAAGCCGGCATAGGCGTCAGCCAGTAGGATCCCGCGACTATTTTGCGAATGGCTCTGAGGATCGGGGGAGAAGCTGTAGACGGCGCCGGGTGGTGCGGCGCCGGCCGAAGGTCGCTGGTCAGAAACATAGGCCCAGACCCGCCCCTGCTTAACGCTCTTGCTGAGGCCACGACCCCGCCGGGATAGGCCGAAGACGCGGATCGGGTTCGCCATCGGTCTCGAACGCATGGCGGCGCGATGGCTCAACATCGGCGTGGAGGATTGGAGCCTCCGTCGGCAACATCCAGCCAGCCGAGGCATAAGTAAATTTCTACGCGGCGCTGGAAAATGAAGACATGGCCGCGTAATTAACCGAAATCAGGCTCCGGTAATCCCGGCGTGGTTCACCCCTATCTTGGAACATCGAGATAAAGTTGAGAGATTCTCATCCTTTTATACCTGCCCTAGAAAATTTGGTGCGTTCTATCTACCACTCGGACACAGCGCCCCTCCACCGCCCCATCTTCGAGGGCAACGAGCGCGAGTACCTGGTCGACTGCATCGACAGCAATTTCGTCTCCTCCGTCGGCGCCCGCGTGAAGGAGTTCGAGGGCCATTGCGCGAGCTTGACCGGAGCCTCCCACGCCGTGGCGACTGTCAACGGTACGGCGGCGTTGCACATGGCGCTGGTCTTGGCCGGCGTCCAGTCCGGGGACGAGGTCATCAGCCAGGCGCTGACTTTCGTCGCGACCTGCAACGCCATCAGCTACTGCGGCGCCCGGCCCGTCTTTGTCGATGTCGATCGTGATTCGATGGGCCTCAGTCCCGAGGCGCTGGAGGCATGGCTCTCCGAACACGCGGAACTGCGCGACGGCCAGGCCTACAACCGCGCCACCGGCGCACGTCTGGCTGCCTGTGTTCCCATGCATACCTTCGGCCATCCGTTGCGGATCGAGGAGGTCGTGGATATTTGCGGCGGCTACGGGATCATGGTCATCGAGGATGCGGCTGAATCCCTTGGCAGCTATGTCGGTGAGCGTCACACCGGCACCTTCGGCAAGCTCGCCACGCTCAGCTTCAACGGCAACAAGGTCATCACCACTGGCGGTGGCGGCATGATCCTGACCAATGACGATGCCCTGGCGAAGAGAGCCCTGAATCTGACCACGACGGCAAAGGTTCCCCATGCCTACGAGTTCGTTCACGACGAGGTGGGGTATAACTACCGCCTGCCGAACCTGAATGCGGCCTTGGGCTGTGCGCAGATGGAAAAGCTGCCCGCGATGCTGGAGATCAAGGCAGAGATCGCGGCCCAGTACCGGGACTTCTGCGACAAGCATTGGCTGCGTTTTGTGGATGCACGGCCCGGAACCCGGCCGAACTTCTGGCTCAACGCCCTGATCTTAGACTCCAGGGAGGAGCGGGATGCCTTTCTGGAGCATACCAACGCGAACGGCGTCATGACCCGGCCAATCTGGCGGTTGATGAGCCGGCTCGAGATGTTCAAAGATTGCCAGACCGACGGACTGGAGAACTCCCGCTGGCTCGAGGATCGCGTGGTGAATATTCCGTCGAGCGTGCCCGAAGGCGCGCTGAAGGGGAGGTGAGCGGTGAATGTACTCGATCTGATCGGCCGTGACAGGGCGCTGTTTGCGGAAGATGTCGCGCGACATGAGCAGGAGCTGAGCGAGATTGTCCGGGCCTCCCGCTTCCTCGTCATTGGCGGCGCGGGATCCATCGGACAGGCGGTCACCCGGGAGATCTTCAAGCGCAACCCCCGCGCGCTCCACGTCGTCGACATCAGCGAAAACAACATGGTGGAGCTGGTGCGCGATATCCGCTCCACGCTTGGCTACGGCAATGGGGATTTCCGAACCTTCGCGCTCGACGCGGGCAGCAGGGAGTTCAGCGCGTTGATGGCCGCCGAGGCCGGGTATGACTATGTCTTGAACCTCTCGGCACTCAAGCATGTCCGGTCCGAGAAGGATCCCTTCACCCTGATGCGGCTGATCGAGGTGAATATCCTGAACACTCTGTCGACGATGACGGCGGCTCGGGAGATGGGCACCAGTAAGTACTTCGCTGTCTCCACCGACAAGGCCGCCAATCCGGTCAACATGATGGGCGCGAGCAAACGCATCATGGAGATTTTCCTGATGCGGGAGAGCCTGGAAATCCCGATCTCTACCGCCCGCTTCGCCAATGTCGCCTTCTCCGACGGATCTCTGCTGCACGGGTTCAGCCAGCGGCTGGCCAAGCAACAGCCCATCTCGGCCCCCAACGATGTGCGGCGATACTTCGTCACCCCGCAGGAATCCGGCGAACTTTGCCTCATGTCGGCCCTGACCGGCAACAACCGGGAGATCTATTTTCCCAAGCTGTCCGAGGCGCTCAACCTGACCCGGTTCTCCGACATTGCCGTGCGCTACCTCGAGGCCAGGGGCTACACACCGCATGAATGCGAGAGCGAGGACGAGGCCCGCGGCCGGGCCACCGAACTGATCGCGGCCCGCAAATGGCCAGTTTACTTCTTTGCCTCTGACACGACCGGAGAGAAGGATTTCGAAGAATTCTTCACCGCGGCCGAAACCCTGGACATGGATCGTTTCGACACGCTCGGTGTCATCCAGAACGAGCCGGACTTCGACCCCGCCAAGCTCGACTGGTTCCTGGAAGAGATCTCTGCGATCCGCGCCCGCCCGACCTGGGACAAGCCCGAGATCGTTGCCCTCTTCAACAAGATGATCCCCGACTTTGACCACAAGGAAACGGGCAAGTACCTCGACAGCCGGATGTGACCCATGCAGCGTATTCTTGATATCCTTTTCTCCGGCATCGCTCTCTTGCTGCTGTCCCCCCTGCTGATCCCCGTGGCGCTCATCCTGAGGTTCACCGGCGAGGGTGAGGTTTTCTTCAAGCAGAACCGCGTCGGCCGGGGCGGTGCCCCCTTCGGGCTCTACAAGTTCGGCACCATGCTCAAGGACAGTCCGAACCTGGGCACTGGCACCGTCACGGTGAAGGGCGACCCCAGGGTGCTGCCGGTCGGACGGGTCCTGCGGAAAACCAAGATCAACGAACTGCCGCAGCTGCTGAACATCCTGCTGGGCGACATGAGCCTGATTGGCCCACGGCCCCAGACCCGGCGCTGCTTCGATGCCTTCCCTGCCCGCTCTCAGGAAGAGATCGTGAAGGTCCGGCCTGGTCTCTCCGGCATCGGCTCCATCGTGTTTCGAAATGAGGAGGACATGATGGACGCCGCGAACGACCCCGACCACGTCTATGACCACGTGATCATGCCCTACAAAGGGCTACTCGAGGAATGGTATGTCGCCCATCAGGGCGTAGGAGCCTACCTCAAGCTGATCCTGCTCACGGCCTGGGTGGTCGCGACATCCCGAGGCACATTGGTGTGGCGCATGTTCCCAGGGTTGCCTCAGCCGCCTCGCGAGATCGCGGCAGAGGTCGACTGGGTCCAACCCCAGCATGCTTGAGGCTCGGCGCTACCGAGAGATCGCCGCGCTACATGTCGAAGGTATCAAGGACGGGTTTCTTTCCAGCCTTGGCGTCGATGTGCTCGCCTTGATCTATCGTGCGATTGACGAAGCCGACGAGTGTGTTCTGATCGTGGAGATGGACGAGGATTGTGTGATCGGTTTCGTCGCTGGCGGCGCGGGGATGAGACCGATCTACAAGCGAATGCTCGCCCGCTTCCCGCAGTTGGTCAAGGCGCTCGCGCCGGAGCTGCTGAAGCCGAAGAAACTGCGTGGACTGGCAGAAATCCTCACGCGTCGGGGCAGCCAGGACGAGGGCGCGGCAGATACTAATCTGCCGGACGCCGAGTTGTTCAGCATCGTCGTGGCTTCGGCCAACCGCGGTCAGGGGGTGGCGGACAGGCTATATGTCGAATTCGCCCGACAGCTCGCTAAGCGAGGCTTCGACGCCTTCAAGATCATGGTCGGTGAAGACCTTCAAACTGCCCACAGCTTCTACCGTCGAATGGGGGCCGTGCCGAAGCTCACAGCTACGTTTCACAAGGGCGCCAAGTCTGTCTTATATGTTCACCGATTGCCGAGATGAACAGGGGATTGACCGGTCAGATACTGGGGGCTGAATCTGCAAGATGAGCGCGGTGAGTAGCCGATCTTCCGGTTTACAGGTCTTCGGCTAACCCACTGATTTCCCACGACCACCCTGCGGCAGGGTTTACAGAAAACTTCAATGAAATCAGTGCCCAAGGCGGATTGCAAATCCGTGTACACTGGTTCGATTCCGGTACTCGCCTCCATCCCACCCCAGACTGATGCAGTTCTCAATTACCTGGAGCAAGGCAGGGTATATCGACCGATCCTTCGCGGAGCACTTGAACCTGCCGCCCAAGTTGTCCGGGCCGGGGGTGCTTTCAGTAGAGCATAGCTAGCGTCAGGTCTCATGGCCAGTAGATGACCAAAGCGGCCAGAGCGATTGCCGAGAGGAAGACCTTCAGGCACCTGTCGGATCGCGTGGCTACTCGGCGCCGGTCCTTGAGTATGCCGAACATGACCTCGATCCGATTGCGGCGTTTATAGCGGAGCCTGTCATACTTCACGGGCGTCTTCCGCTGCTTCCAGCTCGTTTGCAGGCGCGCATGCTTTTGTCTTGCAAGGCGTCTCGGAACCAGTTTGCGTCATAGCCGTAATCGCCGAACAGCCAGTCGACATCCGGCAAACTGCTGCGGAGCGCCCGCACGCTGAATTACCGGGCCACGACCGCGCAATGGCATGCGGAGCGATCCGCACGGCGACCGAAAGCGGCGAAGCTGGCGGTGAACGATACGCTCAGAGATTACGTGCAGGATCGACTTGCGGGGCTGCTCGCGCGTCCGGACGGCACGGAGCTCGAGGGTCCGCTCGTGACGTGGAAAGGCCGTCGGCACGGGCGGCGCCAGCACAGAAGATGGGCTCGGGCGTGGTGCCCCGAACAGATGTCGCACAGACTGCCTCCCGACTTTCCCGAGGACGAGACGATGCGGATCAGTCACGAAGCGATCTACCAGGCGCTCTACATCCAAGGCTGCGGCGCCCTGCGTCAGGAGCTGACCGCCTGCCTGCGCACAGGGCGGGTCCTGCGCGTTCCCCACACTCGCAGATCCGGGAGAGGGAAATCTTTCGTCACGCCGGAAGTGATGATCAGCGAACGGCCCCCGGAGGCCGCTGACCGCGCCGTGCCAGGCCACTGGGAGGGAGATTTGATCCTGGGGCTGAACCGCTCGGCGATCGGCACGCTGGTCGAGCGCACTACGCGGTTCACCATGCCTCTGCGCCTCCCGCCGATGCCGGGGCACGGTGAGGAGCCCCGAGTGAAGAACGGACCACCGCTCGCTGGCCATGGCGCCGAAGCCGTCCGTGACGCCATCGCCGCTGCGATCACGACCCTGCCTACACAGCTGCTGCGCTCGTTGGCCTGGGACCAGGGCGCCGAGATGGCGCGTCACGCCGGCCTGAAGATTGATCACGGATTGCCGGTCTACTTCTGCGATCCTCAAAGCCCTTGGCAGCGGGGCACGAACGAGAACACCAACGGATTACTCCGTCAGTACTTTCCCAAGGGCACCGATCTTAGCCTCCATGCCCCCGATGTGTCCTCCATGCCGTAGCCGCCGCTCTCAACGGCAGACCGCGAAAGACTCTCGCCTGGAGAACCCCCGCCGAAGCACTGGACGCCTATCTCCTCGAGGCCCAAAATGGCTATGTTGCGACGACCGGTTGAGACTGCCTGATATATCCGTTCTCCGTCCGACGCGATGTTGCCCTTGATCGGGCATCCGTCTGGCGCCGCGGCGACAGCTCGGCCCCAACGGTCGGCGCGAAACTCCCAGGCCGGCTCGGTTGGTGCCTGCCAGATACCGTGGCCGCTCTCGCGGGCCGGATCTTCGAGCGCGACGTAGTCGAAACTGTATTCACGGTACGCCCATGCAAGGCCGGCCCGGACGAGAGCTTCGGCTACGTCCGCGCCATCGACGGTGCAACGCGCCACGATGCGGCCATAGCGATCCCGATCCAGAGCGATACACACGACCTGCCGGTTGCCGACCATAGCTTCGAGAGCCGCGATCGCCTGGACGCCGCAGGGCCAGCGGCCACCTTCCGCGGCGCGGCAGGTCTGACCGGCCTCGGGAGCATCGATGCCGTGGATACGGATTGCCACCGGTCCGACCCGCAGGCCATCCCCATCGACGACCTCGGCACGGCCGGACACGGTCGCCACAGATCCGTCCCGCTCGAATGCAAACGGAAGAGACGGTGCGCCGCTGAGCGTGGCTGCAAGAAGGGCGACGCGCCAGGGTATTCGATCACTGATCCTCATGCCGTGTCCTTTCTCTTCCGCCCGACATATGCCAACCGCTTGCCTATACGTAAATTAGGGTTCATCATGGGGGGTCGGCCTGATCGTGCATCACCGCGGCGCTCGGCGCGTGCTCCCTGCACGCGGAACGATTCACGCCCAGGCCTCGAACGCTTGCGGCGGAGGTCTTCACATGTCCCAATCAAGCGTGATTTCGTTCGCCTCTTTCTCTACGTCCTTCGGCACATCCGGACGGCAGAGGAGGCGGCGCACCCGCGTCATCATCTCCTCGACACGCGACGCCCGCTTGTCTGTCTCGTCGATCTTTCGAACGAGCCGGATGATGCTCGGGAGCAGACGAGAGCGAAGGAACTTCGGCGCGGCCAGGACTGGCGCCGTATCATCCAGGGTGATCTTCCCGTTGTCATTGACCCGGATCGCTCCTGTCTCGACCGCGCCAAGGACATGATCGATGGCCGCGAGGCTGGTATCAAGTTCCCACTTCTGCGTCCGCACCTCTTCGGCTTCTGTCTCTAGGTTGGACCGGGCCGCCGCCACCTCCTCTTCCCTCCTCGACACGTCGACCGCTTCGGCCTCCAGTTGCACGCCCTTTAGGCGAGTCGTCTCCGCCGCCTCGGTCTGGCGCTGCTCCCGGAGC
The DNA here is from genome assembly GCF_031846565.1 of Tropicimonas omnivorans. NCBI lineage: Bacteria > Pseudomonadati > Pseudomonadota > Alphaproteobacteria > Rhodobacterales > Roseobacteraceae > Tropicimonas > Tropicimonas omnivorans. The sequence continues at coordinate 6,578 of NZ_JAVRHL010000006.1, read as the reverse complement.
GCCAGGTCGGCCTCACGCGTTTCGATATGGCGGGCAGTCTCCGTCAGAGCGGCTTCGGCGGCCGCCGTGTCCGCAGACCTGCGGGCGAGGTCCGCCTGCTGTGCCGCGATCTCCGTCTCTTTCTTCTCGAGGCGGACCAAGTAGGTCTTCCGTCGCTTGTCCTTCTTCTCCTCCTCGACCGCCTTGGCGTCGAGCTCGGCCAGGTGCCTTCGCGTCTTGTCGGCGGAGGCCGTCAGCACGTCGAGTTCCGCCTGCTGCGCCTTTTCGTCAGCCTTCATCCGGGCCAGTTCGGCGATCCGGGTCTGCTGTTCCTCCCGCATGAGGTCGAGATCCGTCTCGACGTCTTCGCGGTCTGCGAGGAGTGCATCCAATGCGACCCGCTCGGCCTTTCTCTCGCTCGAGATCTCCGCGAGCGCCCTTTGCTGCTCGTCACGCTGGCGGCGAAGCACCTCGAGCTCCGCCGGCAGGTCCTGATGCAGTTCGCGCACGCTGCGATGGAGGGTATCGGGATAATCCGCTCCGGCCTCGATGCGGTCCCACTTCCGGTGGCCCCGTTCGATTCCGGGCTCGTACTGCTGCATGATCTCGGCTGCCAGATCCTGGAGGCGTGCCATCGTCCCACGCTTGGCGGCCTCGCTGAGAGCCAGACCTGCGGTCGTGTAACTCCTGAGCGTAAAGTGCGCATGGATCGTGCTCTCGTCGAGATGGACGACCAGGGATTCAAGCGATGTGTCGAGCTGTGCCGCAATGGCCTTGGCGAGATTCCGGAAGGCGTCATCCTGCCGGTCCGGCGGCAAGGTCTCGAACATACGCGCCGCCTCGCGACCGAAGGTGATGATGCCTGAGGTGATCACGGCGGCATTCGACTTCATGGCCCGCTGCCGCCCCGCTTTCTTGCGCAGCTCGGCATTCTCTTTCTGGATTTCCGGGAGAGGACGCATCGGCATCAGGGTGCAATTGAGATCTACGCGGTCCTTGTTGACATAGTTCGGAAGCTTGCCGATCCTGAAGTCGTGGCGCCGCGTTCCCTTCGCCTTCGACATGTTGCGTGATTCAAGTCGGACGGAAACAGCACGGGGATTACCGTCCGGGGAAAGCTGGGTTTGGGTGTCGGGTAGATCTTTCATACCCCTAGGATCCGCGCGATCGTCGAAAATCCGAAACACCAATTTCAGCAAGATCATCTGTTTGTCTGCCACGTCGACTTCCGCATGGCAAAACCTACTAGAGATAACCACCCGACTTGCGTCCGGTGTTATCTCTCTTCGGCGAAGGGGAACGCTGCGCATCCCCTTTCGAAACCCCAGGCCGAAGAGGCGATGCCCCTCTCGACACCCCGCACGCCGATGGCGCTTTCCGGGACGCGACCGGGCGGCGCTCAGCATCCTCGCTCGGTGGGCTTCCGGGACCAGCCGCAGCGGGATCGTTGACGCGCGTCACGCCGAAGGTTCGGGCTGGGCCCCGACCCTTCAACATGCCTGTTGGCGAGGGGATACCCCCGTCGATCCCCTCCTCGTCGAGCGCGCACGGGCTAGCCCTCCCCTAGCCGTCCGCGGTCAGCAGCCTGCTGAACCCGGACTGTCCGGGATCTAGATATCCGATATGGGTCGGTTGCCAGATAAGAACTGGAGGGGCTGGTGTGACATAACAGCTTGCCGGATCATCGATGCGCGGGACAATCAATAGGTTTGTGCCCTGGCGTAGCCACCCGAGCCAGAGGTTCGGGAACCTTTCCGCTAGGCCTCTTGATCGCGCTCGGCCTCTACTGCCCTGAGCCCGTACTCAATCAACTGCCGGATCGCCTCGTTTTCAGAGGCAATCCTTTGATCGAACCGATAATCAGAGATCCGCTCAGCTTGAACCTCAGTCAGGCTCACAAGCTTCTTGACGGGATAGGCGGTCTTTCTGGGCATGAAAGCGGATTATAATGCAACCAAGCCGTTGACAATATGTCATTATAGAGCATATGCTTTATATGCGGATCAAGGCGGTGCTACCAACACCTCCCTGATCCTAACCCTGAATGATCGTATGGAGATCACCATGGCTACCTTCCCGCGTATCACGCCGCCGAGCGTGACTGAACCGTTTGCGCACTTCTCGCATACGCCGATCTCGTCCGGGTTCTCCCGGCTGATCCCGGCGCTCACGCGCTACATCGAGTGCGAGCGCGATCTCGAGCATGCGGATTGTTTCGATCCAGCGTTCGTCAGCTGGACGAGAGCCGCCGAGCGCGCCCGGGCCGAGGTGCTGGGCCTCGCGGGGCACATCGCGGCGTCGCCGGTTGCCCGCCACGAGGACCTACCGCTCAAGCGGTCGGGCATGCTCACGCATGCGCTCATCGAAAGCGACAGCGATGCGGCCTTCACCGCCCTGCACGCCCTGCTCGGCACCCATGCGGAGCTCTTCGCTTGCCTCGAGCATGGCGTGGTCGCGGCTCGGACGCGGCAGATGCTGAAGATCTGCCACGAGCAGATCGACGCCATTGCCGAGCTTGGCGAGTTCAATGACCCGGTCGCGGCCTGGGCCGAGCCGAGTTCCGATCCCGAGCCAGGCGCGCTTATCGCGACCTGCGCGATCTGACCTCCCCGCCACGGCTTTACCGGCCCGCGCGCGCCGCGCCGGGCGCCTCTCCCCGTTCCCGCACGTCAGTTCCGCGTGCCGTCCTCCGCGCCCGTCCAGGCCGCGGGACGGCCACGCTTTGATCCCGGAGTCTCGTCATGACCCAACCCGACACTACCACCACCCCCGCGCCCTTCGCCGCGACGATCCCCGACCACTGGCAGCGGATGGCCCGCGCTAAGGGCTACCGCATCACGCGCCGCGGCGCGGATCGCTACCGGATTGTGCTCCTCTGCGAGTGCTGCGGTCTCGGGCATACCAGCAAGCGCAACGTGCTGATGGATCACACCCCCGTCTGCCCGCACTGCGTCAGGGCCCGCTGGCAGGAGGATGCCACCGCAGCCGGGCTCGAATGGCTGGGACGCGACCCGCACGACCCCAAGCGCGGCCGCTATCGCGCTCCCTGCGGCCACGAGGTCAGCCGCCAGTTCGAGCTGATCAAGCGGATCGTGGCCGGCGCCTGCGCGCTGCGCTGTGAGACATGCCAGCGCACCAAGGAAGAGGCCGAGGCGACGGCCGCTGGCTGGACCCTGCTCGGTCCCGCACATGAGCGCGGCGTGAACTACCGCCGCTACCGCCACGACTGCGGACACGAGCAGGAGATCGCGCGCGTGAACATGCGCACCGAACGCGTCAGCTGCGCAGGCTGCGGCGTTTGCTGGTCGGCGAGCCCAAGCTTCATCTACTGCATGCGCTTCAAGCTTCCCGGACTGCGGCCGCTGGTGAAGCTCGGGTTTTCCCGGAATCCGGAGAGCCGGATGAACTGGCAGCTCCTGCGGACCCCCGACCTGTTCGAGCAAGCCCAGCCTTCCGGGCAGATCCTTCGCAGCATCCAGATCCGGACCGGACACCTCGCATTGTGCCAGGAGAAAAAGATGCATGCCGCGCTCAGACGTAGCCATCCCGGCAGCGTCGTTCCAGCTGAACACTATGGCCCGTGGCTGAATGTGAAGTCGGAGATCTACGCCGGCGATCTGGAGCCGGTGATCCTGGACATGCTGGACCGGCTCGATCCCGGCGCCCCTGCCCCGGACTGATCCCGCCCCGTCCGTCCCTTCCCCCCTTTTTTTTGAAGAAAGAACCGGCGTCAGCCGGCCCCTTTTCCTGTGCCATGGAGCAAAGCGACATGCCGAAGACCACTAACACGAACGCCCCTTGGGCGCCTTTTGCCCGCACGATCCTGCGCCGCCTGCATGAATCCGAAGATGACAGCAGCTTCGATCTGGACATCGACATGGATGGCGACGCGATTGCGCCGCGCAGCAAAAGGACGCCGCCCGGTGTCATCGAGCTGCTTGATGGGATGGACTCCACGCAGAAGCACGATCCGCGCGACCTCGCCGCGATGCGCGCAGCCGGTGTCGATGGCGTCGCCCTGGATGATCGCGGCTCGGACCGGCCGCCTCACACCATTGCCACGGGCAAAATCCTGATGGCGCTGCGTCTTGCCGCCACCTTCATCCGCGAGGAACATTTCCTGGACGCGCTCGAACCGCGCGCGGTGACCGTGCTGGAGGGGATCGTCCCTGCGCAGCTTTCCGGTGCGGCCACATTGATCGGCCGACTGTTAGTGCCGGAAGGCTGGACAGCGCACGCCCGCGCGCCCCGCCACATGGACTCCGGCGTGCTCCAGCTTCTGCGCCCGATGGATAGCGGGGCCAGGAAGATCAGCGAACAGGCTATTGCCAAGATCGAGCAGGAGATCCTGACGGCGCTGACCCTGCCGCATCCGCTGATGATACTGCTTCCGGAAACTGCGTTGCTTCCGCCAGAGCTTCGCCGGGTTCTACCGCCTGCCAAGCGGCTGGCGCCGATCAACCGCGACCTCATTCTTAAGCTGCTCGGCCGGACCCATTCCGCCACTGGCAAGATCGATGCCGCGCTGGTCCGCCCGCATCTGCCCGACAACGAGGTGCTTACAACACTCGATATGCCGAGCCTGATGTCCGCCCTGCGGGAGCCGGATGCCTCGGCTGTAGCGCATAAACTGACGGCGCTTCTGGCGCCTTCGGCTAATACCTCATCCGACATGACGCTTGAGGAGATCGGCGGTGACACGCCCACGCATCAGGCCGCGCGGGATCTTGTAACGGATCTGGCCGCTTGGCGGCGCGGCGAGGCGCAGTGGACAGAACTCAGCGCATCGCTCCACCTTGAGGGCGAGCCCGGCAGCGGCAAGACGCTCCTCGCCCGCGCCATTGCGGCCTCGGCCCGGGTGCCTCTTGTCGAAGGGTCCTTCGGCAATTGGCAAAGCGGCGGCCATCTTGGCGACATGTTGCGCGAAATGCGGCGCACCTTCTCGCAAGCCGCATCGAGGCGGCCCTGCGTGCTGTTCGTCGATGAGGTCGACGCCGCAGGCTCGCGCGAAAGCCAGGACCGTCATGCGGAGAGTTATCGCCGGCAGGTCGTCAACCAGTTCCTCCAGGAGATCGACAACCTCCGGCGTGGCGAGGGCGTGCTGTTGATCGGTGCGACAAACCATAAGGATGCACTGGATCCGGCGATCTTGCGGCCAGGGCGTTTTGACCTGCATCATAGTCTGGGGCGTCCGACGCAGGTCCAGATCCTGCACATGCTGCGGCGCGCCCTGCCAGAGGCGACGGAGCCGGATCTTGCAATGCTCGCACGGGTTTTCTCGGGCGAGACGCCAGCCATGATCGACGCGGCCATTCGCGCGGCGAAGGCGCAGGCGCGGCGGTCGGGCCAGCTTCTGCGCATCCAGACGCTGATCGCGGCGCGTCCGCCCGTACTCGAAGGCTATGATCGCCGGATTGCGATCCACGAATGCGGACACGCCATTGTCGCGAGCCTCCTGGGCGCGGGACCGGTCCGCCGGATGCAGCTATCCCGCGACGGCGGCCGATGAGGCTATGAGTGGCGCCTCGCACCTGCGGCCCGGCTTTCAATCGATGCAGCAAGCCGCGATGAACGGCCACTTCGACATCATTGTCGCGGAGGCGCTCGACCGGCTGTCGCGCGATCAGGAGCATATCGCGGCCCTCCACAAGCGCATGAGCTTCCTCGATGTGTCGATCTCGACCAAGGCCGAGGGCGAGATCAACGAGATGCATATCGGCCTCGGCGGCACGATGTCGGCCCTCTTCCTGAAGAACCTCGCCCACAAGACACATCGCGGGCTCGAAGGCCGGGTGCGCGGCGGCAAGTCGGCCGGTGGGCGCAGCTATGGTTATCGCCCCCTGCGCCAGCCCCAGCCGGACGGCAAGCTTACGACTGGTGACTTGGACATCGTGCCCGAGGAAGCCGTGACGATTGTCAGGATCTTCGAGAACTACGCCGCTGGCCTGAGCGCGCGCTCCATCGCGGCTGCCTTGAATGCCGAGGGCATTCCCAGTCCGGGTAATGGAAGTGGGCGATGGAGCTTCTCGACCATTTCCGGCAACCACAAACGCGGCACCGGCATTCTGAACAACGAGCTCTACATCGGCCGCCGGGTCTGGAACCGGCAGCGGTTCGTCAAGGATCCCGAGACCGGCAAACGTCAGGCGCGCCTCAACCCGCCTGATGCGTGGGTCATTGAGGACATTCCGGAGCTGCGCCTCGTGGAGGATGTACTTTGGCACCGAGTCAAGATGCGTCAGGGCGCCGTGCGAGAGGAGATGAACCCCGCAGGGATTCAGGACGGTGGACTTCGCCCCGAGCGAGGACGCCGCCCTAGCTACCTCCTCTCAGGACTGATCAAATGCGGATGCTGCGGGGCAACCTACACACTCATCAACAAAACCCGTTACGGGTGCTCGGCGGTGCGCAACAAGGGACCGGCCATCTGTACTAACCGAACCACCATCCGCCGCGACGCTGTCGAAGAGCGGGTCCTGGCCGGTCTTCGGGAATGCCTGCTTCACCCTGCCCTCCTCGACACCTTCATCGAGGAATACCGCACGGCCTGGAACGAGGCACAAGCGGACACGCAGGCCTCGCGCGCGAGGGCCGGGCGA
>NZ_JAVRHL010000005.1:0-106969 GCF_031846565.1 Tropicimonas omnivorans | reverse complement strand
GGTGAAGAACGTCGGACGTAGCCCTGGTTCTTGTCAGAGCGGACTGAACTTCATCCCGTCGGTTCTGGCCGGGATAAAACAATGTCCAATTCGAGCCCCCGCAACCAAACGTTCCTTCGAAATATCAAACACTTAGGCCGCCCTCAGGGCGGCTTCTGCGTGTCGCGTCGTGCTGCAAGCCTGTCCCGAACACTCCCCAAAGATTCCAAACGCTTACGATCAGCCCCAATTCTTCCGTGCAACACGGATGCGACACGGGGCCGGGCGATGTTCGCGGGGCGTTCGCGCTGCCAGCTCGTACCATCTTCGCCAGTAGTCGCCTTTGTGGATTGACCGCTGGCCGTAGATTCTCGATCCTTCCGATATGCTTCCATTCTCGACCGAGTTCCCTGTTATCCCCAGCGACAACCGGGCTGCCTTCGTGGCGGAAGTGGTCGCTTGGATCCGTGGCATGCGGCACCAGACGGTTCTTTCGAAAGACTCTGAGGCAGAACTCGACGGTGCCAATGTGCACGTTCGCTCGAATACCGGCGAGGAACTTCGCATGCGGGAGTTGCGGACCGGTGATGGCTGCACTGCGATCGGAATTCGACATGATCTTCCGGATGATCTTGGGCGTTCTTGGCGAACGGAATGTGTACTGAAACGCAGTGCAGCGGATGGTGGACAGGATCTCGTCCGCCTTAGGACCCAGTGCATTGCTACGACGCCTGGAGCTCGGCTCGATACTCCTCGAAAACCATATCTCATCAAGGCGCTACTGAAGAGCGGATGGGGCGGCACGGACCAAGGGATCGGTGTCAGCGATCAGCCGGTCTGGCTTGAGGGCACCGACGCAGGAATCGCGACTGCCAAGTCGGTGACTTTGGGCGAGGCGGCGAAATGGCTACCGACTGTCTACGTTTCGGCTACCGGGAACGGTTCTTGGCTGCTCGGCCGGCAGGACATTGAGAAGCTGGCCTACGACCTCGGCGGAATCGCCCATGTCGTTGTCGAGCCGGATCGAGCTTTCTCGTTTGACCTTCGCGATGCGACTGAGGCCCGGAACGCCTACGGTGGCACGGTTGGCTTATCAGTCCCCGGACAAGGAATCGCCAGGCGATATTACGTCGGCTGGCAGATCCAAAACGGGGACGAACTGGCTACGGCGGTCAGATCGGCGGCATCAGCCCTGCGAAGTCAGATGCCGGCATTCGGTTGGGACTGGACCGAGCTGCAGGAGCAAGCTCTCCGCGCCCAGCGTGAGCGCGACAGGAACAGGCTGACGGCGGCCGAGAACGAAAAGCTGTACCTCGACGAGATCGAGAACCTCCAGGACCGAATTCGCCAACTTGAGCAGCAACTAAGCGCTGGCCCGGCTGCGAGCCTTGGAACGGATGAGGCCGAGTTCTCATCCGACAATCTCGTTCAGCGGATTGGGCCGGAGGTTTACTCGGGAGAGATTTCCGACAGACTACGGTTTGCAGCGAAAACGACCTTGTTTGCTGCTGAACAGATTGGGCTGGATGTAAGGACCAAGGTTATTCTGCAACGCGTTGTCGACCGTCTGCCCGGGTCCCCCGCGCTTGCTGAACTTTCCCAAGATCTCGCCAGGGCAACCACAGACCCGAAGCGCGTCGCCAGTGAACTGACGGCCCTTCTTGCCCGGCATGGGTATTCGGAGAAGTCGGACAACAAGCACATCCGACTTGAGGCCAACAAGGGCTACGACGGCCTCGATTCAATCACGCTTCCGAAGACTCCGAGCGAGAACAGGGGCCTCAAGAATCTTCGGAAGCAGATCGAACGCACTCTCGGCATCACCAAGCTTGGTGATTGAGCGGCCCTTACGCCGCCTCCGTCGCGATGCCATCCAGCCGCACAGCGACGCTGGTGACGCCGTTCCCGGCGGCTTCGACCGCCACGCCGATGGGGAAGCGCCCGGCCGCTGGGGTGTTCACTTCCTTCGCCGTGTTGTCCCACGCCACGCGGGCACCGACCGTCAGCACCGCCGCGCTGGCTTTCGGCAGCTGGAACACGCCGGTGGTGGAGAGTTCGACCGGGTCGCCCTCGGCCGAGGAATAGGCAGCGATGCCGAAGATGCTGCCGACGATCAGCGGGTCGCCGGAGGCGATGCCGCCAGCGGGCGTGGTGACGCGGACTATGTGGCCGTTCTGGAGGTAGTTCTTCATATCAGAGCCCTTTCGAGGATTGGATGCGGACGACCGAGATGCGGTCGGTCGCCCCTGCGATCTGCCGGTTGAGGTCCGCGAGCGCGGCGGCCATCTCGCCATCGCTCGCATAGGTGATGCGCTTACCGTCGTATTCGACGGTGCGGACGCCCTGGTAGCGCGCGGCCATCAGAGCGTCCCGCCAGGCGGTGAGCTGGACGAGGTCGGCCATGCTCACGCCCCGGCGTTCATGAACCAGCCCCGATGGTCGATGAAGCCCGCCCCGAAATCGAGGATCACCCGGATCTCGACCCCATCCACGTCCCAGCCCGAGCGGCTTACGACCTGCGGGCCCTCGGCGCCCGAGAGGTAGGCGAACTCGAGCCCGTCGATCTCGCCGGGATCGGCGGTGACATACCAGCGCGTGGCCGAGGACAGGCGCGGTTCCACTACCAGCGAGAGCGACCCCAAGAACGGGTTCACGTCGACCGCCGTGGCGGGCGCGATGCTCGCCGGCCACTTTTCGGCCGTAGTCTCCCGCGCGCGCGGGACCAGCAGGTTGCGCGGCGTCGCGCGGATCGTCCGATCCTCGATGCCCTTCTGGGTGCGCAGCGCCAGCGCCAGCCGGGCCGCCGAGAGCGTCGCGTCGGAGATCACAGCACCCGGGCCCGCCTTTTTGCCGTGATCGGCGTGAAACAGCGTCTTGCCGTCCGACAGCGTTTGGCCGTTGTCGCTGCCCGCCTCGAGAAGGGTCACGAGGATCCGCGCTTCGGTCTCGGCCGCGGCCTGACCCATGCGCCGGGCGAGGTCGGAGAAGGCGCCGAGGTCGTCGTTCACCAGCACCTGCCCGGTGATGCCGATCTTTCGCGCCCAGGTCTCGACCTTGTAGGCCTCGCGCGCCTCGGCCATCGTCCCGGCCTTGATCTCGCCGTGCTCGTTGAGCTTCTCCAGCAGCGGCGCCTCGCCCAGCATGATCTTGTTCATCGCGCGGAAGTCCCGCGCCGTGGTCTGGCGGCCGAGGCGGCGGATGCCCGAGGGCGCGGCCTGGTAGGCGTCGCGTAGCACCCGGCCCACCGTGTCCCCGAGGATGATCGGAAAGTCGGAGGTGGTGTGCAGCGCGCGGGTCACTAGGCTCGCGGGCGACAGCGCCATTGTGGAGTCGCCGCCTAGCGTCAGCAGCTCCTTCGCCATGTCTACGGGCGGCGCCGGAACTCGATGAGCCCCGCGCGGATCAAGGAATAGGTGACGCCCTCCAGGTCGCCCGAGACCAGCTACTAGGGCAGGCCCAGCCCCGCGGCGACGGCACGCAGGTGGTTCTTCACGAAGGGCGCGTAGGCGTCGTGCTCGGTCGGGTTCGAGAAGCGGATGTCGGTGCCGGGCGGCAGCGGGATCAGGCTGCCGGGCTCCATGCCGACGGTCAGCGCGCCGCCGGTATTGGTGCCCGAGAGCCCGCCCGCCGTGCCGTCGGGATCGGTGATGAAGCCGGTGAACAGCGCCGCGACCTTGGCCTTAGCGAGCGCGGCGTCCTCGAACTGGTCGAGCTCGTGCAGCCGCAGCAGCACCGGCGCGAGTCAGGTGATGCCGCGCAGCTGGCCCGCGGCGAGCGGCTTGAACAGGTGCAGACAATCGGCGACGGGGACGCGGAGCGGGTCCATGCGGAAAGACCCCAGCGGATCGCCCGGGCGGGAGGACAAGACCCGGAAGGCGACCCGGCGACCGGCGGCATTGAACTCGATGCCCGCGCGGATCCGCGCCCCGCCGCCGATCTCGCGGTGCAGGTCCATGGGAACCTGCTCGCGATCCAGAAGCTCGATGTGGAGGGGAATGCCGGCGGCGTCGCTGGCGACGCGCAGCCGGGCGAAGCTCTCGCCACTCTCGACCATCGCGCGCACGGCCATGGCCTGCAGCCCGTAGAAATCCGCCAGCCCGTCCGGGGCGGCGTGATCCGTCCAGCGCAGCCAGAGCGCCTGCTGCCGTTCGCGCACCGCCCGGTCGGGATGGGCGGACTGCGGCTTGATCCCGGCGCCGACGACATTGCCGACCAGGCTGTCCACCGCCGTCGCGACCCAGGGGTTGTTCCGCGCATACCACCCGGCCCGCCGCGCCGCCGTGGTCGCGCCCGCAAGGATCGCCGCGTTCAGCCCATCGACCGTCCGCGCCCCCTCCCAACGCCACCCGCCACCCGCAGCGTCGAAGCCGCGAGCGCGCGTGGCCGAAAAGGCGATGGAGAAAGGTCCGCATGGACGACAGAATCGCCCGAAACGAACCCTCAAGCTATTGGGAATGTTTGGGAATAGCCATCGTGACGATTGTCGGCGCTGATGGCGGAGAAACCATCACCCCCGGTCGAGGAGTTTCCGTAGCTTGGTGAAAGTAAACTGCCCATCGCTCTTCAGCTTGTTCTTGAGGAAGGGATCCTCAAGCTCTTGCCAAGCGGCGTGGGCGGCGGTGGCGAGCCACACGAGCGCTTCGTCGTTGTCCGCGGGCTTTGGCGTCCCGATAGCATCAAGCTCGCTCTCGTGCCGCTCGAAATACCCTGCGGTGCGAGGGTCCGGTTTGGTCTGCCAGCCAAGTTCGGTCGCTGCCCGTCGGCTTTTCGCAAAGTTTCCGTCCGCCACGCCACCGACAAGAAACTCGAATGCGACTCCGAGACCCGCGCACGAGACCTTAGCATTCTCGACTGTCACTTCGGGCGGCAAGCTCTCGGAGAGGGAGTATGCTGCCAGCCAAGCGTTCGCAATGTAACCTTGGCGCGTTCCCAGATTGCCGGCGCAGGTGCCCCCTTCGTAGAAATACCCGCGGATGTTCTGGCGCAAATCGACCGTGCCTTTCAGAGTCGGCAGTCGCTTCTTGAGCAAGTCACATGCTTCATCCGGATATCGAGCGAAGCGCAGTGCGCGGGCAAAATCGACGACCGTGCTCGACCATTCGGGCATCGCCTCCACGGCGGCTTCCGCTGCAGCGATCCCGATTTCGCCGCGCAGGTCCTCAACCAACGCTTCCGGAAGCTGCCGCTTGAGGCGTGCGCCGGCATGGACCATAGACCCGAAGCTCTCACCGACCCTTTCCTTTCGTGAGAGCTCTACTGTGGCGGTTACAAGGTTGCGCCAGGTCTTTGAGAGATCAGTACCGAATTTCGACGCTCCCGCCTCTACGACAGACTGTGCTACGCGCTTGTGTCGGGTAAGTACGTGGCCGCGGCTTTCGGCAGCGCCGAGTTCACGACCCAAGCGCGAGATGACTGCCGACGAAACACTGTGTGCGTTCAGGTCGCAGAGCAACGCAAGCAACCTTCGGTCAAGTCCCGGCATCCCGACCGCGTGGCAGTTCGCGGTGTAGAGCAGCGCGTCGTAGAGCGTGCCGCTGCCGCCCTCGACCGGCTGGTGCCGCAGAGGATCCATCAGCAGGACGAGATGATCGACGAGTGCCTTCGACGAGAAGCGCGTGTCCAGCAAGCCGCCGAAAAACGATCCGTCGCCTCCACGGACATCCTGGGCCTTCGTGGCCGCGACGAGGCGCGCGATGCGTTCTTCCCGTGACTTGGAGGACATCAGGCCCCGCAGGCCAGCATCGCCCTGTTCTGCCCATGCATCGACAACCAGAGCGGCATCCGGTTCCTCGACCCCGCCCAAGACGATGTCGTCCAGTCGATGAAGCCGGGTCGACCAGGCATGGCGGTCACAATTGACCGAAGCCCAGTCCGTATCTCTCGCTGCGAGCAGGAGGAAGACATTCTGCCGCCCGGTCTCGTGCAGCTTGACCGCGGCGCCCCAGAGATCGTCGACGAGTCCCTCTGCGTCGTCTGCAACGAGAAGCCAGTTCCGGTCCGGGTCCAGTGACGCCACGACGTCCGGGTTCAGGCCGGCGTCGACGGACGACCGATGCAGCACCGTGCAGTCGCCGCCGTCCAACGCATCCACTGCCGCCTGTAGGAGTGCCGTTGACTTGCCCTCGCCGCCCGCCGCCCGGATCAACTGCATTCGGCTGGCTCCCACCGAGGGCGAGGCTATGCGGTCGAGCAGCTTCTGGGCATGGCTTAAACGCGGGATGAGCGGGCTCGTAGCGTGTCGCCAAGTCGGAACGGCGCCGTCGAAATAGCGCACCGCCTCATCGCCCGAGAGCGGGGTTTGCGCGGCGAGAAACTCTGTGGTGACGAGGTTCCACCCGGCATGCGGTGACTGATCGATCGCGGCGCGTTCATTCGGGGTCAGCCCGAGATAGCCGATCAGGTCGTCGAAGAAGGTATGGCAGTTGATCCCGCAGAAGAAGGAAATTCGGCCCTGCTGGATGCCCGATTTGAACTTCTCGAAAAGCGCCTCGTTCTCGTCGCGGATGACGGCCGGCGTGTCGCCGTAGAAGCACCACGTGACCGTGCCCTTGAAGGTGTCCGAGGCGAGGCAGTTCGCGATCGCCGTGGTGAAGATGTCATCCCATCCGCTGTAGGCCATGACGACGAGGTGAGTGTTGTTGAGTCGGTGCTCCAAGGAGTTCCGGAGGTGCGGACGGGTTGCGATCAGCTGCTGAGGGCGATGGAGGGTGGGCGAGCCGCGCCAGTAGCCATGCAGATGAAATACGTTGATCTCGTCCTGTGTCGTCTGAACCGGCGCATTGATCGAGCCATCGAGCGGAATCCCGGTAGGCCGTGGGCGGAAGCCGCGCTCTCTGAGGGCCAAAGCGATCAGCGGGTCGAAGTTCGTGGTGAAGATCGGGCCCGCAAATCGCTCGGGGCTCAGCTTCATGAGTTGTGCAAGACCGCGCTGCGCCCGCGAGATGTGCCAGTCATCCGGCAGACCATCGAAGTCTGTGGCCGGATCAAGGGCGGGTGCCGTTGGTGTCCGGGCGCGTAGGACGGCTGTCCGCACAACGTCGGCTGCAGCGTCCGCGTCCAGCTGGTCATAAACGAACGCCATGGCGGTCTGGTAGCGTTCCGGTCCACCGGCGCTCGCCAACGCCTTGTCCAGCGCATCGAGGAACTGAGGCCCACTTCTAGACACGCGGTCTCTGATGACGTCGATGAAGCCATCGACGTTCGGCACGCCTTGTCCCTGATCCCAGGAAAACGGTGCACCGACGAGAAAGCTGGCCGGCTTTCCGTCCGTCCGGCTCAGCTTCAACTTCAGCGCTTCAAGGCTTCCATGCCGCGCCGCCAGGCGAGGTCGATGTCAGGCACCGTCGCCAAAGCTCCCGAGCGGCAGGTCGGCCAGGTGCTCCAGATGCTCGCGCATCATCCGGTCGAGGGCGGCGAAGGTGGCGTGCGGATCGGTGCCGAGTTCGGCCGCCAGCAGGGGCGCCGTGCGCTGGACCCATGCCATGTGCGCGGCACGTTCGGCACGCGCGCGCGAACACGGTCCTGGTGGCGGCGGCGGTTTCGACCAGCTGGCCCTGTTCGCGCTCCAACGCCAGCCGGGCGCGCTGGACCTTGACGATCTCATGCAGCCGCTTGGCTTCGGCCAGGGTCGTCGCCGCGCGGGTCGAGTTGACGGCGCCGCCCTTGTTGCGCCGGGCGGGGTCGAGGTTGTCCTCGATCCAGGCCAGCCCCTCGGCCACGTCGATCCGCCTGTCGCGCGCACCGGCAGCCCCTCGGCCACCAGCTGCGAGATGCGCCCCTTGGTCAGGCCGACGCGGGCGGCGAAGGCGGTCTTGGTCTCGTGGTTGTCAAGTTTAGGCATGACCGGCCCTCACGCTGGCGACGCAATGCGCTGCGCGTCCCCACATACGGATCGGCCCGGGAGGAACCGCCGCTTTCCAGATCCTTCCGCCTTGACGCCGCCTCGGGCGGGCGGGCTCGGCCCCTCGAGTGACGCACGGGTGACGCAGGAATGACGGGGTTTCGTACGCAAGCCCTTGAAAGTGTTGATTTGACGCACCTCCCCCGGCATCCTTTTGGACGTTTGAGCCCAGTGCGTCGTCTCAACACTCTCAATGGGTTAGGGGCCAAATCGTCCGTTTGGTGCGTCACCATTGCGTCACCGTCAGCCCGACGAAGAACCGCCCGGAGCTGGTGCGCTTGTGTTGTATCCCGGCCACGCGGGCCTGCACGCGCTGGACGAAGCCGTTGATGGCGGGCAACTTCTCGGGCTTGTAGCCTTCGGCCAGCGCCCAGTTCTGGAAGCGCAGGTGGGCGTCGCGCGTAGCGATGATCGGACCGCCGTTCACGATCGGCACGACCTTCACGCAGGCATCCACCCACGCGGCGACGGGATCCTCGCTCAGCACCCATTCGAGGAGTTCCTCGTGGCAACTCTGCGGGATCGCGTAGTTGCGCTGGCGGATCAGCCGCGACGCGCCCTCCACCGCCCATGCCAGCAGTAGGTCCGGTTCCTCGGCGGCGATGCGCTTGCCGATGTCCTCGACGCGCTCCTCCAGCGGGATCGTCCGCGTGAAGGTGATCAGCAGCAGGCGCCGCTGCACGCCCCGGTCCACGCCGCCCTTGAAGCTCGGCAGCTGGTTCGCGGCGAAGAGGTTCTGCGCCACGGATCGGAACTCGACCGGCTCTTGTAGACGTCGCGCCCCTCGATGGGATCGCCGGTGACGACCGCCTTGAAGGTGTCGGACGCGGTGGCCTCGGCCGAGAGCTCGTCCGAGGCGTTGAGCAGCTTGCCGACGAGGTCAATGACATGCCCAACGCCCGCGCCCAGAACGCACTGCAACGAGTGGTCGCCGTCTTTCTGCGGCAATCCGACATTGAGTTCGACGAGGAGATCATGGCGCCGCTCGGGCGGGGCCTGCGCTACGGCATTGTCTTCCCCTACGGTTGCGAGCACGAGTTCGAGGCCGACCGTCTGGACCTATCCCTGATGAGCGAAGCCGTCTTCCAGCCTATTTACGACATTGCTGCTCGGCGCGGAACGGGCCGCCTGCCTGGGCACGAAGGGCGGGGAGCGGACATTCGCTGCGGGCGCGACGTGCGGCCAGAAAGGGCGGAGAGCATGCGGAGCGGTGGATGAAGTGCGTCTTTCCCGGAACGCACAGCGGACGCATCATTGCGCTCCGCATAGGTTATGACACCGGCCGACGGACCGTTCTGAAAGGCGGCAGGGATGCTAGCGCACCGCTTAAGTGCTTCACTCGGTTGTTTCGGATATGCGCTTGGGATTGCACCGGTGCCGACTAGCGGATGACGTCCGGCGCGGTGATGAGCGAAGAATGTGGACGTGGCCTTTCTTCCTCGCGCTAGCGTCTTAGAGAGTAGTGTGCGCCAACACCATCGGAGGGGTGGGAATGAAGAACGAAGCGACGGTCTCAGCATTGGACGTCTTTCTCAATGAAAACCATCGCGTGCCTCACGCGTTGCTTCTCAGCGGCCCATGGGGGGTGGGAAAGACGACGTTCCTTCGAAACCACTACTTTGGCGATCACCGGTCCACCCACTCTGCAGCGACGCGGCCAGGCGAAATTGGCCCGCGGCCTCCAATCTGGGTCAGCTTCTTCGGCCTAACCGATGTCGCCGCTCTCCAACGTCGCATTCGTGAAGAGATTAGCCCCGTCGGCTCCCGGCTCGCCTCGATCGCTGGGGTCGGCTTAGAGGCGACCGCTGGACTTCTTCAACTCGGGCGCACAGTAGACAAGGCAAAAGAACTCGTCGACGACCTGATGACTCCGGCCCTTCTGCAAGATCGTATCTTCGTTTTCGACGATCTCGAACGCGCGGAGGGCGCGCTTGCACCGCTTTTGGGGCTGGTGAACCAGATCGTGGAGATCCATGGCGGTCGCGTGATCCTCGTGGCCAACGAGAAGGAGCTGCTCGCCCGGAAAGATGCTGACTGGGCGCGCCGCAGTGAGAAACTGGTCGGTCGACGCATCACCGTTGCTCCCGATGTCGAAGGTGTCATGAAGGGCTTTCTAGCGGTGGGTCGTTCAGATCTGTTGCGTGAGCGTCTGGTCTGTGTCGCGGATCACGTGCGACTGGTGTTCGACCGATCCGACACGGGCAACCTTCGAAGCCTGAACTGGGCGCTTGATGGCGTCGAGGCTGTCATGAGCGTGACGCCGGACGCAGAAATAGCACCCGAAACCCTAAAGCATATTGCTGCCGGGATAGCCGCGCCCGCGATTGAAATGCGAACTGGCCGCCTAAGCGGTTTGGACCTGGAGAACTATCTCCATCTCAGCTTGAGCGCTACCATCAACCAGATGCAATCAGCTAAATCTGCGCCGGAGGATCGGCCTGCTGATCCGGATCTAGCTGCCGATCGGTGGACGCAATTCGATGAACGCTACAATGGGTTCTTGCTTGATCCGCCGGCCATTGACTACGGGATAGTCGCCGCGTTGGAACGTAGCGGTTACGCGGATTCGCAAGTGATCGCCGACGCCCTAAAAAGCCGGTTTGATGTTGGGCGAAAGGAGCCGGCTCCCGCGTGGCGTCGTCTATGGTTTGGGTTGGACCTTTCTGAGGCGGCATTCGAGCAAGCCGTTGTCGAGTTCACGAAAGATCTCGATGCGAGACGATATCTCATCGCAGGCGAGATCTTGCATTCCGCTGGAATTGCGACGCGCTTGGCGAGGTTCGGAGAAACCCGTCCCACGGCAGGAGAGCCCATCGAAGCGTTCTTCCGCGACTATCTCGATGCCCGTGGCCGAATGGGGGGGGCTGGACATGGTCCATATGCAGGATGGGGGCGGTATGGCCATCCACTCGATGATGCATACGCCGGCCTAACCTATCAGGAATACGACAGACCAGAGTTCCGGGCGGTTGCCGATCATATCGTAAGCCGCTTCCACGCCGACTGCCTTCGTCGTGCGAATGTCGAAGCCGAGAGCGTAATTGCTGCCGCCGAGCAGGGTGATTTCGCCCCGTGGATCCGCGCCGGAACGCGTGGAGCGAACGATCAACTAGACCGCCACCCGGGTTTTTCTTCCATCAATTCGGACCGGGTGGCTGATCTTATTGCAAACGGCGATGGAGGTCCACGTGCGCCAATAGGATGTCTACTTGCACGGTGGAAGATGGTCGGTAAGCGCCCCTCACTCGAAGGCGAGATTGAGTGGACCAGGGCGGTTGTCTCGGGAGTTCTGGAGAGGTTGCAAAAGTCAGGGACGGCTGGGGGGCGCCTACGTGCGGATGCTGTGAAACGGATGATTGCTTCCAATGATGAGTCCGAAACGCCTGAACGGCGGCTTTTGGGGGCGGGTAAGGCTGGTGAAGGGGCATAGGGTTTTCGAACTCATACCCTGCGGAACCGAACCTTCGGGCAAGACGCAGCAAACAATGGTTTGTCCCGCAGAGCCGACCTTGACGTGCAAGACCGTGCTGCACGAAGCCACCGATGGCCGCTTTGGAAAAGCTGCGCTGCAGCGGGGCCAGCTTGGCGAATATCCGGAATGGGCCGTTCGCGTCGGTGGGGACCCTCGACACGAAGGGCGGGGAGCGGACCTTCGCCGCGCCCTGAGCGAACGGCAGCAACTGCAGAAAGCAAACATAGTTGTCACATCCCGCATGATTGTAGTCCCGTTTCCTGTCTAGCTCGTATGCCGAAAGCTGCCGCTAAGACAGAATGTGGCGATCTGCTCTTCCGAGCCCATCCTATAAAGTCTCCGCGAAATGTCGAGCGTTCGACCTTTGGGAGGCAACCCAAAAGTCTCAAGATCAAAAGGAGCTTTTCCAGTGATTTCTGGCGCGAGAATTTTTAGTCGCTTCGGCGATAGAGAAAGGTGTGACAAAACAATTATCTAAGGCGTATGCGACCGAGCGCGGAGCAATTATCCATGCGCCTGCATCGCAACTTCGGTGGTCGTACGCATATCTCGTAAAGCGCTCATACCCGGTATCAAAGCCCTGATGAAGTTGGCGTGATCTTTAGAGTTTGTCGTGTGACCAACAGGACGATCTGTGTTCCGGACCAGGCCATTTCAACCAAATCCCAAACGTATTCGCCCGCGTCCGCCGTTACCGAAAAACGTACTGGATTGACCCAAGGTTCTGCCAGCGACATGTCAACAGTCTTCCCCGGGAAATGCGGAATACCGGGGTTTCTGAACCGAATTTGAGCTGTACCTTGGACTGGGCTTGGCAATTTGGTAAGCATGGCGCTATAATCTATGCCGATGGTATGAAATTGACCGACTTGTCCTGCCGGAATGGTTCCGTTGGTGGTTTGATCTACCTGGTACTTCAGAGATACGACCTTTATGCCAACAACCAGTGGCTGATCGCTCTCCGTACCCTGGGCGATCTTGAACGTGTCTCCTGAACTGCCTGAAAGCGTTGCTTTCAGGCCCAGATCTTTGAGGTCCTCGACAGAAAGATCAGCTGACACCCCAGTGGCAAGTGTCACGTCTATCTCTTTTGCTAGGATCACCTCGTACAGAATCAACCCTGCCGCAGCGGTGGAGTAAAGATCCTCAATCTGGGCATAAGAGATACCGCCAAACTCGATCGATGTTATCTGGTTGGCCGAGACGCCGAAGATACCGGATGCCCAGTTCTTGATCTGGCCGCTGAGACCGGCCTTGAAATTTCTGGTTTGGGCGTCTGAAAGATCTTGCGGACCAGCACCTTCGATCACTTTACCCAAAGGGCTGCCTTCGGGACCGATGCCGCTGACCCAACTGCGCCCAGGGGTATAGAGTGCGAGAGACCTTGGGGCTTCGAGAATCTCATACCCGAACGCCTTAATCGTGTCGCCATTTGCCGACAGGGGCATCCCGAAAAGGCCGTATGCCAACACCAGAGAGATGCGTACTATTTTTTCGATCATCTCAGGACTGCACTCTCAAGCCAGTGGACAAGTTCAGGCCGGTCTTCGGCACGCTGGATGTTCCAAAACGCCTCGAGCGCCTCTTCGCCGCGACCACCGCTGCGAAAATCTCCGTTCTTAATCAACTCGCTAAACATCTCCCCACTCATCTGCTTGTCGAAAAAACGACGTTCCCCATCCGGATAGGCGACCACGATGATCGGCACCTGTTTGAGGCCCCAGCCCCTGATCAGATTCACGTCATCGGCTGACAAACTGTTGGGTGCATCACGGATTCTAAGATACTCCCAGTAATCGGTAGATCGGCGAAAGTTCGGCATGCGTTTGAGACGGTCATATTTCGATTGCGCCAACAATTCATCATAGCCAGCTGAAGTCTGAATTTTGCGATACAAAAAATGTCGCGCAATGATGTCTGCGAATTCCGGGTATTTGGTCAGATCGTCGCTACCGGGCGATGCAACATAATATAGATTTGGTCGCTCAGACACGGAAGGTTCAAGGTCTGGCCTCTCATTTAGGCACCCAGTAAGAAAAATCACGACACCTAGACTCAGAACAATACGTAACATGTCGCCTCCATACGTCTGTTGCCGAATACCTTATGGCCTGCTCCCCCTAGGTCAACAAAGTTTTTCCCTTGGCTTCCAGGTATGGCGAATATAACTGCAGAACCGCAGCATTTGCGCCCTCGATAAGAACGACCGTTTTCGACAAGGCCTTCGTAAAGCGGACCTTGGCTCTTGCGTATCGAATTGGTGCTTTGTCCGCGTTGCTGATCTCGGCCTACCGGGCTATGCCGCAGAATGCCATGGATGGCCGGTTCCGGAAAGCTGCATCGCAGCGATAGCCCACCCAGCGAATGTCCGGAGAGGGCCGATACCGGTCGGGACCGGGCAGGGTGTCGAACGGCGGCTCTGGGCCGGTCGCGCTAGGGGCCAGCGGGGTTCGCTCCGACTTTGCAAAGTCCGTTTCCTGTGCATCGCGGACGTTCCTGCAGAGTTCAGCGCTGGTGTGCTTCCTTCCATCTCGCGTTCAACAGTCCGTAATCAGGGACTCAGTACAGGGGAAGGCTGAAGAACCTTGGACGTAGCCTTGGTTCGTCTCAGAGCGGACTGACAGTCTTCCCACCAAAATTGGCTGGGATAAAACAGTGTCCAATTCGAGCCTCCGCAGCCAACTTAGAATTACTAAGCAATATCAGTGACTTGCCTCGCTTCTCCGCGAGTGGTCGTCGCTGCCCCCGCCTGCCAAAGAACTTCGCCTCCTGTCGCGAGATGCAGCAGGGCCGCAAGCGCGCCGTGCAGCTATATGCTCAAGCCGCCATCCGCCTCGGGTGTCAGAACGATCCGCTCGACCAGGCCGCGCAGGGCGTCCATCGCCTCCTCCATGCCGTCCGTGTCACCAAGCCCCCGGATCAGCGCCCCGACCCGCTCCCGGTAGGTCACGGCCATTGCAGGATGGTACCGGAGAGGGGAGGGGCGGTTGTGCTCGCCGGTTCCGCCTCGCGATCCTTGCGTCGGTCGTCGGTCGTCGAGCGCGATCATCCGATCCATCACCTGCTCTTCGGGCACGCCCGCCACGATCGCCTCCACCAGTTTGCCGTGATCGGACTTCACGCGCGCGAGCTCCTGTTCTAGGGCGTTTCGCCCCGCCCGGGAGGCGGCCTAAAGCCGGTTGCGTTCCGCGGCGTATTCCCGGCAGAACTCCTCGACGAGGCTCGGATCCGTCAGATGATTCTCCAGGGCAGTCAGCACGGGTGTCGTTGGACAAAACAGCTGGTGACCGCAGTCCCCCTTTCCCCAGACACACCTATCCTGCGGCCACGGTCATCGGAATGTCGAGAGCCGCGAAGCGGCTCATGACCGCCGCGCGAATCTGGACCTCTGCCACTTGGCGGTCGAAGTCCAGTGACATTGGCCGCTGGCCGAGCTGCTTCACGCAGTTCATTTTCGTTTCGACCCGGCTGCGACGGTGGTACCCGCTCCAGTTCCGCCCAAGCGCCTTGCTCAGGTGCTTTGACGCCCTCAGGATTTCGTTGCGCGCCCGGGCTCTGGCAGTGTCCGGCTTACATAACCTGGTGGTCCGCCTAGGTGACAAAAGCACCGTTCGCGCGAATTGATATGTCGACTTTCTTGTTTGAATACGAGCTTAGCTGTGCGCTTGCGTGATTGTATTTTTCTACTGCCATGGGTCGGGGTTGGTACTCTATACGTAACCTCTAACCCGAAAAGCTGTGAGCGACTACTATCTACATCTGATCAGGCGGTGTTGGAGGAGATTGCATTCAATACTATGAAGGAGCGGCCTACGGAATTAGATTTTTTAGGACTTGATTCGGATGCATCTGATTTATTCTTCTTGAACATTCGAAGCACTAGCAGAGAGCTGACCGAAAATCAAACCATCGACCATCCAGTCGATCTTGCAGCACTATTTCTATATGCTGATATAAACGGGTACAGGTATATGTTTGCTTTCGATGATTGTGGGCAGCTACTCAGCAAGGCTAACAGAAGCGGCTTTGACATAGATATTACTCCGGAGGAAGATTCATGAGGGCGGTGTTGCGCAAAGAGCGTAAAGCCTGGAGCTCCCCTTTCCTCAGAAGCATTTACCTCATGGGTCGGTGACAGGTATGCCGAGCGCGGTGTAGCCGTTGAGGACGTCAGCGCGGGTCTGGAGTTCGGCAACCTGGCGATCGAAGTCATGTGCCATGAGGCTCCGCCCCAGTAAATTCACGCAATGCATCTTTGTCTCGGCGCGGCTAGGACGGTGGTATCCGCTCCACTTTCGAAGCCGTGAATCATGATGTTCGCGCGAAATCAATGGATCCTGACCCTAGTTCTTGTTCGAGCGAACTGAAATTCATCCCGTCGGTTCTGGCCGGGATAAAACAGTGTTCAATTCGAGCCTCCGCAACCAACTTCCGAATTCGTAGTACGACGCACGACGCCGATAGCGCTCGGGCGCCGCTTTGCGTTTCCAGATCCCGTGAAAACGTCGTGGACGTAAGAGGGTCCGAAGGATTGGCAGGACCGGAGACACGTGGGCGAGGATGCATCCACCGAGCAGCCGATCACGCGGCTACGGAGTAGAGGCGCGCTTATCGGCGGGATCAACCGCTCGATGAAGGGTGCGACGATGCTGGCGACCGGTCGGCGAGGGCCCTCTCCCCTGCTCGTTTTCCGGGTCCACTTCTAAGTGCCTGGTGGCCACCGCCTACTCGGGATCGCCAGCGCCTCTACGCTGGTCGCAACGATGCACGTGTTGCCTGAGCTGACCGTCTAATGCTCTGCCAATCCGGAGAACCCGGCGGCACCGTGCCGAACGCCGGTCTCCGGGAAAGTCGCAGCCCGCTCCGTCGGTCCCGGCCGGCTACTTCAGGTGCCGCTCGAGGAAGGCGATCATCTTGGTGTAGGCGAAGCGCGTCTGGGGCAGGCCCTCGTTGTCCCAGCCATGTGCAGCGCCGGGCAGGGTGACGAGCTCGACATCCTTGTTTCCGTCGATGAGCTTTTCCATGACTGCGATCGTGTCCGAGTAGAGAACGACCTCGTCTTTCGTTCCGTGGACGATCATCAGTGGATCTTCGAGCGTATCCACCTGCCAGTAGGCCGATTGGGCCTCGAAGCGGGCGGGAAAATCCGTTCCGTGATGCGGCCCCATGATCCATTCCTGTTCAGGATAGGCATGGAAGACGTTGGTGGCCGGAGCGCCGGCGATGCCGCAGGCATAGGTGCCCGGCTTCTTCGCCAGCGACATCATGGCCATCAGCCCGCCGTAGCTGGAGCCCCAGATGCCGACGCGTGTCTCGTCCACGAGGCCGCGCTCCACCAGCGAGGCGACGCAATCGGCGATGTCGTCGATGTCCTGCGCGCCGTAGCTGTGGAGCATCGGGGCATTCCAGTCCCGGCCGCGACCGAAGCTGCCCCGGATCTCGGGCTGAACCACGATGAAGCCCCGTGCCGACAGGACCTGGTCGAGGCCCCATGAGGGATGCGCGGCGCGGCCGCCCCACTGGTTCAGCAGCGCGTCGGAGTAGTTGGAGCCGACGACGAGGGGATAGCGGCGGGCGGGATCGTGATCCGCGGGCAGGGTGATGCGCGCCATCAGCTCCGCCCCGTCGATCCGGCTGGTATACGGCAGATACGTGACGGAGGCCCATGGCAGGCCGTCGAAACCGTCCTGCGGGGAATGCGTGAGCCGGACGGCCTCGCCCTCCGGCAGCGGCTGCATGAAGAGCTCGTGCGGGGCCGCGTCGTTGGAATAGAGGTCGGCCGCCTTGCTGAAATCGGGGGCGTAGGTCGGCACGTGCAGGCCGGGGGCGCTGGTCACAGGGGTGAGCGCGCCGTTCTCGAGCCGCATGATCTGCCGCTCCGCCGGATGCGCGGCGTTGCTCGTCAGGTAGATCGCGCCATCCGGGGCAACGGCGAAGTCCTCGACTTCCCATTCCCCGGAGGTCAGCGGCTCCAGCTCCGCGCCGGGGGCGGCCAGGCGGTGCAGGTGGTTGAAGCCGCGCGGGGCGTCGGTGGTCAAAAGAAGCGTGCCGCCCGGGGCATAGGCGCAGCGCCAGTCGGGCCGGATCTTGACCGGGTCGTGCGCGGTGTAGGCTTCGGTCCGCGTGCCGCCCGCGATATCGAAGGTGTAGATCGTGTGGTGCTTGATCGACAGGTCGCTGGAGGACACCATGAGCGTCGCCCCGTCCGGCGAGATGCCGTAGTCCCAGATCGCATCTTCGTTGTCGGCCCTGTCGAACCAGGCTGGGGCGCCTCCCGCCACGGGGATCACGGCAAGGCGGCGCTCGGTCAGCGCGTCCCCGGGGAAGGCGCGGGTGTGATGATCCACGCGGGCCTCGCCGCCGGCATCGTAGGCGATCTCGATCCGGCGCACCTTGCGGTCATCGGCCTGCACCGCGGCGATCGTCCGGCCGTCTGGCGCGAAGGCGAAGCTCTCGATGTAGAGAAGCGGTTCGGCCCCCAGAAGGAGGGTCGGCGCTGCATCGGCTGCACCGAGAGCGTAAAGGGCCCCATCCGACACGAAGGCCACGGTCCTGCCGTCCGGGCTGCGCGCGAGATTCGAGATGTTTGCAAGGTCCGCGGCGACAGGGCGGAGGGTGCCGCCCTCGACCCTGTAGAGCTTGCCGGCCAGGATCACGAGCGGGGTGCCGTCCGCCGCAAGCAGGGCCTCGGAGAGGCCGGCCGGCGTATCTTCATCTGTGATATCGGTCAGTCGCGTCAGCTCGCCATCGGACCAGGACCAGAGATCCCGGGCGCGCGCCCCCTTGTCGCTCCACAGGAAGGTCAGCGTCCGGCTGTCCTCTGACCAGCTCGCTCCGATGGGCTTGGTGCCGATCACGCTCGGCTCGGAATAGAAGGCGTCGATGGTCATGGAAGTCATGGGTCGTCCTGCTTGTTCGAGCGCACGCGTTCCGCGCGATTAACCTTGCGATGCGGGCCTTGGGCCCGCCGCTCCCCCGACAGGGGGACGCGTCTCACGCGGCGGCGAGGTCCGTTTTGTAGATCGCGCCGTCCTTCATGATCAGTCGCAGGTTCTTCTCGGGCTCGGCGATGATCGCCATGTCCTCCAGCGGGTTGCCGTCGACCACCAGGATGTCGGCAATGGCTCCGGGCGCGATGACGCCAAGTTCGCCCTCTTTCTGCACGATCTCGGCGTTCACCGAAGTCGCGGATCTGAGCACGTCCACCGGGCGCTGGACGCGGGCGCGGATGGTGAACTCCTGAAGTTGCGCGAACTCCATCTCTCCCATCAGGTCCGTCCCGAAGCCGAGCCGGACGCCGGCATCGCTCGCCAGCCCCAGCATCTTCAGCCCGGACTCGTTCACGTAGTTCAGCTTCTCCATCACGTAGGGCGAGAGGCCAAGCTCCTGCCCATGCTCGGCCGTGACTTCGTAGGCGACGAGCGTCGGAACGATGAAGGCGTTCGCGTCCGCCACCATCTTCGCCGTCTCTGCGTCGATCAGGTTGGCGTGTTCGATGGTCCGCACGCCGGCGCGGATCGAGTGTGCGATCGCCTTGCTCTCGTAGGCATGGGCGCAGACGTACTTGCCGCGCACCTCCGCCTCCTCGACGACCGCGCGGATTTCCCCTTCGCTGTACTGGATCTGGTCGATGGCATCGGTGGGGGAGCCGACACCGCCGGACGCCAGGACCTTGATGTGGTCGGCGCCCTTGCGCAACTCGTTGCGGACATGGCTGCGCAGCGCCTGCTCGCCTTCCACGATATGGCAATCGAAGTTGAAGGCGGAGGCGTTCACGTCGATGTCGAGGCTGTCGTCGGTGAGGCTGCGGTGATCCCCGTGGCCCCCGATCTGGGACAGGCCGGGGCCGCCGACGAAGAGGCGCGGCCCCGGAATGAAGCCCTTCGCGACGCCGTTCCGGATGCCCACATCGCCTCCCGCCACGTCCCGCACGGAGGTGAAACCGCGATCCAGCATCTTGCGGATCCGGGGCACGGCGCGGGCGGTCATCTCGGTCACCGCGATGTCGCGATTGCGCTCGGCGACGAGGTTGATCGCGAAGACATGGGCGTGGCAATCGATCAGGCCCGGCATCAGCGTGCGGCCCTTGAGATCATAGGTGACGCCCTCGCTCGAGGTCAGACGCTCGGTCGTCACCTCCTTGATGCGCCCATCCTCGACGACGACGGAGACCCCTTCACGAAGCTCGTCCGATACACCGTCGAAAAGGGTAGCGTTGATAAAGAGCGTGGTGGTCATGTCCGGCCTTTCGGATTGGCGTCTGAGGCGCAGGCGGGGCCTACGTGACCGAGGCTTAGTCGATAGGCGGATGCCGTGTAAAGTTGCTTGATCAAACTATCACAATCAGCGTCCGGAGTTTCGCGGTGCACGCCTATGGTAATCAAGAATACCATAAACACCTGATGTAAATAGCCTTGTGCGGGGTGTCCGAACGGGTGGGGTGCAGCCAATTATCTACGCGGATCGTCCCCTCACGCGCCATGGCCTTCCCGGACCCCACGGGAAGGGCGGATGATGTCGCTTGACAAAAATTCAGGGACAAACCTAGGTTCGAGGTGTCTTGATCAAATGCGCACATCTTCTGCGGTGAGGGATCATTTCCTGCCGCCGAAGCTCAGAATAACGCGTTCAACAGGAAGCGCCGGTAGCGGCGGAAAGGACACCACCTTGAAGAGAAACCTTCTCGCCACCACGATGTTCGGAGCCCTGGCTCTGCAACTCGCGCTTCCCGCGTCCGAGGCCGCGGCCGATCCCGAGACCGGCGGCACCCTTCGCATCCTCGGCACCGCCGAGGTCGACCGGTTCGATACAGTGCCGCCCGCGACCGCCGTGACCGGCAACTTCTTCCGGGCGGTCCAGCGCCAGCTCGTCAGCTTCAAGGCGTCCGACGATCCGGACGAACAGATCCAGCCCTTCGGTGACCTCGCGACCGAGATCCCGACGCCGACGGATGACGGCCTGACCTACACCTTCACGCTGCGTGACGGCGCCAACTGGGACGCGCCGGACGGCGCCCGCCAGATCACCTCCGCCGATGTGGCGCGCGGGTTCAAGCGGATGTGCAACCCCTCTCTTCCCTCTCCCTCCATCAGCTTCTTCGACGGACTGATCGAGGGCGTGACCGAGTTCTGCGAGGGCTTTGCGGACATCGAGCCGACGCCCGAGGCGATGAAGGACTACATCGAGGGAAATGACATCGCCGGGATCGAGACCCCGTCCGATGATACCGTGATCTTCCGCCTCACCGAGGCCGCGAACGACTTCATCTACCTGCTGACGCTGGTCCCCGCGTCCCCGGCGCCGATCGAGGTCCTGGACTACCTGCCCGACAGCCCGGATTACCGCGAGAACTACATCGCTTCCGGTCCCTACACGGTCGAAAGTTACGTGCCCGACAGCGTCGTGCATCTCGTGCGCAACCCCGCATGGGAGGCCGAGAGCGATCCGCTTCGCAACGCCTATGTCGACGAGATCGACGTGATCGCGGGTGTGCAGGCCGATGCGGCCATGCAGCAACTCCAGTCCGGCGATGGCGACATGCTGTACGACATTCCCGTCCCGCCCGTGACCGTGCAGATGCTGAACATGCAAGGCGACGACAAGATCTCCGCCGTGGCGCAGGGCTCGTCCAAGATGGTCTGGATCAACACCGTTTCGGACAACAACGACGGGGCGCTGCGCAACCTCAAGGTCCGCGAGGCACTGGCCTACGCGATCGACCGGGCCGCCGTGGTCCAGCAGTTCGGGGGCGAGGAATTCGCCTCGCCGCTTCACGGCATCATGCCGTCCGGCGTCGTCGGACATCACGAGTTCAACCTCTTCCCGACCCCGGACGACAAGGGCGATCCCGAGAAATCCAAGGCGCTTCTCGCCGAGGCGGGCTACCCGGACGGGCTGACGCTCAAGATGCCGTTCCGCAACCTCGGCTCGGATCCCGCGGTGGCCCAGGTCATCCAGGCGTCGCTCCAGGAGGCCGGTTTCACGATCGAACTGATCCCGACGCCGGCGTCGGACTTCTACGCCCGCCTGATCACGAATTTCGAGAACGCCCAGAACGGCGTCTGGGACCTCGTTCCCTCTGGCTGGTCCCCCGATTGGCCGGGTGGCGCGGCGCGCTCGATCTACACGCCGCAATACACCTATGACGGCACCCACGGCACCTTCAACTTCTCGGATTACAACAATCCCGAGGCCACCGAACTGGCCGAGCAGGCGCTCGTGACCACCGATCTCGAGGAAAGCCGCGAGCTCTGGGAAGAGGTGGACGAGATGGTCACGGCGGACGTGCCGACCATCCCGCTCGTCTCGCTCCAGACGGTCATGTACCACGGCGAGGACGTCGAGAATTTCCTGCCCTACGCCGCCGGCGGGCAGGGGGACTGGACCAACGTCTGGCTCGATCGCTGATCCGCACAGGACCAACCTGAATACTGGCCAGCCTCCCTCGCGGGGGGTTGGCCGCACCATTTCTGCGAAGGCCTCACATGCCCGTTCTCGAGGTTCGTAACCTTTCGATCGACATTCCCACCGGGGACGGTGAGCTCCATGCCGTTCGCGATGTCTCCTTCTCCGTCGAGGCCGAGGAGATGTTCGGCATCGTCGGCGAAAGCGGGTCCGGCAAGAGCGTCCTGTCGCAGTCGATCATGGGGCTCCTGCCGAACACCGCCCGGCGCGGCAGCATCCTGTTCGAGGGCCGCGATCTCGTGACCCTGCCGGAGCGGCAGATGAGGCGGCTCCGCGGCGACCGGATCGCGATGATCTCGCAGGACCCTCTCTCGGCGCTGCACCCCTACTTCTCCGTCGGCCAGCAGATATGCGAGGCGATCCTCGCGCACCGCTCCCTGACCCGGGCGGAGGCGCTGAAGGAGGCTGTGGACGTGCTCGGTCTCGTCGGCATCCGGGAGCCCGAAGCGCGGGTCCACGACTACCCGCACCAGTTCTCGGGCGGCATGCGGCAGCGCGTGATGATCGCCATGGCCGTCGCCCTGAAACCTGCCCTCCTGATCGCGGACGAGCCGACCACGGCGCTCGACGTGACCATCCAGGCGCAGATCATCGAGATGATCGACGAGATGCGGAGGGAGCTCGGCACCGCCGTGATCATGGTCACGCACGATCTCGCCCTTCTCTCCAGCATCGCCGACAACGCCATGGTGATGTACGCGGGCAACCGGATGGAGACGGGGACGGGCGCCGCCGTCCTCGGCCACCCCGATCATCCCTATACCCAAGGCCTGCTCGCCTCGTCCCCGGCGCATGACACGGCGACCGGGCGGCTCAGCTCGATCCCCGGCCAGCCGCCCAGCCTTCTGGAATCCCCGGCCGGCTGCGTCTTCGCCCCGCGCTGCGCCGCCGTGATGGACAGGTGCCGGGCCGAACGCCCGCCGCTGCGGCACGGGCGCGGCTCGGACTACCTCTGCTGGGTCGAGGGCGGCCTGTCCGGGACGCAAGAAACGCCCGCAGCGAAATCGGTCCGTCCGGCAGGGCTTGCCGCCGCGCCCGAGCCCGAGCCGGTGATCGACGTCGCGGACCTGCGGCTCACCTACCACTCGGGCTCCTTCTTCGGCAAAGCCAAGACGACCGAAGTCCTGAAGGGCGTAAACCTGACGCTGAGGCGCGGCGAAACGCTCGGCATCGTGGGCGAAAGCGGCTGCGGGAAATCCTCCCTCGCGCGGATCATCGCGGGGCTCCACGCCCCGAGCGGGGGCCGCGTCTCGATCCTCGGTCGCGACATGGCTGAGTTCGGACCGGACGATTGGCGCAGTCTCCGGCAGAACGTCCAGATGGTGTTCCAGGACCCCTTCGGCTCGCTCAATCCACGCCGCCGCGTCGGCGCGATCATCGGCGATCCGTTCCGCATCCACGGCGTCTGCGCCGGGGAGGAGCGCAAGGCCCGCGTGCGGGATCTGATGGACCTCGTCGGCCTCAATCCCGAGCACTACAACCGCTTTCCGTCGGAGTTCTCGGGCGGCCAGCGTCAGCGCATCGGCATCGCGCGGGCGCTCGCGCTGCAACCCAAGATCGTGATTTTCGACGAGCCGGTCTCCGCCCTCGACGTGTCGATCCAGGCCCAGATCCTGAACCTGATCCAGGACCTCCAGATCGAGCGGGATCTGTCCTACCTCTTCATTTCCCACGACCTCTCGGTCGTACGCCACGTCAGCGACCGGCTCATGGTGATGAATGCCGGCGAAGTGGTCGAGGAAGGCACGACCGCCGAGATCTACGAACGCCCCCGCCACCCCTACACAAGGCAGCTCCTCGAGGCCGCCATGGTCGGGGCGCGCGCTCCGGCGTCGATGCAGGAGGCAAGCGCATGAGCGATATCGTCCAACGCGGCTCCTTCGAGCTGACCCTGCGCCGGGTCCTGTCCGACAGGGCGGGCATGCTGTCCCTCGCCTTCATCGTGGTGCTCGCGCTCTTTGCCATCGGGGCGGACGCCATCGCGTATGTCGTCGGCCATTCCCCGGTCGAGCAGTTCAGGGATACGGGGCTGACGCCGCAGGGCCTTCCGGTGCCGCCGAGCCCGGAATTCCTGATGGGCACCGACCAGCTCGGGCGCGACGTCCTCGTCCGCCTCGCATACGGCGCGCGCGTCTCGCTCCTGATCGGCGTCATCGCCTCCCTGCTGGCGGCCTGCATCGGCGTGACGGTCGGCGTCCTCGCCGGCTATTTCGGCGGCTGGGTGGATGTCGTCCTTGGGCGCATGATGGACTTCGTTATGTCCATACCGGTCCTCCTGTGCATGCTCTCCCTCGTATCGGTCTTCGGAACCAGCATTCCCCTCTCGGTCTCCGTCATCGTGTTCTTCAGCTGGACGATCATGGGGCGGGTCATCCGCGGTCAGGTCATGTCCCTGAGAGAACGGGAATTCGTCATGGCGAGCCGGACGCTGGGCGCGGGGCACCTGTCGATCATGGTGATCGACATCCTGCCCAACCTCAGCGTTCCGATCATCATCTACACCACGATGATGATCCCGACCTCGATCATCTTCGAATCCACGCTGTCTTTCCTCGGTCTCGGGATCGTGCCGCCCGCGCCGAGCTGGGGCGGGATGCTGTCCGAGGCCGCGAACAACTCGATCTACATGTTCGCGTGGTGGCTGATCCTGTTCCCGAGCGTGATCCTCCTTCTGACGACACTGTCCTTCAACATCCTCGGGGACACGCTGCGCGACGCGCTCGATCCGAAGGCCAATTTCCGGCCGGTGAAGATGCGCTGGCGGATCTGGCCCAAGCGGTCCCGGCCGAAGGGAGACGCGAAATGATCGGTTTTCTCGCCAAGCGCGTCGGGTTCGCTGCCCTCGTCCTGTTCCTCCTGTCGGCCTTCATCTTCCTTTTGTTCTTCGTCGCGCCGGGCGACCCCGCGCGGCTCGTCGCCGGGGAGCGGGCCTCGGACGCGCAGGTGCAGCAGGTGCGGGAGAATCTCGGCCTCGGGAAGCCGGTTCTCGCGCAGTATGGCGACTTCGTCATGCGCTCGCTTTCGGGGGATCTGGGCTTCTCCTATCGCAACCAGCAGCCTGTCCTGACCCTGATCCAGCAGCGCATGCCGGCCACGATCTCCCTGTGCGCGGGGGCCGTCGTGATGTGGCTTCTGCTCGGCATCCCGATCGGGATCATGTCGGCGCGCAAGCCCGGCAGCCTGCGGGATCGACTGGGCCAGGTGTTCATCCTCGTCGGCGTCAGCTTCCCGTCCTTCGTGCTCGGCATGGCCGCGCTCTACTGCCTCTATTTCCTGCCCCGCCAGGCGGGGTTCACGCTGTTTCCGGCCGGCAGCTACAAGCCGATCAGCGACGGCGTGCTGGACTGGGCGTGGCACCTGGTCCTGCCATGGCTCTCCCTCGCGCTGACCTCTGCCGCGATCTATGCCCGGCTCACCCGTGGGCAGATGCTCGAGGTCCTGGGGGAAGACTACATCCGGACGGCGCGCGCGAAGGGCCTGAAGGAGCGGGTCGTCGTCTTCAAGCATGGCCTGCGCGCCGTGCTGACGCCGCTTACGACGCAGCTCGGCGCCGATGTCGCGGTCCTGCTCGGCGGCGCCATCGTCACCGAACAGGTCTTCGGGCTTCAGGGGATCGGCTCGCTCGCGGTGCAGGCGGTAAACAGCCAGGATCGGCCGGTCATCATCGGCATCGTGCTCCTGGCCGGCTTCTTCATCGTCGTGGCGAACATCGTCGTCGATCTGCTCTACGTCGCCCTCGATCCGCGGGTCAGGACCGGCGCTGCCTGAGGTCGCGCCCCGCGATCAGCCTTCCACGGCGAAGAACTGCTCGAAGCCGCACGCGTCCCGCACCATGTCGATCAGGTTCAGCACCACGGGGCTGCGCGTCGTCCGGGGGTGGACCACGACGTAATCGAGCGGCTCGGGCGTGGCGCCCGTGTTGATCCGCGCCAGCACCGCGTCGAAGGGGGCCGTGTCGAGGATGAAGTCCGGCAGGACGGAAATGCCGTAGCCGGAGGCGACGAAGGCGAGGAGGGGCAGCAGGCCCTCGGTCACCGTCACCTTGTCCGCCTCCGCCCCGACGAAGGCACGGGAGACGACCTGATCGAAGAGCATGTTTTCCTGCACGATGAGGGGCATGCGCGCGAGGTCGGTGCGCGTCAGCGGGCCCCCCTCGTCGAACGCGCCCCGCGCCGCGCAGAAGGACGTGGCCAGCGTCGCCACCTTGCTGACCGCGAATTCCTGCGGGAAGAGCGCCGAGGGCACGACGGCCATGTCGAGTTCGTTCTGCGACAGAAGCTGCCGCAACTGGGGCGCCGAACCCACACGCAGATCCAGCTCGAGCTTCGGGAAATGGGCGCGGGCGGTGCGCAGGAAGCCGGGCACCCAGCTGAAGGACGACAGCTCCGTCACGCCGATGGACACCCGCCGGGCGATCATCTCGGGCGACGTCAGCCGGGCGAGAAAGTCCTCAGCGCCCTCCAGGATCCCGGCGGCCTGCGCGCAGGCATCCTGCCCTTGCCGCGACAGGGTCGGAATGCGGGTCGTCCGGTCGAAGAGAGCGGCGCCGGTCACGGCTTCCAGTTCCTGTATGCGACGGGTTATGGTAGACTGGGACGTCTCGAGCTGCCGGGCCGCGGCCTCGAAACTGCCGAGCCGGCCGATCCAGTAGAGCGCCTCCAGTTGCTTCAGCGTGACCACGGGGATGACCTCGTTTCAGGATTCGGCGGGCGTCGGGATCGCGCTGCCGATTTCGAAAACGCTTGCATAAAGCGGGATAAAAGCACACGGAAAATTGCGTGTTGCGGGATAGACGGTGTTTGAATTACCCTCTGGGGCATGCGCGGCGGCCGAGCTGGAGGAGCCATGCCGCTGTCGTCTTCAGGGAGGAATAATAACCAATGAAACGCAGAACACTTCTCGCCGGTGCGGCGCTCGGAGCGGGCGCCATGACCCTCGGTGCCCCGGCAATCGCCCAGGGCAAGCGCGTTCTGAAGCTGGTCGGAACGTTCCCGCGCGGCTTTCCGGGCCTTGGCCAGGCGCCCGAGAAGATCGCAAAGCTCATGACCGATGCGACCGACGGCACCCTGACGGTCGAGTATTTCGGCGGCGGCGAGCTCGTCCCGCCCTATGCCGTGAACGACGCCGTTTCCAGCGGCGCGGCCGAGATGGGCCACAGCGCTCCCTACTTTGCCGCGGGCAAGATCCCGGCAACCATGTACTACACCAACATGCCGTACGGGCTGTCGGCCAGCGAGCTGGGCGGGTGGATCCGCTACGGTGGCGGTCAGGAACTGTGGGACGAGACCTACGCCCCGTTCAACCTCAAGCCCTTCTGGGCGGGCAGCTCCATGGCGCAGGCTGGCGGCTGGTTCAAGCGACCCATCGAATCCCTCGACGACATGCAGGGCCTCAAGATGCGCATCGCCGGCCTCGGCGGCGAGATCATGCAGAAGGTCGGTGTCTCCTCGGTCAACCTGCCGCCGAGCGAGATCTTTCCGGCGCTGCAATCCGGCGTGGTCGACGCGGCGGAGTTCGTCGGTCCCTGGAACGACGTCGCGCTCGGCCTCGCGAAGGTCGCGCCCTACTACTACATGCCGGCCCCCCACGAGACGGGCGCCGGCCTCGAGACGATTTTCCGGATGGATGTCTGGGAGGAGTTCACTCCCGCCCAGAAGGTCATCGCGGAATCCATCGTCTCTGCGGTGGCCGATGAGACGACAACGGCCTTCGCCTACAACAACGCCGTTGCGCTCGAGCAGCTCATGGCGGACGGCGTGACGCCCACGGTCTTCCCCGACGACGTGGTCGATGCTCTCGGCAAGGCATCCGTCGAAGTGCTGGAAGCCTATCCCGGCGACGACGAGATGTCCCAGAAGATCCACGGGCCCTACGTCGAGTTCATCAAGCAGGCCACGCAATGCGGCAAGCTGCTCGAAGGGCAGATGTACTCCGACCGCGCCCGCGCCTGGGGCATCTGAGCCTACGCGATCCGGCCGGCGGGACGCTCCGCGCGTCTCGCCGATCCTCCCAGAAGGGCACCGCCATGAAACTTGCCGCCATCATCGATGCGGTGACCGACCGGATCGGGCGCGTCGTGTGCTGGTCCATCCTCCTTATGGTCCTGCTGCAATTCGCCGTGGTCGTCGCACGCTACGTCTTCTCGACGTCGATGCTCTTCGGCATTCCGGCCGTGTGGCTGCAGGAGGGCATCGTCTACCTGCATGGCATCGCGATCCTTCTGGGCACGTCCTATTCCATGCTGTGGAACCGCAACGTGCGGGTCGACATCCTCTATGACCGCGCGAGCCCTCGCGTGCAGGATCTGACGGAGCTCTTCGGCAACCTTCTGTTCGTGCTGCCCCTGTGCATCGTGATCGCCTGGGCCTCCCTGCCGAACATCACGATGGCCTGGGCCGTGAAGGAAGGTTCGATCGAGCCGAACGGCATCCCGCTGCGTTACCTGCTCAAGGCGCTTATCTTCGGCTTCTGCGCCCTCGTTTCCCTCCAGGCGATCTCGAGCATCATCCGCGCGGGCGCCCGCCTCGCCGGGCGCTCCACGGCGCCGATCTACCGCACGGATACTTCGCTGTGAGCGCCATCATTCCCTATCTCGACCTGCTGATGTTCCCGGTGGCCATCGTGATGCTGCTTCGGGGCTTCCCCGTCGCCTTCACGCTCGCCGGCGTCGGGCTTCTGTTCTCCGTGCTCGGGGTCGTCTTCGAGGTCGGCTATTTCGCGACCGGCGACCTCTCCTTCCTCCGCGCGCTCTTCGGGCGGATCTACGGCCTGATGGACGAGACGAACGAGGTGCTGGTTGCCGTGCCGCTCTTCGTCTTCATGGGGGTCACGCTGGAGCGCAGCGGCGTCGCCGCGGATCTTCTGAGTTCCATGGCGAAGATCTTCGGCAGGATGCCCGGCGGGCTCGGCATCTCGGTCGCCATCGTCGGAATGCTGCTGGCGGCCTCCACCGGCATCGTCGGGGCGACGGTCGTGACCATGGGCCTGATCTCCCTGCCGACGATGATGAAGGCGAAGTACGACACGCGCCTGTCCACCGGGATCATCGCCGCCTCGGGCACGCTGGGGCAGATCATCCCGCCGTCGCTCGTCCTGATCATCCTCGGCGACGTGCTCTCCAACTCCTATATCACCGCGCGCCGCAGCGTCGGCGACTGGGCGCCCGATCCCGTCTCCGTCGGCGACATCTTCGCCGGCGCGCTGGTGCCGGGACTGATCCTTGTCGGCGTCTACGTGCTCTACATCCTCACCGTCGCGCTCATCTTCCCCAAGCGCGCGCCGAGCGTGATGGACGAAGGCGAGAAGGTGGAGCTGGGCCCGGTCCTTCTGCTCCTCGTTCCGCCGCTTCTTCTCATCATCGCCGTGCTCGGCTCCATCCTGTTCGGCGTCGCGACCCCCACCGAGGCCGCATCCATCGGGTCCATCGGGGCAATCCTCCTCGCCGGGCAGCGGCTGTCGGACAAGTCCTCCCTGCCGCAGATCGTCGCGCTCGCCGGCGCCGTGGTCGTCGTTCTCTTCGTTCTGTACACCGACCTGCGCCTGACGCGGACCACGATCACCACGCGCGATACCGTCAACGTTGCCCTCGTCTCGCTGGCGCTCCTCGCCTTCGTCTGGGGCAGTGCCGTCAGTCTCTGGCGGATCTGGGTGGCGAAGGCGGATGACGGGCCGTCCACCTTGGGCTCCATCCTGCGCGCCTCGCTGCACATGTCGGTCATGGTCTTCGCGATCTATATCGGCGCACAGGTCTTCAACCTCGCGTTCCGGGGCCTCGGCGGAGAGCAGACGGTCAACGAGTTCTTCAGCGGCCTGCCGGGCGGTCCGTGGATCGCACTCGCCAGCATGCTGGCGATCATGTTCCTCCTCGGGTTCTTCCTCGACTTCCTGGAGATCGTCTTCGTGGTCACGCCGATCATGGCCCCGGTGCTCTTCTCCTTCAGCGCCGCCGACGGATCGGTCCTCTTCCACCCCGTCTGGGTCGCCGTGGTCATGGGGCTGAACCTGCAGACCAGCTTCCTCACGCCGCCCTTCGGGTTCGCGCTGTTCTATCTCCGGGCGGTCGCGCCGAGGGAGGTCACGACGGGCGCGATCTATCGCGGCATCGTCCCCTTCGTCGCGATCCAGATCGTGATCCTCGGCGTCGTTCTCTTCTGGCCGGGAATCGCGACGTGGTTGCCGGCGTTTCTGGCGGGCTGACGGCCCGCACACCCTTCTCAGGAGCCGTTTGGCATGAAAACGCCCCGCTTCCGTTCGGAGATCGTCAGGGACGGGACGATCCGAAGCACCTCGCGCAGCTTCCTCTACGCACTCGGTCTCGATGACGACGATATCGCGGCGCCGCATGTCGCCGTGATCCACACCGGCGGGGACATGAGCCCCTGCAACACCACGCTCCGCGACCAGGCCCAGCATGCCAAGACCGGCGTCTTCGCGGCGGGCGGGACGCCCCACGAATGCCCTGTCGTCTCCGTGTCGGACGGCCTCAGCGTGGCGCATTCGGGGATGCGGTTCTCCCTGATCTCCCGCGAGCTGATCGCGGACAGCGTCGAGGCGACGGTGCGCGGGCATCAGTGGGACGGGATCCTCGGGATCGGCGGCTGCGACAAGAACATGCCCGGCCTGATGATGGGGATGGTTCGCTGCAACGTGCCCTCGCTCTTCCTCTACGGCGGCTCGTCCCTGCCCGGTCAGATCGACGGCAAGGACGTCAATATCGTCGACACCTACGAGACCATCGGACAGGTGCTCGCCGGCGAGGCGACCGAGGAGGAGCTGGACCGGATGACCCGCAGCTGCCTGCCGACCGCCGGCGCCTGTGCGGGGCAGTTCACCGCGAACACGATGGGAATGGTCTCCGAGATCCTCGGGCTCGCTCTTCTGGGGTCTTCCATGGTGCCGGCCGTCTATGCCGCACGCGCGCCGCTCGCGCGGAGGGCGGGAAAGGTCCTGATGGCGGCCGTGCAGGGGGATGCGCCGCTGCCGCGGGACCTCGTGACACGCCAGTCGCTCGAAAATGCCTGCGCCGTGGTCGCGGCCACCGGCGGCTCCACCAACGCCGCGCTCCACATTCCCGCCATCGCCCACGAGGCGGGGATCGCGTTCCACCTCGATGACGTGGCCGAGGTCTTTTCCCGCACGCCGCTCATCGCCGATCTCAAGCCCGGCGGCCGCTTCCTCGCGCGGGACGTCTTCTACGCCGGCGGCGCCCCGGTGATCTTCAAGGCGCTGCTCGACGGCGGTTACCTCCACGGGGACTGCCTCTCGATCACCGGGCGGACCATGGCCGAGGAGCTGGCGGAGACCCCATCCCCCGATGGCGAAGTCGTCCGCCCGACCTCCGCCGCCATCGCCCCCACCGGCGGGGTCGTCGTGCTGAAAGGCAACCTCGCGCCGGACGGCGCGCTCCTGAAGGTCGCCGGTCTGAAGAAGCTGACCCATCAAGGCCCGGCCCGCGTCTTCGAATGCGAGGAGGACTGTCTCGCGGCGATCCGGACGATGGACTACGACGAAGGCGACGTCATCGTGATCCGCAACGAGGGTCCGCGCGGCGGACCGGGCATGCGGGAGATGCTCGGCATCACGGCGCTGATCTACGGGCAGGGCAGGGGGGAGAAGGTCGCGCTGATCACGGATGGCCGCTTCTCCGGCGCGACTCGCGGCATGTGCATCGGCTACATCTGCCCGGAAGCCGCGGCGGACGGGCCGATCGGTCTTCTGCAGGAGGGGGACATCGTCCGCATCGACGCGACGGCCGGGATCTGCACGATGGAGATGGACGTGGACGAGGGCACCCTGACCCGGCGCCGAGAGACCCGTACGCCGCGCGAGGGCATGGCGCGGGGCGGCCTTCTGGAGAAGTACGCGGCGACTGTCGGCTCGGCGGACAAGGGGGCCGTGACCCATAGCGGCGGCGTCATCTGGGAGAAGGATCCCACCTCGTGATCGGCTTCGTCGGACTGGGCGACATGGGGCTGCCGATGGCCTCGCGCCTTCTTGCGGAGGGCCACGAGGTCATCGCCTGGAACCGCTCGCCGGGCCCGCTGTCGGCTCTGGAGGAGAAGGGGGCCGTCGCCGCCGCGGATCCGGCCGAGGTGATGTCCCGGGCGGAGCTCGTCGGTCTCTGCCTCTCATCCCACGACACGGTCGAAACGGTTGCCTTCGGCCCCAG
This sequence comes from Tropicimonas omnivorans, assembly GCF_031846565.1. Lineage (NCBI taxonomy): Bacteria > Pseudomonadati > Pseudomonadota > Alphaproteobacteria > Rhodobacterales > Roseobacteraceae > Tropicimonas > Tropicimonas omnivorans. The sequence continues at coordinate 74,986 of NZ_JAVRHL010000005.1, read as the reverse complement.
CGGTCTCTTTTCCGCAACGGACATCACCGCCCGCGCCGTCGCCGATTTCTCGACCGGCTCCGCCGAGGCTGCCCGGAGGTTCGCGGACCGTGCGGAGGACAAGGGCGTTGCATGGGTCGACGCCCCCGTCAGCGGCGGTGTCCCGGCGGCGGAGAGCGGCGAGCTGATCGTCTTCGCCGGCGGGACGGCCGAGGGTGTAGGGATGCTTGCGCCTCTCTTCGAGGCCGTCGCCGCGCGCGTCACGCATGTTGGCCCCTCCGGCGCGGGCCAGGTGATGAAGATCTGCAACCAGATGATCGCCGCCACGAACGTGGTGGCCATCGCCGAGGCCACCGCATTCGCCCGCAAGGCGGGGGTGGATGTGGACACCCTGGCATCGGCGCTCGCCGGCGGCTTCGCCGATTCCGCTCCGCTGCGCATCTTCGGCCCGCGCATGGCGGCGCAGTCCTTCAGCCCGCGTCTCGGGGCGATTTCCCTCATGCGCAAGGATACCGGGCTGGTGCAGGCGCTCGCCGCCGAGATCGGCGCCGAGGTCCCACTCACCGATGCCGCGCGCCGGGTGTACGACCGCGCCGGAGATCATCCCGATATCGATTTCAACAGCGACCTCTCCGCCCTCGTGCGGCTCTACGAGGACGCTCTGACACAGACGGACGAGGACGCAGGCGCATGACCCGAACAGCAGTGATCACAGGCGGCGCGTCCGGCATCGGGCTGGCCTGCACGCGCCACTTCCTGCGCGAGGGCTGGAATGTCGCGCTGAGCTATTATCTCGAGGACGAGAAGGCGGGCGCCGACGCGTTGGTGGAGGAGGCGCCGGACGGCAGGGCCGTCGCGCTTCGCTCCGATGTGACCAAGGATGACGAGTGCCGTGCGCTTGCCGCCCTCGCCGCGGAGACCTTCGGCGGGATCGACGCCCTGGTGTCCTCGGCCGGCGCGACGCGAATGGTGCCTCATCACGACCTCGACGGTCTGTCCATGGACGACTTCATGATGACGACGGCGGTCAATACCGCCGGGCCCTTCCAGATCGTGCGCGCCTGCGCCGAGGCGCTGAAGGCTGGAGAGGGCGGCAGTGTCGTGATCGTCTCGTCCTACGGTGCGATCTGGGGCACCGGGTCCTCCATCGCCTATGCCGCGTCCAAGGGCGCGACGAACACGCTCACCATGTCCCTCGCGCGGGTGCTGGCGCCGAAGGTTCGCGTCAATGCGGTCTGCCCGGCCCTGATCTCCGGCGGTTTCGTCGAGCGTATGGACAAGGGGATCTTCGATGCCCGCGTCGAGCTTCAGGAGCGCCGCGCGCCGCTGCAGCTCGTCGGCCGGCCGGAGGACGTGGCGGCGGATGTCTACTGGCTGAGCACAGGCGCCCGCCTGATCACGGGAACGGTCCTCTCGCTGGACAGCGGCCTGCATCTCAACGGCGACAGCTGACGGGCGATCCACTCGGAGTCCGGGGCCGCAAGGGCGACGAGGGGTACCGGTCCCGATCACCGCCGAGGCGGCGGCTCGGAACATCCCGTGCCGCCGCCCCGCTCTCCGTCCGATCCCTTCAGTCGAAGAGGGACCGCTCGATCCCGGCCGTCTCGAAGAGGTAGTCGCGCGAGCGGGTGATCTGGTCGGTCAGGGCGGGCAGGTCGAAGCCGACCATCTCGCCCTTCCATTTCCGGATCTCGCCCGCGGAAAGCACCGTTTCGACGTTCGAGCGCTCCATGAGATTGACCACCGCGCCCGGCGCATTGTTCAGCGGCGCGACATTCAGCGCCTCGGCGTCGAGCAGGATGATGTCCGCGTCCTTGCCGGGGCTGAGGCTGCCCACCTTGTGATCGAGCCAGAGGTCCTTCGCGCCGTTCACGGTCGCGAATTCGAGCACGTCGCGGGAGGTCAGCAGCGTCGGCGCATTCTCTGCACCCTCGAGCGCCGCCTGGTTCGCGAACGCGCGCTGGAGCGTCATGGCGCCGCGCATCTGGGTGAAGAAGTCCGCCGTCATGGTGCATTCCACATCCACCGACAGGGACGGCGCGATGCCCATGTCGAGCGCCTTCTGGATCGGCGGCATGCCGTGGCGCATCTGCATCTCGATCGGCACGGAGAGCGAAACATGCGCGCCCACATCGCGCGCCCGCCGCCACGTCGCATCGCTCATCCCGGTCATGTGGATGAAGAGGTGCTTGTCGGTGAAGTGCGGGATCAGCCTGTCCATCGTCTCGGCCATGCCGAGGCTGCCGACCACGTGCAGCGCGATCGGAAGGTCCAGGTCCTGCCCGAGGCGCCACAGGTCGAGCGGGTCCACGTCCGGCAGGTAGGCCTCGCCGCCCATGATCATGGACAGCATCTGGTCGTCCGAGCTGAAATGCTCGTCGCGGATCCTGCGGGCGTCCTGCGGGTACTGCGCATCGGCGCCATAGCCCTCGAAATAGCCGAACACGCCCCGGCGCCCGGCATCGCGGAGGCCCCGGATCGCCGCGTCCGAATGTGCGGGCGAGTGGTGGATCTGGGAGACGTCGTGCACGGTCGTCACGCCCGCATCGAGCTGGCTGATCCCGCCGAAGAGTTCGGAGATGTAGACGTCGTCCGGGCGGTACACCACCGAGAGCTTGCCGAGGATGTCGTCGAGATAGTTGCGCGCGCCCTCGCGCTCGGGCGTCGCGTACATGATCCCGTTGGGCAGGAAGGAGCGCAGTGCGGTCTCGAACTGGTGGTGATGGGTGTCGATGAAGCCCGGCATGACGATCCGGCCACCGGCCTCGATGACGGCGGCGCCCGGCGCGTCGATGGAGGGCGCGATCTCGACGATGCGGCTGCCTTCGAGCAGCACGTCGCCGCGTTCGAAGTCACCGATCGCCGGATCCATGCTCATCACGTGACCGCCGCGGATCAACGTCCGGCGCCCTTGCTGGCCCACGCCCTGCGGCAGGGATTGCGCGGCGGCGGGGCCGGACAGGAATGTCGGGAGCGCGGCGGTCGCGGCAGCGCCCGCGGCGGCGAACTTGAGAAAGGAGCGGCGGTTCGGGCCGGCTGAGCGGCAGAGTTCGCACATGAATGATCCTCCGGGTGCATGGTTACCGATAGTATGTTAGGAGGGATAAGGGTGTGAAAACGGCGGCTCAAGGAGGCACGTTCATGAAGCTAGGGCACATGTCTGTTCCCGGGGATTGCAACCGGATCTCGCCGATCCTGTCCCATGTCGGCAACAAGTGGGCGGCCCTGACGATCCTCGTGCTGTCCGAGCGGCCGAAGCGCTACAACCAGCTTCGGCGGGAGATCGAGACCATCTCCCAGCGGATGCTGACCGTCACCCTGCGTGGCCTGGAACGGGACGGCCTCGTCGCCCGCGAGGTCTTCGCCCACAAGACGCCGCCGCAGGTCGAGTACAGCCTGACGCCTCTCGGAGAGACCCTCGTCCAGCCGCTCTTCGCGCTCTGTGAGTGGTCCGCGCTCAACTGCACCGAGATCGAGCGCAACCAGGCGGCCCATGACGGGGAAGCGGGCGACCCCCACGCCTCCGTCGCGTGAACCGCGCCCCCTGTCGCAGCGTGGCGGCGGGGGTTGTCCGGCGGTACGGGGGGGGACGACCGCCCCCGGAACTTCAGCCGCACGCCGGGGACGGCGTTACCGGGCGCTGCCCGACCGCTTTTTTGACTGGCACAGCATGAGATCGCGGACGGCGCGGAAGGGCGCGTGAGGTGCACGGGGTAAGCCTCGGGATCTTCCGTCATCCGCGCCGGCACGAGATCTTCGCGAATGCCCATATAAAAACGTTTAACCGGCGTTCGGGCAGTTCATCACACAAGGTTCACAGATGGTTTGCGGGATCGTCACACGACGCCTCTAGCACCGGGGCAAACGCACCAAACCCTGGGGACAGCATGATGCTCATTGAAAAACCCGCCCGTACGCTCGTGGTCGCTGCGGCGCTCCTGACGGCGTTCGGCGGCGCCGCGACGGCACAGGACGACAGCCGTCCGGACCTGACAATCGCCGTGGCCGGCCTGCCGCCCACCCTTGAGCCTGCGAAGGAGCTCTCCAACGTCGGAACGCGGATCACCTATTCCGTCTACGACACCCTGATCCGCCGCGACTTCAACTCCGAAGAGGGCGGCAGCGGCGCCGAGCTGACCCCCGGCCTCGCTGAGAGCTGGGAGCGCGTGGACGACCGTACCCTCGAGGTGCACCTGCGCCCCGGTGTCACGTTCCAGAACGGCGCCGAGCTGACGGCCGAGGACGTGGCCTTCACCTTCTCGCCCGAGCGCCTCACCGGTGATGACACGCTCCTGCCCGAAGGTGCCGGCTACTTCGCGACGCTCGAAAGCGTCGAGGCGACAGGTCCCCTGACCGTGCGCTTCACGACGACCGAGCCCGATCCGCTTCTCGAGCAGCGCCTCGCCTCCTGGGCGTCCTGGATCGTGAACGCCGACGACTGGCGCGAGAAGGCCGATGAAACCGGCGGCCTGCCGCGCTTCCCGGTCGGTACCGGCCCTTACATGCTGGACGAGTTCCAGGCCGACCAGGAAATCCGTCTCGAAGCGTTCGATGACTATTACGGCGGCCGCCCCACAGCGGCCAGCGTCACCTTCCGTGCAGTGCCCGAGGATGCCGCGCGCATCTCCGGCCTCGTCAGCGGCGAGTTCGACATCGTCACCAACATCGCGCCCGACCAGATCGCGCAGATCAATTCCTACGACGACATCGAGACCAGGAGCGTCACGCTCGCGAACTCGCACGTCCTCGTCTACAACACCAACCACCCGGTGCTGGAAGACAAGCGGGTCCGCCAGGCGATGAACCTCGCCATCGACCGCGATCTTCTGAACGAAGCGCTCTGGGGCGGCCAGGCGACCGTGCCGAACAGCCACCAGTATCCCGAATACGGCGACATGTACGATGCCGGCCGGGACGACCTTCGTTACGATCCCGAGGCCGCGCGCGCTCTTCTGGAAGAGTCCGGGTACGACGGCGAGGAGATCGTCTATTCCACTCATCCGAGCTATTACCTCAACGCCCTACCCGCGGCTCAGGCGATGGTCGAGATGTGGAAGGATGTGGGGCTGAACGTCAGCCTGAACGTTACCGAGGACCTGAACAGCCTCCGCGGCAACGACCTGATGATGCGCAACTGGTCCAACTCCACGCGCTATCCCGATCCGCTGGGCGCGCTCTGGCTGGCCTGGGGTCCTCCGGGCGGTCCGCAGCAGACCTGGAAGACCTGGTCCAACGAGGAGTTCAACGCCGCCGGCCGCGAACTCGAGGTGACCACGGAGCTCGAGGAGCGTCAGGCTCTCGCGACCGAGATGCTGGACATCTGGGCCGACGACGCGCCGGGCACGATCCTCTACCAGCCGCTCGAGACCTACGGCGTGCGCAAGGACCTGACGTGGCAGCCCTACACGTTCTACTACATGGACCTGCGTCCCGATAACCTCGAGGTGGAGTGACCTTGACCGGGACCCTCACACTGGACGGGAGCGCCACCGGCGCTCCCGTTCCCGCCGTATCCGGGACCCCTCCGGCGGAGGCCGGGGCGCCCGCCCTCGTCGTCGAGGATCTTTCGGTGCGGCGAGGCTCCGTCCATCTCGTGGAGAGCACGTCGCTGTCCGTCGCGAAGGGGGAGACGCTCTGCCTCGTCGGCGAAAGCGGCTGCGGAAAGAGCCTGACCTGCACCGCCATGATGGGCCTGACCAATGCGCCGCTTGCGGCGGAGGGCTCGATCCGGGTTCTCGGCCGTGAGATCTCGGGACTGCCCGAACGCCGCCTGAACGGCGTGCGCGGACGGGATGTCGCGATGATTTTCCAGGACCCGATGGCCGCTCTGAACCCGATCCAGCGCGTCGGCGCACAGGTCGCGGAGATCCTGTCCGTTCACGGCGAGGCCTCCCGGACGGAGCGCCGCCGCGAGGTGCTGGCTCTCTTCGAGCGGGTCGGCCTTCCGGACCCCGAGCGACAGGCCCGCGCCTATCCTCACCAGCTCTCTGGCGGCATGTGCCAGCGCGTGATGATCGCCATGGCGATCGCCTGCCGCCCCCGGATCCTGATCGCTGACGAACCGACCACCGCGCTCGACGTCACCATCCAGGCCCAGATCCTGCGCCTTTTGCGCGAGCTTCAGGACGAGACCGGCATGGCGATGATCTTCGTCACCCACGACCTCGGTGTCGTGGCCGAGATCGCCGACCGCGTCGCCGTGATGTATTCCGGCCGCGTCGTCGAGGAGGCCGGGGTGGACGAGATCTTCGACGCGCCGCGCCATCCCTATACCCGCGCGCTCATGGCCTGCCGCGTCGGCACCGGCCAGCCGGGAGAGGTGCTTCCCGCCATCACCGGCAGCGTGCCAGCGCCCTCCGCCCGCCCGGCGGGCTGCGTCTTCGCGCCGCGCTGCGATCACGCCGGGCCGCCCTGCCTCGTCCGCCCCCGGCTCAAGGCCCGCATGTCCGGCGCCCGCGTGGCCTGTCACCTCGGGGAGGGCGCGGCATGACCGATCCCATCCTTGCGCTCAAAGGCGTCACACGCCGCTACCGGACCGGCGGCGGGTTCTTCTCGAAGGAGACGATCACCACCGCCGTCGACGATGTCAGTCTGACCGTCGCGCCGGGCGAGGTCTGCGCGATCGTCGGCGAAAGCGGCAGCGGCAAGTCCACTCTCGCGCGCATCGCCGCGGGGTTCGACCTCCCGGACGGCGGCGCGGCCCTCTTTCGCGGCGCGCCCTATGCCAGGCCCGGCAGCGCGGCGTGGCGACGGGAGCGGGCCGTGGTCCAGTTCGTCTTCCAGAACCCCTCTGGCGCCCTCGATCCCCGCGCGTCGATCGCCAGCCAGATCGGCGAGATGCTGACCACCCATGAGCGCTGCGACCCGGCCACGCGCGCTGCGCGCATCGACGATATCCTGGACCGCGTGGGGCTCGCCGGGATGGGCCGCCGGGTTCCTCAGCAGATGTCCGGCGGGCAACTCCAGCGCGCCGTCCTCGCCCGCGCGCTCGTCGTGCGGCCGGAACTCCTGATCTGCGACGAGGCGGTGAGCGCGCTCGACGTGTCTGTGCAGGCGCAGATCCTCAACCTCCTGATGTCGCTGAAGGACGAGTTCGGGCTGACGATGATCTTCATCACCCACGATCTCGGCGTGGCCCGCCATGTCGGCGACCGGATCGCCGTGATGCAGAAGGGCCGGATCGTGGAGAACCGGCGGACACATTATCTCTTCGACAGTCCGCGCGCCGCCTATACCCGCACGCTCCTCGCCGCGATCCCGGCCGCGACCCCTGCCGCCCGCCGCGCGCGTGAGGCCGCCGCCGCAAGGGAGACCGCGGCATGATGAAGATCGTCGCCCATCGCGGCCATTCGGCGGGCAACCCCGAGAACACCGTCCGGGCCTGGCAGGGGGCCGTCGCCGCGCGGTCGGACCTCGTGGAGATCGACGTGCGGATCAGTGCGGACGGGCGTGCCGTCTGCTGCCACGACCCGGACCTTTTGCGCCTCGCGGGGGATCCCCGGTGCATCGCGGATTTGACGCCCGACGACCTGACTGCGCTGCGGACCGAACATCCGGGGATCGTGCCCGATCTCGCGGAGGCCTTCGCCGAGGTGCCGGGCGATACGGGCCTGCTCCTCGACGTGAAGGACGAGAGCCCGCGTTCGCTCGATCGTCTCGCCGCGATCCTGGAAGACGCGGATCTCCCCGGATGCGTCCTCGGCCTCCATTCCGTCGCCGCACTTCATCGCATGGCCGGCCTTGCCCCCATCCTCGCCCTCTCCCCGCGGGGGGCGGAGCCGGGCGCCTTCCTCGCGGCCGGGGCGGACATCCTCCGGCTCTGGGAAGTCGACGTGGTCGCCTCTCATGGCTCGCCCGGCGTGCCGGTCTGGGTCACCGCGGGGGGAGCCGGAACCGGGCGCCCCGTCGGCGATATCGACGCCACCGACCTCCGTCGCCTCGCGGGGCGCGGCGTGGCCGGCGTTCTCGTCAATGACCCGGCCGCCGCGCGTGCGTCTCTCACTCCCTTGCCTTCGGACCTGACATGACCCCCAGAAGCTGCCTTATCGCGACCTTCGACGGGCTGCGCCGCGACCGCGCGACGGCGGACCTCATGCCGAACGTCGCCCGTTTCCTGGCCGGCGGCACGGACTGCGTGAATGCCCGGTCCGTCTTCCCGAGCGAAACCCGCGTGGCCGTGACCAGCACCATCACGGGCTGCGCCCCCGCCGCGCACGGCCTCGTCGCGAACCAGTTCCTGCACCCCGTCGCGCCGGATCGGATCTTCCAGACGGCCAGCAACGCGGACCTCTCCGCCGCCGCAGCCGCTGGCCAGCTCATCGACCGCCGCTCCCTCGGGGAGCGCCTGGCGGAGGCCGGGCGCAGCATGGCCATCGTGAGCACGGCAAGCCCCGGAGCGACCCGGATGATGAGCCCGCGGGCTCATGCGCTGGGCCACCCGGTCTTCTCCGTCCACGGCGCACCCGTGGGCACCGAGGAGCTTCAGCGCAAGGCGGAGGACCGTCTCGGCACGATACCGCCCGCGGGCACGCCCAACAGCGCGCGCGTGGATCATGCCGTCGATGTCCTGACCCGGATCGTCTACCCGGATCACGATCCGGACCTCGCGATCCTCTGGCTCTCCGATCCCGACATCACCTCGCACGGCTTCGGTGTAACGTCTTCCGAGACGGAGGCGGCGCAAGCCGCCTGCGATGCGGCGTTCGGACGGCTCCTCGAGTGGTGGGAGGCCGGGAACGGGCCGGAGAACATCGTGGTGATGTCCGATCATGGCCAGATCACCGGCAGTGCGCGGGTCGATCCCGTGGCGGACTTTCCGGACTGGGAGGGTCGCCTCGTTCCCGGCGCGCTATGCGGCCTCTGGCTGGAGGAGACCGGACCGGATGCGATCCAGGACGCGGTGGACCGGCTGAGGGACACGCGCTGGGCCGGTCTGATCTTCGCAAGCGGCGCGGAGGGGCAGCGGGTGAACGGGGCCATGCCGTGGTCCGCCGTGAACCAGGGGCATCCCCGCACCCCCACCATCGGCGTCACCCTGCGCGCGGCGCCCGCCGGGCCGGACGGGGTGGAGCAGACCTTCTTCGCCGCCGGGATCGAGCCGGGCGGCGGCATCCATGGCGGTCTGACGCGGGGCGAGTTGTCCACCGTTCTGGGGGCCCGCGGACCGGCCTTCCGGCAGGGCCACCGCTCCGAGGTCCCGTGCTGGCTGCCGGATATCGCGCCGACGATCCTGTCCGTGATGGGCCTTCCCGTCACCGGCACTACCGGGCGGGCGATGATCGAGACGCTTGCCGCCGGCGGGCGGGCCCCCGATGTCGAGCGCCATGTCGAGACGGTGGAGCATCGCGGCCACGCCCAGCACCTCGCCTGGTGGCAGGTCGGTGACGGCCGGATCGTCGATTGCGGCTGGATGGAAGAGGCGGGAGCGTCATCGGGCCGAAGCAAGCGCGCGGAGGAGATCGCATGAACGGGCCGTTCCTTTTGCGCAAGGGCGCACGCTGTCTGATGACCCTGCTTCTTGCCGTGACCTTCGTCTTCGTCGTCCTGCGCCTTTCGGGCGATCCGGTCCAGCGCATGCTGGCGGACGACGTGCCGGCGAAGGTCATCGAGAGCTACCGTGTCATGTGGGGCCTCGACCGGCCGCTGCCGGAGCAGTACCTGCGCTATATCGCGAACGTTGTCCGGGGCGATTTCGGCCTGTCCTTCCGCGATGACAGGGCCGTCGCGACGATCCTCGCGGAGCGCATTCCGGCGACGCTCAAGCTCGGTCTCCTGGCCCTCGGGATCACGTTGCTGATCGGCATTCCGGGCGGCATCGTCGCGGCGCTCAATCGCGGCAAGCTGGTGGACCGGGTGGTGATGGGGATCACCATCCTCGGTCACAGCCTGCCGAACTTCTTCCTCGGGATCCTGCTGATCCTCTACTTCTCGATGACGCTTCGGCTCCTGCCCAGCTCCGGCATCGGGACGTGGCAGCACATGGTCATGCCCGCGATCACGCTCGGCACGTCGTTTGCCGGAACCGTGGCGCGCTTCACCCGCTCGGCCATGCTGGAGGTGCTGAACCAGCCCTACATGCGGACCGCGCGGGCCAAGGGGGTGCAGCGGCCCGCCCGGATCTGGCACCACGCGCTGCCGAATGCGGCGATCCCGGTCGTGACCGTGGTGGGCCTGCGCCTCGGCGGGCTCGTCGGCGGGGCGACGGTGGTGGAGACGGTGTTCGGCTATCCCGGCATCGGCTCCCTCCTCGTCAACTCCGTGGCGCAGCGCGATCTCGCCGTGGTGCAGGGCGTAGTCCTGCTGATCGCATTCACCATGGTGGTGACCAACCTGCTCATCGACCTTGCCTATGGATGGCTCGATCCGCGCATCGCGGCGACTCAATCGGGAGCCGGGGCATGAGCGCGCTCGATGCGGGCGGGACGCCGTCCCGCGGCAGGGGGTTCCTTCCCCGCCGCCGGACCGCCGCGAGGCATCAGCGACCGTCGCTCCTCGTGAAGATCTGCTTCGCGTGGCTCGCGCTCGTGCTCTTCGTCGCGATCTTCGCCGGATGGCTCGCGCCCTTCGGCTATACCGAGCAGAGCCTTCTGACCCGCCTGAAGCCACCGGCCTTCCTCGGCGGACCGGCGGAGCACATCCTCGGAACGGACGGGCTCGGGCGGGATGTCCTCAGCCGCCTGTTCTTCGCCGTTCGGACCAGCATCCTCATCGCCTTCCTCGGCACTGCGATCGGCGCCGTCACCGGGACCGTCCTCGGGATCATCGCGGCGCATTTCCGGGGCTGGGTGGACGACATCGTCATGGTGCTGGTGGACTTCCAGGCCAGCGTCCCGTTCCTCATCGTCGCCCTCGCGATCCTCGCCTTCTTCGGCAACAGCTTCGTGCTCTTCGTCTGCATCGTCGGGCTGTTCGGCTGGGAGACCTATGCCCGGCTCGTGCGCGGTCTCGTCCTGTCGGTGTCGGGGGAGGGCTACGCCTTCGCGATCCGGACGCTGGGCGTGCACCCGGCACGGATCTACCTGCGCCATGTCCTGCCCAACATCGCCGGCGTCCTCACCGTGCAGCTGACGTTGAACTTCCCCGAGATCATCCTTCTGGAGACATCGCTCTCCTTCCTCGGCCTCGGCGTGCAGCCGCCCGGTACCAGCCTTGGCCTCGCCCTGGGCGAAGGCCGCAACTACATCGCGACGGCGTGGTGGATTGGCCTGCCCGCCGGGGCGGTGATCTTCCTGACGACGCTGTCGATCAGCCTCGTCGGCGACTGGGTCCGCGATGCGCTCGACCCGTCGCTCTCGCGCGCGGAGTAGGAGAATGCCGGCTGGAAAAAGTCCCGATTTGCCGGATGTGGCGGGCGTGATCTCGGGCCTGGACGGCGTGGTCTATCGCGGGACGGAGGAAACAGGGGAGGGCATCACGGCCTAGAGCCGAGATCGCCTTTTTCGTCAGACAGGTCTGCCTCTCGCCGGCGCGCGTCGCTCGCCAGGGGCAGAAGCTGACGCTCATTCAGCGCGCGGCGAGGGACTGGTAGGAGCCCAAAGATACCGACCACCGATTGGTTGCGTAAGACCGAGTATCCAGCCTAGAAGTTGGGATGATAAGTCCACTTTCATTTAACGTTATGAGCGGCGAAGGTTCGCTGCTCTGCCCAGTATGCGGCTTTCCAGACTTTTCCCCATCGCCAGCATATTCTGAAACTGGAGGTGAGATCGGAAAAGCGATTTGTCCTTGCTGCCTCTGGGAGCCGGGCTTTGACGACTGTCCATCTGCATCTGCGAAAGCAAAATCGACAATCCTAGCTTCCATTCTGGCATATCGAAATAGTTGGGCTGTAACTAAACAATGGCGAGGCCAACGTCATAGAAAGCCAGAAGACTTCGGTGCCTCGCGACAGCTTATGGAATTGCTAAGGCTAGCACCCCATATCAAGTAATGCCGAGTGGCAGCAAAGTCCCGCATTACTGACCTTCCGACACGGTGCAGCCAATGGCCGGTTTAGGGTAGGCCCGCCGGATCAGAGGCCGAGCTTCTGCCGAAGAGGGCAGACCTGTGTCGTGCTGTTCATGAGCGTGCCTTTTCAGGCTTCGATTGCCGTCGCGGCCTTATGGGATCCCTGCGGTGCCCGCCGGGGCGTCAGACGTCGGTCGGTGGCACCGCGGGCGGGCGGCGCACGAAGAAGGCCGCCGCGATCATCGCGAGCGATATCGCCGCGCCGCACAGGAAGCCCGCCCGCACGCCGGCGGCGGTCGCTGCTGCCATGTCGGCCCCCTCGGCGAGACGCGCCCCGATCCGGAGCGACATGACCGAAACGAACAGCGCGATGCCGGCCGCGCCCGCGATCTGCTGCGTCGTGCCCAGAAGCGCGCTGCCGTAGGAGTAGAGCGGCTTCGGCAGCGAGCCGAGACTGGAGGCGAAGAGCGGCGTGAAGAGCAGGGCCAGTCCGACACTGAGGACGATGTGGGACAGAAGGACCTTCGGCATCCCGCTGTCCTGTCCGAGCGAGGCCATCAGCCAGAGCGCCGCGCTGACCGCGACGGCGCCGGGGATCACCAGCTTCCGGGCGCCGAGCCGGTCGAACATCCTGCCGACGAAGGGCGCGAGGAGGCCCATCGTCAGCCCGCCGGGCAGCAGCATCAGACCCGATTGGAGCGCGGACAATCCCAGCACGTTCTGCATGTAGATCGGCAGAAGGATGATCATCCCGAAGAGGGACATCATCGCGAAGCCCATCATGATGACGGAGACGGTGAAGACCCGGACGCGGAACGTCCGCAGATCGAGAAGCGCGCGATCCCGCGGCGCGAGCCTGATCTGCCGCCAGACGAAGAGGGCCAGCACGCCGCCCCCCACCGCCAGCGGCGCCCAGAGCGGAACCGGGCCGCCCTCGCCGTGTCCTTCCCCGATACTCGACAGCCCGTAGACGAGGCCGCCGAAGCCGATCGCGGACATCACGACGGAGGGGATGTCGAGCGGCACCTTCCTCGGCGTCGTGACGTTCACCAGCTTCGAATACCCGAGCGCCAGCGCCCCGAGCCCGATGGGCAGGACGAGCCAGAACATCCAGCGCCAGTCGAGGAAGCTGAGGATGATCCCCGAGATCGTCGGCCCGATGGCGGGGGCGACGGAAATCACGATGGAGATGTTGCCCATGGTCTTGCCACGCACCGCCGGCGGAACCAGCGTCATCACGGTGGTCATCAGCAGCGGCATCATGATCGCGGTACCGATCGCCTGCACCACGCGCCCGACGATCAGGGGACCGAGACTGGGCGAGATCGCGCAGAGGAAGGTCCCGAGGCTGAAGAAACTCATCGCCGCGAAGAAGACCGAGCGCGTGTGAAACCGTTGCAGCAGGAAGCCGGTCACCGGGATGACGGTCGCCATGGTCAGAAGGAAGGCCGTGGTGAGCCACTGCGCCGCGTTCGCGGTCACGTTCAGGTCGACCATCAGGCGCGGCAGCGCCACGCTCATGATCGTCTCGTTCAGGATGACCGTGAAGGCGGAGACGAGAAGCAGCGCGATGACGAGCCGGTCCCGCGCCGCGGTATCGGTCGCGCTGTCCTCGGCCGGGGCATCGGCGGAGAGGGCCTCGGTATGCATGATGTGTCCTCGAAAGAAGCGGCCTGTCCGAAAGACGGCGGTCGTGGGGCGGACTAGGACGCGCGGGCCTCCGCGTCCAGTTCGTTCGGCGTCTCCAAGGGGGCGGCGGTCCAGTAATAGGCGAAGTAACCTTCGTTCGAACCGAGGCCGAACTCACCCTTGAACCGCGCCTTGGCCTTGCGCACGAGGTCCTTTTCCGCCGCGATCCAGACGTAGCGGTCCGGCCCGGCGGGCGGGCTCATGCCGCGAAGGTGATCCCACAGCGTCTCTCCACGGTCCCGCCTGACCCATCGCAGGCGCATCCCTTCGGGGGCGGGAACGGCGCAGATGTCACTTGCCCCGCCGACCTCGATCAGCACATCGCCCTGCCGCGCCGGGTCCGACCGTTCGAGGATGCGCCGGATCGCCGGGAAGGCCGTTTCGTCGCCTGCGATCAGGATGTTCGCGCCGGGAGGGAAGTCCCCGCTGCCGGGGCCTGTGATCCCGACCGTCTCACCGGGGCGGACGGCCTTCGCCCAGGCCGTTGCCCGTCCGCCCTCGTGCTCGAACAGATCGAAGGTGAAGCAGCCCGCCTCGGGCCAAAGATCGACGAAGGTATAGGCGGCGCGGTGAAGCGCATCCTCTCCGCGGGGCCAGACCGTCCGCCCGCCCCCGTCGAGACGAGGCCAGACCGGCGCGCGACCTTCGGGAGGGAGCAGCAGGGAGAAGTGCATCCCGCCCCCCGTGGCCAGGCGCGCGGTGTCCGGGCAGTCGAGCTCGATGCGCAGGAAGTTCGGAGCCGCGCGCCACGTCCGCCGGACGGCGCCCAAAGAGAAGTTCAGCGGCGCCCGGTTCCGGGCGATATCGCCCTGCCAACTCGCCCGGTCCGTGAGGCCCGGCGCGGCATGGTCGAGCATGTGAAGGAGGAACTCCCGGATCGCCGACAGGGTCGCGGCGTCGCGTGCGCGGATTTCGACGAAGAGGCCTCCGCCATCCTGCGAAATGGCGACCTCAGCCGAATGCAGCGTCACCCGCAGGGTGCCGTCCGCACCCGACACGTCCAGCTCCGACTGCCGCGCCAATGTGGCGAGCCGCGAAAGAAGATCGTTCGGGCAGTCCCCCGCGATCCGGGCCGTGGCCGTTGCGTCGCCATTCATGTCACGGCCTCCTTGAGCGCGTCCCCTCGGGCGATGCCGTGCCGTCCGACGGGGAGCATCATCGGCTTGCCCGAGGTCGGGTCGGTGATCACGACGCTTCGCAGCCCGAAGACCCGCTCGACCATCGTTTCGGTCAGCACCTCCTCCGGGGCGCCGGCCGCCTCGATGCGTCCGTCCAGCATGGCGACGAGGTGCCCGGCGTAGCGCGCGGCGAGGTTGAGGTCGTGCAGGACCATGACGATCATCGTCCCGCGGCTGCGGTTGAGATCGACGAGGAGGTCCAGCACCTCCACCTGGTGGGCGATGTCGAGAAACGTCGTCGGCTCGTCGAGGAGCAGGATCCCCGTCTCCTGGGCCAGGGCCATGGCGATCCAGACCCGCTGCCGCTGCCCCCCGGACAGCTCGTCCACGGATCGGTCCGCGAGATCGGCGGTGCGGGTGGCCTCGAGCGCATCGGCGACGGCGACGTCGTCGGCATGGCTCCAGCGGGAGAGCAGGCCCTGGTGCGGATGTCGCCCGTGACTGACGAGGTCCGCCACCGTGATCCCGTCCGGGGCGAGCGGCGATTGCGGCAGGAGGCCGAGCTTGCGCGCGAGGTGTTTCGTCGGGATGTCCCGCACCGACCGTCCGTCCAGCAGCACCTCTCCGGCGTCGGGCCTCAGGAGCCGGGAGAGGCACCGCAGGAGGGTGGACTTGCCGCAGGCATTGGCGCCGACGATTGCGGAAATTCCGCCGGCCGGCAGATCCAGCGACAGATCGTTCAGGATGGGGCGTGTGCCGTAGCCGGCCCGCAGGCCGCCGGCAGTCAGGGACGGGACGTCCATGCGGAGCCTCCGGTTCCGTTCGCACGGATGATCAGGGTGACAAGGTAAGGCGCACCGATCGCACCGGTGATCACGCCCACGGGGTAGCGGGCGGTCAGGAGATGCTGGCCGGCGAAGTCGCCGAGGAGCACCAGCAGCGCGCCGATGAGGGCCGCGGGGAGGAGCGGTGCCCGCCCCGGCCCGACCACCCGAGCGGCGATCGGTCCGGAGAGGAAGGCGACGAAGGCGATCGGACCGGAGACGGCGGTGGCGACGGCGATGAGCCCCACGGCGGCGAGCACCACCATCGCCTTGTCCCGTGCCAGTGGAACGCCGAGCGCCGCGGCGGTATCGTCTCCGAGCCGCATCGCCTCGATGTTGCGCCGCAGGCCGAACAGCGTGCCGCCGAACAGCGCGACGGAGGCGAGGACCGGCAGGGCGTCGTCCAGCGTGGCGCCGTTGACGCTCCCCGTGAGCCAGCGCAGCGCTTCCTGGAGTGTCCAGGCCGGCGCGCGCGACAGCACATAGGCGATCACGCTGTCGAGCATCGCGGAGATGCCGATCCCGATCAGGATAAGCCGCGCGCCGGAGACCCTGTCGCGCCAGGCCAGAAGATAGATTGCGAGCGCCACGCCGAGGCCCGCCAGCACCGCGACGGCGGACACCGCCACCCCGCTCCAGCCCAGGACCACGATGGCGACGACGGCCGCGGCGCTGGCGCCCGAACTGATGCCGATGATGTCCGGGCTCGCGAGCGGGTTGCGCAGCATGGTCTGGAAGACGACGCCGCCAAGCCCGAAACTCATGCCTGTCAGCACCGACAGGACCGCGCGCGGCAGCCGCAGGTCCCGGACGACGAAGCCCGCGCCCGGAACGTCCTGTCCGCCAAGCACCCGGAGGACATCGAGGGGTGGCGTGAGCGATTGCCCGATGCAGAGGGTCAGCACGATGCCCGCGAGAAGGAGGATCCCGAGGCACGTCATCACGCGCCGCCGGCCGTTCAGGTGCGCGCGGCGCCGGGCCGCGATCCGGGGGGCGAGGGTGGCGTCCATCTAGAGATCCCTCACGCGGCGGCGACGGACGATCCAGATGAAGACCGGTGCGCCGATGAAGGCGGTGACGATGCCGACATCCATCTCGGAGGGGCGCGCGACGATGCGTCCGAACACGTCCGCCAGGGTCAGCAGGCCCCCGCCGGTCAGCGCGGAGAAGGGCAGGAGCCAGCGGTGATCGATCCCGACCAGCACGCGGCACAGATGCGGCACCACCAGCCCGACGAAGCCGATGGGGCCGCATATCGCCGTGGTTGCACCGCAGAGGAGCACCGCCCCGAGCGCCGCGGAGGCGCGTGCAGAGGCCACCCGAGCGCCGAGACCGGCAGCCGCCTCGTCCCCCAGCGCGAGCAGGTTCAGGCTGCGCGCGGAAAGAAGGCAGAGGAGGGCGCCGGCGGCGAGAAACGGGAGGCAGGGCCAGATCGCCTCGAAGGTCGCTCCGCCGACCCCGCCGACCTGCCAGGACCGAACGCCGCCCGCGATGTCGTTCCGGGGCAGGATGATCGCCGTGGTGAAGGAAGCCGTCGCGATGCTCGTCGCCGTCCCGGCGAGCGCGAGCTTCAGCGGCGTCGCGCCGCCCCGGCCGAGGGAGCCGACGGCGTAGACGAAAGAGGCCGCGAGGCCCGCGCCCAGGATCGCGGTCCAGATGAACGCCTCCGGCGCCGCGATTCCGAACCACGCGATGCCGATGACCACGGCCATCGCCGCGCCGGAATTCACGCCGAGGATCCCGGGATCGGCGAGCGGGTTGCGGGTCACGCCCTGCATGACCGCGCCCGCGAGGCCGAGGGCACCGCCGGCCAGCGCCGCCAGGATCGTGCGCGGCACCCGCACTGCGACGACGGCTTCGGCGATCGTGCCCGTCCGTCCCCGAACTCCGCCGAGGATCTCCTCCAGCGTCACGTCGCGCGCCCCGAGACCGAGGGACATCAGGCATGCAAGGCCGATGGCGGCGAAGACCGCGAGCAGCCACCACAGCCGCACCTGCCGCGTCCGCCGCAGGACGGGAAGATCCCGGCGGGGCAGGGCGGCGTCCGTCATTCCGCCTTGCGCGCCGCGTCCGCGAGTCGCGCCACGTAATCCTCGAGCACGTACTCGATCGAGAGCGGCGTCGGGTTCGCGGCGGTGCCGACGGGATCGTTGCCGAGGAGGACGATGGCGCCGGTTTCGACGGTTTTCATGCGCGAGGTCAGCGGATTGGCCTCCACGGCCTCCAGAAGCGTGTCGCCGCCATAGGTGATGAAGATATCCACGTCCCCGAACTCGTCGATCCGCTCCGCGCTCACTTCGCCCGAGAAGCTTCCGGGCTCGCTGGCCTCCACGACGCTTCGGGGGGAGCGCAGGCCGAGGTCCTCGAGGAACTGCACCCTCGTGTCATTCGCGGAGTAGAAGCGGATCACGCTGAGGTCCCGCGCGTCGAGATGGGTGACGAACATCGCCGTCTTGCCCTCGATCTCGGGATGCTCCGCGACGATCTCGCCGATCCGTCCCTCGATCCGGCCTATCAGCGCCTCGCCCTCGTCCGAGCGGCCGAGCCCGGCGGCATTGAGGCGGATCACCTCGCGCCAATCCGTCGCCCAGGCCCCGTCTCGGTGCGGGATCACGGGTGCGATGCGGCTGAGCGTCTCGTACTCCGATCGGGTCAGGCCCGAATAGGCGGCGAGGATCACGTCCGGCCGGCTGGCCGCGACCGCCTCGAAATCGATCCCGTCCCCCTCGTCGAAGAGCGCGGGCGTGTCGGCGCCCAACTCATCCAGTCGCTCCGAAACCCACGGAAGCACGCCGTCGCCGTCATCGTCCCCGAAATTCGCCCGTGCGAACCCGACCGGTACGATTCCGAGAGCAAGAGGGACCTCGTGGTTCGCCCAGGCCACCGTGGCGACCCGCTCCGGCTCCGCCTCGATCGTGGTCGTTCCGAAGGAATGCTCGATCGTGACGGGAAATTCGTCGGCCGCGGCCAATACGGGGGCGGTCGCCCACACGAGGGTCAGTCCCAGCAGGAGAAGGGTCTTGAGCGGGAGGTCGCGCGGCATGGTGGCACTCCGACGGTCCGGGCATAGGTGAGCGTTTCGGTCGCCTTTCCACCTCTCTCGAATGCGGTCAAGGCCGGGACGGGCCGCCCGCGCCGAAATACCATGTCTTTCAGTCAGGTTTCCATGGTATCCGACAAAAACAGTTGTATCGTGCAAGACCTTGCCGCTGCCATCGTGTCAGTGACCCCGTCAGCGGCCGGTGCCCTCGATGGGGGCCGGTCTCCCTTTCGTCCCGGCCGCGGATCCCCGCGGCCCGGCGCCGTCTGCGTGTGCGCTTCCCCGCGCCACGCACCGTCGCAGCCCGCCAGCCCGAGGCCAGCCGGCTTTCAAGACCCAACATATAATCCGGGAACGTCAGAATATGGCTTCAGTGTCCGCGTCGCATCGCCACCTCGTCTCCGCCTCGCTCGGAACCCTGCTCATGGGGTGCAGCGCTCTCGTCGCCCTTCCCTCGGCCCTCGCGGCGCAAGAGAGCGCCGACGAGACCGGGAACGCCTTCCGCCTCTCTCCCATCATCGTCGATGCCGGCGTTCGCATCGATGACGATGCCGGCTCGATCGTGGCCACCGAGCTCTGGACGGGCGGCAAGGTCGCGACCAGCATCCTCGACACGCCGGCCTCCGTCTCCGTCGTGACCGAGAAGGAGATCGAGGCACGGGGCGCCGATACCGTGGAGGACGTGCTGGAATACACCTCCGGCATCGTAAGCGACTACTACGGCACGGACGACCGCAACGATTACTACCTCGTTCGCGGTTTCCAGGCCTCGACCTACCGGGACGGCCTCAACCTCGGGACCATGCGCGGCGTGCGAGAGGAGCCCTATGCCTACGAGCGGCTCGAGGTCGTGAAGGGCGGCAACTCTACCCTCTTCGGCACCTCCGATCCCGGCGGCACGCTCAACTTCGTCACCAAGTCCCCCCGCTTCGAGCGCTTCGGCGAGCTTTACGGCAGCTACGGCACGCACGAACAAGCCGAGATCGGCTTCGACTTCGGCGACGTGATCGATCCCGGTGAGACCCTGGCCTATCGTCTCGTCGGCAAGGTGAAGGACGGGGAGCGGGAATACGACTATTCGCGCGACGACGAGCAGTTCTTCCTCGGAGCCCTGACATGGGCGCCCACCGCCTATACCGAGCTGACGTTCACCGCCGATTACCTCAAGCGCGACACCACGCCGAACAGCGGCGGCTACCCGCTCGACCGCGAATACGACCGGGACGAGTTCTTCGGCGAACCGGACTTCAACGACCAGGACGTCGAACGCACGACCCTGTCGGCGGCGTTCCGGCATGAGTTCGAAGGCGGCCTGAAGCTGCGCGCGAACCTGCGCTACAGCGACCTCGACGACGGGTTCGGCTACGTCTACGTGAACGACAATGCCGGTCGCGTGGGCAGCCTCGTGGACCGGTACTACTTCGCTGGCGACAGCTCCTCGGAGGAATGGATCGGCAACGCCATCGTGCAATACGATACCAGCTTCGGCAGCATCGACAGCAGCACCCTTGCAGGCGTCGAGTTCCGCGACGCGTCCAATTCCAGCAGTTCCGCCTACGATCCCTACACCCAGATCGACGTCGAGGACCCGAGCTACAGCGGTGCGCCGACGGGATATGAGCTGAAATCCGACCAGGAGACCGACTATTTCACCCGTTCGGTCTTCGCCCAGCAGAACCTGTCCTTCTCGGACCGCGTCGTGGTGACGGCCGGGATCCGCCGGGACTGGCTGGAAATCGAGAAGACCGATCGCTCCTCCGGTGCCGCGGTCGAAACGGATGGCGACTTCGCCGAAACCTCCTACCGCGCCGCTCTGACCTACAAGGTCAGCGACGAGGTCTCCGCCTATGCCAGCTACGTGGAATCGGTGGCGCCGCCCTCGATCGGGTCGGAGCCGGAGCGCGGCGAGCAGTACGAGATCGGCGTCAAGTATCAGCCCGCCGGCGTGAACGCGCTCTTCACCGCATCGATCTACGATCTGACGAAGAACAACGTGGTTGTGCCCGTGGTCCTCGACAACGGCGTGATCGAGCGGCAGACCATCGGCGAGTCGAATGTTCGTGGTTTCGAACTGGAGGCGAAGGGGGAGCTGGCGAGCAACCTCGGCTTCGCCGCCTCCTACGCCTACCAGGAGTCGGAATTCGTGCGCGGCGCCGTTCGCGGAGTGGACGTCAGCGGCAACGAATTCGCCACCGTTCCCAATCACATCGCGTCCGCCTGGCTGACCTACGCCATTCCCGGGGAGGGGATGCGCGGCGATCTCGAACTCGGCCTCGGCGCCCGGTATGTCGGCGAATACGAGTACAACGCCTACAACACCGGCGGCACGAGCCCCGAGCAGACGTATCTCGATGCCTCGCTGGCCTACGACTTCTCCGAGGACACCGCGCTTCAGATCAACGTCAGCAACCTTCTCGACGAGCAGTACGTCGTCGGGCGCGGCACCGCGGATTACTACAACAACGGCCGCACCGTCACCGCCACGCTCCGGCGGACCTGGTAAGGCGCATCGCCGGTCCCCTCCCGCCCGGAGGGGACCGGCCGCTCATGCTGCGAGGCGCCGCCGTCTCCACGCCGCCGGCGTCTCGCCCACCTCCTGCCGGAAGGCCCGCGTCAGGTGGGCCTGGTCCGAAAAACCGAGCTGGTCCGCGATATCCGTGACGCTGAGCGTCGTCTCGGACAGCATCGTCCGGGCGCGTTCGATCCGCTGGGTCAGTTGCCACTGGTGGGGCGTCACGCCCGTGGTGGCCTTGAAGACCCGCGAGAACCAGCTCTCGGAGAGGTTTACCGTCGCCGCCATCTCCGCGATGGGCATCCGGTGCCGCCCGCCCGCCTCGAACCGCGCCGCGATCTTGCGCATCTGCGCCGCTGTCAGCCGTCCGCTGGCGGGATCGTCCGCGCGGCCTCCGACGTCGAGGATGCCGCAGATCAGGCTCCCGGCGAGGCTCTGGGCATAGATGTCGGGGCGGGAGGGGCTGCCGAGCTCGGTCACCAGAAGCCGCGCGACGGCTTCGAGATCGCCGAGGTCGTCGCATTCCGCCGGATGCTCCAGCAGCCGGATCGCGCTGGCCCGCGGCATCGCGGCGGACAGGAACTGAACGGCCCAACCGGCATCGATGTGGATGTCGAGATGCGACAGCGCGAGGGGCTTGGTGAAGGCGGTGCGCAGCGGCATGCCCGCGGGCACGAACATCGCCCGGGCCATCGGCCGCGCGGAGCCTGCGTCCTGAACCTCGATGGAGCTGACATCCCCGAAGAAGATGCTGAGGCGCGGGTTGGCCGACACGTAGTAGCCGCGGCTTTCGGCGGTGCCCTCGGCCTGCCAGTAGACGCCGAGGACGGTCTCGAACAGATGCCAGCGCACCGGGAGGGTACAGTGGATCTGCTCGGTCACCCCGGTGAAGTCATGGCTGTATCGCATGGGCCGTCTTCCGTCCGCAAAGTCGCCTGCAAGGTGGCTGCTGAACCGCGGGAGGCGCCGGATCGGGCGCTCGCGCCCCGGGTCCAGTCCGGCTACGCGGGGCGAGTACTGCCCCGCGCCTGCGGCGATGACAAGGTGGACGGCCCGAGGACGCGGCGACGCGGCGCCGGCCCGCCTCTTCTGCGCCCTTCCCGGGCTCGGTGTTGACGAAAGGGGAGCCGGGATGCATCATCAGCATGTCCGGATCCGCGCGACCCTCCCCGAGGCTCGCAGCACGGCGCCGGGCCCCGCGGGCCGGGATCTCGTTCGTCGCGTAAGGGCACGTCAGCGCGACTTCAGATCAGGAGGAGTCCGTCATGGGTCCCTTTCCGCACGACGCCCCCAAGGCGAAAATCGACGACGTCAACATCGCCGGCACCGACGGGTTCGAGTTCGTCGAATTCGCCCATCCCGAGACCGGCAAGCTCGAGGCCCTGTTCGAGCAGATGGGCTATTCCGAGGTCGCGCGGCACAAGACCCGCGACATTTCCCTCTACCGCCAGGGCGACATCAACTACATCGTCAACCGCGAGCCGGACACCCATGCCGCGCGCTTCGTCGGCGAGCACGGCCCCTGCGCCCCGGCCATGGCTTGGCGCGTGGTCGACGCCCAGCACGCCCTGAAATGCGCGGTGGATTACGGCGCGGAGGAATATACCGGCTCCGACAAGACGCTGGACGTTCCGGCCGTGATCGGCATCGGCGGCTCGCTGCTCTACTTCGTCGAAACCTACGGCGAGGACGGGTCCTGCTACGAGGGCGAGTTCGAGTGGCTCGGCGATCGGGACCCGAAGCCCGAGGGCGCTGGCTTCTATTACCTCGATCACCTCACCCACAACGTCGCCCGCGGCAACATGTCGACCTGGTACGATTTCTACGCCAAGGCGTTCAACTTCCGTGAGATCCGTTTCTTCGACATCAAGGGGAAGCAGACCGGGCTCTTTTCCCGCGCGCTGACCTCGCCCTGCGGTAAGATCCGGATCCCGATCAACGAGAGCGCCGACGAGAACAGCCAGATCGAGGAATACCTGAAGGAATACAAGGGCGAGGGCATCCAGCACATCGCCGTTGCGACCGAGGATATCTACGGCTCGGTGGACCGGATCGCGGACAAGGGCATCGCGTTCATGCCGCCGCCGCCCCAGGCCTACTACGAGATGTCGCACGCGCGGGTGCAGGATCACGCGGAGCCGCTCGACCGCATGCAGAAGCACGGTATCCTGATCGACGGGGAGGGCGTCGTCGACGGCGGCACGACACGGGTCCTGTTGCAGATCTTCTCGAAGACCGTGATCGGCCCGATCTTCTTCGAGTTCATCCAGCGCAAGGGCGACGACGGCTTCGGCGAGGGCAACTTCAAGGCGCTGTTCGAGTCGATCGAGGAAGACCAGATCCAGCGCGGCGTCCTGAAGGCCGGGGAGTGATCGCGGGTCCCAAGGGGGGACGCGAGACGTGAGCGGCGCGTGGCGGGCCATACCCTCCGCGCCCGAACCCGGCGCCCGGATCTGCCTCGAGGCGGAGATGACGGGCCCGGTCCACGGCTGCGATCTCGGCGGCTTTCCGGTTCTTCTCGTGCGGTCCGCCGGCGGTCTGCGCGCCTACGTGAACGCGTGTCCGCATCAGCACCTCCCGCTCGACTGGCGGTCGTCCGGCATCCTGTCGCCGGACGGCGTCTCGCTGCGCTGCTCGAACCATGACGCCCGCTTCGATGCGGCAACCGGGGAGGGGACCGGCGGCTACGGCGCGGGCTGCGCCCTCATCCAGGTTCCGATCGAGATCCGCGGCGGCGAGGTGATCGTCGGCGGGGTCTGAAGCGTGCGGCCCCCGGGCTTTTGGTGGACCTCGGGGTCCCGTTCGGGGAAGACACGTCCGTGACATTCGCAGGGGGGAGATCGCGACCATGAAGGAGTTCGCGGACATCGTCGGCGCGGCGAACGTGCTGACCGGCGAGGAGGACATGGCGCCGCATCTGAGGGACTGGACCGGCCAGTGGCAAGGCAGCGCCCGCGCCGTGCTCCTTCCGGGAAATACCGAGGAGGTCGCGGCGGTGGTGAAGGCGGCCGACGCGCTCGATGTTCCGATCATCGTGCAGTCCGGCAACACCTCCGTCTCGGGCGGCAGCGTGCCGGACGAGGCGGGCGACGGCATCGTCCTCTCCCTCAAGCGCATGACGCGGATCCGTGCCATCGATCCCGCTGCGCGCACCGCGACGGTCGATGCCGGTCTCGTCATCGAGATGCTTCAGGACGCTGTCGCGGAGCACGGGCTCGATTATCCGCTCATGTTCGGCGCGCGCGGTTCGGCGATGATCGGCGGAGCGCTCGCGACCAATGCCGGCGGATCCAATGTCCTGCGCTACGGCAACGCGCGGGATCTCTGCCTCGGGATCGAGGCCGTTCTGCCGTCGGGGGAGATCGTTCACGGCCTGACCGGACTTCGCAAGGACAATACCGGCTATGACCTGAAGAACCTGCTGATCGGCTCCGAAGGGACGCTCGGGATTATCACCGGCGCCGTTCTGAAGCTCGTGCCGACGCCACGGGTTCGCAGCACCGCCTTCCTCGCGCTGCCCCAGGTAGAGGGGGCGCTGGATATCCTGAACCGATTGCAGGATGTCAGCGGTGGTCTCGTTGAGGCGTTCGAGTACATGCCGGGGCCGATGGTGGAGGCGATCCGGGAGCACGACCCGTCCCTGCGCGCGCCGCTGGAGCGCACGGCGGAGTGCGGCATACTCGTAGAGCTTGCCTCCACGCGGCCTGCCGATGCCGAGGAGGACGAGACCGGCGAGGTCGCGCTTCAGCGGATCATGCTGTCCGAGATCGAGGCGCTCATGGAGGAGGGGCAGATCGAGGACGGCTTCTTCGCGACCTCCGAGCAGCAGCGCCGCGATCTCTGGCGGCTGAGGGAGGCTGTGCTCGAGTCGATCGTCGCGCGGGGGCCCTTCCGGGTGCTCGACGCCGCTCTTCCCCTGTCCGGCGTTCCGGATTTCCTGCGCCGTGCCGGTGACGTTGCCGAAGCCGCAGGGCTCCAGCCGCTCGTCGTCGGACATCTCGGGGACGGGAACATCCATTACTCCCTCTCCGCCAGGGATGGCGGATCGTGGGACGAGGGCCGGGCGGATGCGGCCACCGGCGAGCTCCTCGATATCCTCGCCGACATGAAAGGATCCTACAGCGCCGAGCACGGCATCGGGCGGGTGAAGACCGGAACGCTGGCGAAGCGCAAGGATCCGGCCCAGCTCGAGGCGATGCGAACCATCAGGCAGGCGCTCGATCCCGGCGGGCGCCTCGGGCGGGGTGTGCTCCTGAGCTGATCTCCCGCCGCCTGTCATCGCGGTGTCGCAGGGCGCGTTCATGATGGGGCACGCTCCATCGAATCTTGCCAGCCGGATTTCATTTCGATATATCGCGAAATATGGAAGTGATAATCGACCAACTCAATGCCCTCGCGCATCCGCAGCGCCTCGCGCTCTTCCGCCTGCTCATGCGGCGGTATCCGGACGCCGTTCCTGCCGGTGAGCTCGGGGAGGCGCTGGCGGTCAGGCAGAACACCCTCTCCGCCTACCTCAGCACGTTGCGACAGGCCGGATTGATCGACCAGGCGCGGCAAGGGCGGTCGCTCCTTTACAGCGCGAGGACAGCGGAGGCCGGCGGGCTGGTCTCCTATCTCGTGGAGGAGTGCTGCCGGGGCCGGGTCGACCGGTGCGCTGATCTGGCCGTGCGCGCGCCCGCGCCCGCCGGTGGCTACAACGTCCTCTTTCTCTGCACCGGCAACTCCGCCCGGTCCCTGATGGCCGAGGCGATCCTGCGCGAGGAGGCCGGGGACCGCTTCACCGCCTTTTCCGCCGGCACCCGGCCTCGCGAGCACGCACATCCCATTGCGCTGGATCTGCTGCGAAGAGGCGGCCACGACGTCTCCGCCCTTCATCCCAAGGACGCGGCGATGTTCCGCGAGGCGGATGCGCCGCGCATGGATTTCGTGATCTCCGTCTGCGACCGGGCCGCCAACGAAGACTGTCCGGCCTGGCCGGAGCATCCTGTCGCCGCGCATTGGGGGATGCCCGATCCGGTCCTCGCGCAGGGCACCGAGGCCGAACGTCATCTCGCCTTCGCGCAGGTTCATGCGGGCCTTCGCCGCCGCATCCGTGCCTTCGCCGCCCTTCCGCTCGACACGCTGGACCGGCTGTCGCGGCAACATCACCTCGACACTCTCGCCAAGGAACCGGCATGACCACTTTCGCGCTCAACGGCCTCGGCCGGATCGGAAAACTCGCCCTGCGGCCACTGCTCGAAAGCGGAGCCGAGATCGCTTGGATCAACGACGCGGCAGGGGATCCCGCGATGCACGCGCATCTGCTGGAATTCGACAGCGTCCACGGTCGCTGGCCCGCCGAGTTTTCCGCCGACGACGAGAGCCTGAGCGTGGACGGGCGGCGGCTGCCGGTCCACCGGGAGAGCCGGATCGAGGATCTGCCGCTCGGCGGCGTCGACGTGGTGATCGACTGCACCGGGGTCTTCAAGAGCGAGGCGAAGCTCGCGCCCTATTTCGAGGCCGGGGTGCGCAAGGTCGTCGTCAGTGCGCCGGTAAAGGACGGGAACGCCGCGAACATCGTCTACGGCGTGAACGACGGGACATACGATCCGGGCATCCACCGCATCCTCACCGCCGCGAGCTGCACGACGAACTGCCTCGCTCCGGTGGTGAAGGTGATCCACGAGGGCCTCGGCATCCGCCACGGCTCCATCACCACGATCCATGACGTGACCAACACGCAGACGATGGTGGACCGCCCGGCGAAGGATCTCCGCCGCGCCCGCTCCGCGCTCAACTCGCTGATCCCGACGACCACGGGCTCGGCCACCGCGATCACGCAGATCTTCCCGGAGCTGACGGGCAAGCTCAACGGCCATGCCGTCCGTGTGCCGCTCCTCAACGCGTCACTCACCGACTGCGTCTTCGAAGTGGCGCGAACGACGAGCGCCGAAGAGGTGAACGAGATGCTCCGCGCCGCCTCCGAAGGGCCGCTTTCGGGTATCCTCGGCTACGAGACGCGCCCGCTCGTCTCCGCCGATTACGTCAACGACACGCGGTCCGGCATCGTCGATGCGGCGTCCACGATGGTGGTCGCCGGGACGCAGGTGAAACTCTACGTGTGGTACGACAACGAGATGGGCTACGCGCACCGCCTCGCGGATGTCGCACGGATGGTGGGGGCCAGCCTGTGAGCGCCCGGCCCGAGGGCCTTTCCGCCTATATCGCGGTGACGGCGGCCTACTGGGCGTTCATGCTGACGGACGGTGCCCTGCGGATGCTCGTTCTTCTGCATTTCCACACGCTCGGCTTTTCCCCGGTGCAGCTCGCCTGGCTCTTCCTGCTCTACGAGGTGGCGGGGATCGTCACCAACCTGTCCGCGGGCTGGATCGCCGCGCGCTTCGGGCTGACGTCGACGCTCTTTGCCGGCCTTTCGATCCAGGTTCTGGCCCTCCTTGCGCTTGCTGCCCTCGATCCGGGATGGGCGCTCTGGCCTTCGGTCGCCTACGTCATGGCGGTGCAGGGGGCCTCGGGGGTCGCCAAGGACCTTTCCAAGATGAGCGCGAAATCGGCGGTGAAGACCCTGGCGCCGACGGCGCGGGGCGGTCTTTTTCGCTGGGTCGCCGTGCTCACGGGATCCAAGAACGCCGTGAAGGGCGTGGGATTTCTCACCGGCGCAGGACTTCTCGCAACCCTCGGCTTCGTGCCATCGGTGCTCGCCATGGCGGCCGCGCTGGCGCTGATCCTCGTGGCGCTGACCGTGAAGATGCCCGCCGGGCTGCCGCGGGGGCGGAAGGGGGCGAAGGTGTCCGACATCCTGTCCAAGGATCGGGACGTGAACTGGCTCTCCGCCGCGCGATTGTTCCTCTTCGGGGCGCGGGACGTGTGGTTCGTCGTCGGTATCCCGATCTACTTCTACGCCGTGCTGTCGGACGGCTCGGAGGACGGTAACCGCGCCGCTTTCTTCCTCATCGGCAGCTTCATGGCGGTCTGGACGATTCTCTACGGCGGCGTGCAGGGCGCGGCGCCCCGGCTCCTCGGCGCGGCGACACGGCCGGAGCGGGAGCTGGTGAGGGAGGCGCGGCGCTGGGCGGGATGGCTTGCCGTGATCCCCGTACTTCTTGCCGCGCTCGTCTTTCTCTCGCCCGGCCCATCGCCCTGGCTGACCGTCGCCCTCGTGGCGGGACTGCTCGCCTTCGGCGCGGTCTTCGCGGTGAACTCCTCCCTCCATTCCTACCTCATCCTCGCCTTCACCAGTTCCGAGCGGGTGACGATGGACGTGGGGTTCTACTACATGGCGAACGCGGCGGGGCGGCTCCTCGGCACGATGCTGTCCGGGCTGACCTACCAGATCGGCGGCTTGCCGCTCTGCCTCGGGACGGCTTCACTGCTCGTCCTTCTTAGCCGCGTCGGGGCGGGGCGGCTGGAGGGCCACCGGATGCACGCGCCGGCCTGACCGGGGGGAGGGGAGCCCGGACGGGACGCGGCCTCAGCCCTCCCCGTAGGCGCCTTCCTCGTACCACGCGCGGATGAGCGCGCGCTCCTCGTCCTCCATCTGCGACAGGTTGCCCGGCGGCATCGCGTGGGTGACGCCCGCCTGCAGGTAGATGTCGCTCGCCAGTGTCGCGACGGCGGAGCGGGTGACGAGGTTCACCCCCTTGGGCGGTGCGGCGATGCCGGGCCAGGAGGGCTCCGGCGCGTGGCACATGGCGCAGCGCCCCTGAATCGCGGTGAAGGCGGCATCGAAATGCTCGGCGGCGGCGAAGCGCTCGGCGCGCGGCGTCATCGCCGTCTCCTCCCACTGGTCGTCCTTCAGGATCGGATAGACCGAGATCGCGACGATGATGACGAAGAGGATCGCCGTCGCGGCCCAGGTCCAGGCAGGGCCCTTGCCGGTCGCGTGCAGGGTGTTGAAGAAATGCCGGATCGTCACGCCCATCAGGAAGACGAGGCTGGCGATGATCCAGTTGAACTCGCTGGCGAAGGCGAGCGGGTAATGGTTCGACAGCATCAGGAACAGGACGGGCAGCGTCAGGTAGTTGTTGTGCGTCGACCGCTGCTTGGCGATCTTGCCGTATTTCGCATCGGGCGTGCGGCCGGCCTTCAGGTCGCCGACGACGATGTGCTGGTTCGGGATGATCACCCGGAAGACGTTGGCGGACATGATCGTCGCCGTGAACGCTCCGAGGTGCAGGAGCGCCGCGCGGCCCGAGAAGATCTGCGTATAGCCCCAGGACATCGCGACGAGCAGCACGAAGAGAAGCAGCATCAGACCGGTGGGGCTTTGCCCGACAGGTGATTTGCACAGCGCATCGTAGATGAGCCACCCGATGACCAGCGAGCCGCCCGAGAGCAGGACGGCCTGCCAGACGGCGAGATCGGCGACGGCGGGATCGATGAGGTAAAGTTCGGCGCCGAGCCAGTAGACGACGATCAGGAGCGCCGCGCCGCTAAGCCAGGTCGCGTAGCTCTCCCATTTGAACCAGGTCAGGTCCTCCGGCATGTGGCCGGGCGCGACCATGTATTTCTGGATATGGTAGAAGCCCCCGCCATGGACCTGCCATTCCTCGCCGCCGACGCCCTTCGGCAGGGCATCGTGCCGCCTGAGGCCGAGATCGAGTGCGATGAAGTAGAAGGACGAGCCGATCCACGCGATGGCGACGATGACATGCGTCCAGCGCACGGCGAATTCGAGCCAGTCGAGATAGAATGCGCCGCCGACCATACCTTGCGTCTCCCGTTATCGTTCCGCCGCGGGAGGATGCGCCGGAGGGCAGGGCGAAGGCAACACGCCTCCTTGGGACAGACCGGGCGCGCGCGAGACTTGCCGAACGAGCGGGCATTCGTCTAACACCGTGATCGGGCACTGCTCGCCCGCGCGACGCCGGGACGGCGGCGTCCGGCCCCCAGTCCTTCGCCCCTCGTTGTCCCGTGCCCGGAGCCCAGATGCCCACGATCGAAAAGCTCAATCCCGATGTGCCGCTTTACGCTCGCACCGGCATCAACCTTGCATCCGCCGGTCTCGGCGCACGGGTGGAGAACGCGACGAACGATTTCTTCGCCCCCGCCGCCCGCATGCTGGACGATGCGCCCCCCATCTTCATCCCCGGCAAGTTCGACGAGCACGGCAAGTGGATGGACGGCTGGGAAAGCCAGCGCCGCCGTGACGGCGGACACGACTGGGCGACGGTAAAGCTCGCGGCGGCCGGCCGCGTTCTCGGCTTCGACATCGACACCGCGCATTTCACCGGCAACTACGCCCCCGCGGCCCGCGTCGAGGCGGCCTATGCGCCCGAGGGCGTGACCGAAGAGACGAAGTGGGCGGACATCCTGCCCCACCGCCCCCTCGGCCCGGACGGTCACCATTTCTTCCGGTGCGAGAACTACGAAAGCTGGACCCATCTGCGCTTGCACATCTACCCCGATGGCGGCGTCGCGCGGTTCCGCGTTTTCGGCGTGCCGGAGCTGGACGATACCACGGGCGGCCAGCGGATCGACCTTTGCGCGGCCCTGAACGGCGGCCGTATCCTCGCCTTCTCGGACGCGCATTACGGCGATTACAACCGCCTTCTCGCGCCCGGCCGTGGCCGGGACATGGGCGACGGCTGGGAGACGCGGCGCCGCCGCGAACCCGGCTACGACTGGGCCGTGATCGCCCTCGGCGCACGCGGCAAGGTCGAGGAACTCCTCGTCGACACGGCGCACTTCAAGGGCAACTACCCCGACCGCTGCTCCATGCAGGCGGCTGACCTCACCAGCTTCGGCGACGGTCTCACCGACGCGCTGGTGACCGACTCGATGTTCTGGAAGACGTTGCTGCCGGAAGTGAAGCTCGGCCCGGACGCCGAGCACCGGTTTGCCGGCGAGCTGGAGGAGATGGGCCCCGTCACCCATGTGAGGTTCAACATCCTCCCCGATGGCGGCGTGTCCCGGCTGCGCATCTTCGGTCGGCCTGTCAGGAGCTGAGGTTCGGGCGGGCCGCGCGCGCGGTCAGGCGCCGGAGCAGGGCGCCCGCACACCGCCGCACCCCGTCTAGTCGGGCTCTCCCCAGCCGCCGCCGCCGGGGGTCTCCATGACGAAGACGGCGCCCGCGGGGAGGTCGGCCCGGTCATTGCCGGCAAGCTCGCGGACGCTCCCGTCCGGCATCTCCACCGCGTTCCGGCCGCAGGCGCCCGGTGCGCCGCCCTCGGCGCCGAAGGGCGGGATCTCGCGGCTAGAGGTCAGGACGGTCACGGTCACGGGCTCCAGGAACCGAAGGCGGCGCTCGGCGCCATTGCCGCCGGTCCAGCGCCCTGCGCCGCCCGACCCCTCGCGGATCCCGAAGGCCTCGAGCCGGACCGGGAAGCGACGTTCGAGGATCTCGGGGTCGGTCATGCGGGTATTGGTCATGTGGCTCTGCACGGCGTCGCAGCCGTCGAAGCCCTCGCCGGCGCCCGTTCCGCCCGCGATCGTCTCGTAGTTCTGGAAGCGCGCATTGCCCCAGATGAAGTTGTTCATCGTCCCTTGGGAGGCCGCCATCGCGCCGAGCGCGCCCATCAGCGCGTTGCAGGCCGCCTGGCTGACCTCGGTGTTCCCGGCGATCACCGCGGCCGGGGGCGCGGGGTTCAGCATCGATCCCTCTGGCAGCACGATCTCCAGCGGCTTCAGGCAGCCCTCGTTCAGCGGGATCTCCGAGCCCACGAGCGTCCGGAAGACGTAGAGGACGACGGCCCTCGCGACGGCGGCGGGGGCGTTGTAGTTCCCCGGCTGCTGCGGCGAGGTCCCGGTGAAGTCGACCCGCGCCGTACGCGCCTCCCGGTCCACGTCCACGCTGACGCGGATTCTCCGCCCCCCGTCCATCTCGTAGCTGAACGCACCTCCGCTGAGCGTGTCGATCACCCGGCGCACGCTCTCCTCGGCATTGTCCTGGACGTGGGACATGTAGGCCGCGACGGTCCCCGCGCCGTGCTGCTCCACCATGCGCATCAGCTCGTGGCGGCCGGTCTCGTTGGCAGCGATCTGGGCGGTCAGGTCGGCGATGTTCTGCTCCGGATCGCGACAGGGCCAGCGGCCGGAGGTCAGGATCGCGCGCGCGTCTTCCTCGAGGAGCCGTCCCGCGGCGCTGAGCCGCATGGGCGGAATGACGACGCCCTCCTCCTCGATCCGGGTCGAATCGGGCGGTCCGGAGCCGGGGGTCTTGCCGCCGATATCTGAATGGTGCCCGCGGGAGCCGAGCCAGAAGGCGGGGCGGACCTCTCCTTCGGCGAAGACCGGTGTGACGACGGTGACGTCCGGCAGGTGGGTGCCGCCCTCGAAGGGGGAGTTGAGCATGTAGGCGTCCCCCGGACCGGCCTCCGGGAACGCGGCCATCACCGCCTTGATGGCGTGGGACATGGAGCCGAGATGCACCGGGACATGCGGCGCGTTGGCCACGAGGTCCCCCGCCCGGTCGAAGACGGCGCAGGAGAAGTCGTAGCGCTCCTTGATGTTCACCGAGCGGGACGTGTTGGCCAGCGTCGCGCCCATCTGCTCCGCGACGGACATGAAGAGATTGCCCATGACCTCAAGCCTGACGGGATCCACCTCCGCGCTGTCCTCCGCGGTGCCGCTCCGCCCGGCGGTGCGGGTGAGGACGAGGTTGCCGGCGGTGTCCGCTTCCGCCGTCCAGCCCGCCTCGACGATGGTGGTGCCGGTCGGCTCCGTCAGGATCGCGGGGCCGGGTACGGGGGCGCCGGCGGGAAGGCTTTCGCGGCTGTAGAGCGGGGCATCCCGCCACGAGCCGTCGTAGATCTGCAGGGTATCGAGCGGGTCCGGCAGCGTGCCGGCCGCTTTCGGCGCGGCCTCGGCCAGCGCCTCGCCGCCACCCACCGCCTCGGCGACGAGCATGTCGATCACGACCTCCGCCTCCGCCCGCTCGAAGCCGAAGCGAGCGCGGTGACGCTCCTCAAAGGCTGCGCGCATGGCGTCCGCGTCGCCCTCATACTCTATCTCGAGGGGCTGGTCGGTCCCGGCATAGCGCAGATGCGCGCGGCGCTCGATCCGGACCTTGTCGGCCGGAACGCCTTGCCGGGCGACCTCCTCCGCCGCATCGGCGCCGGCGCGGTCGAGCATCTGGCCGGCGCGTGTCGCCTCGGCCAGCGGCAGGTCCGCCTGCACCTCGCGCAGCGCCCGGATATCCGCCAGCCCCATCCCGTAGGCCGAGAGGACCCCTGCGAAGGGGTGGAGGAAGACCCGCCCGATCCCGAGCGCGTCCGCGACGAGGCAGGCATGCTGACCGCCGGCGCCGCCGAAGCATTGCAGGGCATAGCCGCTCACGTCATGGCCGCGCTCGACGCTGATCTTCTTGATCGCGAGGGCCATGTTGTCGACGGCGATGCGCAGGAAGCCGAGGGCGGTGTCCTCGGGCGAGCGGCGGGCTGCGCCGGTGGCCTCCGCGATCTCGCCCGCCAGCCGCTCGAAGCCCGCGCGCACGGCATCGCCGTCGAGCGGCGCGTCGGCTCCGGGCCCGAAGACGGAGGGGAAATGAGCGGGGGAGAGCTTGCCCAGCATGACGTTGCAGTCGGTAACGGTGAGCGGACCGCCCCGGCGATAGGACGCGGGGCCGGGATCGGCGCCGGCGCTTTCGGGCCCGACCTGCGTACGCCCGTCCCGGAACGCGCAGACGGAGCCACCGCCCGCGGCGACCGTGTGGATGTCCATCATCGGAGCGCGGATGCGCACGCCCGCGGCTTCGGTCTCGAAACTGCGCTCCAGCCGGCCCGCGTAATGCGACACGTCGGTGGAGGTGCCCCCCATGTCGAACCCGATGAGACGGTCGAACCCGGCGCCCTCCGCCGTCTTCACCATGCCGACGATGCCGCCGGCGGGGCCGGACAGGATCGCGTCCTTGCCGCGGAAGAGGCTCGCTTCCGTCAGCCCGCCGGACGATTGCATGAACAGGATGCGCTCGACGCCGCGCCCGGCATCGAGCGCCGCGGCAACGCGGTCGATGTAGCGGCGCAGGATCGGGGAGAGATAGGCATCGACGATGGCGGTGTCCGTCCGTCCCGCGATCTTCACGAGGGGGGAGGCCTCGTGACTGAGGCTGATCTGGGAGAATCCCTCTTCCGCCGCGATCTTCCCGATCCGGCGCTCATGCTCGGGGTTCAGCCACGCATGCATGAACGCGACGGCGACGGCGCCGATGCCGGCCTCCCTCGCGGCGCGCAGGGCGGTCCGGGCGGCCTCCTCGCCGAGCGGGGCGATCTCGGCGCCTTCCGCATCGAGGCGCCCCGGCACCTCGGCGACATCGGCATGGAGCGGGGCTGCGCGGCGGATGGCGAGATCGAACAGGCGCGGGCGGGTCTGGTTGCCGATGACCGGCAGGTCCCGGAAGCCCTCGGTGATCAGAAGAAGCGTCGGCGTGCCCTTGCGCTCGAGAAGCGCGTTCGTGGCGACGGTGGTGCCCATCTTGACCGTGCCGACGCGGCCCTCCGGGATCGGCTCCCCGTCGCCGAGCCCCAGCGCCCGGCGGATGCCCTCGACGGCGGCATCCTCGTAATGCTCGGGGTTCTCCGAAAGCAGCTTGGACGTGGAGAGGGAGCCATCCGGGGCGCGGGCTACGATGTCGGTGAAGGTGCCGCCCCGGTCGATCCAGAAATCCCAGCGCCCGCGGTCCGCCATCCGCGTCAGAGGCCGTTTTCGGCGATCAGGCGTGCAAGGTCCCGGACGGCGACAGCGCGCGCCGCCGCGATCTCTCGCGGGCCGGCCTCCGGGGAGAGGGGAGCGGCGGTCGCGAAAGTGCCGGTTCGGTCCCGGCCGCCCTCTTCGGCAGCGACGTAATACTGCCCGGACAGGCGGAAGCGTCCGTCGGCGCCGGGAACGAACTCGTCCACCCGCACCTCGAGCACGGCGCCGGGGTAGTCCCGGAACGGCCACGGTTCGGCGGCGATGCGGGCGCCGGTGAGGGCGGAGAGCTGACGGGCAAGCTCCAGTGTCACGGCGCGGGGCGGAAGGTCCGCCCACAATACGGCGGGGTCGCTGATGAGCGCGCCCTCGGGCGATTCGCGCCAGATCTCCTCGCCCTGCGCATAGGCCGGCATCGAGACTTCCCGCACTTCGACGGAGGAGAAGCCGATGGCGACCCGCTCGCCCGACGCGGCGGGCGGCGCGGCGAAGCGCACGGGATCGGCGCCGCAGGCAGCGAGAAGGGCGACGAAGGCCAGAAGAGCGGCGTGACGCATGACGGTGGAAGCCTCCGGGTGGATCAGCGATCGAGCATAGTGAATGCCCCGCCGCCTACAAGGGCAGGCAGGGCCGGTGATGCCGGGAGCGTGAGGAGGCGGGATCAGTCGATCTGTTCGCCGGGATCGAGTCCCCAGATGGAGTTCTCGGTCAGCCAGCCGCGATAGCCGCCGGCATTCACCCGGCACCACGTGCCGTCGCATTCCATCAGGCGGGCGATGACCCCGGCTTCGAGACGGGCGAGGATCGGGGCGCCGGTATCGGCGCGCGAGAAGAGCGGGACCATGTCCTCGTCGACGAGACCGGTGCGAACGCCCGAGATGAGGGAGTAGTGGACCCAGCCGCCCGCCCCGTCGCGGTCCTGGATGCGGCGCCAATGGCCGTATTCCGCGGTCACCTGCAGCGGCATGGACCGCCGCTTGAACACCCAGTCGATCCGGTGATTCAGCGACGGGCCCCGGCGCACGTTCCCCTCGCTGGCCTTCAGCGAGACATAGCGCGGAATCGGCAGGTTCGTCACCGAGCCGCGGCGAGCTTGCGTCGCCGAAGCCTCGATCACCGTCTCCCCGCTGCCGGGCACCTGCGCGCCGGCGGGCAGGGTGGCGGACATGCACGCCATCAGCGCAACAATGGCCAGCGGCGCGCGGCAAGCGGGCCTGATGCTGCGGCGGAATCGGTCGAGATACGTCTGTCTCATTACTGCGTCTGTCCCCTCGTACGGGCGCTTGTCCCGCGCCTCCTGTTGTGTGCAACTCTGGCACAGACGGACAGACGCCGAAAAGATCGGGAGCCGCCGAATGCCGCACCAGCGCCTGAGTGTTGTCGTCACGCGACGCCTGCCGGACCCGGTCGAGGCGCGCATGGGCGAACTTTTCGACCTCGATCTGCCCGATGAAGGTGGTCCGATGGACCGCGATGCGCTGGCCGCCGCGATGGCGCGGGCGGACGTGCTGGTGCCCACTATCGGCGACCGGATCGACGCCGAACTCCTGGCAAGCGCGGGCGAGCGGCTCAGGCTGATCGCCAATTACGGGGCAGGCGTCGACAATATCGACGTGGGGGCGGCGCACGAGCGCGGCATCGTCGTGTCGAACACGCCCGGCGTCTCCCGCGAAGATACCGCGGACATGGCGATGGCGCTGATTCTCTCCGTCACGCGGCGCATTCCGGAGGGGCTTGCGGCGATGCGGACGGGGGAGTGGCACGGCTGGTCCCCGACCGCCTTTCTCGGCGGCCGCCTGGGCGGGCGCAAACTCGGTATCCTCGGCATGGGCCGGATCGGACAGGCCGTGGCGCGGCGGGCGCATGCCTTCGGGCTCGAGGTGCACTACAACAACCGCCGCCGCCTGCACCCCGAGACGGAGACGCAGCTGGGGGCGACGTGGTGGGAGAGTCTCGACCAGATGCTGTCGCGCGTGGACATCGTCAGCATCAACGTG
Source organism: Tropicimonas omnivorans (assembly GCF_031846565.1). Taxonomy (NCBI): domain Bacteria; kingdom Pseudomonadati; phylum Pseudomonadota; class Alphaproteobacteria; order Rhodobacterales; family Roseobacteraceae; genus Tropicimonas; species Tropicimonas omnivorans. Next base: position 38,258 of record NZ_JAVRHL010000005.1, on the reverse strand, counting down.
CCGCACACACCCTCCACCTGGCACCTCCTGAACGAGCGGCGGCTGAAGCTGATGAAGCGCGATGCGGTCATCGTGAACACCTCCCGCGGGGAGATCGTCGACGAGAACGCGCTGACCCGGATGCTGAGAACGGGGGAGATCGCCGGGGCGGGGCTCGACGTGCACGAGCGCAGCGCCGGCGTGAACCCGCGCCTGAGGGAGCTGCCCAACGTCGTCCTTTTGCCGCATATGGGTTCGGCCACGCGAGAGGGGCGAATCGAGATGGGCGAGAAGGTGATCGTCAACATCAGGACGTTCGCCGACGGGCATCGCCCGCCGGACATGGTCCTTCCCTCGACGCTCTGAAGCGTCAGCGCACCTTCGCGCTGTGGGAGATGTCCCCGGCGGTCAGGATCGGGGAGGCGTCGATCTCCTGCGCGTCCAGCATCGCGGCGACCCGCTCCAGCGACGCGATGATCTGAGCCTGCTCCCAGTCCTCCAGCGCCTTGAACGCATTGACGTAGCGCTGCTGGAGGGCGTCCGGGATGTTGTCCACAACCGCGTTGCCCTCGGCGGTGATGGTAACGTTGGTCTGGCGGCGGTCGGTCTGGGATTGCTGCCGCCGGACGAGATCGCGCTTCGCGAGCTTGTCGATCAGCGCGGTGATCGTCGCTTGGCTCACGCCCATCTGCATCGAGATCGCGGTGGGCGTCGTCGAGCAGCCGGGCGTGCCGGACACGACCTGGAGCAAACGAAGCTGCGACGGCGTAAGCTCCGCCGACTGCGCGAGGTCTCGCGCATAGATTTCCGTGGCACGCAGGATCCGGCGCAACGCGATGAGACTCGCATCCGTCCGGTCGGGGATCGACATAGGCATCGAACGAAACTGCCACACTTCGCAAAGGTACTTCAATAGGCGAAGTAAATCGCGCTGAACTTCGAAAAACCTAAGGAAAAACCGGTAAATACTTCGATTCTGACTGAGGGATTCCGGGGCGGAACGCCGCTCGCGACGTAAAGTACGCGTGAAAAATTTACATAGTTTACTTCGATAGCTTGAACTTTTTCGCGTAGGTGGTAGTTCACCCCTCGAAGCAAATGGAGACGGCGCCATGCCCAAGGACATGACACGTGAAACTGAAAAGGATGCGGACACTCGGAAGCCCGTGTTCCGCAAGCCCGAAGCCGAGGATGGGTCCGACATCTGGAACCTCGTGCGCGCCTGCAAGCCGCTCGATGAGAATTCGATGTACTGCAACCTGATTCAGGCTGACCACTTCAGCGATACGTGCGTCGTCGCCGAACTCGACGGTGAGATCGTCGGCTGGATTTCCGGTCACATTATCCCCGGTGAAAACGCCTTCTTCGTCTGGCAGGTCGCCGTTGGCGAGAAGGCCCGCGGTCTTGGCCTCGGCAAGCGCATGCTCAAGCACCTGATCTCCCGCGACGGCTGCGAGGAGGTCAATCTGCTCAAGACGACCATCACGAAATCCAACGACGCCTCGTGGGGTCTTTTCCGCAGCTTCGCCCGTTCGATCGGTGGCGAGCTGACCCATGAGCCGCACTTCGAGAAAGAAGCTCACTTCGATGGCCAGGCGGCCACCGAGCACATGCTTTCGATCACGATTCCCCGGAAGAGGAGCGAGCTGCGCGCCGTCGCCTGACGACAGGACCGCACCGCTACCGCCACCGGCACATCATCAATTCCGAAAGGAGGTCCCCATGACTATGGCCAGGACCCACAATTCCGTTTTTGATCGTCGCGAGAGCGACGTGCGCAGCTACTGCCGTTCCTTCGATACCACGTTCACGAAGGCGAAGGGCTCCACGCTGACAGATGCCGACGGGAGGGAGTACACCGACTTCCTCTCCGGCTGCTCCTCGCTGAATTACGGGCACAACGACCCGGATATGAAAGCAGCGCTGATCGAGCACATCACCGGCGACGGTATCGCCCATGCGCTCGACATGTATACCGACGAGAAGGCCGCCTTCCTCGAAGCGTTCGAGCGTCTCGTACTCAAGCCGCGGGGGATGGACCACAAGGTCATGATGGTCGGCCCTACCGGGACGAATGCCGTCGAGGCCGCTCTGAAGCTCGCCCGCAAGACCACCGGTCGGAAGAACGTCATCGCCTTTACCAACGGCTTCCACGGCATGACGCTTGGAGCTCTCGCGGCCACCGCCAATGCGGGCAAGCGGAAGGGCTCCGGTGACGTGTCGCTCAACGACATCACGCGGATGCCCTATGAGCGGTCCCTCGGCGACATGGACACGCTCGCCATCCTCGATGCGATGCTCTCCAATCCCTCGAGCGGCGTGGATGCCCCGGCGGCGTTTCTCGTCGAGCTGATCCAGGGCGAGGGTGGCCTGAACGCGGCCAGCCCCGAATGGGTGCGCGGCATCGCGGAGTTGGCCCGCAAGCATGGCGCCAAGCTTATCGTGGACGACATCCAGGCCGGGATCGGCCGCTCCGGCAGCTTCTTCTCCTTCGACGAGATGGGCATCGAGCCGGACATGATCACGCTCGCGAAGTCGCTGTCCGGGTTCGGCCTTCCCTTCGCGATCGCGCTGATCCGCCCTGAGGATGACGTTTGGAAGCCGGCCGAGCACAATGGCACCTTCCGCGGCAATACCCATGCCTTCGTCACCGCGCGCGTCGCGCTGGAGAAGTTCTGGGCCGATGACAGCTTCAAGTCCGAGATCGCCGAGAAGGCCAAGGTCCTGACCGAAAGCCTTCAGCGCATCGCGGACCGCATCCCCGGCGCCTATCTCAAGGGGCGCGGCATGATGCAGGGCGTCGATGTCACGTCCGGCGAGCTTGCCGAGAAGATCTGCGCCGAGGCGTTCCGCAACGGCCTGATCATCGAGACCTCCGGCGGCGATGACGAAGTCGTCAAGGTTCTGGCGCCGCTCACGACGCCCATGGAGCAGTTCAAGGCCGGCCTCGCCACGCTCGAGGCCGCCACCGAGACCTGCACCGCCTCCCACACCATTGCCGCGGAGTAATCCGACATGATCGTTCGCAACTTCCACGACCTCAAAGACACCGACCGCGCCGTCAGCGACGCGCAGTGGACGTCCGTCCGGATGCTGCTCGCCGACGACAAGATGGGTTTCTCGTTCCACATCACGACGCTCAAAGCGGGCTCGGAGCACACCTTCGAGTACAAGAACCACTTCGAGAGCGTCTATTGCATCTCCGGCAAGGGCTCGATCACCGATCTCGGCACGAACGAGACGCATGAGATCACCCCCGGCGTGATGTATGCGCTGAACCTGCACGACCGGCACATCCTGCGCTCCGAGGAGGAGCTCGTGATGGCGTGCTGCTTCAATCCGCCCGTCACCGGCGCCGAGGTCCACCGTGAGGATGGATCCTACGCCGCTCCTGAAGATCTGGAATCGGCCTGAGCCATGTCCTCTCATACCGTTGAAAAGATCGGCGGGACGTCGATGTCCCGCCTCGACGAAATCCGCGACACGCTGATCGTTGGCTCTCGAAACGGGGACGACCTCTACGGCCGCATCTTTGTCGTCTCCGCCTTCGGCGGCATCACGGACCTGCTGCTGGAGCACAAGAAGACGGGTGATCCCGGCGTGTTCGCCAAGTTTGCCCACGCCTCCGGCGGACCCGGCTGGCAGGATGCGCTGCTGAAGGTCGAGGAGGCCATGGTCGCCGCGCATTCCGAATTGCTGACGAACTCGGGCGACCTCGACACGGCCAACGCCTTCGTCCGCGAACGCGTGGATGGTGCCCGGAACTGCCTGATCGACCTGCAGCGTCTCTGCTCGTACGGCCACTTCCGCCTGTCCGAGCACCTGCTGGAGATCCGCGAGCTGCTCTCGGGACTTGGTGAGGCGCATTCGGCGATGGTCATGCAGCTTCTGCTCAAGCGGGCAGGGGTCAACGCCCGGCTCGTCGATCTGACCGGCTGGCGCGACCAGAAGGAGCGCACCCTCAAGGAGCGCCTGACCTCTGCCATGGACGGCGTCGATCCTGCGACGGAAATGCCGATCGTGACTGGCTACGCCCAGTGCACCGAGGGCCTGATGCGGGAATTCGACCGGGGCTATTCGGAGGTCACGTTCTCCCGGCTGGCCGCTCTCATCGACGCGCGCGAAGCGATCATCCACAAGGAGTTCCACCTCTCCTCTGCCGATCCCAGGCTGGTCGGCGCGGACAAGGTGCGCAAGCTCGGCCGGACGAACTACGACGTCGCCGACCAGCTCTCCAACATGGGAATGGAAGCGATCCATCCGAACGCCGCAAAGACCCTGCGTCAGGCCAATGTGGCGCTGCGGGTGACGAACGCGTTCGAACCCCACGACCCCGGCACGCTGATCGACGATCAGCCCGCCGAGGTGCCTGCCGCCGAGATCGTGACCGGCATCGATATCGTCGCCCTCGAACTCTTCGAGCAGGACATGGTCGGGGTGAAGGGCTACGACGCCGCCATCCTCGACGTGCTGACGAAGCACCAGGTGAGGATCGTCTCCAAGGTCTCGAACGCCAACACGATCACGCACTATGTCGACGCTTCGCTGTCGGTGATGCGCACGGTCGAGCGGGATCTGGAGGCGCGCTACCCTTCCGCCAAGATTTCCTCGCGGCCGCTCTCCATGGTGTCCGTCATCGGGCGGGACATGAACGGACTTTCCGTCCTGACCCGCGGCCTGAACGCGATTGCGGGTTCCGGTCAGGAGGCCATCGGCGCCTCGCAGGGCCCGCGAAACGTGGACGTCCAGTTCATCATGGACCGCGATGCGCTCGAGCCGGCGGTGGCCGCACTCCACGCCGAACTAATCGAGGGCACGAAGAAGGGCGCCGCGTCGTCAAAGTCCAAGGACAAGAAGGTCCTGCAGGTCGCCTGACCGGTAGGATCTTGTCGAGATGACACGGGGCCGCTCCAGCGATGGGGCGGCCCGTTTCGTGTTCGGAATAGGAGTCGGCGGGTCGCTGCGGGGCCGCGCCCTCGCCCGGTTTTGGGAGGGAGGCGTCGGTGGTCACGAGCGCGACGGCGAGATTCCGCATCGTCAGGATGATCTGACTGCCGCCTCGCATCACCCTGTAGTTGAAGTTTGTCCCGGAAACATGAACTGTTCCTCTGCGACATACCTGGGCGGAACCGGACCTCCCGGCCGCTTCTCCGGATCGTCAGGGAACTTTTGCCGCGAGTGGAGTTGACTCGCCGTATACGGGTAGTTGTGAGGAAGTGTTCATGAATATCAAAGACGCCTCGGCCCTTTGCGGGCTGCCGGCGAAGACGATCCGGTATTACGAGGATATCGGGCTTGTATCGCCCGCCCGCAGCAGCAACGGGTACCGCCACTTCAGCGGGTCCGACACGCACAAGCTGATCTTCCTGGCCCGCGCCCGCTCGCTCGGCTTTTCCATCGAGGATTGCAGGTCCCTGCTGTCTCTTTACGAGAACCGGGATCGTGCCAGCGCCGACGTCAAGCGCGTTGCGGATGCGCATCTGGAGCGGATCGCCGCGAAGATCGACGAACTTCAGGCCCTGAGCCGAACGCTCGGTGATCTCGTGTCCCGCTGCCAGGGAACCGACAGACCCGATTGCCCGATCCTCGACGGGATCGCGGATGAGGCAGGGCAGGCGCCCCGCTCTCCGGCTCAATCGGAACGCAGACGCGAGGAGGTCTAGACGGGCTCCGGCCCTCCCGTCGCCCTTCTCCGGCCGGGCGGTCCGCCGTCGTCTCGCGGCTCTGAGGTTTCCGGCACAGAGGCAGCATGGTTCTTCGTGCCGTGGTCCTCAGCCGCCGAAGACTGTGCCGGATCCAAGGAGGAAGTAGGCGCAGACGCCGGCCGCGCCGAGAGACAACGCGAAGCCGATGGCCATCAGGAGGCCGTCCCGCAATGTCATCGACAGGCCGAACATGGCGATCGCCGCCATCGGGGCCGTGCTCGCGAAGGGAACGAGTTCGAGCGGCGGCACGAGCGCGCAGAGCATCAGGATCACCGCAGCCGAGATGCGCCGGACCCAGCGGGTCGTCAGCGATGAAAGGCGCGGGCCGAACCATCGATCGAGCCAGCGGCCGAGGGGACGCATCTTGTCCATCGCGCCCTGCATCTTGCCGGACGAGACGGAGCGGTTGGACACGAAGGAGGGCAGCCACATGCTGTCCCGCCCTGCCAGGATCTGAACCGCGAAGAGCGCGATGATCAGGGCCAGGAAGGTCGGAACTCCCGGGATGCCTCCGATGGGGGACACCTCGACAATGGCGGGGATGAACAGGAGCGGCCCCCAGCCACGGCCGCCGAAGGCCTCCACGAGCCGGCCCACGGACACCGAGTCGGACTGCTTGGCGGCGTCGTCCAGCCGATCGAGGATGTCCTCCACCGCATGTGTGTTCTCGGTCATCCCGTCTCCTGCCCTGTACGGCGTCGACTGGTCGAACCTGCCGCGGCGCCCGGAAGTTCCGCGTCGGCCGGCATTCGAACGAGGAGGCGCCGGGATCGCGGGCCCGGCGCCGGGTTCGGCTTACGCAGCCTCGCGGGCCGCGCCCTCGGCGAGCTTTGCCTTGGAAATGGCGAAGGCCGCGTCCGCTGCCTCGGCGCCCTTCTTGACGAACTGCTCCGAGAAGAACCGGACATGCTCTTCGGTCGGCTGGAAGTGGTGCGGCGTCAGCGAGACGGACAGCACGGGCACGTCCGCCTTGAGTTGGACGTCCATCAATCCCGAGACCACGGCCTGCGCGACGAAGTCGTGCCGGTAGATGCCGCCATCGACCACGAGCGCGGCGGCGGCGATGGCGTCGTACTCGCCGGTCGCGGCGAGACGCTGCGCGAGAAGCGGCATCTCGAACGCACCCGGAACGTCGAAGGCGCGCACCTCGGCGGTGGCGTCGAGCTCGGCCAGGCGCCGGACGAAGCCATCATGGGCCCGGTCGACGATGTCAGCGTGCCAGCGGGCCTTGATGAAGGCGAAGGTGAGGGATTTTGTCATTGCTCTTTCGGATCCTTGTCACAAGCCAAAATCCCAGAGCGTCACAAGACGGCCGGACAGGCCGGTCGCCTCATTCTCTCCCATCCGGACTATGACCGTCGGCCCCGGAATTTCACCGGATCTGCTGACCCTCCGACGACTCGGAGGCGCTCGCGGGCTATCACCGCCGGTGGGGAATCTCACCCCGCCCTGAGAATGAAGGGAAGATTAAGGACGGACCCCGCGTCACGCAAGAGAGCAGGGCCGCGCAGAACGTGTGCGGGGCGACGCTCCATGGGCCGACCGCGACGCTCGGCTTCCGGCGCGGAGGCTCTCGTCCGGCGTTTGCGCCCGCCTACGCCCCCCTTTACACTTCCTTTCCCCCGGTTCATCTTCCGCCCCGTATCCACCGGGGGTGCTCCGTCAAGCGGGGCTGAGATGTGCGGGATGCCGCACGAACCCTTCAAAGCTGATCTGGGTAATTCCAGCGGAGCGAGGTCTCTACGATGTTCATTGGCGCGCAAGTGTCCCTCTATCCCATGACGTCCGGTTTCGTGGACGTCATCATGTCCTCCCTCGGGGCGCTCGATCCCTACCGCGAGGATCTGAGGATCGAGACGGACGACATGTCCACCCTCATGGTCGGCCCCCCCGAAGCGCTGACGGGCGCGATGCGCGATCTCTTCGCCGCCGCGAGCGGCTCGGGCGAGCACGTGACCATGCATGTTACCCTCTCACGCGGCTGCCCCGGCGAGCCGGACGATCCCTCCTGCCATTGCGAAGCGCTGGTCGAGGCGCAGGACAAGTCACTCGAGGAGCGCCGCCGGATCGCCGCCGCCGCGGTGGCCGACGCGCCCGACCTCGGCGCGCCCATCGACGTGCAGTTCTCGCTCTACGTGCTCGGGCAGGACCGGCACATGGACGAGATCTACGGCTGCATCGACTTCCTCAAGGAGACCGGCGTCTTCCTCAAGTCGAAGAACTTCTGCACCCGGCTCAGGGGCGATGCGGGCGCGGTCTTCGCCGCGATCCGCGAGGCGTTCCTGCGCTTCGGGCCGGCCGAGGGTCACGTCACGATCGATCTGACGGCATCGGCGAACAGCCCCAGCCCCAAAGCCTCCGCGGCCTGAGCGCGGGGACGGCCTGCCCCTGACAGGGCCGGCCCTTTCCCGGCGCGATCCATCATGGCCGCATTCAGACATATCCTGCCGCCCCTCCTTCTGGCGCTGGCCGTCCTTCTCGCATGGGAAGGCTACTGCGCCGCCTCGGAGGTCTCGCCACTGGTCCTGCCGGCGCCGTCCGACATCGTCCGGGCGCTCTGGACGGAGCGCGGCCCGATCTCCGGGCATGCGCTCTCCACCCTGACGGTCACGACCCTCGGCTTTTCCACCTCGGTCGTCTTCGCCTTCGCGGTCTCCGTCGCGCTGCACTTCACGCCGTGGCTGAAGCGGGGGGCGATGCCGCTCTTCGTGGCGAGCCAGACGGTGCCCATCGTCGCGCTCGCGCCCCTGATGGTGCTCTGGTTCGGCTTCGGGCTCTTGCCGAAGGTCCTGCTGGTCATCCTCGTGACGTTCTTTCCGATGCTCGTCAGCCTGCTCTCGGGCTACGCGGCAACGCCGCAGGCCTTCCGCGATCAGCTCGTCTCGATGGGGGCGCGGCGCTGGGACGTGTTCCGGCGGGCGACGCTGCCCACGGCGCGGGAGCCCTTCTTCGCCGGGCTCAGGATTTCGGCGACCTACGCCGTCGTGGCCTCGATCTTCGCGGAATATGCCGGGGCGCGGCGGGGGCTCGGGATCTACATCCTCTCGGCCAAGAACAGCTTCCGCGCGGACCTGGTGCTGTCCGCGGTGGTGGTCTCGGCCACGCTCACGCTGGTCCTTCTGGGGCTCTTGCTGCTTGTCGAGCGACTGACCGGGCGCAGATATCGAAAGGCCGGCCATGTTGGCGCTTGAGGATCTCACCATCCGCATGGACGGGGCGGACCTCGTCCGGCGCGTCTCCTTGCGCCTCGAGGAAGGGCGCATCACCTGCCTGATCGGGCCGTCGGGCTGCGGCAAGACCTCCGTCGTCAAGTGGCTCGCGGGGGTCCTGCCGCCGGGAATGGAGGCCGACGGGCGCGCCAGTCTCGACGCCACCCCCATCGCGACGCCGCATCCCGCGATCTCCTACCAGCCGCAGCAGGACACGCTCTTTCCCTGGCTGACGGTCGCCGAGAACGCCGCGATGGGGCTGGAGATCGCCGGCGCCTCCCGCGCCGAGGCGCGCGCGCGGGTCGCGCCGCTTTTCCCGGCCTTCGGCCTCGGTGGCTGGGAGGACCGGTTTCCGTCCGAACTCTCGGGCGGCATGCGCCAGCGCGCCGCCTTCCTGCGCACCATCGTTCAGGACAGCCGTTTCGTCCTGCTCGACGAGCCGTTCTCCGCCCTCGATGCGGTGACCCGGCTGCGGATGCAGGACTGGCTCTGCGCCCGGCTCGAAGAGGCGCCCCGCGGCGTCCTGATGGTCACGCACGATCTGTACGAGGCGACGCAGATGGCGGACCGCATCCTGGTGATGGCGGCGAAGCCGGGCCGGATCATTCGCGACATTCCCATCGACACCCCCCGTTCGGAGCGGGACGAGGCCGCGCTGGCCCGGATCCGCACCGATCTCAAATCACTACTCCTGGAGGACGAGACATGAAGACCACCGCCCCGATCTTGGCCGCGGCGCTTGCGCTGCCCCTGACCGCCCATGCGCAGCAGGAGGTGTCCCTCGCGCTCGACTGGACGCTGAACACCAACCATGTCGGTTTCATCGTCGCCGAGGAGAACGGCTACTACGACGAGGCCGGCCTCGAGGTGGACATCCTGCCCTACTCGGATTCGTCCTCCACAGCGCTCCTCGCGGCCGGCGTCTCCGATTTCGCCTACATGTCCTCCCTGAGCTTCATCAGCACCCGCGCCGCCGAGGCGGACATCGTCGCGCTCTGGGTTACGATGCAGAAGGAGACGGGCCGGCTCGTCTACAGCGGCGACAACGATGACATCGACAGTCCGGCGGATCTTTCCGGCAAGACCTATGCCGGCTTCGGAACCAAGTGGGAGGATGCGCTGATCTCGACCATGATCGAGGCCGATGGCGGCGATCCGACCTTCGACACCGTGACCCTCGGCACCGGTGCCTACGAGGCGCTTGCGAACGGCTCCGTGGACTTCACGCTCGAAGTCTCCACCTGGGAAGGCGTCAACAGCGAGCTTCTGAACCGCAACCAGAAGTCCTTCACCTACGCCGATTACGGCATTCCCGAGCAGCAGAACGGCTACATCGGCACCACCGGCAGGTTCCTCGCTGAGAATCCTGATCTGGTCGCGAGCTTCATGACGGCGACGCAGCGCGGCTACGCCTGGGCAGCCGAGAATCCCGAAGAGGCTGCGGACATCCTGATCGATGCGGGCGATTTCCCGAACCCGGAGCTGGTGACGGGCTCGATGGAGCTTATCGCCTCCGGCGGCTATATCGAGGCCGAGGGCATGGAGATCGGCGAGATCGACGAGGCCAAGGTCGCCCGCATGGCGAGCTTCCTCGCCGAAAGCGGCGTCCTGACCGGCGCGGATGGCGAGACGCTGGAGGAGATCGGGGACATCTCGGGCTGGTTCGACCAGAGCTGGATGGACGAGTGATCCTCAACGCCGTCGTCTTCGGCTTCGGATCCCACGAGGCGGCCTGGCGGCAGCCGGGCCTCTCGGCCACGGCGCCGCTGGAGCTGTCCCACTGGCTCGCCTGCGGGCGGGAGGCGGAGGCGGCAGGGTTCGACGGGCTCTTCCTGGGGGACATCATGTGCCTCCAGGACCGGCCCGCCGACCACCCTTCGGAAGCCCTCGACCCCTTCATGGTCCTCGCCGCGATCGCGGGGGCCACCGAGCGGCTTCGGCTCATCGGGACCGCCTCCACCAGCTTCAACCATCCCTATCATCTCGCCCGGCGCGTCCTGTCGCTGCATCACCTGACGGGCGGTCGCGCAGGCTGGAACGTCGTCACGTCCTCCTACCCCCAGGAGGCCCGCATGTTCGGGCTGGACGAGATGCCGCCGACATCCGAGCGCTACGCCATGGCCGAAGAGGTCGTGGAGGCGGTGAAGGCGCTCTGGGAGGGGTGGGACGGCGCCACCCGCGTCGCCGACAAGACGAGCGGACGCTGGCTGACCCGCGCCCCGCGCGAGACGCAGGCACGGGGACGGTTCGGCGCGATGGACGGCGCCCTCAACCTCTCCCCCGAGCCCTACGCATGGCCGCTCTTCGCGCAGGCGGGCTCCTCCCCCACCGGTCTTGCCTTCGCCGCACGCCATGCCGGCCAGGTCTTCACCGTCCAGTCCGGGATCGCTGAGGCGCGCGCGTTCCGAGACGAGGTGCATCGTCTGGCGGGGGAGGCGGGGCGAGCGCCGGAGGAGATCGCGGTCCTGCCGGGACTGGTTCCCGTCGTCGCCGAAACGCGGGATGCGGCGGAGGCGCAGCTTCTGGAGATGACCGGGCACATGAACCTCGAGCACGTCCGCACCAAGCTTGCGCGTTTCATCGGCCTGCCGCTGGACGGCTATGATCTGGATGCGCCCTTTCCGCATGCGCCGGACGATGTGGGCGAGAACACCTTCAGCAATTCCCGCGCGCGCCTCCTTGTCCGGACCGCGGTGGAGGAGGGGCATACCCTTCGCCAGTCGCTCGCCCGGTTCGCGGCGGGGCATGGGCATCTTCTGGTGGTGGGCACGGGCGATGACGTCGCCCGCGTCATGCGCGAGTGGATCTCGGCGGGCGCCGCGGACGGCTTCAACGTCATGGCGCCGGTTCTTCCCGCCGGCATCGCGGCCTTCGGGGCGCACGTCATGCCGGCGCTGGACCGGGGCGGCCCGATTGGCGCCATGCCCTGAGCGTCTCGTCAGCGCGCGGGCCGGACGGCAGTTCGTCGAAACCCTGCAAGACCACGGTTTACGAACGGTATCTTTCCCGGTAGCTTTTATTCTCCCTGCTTCAAGGGGCCGCTGCCCCCAAATTCTGAATGTCGGAGTTTCAAGGATGAGCCAGAGTGCCGCCGATTTCCTGCCAACTGGAGTTCGGGGCCTGGATGACGTCCTCCTCGGCGGCCTCATGCCTCGCGGCATCTATTTCATCGGAGGGGAGCCGGGGACGGGCAAGACGACGCTCGGTCTTCAGTTTCTGATCGAGGGACGCGACCGGGGAGAGAAAACGCTCTTCGTGACCCTCTCCCAGAGCAAGACTGACTTGAAACGCGTCGCAGCTTCGCACGGGTTCGACCTGGACGGAATCGAGATCGAGGAGGTTTCAGGCGTGCAGGTGGCCGATGCGCCCGGCCTTCGGCAGACGGTGCTGAACCCGGACGACGCGGACCTCTCCGCCGCGATCTCCTCGCTCCACGAGATCGTGGGCCGGTCGAAGGCCGACCGCGTCGTCATCGATTCGCTGTTCGAGATCCGGCTGCTCGCGCATGATGCGCTGACCTATCGTCGCGAGTTGCTGCTCCTGCGGCAGGTCGTCGCGGACATCGGGGCGACGGCCCTCATGCTCGATTACGGCGATGGCGAACTCGGGGACCGGCAGATCGAGGGCCTGGTGAACGGCGCGATCATGCTGGAGCAGGACAATCCCGACTACGGCACGACGATCCGGCGCCTGCACGTCTCCAAGATGCGCGGCCGCAGGTTCATCGAAGGGTATCACAATCTCACCATCCGGACCGGCGGCGTCGCCGTCTTCCCCCGCGTGGAGCCCGGTGCGACGCGGGAGCACGCGATCAGCGATGAGGTCGCCAGCGGCATTCCGGGACTGGACCAGATGATGGCGGGCGGTCTTGCCCTCGGTACGACATGTCTCATCACCGGGGAGCCGGGAACGGGCAAATCCACCCTCAGCACGGCCTATGCCAACGCCGCGGCACAGGACGGGAGCACGGCGGCGATGTTCCTCTTCGAGGAGCGTCTCGGCGTCTTTCGCCAGCGCTCCACCGACCTCGGGTTCGACATTTGCGAGCTGGAGAAGGAAGGACGGCTCCACTTGCGCCATTTCGACCCGGCCGAGAAGTCCCCCGGCGAATTCCTGCAATCCGTCGTCGATCTGGTGGAGGAGGAAGCCGTCAACGTCGTCGTGATCGACAGCCTGAGCGGCGCTCTCGCCGCCCATCCCGCCGGCAGTGACATGATCTCGCAGATACAGTCTCTGCTCTCATACCTGTCGCGCCAGGGCGTCCTCACCATCGTGACCCTGACGGAGGCCGGGCGCCTCGGCGGCGATCTCTCCCCCGCCATCCAGGTCGGCTGCTTCGCGGACAGCGCGATCCTGCTGCGCAACGAACGGATGGACGATGAGCTTCGGCGGACGCTCATGGTGCTGAAGAAGCGGCAGGGAGATCACGAGACGCGGGTGCGGACCCTCCTGATCGGGAACCGGAGCGTCGATGTCGTGTCCTCCTCCGAGGCAAGACGGCCCAAACCCCACCTTTCGGTGATGTAAGCCGATATGGACGGACCGCCGGAGGACATCGGATGCGAGATGGCGGCGCGCCGCATCGTCATCCACGCCCCCTTCGGGCGGGACGCCTCCGTCCTGCATGAGCTGGTCGAGGCAGCGGGCCTGATCCCCGTTCCGGCGGACGAACCGGAGGCGCTGCGTCGTATCCTTGACGGTGAATGCGGCGTGCTTCTCGTCACGCAGGAAGGTCTGGGACCAAAGACGGGCGCGATGCTTGCGGATGTGCTCGCAGATCAGCCGATCTGGTCCGCCCTCCCCGTGCTGGCGCTTCTGTCCGACGTATCCCGCCCGCCTCCCGCTCTCGCGGCGCTCGAGGCGGGCGCCGCCGGGGGCGAGGTGATCGTCCTCGAACGCCCCTGCCGCGCGGTGACGATCCGCTCCGCGCTTCGCTCGCAGTCCCTCTCGCGGGAGCGCCAGCACAAGGTGCGGGACCAGCTCGCGGAGCTGGCCGAGAGCCGGACCCATCTGCGGTTTCTCCTCTCCGAGCTGGACCACCGCTCGAAGAACCTTCTGTCCAAGGTGCTGAGCATCTTCAGCCTCACCCGGCGCGAGGCGACGGATCTCGACAACTTCGCGACGGCCTTCGAGTCGCGCGTGCGGGCGCTGGCGACGGCCCACGACCTCCTGGGCGGCGGAAACGCGGCGCCGGCCTCCATCACGGCGCTCGTGGAGCGGGCGCTGGCCGCCTATCTTGGCGAGAACGGGCAGAGGATCCAGTACGAGGGGCCGGATCTGACGCTCTGGTCCAAGGGCGCCATGACGCTGGCGATGGCTTTCTACGAGTTGGCGACGAATGCCGCGAAATACGGCGCGCTCAGCCAGCCCGAGGGACGCGTGAGCCTGACGTGGCGCCTCGAAGGAGACCCGGCCGAATTCTTCATCGAATGGCGCGAAAGCGGTGGACCGCGCGTGGCCGAGCCCACGCGGAGCAGTTTCGGCACGGATCTTCTGCGCACCATCGCCCCCGCCGAACTGAGCGGGGACGCCGAGATGATCTATGCCCCGGAAGGCCTCATCTGGCGGCTGCGCGCCCCCTATCTCCACGGAGGCGGCGAGACGCACTGACCCCGGACCGGTATTCCGGGGGGGCGTGATGCGTGCCGCGCGGCGAAGGTGGGCTTCCCACGGCGCGCAATCGTTATACCTTCCGTCTGGTGGAGGGTCCGGTGCGTCTCTGGATGTCCGGACCGGGAGGAGCGAGGCCCGCGTGGCCTCAAAGGAGGAGAAATCATGACGAGACCTAACGCATTTGCGCTGACAATCGTCGCCGCGACCATCTGTGCCGCGCCCGTTGCCATGGCGCAGCAGGCGGGCGCGCTCGCGAGCACGGGCACCGTCACGTTCGACGCCGAGCTCGAAAGCGAGGCCCTGAGCTGGACGCCGCTCTACTCGGTGTACCTGCCACCGGCCTACGAGGAGAATGACCGCGCCTACCCGGTGATCTACCTGATGCCGGGCGGTGCCGGTCAGACGCACCGCGACTGGTTTCTCAAGGGCGGTGCGGCGGAGACATTCGACCGGCTGATCGGTTCGGGCGAGGTGCCGCCCTTCATCGCCATCAGCCCCGATCCGCGCCGCACGCCGCAGCCAGAGTTCAACACATACTACCTCAACGATGCGGACGGCGAAGTCCGATACGAGGACATGTTCGTTCAGGACCTGATCCCCCATGTGGAGGAGACCTATCGCGTCCTCGCCGAAGAGGAGTATCGCGGGATCATCGGCCTCTCGATGGGCGGCTTCGCGGCGCTGGCCTATTCCATGAAGTATCCGGACATGTTCACGGCTGCAGCCGCCCTCAGCCCGGCGATCCGCACCGATCCGCAGATGCTCGCCATGAACCAGGCGGGATGGGACCGGCGCTACGGCATGATCTGGGGCGAGGGCCTCGAGGGAGAGGCGCGCCTGAACGAGAAGTACCGCGCCGATAGTGTCTTCGCGATGATCGAGGACGCGGATGCCGAGACGCTGGGGGCCACCGAGTACTTCATCGACGTGGGCTCCGACGACGTGTTCTTCGAAGGCAGTGTCCTCCTTCACAACATGCTCCGGTCCGAAGGGTCGACTGAACGGACCTTCGCCAGCGATCACCGCTTCATGGTGCGCGAGGGCGGCCACGTCTGGTCCTACTGGCGGGAGGGTCTGCCGGAGGCGGTCCGGTTCGTGACGGGTGTCATGCAGAACTGACCTGAAGGGACGCAGCGGGGCGAAAGGGCCGTCGTCGGCGGCGGTCCTTGCGCTCTCGGGGCATCGAAGCCGCGCCGTTTCGCCTTATATGAAGCGATCGACCCCGACACCAACCGAGCCGAAAGACCCGTGATATTGCCTGACGCCAGCCCGCCCGCCTCTTCGGTCCGGGCCACGCTCCGCCTCGCCGCATGGGGTCTGGCCGCCGCGCTGACCGCGATCGGTCTCATCCGGGGCGATATTCTGCTCGCCATCGCCGCGGCCGGCGCCATCGCGATGGGTGCGCTCGGGCCGCTCTATACCCGGATCTCCGGCATTCGCCTGCCGAAGGGTCTCGCGACCGGCATCCTCGTCTTCTGCCTTGCCTGTTTCGTCGCCGGTGAATGGGGCGGTCTGTACGAGGTGGGGCCGGAGGCGTCCCTCTCCCACGTCTGGGACAAGGGCCTGCACGCCATCGCCTCCGCGGTGCTGGCCGTGACGGGCTGGGCGCTGGTCCTTCTGATGACGGCCGGCGGCCCGCCGCGTGTGCCGCTCTGGGTCGGTTCCGTGCTGGCCGTGGGACTGGCGGCGCTGGTGGGCGCAGGGTGGGAGCTTTTCGAATTCACCGTCGACGCTCTCTTCGGCACCAATGCGCAGCGCTCCGGCCTGCCGGACACGATGGGAGACGTGGCGGCGAACCTCGCCGGGGCGATATGGGGTGCCATCGCCGTGCAGATCCATCTGCGCACCGGGACACGCTTGCCCTTCGCGGGGCTTCTGAGCGAAGCCTGCGACGCCAACCCCCTGATCTTTCCGGAGTGGACCGGCGCGCCCTTCGCCGCCGACGCGGCCCGCGCGCCCCTCTCCGCCATGTCCGCGCACCCCGAGGAGACCACGGCCAAATGAGCGATCTGATCCCTGCCTGGCGCGACGGGCGCCTCCAGCCGATCGAGAAGCTGCAGGTTCATCGCGAGGGGCTGCGCCACAAGGCCGTCTCCGTCTTCGTCAATTGCGGGCGGGAGACGCTGATCCAGCGCCGGGCCGCCGGCAAGTATCACACGCCGGGCCTCTGGGCGAATGCCTGCTGCACGCATCCGGGATGGGACGAAGCGCCCGAGGATTGCGCCCGGCGACGCCTCTGCGAAGAACTCGGGATCGCTCCGGGCGCGCCGCTGATCCACCGGGGACAGGTGACCTACCGCGCCGATGTCGGGCGGGGGCTCGTGGAGCACGAGGTGGTGGAGATCTACACCACCGAGCTTGCGCGCCCGGCCGAGCCCCGCCCGGACCCGGAGGAGGCGGACGCCACGCGCTGGATCGACTGGACCGCGCTCGACCGGGAAATTGCGGCGCAGCCGGGACGGTTCACGCCCTGGCTGCGGATCTACCTCTCCCGGCACCGCGACCTGGTGATGTCATGAACGGGGAGGCTCTGGAGGCGGCGCGCGTGGAACTGGCCGCCGCGGCGCAGGCCCTTGGCGGGCAGCGCGGCGCAGGCGCGGCGGAGGCGCCGGATCTCGGCGCCCGGCGCGCCGATCTGGCGGCCCTCGCCAGCGCCGTGAAGGAGGCACGCGAGGAGATCGCCCGGGTCGTTTCCGCCGATTTCGGTCATCGCCCCCGGCCGGAGACCCTGCTGACCGAGGTCGCGATGGTGCTCGAGGCCGTTCGCCACGCGCGCAGTAACCTCAAGCGCTGGATGCGGTCGCGGCGGGTGATCCTGCCGCCCCATCTTCTCCCCTCGCGCGCGAGGGTCCAGCGGGAGCCGCTGGGCCTCGTCGGCATCCATGCGCCGTGGAACTATCCCGTGCAGCTTGCACTCATCCCGCTCGTCGCCGCGCTTGCCGGTGGCAACCGGGTCATCCTTCACCCTTCGGAACACACGCCCCGGACGTCGGATCTGCTCGCCCGGCTCCTTCACGAGACCCTGCCGGAGCGGGTCCGCGTCGTCACGGGCGGGGCGGAGGTCGGTCAGGCGCTGGCGGAGATGGAGCTGGGCGCGCTCTTCTTCACCGGCTCCACCGCGACTGGCCGGAAGGTGATGGAGGCGGCCGCGAAGACCCTGACGCCCGTCATCCTCGAACTCGGCGGAAAGTCCCCCGCGATCCTCCGCGCCGACGCGGATCTCGAGGAAGCCGCGACGTCCATCGCGGCCGGAAAGCTCCTCAATGCCGGGCAGACCTGCATCGCGCCCGACTACGTTCTGGTGCCGCGCGATCGGATGGGGGCGTTCGAGGCGGCGCTGCGCAAGGCGGCCGCACAGCTCTATCCCGATCCGGGCGGCGTCGATTTCGCCACGATCGCGCGGCCGGCGGATCGTGCGCGGCTTGCCGGGATGACGGCAGGCCCCGAGGCCCGCCCGCTGATGGATCCGATGCCGCCTGCGCCGCGGATGGGCTTCTGGGCCCTGATCGACCCGCCGGCGGATCACCCGGCGATGACGGAGGAGATCTTCGGCCCCATCCTCCCGCTCATCCCCTACGACAGCGAGGCCGAGGCCCGCGCCTATGTCGCCGCAAGGCCCGTGCCGCTGGCGCTCTACGTCTACGGCCGGGACGAGACGGCGGCGCTGTCGGACGTTGCGGCGCTGCGGTCGGGCGGCGCGATGGTCAATGAAGCGGTGCAGCATGTCGCGGTGATGTCCCTGCCGTTCGGCGGTCAGGGAGAGAGCGGGATGGGCGCCTATCACGGGGAGGAGGGCTTTCGTGCCTTTACCCGTCCGCGCTCGGTCGTCGTCGCCCGCCGCTCGCTCGCGCGCATGGTGCGACCGCCCTACGGCAAGCGGATCGAACAGGTGCTGAAGATGCTGCTGCGCTGAGGCTCTAGATGCCGTAACTCCGGCCGCGCCACGTCGCCCCCTTGCCCCGCGATGCGCGCGACAGGGCGGTCCACTGGATCGCCAGCACGATCAGGACACCGACGGGGTGCAGCGCCACGGACAGCCAGGGCTGATCCAGACGCCGCGCCATCGCGGCCCGTGCGGCGAGGACCGCGATCACGGCGGCGGCGGAGAGGATTGCGGCCCCACCGGCGCCTGCGACGAGCGCGGAAGCGAGGGTGAGCCACGGCATGACGTGTCCGCCGAAGAGGAGCAGCGTCCAGACGGGCAGGGCGCGAGGCGTCGCCATCCCCTCCGTCGCGTTTTTCAGAAAGCCCTCCCAGATGTCCGGAAACGTTTCGTACATCCGGCAGGCGGCGATCGGCGTGGCATCCGTCAGGTCGGTTCGCCCACCGCTTGCGCGCACGTTCCGTGGCAGGTTCAGCCCGTCATGCATCCGGCCCGCGAATGCCGCGTGGCCACCGGCGGCGTCATAAGCTGCACGGCGCACCATCAGGAGCTGTCCGCAGCCGGCCCCGAAGGAGGGGTCTGGCCGCGCCCGCGCCATCGGCAGGGGCAGATAGCCCAGAAGGGTGGTGAATATCTGCGGGATGACGATGCGCTCGGCCGTGCTGCCAGTGATCTGGCGCGGGAAGCCCGAGACGAGGTCGAGCGCGTGCGTCTCCATCTCTGCAGCGAGGCGCAGTGCGGCGTCCTCGGACAGTCGCACGTCGGCATCGACGAAGAGAAGAAGCGGCTGCCGGGCGGCGGTGCCGAGCTGATGGCAGGCATGGGTTTTTCCGATCCAGCCCTCCGGAAGGGTGGCGCCGTTCAGGATGCGGATCCGGGGATCGGCGGCGGCGCGCTCGGCCAGGATCCGGGGCGTTGCGTCCGTGGAGCCGTCATCGAGCACGACGACCTCCACGCCCACCCCGGTCTGCGCCAGGGCACCGTCCAGGGCCGCGCCGATATTCGCCTCCTCGTCACGCGCCGGGATCAGGATGGAGATTGCGGGCCGCTGGCTCGCTCCGGCCTGCGGCGGGGCAAGAACGCCCAGGTTCGCGGCGACCATGCCGGCGAAGAGAAGGGCCAGGGCAAGCCCCGCGATCGAGAGCGCGAGGAGGATCACCGGTCGCTCCCCGGCGCATGGTCCTGCTCGAAGGGGCGTCCGGTCGTGGCGGCGCGGGCTCGCTGCCAGAGGCCGTAGATCCCGCCCGTCCCTCGCGTTCCGCCGATCAGTGTCTCGAAGCCAGCGGGATCGCGTGCCATGGCGCGCGCGGCGAGATCGTCGGCCGTGCGAGTCAGGGCGGTCTCCAGCTTGGGCGCAAGGAGGCTCGCATCCTCGCCCGGTTCGGCCTCGACCGGATCCCCGAAGGCCAGGAGCGCCTCCGGCCGCTTCTCCGTCCAGAAGGGGTATTCAAGGGCCAGCGGCAGCGCAACGAGTCCCGGGACGCGCGCCATCAGATGCGCGGCGCCGGGGCGCAGGCCGAGCGGACGTGTGCGGGGGTCGGCAAAGCGCCCCTGCGCGGTGATCCACATCACCCGGTCTGGCGCGCCGAGGATGGCGCTGCCTCGCCTGAGAAAGGCGGCCGCGCCACGGGCGCTCTCCTGATCGACACCGAAAAGCCCGATCCGGCCCATGAACCGATACTTCTCCAGCATCGCGGCGTCGATCGGCCCGAACGCGAGGCGGCCCGGGAAGAACAGGCCGTGCACCGCGATGAACACGGCGGGATCCCACCACGATGGATGGTTGGTGAAGACCATGACCGGGCGGTCCGCCCTCAGATCCGGCAATCCGGGCCGCGCGAGCCGCAGGGCGCGGAAATGTCCGGCCACCTGCCGCCGCATGACCCCCTGGAAGAAGCGCGCCATGGGTTCGGAGCGGCGGCGGACGGGATCGTCCTCACTCGGCTGCGACATCCGTCCGCCTGTCCGCCACCGCGGCGCCGCCTGCATCCTGATCGAGGGTGTCCGCCGCGATCCAGCCGGACATCAGCGCCATCGGCATGCCCGGCCCCGGATGAGCGGAGCCTCCCGCGAGGTAGAGCCCGGGCACCTGCCGCGACCGGTTGCCGGGCTTGAAAGCGCCGAGAACCTTGCCGTGGCTGGCAAGCCCGTAGATCGCCCCCTGAAGCACGTTGTAGCGGTCGTGGATGTCCTGCGGGGTGAGGCTGCGCTCGACGACGATGCGCTCCTCGAGATCCTCCATTCCCGCGCAGCGGCCGAGCTTGTCGAGGATGGTGCGGCGGTAGGCCGGCAGCATCTTCGCCCAGTCCTGCCCGTCGCGGATGTAGGGGGTGTGGACGAGAATGTAGAGCGCCTCCCCGCCCTCGGGAGCCACGCCGGGTTCGGTCCGGGACGGGGCGGCGAGATAGGCGGTCGGATCCTGCGCGGGTTCGCCCCGGTCGTAGATCGCGGCGAACTCTTCCTCGGGGTCCCGCGAAAAGACGAAATTGTGGTGCGCGAGGTGCTCGTAGGCCCGGTCGAGCCCCAGGTAGAGCACGACGCCGGAGCAGGCCGGCTCCCGCTTCCGGGTCTTGGCGAAGCTCTTCCAGGCATCGCCGCCGATGAGCTCGCGATAGGTGCGAACGCTGTCCATGTTGGAGACGACACGCTCCGCCGGGATGCGCTCGCCGGCTTCGGTCACGACGGCGGAGGTGCGGCCGTTCTCGGTCTCGATGCGGGAGACGCCGCAGCCGGTGCGGATATCCACGCCGAGCTCGCCCGCAAGCCGCTCCAGCGCGAGCGGGACAGCACGGGTGCCCCCCATCGGATACCAGACCCCCTCGCCCTGCTGCATCTGCGCGATGCCGCAGAGGACGGCGGGGGAGGCGAGCGGCGAGGAGCCGACATACTGGATGAAGTGCTCCAGCATCTGCGCGACGCGCTTGTCCTTCACGTCCTTCTTGATCTGGCCGGCGACGGTGCGGTGCATCCTCAGGGCCATCACGTCGGACAGCGTGGCGAGGCTCATGTTCGCCTTGAGGTTCATAGTGTCCTTCAGATCCTCGACGGTCTTCCAGAAGAAGAACTTGTCGGAGACGTCGGACAGCCGTCTCGCGACGTCCATGAACCGTTCGAACCCGGCGCGATCCTCGGGGGAGAGCTCGCCGATGGCCTTTGCGGCCTCCGCCGGGTCGTCCTTCAGATCGAGCACCGCGCCGTCCTCGTAGAAGCAGCGCCATTGCGGATCGAGGCGGCGGAGGTCGATTTCGTCGTGCAGGCCGCGCCCCGCCTCGGCGAAGATCCTCTCGAGCACCCGCGGCATGGTCAGGATGGTCGGCCCCATATCGAAGCGGAAACCGTCTTCCTCGAGCACGGCGGCCTTGCCTCCGAGCCACTCGTTGCGCTCCAGAAGGGTGACCGCATGGCCCCGCGCGGCGAGGGTGCAGGCGGCAGAGAGGCCGCCGAGGCCCCCCCCGATGACGATGGTGCGGCTCATTCGGCGGCCTCCTGCGTGGATGTCTTCGGCAATGTCGTGGTCAGCTCCCCGGCGCCCGGCAATCCGAGGTCCTCGGCGCAGAGGCGGCTGGCGATGCGGGCGCTCTCGAAGATGGTCGGCAGGCCGGATCCCGGATGCGTGCCGCCGCCCGTGAGATACACCCCGTCGATATCCTCGAAGCGGTTGCGCGGGCGCATGTGCAGCATCTGCCCCAGATTGTGGGCGAGGTTGAATGTCGCGCCTTCGTATACGGCCATCTTGGAGCGCCAGTCGTCCGGGGTGAACATCTTCTCGTAGCGGATCAGGGGGCGGATGTCCCGCCCCGCCAGCTTGGCGACGCGATCGAGGATCTTCTCGCGGAAGGAGGGAGCGAGCGCGTCCCAGTCGACGCCGCCGGTCAGATTGCCGACGGGGGCGAGGATGTAGAGTGCCGAATGGCCTTCGGGCGCCAGGGTCGGATCTGTGCGGGACGCATTCTGGATGTAGATCGTCGGGTCATCGGGAGCCTGTCCCGCGTCGATCTCCGAGACGTTGCGGGCGTAGTCGGAGGAGAAGGCGATGGTATGGTGCTGGAGGTCGAGCTTCTCCTCGAGACCGAGATAGAGCATGAAGGTCGAGCACGAATAGTCCTTCGCGGCGAGTCTCTTATCCGTCCAGCGGCGGCGCTTGGCGTCCGGGACCAGTGTCGTCATCGCATGGGCGAAATCGGCGTTCATCACCACGGCGTCGGCCTCGTAGGTGCCCTTCGCGGTGACGGCTCCCGTCGCGCGGCGCCCCGACATGGAGAGCCTCTCCACCGGCTCGCCGAGCCGCACGTCGACGCCCATCTCCCCGGCCACGCGCGCCATCGCCGCCGTTATGGCGTTGCAGCCGCCCTTGGGGTGGAAGACGCCGAAGCCGTATTCCACGTGGGCGATGATGGTGAAGAGGGACGGGCACTTGAACGGCGACATGCCGAGGTACTTCGACTGGAAGGAGAAGGCGACGCGGACGTCGGGATCCTCGAACCAGCGGTGCAGTTCGCCGTCCACCGTCGACCAGGGGCGGAACTTGGGGAGCGCCCTGATCATGTCACCGCGCATCACGTCGCGCGGACCGAGGAAGGGGCGCTGGAGGATCGGCCGGAAGGCATCGAACTTGGCGCGGTTCTCCTCGAGATAGGCGGCGACCTTCCCGGCATCCTTCGGACTGAGGCGGGCGATCTCCGCGGCCAGCCTCTCGGAGTCCGGCGTTGCATCCACCTTCCGGCCGTCGTCGAACTGGAGGCGGTACATCGGATCGAGCCGGATCAGCTCGACCTCTTCGTCGAAGTCGCGCCCGCAGGCGGAGAAGATCTCCCGCAGGATCTCGGGATAGAGGAAGAACGTCGGGCCGATGTCGAAGGTGTAGCCGTCCTCGCGGATCGCGCCGGTCCGGCCGCCGGGGGTGTCTTCCTTCTCGAGAAGCGTTACCTCTGCCCCGGCGGCGCGCAGGAGCATCGCTGTGGCAAGGCCGCCCGGGCCCGCGCCGACGACAAGGACCCGGCGTCCGGAGGCTGCGACCGCTTCGGCGGCAGTGATGTCTAATGGCGCGGTATCGTTTGCCACCGGCGTCTCCGTGTCTAACTTGGGTCGCAGGCAGGTCCGAACGGGGCTCTGCCGGCGTCTATGGGGAGCAGATAGGTCGCGAATGCTGGACGACATGGGAAAAAAGGTCGCGACTCCGGGCGATAGCGTGAAGCTTCCCGTGCCGCGACGTGCGCCGGAGAACTTCCCCGTCGCATCAAGGCTGCTCCCGGCGTCCCTGCGACCCTCCGTCGCGGCCTTCTACGATGTGGTGCGGGCGGCGGACGATCTGGCCGACGATCCGGCCCTGCCGCGGGACGAGAAGCTTGCAGGCCTCGATGCCATCGAGGATGCTCTGGACGGCGCGCCGTGGTCGCCGGTGGATCGCCTCCGCGCCGCATTGGGCACGATCGGCAGGCAGGGTGCGATGGGGCACGTGCGGACGATGCTCGGCGCCTTCCGCGCCGATGCGCGGGGAGAGACCTGTGCGGACTGGGACGACCTGCTGGCCTATTGCGATCTGTCCGCCGTCCCCGTCGGCCGCTTCCTGCTCGACCTGCACGGGGAGACATCCTTCCCCGCACGGACGGCGTCCGATGATCTGTCGACCGCGCTTCAGATCCTCAACCACATCCAGGACATGGGCGCGGACCGCAGGGCGCTCGGCCGCCTCTACCTGCCCGAGACGCTGATCGTGGAGGCCGGTGCGGACACGTCAGATCTTCGCCGCCCTGCGCTGACCCCCGCCCTGCGCGGCGCCGTGGACGACGCACTCGCCCGGACGGACGCATTGCTCGACCGCGCAAGCCCGCTTCCCGCCCTTCTGTCGGCTCGTGGCCTCGCGGCGGAGGCGGCGGCGATCCTGTCGCTCGCCCGCGCGCTGCTCCGCAGGCTCAAGGCCGGGGACATGCTGGCCGGGCGCGTAACGGCGCGGCGGAGCGACTGGGCCCGCGCCGGGCTTGCCGGTCTTGCGCGTCTGGCACGTCCGGGACCGCTCGGGACACGGGCCGCGTGAACGTCGCAGAGGCGAGATTTCGCAGTGATGCGCCTGCCGTTCTCGGTCCTGCGCGTGACCTGTCGCCCGCGGAGGTTGTCTCCGCGTCCGGCTCGTCCTTCCGGGCCGGGATGCGCCTTCTGCCGAAGGAGCGCCGGCGGGCCATTCTCGCGGTCTATGCCTTCGCCCGCGCCGTGGACGACATCGCCGACGGGCCCGGGACGCGAGAGGTGCGGCGCGCCGGCCTCGATGCCTGGCTGGCGGAGTTGGACCGTGCCGAAGCCGGCTGCCCGGCAACTCCCATCGGGCGGGAGCTCGCCCGCGCCATGGCCCGCTACGATCTGCCCCGCGCGGAGTTCGACCTGCTGGTTGCGGGCATGGCGATGGATCTCGATGCCATCGTCGGCCCGGACCGCGCCACGCTGGAGACGTATATCCGGGGTGTCGCCGGGGCGGTCGGCCTTCTGTCGATGCGCATCTTCGGCGCGTGGCGGGGTGAGCCGTCCCGGCGCTTCGCCCTGTCCCTCGCGCGGGCCCTGCAACTGACGAACATCCTGAGGGATATCGAGGAGGACGCGGGGATGGGCCGGATCTACCTGCCGGCCGATCTGCTGGAGACGGCCGGTCTGGCCGGCGATCCCGGCCTGATCGGATCGGCGGATCTCGGGGATGTCCGCGCGAGCCTGGCAGAGGAGGCGCGGCACGACTTCGCCGCGGCGCGCGCCGAGATCGCCGCCCATTCGCGCCTGCGCCTCGCGCCAGCGCTTCTGATGATGGGGCCTTACGAGCGCCTGCTGTCCCGGATCGAAGCCGCGCCCCATGTGCCGCCGACGCCCCGGAGCGACTGGGGGAAGGCGATCGACGGTCTCGCCTGCCTGATCAGACCCGGCAGGGCTTGAGCTCCGTGGCGGTGGTTCACGTCGTGGGCGCCGGTCTCGCCGGGCTTTCGGCGGCGCTGCGACTGGTGGACGGCGGGGCAAACGTCCGGCTCTGGGAGGCGACGGGGCGCGCTGGCGGACGCGCCTGGTCGTTCCACGACCGGACGCTCGGCGCCCTGATCGACAATGGAAATCATCTCGTCCTGTCGGGCAACAGTGCAGTTCTGGACCATTGCCGCCGGATCGGCAGCTTCGGCTGGCTCGACATAGCGTCGGAGGCGGCGCTGCCCTTCCACGACCTCGCGACGGGAGCGGATTGGGTGCTGCGCGTTCCGTCCCTGTCCAGTCCGCGGGCGGCGCTGCCGCCGGGAATTGGGCCCGGGGTGATCGCGGATCTGTGGCGGATCATGACGGCAGGGGCGGGGCGGGGCGTGTCGGATGTCGTCCGGCCCGGAACGCCGGCATGGCACGCCCTCTGGGAGCCGCTGTCGCTGGCTGTGCTGAACGCCCCTCCGGACGCCGCGGCGGCGCGGCCCCTCGCCGCGGTCCTTTCGCGGACGATCCTGCGCGGTGGTGGCGCGTGCAAGACCGTCACCATGCCGCGCGGTCTCGGCCCGACACTGGTGGACCCGGCGGCCACAGCGCTTCTGGACGCGGGCGTCGAGCCCGTCTGGCGCCATCCGCTGACCGCCATCGAGCAGGACGGGGGGCGCGCGGCGGCGCTCGTCTTCGGAGAGAGGCGCGTGGAGCTCGGCCCGGAGGACAGGGTGATCCTTGCCATGCCGGCCCAGACGGCGGGAGCGCTTCTGGCTCTTCCCGCGCCGTCTGCGGGCAGGGCGATCCTGAACGCGCATTTCAAGGTGCCGGCCGAAGCCGCCGAACGCATTCCGCCGCTTCTCGGCCTTCTGTCGGGGCGAGGGGACTGGGCGTTCCGGCGCGGGGATATCGTGTCCGTCACCGTGTCCGGCGCGGAGCCGGTCGCGGCCGGAGCCCAAGAGGCGCTTCTCGCGGAGCTCTGGTCGGAGGTCGCGCGGGCGACGGGTCTGGCGGGGACGGAGCCGCTGGCGTCGCGCCTCCTGGTGGAAAAAGCGGCCACCTTCGCTCCAGATCCCGCCTCCCTGTCTCGGCGCCTGCCGCTGCGGCCCCTCGGCAACGTGGTGCTCGCCGGAGATCACATGAGCCCGCCCCTGCCTGCGACCATCGAGGGGGCGCTCAGGTCTGCCCGCCATGCGGCGAGTGCCGTCCTGAAGGGGTAGGGGAGAGGGCGGGCGCGCCGCCGTCTCCCCCCGTTCGCTCAGCTCTCCCCGGCGTCCGCGAGGGCAAGCAGGCCCCGTAGCGGGATCTCCACCCAGTCGGGCCGCATGGCCATCTCGTAAGCGACCTCGTAGCCGGCCTTCTGGATCAGGAAGAGGTCCAGAAGCGCCTGTTCGAACGCTGCATCCGAGGCGTGCGAGCCGGTATCCGGCGATGCGTCGCGGTAGGCCTCGAGGAAGGCCCCCTGCGTGGCGTGGCGCCAGCCTTCGACATCCGCCATGGTGCGCTCGGGGTCCGCGCCGAACTCGATCCGGCGACGAAGGACGGACCAGAGCGCATAGTCGAAACTGCGGAGCATCCCGGCGACGTCCCTGAGAGGGGAGGTCTTCGCGGTGCGCTCGGCAAGGCTGCGGGACGGCTCCCCCTCGAAGTCGATGATCATCACGTCGGTCTCGACGACGAGAACCTGGCCGAGGTGATAATCCCCGTGGATGCGGCTGATGCCACCCGTGGGGGTCATCCCGCGCAGGGCTTCGATGCGGGCGTGGAGCGCGTCGCGTCGCTTTAGAACCGCCTCGGCGACGGTGCGGCTCGTCTCCGGCAGCGATTGAAGACGCTCCTCCAAGCGATCGAGCGTCCGGGACAGCTCGCCCTCCACGTCGTCCACCAGCGTCTCGACGAGCTCGGCGGTCAGCGGCTCCTGCGAGAAGGCCGTGCCTTCGGCGCCGCTCGCCAGCGCCTGGTGCAACTCGGCGGTGCGGCGACCAAGGACGGTGCCGATGTCGAGAGGACCTCCGAACACGGGCTGCTCCTCCTGCGCGGCGGGATCGGTTTCCCGCCCGCCCATCTCCCGGCGCTCGAGGTCGCGGTCCAGCGCGTCGGTGACGTAGCTCCAGGCGTCGCCCTGGTTGCGCACGAACTCGGACAGGGCCGCGAGCGTCGTGACCTCCCCGTCCGGCGCCGTCCAGTCGATGGTTCCTAAGAGAGCCGGGCTGGCGGTGAAGTCGGTCTCGTCCGTCAGGAAGCGCGCGATCTCGATGTCGGGCTGCGTTCCGCCCTGCAGGCGACGGTAGAGCTTCAGGATCAGCTGGTCCGAGAAGGCGATGGAGGCGTTGGATTGCTCGCCGGTCAGAAGATGAGGCTCGCCAGGCTCGCTCGCTTTTTCCTCGAAGCGCTCGGCGCGGGTGAACGCGATCCGGCCTTCCGAGGTCTCCAGCGTCTCGCCCGAGCGCATCGCATCGAGGAGCGCCGTCGCCATCTTGTCGTCCACCGCCCCGTCGAGCACGGCGCCGACGTGGTTGGCCCGGCGCAGCTTGGCGAGCGTGGCAGGAAGGCGCGGGGACATCGTCAGCGCATCCTCGCCCCAGACCGCGGACAGCGGCAGGAGATACCGCTGCGAGCCGGTGCCGACGCTCACATCCGCGACCGCAAGCATGTGCTGGCCGTCGTTCATCTCGGTCAGCTGGGTCAGGGACACCTCGTCGATCCGGTCCTCCTTGGCCGCGAACCAGCGCTGCAGCGGCAGGTAGTCGCGCAAAGTCCGGGAGACGAAATCCTTGGCAGAGCGATCCGCCAGCGCGGAGGACAGCGTGCCGTCCCGCGTGGTCAGGGTCAGGAAATCAGGGAGCGGCTGGGTGTGCGGCGAATGCCAGCCTGGCGCGTCCTCGGCATCCGTCAGCAGGAACCAGTAGAAGCCGTAGCCGGGCAGGGTCAGCAGGTAGGGCAGCTCTCCGACGGGCGGGAACGCGGATTGCCCGGTCATCTCGATCGGGACGCGGCCAGAGAATCCCGACAGATCGATCTCGGCCGCCTGCGCCTGTCGCGAGAGGTTGGCGACGCACAGGACGGTCTCCCCGCCGCTCCGGCGCAGATACGCGAGCACCTTGCGGTTGGAGGGGTAGAGGAGATCGATCTCTCCCCGGCCGAAGACGTCGTGCCGCTGGCGCACGCCGATCATGCGCTTCAGCCAGTTGAGCAACGAGGTCGGCGAGGATTGCTGCGCCTCGACGTTGATCGCCTGGAAGCCGTGAACGGGATCCTGGATCGTCGGCAGGTACAGTTCCTGAGGCAGGGCGCGGGAAAACCCGGCATTGCGGTCGGCCGACCACTGCATCGGCGTGCGCACGCCGTCGCGGTCGCCCAGGTAGTAGTTGTCCCCCATCCCGATCTCGTCGCCGTAGTAGACGATGGGCGTGCCCGGCATCGACAGAAGGAGCGAGTTCAGCAGCTCGATCTTGCGCCGGTCGTTCTGCAACAGCGGCGCGAGGCGGCGGCGGATGCCCATGTTGATCCGGGCGCGGCGGTCGGAGGCGTAGAAGTTCCAGAGGTAATCGCGCTCCCGGTCCGTCACCATTTCGAGGGTCAGCTCGTCGTGGTTGCGCAGGAAGATCGCCCACTGGCAGTCTTCGGGGATCTCCGGCGTCTGGCGGATGATGTCGGAGATCGGATAGCGATCCTCCTGCGCCACGGCCATGTACATCCGGGGCATGAGGGGGAAGTGGAACCCCATGTGGCACTCGTCGCCGTCGCCGAAATAGGGGCGGGTATCCTCGGGCCACTGGTTCGCCTCGGCCAGGAGCATCTTTCCGGTGTAGTGCTTGTCGAGATCGGCCCGGATCGCCTTCAGCACGTCATGCGTCTCGGGCAGGTTCTCGTTGTTCGTGCCGTCCCGCTCCACGAGGTAGGGGATCGCGTCCAGCCGAAGCCCGTCCACGCCCTTGTCGAGCCAGAAATGCATCGCGTCGAGAACCGCCTCCAGCACGGCGGGGTTGTCGAAGTTGAGGTCCGGCTGGTGATCGAAGAAGCGGTGCCAATAGAACTGTTCTGCGACCGGATCCCACGACCAGTTGCTGTCATGGGTGTCGTTGAAGATCACCCGCGTCTTGTCCATCCACTTCTGGGGATCGTCGGACCAGACGTAGAAATCCCGCTCGGGGCTTCCCTTCGGGGCGCGGCGCGCGCGCTGGAACCACTCGTGCTGATCGCTGGTGTGGTTGATCACGAGCTCGGTGATGACCCTGAGGCCGCGCCGGTGTGCCTCCTCCACCAGCTCCTCGAAATCTTCCATCGTGCCGTAGGACGGGTTTATCCCCTTGTATTCGGAGATGTCGTAGCCATCGTCCCGGAGCGGGGAGGGGTAGAACGGCAGAAGCCAGATCGCCGTCGCGCCGAGGCTCTGGATATGATCGAGCCGCTGCATGAGACCGCGGAAATCGCCGATCCCGTCGCCGTTCGAGTCCTGATAGGCCTTGATGTGCAGCTGATAGATGACGGCGTCCTTGTACCAGTCCGTCACGTCATCGCCGGGTTTGCGGGCCTCAAGGCCTTGGTCCAACATGTTCATTCGGCCGCCTCCGGGGGGCTCAGTTTCCAGATCGCATAGGGTCGTTCCTGCGGATCGAGCGTCAGCAGGTGCGTCTTGCCGTGCCACGTGAAGGAATTGCCGTAGAGCATGTCCGTCACGCCGATCTCGCCGTCGTCGGACAGGCCGAATTCCCACAGCGGGACCTCGAACTCGAAATGCGCCGGGTTCAGCGGGTCGAGCAGGACGTGGAACAGCAGGTAGTTGCCGGACGCCTCGTCAAAGCGGCCGTAGTAGAGCACGCGCTCATCGGACGCGTCGAAGAACTTCAGGTTGCGGAAGTCCCGCATCGCAGGCTCGCTCCGCCGGATGCGGTTGATGAGCCGGATGTCGTCCTTGATGTGGCCGGGCGCATCGAAATCCCGGTTCTTCAGCTCGTACTTCTCGGAATCGAGGTATTCCTCCTTGCCGGGCAGCGGCTCGCCTTCGCAGAGCTCGAAGCCCGAATACATGCCGTAATTGCCCGCAAGGCTCGCGGCCATGATCAGCCGCGTGCGGAAGCCGGGGCGGCCCGAGGTGTGCAGGAAGATCGGATTGATGTCCGGCGTGTTGGTGAAGAAGTTCGGACGCATGTAGTCCGAGCATTCCTCCGTGGTCAGCTCGGTCAGGTACTCCGTCAGTTCGGCCTTGGTGTTGCGCCACGTGTAGTAGGTGTAGCTCTGGTTGAAGCCGATCTTTGCGAGGCGCTTCATCACCTTGGGGCGGGTGAAGGCCTCGCTGAGGAAGATGGCGCCGGGGTGTTTCTGGCGCACTTCGGCGATGATCCACTGCCAGAACGGGAAGGGCTTGGTGTGCGGGTTGTCCACCCGGAAACACAGGACGCCGCGCTTTGCCCAGAACAGGAAGAGGTCCCTCACCGCTTCCCAGAAGGGCGCGTTCGCCGTGCCGTCGTCGTTGTAGTACCGGAAGTTTACGATGTCCTCGTACTTCTTCGGCGGGTTCTCGGCAAACTTGATGGAGCCGTCCGGGCGCCGCTCGAACCAGTCCGGATGCTCTGAAATCCACGGATGGTCGGGGGAGGCATTCAGCGCGATGTCGAGAGCGATCTCCAATCCCTCGTCGGCGGCCGCCGCGACAAGCGCATCGAAATCCTCGAGCGTACCGAGTTCGGGATGAACGTCCATCATGCCGCCTTCTGGGGAGCCGATGGCGTAGGGGGAGCCGATATCGCCGGGCTCGGCGCGCAGCGCGTTGTTCCGGCCCTTCCTGTTGGTCGTGCCGATGGGGTGGATGGGGGGGAAATAGAGCACGTCGAATCCCAGGTCCCGCACGTAGCCGAGCTGACCCATCACATCGCGGAACGTGCCGTGCCGGCCTTCGGGCCCCATCGAGCGGGGGAAGAGCTCGTACCAGGCGGAAAACGCAGCCCTCTCCCGGTCGACCCAGACCGGCACGTCCACGGGATAGCGGGTGAGGTTCGCGCGCGGTCCGATCCGGTTCATCAGCGACGCGGCCTCCGGCGAGAGCAGGGCCTCGACGTCGCCCTTCTTCGCTGCCTTCGCCAGCGCCTTGAGCTCCGATGCCCTGCCGCGGGGCGCTTTTGTCTCCGCCAGGATCGCGACGGCTTCCATGAGCTCGACGGAAACGTCCTGACCGGCATCGACCTTCTTGCGGGTGCCATAGGCCCAGGTGCCCCAGACATCCCGCCACGCGATTATGGAAAAGGCAGCCGGGCCGGGCGCGTCGAACGTGACCTCGGCTCCCCAGCGGTCATTGTCGATGAACGCCATCCGCTCTTCGCGTCCATCGGGCAGGATGACCGCGGCCGAAAAGACCTCGTGACCGTCCCCGAAGAGGTCGGCGGATATCTTCAAGGGCCAACCGGCCACCGCCTTCGCGGCGAACCGTCCGCCGTCGATTTCCGGTGTGACGGCCTCGATGACCATCCGGTGCTCTGCCAGCGCCGCGAGGGAGCTGGATGTAGTGATCTTGCCGCGCGACATAGTTCGAATCCTCATGGCGCAATAACGCGAAGTCATTGGCCAACAGGGTTTTGGCAAGGCGAGTTCCACGCCATGTGCCTCTGCCCGCGCAAAGGGCGCATTTCGAAACCCGTCGCCAGTTATTTTTGCACGCTTGCCATGGCAGGGTACGGTCGCGGCAACCGGCAGGCGGGGTGGAGACGAGCCTCGTGCTTGCACCCGCGCCAAGGCAAGGTGCCCGTCTCCGGGATAGCGATCCCTTCGGTGGTGCCGCCGGCTTCCGCATCGCGCGCGATGATCAGGCTGCCACGCGTGCCGGGCGGCAGGTAGATCACCTGGCCGGGCTCGGAATGCGGTGCGGTCATCGGGCGGCAGGCCGAGGGGGGGGCATTGGAATGTGGTCGGGATGTTCACTCTGCACCTGGTCCCGCTTACATACCGCTCGTGGGACACGGCAGCGCCATCCCCATCCCAAGGCTGCGCAGGGGGCCCCATGATCAGGAATGAGACGTTCGATCAGCCGTGCCCGATTCGGGGCGTTCTCGACAGGATCGGCGACCAGTGGAGCCTTCTGGTGCTGGAGACGCTGTCGCGAGGGACGATGCGCTTCAACGAGTTGCAAAGAGCCATCGGCGACATCTCCAAGCAGATGTTGTCGAAGACGTTGAAGCGGTTGCGGGAGGACGGCTTCGTGCAGCGGACCTTGTATCCGGAGGTTCCGCCGCGCACCGAATATGCG
This sequence comes from Tropicimonas omnivorans, assembly GCF_031846565.1. Classification (NCBI taxonomy): domain Bacteria; kingdom Pseudomonadati; phylum Pseudomonadota; class Alphaproteobacteria; order Rhodobacterales; family Roseobacteraceae; genus Tropicimonas; species Tropicimonas omnivorans. Next base: position 5,702 of record NZ_JAVRHL010000005.1, on the reverse strand, counting down.
CTGACCGATCTGGGCCGGTCCTTCCTCGAGCCTCTCAGACGGCTCGTGGATTGGGCGGTGGCCAACCATGGCGCCATCTTGACCGCTCGCGGCAACTCGGACGTCTGACGCTTCGGAAGGTCTCGAAAGGACGCTTCTTCGAGTGACGCGTGTCGCGGGGGCGTGCTCCGATGGGGCGCGCGGACGGCGATCAGCAAATACCGGTACAGACCCGACTGATTAACGCGAAATTAGATTGGGGCAGAATTGTGGCATGGCGCTGCAATTACGGATCACTTATACGTAACCAATTCGCTTCGCAGGAATGGCGGCACGGGCGAACGCGGGTGGCGCGCGGGCGCCAGCGGCAAGGCAATCGCCTTTATCCGGGTGCGCGCCGGGATATGTCAATTCATGACGTAGGGTAATGGGGCGCGGTTTCCTGGGGTCCGGGTGGCGCTTTCTCCCAATTGCAGTGCGAGAGCCCAAGTTCCCTGCATGAATGCAAAAATCTGCTGTGTTCTTCCTGCGTCACAGCCGGCCCGCACTTCGCGGCGCCAGATTGACGAAATGCATGCCAACACGGAGTAAAGTGCAGCGCCAGACTCGTAGTCCGAGGTCTGTTTGCAATTCTGATACATGAAAGTTCGAGGTGCATCGTGGCTGACCGGAATATGCGTACCGTAAACCAGGCAGGCCTTCCGCTCGGCGCACGTCTCTTGATCACCACGCTGCTTGCGTCCGGCGCCCTGGCCATCGGAACCCACGGGGCGGTGTCCCAATCGCTTACGCGGGTCGTCGACGGGAAGGTCGTTTCCGCCCAGGATGCCGATCTGAGGGGAAATGGCGCCAGCGGCTACGAAGTTCTTTCGGGATCCCGGACGATCGACGGAAACGGCGGCACGTTCTCGGGCTACAAGACCGTCGGCGGGGCCGGTTCCGGCGGCGGCGCGGGCCTCGGCGGCGTCTTCTTCGTCAACAGCGATGCCACGCTGAAGATCAGCAACGCCAACTTCACCGGCAACCAGGTGGTGGGCGGCGAGGGTGGCGGCGGCGGCAGCGTCGACGTCAAGAACGCTGTCCTGGCCATCGGCGACAAGACGACGAACGGCACTTCGAACCTTGTTGCCGGCTTCACGTCCAACGTGCGCCAGACCGCGGACGGCTTCGTGCTCGAGGGCGTCGATTACGGAGATACCGAACCGCTCTACGACGTCATCGACGGCGCAACCTTCGGAGCGGACGTGAGCCGCGATGGGGCCGTTACCACGGTTACCGACACCATCAGCAGCAGCAACGAGACCGGCTTCACCTTCGCCAACGGTCTGAACATCGACGATTTCGTCAAGTCCGCCGCGATCACGGACGCCCTCAGCGATTCCGGTGTCTATGCGCTGGACGAAAGGGTCGAGCCCACCGAGGCCGGCTTCTCCAGAACGTTTGCCACCGAATTTTCCGTCGAGAACCTCGACGACCTCGCCAAGACAGGCCTGAGGATCGGGGCGCAGGTCGTCGGAAGCGGCGTTCCCGCCGGCACGAAGATCACCGCGATCACCCGGACGGACGGCAAGATCACCTCGGTGACGCTCAGCGAGGAGGTCGAGCCGGATGTGATGGACGGCTTCAACGTCTACACGCCCCCGATTCTCACGGGCTCCACCTTCAGAAAGAGCGGCAACACGCTGACCTATGCGCCGGGCACCGTTCCGACGACGCTCGAAGTCGGCATGCAGGTGACGGGGGATGGCGTCACGAACGAAAACCTGACCGTCACGGGCATCGATCGCGAAACCGGTGAGGTGACCCTCTCCGGCTCCCTGCCGAGCGGGGTCCTCACCTTCAACGCGACCAAGGCGGGCTCCAAGGCCGGATCCAACGTCATCTTCGCCCCGTCCTCCAGCACGGGCCTCTCCGTCGGCGATGCGGTCTACGGCGATGGCATTCCGAGCGGAACGACGGTGACGGCGGTCGAGGGCGACAGGATCGTCCTCAGCAAGACCCTGACCGCCGAGGTCGACATTCTGAGATCGCGGAACATCTCCGCGTCGGGCAGGACGGCCACGATCGGATCGGGCGTCGAGGGAATCGAGGTCGGCCAGGTCGTCGAGGGAGAAGGCGTTCCCGCGGGCACGACCGTCGTGTCCGTCAATGCGACGACCGGGGAGGTCACCCTCTCCAATGACATCGGCTCCGCCATCGACAGCCTGCGGTTCGTGTCCGATTCCGCCTTTGGCGGCGGCATGAACGGCCGCGGCGTCACCAATCTCGGCGGGTCCGGCAAATCCGGCAATTCCGGCCGGCAGGCTCTCTTGAACGATGGCGATGGCGGCGACGGGCAGGCCGGCACCAGCGGCGCATCCGCCACGAACGGCACGGGCGGCGTCGGCGGCAAGGGCGGTGACGGTGCCAATGGTATCGCGACGAACCCGTCGCTCATCGCGGATGCCGCCAGCGCGGCCCTCGACCTGGCCGGCGCGATCGCGGATGCCACGGCGGCAAGTGTGCCCGATCCCTATCCGAAACCGACCTCGGGTGCGGCGAGTGCGGCCCAGGCCATCAAACTCGGGATCGAGGTCTCGCGGGTCGCGGCCGAAATCACGAAGTGGCAGACCGATGCCGGGAAGGGTCTGACCGGTATCGGCGGCGACGGTGGTGCAGGCGGCGATGGCGGTGACGGCAGCGCCTTCTTCGGCGGCGGCGCCGGCGGGGCCGGCGGCGAGGCGGGCGAGGCGGCCCTCAACTCGCTCGGCAACGGGACGGACGGCGCCGCGGGCGATGGCGGCGACGGCGGCTTCGGCGGTGGCGGCGGCTCCGGCGGACAACCCGCGAACAGCGCAAGCAAGGATGCAGCCGGTGAAGGCGGCAGCGGCGGCTTTGGCGCGGGCCAAGGCTCGACGGTGACTGCCGGCGGCAGCACCGAAGGCGGCCAGGGCGGCTCCGGGTTCGGCGGCGCGATCTTCGTCCGCACCGGCGGCACACTCATCCTCTCGGGCGAGATGCGCTTCGCGGGCAATACGGCGCGCGGCGGCTCCAGCGCGGATTCCTCCGGCGGCGCCTCGGGCAACGGCGCGGGCTCCGACCTCTTCATCATGCGCGGCTCCGATGTCTCGCTCTCCGCCGATGCGGGCAAGAAGATCGTCTTCGACGGGTCCATCGCGGACGATTCCGAGGCGACCTACGAAGGCGCACAATACGCCAGCGGCGACGGGGCGGACCTCACGATCAACGGCGAGGGCACGGTCGTCTTCAACCGGGCGAACACCTATACCGGCGACACGATCCTGAGGGGCGGCATGCTCGAAGCCCAGGATGGCGTCGGCGTTCACGAAAATTCCCGCATCGTCTTCGATGGCGCTGCGTCGTCCGATCTGTCGGAGCTGTCCGTCCCCGTCCTCATGAGCTCCGGCACCTTCACCCGCTGGGTGGGCAGCGCCTCCGACCAGGTGCTCTGGCAGGGCTCCGGCGGTTTTGCCGCCAAGGACGCAACCGGCCTGACGGTGAACCTCGGCCAGTCCTCCAGCGGCAACCAGGAGCTCGTCTGGGGCCAGAACGGCTTCGTCTCCGACGGCAGCAGCCTCGTTCTGGGCTCGGTGACCGCGGGCGGTACCGTCACGCTGGTCAACGACATCTCTCATGACGATACCCAGGATGGCGAGGTCGCCTTCTATCTCGTCGACAACACGTCGAGCGACGCCGACAAATCCGTGCTGCAGGGCGATGTCACCGCCGGCACGATGAGCGTCGACGGGAACGTCCGCACGGCGCTCATGCAGGTCGAGGGCACCCTCGACGTCGCCAGCCTCGACATCGCCGGCGGCACCGTGGAAACCACGGAATCCGGCTCGCTCGCCGAACGGACGGATATCGACATCTCCAAGGGCGCGCGTTTCATCGCCGGAACCGAGGATACGACCGGCGCCGTAACCAATGCCGGCACCTATACCGTCACGGCGAAGCAGAGCGTCGTCTCCCTGACGAACGAGGGCCTGGCGCAGGTTGGGGCGACCCTGACGGCGCGCTCTGGCGGCGTGACGAACACGTCCGGCGCGACGCTGGATCAGCGTGCGAACATCACCTCCGAAGGCGACGTCACCAATGACGGGACGCTGAAGGTGACGGGCGTACGCCGGATCGAGACGACGGGCGAGGCGTCCGGCCTGACCGGCGAGGGCGGGATCGAGCTCGCCGCGGAAGAGGACGGCCTGATCGTCGATCAGCTCGGCGAGACGACGTTCTCGGGCGTGATCTCTGGCGAGGGCGCCTTCCAGAAGGAAGGCACCGGCACGCTGAACCTGGCCGGCGCGAGCACCCATACGGGCGGCACCCTGGTCGCCGAAGGCACGCTCGACACGAGTGCGGGCGGCACGCTTGCGGATAGCGGGGCGATCTCGATCTCCGAGGATGCGACGTTCGTGGCCGGCACCGCCGACACGGTGGGCACGGTGACGAACTCCGGCACCTATGACGTGAACGCTGCGCAGACCGTCGCCTCTCTCGGCAACGAGGGCCTTGTCACGCTCGACGCGAACCTGACCGCCGGCGCGGACGGTGTCTTCAACGACGCCGCAGGCACCATTGAGCAGCGCGCGAACATCACCTCCGAAGGGAGCGTCACCAACAACGGCGATCTCGAGGTGACGGGCGATCGCCTGATCAAGACGACGGGCGAGGCGTCCGGCTTCATGGGCCTCGAGACCGGCGTTGTGACGCTGGCGGAGAAGGACGACAGCCTGACGGTCGAGCAGCTGGGCAACACCGCCTATGCCGGCACGATCGAGGGTCTGGGCTCGTTCACCAAGGACGGGACCGGCTGGCTGGACCTGACCGGTGCGAACAGCTTCGAGGGCGGCACGACGGTGGACGTGGGGACGCTGCGGACCGTCGATGGCGGAACGCTCTTCGACACCGGCGTGATCGACATCCGCGAGCAGGGGCGCTTCATCGCGGCGTCCGCGGACACGGTGGGCGTGGTGACGAACGCGGGCACCTACTCCGTCCTGGCGGCGCAGAACGTCCTGTCGCTGAAGAACGACGGCACGGCCGAGATCTATGCCGAGCTGACGGCGCGCGCGGGCGGCGTGACGAACACGTCCGGCGCGACGCTGGATCAGCGCGCGAACATCATCTCCGAAGGCGACGTCACCAATGACGGGACGCTGAAGGTGACGGGCGTTCGCCGGATCGAGACGACGGGCGAGGCGTCCGGCCTGACCGGCGAGGGCGGGATCGAGCTGGCTGCGGAAGAGGACGGCCTGATCGTCGACCAGCTCGGCGAGACGACCTTCTCGGGCGTGATCTCTGGCGAAGGCGTCTTCCAGAAGGAAGGCACGGGCACGCTGAACCTGGCCGGCGCGAGCACGCATACGGGCGGCACGCTCGTCGCCGAAGGCACGCTCGACACGAGTGCCGGCGGCACGCTTGCGGACAGCGGCGCGATCTCGATCTCCGAGGATGCGACCTTCGTCGCCGGCACCGCCGACACGGTGGGCACGGTGACGAACTCCGGCACCTATGACGTGAACGCGGCGCAGAATGTCGCCTCTCTCGGCAACGAGGGCCTCGTCACGCTCGACGCGAACCTGACCGCCGGCGCGGACGGTGTCTTCAACGACGCCGCAGGCACCATCGAGCAGCGCGCGGACATCACCTCCGAAGGGAGCGTCACCAACAACGGCGATCTCGAGGTGACGGGCGATCGGCTGATCAAGACGACCGGCGAGGCA
>NZ_JAVRHL010000004.1:0-288469 GCF_031846565.1 Tropicimonas omnivorans | reverse complement strand
AAGTGCTCCGGCGAAGGGGGACCTAGGGGAAGGTTAGCGAGTCACGCCGCATCCGGCGACGTCTCCGGCTTCGGCTCGGGCATCACGGACGGGTAGAGCTCGCTCATCGGCCTCGTCTGCCCATCCGGCAGGACGATCCGCATGTGCCGCCGGCGCAGCTGCCGCGGCTCGGACACGCCGACGGAATGGGCGATGGTCTCCACCTCCTTCACGATCTGCGCGGCATAGTTTGCGACGCGGTCTTCCTTCTCGCGCACGACCAGTCCCTTCTGCAGATGCGGATCGTGCGTGGTGACCCCCGTGGGACAGGTGTTCTTGTGACAGCGCATCGCCTGGATGCAGCCGAGCGAGAACATGAAGCCGCGGGCGCAGGTCACGAAGTCCGCCCCCGTCGCGATGGCCCAGGCGATATCGGAGGGGTTCACCATCTTGCCGCTCGAGACGATGCGGATCCGATCATGCAGGCCGAACTCGTCCCGCAGGTCCACGGCGTGGGGCAGCGCTTCCCGGATCGGCATGCCGACGAGGTCCATCAGGGGCTGCGGTGAGGCACCTGTGCCCCCTTCCCCGCCATCTATGGTGATGAAGTCGGGCGCCGAGGCTGCACCGCGCTCCCTGATCGCCTCGAAGAGTTCGCGGAAGACCTCGACGGACCCGATCACCGTCTTGATGCCCACCGGCTTGCCCGTCACCTCCCGGACATGGTCGATCATGTCGAGAAGGTCGGTCCAGCCTTTCATCTCCGGGTGCCGGTTGGGCGAGATGGAGGCTTCCCCGACCGGGATGCCGCGGATGCGGGCGATCTCCTCGCCGACCTTTTCCGCGGGAAGGATGCCGCCTTTCCCGGGCTTCGCGCCCTGCGCGAGCTTGATCTCGAACATGCGGACCTGCTCGTGCCCTGCGATCTCCCTCAGCTTCTCGTCCGACAAGGCGCCGTCGGGCGTGCGCACGCCGTACTTGGCTGTTCCGATCTGGAAGACGATGTCGCAGCCGCCCTCGAGGTGGTAGGGCGAAAGCCCCCCCTCGCCCGTGTTCATCCAGATGCCGGCCGTTTTTGCCCCGCGGCTGAGCGCACGCACGGCCGGAGCCGAGAGAGCGCCGTAGCTCATGCCGGAGATGTTGAAGAAGGAGTTCGCGTTGTAGGGCGTCCGCGCCCCGGGGCCGATGAGCAGGGGCTCGGAGGCCGCGTACTGGTCGTCGATCGGCGGGAAGGCGGCGTTGGCGAAGAGCGTGGTGCCGGGCAGCGCGATATTCCGCGTCGAGCCGAAGGGGGCGACGTTGCTCTTCCCCTTGGAGGCGCGATCGACCCAGTTCCGCTGTGCGCGGTTGAACGGCAATTCCTCCCGGTCCATCGCGAAGAAGTACTGGCGGAAGAAGGTGCCAAGTTCGGTGAAGATCTTCCGGAAGCGTCCGATGACCGGGTAGTTCCGGCGGATGGCGTCCCTCGATTGACTGCGGTCCACGATATAGAGGACGAGCGCCGCGAGGACGGCTGCGCCGATCACGAAGACGAAGGTCAGCGCCATGATCTGCAGCGCGACCCCCGCCCATCCAAGACTTTCCAGCATGCTCGCTCTCCATTCGATCAAAGTGTCCGGGTGCAGCTTCGTGATGCGCCAGCGCGCCTGCAAGCTGAATAGCCCCGCGCGTCCAAGCCGCGCGCGTGCCTCCGGTTCCGCTGACGCTCGAATGCGAGTGGCGACGGCGCTCCGTTTCGGCGCGCGCTTGCGCGTCGGGGCGGAGGACATCTGGATCTCGTTGAAGGCGTCTCGCCGGGCGTCCTGGCGGGTCCGGCAGGTGCGGCGGTCTGATCCTCACGCGCTCGAGCAGCTTGGAGAAGCGGCCAGACCTTGTCCGGCGCAGCCACGTCCAACGGCCGATCCGAGGTGGCGCTTTTGCCCCACTCGAGAAGGTGGAGGCGGTGCAGCCCCCCATGGCCGGTTTGCTTCAGCTTCAGCCGAGAAGTCGCCCACGATACGCGGGGCAAGTCACGTCTTCTCAGACGGCACCGATCGCACGAACGACGGTCTCGGCGCTCTCGAGCGCCCGCATGTCAACGCCGTGGGTCAGGCCATGGGCCTCTATGACCTCCAAGACCCGCCGCGTATCGACGTTCCCGGGGGCGCCGGGGGCGTAGGGGCAGCCGCCGAGACCGCCGATGGAGGCGTCGAAGGTGCGGAGGCCACGGTCCAGGGACAGGCTCACGAGATCCGTGGCGCGGCCGGACGTGTCGTGGAAATGACCGGCGAGCCTGTCCGCTCCGACCTCCTCCAGAAGGCGGTCCAGAAGTGCGTTCAATGTCTCCTCTGTCCCGGCGCCGATCGTGTCGCCGAGCGAGACCTCGTAACAGCCGGCCTCGAGAAGGCGCCGCGTCCAGCGGGCGACATCCTCCGGGGCCGTCGGGCCGTCATAGGGGCATGCGATCACGGTGGAGAGGTAGCCGCGCACGGGCGTCCCCGAGGCTTTGGCGCGGTCCAGCACCGGGGCGAAGCGTTCGAAGCTCCCCGCGATGGAGCAGTTGAGGTTGGCCCGGCTGAACCCCTCGGAGGCTGCGGCAAAGATCGCGACCTCATCGCAGCCCGCCGCCAGTGCCCGTTCGAGCCCTTTCAAGTTCGGTGTCAGGGCCGCATAGGTGACGCCCGGCATTCGCGAGATCCCGGCCATGACCTCGGGCGCATCGGCCATCTGCGGCACCCAGCGGGGAGCGACGAAACTCGTCGCCTCGATCTTGCGCAGGCCGGTGCGGGACAGCGTGTCGACAAGCTCGATCTTGTCCGCCGTGGTCACCATCTCTCCGCGGCTTTGCAGGCCGTCGCGGGGTCCGACCTCGAAAAGCGTCACGTCCGGTGCCATCACGTCACCTCGCATTGGCGGCCAGCGCCTCTGGCAGCCATGTCACCAGACCCGGCGCCAGCGCGAACAGGATCAGGACGGCGACCTGGATGATGAAGAACGGGATCACGCCGCGATAGACCTGCCCGATACCGATATTATCGGGCAGCACCCCCTTCAGGTAGAACAGCGTGTAGCCGAAGGGCGGGGTGATATAGGCCATCTGCGCCGTTATCATGAACAGCACGCCGAACCAGAGCGGGTCGAAGCCCAGTGACCTCACGATGGGCAGGAAGACAGGGACGCAGAGCAGGATGATCCCGATCTCGTCGAGGAAGAGGCCGAGGAAGATCAGGATCAGGACCATCGCCCCCAGCACCAGCCAGCGGGAGGCTTCCAGCGTCTCCACGTAGCCGAGAAGGGAATCCGCGCCGCCCGTGGCGACGAAGGTGGAGATGAAGGCCCGCGCGCCGATGGTGATCCAGAGGATCATCGCGGTGACCCGCAACGTGTCTGTCGCGCTGTCCGACAGCATGGTGAGATTGAAGCGGCCGGTGACGAGCGCCGAGGCAGCGGCGCCCAGAACGCCCACGGCAGCAGCTTCGGTCGGTGTGGCGATGCCGGCATAGATCGAGCCCAGTACGCCGATGACGACGAAGGCCGGCAGGATCAGGCTTTTCAGCTTCGAGAGTTTCACCCTCAGCGGAATATCCTGGATGTCGTCCGGCTTCGGCGCGAGCTCCGGATTGATCCAGGTGCGGATGAGGATGTAAGCGACGTAGCTGCCTGCCAGAATGAGGCCGGGTACGATACCCGCGGCGAACATCTGACCGATCGAGATCTGGGCGGTGATCGCGTAGACGATGGTCACGACAGACGGCGGTATCAGGATGCCGAGCGTACCGCCGGCACAGATCGCGCCGAGGGCCAGCGGCGGGTAGTATCTCCGCGCCAGCATCGACGGCAGAGCGAGGATGCCCATCGCCGCGACGGCCGCACCGACGACGCCGGTCATCGCGGCGAGGATGGTGCAGATCGCGATGGTCCCCACGGCCAGGCCGCCATTCACCCGCGCGAACCACGTCTCCATCGCATCGTAGAGCGCATCGATGATCGAGGATTTCTGCAGGATCGATGCCATCAAGACGTAAAGCGGGATCGCCATGAGGCTTTCCGACGTCATCGTCTCGAAGGTGTTGAGGACCGCCACGATGAGGGCGGACGGCCCCCAGAGGAAGATCGTGGAGATGAAGGCGATGGCGCCGAGAACAAAGGCCAGTCCCGCGCCGCTCAGCATGAACAGAACGAGCGAGACGAACATGAAGGTGAGGATCATGGAGCTTTCCATCACGCGGCCTCCTCGTCTGCGATGACAAGGATCGCATCGGCCAGCGCCTGCAGGAGCAGAAGCAGCGCCGCCAGCGGCAGGAAGAACTTGGCCGGCCAGATGATCGGATTCCACGCCGAATAGCTTGTCTCGCCGTAGCTGAAGCTCTGCCAGGCGAGCGGCACGGCAAACCACAGCAGAATCGCGCCGAACGCGGCGGCGAGGAGAAGCGCGACGAGCCGCAGGATTGTCGCAAGGTTGCCCGTGGCCCGTGCCGAGACGATATCGACGGCCACGTGCCCGCCGAGATGAAGAAGATACGGTCCCCCCAGAAGGAAGAATGGTCCGAAGATCAATGTCGCGAGTTCAGGCGCCCAGGACGTGGGGGAGGCCAGGAAATAGCGCGACAGAACCTCCCACAGCATCAGCAGAACGATAGCGTAGACGAGCCATTTCGCGGCAGCGAACAGACCGCGATTGAGCGCGGTTATGCCCCGTGAGAGGTGCAGCATGATGATCTCCGGCAAGATGCAGGTCGGCCCTGCCGCAATGCGACAGGGCCGGAAGCTGACGAGAAACTGTCAGAGAAGGCGCAGCTCTTCCATCAGCGCGATCTGCGACTCCATCATCCGGGTCGACAGATCGTCCGTCGCGTTCTTCTTCCAGCTTTCGACCGCCCTGCCGCGGTTGTCAGCGATGTCCTGCGGGTCGAGGTCGATGATCTCGACGCCGGCCTCCTGGAACTTGGCCAGGTACTCGCCGTTCGCGACGAGAATGTTCTGCCTCAGGGCGCCCGAGACTTCCCGCGCGGCGACGGCGAGCGCTGCCCTTTGCTGGTCGTCGAGCGCATCATAGGCCCGCGTGTTGGCGACATAGGAGGTCGCCGTGGTGGGCTGATGGAAGCCCGGCAGGACGAGGTACTTGGCGACCTCGTGGAGGCCTTCCTCGTAGTTCGCCTTGATGTCGCCGCGATCGGCGATGTCGATGAGGCCCTTGTCGAGCGCGGAATAGACCTCGGACGTCGGCAAGGGCGAGACGGAGACGCCGAAATCGCCCATCACGGCAGAGGCGAGGCCGACGAAGCGGCCTTTCAGGCCGTTCAGATCCGCGATGCTGGAGATCGGCACCCGCGAGTGGATCGGCTCCTCGCCGTAGACGGTGGGGGCGACATAGGTCAGCCCGGCCGGGGCATAGCTTTCCCGGGCCAGCTCCATGCCGTCCCGCTCGTAGAACCACGCCTCGTACTGGTCCGCGTCGGGGAAGCCGAAGGGAACGGTGGACGAGAAGCCATGCGCCGGGATCTTGCCGGCGGTGTAGCCGTCGAAGGTCTTCATCATCTGAAAGGCCCCGCCGCGAACCGCGTCGAAGGCTTGCGCCGATGGCACGATCTGACCGCCCGCGAAGGGGGTGATCTCGAGGGTGCCGCCCGTCAGCTCCGCAACGCGCTCGCAGAACTTTTCCTCGTAGAGCATCGGCGTGGTGCCGCCGCCCCAGAGGGCCTGCATGCGCCAGCTCGTCGTGCCCTGGGCACGGACGGAGGTGGCGGCGACGATGGCGGGAGCGGCCAGACCGGCAGCTCCGAGGCGCAGAATGCTGCGCCGGGTCGAATTGGACATGGTGTTCCTCCCTGATGTCATTCTCAGACGCCCTCCAGCGCCTCTTTTGCACGGGCGACGCTGACGTCCCCCGCTGCGACGATGGCCTTGGCCACTCGGTCGATCTCTGCGCCGGTCGCGCCGGCGGTGATGGCGATGTTGCGGGCATGAAGCGTCATGTGACCGCGCTGGATGCCTTCGGTCGCAAGCGCGCGCAGCGCCGCCATGTTCTGTGCGAGTCCGACCGCGGCGGTGATCTGTGCCAGTTCATCGGCCGAGCTGACCTGCATCAGCTTGAGCGCCGCCTGCGCAGCCGGGTGGGTCCGGGTCGCGCCGCCGACAATGCCAAGCGCCATCGGCAGTTCCAGCGTGCCGACCAGCGCACCGTCGCGGTCGATTTCCCACGCTGTCAGCGAGGTGTACCGCCCGTTACGCGCGGCATAGGCATGGGCGCCCGCCTCGATGGCGCGCCAGTCGTTGCCTGTGGCGACGACCACGGGATCGATCCCGTTCATAATGCCCTTGTTGTGGGTGGCGGCGCGGTAGGGGTCGATGATTGCAAGCGCACATGCCTCGACGATGCCCTGTGCCACGTCGGCGCCGGTCATCGTCTTGGTCGTCAGCGCCTCTTCGGGGATCCGTACGGAGGCGGTGACGAGGCGGCGGTCGGCGAGGTTCGAAAGGATGCGCAGGCGAACCTTGCCGCCGGCGATCTCCTCGACGCGCGGCGCGAGCATCTCGGCCATGCTGTTGACCGTGTTGGCACCCATCGCGTCCCGCACATCGACGAGGAGGTGCAGTACGACCATGGGCCCGATCGGGGTCTCCGGAAAGACGTGAACCTCGATATCCTTGCAGCCGCCGCCGAGGCTTACGAGCACTGTGTCACGGGAATTGGCCATCTCGATGAGTTCATCCCGGCGAGCCAGGATGCGGGCGCGGGCGCCCTGCGGATCGGACAGCCCGACGATCTGGACCTGCGCGCGCATGATCGGCGTCGTGCAGGAGGCCGTGAACCCGCCCCCGCTCCGCGCGATCTTTGCCATGTACGACGCCGCAGCGACCACCGAGGGCTCCTCGACCGCCATGGGCACGAGGTGCTCGCGGCCGTTGACGGTGAAGTTGGTGGCGACGCCGAGCGGCAGTTCGAACTTGCCGATGACGTTCTCGATCATCCCGTTCGCCGTGGCGAGCGGCAGGATGTCGTCGCCCGACAAGGCGGCTTCCACGGCCTGGTCCAGACCGGCGGCCGCCGTGACGGCGCTCCGGCGTTCGGCAGGCTCCATGTCGCGCATGCCTTCGATGCGCGATCCGGAGCCGGCGCGGTTCTCGGTGGGCAGGGTGCCTGCTGTGTCGGCCATGTCGTGCTCTCCTCATCCGGCGGGCACCATCGCGAAAGCCGAGGGGTTTGTATTGGTACAGATAGTGAAATTGAACCTGTACTGTACCCATAGTGTAGTAGAGACACTCTCGGCATGGCCCAGACCAAGACAGACCGTATCTTCAACGCGCTCAAGCATCGGATCGCCACGGGCGATCTCGCCGAAGGCACGCGCCTCATGTCCCTCCGGCAGTCCTGTCAGCAATACGGCGTGTCCAAGAACATCATGGTGACCGTCTATGACAGGCTCGTCGCGCATGGCCTCGTCACCTCGCGACAGGGGGCCGGTTTTTTCGTTGCGCAGCTTTCGTCCAAGGACGCGGAGCCCGCGAACCTGCGGGAAGCCAGCGACATCGTTTCGCTCCTCCATGCCCAGCTCGATCGTCCCTATACGGTGCTGGTGGGGGACGGGCGGCCACCTGAAACCTGGCTGCTGAGCTCCGTCCCCGGCGTGACCCTGCCGACAGGCGAAGGGGGCTATGGGACGCCGCATGGACTTCTTTCCCTGCGGGAGAGCATCGCGGCGGCACAGCTGTCTTCGGGGATCGAGGTCAGTCCGGCGCAGATCGTCACCACCTTCGGCGCGAACCATGCGCTCGATCTGGTCATCCGCCGCTTTGCCCGGGCGGGCGATACGGTCCTTGCGGACGATCCCGGTTACTACCCGCTCTTCGCCAAGTTGCGACTGGCGGGGGTGAACGTCGTCGGCGTCCCGCGCACCCCGCGCGGCCCTGATCCGGACGCGCTTCAAGAGCTGGCCACCCGGCACCGGGCGCGGATCTTCTTCACCCAGTCGCTTGCTCAGAACCCAACCGGCTGCTCCATAGATCTGCCCACCGCTCACGCGATCCTTCAGGTCGCGGACCGGAAGGACATGCTGGTGATCGACGACGATCCCTTCATCGATTTGCCGGGGGTGGGCGGCACGCGTCTGGCGCAGCTCGACCTCTTCGAGCGGGTGATCCAGATCGGCACCTTTTCGAAGACGCTATCGCCCTCGTTCCGCTCGGGGTTCGTCATCGCGAGCGCGGAGATCGCCGCCAGTCTCGCCGAACTGAAGATGATCCTCGCGGTGAACAGCTCCAGCCATACCGAGCGCGCCATCGTGGATATCATCCGCAGCCGACGGCATGAGAAAATCCGGACCCGCATGGCCAGGCGACTGAGCGCCAACCGGGACGAGGGGATGGCGCGGCTCGCGGAGATGGGGTTTGAGCTGTTCGCGCCGCCCGATGGCGGGCTCTATGGCTGGGTGACACTGCCGGAGGGCGCGGACGACCTGGAGCTAGCCCGGCAGGCGGCGGCGCAGGGCATCTTCCTGGCGCCCGGCCGCCTCTTTCGCACGGGCGACGGGCCGTATGCCCCGGGAATGCGCATCAACTGGAGCCGCATCAACGATAGCCGGTTCTACTCCTTCCTGCGCAGCGTCATCTGATCTCGCCTCGGCCCAGCTCCGCCATGGCCGACGGCTTTCCCTGGCCTTCCGCCCCACGGGGCCCGGTCCCTCCCCCCGCACGAAAAAGGGCGCGGCCGAAACCGCGCCCCGTCTTGCTGCCTTCGAGCGGCTTTCAGTGGACTACCGCGTCCTCCGGCTTGCCGCGTCCGGACGACGCCACGCGGTCGCCGATGAGCAAGCCTTCCGCCCCGGCGCCGACCGTCAGCGTCTCGCCGTCCGAGACGTCCCCGGCGAGGATCATCTCGGCCAGTTCATCCTGCAGCGCCCGCTGGATCACCCGCTTGAGCGGTCGCGCCCCGAAGACCGGGTCGTAGCCTTCGTCGGCCAGCCAGCGCTTCGCGGCCTCGTCCACCTCCAGCGAGATCCCCCGATGCGCGAGGCGCTTCTGCAGGAGACCGAGCTGGATATCCACGATCCCGGTCATGTCCTCCCGGCCAAGCCGGTCGAAGATGATGGTCTCGTCGAGGCGGTTCAGGAATTCGGGCCGGAAGTGCGCCCGGACCGCGTCCATCACGTCCCGCTTGGCCGGCCCCGGATCGGCGCCGTCGGGCATCTGGCTGAGCGCCTGCGCGCCGAGGTTCGAGGTCAGCACGATGAGCGTCTGCTTGAAGTCCACCTTCCGTCCCTGCCCGTCCGTGAGCTGCCCGTCATCGAGCACCTGCAGAAGGACGTTGAAGACATCCGGATGCGCCTTCTCCACCTCGTCGAACAGCACCACCTGGTAAGGCCGGCGCCGCACGGCTTCCGTCAGGACGCCGCCCTCGTCGTAACCGACATAGCCCGGAGGCGCCCCGATCAGGCGGGCGACGGCATGCTTCTCCATGAACTCGCTCATGTCGATCCGCACCATCGCACTGTCGTCGTCGAACAGGAACTCCGCCAGCGATTTCGTCAGCTCCGTCTTGCCGACGCCGGTCGGCCCGAGGAAGAGGAAGGAGCCGAGGGGACGGTTCTCGTCGTTCAGCCCCGCGCGCGCCCGGCGCACGGCGTTGGAGACGGCGCGCACCGCCTGACGCTGACCGATCACCCGGCGCCCGATGGCATCCTCCATCCGCAGGAGCTTGTCCCGCTCGCCCTCGAGGAGTTTCGAGACCGGAATTCCGGTCCAGCGCTCCACGACCTGGGCAATCTGCTCGGGCCGCACGGCTTCCTCCACCATCATGTCGCCGTCGGCGCCTTCGGCCTCCGCGAGCTGTTTCTCGAGCTGCGGGATGATGCCGTAGCTCAGCTCGCCGGCGCGGGCGAGGTTGCCCTCCCGCTTGGCGATGTCGAGATCCGCGCGGGCCCGGTCGAGTTGTTCCTTCAGCTCGCGCGAGCCTTCGAGGCGATCGCGCTCGGACTGCCACTTCGCCGTCATCTCGGCGGAGCGCTGTTGCAGATCGCCGAGTTCACGCTCGAGCTTCTCCAGACGGTCCTTGGAGGCCTGGTCGTCCTCGGCGCGGAGAGCCTCCGACTCGATCTGCTTCTGCAGGATCTCCCGGTCGAGCGCGTCCAGCTCCTCCGGCTTGCTGTCCACTTCCATCCGGAGGCGCGACGCGGCTTCGTCCATCAGGTCGATGGCCTTGTCGGGCAGGAAGCGGTCCGTGATGTAGCGGTGGGACAGCTGCGCGGCCGAGACGAGCGCGCTATCGGAGATCCGCACGCCGTGGTGCAGCTCGTATTTCTCCTTGATGCCCCGAAGGATGGAGACGGTATCCTCCACCGTCGGCTCCTCGATCATGACCGGCTGGAACCGCCGCGCGAGGGCCGCGTCCTTCTCGACGTGCTTGCGATACTCGTCGAGCGTGGTGGCGCCGACGCAGTGCAGCTCCCCCCGCGCAAGGGCGGGCTTCAGAAGATTGGACGCATCCATCGCCCCGTCCGCCTTTCCCGCGCCGACAAGGGTGTGCATCTCGTCGATGAAGAGAACGATCTCGCCAGCAGCGGCGGTGACTTCGGACAGGATCGCCTTCAGGCGCTCCTCGAACTCGCCGCGATACTTCGCTCCGGCGATCAGCGCGCCCATGTCGAGCGCCATGAGACGCTTGTTGCGCAGGCTCTCGGGCACATCGCCGTTCACGATCCGCAGCGCGAGACCTTCGGCGATGGCCGTCTTGCCGACGCCGGGCTCGCCGATGAGGACGGGATTGTTCTTCGTCCGGCGGGACAGGACCTGCATCGAGCGCCGGATTTCCTCGTCCCGGCCGATGATCGGGTCGATCTTGCCCTGCTCCGCCGCCTCGGTGAGATCGCGCGCGTACTTCTTGAGCGCGTCGTAGCCCTCCTCAGCGCTGGCGCTGTCCGCCGTCCGGCCCTTGCGGACGTCATTGATCGCGCCGTTGAGGTTCTGCGCCGTCACGGCTCCCGCCTCCAGCGCCGTCTTCGCGCCGGAGCGCACGACGGCCAGCGCAGTCAGGATGCGCTCGACGGGGACGAAGCTGTCGCCCGCCTTCTTCGCAATCTTCTGGGCCTCGTCGAGGACCTTTGCCGTCGAGGTATCAATGTAGATCTGGCCGGAATCGCCGCTCACCTTGGGCAGCTTCGCAATCGCCGCGTCGACGGCTTCGATGACGCGCTCGGGCGCGCCTCCGGCCTTGCGGATGAGGTTGCTCGCAAGCCCCTGATCGTCGTCCATCAGGGCCTTCAGAAGATGCTCGGGCACCATGCGCTGGTGATCCTCTCGCATCGCGATGGTCTGCGCCGCCTGCAGGAAGCCGCGCGACCTCTCCGTGAACTTCTCCATGTCCATCGGTCGTATTCTCCTTTGTTTTCAAGCACCCGGCTGGTGAATGCCCCCGTCTTGCGGCGAGCCTCCGGCACCGGGCCTTGATCATCAGATGGAAACACTGTTGCTCAAATGCAACCCCCTTGCCGGGCGCCTCGAACAAAAAAAGCGCCCGCCGGAGCGGACGCTTTTCACAAGGCCGGCCCGGAGGCCTTCACTGCTGGAGGATCGTCTCGCCGTCGCGGCCTTCGGGGCCGGAGGGGGTCGGTGTGAACTCGGTGTCCGTGTCGGGATCATCGACCTCTTCGAGATCCATGCCGGAGCTTTCCTCGGCGCCTTCTTCGCCCTCGGGCGTTTCCGTCGTGCCAACCGTCGCGGTGGGCTGGGTCACGGTCGCAGGCTGCTCGTCGCCGGCCGGGGCAAGGTCGCCCTGCTCCTGATCGGCAGCGGGCTCGAGAGCAGCGCCTTCGTCATCGGCTGCTTCCTCTCCAGCGGCAGCGCCATCTTCCACGGCCGCACCCGACTCGTTCATCATCTCCTCGCCTTCAGCGCTCGAGGCGGCACCGGCGGCGCCTTCGATCATGTCCGAATCCGTCTCGTCGGAGAGCCCTGCCCCGGCCTGATCGATCACGCCTTCCGGCGCCGTTCCGGCCCCGGTCGGCTCCACGGCAACCTCGTTGTTCGGCGCCTCGCCGGGCGCGGCCGCGCCGTCGACCTCCCTGCCCGACCACGCGAGGAGAATGGCAAGGATGATCACGACGCCCACGGAGAGGACCGCCAGAGGGATCATGAGGGTCATGCTCTTGCGGTCGCGGCGGGCAGTGATCGTGGTGCTCATGTCAATCTCCGGAAACTCTCGTGGCTATGCGCGGCAAACGTACCCCGTTCGTGCGGGGTTCCGCATCATCGCGCAAGGCCTGCAGAACGGAAAATCAGGGCCGGTCGGAACTTTCGGGAGTCAACGGCGTAGTTATCCACAGAAAGCGGCACGGCGACCGACAGACGTCCCGGCCATCAAGAAAGAGAAGCGAGCAGGACAGTGATGACCCTCAAAAACAGACCGCGCACCGGCGTGCTCCTGGGGGAGCGCAAGTCGCACATCGCCGAGGCCGAGGCCTCTTCCGCTGCCGCAACATCTACTCCGGCCCCGAAAAGCGCCGGTACCATGGGGAGCAACGCCATGACCGTCCTGTCCACTCATATCGTCCATGCCCGCCGTGACCGCGACTTCGGCCGCGTCGAGGCCATGGTCCGCCTCATCGTCCGCGACGCAGCTGATGCCCGCCCTCAGGTCGTCCACCGCCGGGTGAGCGTTCCTGCCCGGAGCGAGAGCCTCCGGGACGACATCGCGCGCGAAGCCGCGATGATGGCACAGCTCGACCAGCTCGCGCATACGCGGGTCCATGTCGAGACGCAGGCGCCGCTGGCCGCCTGATGCATTTGGGCCGCGCGGTATCAGCGCGCGGCCGCTCGCATCGCCCGGCCCGATCGCCTAGATTGGGTGGGCCATGCCCGCCCTCTGCAGAGATTGTCTGTCCCACTGGCCCGATGCACCGGGCCCGCGCTGTCCCGTCTGTCGGGGCCGGCGCCTGTTGTCGCATCCGGAGCTCTTCTCGCTCGGCATAGCCCACATGGATTGCGACGCCTTCTACGCATCGGTCGAGAAGCGGGACGATCCCTCCTTGCGCGACAAGCCCGTGATCGTCGGCGGCGGGAGGCGCGGCGTCGTCTCGACGTGCTGCTACATCGCCCGGATCTACGGAGTCAGATCGGCAATGCCGATGTTCAAGGCGCTGAAGCTCTGCCCGGACGCCGTCATCGTGAAGCCCCGCGGGGCGGCATATGTCGAAGCCTCCCGCGCGATTCGCGCCATGATGGACGACATGACCCCGGCGATCGAACCCCTCTCCCTCGACGAGGCGTTCCTCGACCTGACCGGAACCGAGCGCCTGCATGGCGCACCGCCTGCCCTTCTCCTTGCGCGCCTTCTGAAACGGATGGAGGACGAGCTCGGGCTCTCCGGCTCCATCGGACTGTCGCACAACAAGTTCCTCGCCAAACTGGCAAGCGAACTGGACAAGCCCCGCGGCTTCTCCGTCATCGGGACCGCCGAGACCCTCGACATGCTGGCGCCCATGCCGGTCTCCCGGATCTGGGGCGTCGGTCAGGCGGCGCAGTCGAGCCTCGAGAAGGCCGGCATCAGGACGTTCGCGGACCTCCAGCGCTGGGATCGCAAGGACCTCAGCCACCGGTTCGGCTCGTCCGGCGAGCGTCTCTATCACCTCTGCCGCGGCGTCGATGCCCGGCGGGTGACGCAGGACCGCCGGGCCAAGTCGATCTCCAACGAGACCACGTTCGGCGAGGACACGGCTGACCGCGACCTCCTCGACGGGCATCTCTGGCGTTTGTCGGAAAAGGTGTGCGACCGCGCGAAGGCCAAGGGTCTGGCCGGGCGCGTGGTGATACTCAAGCTCAAGCGTGCGAACCACAAGCTGGTGACCCGCCGCGTCTCCCTCGACCATCCGACCCAGATCGCGGACCGGCTCTACCGCGCTGCGCGCAGCCTTCTGGACCAGACCGACGATCCCGGCCCGTTTCGCCTCATCGGCGTTGGCATCTCGGATCTGTCCGAAGACAAGGGCGGCACGGAGTTCGGCGACCTGCTCGACCCGGATGCCGCCGCCCGCGCCCGCGCGGAGCGCGCCACCGATGCGATTCGCGGTCGGTTCGGGGATGGCGCGATCCTCAAGGGCCGTGCCCTGCGCTGAAGGCTATTCGGCTGCCAGCGGCACGGAGTGCTCCGGCCGGCCGAGATCGGCGAGCTTGCGGATGATTCCAGACATCCGCTCGCGAAACGCGTCGAACTCCGGCCCTTTCTCGATCTGCGCCTCGTCCATGTAGAGACTGCGGTCGATCTCGATCTGCACGGCATGCTGGTTGCGCGCGGGTCGCCCGTATTGCTGCGTCACATATGCTCCGGCGAACGGAACGTTGAGCGCGACCCGAAACCCCTCCTCCCGGAAGATGGCCTCGATCCGCTCGATGATATCGCCGCCGCAGGCCGCGCCGAAGCGGTTGCCGAGCACGACCTGCGGTGGACTCCCTTTCGCGCGCAGCCCTGAATCGATGGCCTCGTGCGGCATCGAGTGCATGTCGAACAGGATCGCGACCCCGTGCGCGCGCTTCGCGCTCTCGATCTCGGCGGTCAGTGCGGCGTGGTACGGCTGCCAGAAGTCGGCGATACGCGCCTTCGCCTCGGTCAGTTCGATCTTGCCGCGATAGATCGCCCGCCCGTTGGAGACGACGCGGGGTATCACGCCGAGGCCCGAACCGATCCGCGGATTGTGCCCGGATCCGCGAACGTTCTGCACCACGCCGGGATCGAGCTCGTCCGGGCCGCGATTAAGATCGATAAAAGCCCGTGGCACGTTCGCCGCGATCAGGGTAGCGCCGCAGGACGGGGCGGCGCTCACGAGTTCGTCCATGAAGGCGTCCTCCGAGGAGCGAACCGACAGCTCATCGAGAATCACCTGGCGCAGAAACGACGACGGGTAATCCCGCCCGCTATGGGGAGAGGCGAAAATGGTGGCCGTGGTCGATCTCGTCGGACGTTCGATCCGGAACGGCGCCTGCGTCATGATCCCCTCCACTTGTCAGAAGATGATGGGGTTTTTTTATCGGTGCGGAAACCCCTTGAACCCCCTCCGCGATGCTTTTATAGAGCGCTCCACCGACGCGGCACCGATCCCGCGTCCTTCGCTTCCGACGGAAGCTCGGGACAAAGGAAAAGAGCTGTGGCACGGGCGGTTAGCTCAGCGGTAGAGCACTACGTTGACATCGTAGGGGTCACTGGTTCGATCCCAGTACCGCCCACCATTATTCGCCGGCCCGCCACGCGGGGGCCATGAACGCAACCGGGCGCGCACATACAGGGGCGCCGCAGTTTGAGGAGAGGTCCTGATGAAGGTCCGTAATTCGCTCCGCTCGCTGAAGAACCGGCACCGGGATTGCCGTGTCGTGCGCCGCAAGGGCCGCGTCTACGTCATCAACAAGACCCAGCGCCGCTTCAAGGCCCGTCAGGGCTGATCGAGCGCACCGGTTTGGTGCAAAGAAGGGCCGCTCCCTCGCCGGAGCGGCCCTCTTTTTTTTGTCTGGTCGTCAAACCCGCCTCCACGGCGCGTGGCCCCCGAAAGGCTGACCGGCGCGAATCGCGCGTAGGTCCCCCGATGCCACGCTCGTCCACGATCCCATCCGATCTTCTTTGAGAGACCAGGGAGGGTGGCCCCGGCCGCACCGGGCCGACGACAATGCTGCCGGCCCGGATCAAACCGAAGCCCTCCCCCTCATCGCCCGCCGAGGAACAGCTGGCCCACGTCCGCCAGCATTCGCGAGAGCGTCTCCTCGGTCAGATAGCCCGTGATCTCGATATCCCGATCGCGCTGGAAGCGGCGGATGGCGCGGCGGGTGTCGTCGTCGAACTGTCCGTCGAGCTGACCCGGCTCCAGTCCGAGCTGGTCCAGCCGCTTTTCCACCAGGGAGCGGGTGATCGGGTTGAGCGGGAGGGCCTGCTCGGCGATCTCCGCCTCGCGACGCCCGTCGCTGCTTTCCTCGACGAGCGCCGCGATCCGGGATCGCGCTTCCTCGTTGAATGCGCCCTCCGGGAATGTCTCGAGATAGGCGCGGTAGGCGGGGATCGTCGCCGTGTCGGCCGCCTGATCCCAGGCGGCGCGATCGCGCCCCTCGGCTTCGGCACGCTTGCTTTCCTCGATCGCGCCCAGTCGCGCCTCGGCGATATCGGAATAGAGCCCGTCGGGGTAGCGCTCTAGGTAGGTACGAAGCCCGGCCTCGTCCCCACCGGCGCCGGTGGCGTCCCAGGTCGCGCGGTCCTGCTGCTCCGCCTCGAGACGGCGACGCTCGGCCTCCGCCTCATTCCGGGCCTGCCGCCGCTCCGATTGCAGCGTCAGCCGCTCGATCTGTCGCCGGTCGAGATAGCCGGTTTCCGGAAAGCCGTTCTGTCGCTGGAACCTGTTCACCGCGCCGCGGGTGCCCGGGCCGAAGATCCCGTCGATTCCGCGGGGCTCGTAATCCAGAACGGTCAGGCTCTGCTGGATCTGCCTGCGCTCGTCGCGGGACAGCCCGAGGGCCTCCTCCTGCAGTCGCTGATCCCGGTTGGGCTCCGATTCGATGGCCTCGATGGCGGATCGGGCCTGCGTTGCGAAGGTCCCGCGCGGGTAGCGTTCGATATAGCCTTGGTAGGCCGCGAGCGTGTCCTGCTCCTCGGACGCCTCCCAGATCGCCCGCTCGACCTCGGCGGCGATTTCGGCCTGCGAGGAGCCGGTATCGGTATCCGCCTCCCGCCGCTCTTCGGTCTGGAAGATCAGCCGGTCCGACACGAAGCCATCCGCCGAAATTCCCTCCACCGAACCGATGGACGCGGCGAGGCTGCGGCCCGGCTCGGTCAGGTCCCGCGCCACGAACCGGGCCATGTCTCCCGGCTCGCCGCGCAGGACGGTCACGCCCTGCGGCACGGTCCCCAGCCTGACCCCCTCGGAGAGGCCGCGCCCGAGATCGAGGTCGTCCTCCTCGATGCCCAGCGCCAACACTGCGCCGCCTGGCACGCGCCCGGCAATTTCGAGCACCGTGTCGAGGGAGAGGCCCACGCCCCCCACCGTCGCGAGGTTGAGATCGCCGCGTGCCGGCAGGTCGTAGCGATCGGCGAGGATCCAGCTCTCCCGTCCGCTGCGCACGAATCGGCCGGTCAGATGGATGACGAGACGCTCCCCGTCCTCCAACTCGGTCAGCATCTCCGACAGCGAGGTGCGCATGTCATCCACGCGCCCCCCGGTCCCGGCCGTTACGGTAAATCCCGCATCGCGCAGGCCCTGCGCCACGTCCGGCATGCCGCTGCCGGTGAAAAGACCGGCGCGGGCGGGCTCCGGGGCGCCGAGAACGAGGGCCTGATCGGCGCGGGCAGCGCCGTGGATCAGCGCGATCCCGGCGGCGGCGACGAGGCAGAGGCGAGAGATCATGGCGGGCAATCCTCCCATGGATGTGACGGGTCCGGTCTTGGCCGGGGTGCTCGCCGTGAAGGCTATAGTCGGGTGCCGCGTTATCAAATAGCGCCGGGATGACAGCGGATAGGGGTGTGCTTTCCCGCCCTCACGCCGTCTTGCGGCCCTTTAGATTCAAGGGCCTCCAGCGCCCCGCCCTCGAGCGCGGCCATCGGCCAGACGACCCTCCCCCGGCGTCCGGCAGCGCCCTCGCCTCCACCCGCCGACCCGCGATCAGGCCCCGAGCGGTCTTCGATTGCGCCGTGGAAGAGCGTCCCCCTTCCCCGGTATCACCGGACCGGGCGCCCGGTCCTGGCGTTTACCCTGGCTCGCGTTTCTCCACCCCTTGCCCAGAGGGGACCACATTCCGGAGGCATTGCTCCAGCCCGGTGAGAGAAGCAGGTCCATGACGCTGATCGAGGAATTGAGGGAACTGGAGCGGATGCGCCTGTCGGGCGGCCTGAGCAAGGCTGCCTACGAGCGTGCGCGCGAGCGCATCCTGACGTCCGTACCGGATGCGGAAACCGACGAGCCGGAGGACCACGCCCTCCCGGTAAGGGCCGTCGACCGGCGCGGCGAGCCCGGTGTCGCCCTCCTCTTCCCGGCGGGCCTGGCGGGCTCGGCGACCTTCCTCCTTGCGCTGGCGGGTCTCAGGTGCAGCCTCTCCGTTGCCGGGACGCTGGCGCTCGCGGCGATCACGGGCGTCATTCTCACGCTCTGGAGCAAACCGGACTGACGGACCGCCCGGAGCCCCGCAGCTGGCGCCGCGGCCCCTCCACCATCTCCCGCCCCCTCGGCACAGCGGCTTGCACGACGGCCGGGAGCGGTGCAGAAGCGGTGCCGACCCATCCGCTTCGCTGGGATCCCGCTCATGTCCGAACCAGTCCATTCCAACCGCTCCGGCGCGCTGCTCGCGCTCGCGGCCTTCGCCGTCTGGGCGACCCATGACCTCGGGGTGAAATATCTCGGCGCGAGCTACTCCGCGGTGCAGATCGTCTTCTTCTCGGTCCTCTTCAACTTCCCCCTCGCCACGCTGATGCTGATTTCGGACCCGGTGGACGGCCACCTGCGCCCGATTCATCCGTGGTGGAACCTCCTGCGTGCCATCTCCGGCGTCGCGGGCGGCGTGTCGGCCTTCTACGCCTTCTCGACGTTGCCGCTCACGCAGGTCTACGCCCTGATCTTCGCCGCGCCGCTTCTCGTCACGATCCTCTCGGTTCCCATACTTGGCGAAACGGTCCGCCTGAAACGCTGGTGCGCCGTCGTCCTTGGACTCTGCGGTGTCTTCGTCGTCCTGCGCCCCGGCGCCACGACCCTCGGCCTCGGCCATGCCGCGGCCCTCGTCACCGCTGTCGGCACCGCCCTCTCCGCCGTCATCGTGCGCCGGATCGGGCGGGAGGAGCGCAGCGTCGTCCTCATTCTCTACCCGATGCTGGCCAATGTGGTCGTGATGGGCGCCGCCCTGCCCTTCGTCTACGAACCCATGCCGGCGTCGCATCTGGGGCTGCTCGCCCTGATCTCGGTCATGGCCTTCGGCGCGACCTCCCTGATCATCGCCGCCTACAAGCGCGGGGAGGCGGTGATCGTCGCGCCCATGCAATATTCGCAGATCATCTGGGCCACGCTCTACGGGGCCCTCTTCTTCTCCGAGCGTCCGGACCGCTGGACCATGATCGGCGCCGGGATCATCATCGCCAGCGGCATCTACATCGTCCTGCGCGAAGGCACGGCCGGTGCATCGGAAAACCGGCCGGTTCTGCGGATGCGCCTGCGGCCCGAAACGGGCACCTTCCTTCGCTCCGGCCTGCTGATGATGCGCAAGGGGCGGACGGAAACAGGGGATCCGGAGGAGCGCTAATGCGAACCTGCATCGCGATGGGGACCTACCATAACCCCGGCGAGACCTTCATCAACCACCATATCGGCCACCTCTTCGGCGGCGATACG
Source organism: Tropicimonas omnivorans (assembly GCF_031846565.1). Classification (NCBI taxonomy): domain Bacteria; kingdom Pseudomonadati; phylum Pseudomonadota; class Alphaproteobacteria; order Rhodobacterales; family Roseobacteraceae; genus Tropicimonas; species Tropicimonas omnivorans. The sequence continues at coordinate 269,177 of NZ_JAVRHL010000004.1, read as the reverse complement.
GTCATCCTCTGCGCCCGCCGCAGGGGGGAGGACGTGCATCACCGCCCGATCCACGTTCGCCGGCCGGCGACAGGCCTTGCCGCCCTCGCATCCCTTCCGGGGCAGGCGCGCAACCTCCTCCGCCACGGCTCGACGCAGGTCCCCGCCGGGCGGGACCGCGCTGCCATCGCGGCTTTCCTGAAGCGCGAGGGGGTCGAGGTGATCCTGACGGAGTACGGCACACAGGCCCTCGTCCTCGCGCCCCTCGCATCCGATCTGGGCATCCCCTGCTTCACCTATTTCCGCGGCTCGGACGCCTCCCGCTCGCTCCAGACCGCCAAGCAGGCGCGCGATTACCGGCGGCTCATGCCCTACCTCTCCGGCATCTTCGCGGTGTCCCGACATCTCGTGGACAACCTCGCCCGGGCGGGCGCCGCGCATCCCAACACGACCGTGATCCCCTCCGGCGTCGAGACCGATCTGTTCGTCCCCGAGGAGAAGATCCCCGGCCGTTTCCTCGCGGTGGGCCGCCTCGTGCCGAAGAAGGCGCCCCTGGTCACCATTCGCGCCTTCGCAAACGCCACGCGCGGCCTGCCCCACACGAAGCTCGACATCGTGGGAGACGGCCCGCTCATGGAGCCGTGCCGCGCCCTGGCCCAGGACCTCGGAGCCGGGGACCGGATCACCTTTCACGGCCGCCTGCCCCATGACGCGGTCCGAACGCTGCTGTCCCGCGCCGAGTTCTTCCTGCAGCACTCGGTCACCGGTCCGGACGGGGACACCGAAGGGATGCCGACCGCCATCCAGGAAGCGCTCTCCGCCGGGGCGGTGACCATCTCCACCCGACATGCCGGCATCCCGGACGCGATCGAGGAAGGCGAGACGGGCTTCCTCGTGGGCGAGCACGACGCGGAAGGCTTCGCGCAGGCCATCGCCTACGGGCTTCATCTCGGCCCCCGGATCCGCAAGATGTCCACCGCCGCCCGCGCCACGGCCCTTGCACGCTTCGACAAGCGCACCCTCCTGTCCGAGCTCGAGACGCATATGAGAAAAACCCTAGCGTAAGGCACGCTCAAACCCCTTGCCATTCCCCGCGCCACAGGCTACCCCCCGCGCCACGGTCGGAGTGTAGCTCAGCTTGGTAGAGCACTGTCTTCGGGAGGCAGGGGTCGTGAGTTCGAATCTCGCCACTCCGACCAGTTTTTCAGAAAGAATTAAGAACTCTGCCCAGGGCATTCAGCCCAGGGGGCGATGCGCAACGCGCTCTGGGGAGCACCGGGCAAGCACGGCCGGCGGCTCCGGGACATGCGAGCCTGGGGCGACAAGGTCGCCGGCCCTTAAATCGGGACGTTCGTGCGCAGGGTAGACCGAACGGCAAGATCGCGGCAGATTGCGCCTTAGGCAGTTGAGTATCGAACAGGACCGATTGAATGCCTCCAGTCATTGCTGACGCACTCACGCTGACCGGTCTGTTTTTGACGCTGGTTGGTGCCGGCGTAGCGGCGCGGGCGGTCATCCTGCGCCCCGAAGATGCGGTCCGTATCGGAGTTTCTCGCATCGCTGACGCTACCTTTGAAGAGAACCTGAAACTCTCTGCCGTGCAGAACCTGCTGCGATCGTCGCGCCTGGCAAAATGGGGCCTGGGCGCCGTTGCGGTCGGGACGCTTTTTCAGGCCGTGCCGGTCGCGGCGCGGCTATTCCTGTAGAGGGAAACGTGACCTCGAAGTCCTCGCCCGCCACGAGGCCGAATTCGGCTTGGTGGATCGCTGAGGGTGCCTTGAGGCCTTAGTTCCGCAGTCGTAGCGCCCTCCTCGTCCGCTTTTACGCCCTCCGAGACCGCCGGAATCATCCCCGTGGCGCGACGCCCGCGAAGAGAGGGGAGCTCGCGCGTCGGGTCCGGGGTCTGCCACACCGCCCTGTCCCCCCACGCACGAAAAAGGCCGCCATGGCAGGCGGCCTTTCATGGTTCACAGGGAGCGCGGACGCTCAGAAGTCCCAGTCTTCGTCTTCCGTCGCCACGGCCTTGCCGATCACGTAGGACGAACCGGAGCCGGAGAAGAAGTCGTGGTTCTCGTCGGCGTTGGGCGAGAGCGCGGACAGGATCGCCGGGTTCACCTCCGTCGAGGTCTCGGGGAAGAGCGCCTCGTAGCCGAGGTTCATCAGCGCCTTGTTCGCATTGTAGTGCAGGAAGCGCTTCACGTCCTCGGTGAGACCGACGCCGTCATAGAGTTCGGCGGTGTAGCGGTCCTCGACGGTGTAGAGCTCGAACAGCAGCGAGAAGGCGTAATCCTTGATCGACGCCTGCTTTTCGGCGCTTTCCTTCGCTAGGGCGCGCTGGAACTTGTAGCCGATGTAGTAGCCATGCACGGCCTCGTCCCTGATGATCAGACGGATGAGATCGGCGGTGTTGGTCAGTTTCGCCCGGCTCGACCAGTACATCGGCAGGTAGAAGCCCGAGTAGAACATGAAGCTCTCGAGGAAGGTCGAGGCGATCTTCCTCTTCAGGGGATCGCCGCCCGGCGCGTAATCCTCGAGGATGCGGGACGCCTTGGCCTGGAGATGCTCGTTCTCCTCGGCCCAGCGGAACGCCGCGTCGATCTCCTCGGTGGAGCAGAGCGTCGAGAAGATCGAGGAGTAGGACTTGGCGTGCACCGCCTCCATGAAGGAGATGTTGGCCAGGACCGCCTCCTCGTGCTGCGTGGTCGCGTCCGCCATCAGGGCCGGCGCGCCGACGCCGGCCTGCACGGTATCAAGGAGGGTGAGGCCGGCGAAAACGCGGATCGTCAGCTTGCGCTCCTCGGGCGTGAGGGTGGCCCAGCTCTGCACGTCGTTGGACAGCGGCACCTTCTCGGGCAGCCAGAAATTCGCCGTCAGACGGTTCCAGACCTCGAGGTCCTTGTCGTCCTCGACGCGGTTCCAGTTCACGGCACGGGCCGCGACGCGGCGGGTGAGGTCTTTCATCTCGGCATACTCTCAAGATCGAAGTGACGGTCGAGGGCGGGACGTCGGCCCCACCGGGCGAAGCCGGAGGGACCTGGCCGCCTGAAGGATATCAGAGGGTGCAGGAGACGCAGCCCTGAACTTCGGTGCCTTCGAGGGCCATCTGGCGCAGGCGGACGTAGTAGATCGTCTTGATCCCCTTGCGCCACGCGTAGATCTGCGCGCGGTTGATGTCCCGTGTCGTCGCGGTGTCCCGGAAGAACAGCGTGAGGCTCAGCCCCTGGTCGACGTGCTCGGTGGCGGCGGCATAGGTGTCGATGATCGCCTCGGGCCCGATCTCGTACGCATCGCGGTAATATTCGAGGTTCTCGTTCGTCATGAACGGCGCCGGATAATAGACGCGTCCGATCTTGCCTTCCTTGCGGATCTCGATCTTCGACGCGATCGGGTGGATCGAGGAGGTCGCGTTGTTGATGTAGCTGATCGAGCCGGTGGGCGGCACGGCCTGGAGATTGCGATTGTAGAGCCCTTCGGCGATCACGGCATCGCGCAGCTGCGCCCAGTCCCGGCGCGTCGGCAGCGGAATGCCGGCCTTTTCGAACAGTGCCTTTGCGACATCCGTCTTCGGCATCCAGTCCTCTTCGACATACTTGTCGAAGAAGGAGCCGTCCGCGTAGGTCGAATTCTCGAAGCCGGCGAAGGATCTGCCCCGTTCGGAGGCCAGCGCGTTGGACGCCGTCAGCGCGTGAAACAGCACCGTCGCGAAATAGACGGACGTGAAGTCCAGCGCCTCGGGGCTGCCGTAATGGATGCGCTCGCGGGCGAGGTAGCCGTGCAGGTTCATCTGCCCCAGCCCGATCGCATGGCTCTCGTCGTTGCCGCGGCGCACCGAGGGCACGCTGTCGATGGCGGACATGTCACTGACCGCGGTCAGCGCCCGGACCGCGACATCGATGGACGCCGCGAGATCGCCGCCATCCATCGCCTTGGCGATGTTCATCGAGCCGAGGTTGCAGGAGATGTCCGTCCCGAGGTGCTTGTAGCTCAGGTCGTCCTCGAACTCGGACGCCTCGTTCACCTGCAGGATCTCGGAGCAGAGATTGGACATGTTGATCCGGCCCTGCACCGGGTTCGCGCGGTTCACCGTGTCCTCGAACATGATGTAGGGATAGCCGCTCTCGAACTGGATCTCCGCAAGGATCTCGAAGAAGCGCCGGGCGCGGATCTTGGACTTCCGGATGCGCGGATCGTCCACCATCTCGCGGTATTTCTCGCTTACCGAGATCTCGGAGAACGGCTTGCCGTAGACCTTCGCGACGTCATGGGGGGAGAAGAGGTACATCTCCTCGTCGCGCTTGGCGAGCTCGAAGGTCACGTCCGGAATGACGACGCCGAGGGAGAGCGTCTTGATGCGGATCTTCTCGTCCGCATTCTCGCGCTTGGTGTCGAGAAAGCGCAGGATGTCGGGGTGGTGGGCGTTGAGATAGACCGCCCCCGCCCCCTGCCGCGCGCCGAGCTGGTTGGCATAGGAAAAGCTGTCCTCGAGCAATTTCATCACCGGGATGACACCGGAGGACTGGTTCTCGATGCCCTTGATGGGCGCACCGTGCTCGCGGATATTGGTCAGCAGCAGGGCCACGCCGCCGCCGCGCTTGGACAGCTGCAGAGCCGAATTGATGGACCGGCCGATGGACTCCATGTTGTCCTCGATGCGCAGAAGGAAGCACGAGATCAGCTCCCCGCGCTGCGCCTTGCCGGCATTGAGGAAGGTCGGCGTTGCCGGCTGGAACCGGCCCGCGACGATCTCCTCCATCAGGCGCATCGCCAGCGTCTCGTCCCCGCGCGCGAGCGCCAGGGCGACCATGCAGACGCGATCCTCGTAGCGCTCGAGGTAGCGCTTCCCGTCATTCGTCTTGAGCGTGTAGGACGTGTAGTACTTGAACGCGCCGAGGAAGGTCGGGAAGCGGAACTTCTTGGCGAAGGCTGCATCCCAGATCTTGTGCACGAACGCCCTGTCATAGGCATCGAGCACACTCGTGTCGTAGTAGCCCTTCTCGACGAGGTAGCCGAGCTTCTCTTCCAGCGAGTGGAAGAACACCGTGTTCTGGTTCACGTGCTCGAGAAAATAGGCGCGCGCCGCCTGGCGGTCCGCCTCGAACCGGATGTGCCCCTTGTCGTCATAGAGGTTCAGCATCGCGTTGAGCGCGTGATAATCCATCCCCTGGATCTCGGGGCTGGCGCTCACGCCGCGGTCGAGGGTTTCTGCGTCCATAATCTTTCAAGTCCCTGTCTCACCCGCGCGATGTCCCCGTTCGTGCCGGCCAGTTCGAACCGGTAGAGGCAGGGCACCCCGCATTTTGCCGCGATGATGTCGCCCGCGAGGGCGAAGGTTTCACCGAAATTGCGGTTGCCGCCCGCGATGACCCCGAGAAGGTGCCCGCGAGTGTCGGCGTCGTTCAGAAACCGGATCACCGGCTTCGGGACGGCTCCGCGACCTTCGCCATCGGCATAGGTCGGCGTCACCAGCACGTAAGGCGCCGTCATGCGCGGCGGTGCACCCGGCCCGATCCGCTCCGCCGGCACTCCGAGCCGTTCGACGAAGCGCGCGGTGTTGCCGGAGGCGGAGGAGTAGAACGCCAGGCGCAAGACGCGTCAGCCCAGGCGGCCGATCATGTCCGGGCGGAAGCCGGACCAATGCTCTTCTCCGGCCACCACGACGGGAGCCTGACGATATCCCAGTTCGGTGACACGGGCGAGCGCGCTGTCGTCGAGGGTCAGATCGACGACCTCGTAGGTGATGCCCTTTGCATCGAGGCTGCGGGTCGTGGCGGTACACTGCACGCAGGCGGGTTTGGAATAGACGGTGATGGTCATGCGGCTCGGTCCCTTAGATCTTCCGTGTCTCGTGGCGAGGATCGAAGGCACGAAAGGAGCCGATGCGACCCTGCGGCCGATATCGTCCGAACGACGCCTCCGGGCCCACCGCCCGTGTCGTGTTTCCGCTCTGGCAGGTCTCCTGACTCGACGGCTCGAATGCCTTCCCCCACCTTCCCGGCACATAGAGCCAGTGGATCGCCGGGGGTCGGCTCGCCGCTTACAGTTGCGGGGGCAGCGCCGGATTTCCACCAGTCTTCCCTCTTCACCGGCAACGAGTCGCCGGAACCAAAGCACGGATATCTTGGGATAGCCGGAGGGGCTGCGTCAATATGTAGATTTATGAACCCGCGCCTTTCGCTTCGTCAGGTTCCGATCACCATCGGCGCGGCGAGGCGTTTCAGCAGGGCGATGACGCTCAGCGGCGTGATCCGGCCGGTGCGAGGATTATCGTCCGAGGGAATGCCCTCGATGGTCATCGTCATGGTCGCGCTGTCCGACACGAGCCGGATCGTGTGGGTGTTGCGCTCCACCGTCGGATCCGCCCAGACCTCCAGCATCGTGCGCGCCGTGCCGATCCCCGCAAGACCGAGCGCGACGGCAACGTTGAGATTCGCCGGAAAGCCCGCGATCGCATCCTCGGCGGGGCCCGCGTAGCACAGGACCGGCTCCGTGACGGCGTCCAGGTCCAAGCCCATGGCCTCGATCGCCGGTGCGCCCTTGAGACCGGCGGGCGGTTTCCGCGTCGAGATCGTCACGCTCTCGACCGTGCCCTCTGCCGCTGCCCTCACCGCATCGAGCCCCGCGAGCGCGCCCGACGGGACCAGGATCCGCCCGCCCGTCCGCGCCGCGATCTCCTCGAGATGCGGATTGGCCAGAAGCGCGCCGGCGCTCACGACGACGACGATCCGGCCAGCCTCCAGCGCCGGGCGGGCGATCGTCTCCAACAAATGTCCCGGGCAGCATTCGACGACCACGTCGGCCCCGTCCTGCAGCTCCTCGAGAGGCTTGACCGGGTAGACCTTGCGGAAGCCACCCGACATGCGCGCCTCGGCGCGCGCCCGGTCGGACGCGGACACGGCCACCAGCTCGAGCCCGTCGATCCCCCGGTCGAGCGCCTCGGCGACGGCCCGGCCGACAGCGCCGAACCCGCCGAGGGCGACCTTCAATATCCTTCGCTCCATGGTGCCTTACCTCATCCAGTCTCCTCTTCTTATGATCACGGCCGACCCCGGGGGACAAACCCGTTCCGCCTCGCGCGGGAAGAATGGCGCTCGTTACCCGCGCCGTCCGCGCGCAGACGGGCCGCCGGCTCCTCCGCGCGCCCGGCCCGATCAAGAGCTGCCCGAACGCAAGCAGAGACAGGCTATGCAGATTTCCTTAACTCTCCCTGAACGCCTTCGCGAAATAATCGGCGAGCGGCTTTGTCAGGAAGGCGATCGGCGTGCGATCGGCCGTGCGGATGAACGTTTCGACCGGCATGCCCGGCAACATCGCCACCCCCTCCGGCAGGCGGCCGACCTCGCCGCCCAAAAGCACGATCTCGGCGCGGTAGTAATGCGCGCCCGTCGTCTTGTCCTCGAGCGAATCCGCGGAGAGCTTGGCAACCTGGCCGTAGAGTTCCGGCGTGGTGCGCTGATCGAGGGCGGAGAAGCGCAGGGACACCTCCTGGCCAACATGGACGTCGTCCACGTGAAACGGCTCGACCCGCGCGGCGATCACCAGCGGACGGTCCTGCGGAACGATATGGAGCACCGGCTCCGCGGCCCGGATCACCGCGCGCCTGGCGAATACCTGCATGTCGTGGACGATGCCGGAGGTCGGTGCGCGGATCTCCAGCCGGTCGAGCTGACGCCTCAGGACCCGGCGCGCCTCGGACAGCTCCGTCATGTCGTATTGCAGATCCCGGAGCTCCGCGATTGCCTCCTCCCTCCGCTTGCGCCGGATCGCGATCAGGCGAAGCTCGGTTTCGGTGATGCGCCCCCGCGCGCCGGCGATGCCGGCCGTGAGCTCACCGGCCCGGCCGGTCAGGACCGCCAGCTCGCGCTCCTGCGCGGAGACGTGGGACGCACGGACCAGCCCCTTGCCCAGCAAGCTTCGATTGTTGGCCAGCTCCGCCGACAGCAGCTCGATCTGCCGGCGCACGGCACGGCGCTGGGCCTCGATGCCGATGATCTGATCGGCGATCTGCTCGCGCTGCTTCGACAATTGTTCGATTTCCGACAACAGGCTGTCGCGCCTGGCCCCGAAAAGCCAGTCCTCGCCCTCCATCAGCTCGCGCACCCGGTACGCGGGTTCGGCACGGAGCTGCGGGTCGAACTCGATCCGCGCGGCGCCGTCCCGCTCCGCGGCAAGGCGGCTCCGGCGGGCAAGACCCTCGTAGAATCGCGCCTCGGTCACCGAAAGCTCGGAGCGGATGGCGTCCGCATCGAGCCGGATCAGCAGATCCCCTGCCGCGACGCGGTCCCCCTCCTCCACCAGGATCCGGTCGACCACGCCGCCATCGGGATGCTGCACGACCTGCCGGGCCTGCTTCACCTCGAGCCGCCCGGCCGCGATCACGGCGCCTGCGATCCGTGCGGTGAGGCCCCAGGCGCCGCCACCTGCAAGCAGCAGCAGCACGGCGACGAGCCCCGCGAGCATCGGCCCGCGCGCGGACCAGGTCTCACGCCCCCGCTCCATCACGCCACTCCCGCCGCAGCAGGCACCCGGCGGATCGCCTCGGCGTTCTGCACCATGTCCCTCAGTACCCGCGCCTTCGGCCCGAAGGCGCGGCAAGTGCCGCCGTCGAGGGCGAGAAGCATGTCGCATTCGGCTATGGCGGACGGTCGGTGCGCCATCACGAAGATCACCCTCGCCTCGGATTTCATCGTTCGGATCGCGGCGCTCAGGGCGTTGGATCCATCATTGTCGAGACCGGAATCCGGCTCGTCGAGGACGATCAGCACCGGATCGCCGTAAAGGGCGCGGGCGAGGCCGATCCTCTGGGCCTGTCCGCCCGACAGGCGGCCGTTGCCCGGGCCCACGCGGGTGTCGTACCCGTCCGGCAGGGAGACGATCATGTCGTGCGCCGCGGCCTGCTTCGCTGCGCGGACGACCGCGGCGTCATCGGGGTCCGTCGCCATGCGCGCGATATTGTCCCGGATCGTTCCCTCGAAGAGAGAGACCCGCTGCGGCAGGTAGCCGACATGGCGCCCCAGCGCGTCCGGCTCGTACTGCTCGAGCGCGGCGCCATCGAGCCGAAGCGCTCCGGCCGCCGGCGGCCAGTAGCCGGTCAGGGCCTTCGCAAGGCTCGACTTGCCCGATCCGGAGGGCCCGATCACGCCGACCGCATGACCGGGCTCCACCGTGAAGGAGAGCTGGCGCAGGACGGCGCGCGTCTCCCCGGGAGGAGCAACTGTGATGCCCTGGGCCTCGACATGGCCGCGGGGCGCCGGAAGGGCCGTGCGCGGCTCTGACGGTGGCAAGGCGGTGAGCAGGACGGCGAGGTTTCGCCAGCCCTCCTGAGCCCGGCGGACAAGCGGCCAGCCGTTGATCCCCTGCTCCAACGGCGCCAGTGCCCGGCCGAGCAGGATGGAACCCGCGATCATCGCGCCCGGCGTCATCGCGCCCCTGAGGACGAGGAACGCGCCCAAGCCGAGCATTGCCGATTGCAGGAAGAGCCTGAACGCCTTGGTGATCGCGCCGAACGTTCCGGTCAGGTCCGCCGCGCCGATGGACGCGCCGAGCGAGGCATGCCGCGCCACGTTCCAGCGGGAGAAGACCGCGTCCCGCATGCCCAGGGCCTGGACCAGTTCGGCGTCGTCCCGGATCCGGGCGCCAAAGACCTCCGCGGACCGGCTCGCCGTTCCGGCCGCCTCGAGCGAGGGGCGTGACAGAATCTGGTTGGCGAAGGCGACGATGATCAGCGCCCCCGCTCCGGCGAGCGCAGCCACTCCGAGGACCGGATGGAAGACGAAGATGCCGAGAAAGAAGAGCGGCGTCCACGGCAGGTCGAACAGGGCCATGAGCACAGGCGCGTTGTAGAGCCGCTGCACGGCGTCGAGATCCCTCAGCCCGGTCGCGGCCTCCCGCGGCGGCGCCGACAGGGCCGACGCCCGCATCGTCGCCTCGAAGACGCGGCGGTCGAGACGGCTCTGGAACCGCGCCCCGGCGCGGCCCATGACGCGCCCGCGGGCATAATCGAGCACGCCCATCAGCACGTAGAGGAAGACCACGAGCACCGTCAGCGACAGCAGGGTCTCCACGGAATGCGAGCCGAGCACGCGGTCGTAGACGTTCAGCATGTAAAGCGGACCCGCAAGCATCAGCAGGTTCACGAAGAAGCTGAAGAGACTGACGGCGAAAAAGAGCGGGCGCCCCTCGCGCCGGGCGGCGCGCAGTTCCCGAACTCCGCACGGCCTGTGCCGATTGCCTGCCATCCTGTCACCCTCGATACCCCGCACCCTTCAAGCAGAAATTCGCTAAGGCCCGATTAAAGCCGGCAGGGTGGGGCGTGGATCAGGTGGCGAGGGTGCCGTAATCGCCAAGGACGATCCCCCGCGCCCTCAGGGTCTCGCGCAGATCGGGATCCGAGAGGACGGCCAGTTCGGCCTCCCGCCGCCCCCGCCAGGCGGACATCTCCTCGAGGCGCGCATCGACGCGGCCCGGATGCGTGACGAGCTCGAGGATGCCGCCGGACCCGCCATACGTCTCCAGCTCCGACAGTAGCTCCGCGCGGCCGAGGCGCCGGCCGGTCCACCCCGTAAGAACGTGGCGCGTCGCGGCAACGCCGCCGGCACGGGCCTCGGCTGCGAATGCGGCGTCATGGCCGCGCACGGGAAGATCGAAGTCCCGCGCGAGGGCGAAGTAGACGTGGCGAAAGGCGGCAAGGCGGTGGACGCCCTGATGCGTGTCCAGATGGGAGGGCGCGAGGCCCGCCTCCCGCGCCGCCTCGATCTGGGCGCGCCACTCCGCCCGCACGAGCTCCGGATCCAGCCGAAGGGCCCCGGCGTGATCCGGCAGGCGCTCTCCGACGACATCGCGCAGGGCGGCACTCACCGGGGCGCCGGTGGTCAATTGCAGATGCACGCCGCAGGGGATGTTCATGCCGCCGATACGCGCCGCGGCGCTCGCGATATCCGGGAAGGCCGCTGCGACCATGAAGGTCGTCTGCGTCACGGTCCCCGCCCGGGCGGCCCCGGCAATTCCCCGATCGACCGCCTCGGACAGTCCGGCATCATCCGCCGTCACGATGAGGCGCATGGCCCCTACCCTTCGCGAACCCGCTCCAGTGCGGCCCGGATCGCCGCCGCGCGCTCGCCGACCTCCGCCGCGCTGCGTCCCGGCTTGTAGAGCGAGGAGCCGAGGCCGAAACCGGAGGCGCCGGCCTGCCACCAGCCGGAGAGGTTGGTCTCGTCGATCCCGCCCACGGGCAGGATCGGCAGCTCCGCCGGCATCACGGCGCGCCACGCTTTCAGCACACCCGGATGCGACGCCTCGGCAGGAAAGATCTTCAGCCCGTCCGCGCCCGCCTCGATGGCGGCGAAGGCTTCGGTCGGCGTCGAAATGCCCGGCATGGAGCTTGCGCCCCGCTCCTTCGTCCGCCGCACGACGCTTTCCTTGAAGTCCGGCGAGACGATGATCTGACCCCCCGCATCCAAAACCGCGTCGACATCCTCCGCCCGCAACACCGTTCCCGCCCCGACCATCAGCCGATCCCCGGCGGCCTCGACCATCGCGGCTATGCTCCTCAACGGATCGGGCGAGTTCAGCGGGACTTCGGCGATGGTGAAGCCGGCATCGATCAGGGCGAGGGCGATATCCCCGGCTTCGTGCGATTCGATCCCGCGCAGGATGGCGACGAGCGGGGTGGCGGAAAGGGCGTCGGCGAAGGTCATGGTCGTCCTCTGGTCAGGGTCTGGCGGGGCGGAGCAGGATCAGCCCCGCGGTCACGATGAGAGCGATGCCGGCCGCTGTGGCGGCATCGGGAACATGTCCCCAGATCGCGGCGTCGAAGACGAGCGACCACAGGATGCTGGTATAGCGCAGCGGTGCGATCCGGGCGACCGTCGCGCGGCGAAAGGCGGCGATGATCAGCGTGTTCGCCCCGAGAAAGGTCAGTGCAGCGCAGAGGAGGCGCACAAGATCGGGCGCGGCGGGCATGTGGGCGCGGTCCGGCAATCCGGCAGTGACGAGCCCGGCCGCGCCGATCAGGACCGAGGAGAGAATCACGGACTTGAGCATGTCCGCCTCCGGCCTCAGACGACGGGTCACGAGGTCCCGGCAGGCATAGGCGAACGTGGAGACCAGCGCGAGCGTCAGGCCGAGCGGCGAGGCGCCGAAACCGGGATCGAGGATCACCACGACGCCCGCGAAGCCGACGGCAATGGCGACGAGCGCCCGCGCGGGCAGCGGCTCCCGCAGGATGAGGGCCGCAAGCGCGACGCTCACGAGCGGCATCGTCGCATGGATCGTGGCCAGAAGGGCGAGCGGCAGCTCGAAGATCGCGAGCGCGAAGGTGAGCCCCGCCAGCGCATCGAACACCGCGCGCGCGGCGCCGGCCCGATCGAGCCCGCCGCTTTTCCCCCGCGCCATCCGGACGCCGATCACGAGAGCGAGCAGACCGGCGGCAATGGCGGAGCGAATGGCGATGGCATGTCCCGGGGCGAGATCCGCGATCCCCTTCAGCATCACGCTCGAGGCGACGCCGCAGAAGAGCGCGACGAGAGCCAGGGGCGCACCGCCCCGCTCTGCTCCGGAGGCACCAAGGCTCATCGGGACACGATCTCGATCCAGTTGCCGTCCGGATCCCTGAAGAACAGGAAGAGCGCTCCCGAAGCGCCCCTCCGGGGCGGGCCGTCCGTCTCGATCCCCATGGCGTCCAGCGCCTCGGCCGCCTGCCGCGCATCCGTGACCCGCAGGGCCACGTGGCGCGGGACGGGAGCGTCCTGCATCTCAGTCTCGGCGGCGATCAGTTCCACCATCGCGCCCCCGAGCTGCATCTGCCGAAGACCGTCCTTGGCGAAGCTGCGCGTGAAGCCGAGGCGGACATAGAAGGCCGCCGACGCCTCCGGATCGCGGCAGGGAACCGCGACATGGTCGATCTCGGCCGCCGGAAACCCGCTCACGCGGGCACCCGCTCCGGCCAGAGCGTCGCCGCGGCGCGGACCTGGCCTGCGCGTGTCGCGTCCTTGGCATCGACGAAGCGCACCTGCGCGCCCACGTGATCGAGCGCGGCGCCGTAGCGCTCGGCCAGGATACCGGTCGCCATCAGCACCACCTCGTCCGCCTCCGGGCGCCGCGCCAGCTCCGCTCCGATCAGGACGCCGGACAGGAAGGCGGAGATCGAGGTCGCGGGAAGCGTGCCCCTCAGCGCGTCGGCCCGCGCGGCGAAGGCGGCATGGGCGAGCGGAGCGGCCATGCCGTGGGTGAGACCATCCCGGAACGCGGCCGGATCGTCCGCATCGCCCTCGGCGAGCGCGCCGACGAGGCTCTGATTGCGCAGGAGGGCAAAGATCTCGCCCGTCATGTGGGTCTCGAACCCGGCAAGGCGCCCGCCCTCGAGGCGCGCCCATTTCGAATGGGTGCCGGGGATGCAGATCACCGCGTCCTCCACGCCCAGAAGACCGGCCGCGCCGAAGATCTGCACCTCCTCTCCGCGCATCACGTCCGCATGGCCGAGCGCGTCGTCGCAGGTCGCGCCGGGCAGGATCGCGGCGGGATGTCCGGCCACCTCGAAGCGGAGCGCATCGGCGGTGACGGCCGCGAGATCTGCGGGGCAGAGGCAATACGGTGCCTCCTTCCAGCCCGCGCGGGACCCGACCATGCCGGACATCAGGACGGGCAGACCGGGATCGCGCGCCAGCCAGTCGCCGCAGGCGGTCATCAGCGCTGCCTCGAACCGCCCGCCCTCGACGGCCTTGAGACCGGTATCGCTCTCAACGCTGTCCAGGACGTCACCGTCCGCCCCCATCGACCACGCCCGGAAGCGCGTGCTGCCCCAATCGACTGCAATGAAATCCATGTGTCACTCCCTCCCGGTCCGAAACCGGCCTTCCGAAACTCGTTGACATCCTATTGGCGTCTTGGCTAGGTTTCAATTATGGAAATGCAGTCTCAAATAAAGGGAATGGGATGAGTGTTCGACTGGAAGGCGTCCTGCCGATTGTTCCCACCCCGTTCAGTGCGGACGGCACCGTGGACCTCGGCGGCCTGCGCCGCTTCACCGAGCACGCAATCTCGGCCGGCGCCGCGGCGCTCGTCTATCCCGGCGTCGCGTCCGAGGACGTGCAGCTGAGCGCAGAGGAGCGCCGGACCTCCCTGGAGATCGTGGTGGAGACCTGCGCCGGCCGGCTCCCCGTCCTTGCCGGCGTCAACGCCGCCGAGCCCGAGACCATGGTCGAGCTGGCCCGGAGCGTGGCCGAAAGCGGCGTCGATGGCGCGATGGCCATGGCGATCCCGGCGATGGGCTCGGACAGCGAGGCGTGGTTCCACCGCATCGCCGAGGCGCTCGATGGCGGCATCATCGTCCTTCAGAACCTCTTCGCCCCTCGCGGCGCGGACCTCTCCGCCGAGGAGATGCTGTCAGTCGCGCGCGCCGTTCCCGCGATCCGCTACGTGAAGGAGGAAGGCGTACCGTCCGGCCCCAAGGTCAGCCAGCTAGTGGCCGGCTGCGGCGCGGACCTCGACGGCGTGATCGGCGGAGGCGGGGCGCGCTACCTCTACGAGGAACTGGTGCGCGGCGCGGTGGCGACGATGCCGGCGCTTGAACTTCTCGAACTCCACGCGGCGCTGATGACTGCGTGGCAGGCGGGCGACCGGGACCGGGCGCTCGATCTCTACGAACGCACCTTGCCGCTCCTGCTCATCCAGGCGCCCTACCGGATGCGCCTCACCAAGCTGATCCTGCGGGAAAAGGGGCTCTGCGCCACGGCGGACGTGCGGGAGGCCCTGCCGGAGCCGGACGAGACCCTCGAGCGGCTGATCCTGCAATTCCATGCGCGCGCCATGTCCGCGCTGGAGACGGTGCATGCGTGAGCGGATCACCTCCGTCGAGGTCTTCCTCTTCGAGCGGCCGCGGGACACGGCCTATCTCGGCGCGCCCGGCGCGGACGAGGTGGCGATCGGCGAGCGCTACGTCGTGCGCGGCTTCAACGGCACGGTCTATCCGCTGATCGACCGCTCCATCGTGGTGCGCCTGCGCGATGCCTCGGGTGCGGAAGGCTGGGGGGAAACCTACGGTCTCGTCGCGCCGCGTGCGGTCATGGAGATCATCCGCGACCTCTTCGCGCCGTACCTCGAAGCCCTGCCGCCCATGGATCCAGGCGAGACGTGGGACGCGCTCTACGCGCTCCAGCGCAACCGCGGCTACTGGGGCGGCTACCTTGCCGACGCCCTCGCCGCGCTCGACATCGCTCTGTGGGACCTGCATGCGAGAGCCGGCGGACAGAGCCTCCAGGCGGCGCTCGGGCGGCCGGGACCGGGAGAGCTCCCGGCCTATGTGTCCGGCCTGCCCGCCCCTGACCGCGCCGGCCGCATCGAGATGGCGGAGCGATGGGCGGCGGACGGCTTCGATGCCGTCAAGATCCCGATCAGCCATACCGAGAACGGGGACGTGCCGGGCGAGGTCGAGGCCCTGCGCGCGGCCCTCGGTCCGGATCACAGGATCGCCGTGGACATGCACTGGGCCTACACGGCGGAGGAGGCGATCGCCCTCGGCGCCGCTCTTGCGCCCCACGACCCCTGGTTCCTCGAGGCGCCGGTCGCACCCGAGGATGTCGAGGCGCAGGCCCGCGTCGCGGCCGGCCTGCCATGCCCGCTTGCGCTTGGAGAGGAATGGCGGACGGACTGGGATTACCGCCCCCGTGCCGCCCGGAACGCCTGCGCCATCGTACAGCCGGAAATGGGCCATACGGGCATCACGCAGTTCGCCCGCATCGCGAAGCTGGCGACGGAGCGCGGGGCGGACATCATCCCGCACGCGACCATCGGGCTCGGCCTCTTCATGGCCGCGTCGCTGCGCGCCGGTCTCGCGGCGGGCGCCGGCTGCCACGAATTCCAGCACTCGATCTACGGCCGCAACGCCGCGCTGCTGGAGGGCGCGGCGGTCTGCGAGAGCGGTCGCTTCACGATCGACGACACCCCCGGGATCGGCGCCGTGCCGGCCCCGGACGCCTTCGCGTTCCTCACCCGGATCGACGATTGACCGAACAGAACAGATGTAAGGAGGAGACCTACATGAGACATCTGAACAAGACAGCCGCCATCGCGGCCCTCGCCGCCACGACCGCCCTGACCGCCGGCGCCGCCTCGGCCGAGACCCTGACCTTCGTCAGCTGGATGAAGGGCGAGCCGGGCTACGGCGACTGGTGGAACGAGGTGATCGAGAAGTTCGAGGCCGAGCACGAGGGCGTCGAGGTCGAGATGACCAAGGTCGCGCGCTCCGAATACGCCGACACGATGTTCACCATGTTCGCCGGCGGCACCCCGCCCGACATCGTCCATCTCGCCGCATTCGAGTACCAGAGCTTCGCCAACGAAGGCTGGATGGAAACCCTCGATCCCTACATCGAGGAGAGCGGCCTCGATCTCGAGGGCTGGGCCGGACAGGATACCTGTGTCTGGGACGGCGAGACCAAGTGCCTCATGCTGCTCTACACGGCCTATATCCTCGCCTACAACGAGCGGCTGCTGACCGAGGCCGGCATCGAGGAGGTTCCGCAGGGCTGGGAGGAGTTGCTCGCTGCCGCCGAGGCCACCACGCAAGACACCGACGGCGACGGTCAGACCGATGTGTACGGCATCGGCGTCTCCAGCGCCGGCGGCTCCAACATGATGCACGACATGCTGCATTTCGTGCTCGATGCCGGCGGCAACTGGACCGAGGACGGCGAGCCCGCCTTCGACAGCCCCGGCGTGATCGAGGGTCTGCGCCGCTTCAAGCAGATCTACTCCGAAGGCCTGACGCCGAAGGACGCCGAGGCGGGCGACATGCGCCAGCTGCTGGTCGAGGGCCGCATCGCCATGCGCCTCGACGGGCCGTGGATCTACAACATCATCAAGGAGGCGGGCGAGGAGACCCGGGGCGACCTGAAGCTCGCGGAATCGCCGCTCGATCCGCCGGTCGGCGGGACCTCGAACGTGATCGGGATGCCGTCCGACATCCCCGATGACCGCAAGGCCCTCGTCTGGGACTTCATCGAGATCGCCGCCTCTGAGGAGATGCAGCAGCGCTTCGCCACCCTCGGCTCTTCGCCTGCGCCGATGCCGGGGCTCGACTACACCGCCGAGATCGAGGCCGACCCCTATTTCGAGCTCTTCGAGACCGCAAACTCGAAGGCCGCCGCAGCCGGGGTGGACCGTCTGCCCGCGGGGCTCGAACTGGAGTTCAACGAGGTGGTGAAGCTGGTCTTCCGCGAAACCCAGCGGATGCTGATCGATGACCTCGATCCCGAAGTGGCCGCCGGCAACATCCAGGCCGCCGTGGAGCGCATCGCCGACTGATCCTGGTCATTCCGGGATCGTACCCAAACAGACGTCGAGCCGCGCGGGCGCATCACCCTGCCCCGCGCGGCCGCATCACCTGAACGCCCCTCGGGAGCGCCGCCATGCCCGGCCGGCCCCCTCGTGGGAGGAGACCCAACGTGATCGATTTCAGTTCGCCGCGCCACCGCGCGAAATTCGGGTATCTGCTGCTCGCGCCGGCCGTCCTGATGATGGCGCTCATCATCATCTATCCGATCCTGCTTTCGGTGGACATCTCGCTTCAGGACGTGCGCATCGCCCGCGTCGGCGGGGACCGCGAGCCCTGGACGCTGGAGAACTACGACTGGCTCGTCCGCTCCGGCGAATTCTGGAACGCGGTCTGGGTCACGGCGAAGATGGTGCTGACGGTGGGCGGGATCTCCCTCGCGATCGGCCTCGCCACCGCGCTTCTCGTGAACCAGAAGTTCCGCGGCCGCGCCCTCGCCCGCCTCTTCGTCGCGCTGCCCTGGGCGGTGCCCGAAGTGGTCGCCACGGTGATCTGGGCGTGGATGCTCGACAGCTCCTTCGGTGTCGTCAACTGGGCGCTTCTGAAGGTCGGCCTGATCGGAGCGCCGATCCAGTTCGCCTCGAACGCCACCGCCGCCTTCTTCGCGGTCTGCTTCGTGATGATCTGGAAGGGCTATCCGCTCGTCTCGATCATGCTGCTCGCGGGCCTGCAGTCGATCCCCGAGGAACAGTACCAGGCGGCGCGGGTGGATGGCGCCAATGTCTGGCAGCGCTTCCTCTTCATCACGCTTCCGAGCCTCGCGCCGGTGATCGGCGTCACCGCGGTGATGACCACGCTGTGGGTCTTCCGGGATTTCGCCATCATCTACGTGCTGACGCAGGGCGGGCCGATCGGCTCCACCACGACGCTGTCGATCCTGACCTTCGAGCAGTCCTTCTCCTTCTTCCGCATGGGACAGGGCGCTGCCGTCGGCGTCGTCACCCTCGTCATCTGCGCCTTCATCAGCCGCGCGCTGGTCGGCCGCTTCGCCAACTCGGTCCACTAGGAGCCCGCCCCGATGCAGAAACGCTCTCCCCTCGGGACCTTCGGGATCTACGCCACGGTGATCTTCACCTGCGCGGCCCTGCTGTTCCCGATCTACTGGATGATCCTCACCGCGCTCAGCCCCCGCACGCGGCTGCGCGAATACCCGCCCCGCTTCTGGCCTGACGATCCGCAATGGGGCGTGTTCGCGGACCTTCTGGCGACGCAGCCCTTCGCGCTCTGGATGTGGAACACGATCCTCGTCGCGGTGGCCACGATGATCCTGTCGCTGACGGTGGGGGTGCTCGCGGCCTATGCCCTCTCCCGCCATCGTCTGCGCGGCGGTCAGGGCCTCGGCCTCTTCATCCTGACCTCGAAGATGCTGCCGGCGACGCTCCTCGTCATCCCGCTCTTCGCGATCTTCAAGTCTCTCGGCCTCGTCGGCTCGCTCTGGTCGGTGGTGATCGCGCAGGCGACCCTCATCGTCCCCTTCGCGACCTGGATGCTGAAGGGCTATTTCGACACGATCCCGCCGGAGCTTGAACACGCCGCCCTGGTGGACGGCTGCTCCCCCCTTGGCGCCCTCGTGCGGGTGGTGCTGCCGGTTGCCGCGCCCGGCCTCGCGGCCACGGCGCTCTATGCCTTCGTCATCAGCTGGTCGGACTTCCTCTATGCCCGGACCTTCCTGACGACGTCCGAATCCAAGTGGACGCTCAATGTCGGCATCGCCACGCTCAAAGGCGAGTTCGTGACCGACTGGAACACGATCATGGCCGCGTCCCTGATGGCCGCGGTGCCGATCATCGGCGTCTATCTCTTCCTCGAACGCTATCTCGTGGGCGGTCTCTCGTCCGGCTCAGACAAGTAAACGAAAGGGCCAGACCAATGGCGACCATCGATTTCGACAACGTCCAGAAAAGCTATGGCGAGGTCCATGCGATCCGGGACTTCACGCTCCACGTCGAGGACGGCGACTTCTGCGTCTTCGTCGGCCCCTCGGGCTGCGGCAAGTCCACCGCGCTGAAGATGCTCGCCGGGCTCGAGGCGACGAGCGCGGGCAGCATCTCCATCGGCGGGCGCGACGTGACCGAGCTCGGCCCCGGCAAGCGGGACATCGCGATGGTGTTCCAGAACTACGCGCTCTACCCGCACATGTCCGTGCGCTCCAACATCGGCTTCGGCCTGAAGATGCGCGGTCAGGACAAGGCGGACATCAACCGCAAGGTGGAGGCCGCCGCCGAGACGCTTGAGCTGACCTCCTATCTCGACCGGCGCCCGCGTGCGCTGTCGGGCGGCCAGCGACAGCGCGTCGCCCTGGGCCGTGCCATCGTCCGCGAGCCGAGCGCCTTCCTGATGGACGAGCCGCTCTCCAACCTCGACGCCAAGCTGCGGGTGCAGACGCGCTCCGAGATCGTGAACCTGCAGAAGCGCCTCGGCGTGACCACGATCTACGTCACCCACGACCAGGTGGAGGCGCTGACGATGGCGACCAAGATCGTCGTCATGCGCGGCGGCGTGATCCAGCAGATCGGCTCGCCCGACACGCTCTTCGCTGAGCCCGCCAACATCTTCGTCGCGGGGTTCATCGGCTCGCCGGGGATGAACTTCTTCCGCGGCCCGGTCGAGATCGAGAACGGCCGGGCGCAGACCCGTTTCGGCGAACAGGTCGTGCCGCTCTCCGTCTCGCCAGACCGGCTGCCCCGGGACGAGGCGATCTTCGGCATCCGCCCGGAGCACCTGAGGATCGGCGGCGAGATCGGCGGCACGCCCGTCTCCCTCGGCCTCGTCGAAAGCCTCGGAACGGAGAAGATCCTGCACTTCCCGACCCCCGAGGGGCAGGCGATCCACTCGCTCCAGAAGGTCATCGGCTCCGACGACGCCGCGCGGGACAGCACCACGATGCTCGCCCGCGTCATCGACGACCGGCGCTACTCGGACGGGGAGCACGTCCGGGTCGCTTTGCCGGAGGGGAAGGTTCATGTATTCGATCCCGAAACCCAGAAAGCCCTGAGCTGAGGACCGCGCCGGTGCCGGATTTCGACAACATCGCGAAGCGATATCCCGGCGCCGGAACGCTGGTGAAGGGCATCCAGCTCCTCGAACTGATCGGAGAGGCCCAAGCGCCCTGCACCTCCGCGCACCTCCTGCGCGAAACCGGCCTGCCCAAGGCGACGCTCTACCGGCTCCTCGGCGCGCTGGTGGAGTTCGGCTACCTCAAGCACGACAACGCGGCGAAGACCTACTCCCTCGGCAAGCGGTTCATCGAGCTGGGGCGGTCCTCGCTCTCGTCCTTCGACCTGCGATCGGCGGCGGAGCACGAACTGTCCCGCCTCTCCGCGGAGCTGGGCCAGACGGTTTCGCTGACCGTCCTCGAAGGGGACGAGATCATCTATGTCGACGTCCGCCGCCCGCAGAACCCGCTCGCGGTCGGCGTCGATGTCGGCCGCTCGGTGCCGGCGGCCGAGTCCGCCTCCGGCCGGGCCATGATGGCGGCGATGGCCCCGCACGAGATGAACCGCTTCATCACCAGCTACGACCGCGACACCCAGCACAGCATCCTGTCGGAAATCGCGATCAGCCGGGCGCGGGGCTATTCGATCGCTGAATCGGGGTCCGTCCCCGGCCTGATCGTCGTTGCGGTGGAGGTCCACGGGCCGCCGGGAATGGGCCGCGGCGCCATCGCGGTGACCGCTCACGAAAGCGCGCTCGGCCTCGAACAACGCCATATCGTCGGGCGGGACCTGATGGAATCCGCCCGCCGCGTGATGGGCAACATAGGAACCGCCAGCGTGAGCATCTCCCCCAACCCGCGCCGCCACAGCCACATCGCCGAGACGCTGGAATGCGTTGACGCCGCCGGCGCCATCGTCGGTGAAGGGCCGGTCTGGGACGCGCGGGAGAACCTCCTGCGCTGGGTCGACATCGCGGCGCCCGCCACGCGCATCTTCGATCCCTCGGGCGCGAGGAGCGCGATGCACCCCTCCCCCCGCCTGGTCTCGGCCGTCCTTCCCGCCTCGGACGGAACGATGATGGCCGTCACGCAGAACGGCCTCGAACGGCTCGGCCCCTCCGGCGATCTGGATCCGATCCACGACCCCGAGGCGCATCTGCCCTCCAACCGCTTCAACGATGCCAAGTGCGACAGTTCGGGCCGCGTCTGGGCCGGGACGATGAGCCTCGACGCCTCGATGCCGTCGGGCTCGCTCTACCGCTTCGACACGCCCACCTCCTCGCGCGCGGTGGACGGGGGCTTCCAGGTCTCCAACGGTCTTGGCTGGTCGGCTGACGACCGGACCTTCTACTTCACCGATTCAGGCCTCGGCACGGTCTTCGCCTACGATTACGACGCCGCCGAAGGAGCGATCACCGGCCGCCGGGTCTTTCTTAACGTGGACCCGCGGGACGGCAAGCCGGACGGTCTGTCCGTGGATGCCGAGGGCAATGTCTGGATCGCCTTCTGGGATGGCTGGCGCGTGGCGGGCTACACGCCCGGCGGCCGCCTGATCCGGGAAATCGACATGCCCGTCCCGCGCCCGACGAGTTGCTGTTTCGGCGGGCCGGACCTCACCACCCTCTACATCACCTCCGCCTCGATCCGCCTGCCTGCCCAGGTGCTCGAAGAAGCGCCGCTGTCGGGCGGTCTCTTCGCCATCGAGATGGACACACCCGGCCTGCCGACACGCGAGGTGGCGGTTTGAGCGCGCATGGGGGGGCGCATGTCCTCGTCACGGGCGCCGCGGCGGGGATCGGCAAGGCCACGGCGCTCGCCTTCGCCCGCGCCGGCGCCGAGGTCTCGGCGCTCGACCGCGATGCCATCCATTTCGATCCCGAAGACGCCGGGCCGGGGCACGTCCATCCCGTACGGCTCGACCTGCGGGATCTGGACGCCCTCGATGACGTCGTGGCGGGTCTTGTCCGGGAGCGCGGTCCCGTGCGGGTCCTCGTGAACAATGCAGGCGTCGACCGGCGTATGGCCCTGGATGAGCTGACGCCCGGACCATGGCGGGAGATGATGGCGCTCAACCTCGACCATCACGCCGCCCTCGCCCGCCTCGTGGCGCCGGGCATGGAGGCGGCCGGCGGCGGCGCCATCGTGAACCTCTCCTCCACAGCCTGGATGAAGCTCGCTGGCAACCTCGCCGCCTACCATGCCGCCAAGGCTGGCATCGTCGGTCTGACCCGCGGCCTCGCGCGCGATTTGGGCCCTAAGGGGATCCGGGTGAACGCCATCGCGCCCGGACGGGTGGTCACGGAGCGCGTGGAGGCCGGGCTGACCGATGACTGGATCGCGGAGACCCACGCGCTTCAATGCATCCCGGACCTGATCCGCGCGGACGACATCGCCGAGGCCGCCCTCTGGCTCGCCTCACCCGGCGCGCGCATGGTGACGGGGCAGACGCTCGTCGTGGACGGCGGGGTGGTCTGAACAGTCGCGGGCCCGAGGCCGATCGTTCGCCTGCTTCTGCGGGGGGCCGGAGACCGCCCCCCCCCCTTGCATCACCGAACCGGATCGCTCTCGCGCTGCCGGCTCTGCCAGTCGCGCGCTTCCCACCATCCGTCCTCTTCGGGCGGCAGGGGGGCCCGGCCGAGCACGGCATCGGCGATCTTCTCTCCTGCCATGATCGACGGGGCGTTGAGGTTGCCGTTCGTGATGCGCGGGAAGATCGAGCTGTCCGCCACCCGCAGCCCCTCGAGGCCGATCACCCTGCCGTCGGGATCGACGACGGCGCCCGGGTCGTCCCTCCGCCCCATCTTCGCGGTGCCGCAGGGGTGATAGGCGCTTTCCACCTCCTCGCGGATCACGTCGTCGAGCTCGTCATCCGTCTGCGCCTCGGTGCCCGGCGAGATCTCCGCCCCGCGGAACGCGTCGAAGGCCGGCTGGGCGACGATCTCGCGCGTCAGGCGAATGCACCGCCGGAAGTCCTCCCAGTCCTTCTCCTCGGCCATGTAGTTGAAGAGGATCGAGGGCGCCTCGGCCGGGTCCGCCGAGGTCAGCCGGACATTGCCGCGGCTCGGCGAGCGCATGGGGCCGACATGGCACTGGAAGCCGTGTCCCTCGGCCGCCGTCTTGCCGTCGTAGCGCACGGCAAGGGGCAGGAAGTGGTACTGGATGTCGGGGTAGCGCACCCCGGCCCTCGAGCGCACGAAACCCGCGCTCTCGAACTGGTTCGAGGCACCGGGACCCTGCCGGCCCAGGACCCAGCGTGCGCCCACATAGGCCTTGCCGAGAAGCGACCAGTACTTGAAGAGGCTGACCGGCTGCGTCGCGGCGTACTGGATGTACATCTCCAGGTGGTCCTGAAGGTTCGAGCCGACGCCGGGACGGTCGGCGACCACCTCGATCCCGAGTTCCGCGAGATGCGCAGCGGGGCCGATCCCGGAGAGCATCAGGAGCTTCGGAGTGTTGAAGGCGGAGGCAGAGAGGATCACCTCCCGCCCGGCCTGTACGACCTCCCCTGTCCCGAGCGCGACGCCCGTGGCGCGGCCTTCCTCGATCACGACCCTGGCAGCCTCGCCGCGCACCATCCTGACCCGGCCGGACTTGAGCGCGGGCCTCAGATAGGCGGAGGCGGCGGACCAGCGGCGACCTTTCCAGATTGTCGCGTCGAACGGGCCGAAGCCCTCCTGGCGGTTGCCGTTGTAGTCCTTCGTCTCGCCGTAGCCCGCCTCGCGGCCGGCCTCGACGAAGGCCTTCACCAGCGGATTGTCCCGCTTGCCGCGCGTGACATGGAGGGGACCGTCATGCCCCCTGCGTGCCGCATCGCCGCCATGGATGCCGGCATGCCAGTTCTCCATGCGGCGGAAATACGGGGCGACATCGGACCACGACCAGCCGGAAGCGCCGCTGTCGGCCCAGTGCTCGTAATCGAGCGGGTGGCCGCGGACATAGATCATGCCGTTGATCGAGGAGGACCCGCCGATCACCCGGCCCCTCGGCGCGGCGAGGCGCCGACCGCCGAGATGGGGCTCGGGTTCGGTGGTGTAGCCCCAGTCGTAGCGGCGCATGTTCATGGGGTAGGACAGCGCGCCCGGCATCTGGATGAACGGGCCGGCATCGGTGCCGCCCGATTCCACGATCGTGACCGAGCGGCCCGCCTCGGACAGCCGGTAGGCCATGGCGCAGCCCGCCGACCCGGCGCCGACGATGACGTAATCGGTGCTCATCGGATCGCTCCGGCGCGGCAGCGGGACGCTCCCAGCGTGGCGCGGCCCTGATCCGCGGGACGAAGGTGGTCAGTACGGCGCATCGACGCCTCCCATGCCGACATAGACGGTCTTGAGGCGGCTGTAGAACTCGATGGCGGCATGGCCGTTCTCCCGGCCGACGCCGCTGGCCTTCACGCCGCCGAACGGCAGCTCGACGGGGGTCAGGTTGTAGGTGTTGATCCAGCAGGTGCCGGCGTCCAGCCGGGCGGCCATCCGGTGAGCGCGGGAAATGTCGCGGGTGAAGACCCCGGCGGCGAGGCCGTAGGGCGTGGCATTGGCGCGGGCCAGCGCCTCCTCCTCGGTCTTGAACGACAGGACGGACATGACCGGTCCGAAGATCTCCTCCCGGGCAAGGCTCATCTCGTCGGAGACGTCCGCGAAGACCGTGGGCGCGACGAAGTAGCCCTCCCCACCTATCCGCGTTCCGCCGCAGACGAGGCGGGCGCCCTCGGCCTTTCCGGCCTCGATATGGCCCATGACCTTCTCGAGCTGCGCCTCGCTGACGAGGGGGCCGAGGGTGGTCTCCGGATCGAGGGGGTCTCCGGCCCTTGCCTCGGCGGTGCGGTCCGCGAGCCGGGCGAGAAAGTCCTCCAGCACGTCCTCCTGCACGAAGACGCGGGTGCCGTTGGAGCAGATCTGGCCCGAGGAATAGAAGTTGCCGAGGATGGCGCCTCCGACGGCCGCATCGAGATCGGCATCCTCCATGACGATCATCGGGGACTTGCCGCCCAGTTCCATGGTCGCCGCCTTCAGCCCGCGCGCGGCCGCCTCGTAGACCCGGCGGCCGGTGGGGACCGAGCCGGTGAGGGACACCTTCGCGACGCGGTCGTCCTCGATCAGGGCCGCGCCGACGGCGCCCCGTCCCTGCACCACCTGGAAGAGACCTTCGGGCAGGCCCGCCTCGATGTAGATCTCGGCGAGCTTCAGGGCGGAGAGGGGCGTGGTTTCGGAGGGCTTGAAAACCATCGCGTTGCCGCAGGCGAGCGCGGGGGCGGATTTCCATGCGGCGATCTGGATCGGGTAGTTCCACGCGCCGATGCCCACGCAGACGCCGAAGGGCTCCCTGCGGGTGTAGCCGAAATCCTCCCCGAGCTGGACATGCTCCCCCGCGACCCCGGCGGCGATCCCGCCGAACCATTCGAGGGCGTCGGCGGCGGAGGCGGCATCCGCGACAAGCGTCTCCTGGATCGGCTTGCCGGTATCGAGGGTCTCGAGGCGGGAGAGCTCCTCGTTGCGCTCGCGCAGGATATCGGCGGCGCGACGCAGGACGCGCCCGCGCTCGACGCCGGGGCGCGCGGCCCAGTCGCGCCAGGCGGCCTCGGCGCCGGCGAGCGCCGCCTCGATCACGGCCGGTGTCGCCTCGTTCAGAAGCGCGATGCGCTCCGCCGTGGCGGGATAGATCACGGGCAGCTCGGCGCCTTCGGCATCACGGGCCGGTTTGCCGTTCACGAAGTGGCTGCCCTCGGGCTGGACGTCATAAGTCATGTCTTCGGCCTTCTCGTCATTCACCACGGGGGAAGCGGCGGCGCTCCTCGACCGTGTTGAGATCCATGTGATTGCGCATGAAGCGCTCGGAGGACTTGGTTTCGGGTTCGTGGTCCCACGGGGTGTACCGGCCAGCGCGGAGGGCGTCGTAGACCACCCAGCGGCGGGCCTGGCTCTGGCGGATCTGGCTGTCGAAGAGGTCGAGGTCCCAGCGCGCCTCCGACAGCTCCCGCATCCGCGCCAGCGTCTCGGCATGGGCGGGATCGGCGGCGAGGTTCGTCAACTCGTCCGGATCCTCGGCCATGTCGTAGAGCTGGTCCGGATCGAGCTGGCAGCGGGTATACTTCCAGCGCCCGTCCCGGAGCGTCACCACGGGAGCATAGGAGCCTTCGGCGCAATACTCGAACGGGACCGGCGCGGGACGCGGATCGCCGGACGCGACCGGCAGGGCCGAGTGACCGTCCGTCCAGGGTGTCACCTCCCCCATGTCGATGCCGGCAAGATCGCAGAGGGTCGCGCACAGATCGACGGTCGAGACGGGCTCCGTCACGTGACCGGCCTCGATGCCGGCGCCAGCGACCATGAAGGGGACGCGGGAGGAGCCGTCGAAGGGCGACATCTTGAACCACAGGCCGCGCTCGCCGAGCATGTCCCCGTGGTCCGACGTGAAGACCACGGCGCAGTCCTGCCGCGTGCGCTCGACGATATCCAGAAGCTCGCCGATCTTCTCGTCGAGATAGGAGATGTTGGCGAAGTACGCCCGCCGGGAGCGGCGGACATGCTCGTTCTCGATCTCGAAGCGGTGCCAGTCATTGGCATCGTAGATGCGCTTCGAATGCGCGTCATGCTCCTCGTACGGGATCGCCGGGACGCGCGGCTCCAGATGCTCGCACTCCTCGTAGAGGTCCCAGAAGCGGCGGCGAGCGACGTAGGGATCGTGCGGATGCGTGAAGGAGACGGTGACGCACCACGGCCGCCCTTCCTCTTCGCGCGCGAGGTCGTAGAGCTTCTGGCCGGCGCGGAAGGCGACCTCGTCGTCGTAATCCATCTGGTTGGATATCTCGGCGACGCCGGCCCCCGTGACCGAGCCCATGTTGTGGTACCACCAGTCGATCCGCTCGCCGGGTTTGCGGTAATCCGGGGTCCAGCCGAAATCGGCGGGATAGATATCCGTCGTCAGACGCTCCTCGAACCCGTGCAGCTGGTCGGGGCCGACGAAATGCATCTTGCCCACGAGCGCGGTGTGGTAGCCGGCGCGGCGTAGGTGGTGCGCATAGGTCGGGACCGAGGCGGGCAGTTCGGCGGCATTGTCGTAGACGCCGGTGCGGGACGGCAACTGCCCCGTCATCATGCTGGCGCGGGACGGGCCGCAGAGCGGCGAGGGGCAATAGGCCGTCTCGAACCGCGCGGACCGCTCCGCCAGGCGCTTGAGGTTGGGCGTGTGGAGCCAGTCCGCCGGGCCGTCCGGGAAGAGCGTGCCGGTCAGCTGATCGACCATGATGACCAGGATATTGGGGCGCGTCATTGGGGTCTTTCCTGTGCCAGGAGGAGATCGAGATAGGAATAGACGGTCGCCTCGGCCGCTTCCGCATCGGCCTCGATGTCCCCGATCGCGTGCCGGAGGTAGACGCCGTCGATCAGGGCGCCGAGGGCGGCACCGGCGGCCACGGCGCGGTCGCCGACGAGGGGGCGCAGTTCGCTGATCAGGTTGGAGGCGAGGCGGCGATGGTAGATCCGCAGAAGCCGGGCGGTCTCGGGCGAATTGCGGGCCTGGATGTAGAAGACGAGCCAGGCGCCGATCACCTCGTTGCGAAAGTTCGGATCCTCGAAGGACGCCCGCAGGATGGCACCGAGCCGCTCCCGCGGGCCGCTTGCCCGGGCCAGCTCCGCACGCACGCCGCGTCCGTATTCGGAGAGGATGTAGCGCATGGCGGCGAGGAAGATCCGGTCCTTGCCGCCGAAGTAATGGTGGGCAAGCGCGGTGGACATGCCGGCGGAGCGCGCGATCCGGCTCACCGGGATCTCGAGCGAGCCGGCCGAGCCGACCTCCCGTATTGTCGCTTTCAGGAGCGCTTCCTTTCGAATAGGCTCCATTCCGATCTTCGGCACATCGACCCCCGGCGGCAGAAAGGTGTTGCCGAAGCCATGTCGATTTTTTATTGATCGGTCAATCAAGAAAACAGGGAGACCTACCATGACGTTCAGAACGACCCTTTCCGCGCTGGCCCTCACGGCCGTTGCCGGCACCGCCTCGGCCCAAGCGCAGTGCGATTCGATCTCGTTCTCCGATGTCGGCTGGACCGACATCACCGTCACCACCTCCGCCGCGAAGCAGGTCTTCGAGGCGCTGGGATACGACGTGGACGTGTCCGTCCTGTCCGTGCCGGTGACGTTCGCATCGCTGTCGGGCGGCGACATCGACGTCTTCCTCGGCAACTGGATGCCGTCCCAGGAAAGCGCGATCACGCCCTATCTCGACGATGGCTCGATCGAGTCGGTCAACGACAACCTCACCGGCACGATCTACAACCTCGCCGTGCCGTCCTACACCTATGACAAGGGCCTCCAGTCCTACGAGGATCTCGCCGAATTCTCCGACGAGATCGAGGGCACGATCTACGGCATCGAGCCCGGCAACGAAGGCAATGCCTACCTGATCAGCCTGATCGAGGAGGACGAGTACGGCATGGGCGATCTGAGCATCCGCGAGAGCTCGGAGCAGGGCATGCTTAGCCAGGTTCGCCGCGCCGTCGACCGCGACGAGGACATCGTCTTCCTCGGCTGGGCCCCGCACCCGATGAACGCCAACTTCGAGCTGCAGTATCTCGAGGGCGGCGAGGACTTCTTCGGCGGCGAAGGCACGGTCTACACCGTCACCCGCTCGGGCTTCACCGCAGACTGCCCCAATGCCGGCAAGCTCCTTGAACAGATGGACTTCACCCTCGACATGGAGAACGCCATCATGGGCCGGATCCTCGACGAGGGCTCCGATCCAGACGAGGCCGTTCAGGCATGGCTGCAGGAGAACCCCGCGGTCATCGAGCCCTGGCTCGAGGGGGTGACCACCGTGGACGGCGAGCCCGGCCTGGCCGCCGCTCAGTCCGCTCTCGGCCTCTGAGACCGGGGATGGCGGCTTCGCCCGACATGGCGGGGCCGCCTCCGCTCCGGGGCTGCGCGCCGCGCGCGGCCCTCCTCCCCCTTTCGTCGCAACCGATGCACGCCGCACCGGCAGACCCCGTCTCGCCCGCGCGCCGACCGCACCCGCCGGGCCGGGCCCGGACGCGAGAGACTGCCCCGCTCTGGCGGCACATGCCCCGAGCCGCGGCGCAGCGCGCGGCCGCAGTCGCGCACCCGGACAGTGACAAGATCAGGAAAGGCCACGCATGGACTGGCTGAGCGCGTACAAGATCCCGGTCGGCGATGCCGCCGCGGATCTCTTCAACTGGATACAGAACACCTTCTCCGGCCTGATCGATGCGATCGCCGAGGGCGGCGAGGGGCTGATCGAGGGGATTCTCTGGCTGCTCCTGACGCCGCCCGAGCTGGTCATCATCCTCGCCTTCGTGGCGCTGACATGGGCCCTGCAACGCAGCTGGCAGGTCTGCCTCTTCGTCCTGCTCGGATTTCTCTTCATCCTGAACCAGGATTACTGGGAGGAGACGGCCGAGACGCTGACGCTGGTGCTCTCCTCCTGCGTGGTGTGCATGGCGCTCGGGGTGCCGACCGGCGTGGCCGTCGCGCACCGTCCGAAGCTCTATGCCGCGGTGCGGCCGATCCTGGACCTGATGCAGACGCTGCCGACCTTCGTCTACCTGATCCCGGCGATCGTGTTCTTCGGCATCGGCATGGTGCCCGGGCTCTTCGCCACCGTGATCTTCGTTCTGCCCGCATCGATCCGCCTGACGCATCTGGGGATCACCGGCACGCCGAAGCCGCTTCTCGAAGCCGCCGACAGCTTCGGTGCCACGCCTCAACAGAAGCTCTGGAAGGTCGAACTGCCATCGGCGTTTCCGCAGATCATGGCCGGGCTGAACCAGACCATCATGCTGTCGCTGTCCATGGTCGTGGTCGCCGCCCTGGTCGGGGCGGACGGTCTCGGGGTGCCCGTCGTCCGCGCGCTGAACCAGGTGAATACCTCGCTCGGGTTCGAGAGCGGGATCGTGATCGTGGTCGTGGCCATCATGCTCGACCGGATGCTGAGGGTGAATCGCAAATGAGCGCCGTGGAATTCGAGAACGTCTCGATCATGTTCGGGGACAAGCCGCAGGAAGCCCTGCCGCTGGCCGACGAGGGGATGAGCCGCCCGGAGATCCAGGAACGGACCGACCAGGTCCTCGGGGTCCACAACTGCACCCTGACGGTCGCCGAAGGCGAGACGCTGGTCCTGATGGGCCTGTCGGGCTCCGGCAAGTCGACGCTGCTGCGCGCCGTCAACGGGCTGAACAAGGTCACCCGCGGGTCTGTGCGGGTGAAGAGCGGCGACGGCATGGTCGACATGGCCAACTGTTCCGCCAAGGAGATGCGGCAGGCCCGGCGCCACTCCGTCGCCATGGTGTTCCAGCAGTTCGGCCTCCTGCCCTGGCGGAGCGTCGAGGAGAACGTCGGGTTCGGCCTCGAGCTGTCCGGGGTGCCGAAGGAGGAGCGCGGCACCAAGATCGCCGACCAGCTCTCCCTCGTCGGCCTCGACGGCTGGGGAGACCGCAAGGTCGCCGAGCTGTCGGGCGGCATGCAGCAGCGCGTCGGCCTTGCCCGCGCCTTTGCCACCGAAGCGCCCATCCTCCTGATGGACGAGCCCTTCTCCGCCCTCGATCCGCTGATCCGCACCCGCCTTCAGGACGAGCTTCTCGAAGTGCAGCAACGCCTGAAGCGGACGATCCTCTTCGTCAGCCACGACCTCGACGAGGCGTTCAAGCTGGGCGACAGGATCGCGATCATGGAGGGCGGGCGGATCATCCAGGTCGGCACCCCGCGGGAGATCTTCACCAAGCCCGCCAACGACTATGTCGCCGACTTCGTGGCCCACATGAACCCGCTCGGCGTGCTGACCGCGCGGGACGTGATGGAACCCGGTGAGGCGACCGGCCCTGCCTTCGACGTCGAAACGCCCGTTGCCGAGGTGATGAACGCCCTCGAGGCCGCCACCGGCGCGGTCGGCGTGACGGAGGGCGGCGCCCTCGTCGGGCGCGTCACCGAGTCCAGCTTGCTGCGGGGCCTCACGGGCGGCGCGACCGGGGCGTAGACGGAAGGAACGGGCCCGCCCTGCCGGCTCAGACGAGCCGGCAGGCCGTGTCGAAGCCAAGCCGGGGCAACCGGTCGTAGAGCTTGTCCGCGTCGCCGTAGCCGAGATTGCAGAGGAAGTTCGCCTCCCAGCCGGTCTCCGCAAGGAAGATCTCCTCGACCTTCGCCTTGTCGAACCCGGACATCGGCCCGACATCGAGCCCCAGCGCCCGCGCCGCAATCATCAGGTAGGCCCCCATGAGCGTGCCGTTGCGGAACGCGGTCTCGCGGGCGAGATCGTCCGACCCCGTGAACCACGACCGCGCATCGGTGTGGGGGAAAAGCTCGGGCAGATGCTCGTGGAATTTCGGATCGTGCGCGATGATCACGCAGACGGGCGCGGCCATGGTCTTGTCGAGATTGCCGCCCGACAGCGCCGGACGCAGCCGCTCCTTGCCCTCCTCGGACCGGATGAAGACGAAGCGACCGGGCGAGCAATTGGCCGAGGTCGGCCCCATCTTCAACGTGTCCCAGAGCGTGCGGAGCGTGCCGTCGGGGACCTTGCGATCCTGCCAGCCATTGTGGCTGCGCGCCTCGAGGAAGAGGCGTGACAGGGTGTCGGCGTCGGTCGCGTGGAGCGTATCGGGCATGGAGCCTCCGGGATTAGGGTCGCTCGCGCGGGCCGGGCAGGCCGGGCCGCGCGCCTGAACGTGGCATCGAGGGGGGGACCTCCCGCGCGCATCCGGGACGACCCCGTCCGCTGCACTGCCCCCTGCCTGGACGAGGCGGCGACCCCCGACATGTCGCGAGGAGCGCCGCCGCTTCAGAGCCGAACATCGGCCGCCGCCGTGGACGGCGCAATGCCGGCTCATGCGTGATCGCGTCGCAGCGCGCAGCCTTCCGCGTCCCATGCCGCCCCACCGGCGCACATTTTCGCGACCTGACGCGCGCCCTGCATCTCCGGGTCTTTATCCCGACACCGTTTCGGGAGAGTCTCGACCCCTCGCGACGGCGCCCCGCAGGGCCGGACACGGTCCCGCGCACGTCGTCCCCATGCTATCCGAGCGGTCATGGACATCATCGTACTCACGACGCTCGTCGCGTCGCTCTTTCTGGTGATCGGGGTGGCCGAGCCGCTCGCGGCGCGGCTGCGCCTTCCCTACAGCGTGATCCTCGCCGCGCTCGGAATCGTCATCGGCCTCGGTGCGATCTTCTTCCTGCGGACCGAGCTGACCGATGCGCTGAACCCTGTCGCCGAGGCGATCGTCGGTCTGCCGATCCGGTCCAACGTCTTTCTTTACGTCTTCCTCCCGACGCTGCTGTTCCAGGTGACCCTGGGGATGAACCTGCGCCGGATGCTGGACGACTGGATGCCGATCCTCGTCCTGGCCGTCGTGGCGGTGGTCGTCGCGACGCTGGGGGTGGGCTATGCGCTCTTCTGGGCGAGCTCGCTCCCGCTCACCGCCTGCCTGCTGATCGGCTCCATCGTCGCGACCACGGACCCCTCGGCGGTCGTCTCCATCTTCCGCTCACTCTCGGCCCCGAGGCGGCTGGCGCGCATCATCGAGGGCGAGAGCCTGCTGAACGATGCCGCCGCCATCGCGCTCTTCGGGCTCTTCATGGGGTTCGTCATGCGCGGCGTGCCGGACCCTGAGCTTGGCGACGCGCTCTCGCGCTTTCCCGTCCTGATCATCGGCGGCGCCGTCGCGGGCTGGATCATCGCGCGGGCCACGGTCGGACTGATGGCGCTGGTCCACCGGCACGAGCTGGCGCAGATCTCCATCTCCATCGCCCTGCCCTACCTCGCCTATGTCTGCGCCGAGCAACTGATCGGGGCTTCCGGCGTCATCGCCGTCGTCGCCGCGGGCGTGACGCTGAACCTCACCGGGCCGGGCCGCCTGCCGCCGCAGGCCTGGTCGAACCTGCGCGAGGTCTGGGACCTCCTGGCGCACTGGGCCGGGGCGCTGATCTTCATTCTCGCCGCACTCCTGATCCCGCGGCTCCTGGAAGAGGTCGGCGTCGCCGATATCGGGCTGATCTGCGTGGTCATCGCCGCGGCGCTCGCGGCCCGGGCGGTGATCCTCTTCGGCGTGCTCCCGCTCCTTCGCCTCGCCCGGCTGTCGCCGCAGGTGGAGCGGCCCTATCGCGTCGCGATCCTCTGGGGCGGGCTGAGGGGCGCGGTGACGCTCGCGCTTGCGCTGGCGGTCACCGAGAGCTTCCGCGTCCCCGACGAGATCAAGCGCGTGGTCGGCATCCTCGCCACCGGCTTCACGCTCTACACGCTCATGGTGCAGGGCACGACGCTGCGCTGGGTGATCGGCCGGCTCGGGCTCGACCGGCTGTCGCCGATGGACGAGGCGCTGTCCCGCCAGGTCGTCGCCGTCGCGCTGCAGACCGTGCGGGCGGACGTGGCGAAGACGACGGAGAAGTACGAGCTGAGCCACGATATCGTCCGCTCGGAAGCCAAGCGGTTCGGGGAGCGCCTCGACGCCGCCGTGACCGAGGCCGAGGACAGCTCCGACATCCTCGACCGGGACCGCGTCACGCTCGGTCTCATCGCTCTTGCCGGCCACGAGCGGGATACGATCCTGAGCCGCGTTCGGGAGCGGACGATCTCCGGAAAGATGGCCGAACAGGTCCTGTCGGATGCCGACCGCCTGATCGAAGGCACGCGGGTCCATGGGCGAAACGGGTACCAGAACGCGGCCCGGTCGAGCGTGGCCTACAGCAAGGCGTTCCAGGCGGCTCTGCGCCTTCATGACCGCGCGGGGATCTCGGCGCCCCTTGCCCGGATCACGGCCGACCGCTTCGAGCTCCTGCTGTCGCAGCGCCTGATCCTGCGGGACCTCGGCGCTTTCATCGACGGACGCATCCGGCGCATCCACGGGCGCCGCGTGGCGGACTTGCTGCACGAACTGCTCTCCCGCCGCATCGAGGCCATCGAGACGGCGCTCGAGAGCCTTCGCCTGCAATATCCGGGCTATGCCGAGGAACTGGAACGCCGGTTCATCCGCCGCACCGCGCTGCGCCTCGAGGAGCGCGAATACGATGCCATGCGGGAGGACGGACTGATCGGGGAGGAGGTGCATACGGCGCTGATCCAGGGCGGCGCCCACCGCCGCACCATGTCGGAGAAGCGCCCCCGGCTCGACCTCGCGCTTCAGCGAAGCCAGCTCGTTCGCCAGCTTCCGCTCTTCTCCGACCTGGACGAGGCCTCCCTCGCCCGCCTCGCCCGTGCGCTTCGGACCCGCTACGTCAATGCAGGAGACGTGGTGGTGAGAAAGGACATCGCGGCGCGGAGCGTTTTCTTCATCGCCTCCGGCGCTGTGGAGCTTGAGAGCGCCGGGCAGATATGGCGGCTCGGCCGCGGCGAGATGTTCGGCCAGATGGAGATCCTGATGGCCCGCTCGCTCCGCACCAAGGTCCGCGCCATCGCCCCGTCCACGCTGGCCGTCCTGGACGAGGCACGCTTTAGGCGCCTCCTTCGAAGGAGCACGTCGCTGCGCGAAGCCCTGCGGGCCAGCGCCGAAAAGCGCGGCATAGATCCGACCGCGCTGATCGCCGACGGAGCCGAGTAAGGGAGCGTCCACCTGCGGGCCTCATGGAGGCTGAGACGCAAGTCGGTCGGGGGCAAATTCAGGCGCCATCCCAAGGGCAAGCGCGGCGCCTGATCGACACGCAGTCAGGTGGGCCTGCCCTTCAGACGATGCCGCCGCCGCCGGAGGTCGAGACCGGGCGCTCGTCCGCGACCTTCCCGCGATAGTCAGACGCGCGATAGGTGGCGACGGGATCGATGGCACAGCCCTTCTCGAGGCGGGCCATCTGCAGGATCGGGGTGACGTCCGTGCGGAAGGCCCGCTTCAGGGTCTCGGAGGCCATGAGCGCGTCATTCTCCTCCTGGAACCCGCCCAGGGCGCCCCGGTCCACGATCAGCGCCTGCGCATAGGCGCGCTGCACTTCCATGGCGGAGTTCATCAGGCTTTCGATGGGATCCGTCACGTTGTGGCTCTGATCGAGCATGTGCGCGGGATCGAACCCCGGCACGTCGGCCGCCTCCACCAGCTCGTTGAAGACGAGGAACAGGCGGTAGGGATCGATGGAGCCCGTATCGAGGTCGTCGTCGCCGTACTTGCTGTCATTGAAGTGGAACCCACCAAGCTTGCCGAACTGGATCAGCCGCGCGACGATCATCTCGATATTGACGGTCGGCGCATGGTGACCGAGATCGACGAGGCAGGACGCGCGGTCGCCCAGTTCGGTCGCGATCAGGTAGTTGGTGCCCCAATCCTGAACCACGGTGGAGTAGAAGGCAGGCTCGAAGATCTTGTGCTCGGTGAACAGCCGCCAATCCTCCGGCAGCCCCGCGTAGATCTGTCTGGCGCTGTCCAGGTAGCGCTCGAACTGACGGGTGAAATTGACCTGACCGGGGAAGTTGGAGCCGTCCCCGACCCAGATCGTCAGCGCGCGCGACCCGATCTTCCTGCCCAGCTCGATGCAGTAGAGATTGTGCTCCACCGCCTGCGACCGGACCTCCTCTCGTGTGTGTGACAGCGAGCCGAACTTGTAGCTCGCCGCCTGCTCCGCCTGATCCTGGAAGGTGTTGGAATTGATCGCGTCGAAGCCGAGGCCGAGCTCCTCTCCCTTGGCGACGAGATCTGCCGGATTGGCATCGTCCCACGGAACATGGAGAGAGACGCGGGGGGTCGCCCCGGTCAACTCGTGAATGACGCCGCAATCGTCGAGCTTGTCGAAGATCGTGGACGGCTCCCCCGCCCCCGGAAAGCGGGCGAAACGGGTTCCCCCGGTCCCGACGCCCCATGACGGAACGGCGATGCCGTAGCCCGCGACCTTCTCCTTCACCGCCGCGATGTCGATCCCGCGGCGGTCCAGCACTGCGCCGAGCGCGTCGTACTCCGCGCGAAGATCTGCTTCGGCCGCCTCGTTGGCGGCGGCGATCCTGTCCTTGCCGATCATTGGCATCTTCCCTCCCTTTGACCCGCCCGCGCCTCAGCGCGTGAAGGCCTGAACATTGCCGGCATCGACATTGACGATGTTTCCGGTGGACTTGGCGCTCTCGTCGCTGGCGAAGAAGTAGCAGGCCGCGGCGATGTCCTCCGGCAGCACGGAGCGCTTCAGGAGCGACCGCTCGCGGTACATCTCCTCGAGCCCCTCCTTGTCTGTGCCGTAGGTGCTCGCACGTTGGTCGAGCCACTCGCCGGACCAGATCTTGGAGCCGCGAAGCACCGCATCGGGGTTCACGGTGTTGACCCGGATGCCCTCGGGGGCGCCTTCGAGGGCGAGGCAGCGGGCGAGGTGGATCTCGGAGGCCTTCGCGGTGCAGTAGGCGGAGGCTCCGGGGCTCGCGGCGAGACCGTTCTTCGAGGCGACGAAGACGATGGAGCCGCCGATGCCCTGTTTCTTCAGCATCCGGAACGCCTCGCGGGAGACGAGGAAGTACCCGGTGGAGAGGATGGACATGTTCTTGTCCCACAGCTCCAAGGTCGTGTCCTCGACCTTCGCTGAGGAGGCGATGCCGGCATTGGAAACGACGATGTCCACCCCGCCGAACCGGGCCGCCATCTCGGCATAGGCGTCCGCGACGGCATCCTCGCGCGTCACGTTCATCTCGACCGTGCTCACGACATCTTCCGAGTACCGTTTGGCGAGGGTCTCCTTCGTGGCGGCAAGCGCGCCGGCGTCGATATCGGCCAGGACGACGCAGGCGCCTTCGCCGAGATACTTCTCCGCCGTCGCCGCCCCGATGCCGCCGGCGCCGCCGGTGACGATGGCGATGCGGCCCGCGAGGGATTTCGGCTTCGGCATCCGCTGGAGCTTGGCCTCCTCGAGGAGCCAGTACTCGATGTCGAACGCTTCCTGCTCCGGCAGGCCCTGGTAGGTCGAGACGGCGTCAGAGTTGCGCATTACGTTGATGGCGTTGACGTAGAACTCGCCCGAAATCCGCGCCGTCGCCTTGTCCTTGGCGAAGGTGATCATGCCGACGCCGGGCACGAGGTAGACGACCGCGTTGGGGTCTCGCATGGCCGGGCTGTCGTCATGCTTGCAGCGATCGTAGTAGGCGGCGTAGTCGGCGCGGTAGGTCTCGACCATGCCCTTCAGACGGTCGAGCGTGCCGTCCACATCGGGATTGGCCGGGTCGAAGTCGACCACGAGCGGCCGGATCTTGGTGCGCAGGAAGTGGTCCGGGCAGGAGGTGCCCAAGGCGGCGAGGCGTTCCATGTCCTTCGCGCCGACGAATTGCAGAACGGCATCCTGATCGTCGAAATGGCCGACCTTGTAGCCGTCTTCCGAGATCATTCCGCGGATCGCGGGCATCAGGGCCGAGGCGATCCGGCGGCGCTCGCCTGCGGCAAGCGGGGCGTGGACCTCGCCGCCGAAAGCCGCCTTGCCCGCTGTCTCGGACGCGAACCATTCGATCGCGCGATTGATCGCATCGAGGGTCAAACCGTAGCATTCCTCGGCATCGTCAGCCCAGGTGAAGAGGCCGTGGCTTTCGAGGACGACCCCCTTCGCCTCGGGGTTCTCCTTGCAGAATTTCTCGAGCCAGAGGCCAAGCTCGTAGCCTGGCCGCTTCCACGGCAGCCAGCCGATCGCATCGCCGTAGATCTTCTGCGTCAGCGCCTTCGAATCCTCGGAGGCGGCGATCGCGATGACCGCGTCGGGGTGGACGTGATCGACGTGTTTCTTCGGCACATAGGCATGAAGCGGCGTGTCGATGGAGGCGGCGCGGGGATTCAGGTTGAACGTGCAGTGCGGCAGGTAGCCCACCATCTCGTCCTCGTGCTCCAAGCCTCGATAGGCCCCTTTGAGCGCGCGTAGCTTGTCCATGTAGAGGGTCGAGAAACCGGCCATGTCCATCGAGCCGATATCGCCGCCCGAGCCCTTCACCCAGAGCACCTCGACCTCTTCGCCGGTCAGGGGGTCGGGCTGCATGACCTTGGCGGAGGTGTTGCCACCGCCGTAATTGGTGACCCGCTTGTCGGAGCCCAGAAGGTTCGAGCGGTAGAGAAGCTTCTCCGGCTCGCTCATCGATTCCGCCTTGGCGGAGTCCCAGTTGTTGGCGATCATTCCGCCGGCGTTATCCTCGGGCATGGCTGGTCTCCCCCGCATCGAGCCTCGTTCAATCGCGCAGCACTGTCCGAGGGGAATGCGTGAAAGTCAATCCGAAACGATCAAAATCAATCACGCCGCACCGCAGAAACGATCATTTATGACAATTTATGATTGACAGGAGGGTAAACTATGGAAACTCTGAGCGCCGGGAGGAGTGTCCATGATCGAAAGTGAGCGTCATCGCGTGATCTTGTCGGCCGTCCAGGCCCGGCCCGTGGTGACGGTATCGGAGATCTGCGAGCTTACCGACGCCTCCGAGGCGACGGTCCGCCGGGACATCGCCACCCTCCACATGCAGAAGAAGGTCCGCCGGGTGCGCGGCGGGGTCGAGAGCCTCGCGCCGCCGCAATTCGTCGGCCTTTCCGGGCGCCCCTTCGAGATGAACGCCACCCGCCGCGTCGCGGAGAAGCGCGCCATCGCGCAGGCCGCGGTCGAGATGTGCGACGACGGGGATGCGATCATCATCAATGGCGGCACGACCACCTTCCAGATGGTCCACCCGCTGGCCAATCGCCGCTGCCTCGTCTTCACCAACTCCTTTCCGATCGCCGAGCATCTGCTCAAGCAGTCGAAGAACACCGTGATGCTCGCCGGCGGCACGATCTACCGCGAGCAGAACATCGTCCTCAGCCCCTTCGAGAACGACGTGACGCGCAACTTTGCCGCCAAACGCATGTTCTTCGGGGCGCAGGGCCTCTCCAAGCTCGGCGTGATGGAGCAGGACCCGCTCATCATCCAGGCGGAGACCAAGCTCATCGGCCAGGCCGACGAGATCGTCCTGATGGTCGATTCCAGCAAGTTCCGGAACCGCTCAGCGCTGGTCCTCTGTCCGCTGTCGCGCATCGATACGGTCATCACCGATGACGGGATCGCCGATGCCGAGGCCGCGATGATCGAGGCCGAGGGCATCACGCTGACCGTCACGACCCCGAACCGCGCGCAGGAGGCGCGCTCCGCGGGGTAATCAACGAACCGCTCATCCAGGGAGGAAACGACATGAGCATCACCAGACGCATCGCCATCGCCACGGGGGTCGCCGCGGCCCTCATGGGCACGACCGCCATGGCACAGGACAACGTGCGCATCGCCCTCGTCGCCAAATCGCTCGGCAACGGCTTCTTCGAAGCCGCCGCCCGGGGCGCCGAAGAAGCAGCCGGAGAGCTCGGCAACGCCGAGATCATCTATACCGGCCCGACAAGCACCACGGCCGAGGGCCAGATCGAGGTGATCAACAGCCTCATCGCCCAGCGCGTGGACGCCATCGCGATCTCCGCCAACGATCCGGACGCGGTCGTCCCGGCCCTTCAGAAGGCCATGCAGCGCGGCATCACCGTGATCTCCTGGGATTCGGGCGTCGCCCCCGAGGGCCGCGAGATGCACCTCGCCCCCTCCTCCGACGAGCTGATCGGCCAGACGATCATCAAGCTCGCCGCGGACAAGCTGCCGGACGGCGGCAAGGTCGCGGTCCTGTCGGCGACCTCCACATCGACGAACCAGAACACCTGGATCGCTGAGATGGAAAAGGTCATGGACCAGTATCCGGACATCGAACTGGTCGCGACGGTCTACGGCGACGACCTGGCCGACAAGTCGTACCGCGAAACCCAAGGGTTGCTGCAATCCTATCCCGATCTCGACGCGATCATCGCGCCGACCTCCGTGGGGATCGTCGCCGCCGCGCAGGCGGTTCAGGATGCCGGCCAGGCGGGCGAGGTGAACGTCACCGGCCTCGGCCTGCCCTCCGAGATGGCCGGCGCCATCGAGAGCGGCGCGTCCCAGTCCTTCGCGATCTGGAACCCGGTCGATCTGGGCTACGCAACCGCCATGCTCGCCTACAACCTCGCCACCGATGAGGCCGAGGCCGAGCCGGGCGCCGAGATCGGCATGGGCCGCATGGGCACCGCGACCCTGGACGACGACAACCAGGCCGCGATGAGCGAGCCCTTCACCTACGACGCCTCGAACATCGACGAGTTCAAGAGCGTCTTCTGATCCTCCCGGGATCCATCAGGCCCGGCTCCTGTCCCAGGGGCCGGGCCGACCTTTCCAGCCCGGGATCGACAAAGGCACCCCAATGGATGACGGCACGACGATCGCGGGGCCCGTGCTCCGCCTCGAAGGCATCACGAAACGCTTTCCTGGCGTGACGGCCCTGTCCGGCGTGGAGCTCGAGCTCCACGAAGGGCAGGTCACCGCCCTGATCGGCGAGAACGGCGCCGGCAAGTCCACGCTGGTGAAGATCCTCACCGGCATCTACCAGCCCGACGAGGGGCATATCGAGGTGGACGGGACCACCACCCGCTTCCCGACCGCGACCGCGGCGCAGGAGGCCGGCGTCACCGCCATCCACCAGGAAACCGTCCTCTTCGACGAGCTGACGGTCGCCGAGAACATCTTTCTCGGCCACGCCCCGCGCGGCCGGTTCGGGCTCATGGACTGGAGCCGCATGCGGGCGGATGCCCGCGAGATCCTGGCGCGCATCGGCGCGAAACTCGACCCCATGGCCCCGCTCCGCGATCTCGGCATCGCGTCGAAGCACCTCGTGGCCATCGCCCGCGCCCTGTCCGTCGATGCCCGCGTCGTCGTCATGGACGAGCCGACAGCGTCCCTCTCCCAGGCGGAGATCGAGGAGCTCTACGAGCTGGTCGAGCGGCTGAAAGCCGAAGGCAAGGCGATCCTCTTCATCAGCCACAAGTTCGACGAGATCTTCCGCATCGCGGACCGGTATACCGTCTTCCGCGATGGCGAGATGGTCGATGCGGGAATGATGAAGGATGTCACCGAGGACGCCCTCGTCACCAAGATGGTCGGCCGCTCGATGGACGCGATTTTTCCCGCCCGCACGTCCAGTCCGGGCGAGGAGATCCTGCGCGTCTCCGGATATTCCCACCCCACCGAGTTCGCCGATATCGGCTTCGGGCTGCGCCGCGGGGAGATCCTCGGCTTCTACGGCCTCGTGGGCGCCGGGCGCTCGGAGCTGATGCAGGCCCTCTTCGGCGCGACGACACCGTCCAAGGGCGCCGTGAAGATCGACGGCAAGGTCGCCGTGATCCGCTCCCCCGCGGAGGCCATCGCCCGCGGGATCGTCTACGTCCCCGAGGACAGGGGCAAGCAGGGCGCCATCACCGCCATGCCGATTTTCCAGAACGTCACCCTGCCCTCCCTCACCCAGACCTCCCGAAACGGCTTCGTGCAGATGGCGGACGAGTTCGCCCTGGCCCGCAGATACACCGAACGGCTGGATCTGCGGGCCGCCTCCCTCGACCAGGCGGTGGGCAACCTGTCGGGCGGCAACCAGCAGAAGGTCGTGATCGCCAAGTGGCTCGCGACCAGGCCCAAGGTCATCATCCTCGACGAACCGACCAAGGGGATCGACGTCGGCTCCAAGGCGGCGGTCCACGAGTTCATGGCCGAGCTTGCCGCGGAGGGCCTGTCCGTCATCATGGTCAGCTCCGAGATCCCGGAGATCCTCGGCATGTCCGACCGCGTCATCGTCATGCGGGACGGCCGCATCGCCGCGAAACTGGACCGCGACGGCCTGACCCCCGAACAGCTTGTCCGCGCCGCGGCCGGATACGAGGAGACCGCCGCATGAAGCAGTTCATCACGTCCCGCGAGGCGATCCTGCTGGCAGCGCTCGTCGCGCTGATCCTGCTCGTCGAGACGCGGTTCTCCGGCTTCGCGGCCCCCGGCAACCTCGCCTCCGTCTTCAACGACACCTCGATCCTGATCATGCTGGCGCTCGGACAGACGCTGGTGATCCTCACCCGCTGCATCGATCTCAGCCAGGCCTCGAACCTCGCCCTGACGGGCATGGTCACCGCGATGATCAACGCGGCGATGCCGGGCGTTCCGGTCGTCGCGCTCATTTCCATCGCGGTCGCGCTCGGCCTCCTGATGGGGGCGTTCAACGGCCTGCTCGTCTGGAAGCTGGACATCCCGCCCATCGTCGTCACGCTCGGCACGCTCACGATCTATCGCGGCATCATCTTCGTCGTCTCGGGCGGCGCATGGGTCAATTCCCACGAGATGAGCGCGGCCTACAAGGCGTTCCCGCGGGCGGAGTTCCTGGCGCTCCCGGTCCTGAGCTGGATCGCCCTCGCCGTCATCGCGGGCTTTGCCATCCTCGTGAACCGCACCGCACTTGGCCGGGCCTTCTTCGCCGTGGGCGGCAACCCTTCTGCGGCGGTCTATACCGGCATCGATGTCGGACGGACGCGGTTCATGGCCTTCGTGATCGCGGGCGGCCTCGCCGGTTTGTGCGGCTATCTCTGGGTGTCGCGCTACGCGGTCGCCTATACCGACGTGGCCAGCGGGTTCGAGCTCGATATCGTCGCCGCCTGCGTGATCGGCGGCATCTCCATCGCCGGCGGCCTCGGAAGCGTCACAGGCGCGGTCCTCGGCGCACTCTTTCTCGGCACGATCAAGAACGCGCTGCCCGTCGCCGGCATCTCGCCGTTCTGGCAGATGGCGATCTCGGGCGCCGCGATCATCGTCGCCGTCGCCTTCAACCGCCGCAAGGATCCCGGCCGCGTCATCCTCAAGGAGCCCGCCCAATGAGCATCGCAGAGGGTACGAGACCCCGCCACGTTCCCGACCGGCTCTCCAGCCGCCCGGCCCGCATCCTGCGCTCGTGGGAACTGCTGCTCACCGTCATCGCCATCCTGATCTTCCTCGCCAACACGCAGGCGAGCCCCTACTTCCTCGACCCCTGGAACCTCTCGGACGCGACGTTCAACTTCACCGAAAAGGCAATGATCGCCTTCGCGATGGCCCTCCTTATCATCGCCGGGGAGATCGACCTCTCGGTCGCCGGGATCATCGCCCTCGCCTCGACCGCGATGGGCTGGGCGCTGCAATACGGCGCCGGGATGCCGGCCCTCGTTCTGATCGGCCTCGGCGTCGGCCTTGTCTGCGGGGCGTTCAACGGGCTTCTCGTGACGAGGCTCGGCCTGCCGTCCATCGTCGTGACCATCGGTACGATGAGCCTCTTCCGCGGGATCAGCTACATCGTCCTCGGCGATCAGGCCTTCAACGGCTACCCGCCCGACTTCGCGTTCTTCGGGCGCGGCTACGTCTTCTGGGTGATCTCCTTCGAGCTGGTCCTCTTCGCGATCCTCGCCGTGATCTACGGCGTCATCCTTCACGCGACCAATTTCGGACGGCAGATCTACGCCATCGGCAACAACGCCACCGCCGCGACCTTCTCCGGCATCCGGGTCGCGCGGGTGAAGATGATCCTGTTCCTGCTCACCGGCCTGATGTCCGGCATGGCCGCGATCTGCCTGACCGCGCGCCTCGGCTCCACCCGCCCCTCCATCGCGTTCGCGTGGGAACTCGAAGTGGTCACGATGGTGGTCCTCGGCGGCGTGTCGATCCTCGGCGGCGCGGGCTCGATCCTCGGCGTGGTGATCGCGGCCCTGATCATGGGAATGGTGACGTTCGGCCTCGGGCTTCTGAACGTGCCGGGCATCGTCATGTCGATCTTCATCGGCGCGCTGCTGATCGGCGTCATCGCCCTGCCCCGCCTGATCCGGCTCGTCCGGACGGGGAAGGCGGCATGAGCGAGAAGCACGCCTTCGTCATGCGGCTCGTCCCCGGCCGGGAAGACGAGTATCGCCGCCGGCATGACGAGATCTGGCCGGAACTGGCGGAGCTTCTGAAAGACGCCGGCGTGAGCGACTATTCGATCCATCTCGACCGGGAGACGTCCACCCTCTTCGGCGTGCTCTGGCGCAGCGAGGATCACGGGATGGAGGCGCTGCCGGAGCATCCGGTCATGCGCCGCTGGTGGGCGCACATGGCGGACATCATGGAGACGAACGCCGACCGATCGCCGTGGCAACGGGACCTCGAAACGGTCTTCCATCTTCCATGAAACCCCGTCGTATCGCCGTCATCGATATCGGCAAGACCAACGTCAAGCTGGCCCTCGTGGATGCGGATACGCTGTCCGAAACGGATGTGCGGACGCGGCCGAACGCGGTCCGCCCCGGACCGCCCTATCCGCATTTCGACCTGGACGGACACTGGGCGTTCCTGCTGGATGCGCTCCGCGACATGGCGTCCAGCCACGGGATCGACGCCATTTCCGTGACCACCCACGGCGCCGCCGCCGTTCTTCTGGCGGAGGACGGATCGCTCGCGGCGCCGATGCTGGATTACGAGCATGACGGCCCCTCTGAGAGCGCGGAGGCCTACGACGCCATCCGCCCGCCCTTTTCAGAGACCGGGTCCCCCCGCCTGCCGCTCGGCCTCAATCTCGGCGCGCAGCTGCACTGGCAACTCGGCCGCGATCCGGGACTGGACGAAAGGCTTGCCCATGTCGTCACCTACCCGCAATATTGGGGCTATCGGCTGACCGGGGAACTGG
The DNA here is from genome assembly GCF_031846565.1 of Tropicimonas omnivorans. NCBI lineage: Bacteria > Pseudomonadati > Pseudomonadota > Alphaproteobacteria > Rhodobacterales > Roseobacteraceae > Tropicimonas > Tropicimonas omnivorans. Next base: position 224,475 of record NZ_JAVRHL010000004.1, on the reverse strand, counting down.
CGACAGACGTGACCTCCCTCGGCTGCCACACGGATCTGTGGAATCCATGGCAGGGACGGCCCTCCTCGCTCGTCGAGACGCTTGGCCTTTCGGAGCGCCTCGCGCCCGCCCGCCGCTCCTCCGACATCCTCGGCACCCTCCGGCCGGAGCTCGCCGCCCTCACCGGCATCGCCGAGGGAACGCCGGTCGTCTGCGGGATCCATGACAGCAACGCTTCGCTCTATCCCCATCTGGCCGGCCGGGCCGCGCCGTTCTCGGTCGTCTCGACGGGCACCTGGGTCATTGCCATGGCGGTCGGCGGCGCGGCCCGCTCGCTCGATCCCGCACGCGATACGCTGGTGAACGTGAACGCCCTGGGGGACGCCGTGCCATCCGCCCGGTTCATGGGGGGCCGCGAATACGAGCGGCTGAGGCCTGAGGGGGACGCCCGAACCACCGTCGCCGACCGCTCCGCCGTGCTGGAGGATCTCTTCATCCTGCCCGCCGTCGAGCCCGGCACGGGCCCTTTCGGAGACCATGCCGGCGGTTTCACCCGCGAGCCCCGGACGGACGGAGAGCGGCGCCTCGCGCTGTCCTGGTACCTGGCGCTGATGACCGATACCTGTCTTTCGCTGATCGGCGCGGAAGGTCCCGTGATCGTGGAGGGCCCCTTCGCCCGAAACGAGGATTACCTCGACATGCTCAATGCCCTCCGCGGCCCTGTCGAGGCGAGCGCCTCGGCCACCGGGACGTCCGTGGGCGGCGCGCTCCTTCTCGTGGGGCGCCACAGCGAACAGCCCGGGCGCGCCATCGCGCCCCGTGACGAGGACGCGCTCGGGGCCTATGCAGAGGCTTGGCGCGACCGCACCGGGAGGACGACATGAGACTGAAAGACTGCCACAACTTCCGCGACTTCCGCCGCCTTGCGGAGCGACGCCTGCCGGGTCCGATCTTCAACTACATCGACGGCGCGGCAGATGACGAGGGCACCCTCGCGCGCAATGCCGCATCCTTCTCCGACGTCGACCTCATTCCGAACGTCCTGCGCGGGAAGCAGGACATCGATCTGTCCGTCACCGTCATGGGGCAGAAACTGGACCTTCCCGTCTACTGCTCCCCGACGGCCCTCCAACGGCTGTTCCATCACGACGGGGAACGGGCGACGGCGGCAGCGGCGGCGAAGTTCGGCACCATGTTCGGCGTCTCCTCCCTCGGCACGGTCAGCCTCGAGGAGGTGCGCCGCAGCCACTCCAATCCGCAGGTCTACCAGTTCTACTTCCACAAGGACCGGGGCCTGAACCGCGCGATGATGGAGCGGGCGAAGGAGGCGGGCGTCGAGGTGATGATGCTGACGGTGGACAGCATCACCGGCGGCAACCGCGAGCGGGACAAGCGCACCGGCTTCTCGATCCCCTTCAGGCTCAATGCCCGCGGCCTGGCGCAGTTCGTGATGAAGCCCGCCTGGGGCATCAACTACGTCCGGCACGAGAAATTCTCCCTGCCCCAGCTCGACTACCACATCGACATGGGCGGCGGGACGGCGTCGATCTCCGAGTATTTCAGCGAGATGCTCGACCCGACGATGACCTGGGACGACGTCGCCGAGATGGTGGAGTTCTGGGGCGGGCAGTTCTGCCTCAAGGGCGTGATGGCGCCCGAGGATGCGGTGCGCGCGGCCGATATCGGCTGCACCGGCATCGTCATCTCGAACCATGGCGGACGGCAGCTCGACGGCTCCCGCTCCTCCTTCGATCAGCTCGACGAGATCGCACAGGCCGCCGGCGACCGGCTCGACGTCCTGCTCGACAGCGGCGTGACGCGGGGCAGCCACGTCCTCAAGGCGCTCTCGCTCGGCGCGAAGGCGGTGGGGCTCGGGCGCTACTACCTCTTCCCGCTGGCCGCGGCGGGGCAACCCGGCGTCGAGCGCGCCCTCGACCTCATGCGCGACGAGCTCGTGCGGGACATGCGCCTGATGGGCCGCGACAGGATCGAGGAGCTGACCCGCGAGAACCTGCGCTTCCGCTAATTCGCCCGCGCCCCGCCCCGGCGGGACACCAGCTCGCGCAGCGCCGCGAAGACCGAGGCCGCGCAGAAGAAGACCGCGACGACGCAGACGATGGTCGGGCCGGTGGGCGTGTCGAACTCGTAGGACATTCGGAGCCCGCCCAGGGCCGCCGCGATGCCCGTGCCCGCCGCGATGACCGCCATCGCCTCCGGCGTCCGCGAGAAGGTCCGTGCCGTCGCAGCCGGGATGATCAGCATCGCGGTGATCAGAAGGACCCCGACGACCTTGATCGCCACGGCGACCACCACCGCGAGAGCGAAGGTCAGCGCCAGCTGCTCCCGCCTCGGATCGATTCCCGCCGCACGGGCGAGATCGGGACTGAGCGTCGCGGTCAGAAGCGCCGACCAGCGCCACGCGATGAGCGCGATCACGAGCGCCGCTCCGCCCCAGATGATGCCAAGATCGGTGCGATCGACCGCGAGAATGTCCCCGAAGAGGTAGGACATCAGGTCGATCCGCACCGTCGTGAGAAACGACACCGCCACGAGCCCGAAGGCCAGCGCCGAATGCGCGAGGACGCCGAGAAGCGTATCCATCGCGTAGCCCCGGCCAGAGAGGAGCGCCACCGTCGTCGCCATGATCAGCGCCACGACGAGCGCCCCCGCGAAGATGGGCAGGGACAGGGCGAGCGACAGCGCCACCCCGAGGATCGCGGCATGGGCGGTGGCATCGCCGAAATACGCCATCCGCCGCCAGACGACGAAGCAGCCGAGCGGCGCGGCAGCCAGTGCCGTACCGATCGCCGCAAGCGTGGCGCGGACCATGAAATCGTCGAGCATCACTCTGCGGCCTCCGACTGCCGGCCTGCATGGGCATCGGCCGCCGGAAGCGCCTCCGCCGGCCCATGCGAACACGCATCCCCGCCAACGTGATCATGCTCGTGGTCATGCTTGTGGCGATAGAGCGCGAAGGTGCCTTTCGTGCCCTCCCCGAAGAGCGCGCGGTAGACCGGCGCCTCGGCGACGACCTCTGGGGTTCCCTCGCAGCAGACATGGCCGTTGAGGCAGATCACCCGGTCGGACGCACTCATCACCACGTGCAGATCGTGGCTGACCATCAGGATGGCGCAGCCGGTCTCGGTCCGGAGCGCCTCGATCCGCTGGTAGAAGGCCGCTGCGCCGATCTGGTCCAGCCCCGCCGTCGCCTCGTCCAGGATCAGAAGATCCGGCTTTTCCAGGATGGCACGCGCCAGCATCACCCGCTGGAACTGCCCGCCCGAGAGCGCCGCCATCTGCCGCTCGCCGATCCCGGGCACGCCCGCGGCCTCTAGCGCCGCGACGCGCGCCTCGCTCGGCACCTTCGTCGGCAGGCCGAGGAAGCGCATCACGGTGATCGGGAGCGTGGGATCGAGAACGAGACGCTGGGGCACGTAGCCGATGCGCAGGCCCGGCGCGCGGCGGATCGTTCCACGGCTCGGACTGACGCCCCCGAGAAGGGACCGCAGGAGGGTCGACTTGCCGGACCCGTTCGGGCCGACGATCGTCACGATCTCCCCACGCCCGATGCCGAGATCGACCCGGTCGAGGATCGTGGCCCCGCCGTAGCGAATTGTCAGGCCGGAAGTCTCGATCAGCGCCGTCATGCCACCTCGCCCGGGCTGCAATCGGGGCAAAGGCCTTCCGCCTCCCGCACCGTACGCTCGATCACGAAGCCCGTCGCGGCCGCCGCGCGGGCCAGTTCGCCGGCGCCGAGATCGGTCTCGGCCTCCACCACGCGATCGCAGGAGCGGCAGATCAGGAAGGCCGGAGCGTGACCGGACTCGAGGTGGGTACAGGCGATGAAGGCATTCAGCCGCTCGATGCGGTGGGCGAAGCCGTTGGTCACGAGGAAGTCCAGGGCGCGGTAGGCGACGGGCGGCTGGGAGCCGAGGCCCTCTTCCCGGAGACGGTCGAGGATCTCGTAGGCGCCCATCGCCCTGTGTCTTTCCAGCAGGATCTCCAGAACGCGTTTCCGCGTCTTGGTGAACTGCAGCTTGTGCTCGGCGCAGTAAGCCACGGCGGCGGTGACGCCGTCGGCGATGCAGGAATGGTGATCGTGCTGCTCGAAGGCGTGACCGGACATCTGGACCTCGGATCGGACGAATTGGTGACGTCTGTTACATGACATCGATCGGAATGCTCAATGTTACCTAATCACACTGCAGCCGGATTTCCATCCTCTCGGATCAACCTTTGTCCCTTTTGCCCCCCCGATCACCTCGGGCGCGCCCCGTTCCGCTCAGCGGGGCGGCACGCGGCGTCGGCTGCGCCGGGGCACCACCGCCAGCCGCCGCTCGCGGTAGAAGACGTAGAGGCCGGAAGCGAGGATCACGGCCAGCCCCGCCCAGGTCAGCGCATCGGGAAATTCCCCGAAGGCGAGGTAGCCCACCACCGTCGCCCCGATGATCTCGAAATATTGCAGCGGCGCGAGAATGCCGGCCTCAACCCGCCGAAACGCTTCGGCGATCAGCAGGAAGGAACAGGCGGCGAAGGCGCCAGCCGCGATCAGCGCGCCCCAGCCCCATCCGGGCAGCGCCCCGATCCGCGGCACGACGAAGCCCGTGGCATAAAGGAGCGCGGTGATGGCGAGCGAGCCGAGTGCGGCGTAGAAGGTCGCGCCGCATTGCAGGGTCAGCGACGAGCGGGTGGCCGAGGCTCGGCGCAGCACGATCATGTTGAGCGCGTAGGTCAGCGCGGCGATGAGGGGCATCACCGCCGCCCAGCCGAGCTCCCCGCCCGGACGGATCACGATCAGCGCCCCCACGAGCCCCACGCCCACCGCCGAAAGCCGCCGCGCTCCGAGGCGCTCGCCGAGGAGCGGCCCCGCGAGGACGGTCAGGAGCAGCGGTTCGACGAAGAAGATCGCGATGGCCGTTGCGATCGGCATGACCGCGAAGGCGGAGATGAGCATCGTCAGCGTCACCATCACGAGCCCGCCCGACACGGCGACCAGGGGCGAGAACATAGGCCCCTCGAGCCTGCGGCGCAGAAGGGCAGCGGCCGCGAAGAGCAGCACCAGTTGCACCACGAACCGGCCGGTCGCGACCTCAACGGGATGGATCTCGCCCGTCAGGAACTTGGCGAAGGCATCGCCGATGGGAAGAAGGGCCATCGGAATGATCATCGCCACGATGCCGGTGGCGCTCGTGCCGCTTTGGCGGACGGAAGGGCGGGTGGCGGTTTCGGTCATGTCTGCACCTCGTACCATCTGCCCCGGCGCCGGAGGAGGCGGGCCGGGGGGACGTCCGGGCGTTCGGGACATCGATCGATTGCGGGGTCTGCCATGCGTGCGCCGTCCAGCCGCAACGCCATTGCGGGAGTGGCCACACCACCCATCCGCTATAGGGGCCGCCCGGAGGCCGGGTCAAGCCGCGGGCGGCACGCAAGCTGGCGGGCTGGACCCGACGCAGACCGCACTCCGATTGCGCACCCTGCGAGGCTACGGCTTGCCCGCGAAAAGAATGCGGACGGTGAATCCGTCCTCCCCGCCCACCGTCAGCGTGCCGTCGTGCTGGAACGCCAGGGTCCGGATCAGCTTCCAGCCGAGGCTGTCCGACCGCTCGGGGCGGGTCGCCCCGTCCGCCAGGCCGGTCCCGTCATCCTTGATCGCCAGGTCCAGTCCGCCCGACGCGTCGCGCGACAAGGTCACCGTGATCCGTCCCTCGGAGCGCCCCTTGAAGGCGTGCTTGTAGGCGTTCGTGATCAGTTCCCCGACGATCAGCCCGATATCCGTGGCGAGACGCCCCTCGAGCTGCGTCCAGTCGCAGGTGACGTCGATCGTCACCCGCAAGCCTTCGGTGTTGAAGGCCCGTTCGGCATTCCGGGCGACCTCCCGAAGGAGCGTCTCGGCGGGGATGGTGCCGGCATTCGCGGCCTTCTGCATCAGCTCGTGCGCCTTTGCGAGAGAGGCGACGCGGGTTTCGAGCTCACCGAGGATCTGGCGCGTTTCCGGCGCCTCGGACTGACCCTTGCTCATGCGGATGAGCGCGACGATCAGGGTCAGGTTGTTGCCCGTGCGGTGGTGCAGTTCCCGCATCAGGAGGTCCCGGTCGGCGATGCTGTCCATCAGCTCCCGGTTCTGCTGCGTGAGCGCGGCGGCGGGGTCGGCAGCGTCCAGCGTCCGCATGGCCTCGCCGGCCGCAGCGATCAGCGCCTCCGGCTTGCGCATCAGGACGGGGGCGAGGAAAACCGCGTCGATCCGCGTGCCCTCGGCGTTCGTCTGAACCTCGAAGCGCTCCGCGATCCGCTGCACGCCGCGCAGGCCGAGCCCGAGGCCGGTCTCCGAGGCGATCTCCCCCGTGCCCTTCAGCTTGTGATCGGGGATGCCGTGGCCCTGATCCTGCACCGTCACACCGAGCGCCTGCCGGCCGGCGGCCTGGGCGAGCGTGAACGTCGCCCGGCCGCGCTCCCCGTGCTCGATCACGTTGCGTCCGAGTTCCAGCACCGCCGTCACCGTCCGCGTCTTCTCGAAGGTGCCGAATTGCAGCACGTCGGTCAGCGCCATCGTCACCTCGCGCAGGCGGACGATGTCATCGGCCTTCTCGAGACGGACCGCCGCGAGCCGCGCCCCGCTCATGCGCGGGCCTCTTTCCTCACCTTCACGACGACGATGCTCGCGTCGTCCCGGCCGCGAAAGGCGCGGTCGAGAAGGAAGGCCCCGATCAGGAGGGGGGACCGGGCGAGTAGCGCCGGGCGAAGGTCACCCTCGCGCAGGGTCTTGAGGCCGTCGCTGTGCATGATGATCATGTCGCCCGGTTCGAGCGGCAGCGTCTCGGCATAGCCGTGGGTCGGCGCGCCGCCGATCCGCCCGTCCCTCACCGCGATCCGCTTGGAGCCGGAGCGACCGACGAGCATGGTGGTGATGTTGCCGAGGGCCGAGTAGCTGAGCGTCGAGGTCTCGAGATCGACCCGGATCATCGCGGCCACGGCCCCCCGCGTGCCGACGAGCGCGCGCGTCAGATGCATCATCATGTCCTCGGGCGCGACATCCGCCGCGCGGGCCGCGTCCAGCACCTCCGCTGACGCCTCCGCCGCCTTCGGACCATGGCCGAGCCCGTCGCAGAGCAGAACGTCCGCCCGCCCCGGAATCTGCCGCACGAACCAGTCGTCGCCGCAACTCGTCTCCGCCGGGTGACACACGCGCAGCCCCTCGACATCCAGCAGGTCCGCATTGGGCGGCGCGTTCTCGGCCTCGAAGGTGCAGACGATCGTGGTGCCGTCCTCCGCCGTGCTGAAGATATCGAAGCTGTCGGACAGGCGCCGGATCGCCCCGAGGCCGAGGCCGGCGGATCCCGACGAGCTGATGCCGTCCTCCACCATCCGGCCGATCTCGGAGATGCCGGGGCCCCTGTCGGTGAAGACGAGGACGACCTTGGAGACGCCCTGCGCCTGCAGGACCTCGATCAGCATCCGTCCTTTATCCGCATAGCGCAGGATGTTCGTCGTCGCCTCGGTCACGACGATCGCCATCTCCTCGAGCCGGTTCTCGGACAGCTTAAGGCCGGAGGCGTAGCGCCGGGCCAGTCGCCGCACCGCCGCGATGGCGGACCGGTCCTCGATCTCGATCCAGCGTTTCATATCTTCGCGCTCATCCTCACTGTCGTCCCCTGGCCCGGCACGGTCTCGATCTCGAACCGGTCGGACAGGCGCTTCGCACCCCCGAGGCCCCGGCCAAGACCGCCTGCGGTCGTGAACCCGTCCTTCATGGCCTGCTCGATATCGGGAATTCCGCGCCCCCGATCGCGACATTCGACGTCCAGATACGACGTCGCGGCGTTCAGCCCAACGGTAAAGTGTCCTCCGCCGCCATGCACGATCACGTTACGGGCAATCTCGCTGACGGCGGTGGCGAAGCGCGTGACGCGCAGGGCCGAGACGCCCCGCGCCTTCAGCTCCCGCGCCACGACCTGGCGGGCCTGCACCGCATCCTTCCCGGTCCTGAGGTCGATGCGCTGTATGATCTTGTGCAGGAAGTCGGGCTGCGGCTCAGCCACGCCGGAGTTGCGCCAGCGCGTGGGACAGGCTGAGGGCGGTCCGCGTCTGGGGCAGGTACATGCCGAGTTCCACCAGCGTGACGGCCACGGCCGGGCGCATCCCGACGACGTAGGTCTCTGCCGCGAGGAGGCGGGAGATGCCGGCAAGCTGCGCGATGACGCGGCCGACGAACGTGTCCACGATCTCCAGCGCGCTGATATCGACGATGACGCCGTCCACGTTCTCGTCCGCGATGCGGTTCGACAGCGCGTCCTGCAGATCGATGATCTCTGTATCCGTCACGTCGTCCTGGATCGAGACGAGGAGCGCGTTTTCGACGAGGTGGATGGACGCGACACCCGACATGTCAGTGCGCGTCCCGCTTCTCGATCACGTAACCGACCTTGCGCAGGGCATCGGCCAGCGCGGTGCGGATGCTGGAGCGCGTGGAGACGGTCCCGACATCGATGCCGAGCTGCACCATGGTCTGCGCGATCATCGGGCTGATGCCGGAGATGATGCACTCCGCCCCCATCAGGCGCACCGCCGCGGCGGCCCGGAGGAGGTGCTGCGCGACCTGCGTGTCCACCGTGGAGACGCCGGTGATGTCCACGATGACGACCTCGGCCTGACGTTGCAGGATCGTCTCCAGGAGGTTCTCCATGACCTCCTGCGAGCGGGCGCTGTCGAGCGTGCCGATGAGCGGCAGGGTCAGGACGCGATCCCACAGCTCGACGACGGGCGTCGACAGCTCCATCATCTCTTCGCGCTGGCGCTCGATGATCTGCTCGCGCTCGGCGATGAAGACCTCGTTGGTGTAGATCGCGAACGCGTCGATCAGCCGGGTGACGAGCCGGATCTCCGCCATCAGCCTGTCCGTGTCGCCGGCGAGTTCCGTGGCCAGGCGGGAGAAGAGCGGGGCCTTCAGCGCCAGCACGAAGTTTGCCATCTCGGACGGGGTCACGCCGCGGCTGACCCGTTCCTTGGTGAGATCGGCGAGAACGGCGCGCAGGTCCTCCCAGGCGGTGTCCTCGAAGCTGAAATCCTGCTCGTGGACGCCGGAGCGTATGCCGGTGAGGAATGCCTTCAGAAGCTCGATGTTCTGCGCCCGGCTCTCGGAATCGGTGAACAGATCCGACCGGCGCACCCCTTCCTCGACCTGAGTGCCGCGCCATTCCTCCACGATGCCACCGAAATCGGCCTCGAAGATCTTGAGTATGGTGGCTGTGCCCGTCTGCGGCATGGGAGGTCCTCTGGTATCGTTTGCGGGGATAAAACGCAGCACTCATCGGAAGAGTCAATTTACCCCGGCCGGTCACGCCGCGATCCGATCCGGAAAACCGCAATTACCGCAACTGCTTCAACCCCGGCACCATCCCGGGCGGCGGCATCCCCCCCCGCGCATCATGCGAGCGGCGAGGGGCGCCCCGAGATCTCGGCCGCGAGCACCTTCGCGGCGCCGCAGCCTTGCGTCCACCCGTTCGAGCCGTGGCCGACGTTGAGGTAGAGCTTCGGGACGCGGCTCTCGCGGATGATCGCGGGGCCGTCCGGCGTCATCGGGCGGAAGCCGTGCCAGAAGGTCGCCGCTTCATAATCGGCCGCGCCGGGGAACAGGCGGGCGACCCGGGCCTTCAGGCTTTCGATCACCGCCTTCGGCATCGCCCGGTCGAAGCCCGCGATCTCAGCAACGCCCGCGGCGCGGATGCGGGAGCCGAGGCGGGTGATCATCACCTTCGAATGCTCGTCCATGACGGAGGAGGCAGGCGCGAACGCATCTTCCCCGATCTCCACGCTCATGGAGTAGCCCTTTACCGGATAGACCGGCACGCGGATGCCGAGCGGGTCCAGTAGTTCGCGCGCCCATGGCCCGGTCGCGACCACGACCGCGTCCGCCCCGAGCTGCTCCCCGTCCCGGAGACGCACGCCCGAGGCCCGGCCCTCCGCCCGGTCGATCGATGCCGCATCCACGCCGTACCGGAAGGTGCAGCCCGCCTCGGCCGCGAGCCGTGCAAGCGCCTCGCAGAAGAGGTGGCAATCGCCGGTCTCGTCCGTGGTGAGGTGCAGCCCGCCGGTGAAGTCGACCTCGGAGCGCGCGAGCCCCGGCTCCGCCGCGGTCAACTCGTCCGACCCGAGCAGGCGGTGAGGGATGTCGAGGCGGTCCAGGATCTCCGCCGACCGGCGGCCGGCCTCCATCTCGTCTCGCGTGGAGAAGACCTGCACCACGCCGCCCGTGCCGTGATCGTAGGAGATGCCGGTCTCCGCCCTCAGCTCCTGCAGGCAGGCTTTCGAAAAATGCGCGATCCTCTGCATCGCCGCCTTGTTGGCCGCGAACCGGTCCGACGTGCAGTTGCGCGTGAACTGCGCAAGCCAGGACAGGCGCGCAGGCTCGAGAGAGGGGCGGATCTTGAGGGGCGCCTCGTCCCGGAACATCCAGCGCAGCGCCTTTAGCGGCATTCCCGGCGCGGCCCAGGGCCCTGCGAAGCCGGGACAGACGCCGCCCGCATTGCCGAAGGAGGTCTCTTCCGCCGGGCCCTCGCGGCGCTCGAGGACGGTGACGTCGTGACCGTCCTTTGTCAGGTACCACGCGCTGGCGATGCCGACGATGCCCGCGCCGATGACGATGACCCGCATGAATTGCCCCTCAGTAGGTCCCCGGATAACTGCCACCGTCCACAAGCAGGTTCTGCCCGGTGACGAAGCCAGAATGATGGCTGCACAGGAACGCGAACCATGCACCTATCTCCTCGGGGCGGCCATAGCGTCCGGCGGGGTTCGACGCGGCACGGCGGTCCCAGATCTCTTCGAAGCTCTCGCCGCCCTCTTCCAGCATTCCCCGGATGTGGTCCCGCTGGCCGTCACTGTCCACGATGCCGGGCAGGATGTTGTTGATGGTGACGCCCTTGCGGATCGTCTGCCGCGCGAGGCCCGCGGTGAAGCCGACGAGACCGGAGCGGGCGCCGTTCGAGAGGCCCAGCTCCAGCTGCGGGATCTTCACCGAACGGGAGACGATGTTCACGATGCGGCCGAAGCCGCGCTCCATCATCCCGTCCACGGTGCCGCGCATCATCAGGATCGCGGGCAGCATCATCAGCTCCACCGCACCGATCCACTCGTCGTGGCCCCAGTCGCGAAAATCTCCCGGAGGCGCGCCGCCGGCGTTGTTGAGAAGGATGTCAGGCGCCTCGCAGGCGGCGAGGATCTTCGTGCGGCCCTCTTCCGTCGTCACGTCGGCCGCGACGGTGTGAACGGTTGCCCCGGTCGCCTGCCGGATCTCGGCGGCGGCCCGTTCCAGCTCCTCGGCGCCGCGGGAGGCCATGGTGATCTCAGCGCCCTCGGCCGCGATGGCCATGGCGCAGGCACGGCCCATTCCCCGGCTCGCGCCGGTCAGGAGCGCGCGCTTGCCACTCAGTCCCAGTTCCATGTCAGGTCCTCTCCCGGTCCAGCCCTTCGATCCGTACCAGCGCGCTCTGGGCCGCCGTCGCCTGCGCGAGGCTCGATGTCGGCCGGTCCGCCGTCAGCACATTGGGATTGCCCGCCCGCTCCGGTCCGCCCTCCGGGTCGGGATCGTACCAGGCGCCGGTGGACATCAGAAGGACGCCCGGCCGGAGGCCGTCATCGATCACCGCCCGCGCCCGGCAGGCGCCGCGGCCGTTATGCAGTCGCACGAGGTCGCCATCCTCGATCCCCCGCGCACGGGCATCGCCCGGCGCGATGCGGCAGGCGGCGGGGCCATCCCCGTCCTTCATGACGGGGTAGAGCTGCGCGTGAAGCTGCTTCGCCGGCTGATTGGTGAGGAGGTGCAACTCCCCCTCCTCCGCTGCGCCGGCCCATTCGAGAGGCGGGCGCCAGGCCGGATGCGGCGGACTATCCGCGTAGCCCATCGCGGCGATGGCCTCGGAATAGAGCTCGATCCGGCCCGACGGGGTGCCGAGCGCGGCCGCCTCGGGGTCGGCCCGGAAGGCGGAGAGGAGAACCTCGGGTTCGGCCGGCGGCGAGACGGGAACGTAATTAATTTCGGACGCGGTCTCGAAGTCCGGCAGGTCGATCCCCGCCTTCTCCGCGCGCTCGAGCGAGACGTCCCAGAGCCGGCGAAGCCACCCCTCCTCATCCAGCCCCTCGTGATAGGCCGCGCCGCAGCCGAGACGGTCCGCCAGACCCGAGAAGATCGAGAAGTCGCTCCGCGCCTCGCCCACCGGCTCCACGAGCTTCGGCATGAAGAACACCGACGGATCGCGGGAGGAGCCGCCGATGTCCCGCCGCTCCAGCGACGTGGTGGCGGGCAGGACGATATCGGCGCGGCGCGCGGTCGGCGTCCACCATGGCTCGTGCACGATCACCGTTTCGGGCACGGCCCAGGCCTTCTCCATCCTGCAGAGATCCTGGTGATGGTGGAACGGGTTGCCGCCGGCCCAGTACACGAGCCGGATATCCGGATAGACGACCGTGTGGCCGTTGAAGTCGATGCTCCGGCCGGGGTTCAGAAAAGCGTCGGCGAAACGGGCGGTGGGGATCGGCGGGACGGGGTTCGGCAGGCCCGGCATGGTCGGCACGAGACCTGAGCGCGCGTCGGCGCCGACCCCGTTCATCGAGCCGTATCCGAAGGAGAAGCCGCCACCCGGCAGCCCGATCTGACCGAGAAGCGCGGCGAGCGCGATGAGCGCCCAGTAGGTCTGCTCCCCGTTCTCCGCCCGCTGGAGGGACCAGCTTGCCGTGAGCATCACCCGCCCCTCGGCGATCCGCGACCAGAGCCGTTCGAGATCCTCCACCGGCAAACCGGCGATTTCGGCGCCCCAGGCGAGCGTCTTTTCCTGCCCGTCGGTCTCGCCGGCGAGATAGGCGAGGAAGCGGTCCGCCCCATGGGTGTGTCGGGCGAGGAAGTCCGGGTCGGCGCGCCCCGAGGCCACCGCCTGCCGCGCGAGGCTGAGCATGATCGCGGTGTCCGAGTGGGGGCGCGGGGCGATCACCTCGGCGTCGAGGCCGTCCGGCGCATCGCCAGCATGGGGCGTGACGAGGACGAAGCGGGTGCCCCGCGCCTTCGCGTTCAGAACCGCCTCGGGCAAATGATGGCTGCCGGCGCCGCCCGAGGTCACGTTCCAGTTCGCCGGTTTCAGGCCGCCGAAGGCGACGAGCGTATCGGTATGCTCCGCGATGCTGGCCCACGACGTTGCCGCGCTGGAGACGGCCGCGTGGGAGCCCAGGATATGCGGCAGGATCATCTGCGCCGCGCCCCAGGAATAGTTTCCCAGCTGGTCCGTGAAACCGCCGGTCGCGGCGAGGAAGCGGCGGATCTGCGTGCGGGCGTGGTGAAAGCGCCCCGCGCTCGACCAGCCATAGGAGCCGCCGAAGATCGAGGCCGGGCCGAAGTCGCGGTGCACGCGGGCGAGTTCGGCCGCGACATGGCTCAATGCCTCGTCCCAGCCGACGGGAACGAGAGGATCGCGGCCGCGGCCCGCCTTCTTCCCCTCGAGCCAGGAGGCGCGGATATGGGGCTCGCGGATGCGGGTCTCGGAATAGAGCAGCTCCGGCCAGGCGCCGATCATGTCCGGATCGGCGCCGCTTCCCTCCATCGGAGCGGTCCGCACGAGGCGTCCGTCCGAGACCTCAGCCTCGAACGGGCCCCAGTGACACAGGCTGATCGGCCGGCGGCTCATGGCGCCTCCTTCTACTCCGCGGCGAGGCGGGATTTGACGGGCAGACCGTACTTCTCGTCCAGCCCCAGCGCCTGCCACGCATCGAGGCCTTTCTGCAGGATCTCGGGCTTGGCGGGCTGCAGCGGTTTGCGGAGCGGGCCGGAGGGCAGACCGATCTGCCGCATCATCGTCTTCAGCGCCACCGGGTTGATGGCGGAATAGACGAAATGGAGGATCGGGAGCATCCGAAGGTACGTCTCGCGGCAGGCGAAGGCATCCTCGCCGGTCGCCCAGGGGGTCGAGATCGTCGCCATTTCCTGCGGAATGATGTTGCCGGTCATGTTCGCGGTGCCGTGCCCGCCAAGCGCCATGGTCGGGATGATGAGGCCGAGGTTCGGGGAGCAGCAGCACATCACGGAGAGGTCCTTGCCGCCGGCGCAGACCTGCGCCACCTGCCCGACCCGCGTGGTGGATTCCTTCAGGACGACCATGTTGGGATGATCGGCGAGCCGCAAAAGATTGTCCCAGTGAAGGTCCGTCTTCACCCTCGGGGGGTTGTTGTAGAAGCCCATCGGCAGGTCGGTGCTGTCCAGCACCTCCTTCGCGTAGTCCTCGATCGCGTCGTTGTCGGCGCAGATATAGGCGGGCGCGGCCATGATCGCGCCGTCCGCCCCGGCGTCCTTGGTGAAGCGGGCGTAGTCGATGGTGGTCGCGGTGTTGTTGCCGGTGATCCCGTACCACATCTGCATGTTGCCGGGCTTCATCTTCACCGTCTCGGTGATGATCGCCTTGCGCTCCTCGGGGGAGAGCATGGAGACCTCCCCGGTGGAGCCCATGATGAGAACGGCGCTCGTGCCGTTCTCGGCGTGCCAGTTCAGGAGGGTGCGGAAGCCCTCGAAGTCGATGCTGCCATCGGCATTCATCGGCGTGACGAGAGCGACGAAGGAGCCGGTCGGGTTCGTGCGGGACATGGGTCTAGCCTCCGGTTGCGGGGAAGAGTTCGGGGACGAGGAGCTTCGGCAGCCCCAGGACGATATCGGGGATCCAGAGCGACAGGACCGCGACAAGGATGGTGAGCATGCAGATCGGCGCCGCCGCCAGCATGGATTTGCCGAGCGAGGCGCCGGCGATCTGCGAGGCGATAAGCAGACAGATCCCGTAAGGCGGCGTGATCAGCCCGACGGACAGCGTGATCGTGGCCACGACGCCGAGATGGACGGGGTTCATCTCCGCCGTGTTGCCGAGCGCCTGGATGATCGGCAGGAAGATCAGGACCGCCGAGATGGGATTGAGGACCATGCCGACGAGGAGCAGGAAGCCCATCAGCAGGAGCATGATGAGCGTCGGGTCCTGCGTCACGCCCATGATGAAGTCCACCACCAGCCGCGCGGCGCCGAGATAGGCGATGAGCCAGCCGAAGATGCCGGCGCCTGCGACGGTGAACATCGGGATCGCGAAATCCACGGTCGCATCCGCGAGCATCCGCGGCAGGAGGCGCAGCGGTGCATCGCGGTAGACGATGTATGTCAGGAAGAGCGCCCAGAGAACGGCGGCGATGGCGCCTTCGGTCGGAGTGAAGATGCCGCCGACGATGCCGCCGAGGACGATGACCGGGATGAGGAGCGGCGGGGAGCCCCGCAGCACCGTCCGCGCCGCCGCGCGCACGCCCGGAAAGGGGTTGGACGGATAGCCGTACCTCACCGCGAGAATGTAGGTGTAGATCATCATGAAGAGCGCGACGAGCGCGCCCGGAAGCACGCCGCCGACGAAGAGCGCTCCGATCGAGACGTTGCCGAAGGCGCCGTAGACGATGAGGATGATCGAGGGCGGGATGATGACGCCGAGAGTGGAGGACGCCGCCGTGAGGGCCGCCGCGAAGGCCGGGGGATAGCCCGCCTTCTTCATCGCCGGGATCAGGATCGAGCCCACGCTGGCGGTATCGGCCGCCGCAGACCCCGAGAGGGAGGCGAAGATCATCGACACGACGACGTTGACGTGTCCGAGACCGCCGCGCACGTGTCCCACCGTCGCATCGGCGACATCGAGCAGCCGCCCGGTGATCGAGCCCGCGTTCAGCACCCGACCGAGGAACATGAAGAACGGCACGGCCAGCAGCGTGAAGCTGTCGATGCCGGCATACATCTGGTTCACCGCCGAGATCAGCGGCAGGTCCTCGAGGATGATGACGAAGGCGGAGGAGAGGATCAGCGCGAAGCCGATATTCACCCGAAACCCGATCAGCACGAAGAAGCTGAGAAGGAGCGTGACGAGAGGGTTCATGGCCGGACCCCCTCACGCGGAGCGATGACCATCTCGGCCAGGTAGAGAAGCATGAGAGCGCCGGAGACGGGCATGGGAGCGAACATCCAGAAGCGGGAGATGCCGAGCGACTGCACGTCGGCGGAGGCCCGCACCTGGGCCAGTTGCCAGCCCTGGATCAGCAGGATGAGGGCGACGCAGACACCCGCCGCGAGCGCGATGATCTCGGCGGCGCGTTGCATGGCGGGGCGTCCGTCCGGAATCATGTCCACCCGGTAATGCGCGCCGACCCTGAGACCGACCGCCGCGCCGATGAAGATCAGCCACGCGAAGAGAAGCTGCGCGACATCCCCGGTCCAGATGAAGGAGGTCTGCAGAATGTTGCGCGCCACCACCTGGAGCGCGACCGTGGCGATCATGGCCGCGAAGCCGAGCCACATGAAGAGCCGCACGGCCCAGGTCACGCCGTCGACGATCCTGTTCAGCATGGGATGAAGATCCGGGTTGGGGGGCCGTCCGGCCGGCCGCGCTGGACCGGCCGGAGGGCATTCGCGAAGGGCGGCTTACTGGGTGACCAGCTCGTATTCCTCGACGAGGTCGAGATCCTCGGCAAGCTGGACCTGGATCGGGGACAGCACCTCGATGAAGGCCGCCGGGTCGGGCCGCGTGACGGTCACGCCGTTCTCGGACTGAAGCGTCTCGACGAGCTCCTCGTCATACATCTTGGACTGCTCGACACCGTATTCGTTGGCCGAGATGGCCGCCTCTTCGACGACCGTCTTCAGATCGTCCGGAAGCTTGTCCCACGTCCGCTGCGAGATCGACGTGTGATTGACCTGGAAGGTGTGCGCCGTCAGCGCGAGGTTCGGCGCGACCTCGTAGAGCTTGGAGCCGGAATAGCCCGGCAGGGAGCTCTCCATCGCGTCGGCGACGCCCGTCTGCATGGCGGCGTAGAGCTCGCCCCAGGCGACCGTGACCGGCAGCATCCCGAAGGCGGACCACGTCTCGGCGTCCATCGGCGAGGGCGGGGTGCGCATCTTCAGGCCGGAGAGGTCCCCGGGCCCTTCGACAATCGTGTCGGCGGTGGACATGTTCCTCGTGCCGGACGCGCCGAGGGCGAGGAGGTGCAGGCCGACGCCGCGCTCGTCATAGACGGCCTGGAAATGGTCGTGCAGCGCAGTGCCGGGGCCGACCTTCGCCAGGACGTCATCCATCCCCTCGAAGAGATAGGGCATGGTGAAGATCGCGTATTCGGGAACGTTCTGCACCGCGTTCGAGGTGGTGGAGATCATCATGTCGATCGTTCCGAAGCCCATCTCCCCGATGACGGCGGGGTCCTGGCCGAGCTGTCCGGAGTCGAAGACCTCGACGGCGATCCGCCCGTCGCTCTCCTCCTCGACCTGCTCTTTGAAGGCCGCGGCCATGTCGTTGTAGGGGTGCGGCGATTGCACGAGGGTATGGACGCGAAGCGTGTGTTCCTGCGCGGTCGCGGCGCTCACGAGGGAGACGGCCGCAAGTCCGGCGGCGGAGCCGAGAAGGAAGAGGCGCCTGGAATGGGTCATGTTGATCTCGCTTTCATGAACGGTCGGTGAAGCTGACGTAACGAAGCTCAACCCAGCTTCGCGATAATTACAAATACAATTAGAGGATCGGGCCATACCGGGAGGTTATGCCCGAACCGTGCAACCCTGCCCCATCGAGCCTGGAACACGGACTGCCCCGGCGCTGCAGGGGCCACATCGGGCCGCATGGTCCCGCGCCGGGCAGGAGATCCGCGCCCCGGGCAGCGCCTGCGATCGGGGCGCTGCCGCCCGGCGATTGTTTCAGAGGCATGACGCGTGATTTGACGGCACCCGGGAAAGCGCATTCCGATGAGCGGGCACCCTGCAGGCGGAGCCCGTTCAGTCCGCGCCCCCCTCGAAGGACGCGAGCCAGACCCGCAGCCCCTCATCCAGCGATGGGCGGAGCTCCTCCGGCAGGCCCTCCATCAGACGGTGCTGGTTCGCGACATGCTCGGTCACGACAGCATCTATCAGCGCAAACCCTTCGTCCGTCAGCGCGACGACCGAGCCGCGGCCGTCCTCGGGATTGACCTGCCGCAGCACCAGCCCGGACGCTTCGAGACGATCGAGGCGGTTGGTCATCGTGCCCGAAGCCACCATCGTCCACGAGATCAGGGCGGACGGTGTGAGCGCGTAGGGCGGTCCGGCGCGGCGCAGGGTGGCGAGCACGTCGAAGGAGGCCGGCGTCAGGTCGTGCGCCTTGTAGACCTTGAGCAGTTCCAGCGAGAGGCGGTCCACGAGCCGTTTCATCCGCCCGAATGTGCCCATGGCCGAGACGTCCAGATCCGGACGCTCGGAGCCCCATTGGGAAAGAATGCGATCCACCTGATCCATGCCCCAGCATATCCCGAATTTATCTTGACGCCAAGATAAAAGTATCTATCTCGACGTCGAGACATATGGAGGATCACATGCCGAATCTGTCCGACACCCTTCTTGCCGCCTCCGCCCCGGCGGTGTGGGGAAGCACCTACATCGTCACGTCCGAGCTTCTGCCGCCCGGCTACCCCCTGACGGACGCCGTTCTGCGCGCGCTTCCCGCCGGGCTCTTGCTCCTGCTGGTCACCCGGCAGCTTCCGCCACTGCGCTGGCTCGGACGCCTCGCCATTCTCGGCGCGCTCAACTTCTCCATCTTCTGGACGGCTCTCTTCGTAGCGGCCTACCGGTTGCCCGGCGGTTTCGCGGCCACGCTCACCTCCATCCAGCCCCTGATCGTGCTCATCCTGGCGCGGGCGGTCCTCGGCACACCTCTCACCGCGCGCGGCGTCGGCGCGGCGATCGTCGGAATCGGGGGCGTTGCGCTGCTGGTTCTCGGACCGGACGCTGATCCCGACGTCATCGGCATCGCCGCGGCGCTCATCGGGTCGGTCTCCATGGCCTCCGGAATCGTCCTGACGCGCAAGTGGCGCCCCGACGTTCCCGCCCTGACCTTCACCGCCTGGCAGCTCACGGCGGGCGGGCTGCTGCTCCTGCCCGCAGCGCTGATCTTCGAGCCGGCCCTCCCTGCCCCGAGCCTCGCCCATGTCGCGGGCTTCCTGTGGCTGGCCATCGCAGGCGCCGCGCTCAGTTATTTCTTCTGGTTTCGGGGGATCGAACGGATCGGCCCCGCCGGCGTCACGGGGCTTGGATTTCTGAGCCCCTGACCGCGGTTCTCCTCGGCTGGGCGATCCTCGGACAGGCGCTGACCGGCGTCCAGCTTCTCGGCGCGGCCATCGTCCTTGGCTGCGTCTGGATCGGCAGCCGGCCCCGCCCTGCCTCGCAGGCCCGCCCGCCCGCCGGATCAGGGACGGCCCGCGCATCGAGCTAGCCGCCGGCGCCGCGACGGGACAGGCGCGGATCCGCGTCGAGAATGGAGGTGAGATCCTCGAGAAACGCGGCCGCCGCGCGGGAGAAGGGCGCATCGCGCGCCGTCAGCACCTGGAAGTCGAACGGAATCTCGGGCGCGAAGGCCACCGAGGTCAGGGCCTCCCCGAAGACGCCGGACGTGACGGGATCCACGATCGCGATGCCAACTCCGAGCGCCGCGAGGCCGCAGGCGGAATAGGAGGGCTGCGTTTCGGCGACGATATCGGGCGCGACCCCAGCCTCAGCAAATCGCTGGAGCACGTAGCCGTAGGTCACGGTGCGATGGTTGAGAACGACAAGGGGGCGCCCCGCGAGATCCGCGGGCGTGATCACGTCCCGGGTCGCAAGCGGGTCCGATCGCGTCATGACGCACACGCATTTCGTCGTGTACGACGCGACGACCTCCACATCGGGCCGCGCCGCGACGGTCTGCGCCAGTCCGATGTCAATCTGCCGGGCGGAGAGCTGGTCGAGGATGCGGGACGAGGTATGGACGTCATGGGTCACCTCGGCGCCGGGGTGACGTGCGACGAACGCGCTGACGGCGGCGGGAATCAGTCCGAACGAGGCCATGGGAAGCGATGCGAGGCGCAGGGTCGTGCGCTGGTGGCCGCGGATTTTCTGCGCTTCCTGTGCCAGCCGGTCGAAGCCGTAATACATCCGCTCGACTTCGGCGAAGAAGGCATGCGCCTCCCGCGTCGCCTCCACGCGACCGCCGAACCGCAGCAAGAGAGGAAAACCCAGGGACGCCTCGAGATCCGCGATGTGGCGGCTGACGGCGGGCTGCGACACGCTCAGCGCCTTGGCGGCGCCGGTGACGGTACCGTGACGCATCACCATGCGGAACGCTTCGATCTGCTTCTGGTTCACCCCGTCTCCTGACGCTCCTGCCCGGCCTGACCCGTCGAACGAATTCAAGGACAAGCGAAGCACGTCCAGAGATGCATCTCAAGCCGCGCGGCACCGGGAAGCGCGCAAGAGTGCCGCGCCGCGCGCGGCCTCGCGCAGGTTGCTCGGGCCCGTACGGGCGGCGGACGGACGTGGCCTCAGGCGGCTTTGGACGGTGTGAACCGGGCCGTGGCGGGGTCCGCGCTGTAGCCGCCGGCAAGCTCGCGCGCGTTCAGCACGACGTTCCGCACCGCGGCGAGGATCGCGTCCACCTCTTCCTCCCGGTGCGCCCAGTGCAGGGAGAGACGCGTCCAGCCGGGCTTGGCCAGTTCCTCCCCCCGGCTCAGACGCCCCTCGAGCACTTCCGAGGCCGCCTGATCGATCCGGAGCAGGCGGTGCGCATAGGGCCCGGCGCAGGCGCACCCGCCGCGCGCCTGAACGCCGAAATGGTCCGACAGCATCCGAGTGACGAGCTGTGGATGGACCTGTGCCTCCCCGTCGAAGATCTGGAAGGAAAAGATCGGCAACGCAGGCACGCTTGCCTCCTGGCCCATGAGATGGAGGCCCGGAAGGCCCGCCCACGCCGCGAGCGCCTTCTGCCTGAGCGCCTCGTCCTGACGGGCGATGCGGTCCTGCCCGATGGCGCGTTTCACCAGAAGCGCCAGCGCCGTGCGGATATCCCCGATCACGTCCGGGGTGCCGGCCTCTTCGCGCGCCGCAAGGGAGGGAAGATACGTGTGCGACCAGGGCGAAACGAAGGACACCGTGCCGCCGCCGGGCGCCGTGGGCCGCTGGCCGTGATCCAGATCCTGGCGCAGGACGAGAACGCCGGAGCCCCCCGGCCCGCCGAGAAACTTGTGCGGCGAGAACACGATGGCGTCGATCGGCGCGTCCTCTTCCGGGGTCATGGACATCGGAAGGTAGGGGGCGCCGCAGGCATAATCCCAGATCGCAAGCGCGCCGAAGGACTTCAGGAGCCGCGTCACCTCGGCGACCGGGGAGAGGCGGCCGGTGACGTTCGAGGCGGCGGAAAAGGCGCCGACGACCAGATCGGCGTCCCGCGCCGCGTCCAGCTCCTCCGTCAGCGCCCCGAGATCGGGGCCGCCCCCGGGCGCCTCGACGATCTCGATCACCTCGGCCCCGCTCTCCCGCCAGGGCAGGATGTTCGAATGGTGCTCGTACGGGCCGATCAGGACGACGACGCGCTCGCCGGACGCCACCCGCTCGGCGCAGCGCAGGAGCAGGACGAGGCGGTTCAGGCCGGCCGTGGCGCCATTGCCGCAGAAGACGACGTGATCGCCGTCGCCAGCGCCCGTTTCGCGCGCCACGACATCGCGCGCCGCCTTGCGCATGCGGGTGATCTGACGGCCGCAATGCGACGCTTCGGTGTGACTGTTGGAGTAGATCGGCAGGACCTTCTCCATCACGAACCGCTCCACCGGCATCAGGGCGCGGCCGGACGCAACGTGGTCCGCATAGATCATGGATTTCGTGCCGAAGGGCGTCTCGAAAC
Organism: Tropicimonas omnivorans; assembly: GCF_031846565.1. NCBI lineage: Bacteria > Pseudomonadati > Pseudomonadota > Alphaproteobacteria > Rhodobacterales > Roseobacteraceae > Tropicimonas > Tropicimonas omnivorans. Next base: position 202,783 of record NZ_JAVRHL010000004.1, on the reverse strand, counting down.
TGGTCCCGTCACCGATGACGCCGCTGCGCACTCCCTCGCGTCCGAGGCCTGCGATCTCCGCCTCGAAGACATCGAACGGGGCTGCGCTGTCGGTCGTCATGGGAAACACCTCCGGTGGTCAGATCTGCACTGATGGCAGTCTGACCCACCACAGGCGGGAAAACAGTACCATACCCTTCGGACAGCGCCGCCATTTTGGGTCATCTGACCCACTTATCCGGCAGGGCCGTTCAAACTCACCGATCGATGTCTGCCGTGAGGGATCGACCCAAGGGGCGTCAGGATGGTGCCGAGGCTCGGCAGGGCGGCGCAGGGCACCAGTCCCGCGACCGGAAAACAGGGCGCCGGAACGCCCTGCCCCGAGGAGTCCGGCCTATCGTGGATCGAAGAACAACCGGTGGGGGGTATCCACCAGAGCCAGCGTCCGCGCCTCATCGGAGGGAAACCAGTCCAGAACCGTATCCAGGAGCGCCGCGTCGTCGGGATAGTCTTCCGTCGTCTTGGCCATGTTGTGCGGCCAATTCGTTCCCCAGATGATGCGCTCGGGGGCGTGGTCCGCCATCTCGCGGGCGACCTCGGCGACATCCTCGTACCCCGGCGCGCCGGCGCTGCTGCTCTCGTAGCACCCGGCAAACTTGAAGTAGCAGTGACCGGTGTCGAGCAGGCGCTTGATCGCGGCCTTCCGGCCCGGCGTCGGACCGTCGAAGATCTTGGCGTGGTGATCGAGGATCCACGGCTGCGTCAGGGCGGCAAGGCGCTGCTCCTCCTCCTCGACACGAGAGCCGTCGAACTGCACCGTCATCAGCCAGTCGCGCGCGCGCGCCCGCTCGGCGACCGCCTCGAGCCGGGACAGGGGAACGGCGCCGCCCGGCAGGTCCATGATGCGCGCCCCGACGACGCCGGCCTCTGCGAGATGATCGAGTTCCGCGTCGCCGGTGGATCCGTCGATGCAGGCGACACCGCGGGCGACATCGCCCATTTCGGCCAGGCAGGCCAGAAGGTTGCCATGGTCCTTCTGCTGCGCATTTCCCTGCGTGATCACGACCCGGTCGATCCCGAGCCAGTCCATGACGCTTCGATACTGATCGGGCCCCGGAAGCTCGCCCGGCGGATTCGGCGGGCCGCCCTCGACGGCCGGGAAGCCGGGGAGATACATGTGCATCTGCGTGTCCACCGCGCCTTTCGGCAGACGGGTGGCGGGCGGCGTTCCGGTCAGCTTGCGGTCGATGGTCATTCAGACCTCCTTCAGGGCAAATTCCGCCAGCGCGTCGCGATTCACCTCGATGCCGAGGCCGGGAGCGTCCGGGATCGCAACGACACCGCCCTCGTGCTCGATCGGCGCCGTGATCACAGCCTGGCGGAACGGGTTGTGGGTCCGGTCGAATTCGAGAATGGGTTCGATGGGGTCGCGGCGGACGGGGCTCGGCACCATCGCCGCCATCCATTGCAGGGAGGCCGCGATCTGGATGGCCGTGCCCCAGACATGAGGCACGAGGCGGACGCCATGCAGCGCGGCCTGGTCGGCAATGCGGCGCATTTCGGTGAACCCGCCGCACCCGCAGAGATCCGGCTGGGCGATGTCCACCGCGCGGGTCTCGAGCGCCTCGCGAAAGCCCCAGCGGGTGTGCCAGGTCTCTCCCCCGGCAATCGGGATGGGCTGACGGGAGCGAAGCTCGCGGTAGGCGGAGAGGTGCTCCGGAACGACCGGCTCCTCGAACCAGTCGATATCGAATGCATGCGCCCGGCGTCCGAGCTCGATGGCCTCCAGCGTGTCGTAGCCGTGATTGCCGTCGATCATCAGCCGCATGTCCGGCCCGATCGCCTCCCGGACCGCGGCGATGACGCGAAGGTCCTCGGCGATGCCGAAGCCGATCTTGATCTTCATGGCGTGGAAGCCCGCGGCACGGTGACCGGCGGCCTCCTCCGCGTTGTCCGACACCCGGTCCACCCCGTCCCGGCGGAAGGAACCGGTGGCATAGGCGCGAACGCTGTCGCGGAACCGGCCACCGAGCAGCATGGAGACGGGCTGGCCGAGGGCCTTGCCCTTGATGTCCCAAAGCGCGACGTCGATGCCCGAGAGCGCCGTGATCGTGAGGCCGCGCTGCCCCTGGTCGCGCAGCGCGTTGTAGAGGTCCGCCCAGATCTTCTCGGTCTCGAGCGGGTTCTTCCCCACGAGGCGGGCCGCGTAGGCCTTCACGATCGCCGCGTTCGGCCCGGCCGGGCCGAGGCATTCGCCCCACCCCACGGTGCCGTCGTCGCAGACGATCTCGACCAGCACATGCGTGCGCCGGTCGAACCGCATCGAGGCGCTCTCGAACGGCACCTCCAGCCGGTGATCGAGCAGGTGGGTATGGACCTCGGCGATCTTCATCGCTTCTCGGCACCGATGATGTCTTCGAGCATTTCCATTTCCTCGTCCGTCAGATCGGTCAGCGGGGCGCGTACGGCGCCCGCCTCGAAACCCTGGATCCGGACGCCGGCCTTGATGGCGGAAACGGCGTAACCCGCCTTGCGGTCCCTGAGCTTGAGGAACGGATAGAAGAAGTCGTTCAGGATCTCCTCGCAGCGGCCGCGCTCACCGGCCTGGAGGCGATCGTAGAACTCGATCGCGAGGCGCGGCACGAAGTTGAAGACGGCAGAGGAATACGTCGAGAAGCCCGCGGCGAGATAGGCTTCGGCGAAGACCTCCGCCGTGGGCAGGCCGCCGAGATAGGCGAGGCGGTCGCCGATGCGGGCGGTGATCTGGCGCATCCGGCCGACCTCGCCCGAGCCGTCCTTGAAACCGATGAGGTTCGGCAACTCGTCGCAGAGCCCGGCCACGGTCTCGTACTCGAACTGCGAGACGCCGCGATTGTAGATGGTCACGCCGATGCCGACCGAGTTGCAGACGGCGCGGACATGGGCCGCGAGACCCTCCTGCGGTGCCTCGGTCAGATAGTGCGGCAGGAGCAGGATGCCGTCCGCGCCCGCCTTCTCCACCTCGCGCGCGATGCCGATGGCGATCTCGGTGCCGTATCCGCAGCCGGCGATGATCGGAGTGTCGCCCGATGCTTCCTTCGCGGCGCGAATGACCTGCGGGATCTCGTCCGGCGTCAGGGAGAACATCTCCCCCGTGCCGCCGGCGGCGAAGAGAGCGCTCGCGGGATAGCCCGACAGCCACTCGACATGCGCCTTGTAGGGGTCCGGCGCGAAGGCGCCGTCCTTGTCGAACGCGGTGACGGGAAAGGACAGCAGACCGGACCCGAGGGCGGACTTCACTGATTGGGGATCCATCGGGTGCACTCCATCTGACCGGCGGTTTTTTCCCGATTAGCCGTGCGACCGATTGGATGTCAACACTTGTATGACAAGTTGCGGTCTATCGTCTTATATATTCGCGGTAACGGGCCATCGAATTGCGCAGGTGCGCTTGTGCCGCACCCCGTGCCGCCTCCGAATCGCCGGCGGAAATCGCCTCGGCAATGCGCGAATGCTCGGCGGAGAGCAGGTCGATATAGTCGGGCGGGCTGGGGGCGTCGCCGATTGTAAGGGCCGCGCGGGGGATCATCGACAGGCCCAGCACTTCGAGGAATTCCCGGAACCGCGGGTTGTTCGTCGCATCCGCCATGGCGAGGTGGAAGGCGAGGTCGGCCTCCTTGGTGGGACGCCCTTCCGCGGCATGACGAGGCAGGAGGGCCGCGGCTTCGAAGATCGCCTCCTCCTGTTGCGGACTGCGCCTTACCGCGGCCAGGGACGCGGCCTCCATCTCCACGGCGACCCGGAGCTCGAGCATCTCGATGACCGAGGAAATTCTTTCGTAATCAGCGAGATGGAAGGGGGTCGTGACCTCCGGCGGCTCCAGCACGAAGACGCCGGCGCCCTGGCGGGGCGCGACGAGTCCGTCCGCGCGCAATCCCGCGATGGCCTCCCGCACAACCGTCCGGGACACGCCGAAGCGCTCGGTCAGGCGAGCCTCTGACGGCAGCTTGTCACCGGCCTCGAACGTGCCGTCCGCGATCTCTGCGCGCAGGGCATCGACAAGGCCGCCGACGAGGTTGCGGCTGCGGGCGCGGGGGGAAGCGGTCTTGGCCACGGCGGAAGGGCCCTCCAGTTTCTGACGATCTCATCATATCGCTTGACAGGACCGGGCTCAACTTATCATACAACCTCCACCACCTGAGGAGGAGTATCATGAATAAACCGTTCACGACGACCGCAATCGCCGGCCTTCTTGCCGGCATGACCGCCCTGCCCGTCGCCGCCGAATCCTGGCGCGGCTGGAACATCCACCCCGAGGATTATCCCAACGGCGTCGCCCTCGACAGCTTCGCCGAGACGGTGGCCGAGCGCACCGAGGGGCGGATCGAGCCCGAAGTCTATCACAACGCCGTCCTCGGCGATCAGCCGGACGCCATCGAGCAGCTCCGCAATGGCGGCATCGATTTCGCGAACTTCAACATGGGGCCGATGGGCCAGATCGTGCCCGCGACCAACGTGCTCTCACTGCCCTTCCTGTTCACCGACCTCGACAACATGCACGAGGTGATGGACGGCGAAACGGGCGAGCGCTTCGCCGCGGCGCTGGAAGAGGCCGGGATCGTCGCCCTGTCCTGGTTCGATTCGGGCGCACGCAGCTTCTACAACACCGAGCGTCCCATCATGACGCCGGCGGATCTCGATGGCCTGAAGTTCCGCGTCATGAGCAACGACCTCTACGTCGACATGGTCGACGCGCTCGGCGGCAATGCGACGCCGATGGCTTACGGCGAGGTCTACCAGTCGCTGCGCACCGGCGTCATCGACGGGGCGGAGAACAACTGGCCGTCCTTCGACACCTCCAACCACTACGAGGTGGCGGGCTACTACTCCAACACCAACCACCTGATCCTGCCGGAGTGCATCTGCATCGCGGCGGAAACGTGGGACGCGACCTCCGACGAGGACAAGGAGATCGTCCGCCAGGCCGCCATCGAGGCCGCCGATCTTCAGCGCCAGCTCTGGGCCGAAAGCTCCGAGCAGAGCCGCCAGAAGGTGATGGATGCCGGTGTCGAGGTGAACGACGTCGAGGATCCCGCCGCGTTCCAGGACGCGATGCAGCCGATCTACGAGGCCTTCATCTCCGAGAACCCGGACCTCGAAAGCTACATCACGGACATCCGCGCCACCCAGGGCGGCGAGGGCTGACCCGAGGCTTGCGAGGGGGCCGGGCGGCGCGCTGCCCGGCCCTTTCGCGTCATGAGGGGGACCCCCATGCTACTCGTTGACGAACGCCAGACCCGCGACCCGGTCTACCGCGTGCTCCACGGGGTCGCGACCGTGTGCATGGGCATCGCCGGAGTGCAGCTTGCCCTGCTGATCGTGATCTTCGGTTGGCTCGTCTGGGGCCGATACGTGATGAACGACACGCCGACCTGGGTCGAACAACTGGCCCTCGTGCTCGTCGTCTGGATCACCTTTCTCGGCGGAGCCGTCGGGGTCTGGACCAAGTCCCATCTCTCCGTCGACTTCATGCGGGAGATGATGCCCGCCGCCATCGCCGCGCCTCTTCGCTGGCTCGCGCTTGCGGGTGTCCTCGCCTTTTCCATATCGCTCGCGGTCTATGGCTTCGAGCTGACGCTGAACACATGGGGTCGCCGCATTCCGATGCTGGGCGTCGCAGAGGGCCTTCGTGCGCTGCCGATGGCGATCTGCGGTGTGCTTTCCGCCCTCTTCACCCTCTATCACATGGCCGAGCATGCGCGCGGCCGGGATCCGCTGAAAGGTTGACCGCATGGGCCTCGCCCTTCTCTTCGGCCTGTTCTTCCTTGGCCTGATTGCCGGAATGCCCGTCGCGTTCGCGCTCGGGCTGGCAACGGTGGGCGGCTTTCTCTACGAGGGCCTGCCGCTCTTCATCGCGTTCCAGCGCATCCTGTCGGGCATCTCCGTCTTCTCGCTGCTCGCGATCCCGTTCTTCATCTTCGCGGGAGAGCTGATGATGCAGGGCGGGATCGCCGCCCGCCTCGTTCGCCTCGCCGCCTCCGCCGTCGGCTTCATGCGCGGCGGCCTCGGCGTGGTGAACGTCGCCTCGTCGATGCTCTTCGGCGGCATTTCGGGCTCCGCCGTCGCGGACACCTCGGCGCTCGGCTCGATTCTCGTCCCCGTGATGAAGGAGAAGGGCTACGACGCGGACTACGCCGTCAACGTCACGGTGACCTCCTCGGTCGCGGGCGTGGTCATTCCGCCGTCGCACAACATGATCCTCTATGCCGTCGCCGCCGGCGGCGTCTCCGTGTCCAACCTCTTCATCGCCGGGATCCTGCCGGGCATCCTGATGTGCGTGATCCTCGGTGTGGTCGCCTGGGCCATCGCGGTCCGCCGCGGCTATCCTGGCGAGCCGTTTCCCGGCTTCCGTGCCCTCGGGATCAGCTTCCTCGTCGCGATCCCCGGCCTGCTGACCGCGGTCATCATTGTCGGCGGCGTGCTCTCGGGCGTGATGACGGTGACGGAATCGGGCGCGTTCGGCGCGATCTGGGCAATCCTCGTCACGGCCTTCGTCTACCGGGAGCTGACCTGGGACAAGTTCGTCCTCGCCGTGGTCGCCGCGGTGCGCACGACCGCGCTCGTGATGATCCTCGTCGCGACGGCCTCGGCCTTCGCCTATCTTCTCGCGCTCTACCGCGTGCCGGATCTTCTGGCGACGAGCGTGACGATGATCTCCGACAACCCGATCGTCATCCTGCTGCTGCTGAACGTGACGCTGCTGGTCCTCGGCATGATCATGGACATGGCGGCGCTGATCCTGATCTGCACGCCGATCTTCCTGCCCGTCGTCACTGACCTCGGGATGGATCCGCTGCAGTTCGGCGTGATCCTGATGATGAACCTCGGCCTCGGCCTCTGCACCCCGCCCGTCGGCGCCTGCCTCTTCGTGGGCTGCGTCGTCGGCGGCATCAGGATCGACCAGGCGGTGCGGACGATCCTGCCCTTCTACGCGGCCATCATCGTGGCGCTGATGCTCGTCACCTACGTGCCGTTCTTCTCGATGTATCTGCCAAGCCTGTTTGACTAGGAGCGACACATGAAACGCCTTCTCATCACCGGAGCAGCCGGAGGGCTGGGTCAGGTTATGCGAACCCGCCTCGGCCACCTTGCCGAGACGATCCGCCTGTCCGACCTTGCCGAGATGGATCCGGCCGAGGGCGGCGAGGAAGTCGTCCAGGCGAACCTCGCCGACGAGGCCGCCGTCCACGATCTCGTCGCGGGCTGCGACGGCATCATCCATTTCGGCGGTGTCTCCGTGGAGCAGCCGTTCGATCCGATCTGCGATGCGAACATCCGCGGCGTCTACAACCTCTACGAGGCGGCCCGGGCGAACGGCCATCCGCGCATTCTCTTCGCCTCGTCCAACCACACCATCGGCTATCACCCGCAGGACAGGCATCTGACCGTGGAGGACCCGATGAAGCCCGACGGGCTCTACGGCGTGTCCAAGTGCTTCGGCGAGGCGATGGCCTCGATGTATCATTCCAAGTTCGGCCAGGAGACGGCGATCGTCCGCATCGGCTCCTGCTTCCCCGAGCCCAAAAATCACCGCATGATGGCAACATGGTTCAGCCCGGACGACTTCGTCTCCCTGATCGAATGCGTCTTCCGCGCGCCGCGGCTCGGCGCCCCGATCATCTGGGGCGTGTCGGACAACGACGAGCAATGGTGGGACAATTCCGCGTCGCGCTACCTGGGTTGGCAACCAAAAGACAGTTCCGCTCGTTTCCGGGACAAGGTCGAGGCAAACAATGCCCGGCCGGCCGCGGATTCGCCGGATGCCGTCTACCAGGGCGGGGCGTTCACCGCCGAGCCCATTCACCGAGACTGACTGCGAGGATAAAATGACCTATCACCCCCACGGCAAACACCTGATCGCCGGCGAGCGGGTCGCTTCGGACAAGACCTTCTCGTCCGACCCCGCCACCGGCGATGCGCATGACTTCTCGGTCGGCACGCCGGAGCTGGTGAACCGCGCCTGCGAAGCTGCGGAAGGCGCCTTCGATGCCTATGCCGCGACCTCCCGCGAGGATCGCGCGGCGTTTCTCGACGCCATCGCCGAGGAACTCGAGGCCCGCGTCGACGAGATCACCGAGACCGCGATGGCCGAGACCGGCCTGCCCGAACCGCGCATCCGCTCCGTCGAACTGCCGCGTACGGCGAACCAGCTTCGCCTGTTCGCGAAACACATCCGGGACGGCGCCTATCTCGATGTCCGCCACGACCCCGCGATGCCCGACCGGCAGCCGATGCCCCGTCCCGACCTGCGGATGATCCAGCGACCCATCGGCCCCGTCGCCGTCTTCGGCGCGTCGAACTTCCCGCTCGCCTTCTCGACCGCGGGCGGTGACACGGCGGCCGCGCTGGCCGCCGGTTGCCCCGTCGTCGTCAAGGGTCACGGCGCCCATCCCGGCGCCGGCGAACTCGCTGCCGAGGCGATTCAGGCCGCCGCCGAGCGGACCGGAATGCCGAAGGGCGTCTTCTCCCTGATCCAGGGCGGGGACCGGACGGTGGGTCAGACCCTGGTGCAGCACCCGCTCATCAAGGCCGTCGGCTTCACCGGCTCGCTCAAGGGTGGCCGCGCGCTCTTCGATCTCTGTGCCCAGCGTGACGAGCCGATCCCGTTCTACGGTGAGCTGGGATCCGTGAACCCGATGTTCCTTCTCGCCGAGGCCACCGCCGCACGCGGGGCCGAGCTCGGCAAGGCGTGGGCCGGGTCGCTCTGCATGGGGGCCGGCCAGTTCTGCACCAATCCCGGCATCGCCGTCGTGCTCGACGGTCCGGGCGCCGACGCCCTGCGCGACGCCGCGAAGGACGCGCTCGAAGAGATGGGCCCGCAGACCATGCTCACCTCCGGCATCGCCTCCTCCTACAAGGACGGCGCCACGGCGATGGGCAAGGAGGCCGGCGTCACCGCCATCGTGACCACGGACCCCGCCGAACGCTCCGCCACGCCGTTCCTGTTCGAGACGGATGCGGAGACGTGGATGTCCAACGAGGCGCTCGGCGAGGAGGTCTTCGGCCCGCTCGGCCTGATCGTGCGGTGCCGCGACGCGGCCCAGATGGAGAAGATCGCGCGGGGCCTGAAGGGTCAGCTCACCATCACGATCCACATGGATGACGGCGATGCGGACGCCGCGAAGACGCTCCTGCCTGTGCTGGAACGCAAGGCGGGGCGGATCCTCGCCAACGGTTTCCCGACCGGCGTCGAGGTCGCCGACGCGATGGTCCATGGCGGTCCCTACCCGGCGTCCACGAACTTCGGCGCGACCAGTGTCGGCACCCTTTCGATCCGCCGTTTCCTGCGGCCGGTCTGCTACCAGAACCTGCCGGACGCGGTCCTGCCGGCCGATCTGAACGGCTGAGACCCTGCCCGGGGCCGGCCTTCGGGTCGGCCCCGGCACCGGGGGACCGGACGGCTGCGCCGCCTGCCACTCGCCAGATTTCGGTCCTCGCGACGAGACGCCCCTGAGACGCCAGCCCCTCGCCCCCCACGGCGGGGGGCTGTTCACTTTCGGGCGTCCGTGGTGGTATGCGGCCCGGACAGCCGACGCGCGATGATGTGCCCGGCGCCGTCTTTCCATCGGAGCGATTTCATGTGGGACGCCCTTTCGTCGTCGATCCTGGCGGGCGCCTTTTTCGCCGCAAGCGCCGTGATCGTCCTCGCGGGCCTGCGCATGACGGGGCTTGCCGACCGCATCGCCGACCGGACGGGTCTGGGCGAGGCGCTCATCGGGGGCGTCCTGCTGGGAGCCGCGACATCGCTCGGCGGGATCATCGTCTCGGTGACGGCAGCGCTCGACGGCAACGCCTCCCTCGCCTTCTCGAACAGCGTGGGCGGCATCGCGGCCCAGACCCTGTTCCTGGCTGTGGCCGACATGTTCTACCGCAAGGTCAACCTCGAACACGCCGCCGCCGACCTGAGCAACCTCTTCCAGGGCATCGTCCTGATGGTGCTCCTGACGCTGCCGTTTCTGGCGATGTCGTCGCCCGAATTCACCCTCTGGTCCGTTCACCCGATCTCGCTCGTGATCCCGCTGGTCTATGCCGGCGGCCTCTTCACCCAGAGACGCGTGCAGGACAATCCGATGTGGACCCCCGTCGCCACGCGGGACACCATGGCCGACGAGCCCGACGAGGAGGATGACGAGAGCCGCGGCCAGAGCACCATGCGGCTCTTCCTGATCTTTGGCGGCCTGATGCTGCTGATGGGCGTGGCGGGCTATGTCATCTCAAAGACCGCCTCGGAACTCGCCCAGCGCCTCGACATCTCGGGATCGACGGTCGGCGCCCTCGCGACGGCGACCGTGACATCCATGCCCGAGCTCGTGACGACCGTCGCAGCCGTGAGGCGCGGCGCGCTGCAACTCGCCGTCGGCGGCATCATCGGCGGGAATACCTTCGATACGCTGTTCCTCGTCGCGTCCGACATCTCGTACCGTGAAGGCTCGCTCTACCACGCCGTCAGCGATGCGGATTTCTACTGGATCGCGACGGCGCTCCTGATGACCGGCATCCTGATCGGGGGATTGATCGCCCGGCAGCGGCAGGGGCCGGGCAAGATCGGCGGCGAGAGCATCCTCCTCATCGGAATCTACGCCGCCGCCGTCGCCATCCAGTTCTCCACCGGCCCCTGACGTCTGCCGCCGATGTCGGCTCCGGCAGGAGGGCCGGCAGCGGACGGGCGCCCGGGGTACGGCTTCGGCCACAGCCCGCCCCGGCATCTCCGCGCTTGATGCGGCGGAAGGGAGGACGTAGCGTTTACCTAAAGTCAGCTCCCGATGCGAGTTCCGCCCAGGTGCCCCATGACCGTGATGTGACGCGCGCTGATGCCGCGATGTTCGACGCCGCCACCGAGGCGGCTCTGCGGCGGCACGGGCATCTGAGGAAGCTGCAACGCGGCGAGCGCCTGATCGCCGCCGGTGATCCCGCCGAGACGCTCTACCTGGTCACGCTGGGACGGTTCCACGTCATTGCCGGCGGTGGGGTGATCGCGGAGATCTCCGAAGGCCAGCCCATCGGGGAGATCGCCTTTTTCACCGGCGGCGTCCGCACCGCGGATGTCGTGGCCGCCCGCACCGCCGAGGTCATCTGCCTGGGCCGGGACGGATGGGAGGAGGCGGCCCGCCAGACGGATGTGCCAAGCAGGGTCCTTGCCTCCCTCGCCGCGCGCCTAGCCGAGGCGGTGCCCCATGTGCCGCGCCTCGCCCCCGCTCCGCCGGGGATCGTCGCGCTGGTTCCGGCCGGCAACCGGGCCGTGCCGGGCGAGTTCGCCGAGCCCTTCGCCCGCGGCCTGTTCGGAAAGGCGCCGCTGCGCGCGGGGGATCTTCCCGCCGAACTCCGCAACGACGCCGAGGGGATCGCCCGCTGGTTCCACACCCGAGAGGCCGAAGGCGGCGGTCAGGCGATCTGGATCGAGGACATGGAGCTGACGCCTTTCGCCGAGGCTGCCCTGTCCGAATCGGATGCCGCGATCCTGGTCGGCGATGCGGAGGCCGATCCGCGCATCCTGCCACTCGAGGCCGAGGCGCTCCGGCTGCACCGTCCCGAGGCGCGCCACCTCGTACTGCGTCGAAGGTCCGGCACCACCATCACCGGAACCGCGCGCTGGCTCGAAGGGCGCGATCCGCACATGCACCACCATCTTGCAGGAGAGGCCGACCTGGCCCGCGCCGCGCGGCTCGTGGGCGGTCGGGGCCTCGGGCTCGTCCTTGCCGGCGGCGGGGCGCTGTGCTGCGCGCATCTCGGCGTCGCCCGCGCGCTCGGGGAGGCCGGGGTCGAGATCGACACCTATGCCGGCACCAGCGGCGGCGCTGCGATGGCGATCGCACTTGCCTCGGGCCTCTCGCCGCCGGAGGTTCTGCGCCGCTCGGAAGAGATCTTCGTCTGGTCGGCCGCGCTGAAGAAGCTGACCGTTCCGATCCATGCCCTGCTCGACCATCACCCGTTCGACGCCTCGCTGAAGCACCATTACGGCTCGGTCCAACTGGAGGATCTGCCGGTCCCGGTCCTTGCGGTTTCCGCCTCGCTGACGCGCAACGACGTTCACCTGCACCGGACCGGACCGGCTTGGATGGCGGTCCGCGCATCGGGGTCCCTGCCGGGGCTCCTGCCGCCCGTCGTGACCGAGGATGGCGAGATCCTGATCGACGGCGGGGTCATCGACAACCTTCCCGTCGGCCCGCTCCAGTCGATCAAGCTGGGGCCGAACCTCGTCATCGGCCTCTCGCAGCCGACGGAATGGCGGGTGACGAGCAGTTACGACCGCCTGCCGCCGCGCTTCCGCCTCGCACGGGATCTGGCGCTGCGCCGCCACGATCCGGCCGATTTCCCCCGTATCATGCAGATCCTCCAGAAGGGCATGGGCATCACCAGCCGGCGCGCGATGGCGACGGCCTCGATGCGCGGCAATCTCCTGCTGGTTCCGCCGATCCCGCCGCATCTGGGCCTGATGGACTGGCATGCCGGCGCCGAGCTCGAAGCCATCGGCTATGCCCACATGCGCGAGCAGATCGAGGCCGGGGTGCTGGACGAGCTGACGGCGTGAGCGTGGCCTTGCGTCTCGAGCTGGATCCGTCCTGGGAGATCGGGGCGCGCCCGGCGCCGGCCCGGCGGGACTGGATGGACGCGACGCCCGAATCCTTCGCCAATCGCTGCCTGCCCCTCACCATAGCCAATGCCCATGGCTGGGAGCTGCTGAACCCCGTCCGCTTCGTCGCAACATGGACCGGCGGCGCAGCGACCGACGATGTCGTCGTCCTGGGGCAGGACGAGCGGCGTCCTCCCCTGGCCGTGTCGCATTTCGGCTCCGGCATCCTGACCTTCCGGCTCCCCGGCCGGATCTCCACCTCGCCCGGCCATGATCTCTGGCTGCAGGGACCGGTCAATCGCCCGAAGCCGCATATCCAGGGGCTGACCGGAATCGTCGAGACCGACTGGTCCCCGTTCGGGATCACGATGAACTGGCGCTTCACCACACCCGGCGCCACCGTGGCCTTCGAGCCAGGCGAGCCCTTCGCGCACCTCTTCCCGATGCCGCGCGGATTGATCGAGAATGTGGAGCCTGCACGGTCGGATTACGATGCGGGCGCGCCGGACCATGCCGAGCACCGCGCCTGGGCCGAAAGCCGCAACGCCTTCCTCGGCGATCTGAAGCGCGAGGGCAGCGCCGCGCGGGAAGCCGGGTGGCAGCGGGACTATACGCGCGGACCGGCCGAACCGGTGACGCCGCCCCACCGCACCCGTCTGCGCCCGAAGCCGTTCGCGGATTAGTCCGGCACCAGCGCCTCGCAGGCCGCAAGGATCGCCGGGCGGGGATCGCTCCAGCGGTGGCGAGCGAGCTGTCGAGCGCGACGCGCGAGGTCCTCGTCCGCTGCCGCCTCCGACATTTCCGCCGCAATCACGTCCGCCCCGGGCAACAGGTCGAGCCGGAGGGCACGGCCGACCCCGGCCCGCACGAGGGCCTCCGCGGTCAGAGATTTCTCCCCGTCCGTATGCAGGGAAAGCTGCGGCACACCGGCGGCCAGCATCGCCGCGGCGAGCCCGAAACCGCCGCTATGCACGACGAGCCGCGCCCGCGCTGCTATCTGCGAGAGCGGAAGGGCCTCCTCCCTGACCTCGATGCCCTTTGAGACGAGCCGCCGCGCCACGTCCCCCGGCAAGCCGGGCAGGATTGCGACGCGCTCTCCCTCCACGGCCTCGAGGGCCTCCGCGATGCGGATGCGGCAGGCGACAGGCACCGATCCCGACGCATAGGCGACGATGCCCTGCCCTCCACCGCCCGATCCGGTCAACCCCGGCGGCACGATCGCACCGATGCCCCCGCCCTCGCGTCTCCCTGCGTAGGGGTCGAGCAGGTCGGGCGTCAGCGCGAGAGCCCGGTCTCCCCCGACGGCTGCGGAGAGACAGGCGGCCGGCGAACGGCCGAACTCCAGGAGGCAGGCGTTCACCCCGGCAAGCAGGGCCTCCTGATCGACCCGCGACGCGCCCAGCCCCGGCAGGACAGGCAGGGGCGACAGATCCGGCGGCGGAACGAAGAAGCCGTTGCCGATCGCGATTGTCGGGAAGGCCCCCCGCGCCGCCAGCATCAGATGCGGAGCCAGATCGCCGATGACGAGATCGGGCACCACTGCCCCGATCCGGCCGAGCCATGCCTCCATGCGCGCGCACATGCCGCCGGGATCGGCGAGCCCGAACCCGGCCAGCGTCTCGGCGAAGGTCGCGTCACCGCCGCCGTCCCGGCGCGCCGGCAGACCGGGTCCTTCGGGGGGCTGGACGATAATCGTCCGCCAGCCGGCGTCCTCGAGGAGTGCCGCGACGGAGCTGAGGCGCGCGGCATGGCCTCGCCCGGCCCCGGGCCACGCTTCGGTTCCAAGGAGTGCGGACCGGCCCTCGGCCACGCGTCAGAGCTGGCCCACACCGGACCCGGGAGGCGGCGGAGGCGGAGGCGGCGGCGGGGGCTCGACCGGGGTCACCAGGGCCGGCGGGGTCGCCGTCACGCCGGTGCCGGGCCGACTTGGCAATATGCCGGCGGCCGGCGGCGCCCCCGGAGGGACGCCCGAGGAGACCGGTGCCGACGGGCCGGACGGAGCCGTCCTCAGGGCCGCGTCGATGATCGCCCGCGCCTCGCCCTCGTAGCGACGTGCGCCCCGGATCGGACAATCCGGCCCGCCGACGAACACGCCCTGGTTGGCCCGCGACAGGGTCCGGCTGCCGGTCCGGTTCGCGATGGTGATCTGGCCACCCCGGCCGGGCCCCTGGGCCGGACCGCGCAGGGCGACGAAGAGGGCGTTCGCCGGATCGGTGCAGCCCGAGACGTCATGCCCCAGGGCCCGCGCCGCGGCGACGGCGTCCAGCCCCACCACGCCCTCGAGGAAGGTGCCGCGGATGCCGATCGTCGCCGCCGGCGTGTCGATCCGTGCCACCGTCCCCTGCCGCGTCACCCGGCCCGAGACGAAGCGGAACGCGCCGCGCGCGAGGTCCGCCGCGACATCGCCGGTCCCGCGGTCCGGATCGTAGACGAAACGGTCGATGACGAGGGAGGCATTCTCGCCGACCGTGAAGGTCGAGCGGTCGAGGAGCAGAACCTGGAGGGTGCTCGCCGCGCGCGTCTCGACGAGGTCCGACAGCGAGATGCCGAGACCGGGAGTCGCGGGCCTTCGCTGCGGGGCCGCCGCGGGGGTCAGGAACACCTCCCCCCGGACCGCGCTCGATGTGCCGACCTGTTGCGCCTGAGCCTGCGGGGTGAGCGCCAGGACGCTTGCCGAAGCGAAAAGCGCGAGTGCGAAGCGGTGCTTATCGGTCATCGCGGCCCTCTCAGAACTCGAAATTTCGAAGGAGCGTCACCTCGAGCGAGGTGTTCCGCCCGTCCCGCGCGTCGAAATCGGACCGCCGGTGCTCGTGCCTCAGTCCCACCTGGACGGACAGCCCCTCCAGACCCGCGAAGGTGAAGGGCCGGGCGTAGCCGACGAAGTAATCCCGGATGCTCTCGTCACCGCCGCCCTCGTAATCCCGCTCGATGGCGATCGCGCGGCCGAAGAGAAGCCCGCCGTCATCGAAGGCGTAGCTCGCATCGAGCGTCAACTCGGGCGCCGTGTAGGAGAGCGCATCGCCTCCTGCGTCGAACTCCTCCATCGCGATTGCGGCTCCGAGGAGAACCCCCGGCATCGGGCGGGACCGCAATCCGATCTCCGCGCGGCGGGCATCGCCCTCGCCGCGGATGTCGCTGTCCCGCTGCCGCCGGGTTTCCCGCTCGAGATCGAAGGTCAGGCCCGTCGTCTTCGTCAGCGCGTAGCGCAGGGCAAGCCCGCCGCCCGCGGCGTCGAGGCGTCCGCCATCGTCGGTCCGCTCGGAGGAGGCGGTGAGGTAGGGAATGAGCGTCAGGTCCGCGTAGGGCAGCTCAAAGCCGAACGTCAGGGCGCCGCCCAGCCCGTCCAGCTCCTCCGCCTCGTCGTGGACCGCGCCGCGCAGACGCAGATCGCCGAAAACGAGGCCGCCGCCCAAGCCTGCGATCTCCTGTTCGAGCCGCAGGTCGAGCCCGGCGACGGCAGCGGTCTCGTCCTCTGCGTCCAGCGTGCCCAGTCCCGGGTCGCTCTCGGCGCGGATCCCGGCGAAGACGGTACCGCGCCCGCGAAAGGCCTTGGATCGCGCCACGGCGCTTTGCCGCAAGTCGCTGGCATAGGCTGCATCGCTCGGCCCCAGACGATCCTCCAGAAGCCGCAATTCCCGCTCCGCCCCTTCGTAATCGCCGAGGTCATAGAGCGTCCGGGCGTAGAGGAGCCGGGCATCGTCCGCCTCGGGCCGCGCGAGAAGGATCCGCTCGAGGGGCGCGAGGGCGGCCTGGACCTCGCCGGCCGCGATGGAGGCGCGGGCCGCGTCGAGATCACCGGCGCCCTGCGCGAAGGCCGGTGCGCCAGTCAGACTGAGAAGGAGGGCGGTCGCTAGGGGACGCATGACACTCCGGGCGATTCGATCCTGATACGGGTTGCAGAGTAGCGCCGTTTGCCGTTGCGTAACCTTACGTCTTGCGAGAGTGGCGCGGAATGGACAGCGTGTGACCTTGATACCACGAACCGGCCGGCGTTTACGTCCGATGACCCGCGCGGCAGGGGCGGTGGGAACCGTTGTCGCACTGATCCTCGTCCTCGCCCTGCCGGGCCAGGGGGAGCGGGCGATGACCCTTCTGGTGGACGGCTGGCAGCGGTCCGCCCCGCGGCAATCCCTCGATCCGCCCATCGCCATCGTGGATATTGATGAGGCCGCGCTCGCCCGGCTCGGCCAATGGCCCTGGCCGCGCGGGGATCTCGCACGGATGGTGGAGCGGCTGACGGAAGCCGGCGCCGCTGCCATCGCCTTCGACATCGTCTTCGCCGAGCCCGACCGCCTGTCCGTCACCACGGCGGCGGCAGCGATCCGGCGTGCGGGCGGCACGGCGCAGTTGCCACCGGGCGCAGCAGACGGGGACGAGAGCCTTGCCCGCGCCTTCGCCGCCGGTCCCGTCGTCGCCGGTCTCATTCTCACCCCCGAGGGCCGCGCGTCGCCGCCGGCGCCGAAAGCCGGGATCGCGGTTCGCGGGCCGGATCCCGCCCCGTACCTGCCAAGTCTCGGCGGAGCGGTGTCGAACCTGCCCAGCCTCGACGCGGCGGCGGCAGGTCTCGGCAGCTTCAGCCTGCTTCCCGAGCCGGACGGCGTGGTGCGGCGCGTCCCGCTTCTCTTCGCGACGGAAGCGGGTCTGATCCCCGGCCTGTCAGCGGAGGCGCTGCGGGTGGCGCAGGGCGCGGGAGCGCTGCAATTGCGCGTCGCGGATGAGGGCGGCCGGCCCGGCCTCGAGGCGATGCGGATCGGCGGGATCGACACCCCGGTCGGCCCGGACGGGCGGCTCTGGCTGCACTGGTCCGGCCTGCCGGACGTGCCCCGCCTCTCCGCCGCCGAGGTCATCCTGGACGATGCCGGGGGATGGGCAGACCGGATCTCCGGGCGGGTGGTCTTCGTCGGCACGTCCGCCGCGGGCCTCCGGGATCTCGTGGCAACGCCGCTCGGCGGCCTGGTTCCGGGGGTCGAGGCCCATGCGGAGGCGCTGGACCAGATGCTGTCCGGCGCGGCACTCGTACGCCCGGGCTGGGCACCGGGCGCGGAATTCGCCGCCGCGCTCCTCCTTGGCCTGTCGCTCTCTGTCCTCATGCCGCTCCTCGGGGCGGGCGGCGCGGCGGCGCTTGCGTCGGCTCTCATCGCCGGCGTGCTGGGCCTTGCCTGGGCCGCCCTGCCCCGCGGACTGGTCCTCGATCCCGGGCCCGCAATCCTCGCGCTCCTGACGACATTCCTGTGCGGGGCGACGACCCTCGCCCTCCTCACCGAGCGGGAGCGGCGCGGCGTGCGCCGGACCTTCTCGCTCTACCTTGCGCCGGCGGTGGTGGACCGGCTCGCGGACGACCCCTCCGCCGCCCGGCTGGAGGGAGAGGCCACCGAGATCACGATTCTCTTCTGCGATCTTCGCGGCTTTTCCGGCCTGTCCGAGGGAATGGACCCGACGGAGCTGACGGCGCTTCTCAACGGTTTCCTGACCCCCATGACCGAGATCCTGCTGGCGCATGGCGCGACCATCGACAAGTTCATCGGCGATGCGATCATGGCCTTCTGGAACGCCCCCCTGCCCGTCGAGGCGCATCGCGTGCGGGCGCTGGAAGCGGCCAGCGCGATGGGCCAGGCCCTGAGAACACTGAACACGGGCAGCGCCCGCCCGCCGCTCGCCATCGGCATCGGCCTCAACACCGGGACCTGCTGCGTCGGCAATCTGGGCTCCGCCCAGCGCTTCGCCTATTCGGCCATCGGCGATCCGGTCAATGTCGCCTCCCGCATCGAGGCCCTGACCCGGTACTACGGCGTCGAGACCCTCGCCTCGGCGGAGACGGTCCGGGGCAGTCTCATGGCCACGCTGGAGGTCGACCGCGTCCGGGTGAAGGGACGGGATGCGCCGGTGGAGCTTCATGCCCTGCTCGGCGACCGTGCCTTGGCGGAAAGCCCCGACTTCGCGCGACTCGCGGAGGCGCAGGCGCGGTGGCTGGCGGCCTGGCGGGCCTGGGACGCCGCATCGGCGCGGACGTCGCTCGCCGAACTGACGCGCCTTCCGCCGGGCCTCTTCGCGCTCCAGTCCGACCGCACCTTGCGGCTCGAGACGGAAGCGCGGCCCGAAGGCTGGAGCGGGCTCTACGATCCGGGGGAGAAATCTCCCACCTGACCCACCGCGCCGACCTGCCCCGCCGCCGCGGCGAACGTCCCCGGCCGGATCTGCCGCGCGTCCTCGACGATCGCATCGAGGCCGTCGTCGCTCCGCCCGGGTGCGTGATGCCAGAGCCCGACCTGCCCCGCCCCTTGCGTCAGATCGAGGGCGGTGCGCCAGTCGCCGTGCCCCCAGCCGCGGCGGGACGCGGCCTCTCCCGGGGTCCAGGTGGCATCGATGAGGGCGAGGTCCGCGCCTTCGGCGAGACTGCGCAGGCCGGCGTCGCCCTCGCCCTCGTCCGGCTCGTGGTCCGTGAGATAGGCAAGGGATCGCCCCTCCCACACGACGCGATATCCGCTGGCGCCGCCCGGATGCGACAGCGGGGCGGCGCCGAGCGTCGGTCCGTCCGGCACCAGATCGGGCATCGCGGTGACCGTGAAGCCGGGACAGAGCGTCTGCGGCGCGACGGGATAGAAGGGCGGCGAAATGAGGCAGCGGAGCGCGCGCTCCAGTGCCGCCGGGCTCGATGCGGCGGACGCCACGCGCAGTTCGGCCCCCGGCGGCGCGGCGGACAGAAGGAGCGGCAGGCCGATCAGGTGATCGAGATGAAGATGCGACAGAAGGACGGTGATCCGACGCCGCCCGGCAAGCGCCGGACCCGCGGCCGCGGCCCCCGATCCCGCATCGAGGACGAGGATCGCTTCGGGATCGCCCCAGGTGAGCGTCGCGCAACTCGTCGCTCCGCCATGCCGCGCCACGCCCCCACCTTCCTCGGCAGCGGTCCCGCGGGCACCGTGAACGGAGAGGGTCAGGCCGGGCACCGCTCGGAACCTCCCGTCTCGTCGCAATCCGGCTCAGGCGTGGCATGGGCGGGGCAGAACGGGGAAAACCGAGACACTCCAGATCTCCTTGGCAGAGATGGGCAGATGCTGGCCGTACACCCTTCTATGCCATGTCCCGCGCGCGAGAGCCACTTTCTTCCTGCGCACGTTGTTCCTGCGGGCGCCGGACGACTTCCGCTCCACGCCTCCAACATGCGGACATCGGACGGACGCGGGCGCAAGACGCCGGGTCGCGACCTGCCTTACGCCCGATCCCGGGCGGGCCATCCCGTCAGAGCATGATCGGCAGGGAGGATGCAGGCGCCATGCCCTCGCTGATCGCCTTCGACAGAACGCGCCGGGAGCTGTCGACATGCTCCTTCATCCGCGTCCGCGCGATTTCCGGCTCGCCGCCGCTGATCGCCTCCAGCACCGCCTCATGCCCGACGAAACCGGGGTCGTAGAATTCGGGCAAGCTCGCTTCGAGGAAATAGAACCGTTCGAACTCGCGGATGATCTGCACCGTGCTGCGGTGCAAGCGGCGGTTCCCGGCTCCGAGCGCGATCGTCTCGTGAAAGGCGTTGTTGATCAGGATCATCCTGGCCACGCGCTGCGATCCCTCGCTGTCGTTCTCGGCGTCGATCCGGATCAGCTCTTCGAGTTCCTCCAGTCGATCCGGCCCGGCATGGCGCGCGGCGAGGGCCGCGGCCTCGCCCTCGATCAGTGCCCGGAACCCGAACAGGTCCCGGATCTCCGCGATCTGCACGGGGGCCACGATGTAGCCGCGCCGGGGAATGGCGCGCACGAAATCCTCTGTCTGCAGCCGGACCAGCGCCTCGCGCACCGGCGTCTTGCTCATCTGCAGCTCACGCGCGAGATCGGCCTCGGTGAAGGGCGTCGTGGCGGCAAAGTCGCCGGTCATGATACGGGTGCGGATCTGATCGTAGGCGCGATCCGTCAGGGTCCGGTAGCCCGCCGGCTCCTCCCCGATCCGCTCGCGCCAGCGGAAGACCCGGTCCGGATGTCGTGGTCCCATCTGTCCGATCTCATGTTCTGAACGTGCAGTACGGCCGGAAAAACAGCTTCCCGCGCTCTCCTCCAACCCGATGCCGAGGCTAGCACCCGGGGCAGCACCCTTGCAATATACTCCGTGATATATTACAGCGCATCTTCAAATGACATCACCACCATTCGAGAGGTCGACCCGCGGCATGCGCCCGGGATCGGGTCACTGACACATGACGACTTACCTGCTGAGACGGTTTGCACTGGGCCTTTGCGTGCTCATCGTGTCGATGCTGCTGCTCTTCGTGCTGATCTATGCCGTGCCCGGGGATCCAGCGAGCATCGCCCTAGGACCTCGCGCGAGCGAGGCGCAAAAGGCGTTCTTCCGGGAGCAGATGGGCCTCGACCAGCCCCTCGCCATGCAGGCGGCGAGCTTCTTGTGGAATCTCCTTCACGGCGACTTCGGAACGGACATCCTCAGCCAGCGTCCGGTGGCGGATCTGGTCTTCGCGGCCCTGCCCCGCACCGTCACGCTCGCGGTCGTCGGCGTGATCTGGGCCGCGGCCATCGGGACGCCCCTCGGGATCTGGGCGGCGCTCCGGCCCAACACCTTCATCGACTGGTTGATCGGCGTCATATCCACCAGCGTCGTGGCGCTCCCCGCGTTTCTCATGGCGATCTACGCCCTGATCCTCTTCGCGGTCATGCTGAACTGGTTTCCGGCCATCGGCGCAGGCGAGCCGGGGGACCTGCTCGACCAGCTCCACCACCTTGCCCTGCCGGCCTTTGCCATCGGCGTCGCCTGGGTCGGATACATCGCGCGGCTCGTGCGGGTGTCCATGCTCGAGACGCTGGCGCAGCCGCATGTGAGGACCTACCGCTCCTTCGGCGTTTCGGATCTGCGCATCGCGCTGCGTTACGTCCTGCCCATCGCGGTCGTTCCGGTCATCTCCGTTCTCGGCGTCGGCATCGGAAACCTGCTCTCGGGCGCGGTTCTGGTGGAGGTCGTCTTCTCCCGGCCGGGCCTCGGCTCGCTCGCCTACGACGCCGTGCTCAGCCGGAATTTCCCGGTCCTTCTCGGCGCGGTGGTCGTGACGACGGGGCTCTATGTCCTGGCGAATTTCCTGGCCGACGCCCTGATCGCCTATCTCGATCCGCGCCTCGCGGAGAAGGGCTGACCCATGACCGACCAGACCGCAGCCGCGCCGAGGGCACTCAAGGCCGAGCGCTATGCCACGCTCCGCCGCCTGCTCGGCACACCGACGGGCGCGATCGCGTCCCTCGTCGTCGCCGCCTTCGTGATCGCCGCGCTGGCGGCGCCCTGGGTCGCACCCTACGATCCGAACGCGATCGATCCGATCAACCGGATGCAGGGGCCGAGCGCCGCGCACTGGCTGGGCACCGATCAGCTCGGACGGGACCTGCTCTCCCGCATCGTCTTCGGCACGCGCACCGCGCTTTACATCGCCCTGACCGGGACCGGCGCGGCGCTCGGTGTGGGCATGGCGATGGGGATGATCGCGGGTCTGGGCGGCAAGATCCTCGACAGCGCGCTCGTCCTGCTCAACGATTCCATCAAGTCCCTGCCGCTCGTCCTGTTCGCCCTCGCCCTTGTCACGATCTACGGCGCCTCGGTCCCCGCACTCATCGTGATCATCGCGATCTCCATGGCGCCCGGCTACTTCCGCGTCGTGCGCAACCAGGTGCTGGTGCTGAACAACGCCGATTTCATCGTCGCGGCGCAATCGATGGGCGCCTCCCGCATCCGCCTCGCCGCGACCCACATGCTGCCGAACCTGATCGGCCCGATCCTCGTCCTGATCGCGATGGATATTCCCGCCGTCATCGGCATCGAATCCGGTCTCAGCTTTCTCGGCCAGGGCATACAGCCACCGCAATCGAGCTGGGGAAACATGCTTTCCGAAGGTTACACCTATGTCCGGCAGGCGCCGCATATCGCCATCGCCGCCGGCCTGCCGATCGTTCTGTCCACCATCGCCTTCACCTTTCTCGGCGAGACCCTGAGAGACGCGCTCGATCCGCGCCGGGCGGTGCGGACATGAGCGCCCCCGTCCTGGCCCTCGATGACGTCTCCATCCGCTATCCCGGCGCCCCGGCGGCCGCGGTTCGGAATGTCAGCTTCGAGATCGGCACAGGCGAGACCCTCGGGATCGTCGGCGAGAGCGGCTCCGGCAAGTCGACCCTCGCCGCGGCGATGATGGGTCTCCTGCCGAGCGGATCGACCGTGACGGGCGGCCTCCGCTTCGAGGGGCGCGACCTGTTCGGGCAAATGACCGAGCGGGAATTGCGCCAGCTCCGCGGCCGGGACATCGCCACCATCGCGCAGGATCCCTTCACCGCGCTCAACCCGGTGATGAAGATCGGGCGGCAGCTCGATATCTTCCAGCACTGGTATCACGACCGCCCGCGCGCCGAACGCAAGGCCCGCATCCTGAAGATGCTGGAGCAGGTCCGCCTCTCGGACCCGGGCGTGCGGATGCAGCAATATCCGCATCAGCTTTCGGGCGGCATCCTGCAGCGGGTCTCCATCGCCGCGGCGCTTCTGGCCGAACCGAAGCTCTTGATCGCGGACGAGCCGACGACGGCGCTCGACGCCACGACCGAGGCGCAGATCCTCGGGATCATGGCGGAGGCGAAGGAAACGCTGCGCGGAGCGACGGTCTTCATCACCCACGACATGAGCGTGGTGGAGCGGCTCTGCGACCGGATCGCCGTCCTCTATGCGGGTGAGCTGGTCGAGACCGGGACCGTGGCCGAGGTGCTGAAGGATCCCCGGCATCCTTACACGAAAGCGCTTCTGGAATGCGATCCGGCCCGGATCGAGGAGCCCACCTCCGAACTGCCGACCATCGGCGGCACCGTGCCCGCCCTCGATGACAGGCCGGCGGGCTGCATCTTCGAGCCGCGCTGCCCGTCCGCCGTCGCGCACTGCCGCGCCGAAGCGCCGAAGCGCCACGACCTCGGCCCCCGGCAAAGCGCCGCCTGCCATCTGGTGACCCCATGACCCGACCCATCCTCGAGGCGCAGAACCTGCGCGTCCGCTACCCCTCCGGCACCCTGACCGACCGGCTCCTCGGCCGCGGCCCCCGCCATGTCACCGTTCTGCCGGACGTTTCGCTGTCGGTGGAGGCCGGCCAGACGCTCGGCCTGATCGGCGAAAGCGGCAGCGGCAAGACCACCCTCGGCCGCGCTGCGATCGGGCTCGCTCCGATCTCGGGTGGGTCCATCCGGGTGGGTGATGCGACGGCGACGTCGGAGGATGCGCCCGAATGGGCCGGGATCCGGCGGCGCACCTCGATGATGTTCCAGGACGCGGTCGCCTCCCTCGATCCGCGGATGACCCTCGGCACGTCCGTCACGGAGCCCTTGGCAATCGCCGGTGGATTTAGCGGAAACCGCAGGGACAAGGCCGCCGAACTCCTGGGTCTCGTCGGTCTCTCGCCCGACTTCGCCGACCGCTACCCGCACCAGATCTCCGGCGGACAGGCCAGGCGCGTCACCGTGGCCCGCGCCCTCGCGCTGGAGCCGGACCTCGTGATCGCGGACGAACCGACCGCGGGGCTCGACTTGTCCGTGCAGGGGGAACTTCTGAATCTCCTCGGCGAGCTCCAGAGCCGTCTCGGGGTCAGCTTCCTTTTCATCACCCACAACCTGTCCGTGGCGCGGCACGTCACGAACCGGATCGCGATCATGTATCTCGGCCGGATCGTGGAGGAGGCCCCGACCGAGACCATCTTCAGCGCGCCAGAGCATCCCTATACCCGCGCCCTGATCGGCGCTCGCGAGGCGACCGGCGGTGGCGGTCTCATCGAGGGGGACGTGCCCAGCCTGACACGGCGACCGGAGGGCTGCGAGTTCCGCACCCGCTGCCCGCTCGCCACCGACCTCTGCGCCGCGAAAGCGCCGGCGCTGCGCGAAATCGCCCCCGGACACACCGCCAGTTGCCACTATGCCGGGCAGCCGGCGGGCGTTTCCCACCCAGAACCAGCAGCCAACAGGATATCCCCATGACCGAGTTCAGACTGACCCGCAGGCAGGCCCTGCAACGTGCCGGCGGCGGCGGCGTTGCCCTTGCCCTCGGCTCTCTCGCCGGCACCGGCGCCGTCTTCGCGCAGGAGAACAGGACCCTGCGCATCCGCAACGACCGCGACATCGAGCGGCTCGACCCCGCCAGCCGCGGCGGCTGGTATGACGAGACGGTGATGTTCGCGATCTTCTCCGGCCTCGTGCGCTACGCGCCGGGCGACGACTGGACCTGGGAGTTGGACGCGGCGTCCTCCATCGACGACAGCGATCCGCTGCATATCGGCTTCGAGCTGCGCCCCGGCATCATGTTCTCCGGCGATCACGGCGAGATGACCGCCGAGGATGTGAAGTTCTCCTACGAGCGCTTCGCCGATCCCGAGGTCAACGCCGTCTATGCCTCCGACTGGGCCGCCCTCGACCATGTCGAGGTGACCGGAACCTATACCGGGATCATCCACCTCAAGGAGGCGTTCGCGCCGCTCTTTACCTCCACCCTTCCCCACGCCTCCGGCCTGATCCTGAGCAAGGCCGCGATGGACGCGTCCGGGACCAAGAGTTTCGCGACCGAGGTTCCCGCCTGTTCCGGCCCCTACATGCTGGACGAATGGCGGCCGCGTGAGGTCATCCGGCTCGTCCGCAACCCCGGCTGGGCCGGTCCCGAGCCGTATTACGACCGGATCGAGATCCTCCCCATCGGCGACGTGACCTCAGCCGAAACGGCCTTCGCCGCGGGCGACATCGACTGCACGCAGATCGCCGTGAACTCGATCCCCTCCTATGAGGGCGGCCGCTCCGATCTCGTCGTCAAGCCGGCGCTCGGCTATGCGTGGCTCGGGATGAACGTGGAGAACCCGAAGCTCTCCGATCTGACCGTCCGACGCGCCATCCAGCACGCGGTGGACGTGAAGCAGATCGTCGATGCGACCTTCGGCGGCGCGGTGGATCAGGCCCACGGGCTCGTGCCGCCGCCGCTTCCGGGCGCGCGGGAGGAGGTGCTCTACGGCTACGATCCCGAGCGCGCGCAGGAGCTTCTGGCGGAGGCGGGCGTCACTGACCTCTCGCTCTCGCTGACATTCGGCACCAGCCCGGACCTTCTGATCGTGGCGCAGGTGCTCCAGGTCCAACTGGCCGCCGTCGGGATCGACCTGACGATCCGCCAGATGGACAGCAACACCATGGTCGCCGAGGCGCAGCATCCGACGGACCACCAGAACATCGAGCTGATCATCGAGCCGTTCACCACGGCGCCGGATCCCTCCTGGGTCACCGAGTGGTTCACCTGCGATCAGATCGGCGACTGGAATTTCCAGCGCACCTGCTCCGAGGAGTGGGATGCACGGAACGACGAAGCGGTGACCATCTCCGATCCGGAGGCGCGGTCGGCGCGCTATGTCGCGCTCCAGGACGAGCTCGAGGAGACCGGCGCCTATGTCTTCCTCTATCACGGGGTGAACGCCTGGGTCTCCAAGCCTTCGGTGAACGCAGCCTACAGCGCCGATGCGCAATGGGCGCTCCTGCGCGACTTCACCGCCGGCTGAGGCACTTCCGCCGCGCCCGGGACGGCTCCGGGCGCGGCACCAGACTTTCGGGACGCCATCCATGCAGAATTTCTCCGTCGCCACGACCAGCGATCGGCCCGCCCCCTATCGCCAGATCGTCATTCCCCTGTCGGACGGCACGGAGCTGACCGCGCGCCTGTGGTTGCCCGAGGCGCCCGCCGCCGACCGGGTGCCGGTCGTCCTGGAATGGATTCCGTACCGCCAGTCCGACGGCACGGCGCTCGCCGACAGCATGATGCACGGCTACTTCGCCGAAAGCGGCATCGCGGCCTGCCGGGTGGACATCCGCGGCTCTGGCAACTCCGAAGGCCTGCTTCACGACGAGTACCTGAAGCAGGAACAGGACGACGCGCTGGAGGTCATCGACTGGTTGTCGCGGCAGGACTGGTGCAACGGCAATGTCGGCATGATCGGAATATCCTGGGGCGGGTTCGCCGGGCTTCAGATCGCCGCGCGGCGGCCCCCTGCGCTCAAGGCCATCGTCACCGCCTGCTCGACCGATGACCGGTACCGCGACGACGTCCACTTCATGGGCGGCGGGCTTCTCATCGACGGCATGCAATGGGGCGCGGGCCTGTTCACCCAGCTGTGCCGCCCGCCCGACCCGGCCCATGCCGGGGAACGCTGGCGCGATCTCTGGATGTCCCGGCTGGACGCGCTGGAGCCGCCGCTGTCGCGCTGGATGGCGCATATGGAGCGGGACGCGTTCTGGCGCCACGGCTCCGTATGCGAGAATTACGGCGACATCGACTGCGCCGTCTATGCCGTGGGCGGCTGGGTCGACGGATACACCGATCCGATCCTGCGCCTGATGAAGAACCTTTCCGGCCCGCGAAAGGCCCTCATCGGGCCCTGGACGCACATGTACCCGACATGGGGCCAGCCGGGCCCGCAGATCGGCTTCCTGCAGGAGTGCATGCGCTGGTGGCGTCACTGGCTTCTGGGCGAGGAGACCGGCATCATGGACGAGCCGATGCTCCGGCTCTGGGTCGGCCGGGATCCCGTTCCCGATGCAAGCGATCCGAAGATCGACGGAGACTGGATCGGGGTCGAACGCTGGCCCGCCGACGCGCCGGTGACGACGCTCCATGCGGACGATCTGCGGCTGAGCGACACGCCGGTGCCGGATCAGCCCGAGATGCTGCTGGACACAGCCTTGACCGTCGGGTCCGCCGGCGGCGAATGGTGCCCGCTCGACGGCGGCGGCAACGGTCCCGAATTCGCCGGCGACGCGGCCATCGACGACGGGCTCTCACTTTGCTTCGACACGCACCGCCTTGGGGCTCCACTGCATCTCGTCGGCAATGCCACGCTCCGCCTCTGCCTCGCCTTCGACGGCCCCCGCGCCCTTCTCGCAGTCCGGCTAAACGAGGTTCGTCCGGACGGCACCATCGCCCGCATCACCTTCGCCCTGCACCGGCTCGAGCGTCCCGACGGCACCGCACCGGGCGAGATGTTCGAGATCGCCCTGCCGATAAAGAGCGTGGCACACGCGTTCGCTCCCGGCAGCCGCCTCCGCCTGTCCCTCTCCACGAGCTACTGGCCGATGGTCTGGCCGGAGGCCGGGGACAACGCGATCCGTATCGCGCCGGGCGCCCTCAGGCTCGACCTGCCGGGGATGCCGCGGGATGCGCGGCACGATCTGCGCCCCTTCGACGAGGCGATCCACGCCATGCCCGTCCCCTCGGCCGATCTCGCCGTCGGCGAGGAGACCCGCGACGTGACCTGGAACCTCGTCACCGGCGAGCAGACGATCGTGTCCGCGAAGTCTCCCTCAACGCGACAGATCGACGGGTTGCGCATCACCACCGAAGGCGGCCACGATTATGCGATCATGCCCGGTGACGGCACCTCGGCCCGCGCCGGTTTCCAGTTCGCCGAAACCTACGAGCGGGAGGAATGGCGCGTCCGCATCGAGACGGACACGCAGGTCTTCTGGCAGGATGGCAAGCTCACCCTCGCCTCCCGCGCCTCCGCCATGGAGGGGGACCGCGAGGTCTATGCCCGCCACTGGACCCACGCATTCGACTACTGAGGGCAAAGGAAATGACCGACTTGACCGAGACGCATCACGTCCCCGCCCGCGAAGCCCGCATGGTCGCCCTGGCCGCCGGGGACATCGTGGACGTCGTGAACACCCATGGCGGACAGGTGGTGGACACCTGGGCCTTCCCGCAGGACGCGCCGGGCGAATACATGTCCATGGAGCACAGCCGCATCCTGCATTACCGGATGACCTTCCGCCCCGGCGATGTCCTGTGCACCGACGCTTGGCGCACCATCCTGACCTTCATGGAGGACACCTCGCCCGGCGTTCACGACACGCTCTGCCCCGCCTGCTGCGCGCCCAGCTACGAGATCTTCTACGGGCACGAGGGCTATCACGACAACTGCGCCGACAACCTCCGCGCCGCCTTCGACCGGATGGGCCGCAACCCCCCGCGCATCCCCACCCCGTGGAACCTCTTCATGGAGACGGTGATCCGGGACAACGACACGCTGGAGGACAATCCCAGCCGCACGGGGCCCGGCCAGTACGTCCGCCTGCGGGCGGAGATGGACTGCCTCTTCGCCGTGTCCGCCTGTCCCCAGGACCTCATCGTCATCAATGGCACGGACGGCGTTCCGCGGGACGTGGAGCTCAGGGTCACGCGGGCTGCGTGACGGCTGTGCGCGTCGCCGAGGATGCGCCGTGCAGGACGACCGGCAGCCATGCGTTGACCGCTCCCCGCCCGAGACCGATGTACGGGAGCAGCACGCGCCAGGACACCATGACCGAAAGGACCGACGCCATGACCCGCTCGACGGCAAACGTCGCCACCGAACATGCAAGCCGCTACCTGCAGCAACTCGCCAAGCACTGGAGCCACCGTTTCGAGGTGGCCTTCGATCCGACCGAGGCACGGATCGACTTCGGCGAAGGGGCGAATGTCCACCTTGCTGCCGCCGCGGACGTGCTGACCGTGAGCATCGAAAAGGACGGGACCCGCGATATCGAGACGCTCGAGACGGTCGTCGCCGATCACCTCAAGCGCTTCGCCTTTCGCGAGGAACTGCAGTTCGACTGGACCCGCTCTACCGGAGATGCACCAAACTGAGCGGGAGCAGCCCGGGACGCGCCGCGCCCGCTGGGGCCAGCGGGGCGTCGGCCTCCTCGCCGTCTGCTCCCGCGACGACCCCGTGCCTAGCCATCTGCGAAGCGCTCTAGGGGCGCTTGGGGGGCTGACATCCGCCCTGCCCCCCCCCCGCTCTTGCTTCAGTAGCCGACCGTGAACCGCGAGCGGACGTGCTTCGGCGTTTCCAGCTCGTCGACCATGGCGATCGCGAAATCCTCGAAGGAAATCTTCGATCCGTCCTCGTTCGACAGAAGAGTATCCGTGCCGAGCCGGAAGGTGCCCGTGCGCTCACCCGGCACGAATTCGGCAGAGGGGGACAGGAAGGTCCATTCCAGATCGTCCGCCCCGCGCAGCGTGTCGAGGAAATCGGACCCGGCCGACGCTTCGGGGCGATAGGCATCCGGGAAGCCCGGTTGGTCGATGACCTTCTCGCCCGGCGCGACCTGAAGGCTGCCGGCGCCGCCCACGACGAGGTACCGCTTGACCCCGGAGGACCGGACCGCGCCGATCAGCGCGTCTCCATCGGTGGTGGAGAATGGCAAGGCGCTGATCACCGCGTCATGGCCCGAGAGAGCGGACACGAAATCGTCCGTTTCCTCGAGGTCCGCCTCCCTGGCGGTCACGCCGGCAAGATCGGCGATGCGAACGGGATGGCGGGCGATGGCGGTCACGGCGTGACCGCGAACGGACAGTTCCCTGAGAAGGCGGGAGCCGGCATTTCCGGATGCTCCGACGAGGGCAATCTTCATGGGTGATCTCCTGATGGCTGATCTTCGGTTGCCGAGAGGTGCAGGACATGGACCTGGTCTCGATCTAAGACCGCAAGCTATCAAGCTCCGAAATGGCCCTGCAAGACGTCATCTCCGCGTGACCAGGTCAGCGCTCGATGCCCCCCCTTGGGCCGGTCCGCGGCCCCTCGGATCGCCCGACGCGTCCGACCCGCCATAAGCTCGATCCTGCCTCCACGCCCCGACGTCCAGCCGGCGCGACCGGACGCGGCGAAGGGGCCGGGTGCGCCCCACATCAGGGCCTGAAGCGCCGAGCCGCCCCTCCTGAGCGGGCTGCGCGGCACCGCGCCGGCTCAGGCCTCCGGCGCCCCGAACGCGGCCGCGACCGCCGACAGCTTTTCGCAGGCCATGTCCGCGATCGCGTTCAGGGTGCTGTCCGAACCCTGGGCCCATTCCCGGAACGACAGCGCGATGGAATGCGCGACGACGCGTGCAAGGAGCTGGCACATGACGCCCTGCTCCTCCCCGAGGCGGCGAACCAGAAGGCTCTGGTACTCGCACGCGACGTTGTCGATCAGCGCGCTGAACACCGGCTGCAACTCGGGCGTATCCTGCAGCACCAGGCCGATATTGTGGACCGTCGAACGCTCGGGCGAGGCATTGCTCAGGGTCTCCCGTATCAGCCGCTTCAGGTCCGGTAGAAGCGGCCCGGCAGAGTTCACGAACCAGTCGTGATTCTGGCTGAAATCGTGGATCTGCGGCCCCGCCAGCGCCTCCTGCTTGTTGCGGTAATGATTGAAGAAGGTCCGCCGGCTGATCCCGGCTTCCTCGGCGATCATGTCGACCGTGAGGCCGGCATAGCCTGACGCGGCCGCGAGGTGCAGCGTGGCTTGCTGGATACGGCGCGCCGTCTTCATGCGTTTGAGATGCGCGACTGGCGCCTTCAACTCGGACATACTACCTCTCAATCCGTCATCGCTCCATACTGCACATCGTGCAAAATATGCGAAGTCCCCCCGTGGGGATCTCCCTCCCCCCGATGACTGCTGAACGGAATACTACGTTTTTCCGACTGAGCCACGCTCTTGCCAGTCTTCTTCGTGGCGACGGCCGCAAATCCGATGCGGCCTCCGAGCGCCCGGCACGTGGAGATGCGGCCGGCTCAGGCTGAACATGATCCCGATGACATCATCCGCGAGCCGGCGGTACGGGATGAAACCGTGCCGAAAAAAGCGCGACACCGGGGCCGGCTCGCCGACGCGCGGCGGAGCGAATGTCCCGGAACGGCCGAGATGCCCGAAGCGGTCGTTCCGCCGCCATTGCGGGTCCGAGCGAACCTGCTCCTCTGCGTGTCACGACGTGTTCGTCGTTGCCGCGACGGGCGGTCTTGAAGGCTCGCCCGATCGAACCGACATCGATGCACAGGCGCGCGTCCCGGCATGAGCGCCAACGGGCAAGCCTTGGGGCGGCGCGATCGACACCCTCGGACCCGTTCCAGAACCATGGCGGGTCAGCCGTTCGACGAAAGGACAGATGATGAAGATTTTCTACAAGACCGAGGCCTCGGCATCCGGCGGCCGCACCGGCACCTCGTCGCTGGAAGACGGCAGCTACTCCGTCCAGATGGCGCGCCCCGGCAGCGGCGATGAGGGAACCAATCCCGAGCAGCTCTTCGCGCTCGGCTACGCCGCCTGTTTCGACAGCGCGATGGAGATGACGGCCAAGCAGCTCGGCCTCGACGCCAGCGCGTCGAAGACCTCGGTCGCGGTCGGGATCGGGCAGCGCAGCGAAGGCGGCTACGCCCTCGATCTCGACATCACGGCGCATCTGCCCGGCATGCCCGAGGATGACGCGCGGAAACTCGTGGAGGCGACACACGAGGTCTGCCCCTATTCCAACGCGACCCGCGGCAACATCGACGTCCGGCTCCACGTGGATACGGCGACCGCGTGATCGACGCTGGCGCCCCGCCTCGTTGCCGGGCGCCCGTGGCCCGCGAACAGCTCGCGTTCCCCTGAGACCAAGAGGGGCGACCGGACCGACATGACCCGGCCGCCTCCCAGCCGCCCCGGACAGCACCGCGGGCCGAGGCCGCCGGACGATGCCTCAGGTCGCGACCTTGCGCTCTTCCTCGTCCAGGTCCTCCGCGATGTCGTCGAAGCTGGCATGGTTCAGGGTGAAGAGCTTTGAGTAGAGCCCCTGCCGCGCCATCAGCGCATCGTGGTCGCCCTCCTCGATTTTCACCCCTTGTTGCAGCACGACGATGCGGTCCGCGTTACGGATCGTGGCGAGCCTGTGCGCGATGACGAGGCCCGTCCGCCCCTCGAGCAACTTCTGCAACGCCTTCTGGATCTGCAGCTCGGTGTAGCTGTCGATATTCGCCGTCGCCTCGTCCAGCACCAGGATCCTCGCATCGGCAGCGAGGGCGCGGGCGAAGCTGAGAAGTTGCCGTTGCCCGAGGCTGAGGTTGGAGCCGCGCTCGTCGAGAAGGGTGTCGTAGCCGAGCGGCATCGCTTCGACGAAGTCGTGCGCGCCGACGGCCTTCGCGGCCTCGGTCACGTCCGTATCGCTGGCCCAGTGCGAGGAATAGCGGATGTTCTCCATGACCGTGCCGGTGAAGAGGTACGGCTCCTGCAGGACCATGGCGATATGCCGACCGAGGCTCTCCTGGGTAACGTCCCTCACGTCGTGCCCGCCCACGCGGACGGACCCGTCCTGCACGTCGTAGAAGCGGTGGATCAGGGAGATCGAGCTGGATTTCCCGGACCCCGTCGGCCCGACCAGCGCGACCCTCTCGCCGCTTGCCACGGAGAAGCTGACGTCCTTGAGGACCGGGTGCGCGGGATCGTAGCCGAATGTGACGCCCCTGAACTCGACCGAGGCGTCATCCTGCGGACCGAGCGCAACGGCATCCGGCGCGTCCTCCACGTCAACCTCGACGTCCAGGACCTCCGTCAGGCGGTGCCCGGACGCCATCGCCCGCTGCATGACCGAGTACTGCATCGTCAGCGAGCGGATCGGGTCGAAGAACCGCTGGATGTAGAATAGGAACGCCACCATGGCGCCGACCTCGATCCGCCCCGAGACGACCATCAGCCCCCCCGCCACCACGACCACCGCCATCGCGATGCCGGTCAGCGTATCGACGATGGGGATCATGACCTGCGCAAGGCGCGAGGCCCGCAGTTGCGAGCGCCAGGTCCGCTCGGTCAGCTCCGCGTAGAGCTCCGCATTCAGCCCTTCGCGGCGCGTCGCCTGGATCGCACGGACACCGTGGATCGCCTCCGACAGCGCCCCGTTCGTGACCGAGTTGGCCTCGTGCGCCGCCATGAAGGCGGACCGCGCCCGCGCCAGCCACAACACCCGCACCACCAGCAGGATCGGCAGGACCATCAGCACCAGAAGCGCGAGCTGCCAGTCCAGCCAGAGCATGACCGCGACGATCCCGATCAGCAGGGCGATATCGCCGACGGACTGGACCGACGTTTCGAGAAACTCCTGCATCGAGTTCACGTCGCCCTGCAGGCGGGACATCAGCCGTCCGACCTCGGTCTGGTCCATGAAGGTCAGCGAGACGTGCTGCAGGTGGCCGAACATCTTGCGGCGGATATCGAACAGGACGTTCTCGGCCACTTGCCCGGTAATGCGTTCCTGCAGGAGCGAGGCGCCGTAATTGACGGCGATGACCAGCGCGAAAAGGGCGACGATGCCGGCCAGAAGCCACCCCGGCGCACCCGGCGCCATGCCGTAGTCGATGGCATAGCGGATCAGAAGGGGGATCAGGAGCTGCGAGAGGGTGAAGACCAGAACGGCGCCGACGGCGATCCGGACGCGCCCCTTGTACGGGGCGACGAACGTCCAGAGGCGGCGGACGACCTTGCCGTCGAACACCCGGCCGAAGATCTCTTCCTCGACCCGGGTGGAGCCCACGACGGCGCGCATCCTCGGGCGGCCGTCGGCATGGGGATCGCGCGGCTCGGCCTGACCATTCGGGCTCATCGGCTCGCCTCCTGTTCCAGAACGTCCGGCTCGGGGTTCATCTGCAGATCGTGGAGCGCCTTGTAGCGCCCTCCGAGGGCGAGGAGCTCGGCATGCGTTCCGTGCTCGACGATACGTCCGTCCTGCATGAAGAGAATCCGGTCGGCATGTTTGAGGCTCGCAAGGCGATGCGCGACGATGAGGGTGACGCACCCCTTGCCATGATCGCGCAGGGCCGCGCGGATGCGGCTCTCGGTGCCGGCATCGATGGCCGCGGTGCTGTCGTCGAAGATCAGGACGGCGGGCTCCGCCATCAGCGTGCGCGCGATGGAGAGGCGCTGGCGCTGCCCCCCCGACAGCGACACGCCCCGCTCCCCCACCACGGTGGAATATTGCTGCGGCAGGCCGAGGACGTAGTCGTGCAGCTGTGCGCTGTCGGCGACGCCGCGGATCCGGCGGTCGTCGGCGAAGGGCGAGGCATAGGCGATGTTGTTCTCGATCGACGTCGTGAAGAGGAAGCTGTCCTGCTGCACGATGGCCACCGCCTGCCGGACGGAGGAGAGGGTCACGTCGCGGATGTCCTGACCGTCGATGGTGATCGCGCCTTCGGTCACGTCATAGAAGCGCGGCAGGAGCTGCATCAGGGAGGTCTTGCCCGCGCCGGGCGCGCCGAGGATCCCGATCGTCTCACCGCGCCTTGCCTCGAACGAGATGCCGGAGACGACCGGCCCTGCGCCCTGCTCCCGGTAGGCGAAGCCCACATTGTCGAGCCGGAGAGTGCCCTCGGTGATCTCGAGGTCCCGCGCGCCGCCCACATCGGCGATCTCGACCGGCGCATCCATCAGCTGGAAGAGGCGGCTGCCGCAGGTCGAGGCGCGGGCATAGCCGTTCACCATCAATCCCAGTTGGCGGACCGGCATCTGCAGGATGGTCATGAAGGTCAGGAACGTCGCCAGCGTGCCGACCGTGATCTCCCCCGCCGCGACCTGCCGTCCGCCGTAGAGCAGGACCAGCCCCATCGCCGCGAAGAAGGCGAGCGTCATGGCCGAGGTGCTGCGGACCCGCACGTCGATCCGCTGGTGGCTGTACTCCAGCGCCTCGCGGGAGGAGGCGTCGAACCTGGCCATCTCGTGATCCTGGGCGGCGAAGGCCCGGACGACGCGGATGCCGGCGAGATTCTCCTCCATCTTCTGGCTGAGGACGCCGAGCTTCTCCTGCAAGATCAGCCAGGTGCGCCTCAGCGTCAGCTGCATGACCGAGCTGCGCCACGCGGCGAAGGGCACGAAGGAGAGCGCCAGGAGGCCGAGGATCGCGTCGGTGCGCAGGAGCATCACGGCGCCTATGCCGATCAGCAGCGTCAGCAGCAGCGTCCGCACCAGCGCGGTCGAGAAATACATCCGCACCCCTTCGAGATCGAGCATCCCGACGGTGATCAGATCGCCCGAATGGGTGCGGTCGTGGAAGGAAAAGGGCAACCGCTGAATCTTGTCGTAGATCGCCTCGCGGAGATCCTTCGCCAGGGCATGTCCGACCGATTCAGCGGCGTAGTTCTGCACCAGCGTGAAGACCCCGCGCAGGATGCTGACGACGAGCAGCGTCAGCGCGATGAGGGTCAGCGCACGCAGATCGGGGTCATCGCTGTCCATCGCGAGCGTCTGGTCCACCGCTCGCCCCAGGATGACCGGGATCGCGAGCTGCATGCACACCGCAGGCAAAGTCGCGGCCATGGCGAGCCCGGCGCGCCACGGGTAGCGGAAGCACATCCGCGTGATGCGGGCGATGGCGCCCAGGCCTGCCTGCCGATCGACGGCGGCCGTTCTGCGGAACTCCATCCGGGTGTCCGCCGCGGCCTCTTGGTGCCGGGTCATGCTGGTCTGTCCTCGCTGCAGGCGATCCTGTCGGCCCGGATGCCGGGGCGCGCTGGCGCGGCCGGGGCGCGTTCGGGGAAGCCGGGATCGCCGGGATCCCCGTCCGGGCACTCCGGGCGTTACTGCCATCTGGCCCCGCCCGGCGCAATCAGGCGCCGGGCCCGTGCAGCGGCGCCCTCCCCGCCGGGCGCCGACGACGAGCGGACGTTCGCTTGGCGGCTAGTGGGCTTCGGCCGCCTCGCGAGAGGGCTGCGTGGCCAGCCAGTCCGAGACCAGCGACAGAACGTCGCCGGAATTGTCGTCCATCATCGGCATGTGGGAATTGCCCCTGATCCCGCGCTCCGGCAGATCGAGATGGGACGCGGTCCCGCCAAGGGCCCGGAGCTTCTCGGAATGCGCGATCGCATCGGACTTGTACGTCGCCCAGGCCGGGTGATCGTCGCAGTAGTCGCCCCAGACGTAGAGATGCGGCACCGCTGCACAGGCCCGAAGCTGCGCCTCGTCCATCTGCGGCGCGCCGGCGGGCTCGAGGAGCACGATGGCTTCGATCCGGTCGGGCAATTGCGCGGCGACGCGCTGCGCGAACCAGCCGCCCTGCGAATGCGCCACGATGACCACCCGGTCGAACCCCGAGACCAGTTCGCTGTAGGCCGCGATGGAAGCGTCGGCATTCGAGGTCCAGCGCGGCACGAACTGCGCGCAGAGCTGATCGAACCGGGCAACGGGGAAGCGCTGGCGCGGGAACGGCCTGCGCGCCGCGGGATCGCTGGAGAAGCCGTCGGCGGTGCCCATGCGGAAGAGGTACCAGGCGTCTTCGGCGGTGCGGAAGAGCGGGGCCGTGTCGTAGATCTGCGGATAGGGCGACCAGGAGGAGCGGCCGCGTTCCACCGCGTCGGAGACGACCACGTCGCGGCCCTCTCGCAGCAGCATCTGCGCCCAGCCGGGCCGGCCGTCCGGCGTGGTTTCCCAGGTGACACCGGTCATCGCCCCGCCATGCCAGAACAGCACGGGCACGTCGCTTCGCGGCCGCTCCAGCATGAAGTGCTGCGCGTAGAGCTGCCCGGTGATGTACTGCCCGTTGAGATCCACGGTCCGCGGCGCGGCATCGGGGGAGACCCGGACCGTCTGCTGCGGCTGCCCGGTCAGCTCGACGGTCTGCCCGCCGACGTGAAAGGACCGGATGTCGCGAAGGCGGATCGCGGTCTCGCTCATGCCAGGGCCTCCGGGCTGTCGGCGGCCGCGATATCATCCGGCCCCAGGGCGATCAGGCGGACGCGGGTCGTGCGATCCGTCGCGTCCCGCAGCAGATCGTGCAGGGCTTGCGCGACATCGCTGCGGACCGCCATGCTGCGCTGTTCCGACCCGCGGTGATGGACGACGCAGAGGACGTCGCAGCCGCCGGGCGCGGTCAGGGCCGCCGTGATGCCGATCTGGACGAGCTCCGCCCGCGCGCCGAGGCCGGCGGTCAGGATGTCCGTGACGCCTTTCGTCAGCGCGGCCCCCTGCTCGGCGACCGTGCCGGAGAGATCCGGCGCGACCGTGATGTGTGCGATGGGCATGTCCTGTCCCCCTTACCTTGCACCGAAGACGAGATCGGGCAGCCACGTGGATGCGGCCGGCACGAACGTGAGGAAGACGAGCAGCACGAGCATCAGCCCGATATACGGAGCCACCCCCCGGATCACCTTGTCGATCCCGGTATCCGCCACCGACTTCAGAACGAAGAGGTTCAGCCCGACGGGCGGCGTGAGCAGGGCGATCTCCATGTTCACCACGAGGATCACGCCGAAGTGGATCGGATCGATGCCGAGTTGCAGCAGCACCGGAACGATGAGCGGCACGAAGATGAGGATGACCGAGATCACCTCCAGGAACATCCCGAGGACGAACATGATGAGGTTCGCGGCGATCAGGAACTGCCATGCGTTCAGGTCCATCCGGTCGATGAAGCCCACCAGCGCCCGCGTGACGCCCGCCCCGGTCAGCCAGTGCGCGAAGGTGAGCGCGGCCAGCACGATGAAGATGATGACGCCGGTCTGCCGCACGCCGTCGGCGAGGATCGGCAGCACGTCCCGCAGCCTGATCTCCCGGTAGAACAGCAGCGACACGACGAGCGCCACCACGGCGGAGAGGCCCGCCGCCTCGGAGATCGTGACGAGGCCCGAATAGATACCGCCGAGGATGATGATGGGCACGAGAAGCGCCGGAAGGGCATTCAGGTTCGCCCGCAGGAATTGTCCCCGGTCGATCGGGTCCTCGACGGGCAGGTCGTGACGCACCGCGTAGTAGCGGACGTAGGTCATCAGAAGGGCGGCCTGCATCAGTCCCGGAATGACGCCGGCCAGGAACAGCCGCGGGACGGATTCGTCGACGATGATGCCGTAGATCAGCATCGCGAGGGACGGCGGGATCAGGATGCCGAGCGTGCCGCCGGCGCCGATGGTGCCCGTCGCGAAGGAGATCGGGTAGCCGCGTTCCTTCATGGCGGGGATCAGCACCGCGCCGATCGCGAGCGCCGTTGCCACGGAAGAGCCGGAAATCGCCGCGAAGAGGGCGGTGGCGAGGATGCAGACGATCCCGAGCGCACCCCGCGTCCGGCCGACCCAGGCGGAGGCCATGTCGATCAGCGCCCGGGCGACGCCGCCGCGCTGCATGAACGTCGCGGCGATGACGAAGAGCGGGATCGCCACGAGCGTATAGGAATTGAGATGGTTGGCGTATTGCTGCCCGAGCGCGACCAGCGGGTCCCCCTCGACGAGCCACACCATGACGGCGAGGCCGGAGAGCACCAGGTAGATCGGAACTCCGATCAGCAGCAGCGCGAAGAACAGGACGAGAGCGGTTGTCAGCAGCATGGATCAGCCCTCACGCCCGGTTGCGATGAGGACGATCTGCCAGAGGTAGGTTGCCGCGCAGAGGCCGAAGCCCACCGGGATCGCGGAGTAGTAGCCCCACATTGGAAACCGGATGGAGCTGTCGGACCGCTCCCCGAGGAGGACGGCGAAGTCGACCATGAGCCAACCCGCATAGGCGATGCAGGCCGCGATGCAGACCCCGAAGACGCAGGAGAAGAGCCGCAGGGCCAGCTGGATGCGCGGCGATAGGGTATCGACGAGCATTTCGACGCTGACGTGCATCTTGTCGCGGATCAGGCGGCTCGCGCTCAGCATCACCGCCCAGCCGATGAGGTAGACGGTCACCTCGGCGCCCCAGTCGGGCAGTCGCGCCGGCGCGACGTAGCGCAGGACGGATTCGCTGACCGTCAGCAATGCCGCCGCGAGGGCGAGGAGACCGGTCGCGCCGGTCTCCAGTCCGATGAGGATGGTCTTCATCGCGATGCCTCTTTCGTCAGTCGCCGACGACGGTGGAGATCCGCTCCACGAAGGCCGGGTCGATGCCGAGCACGTCGATGAGCGCGGGCTGCGCCGCCATCAGCGTCTGCCGCATCTCGTTCAAGGCCTCGGTGCTCGGATCGGATGTCTGGATGCCGTTCTCGGCGTTCAGCTCGCGGGCATCGGCCTGCCGCTCGGCCGCGAAGTCGCGCTGACCGTCGACCATCTCGTCCCACGTGTCGACGAACAGGGTCTGAAGGTCCTCGGGGAGCCCTTCGAAGACGCTGCGGTTCACCAGGGGCACGTACTGGACGATGGCCTGACGGTCTTCCATGGCGTATTTCACGCCGGCGTCCCAAAGCTTGGCCGAGGCCACGGATTCCTGGGTCGCCCAGAGCGAGGAGACGGTCCCGGTCTGGAGCGCCTGCGGCACGTCCGGCCAGGAGATCTGCACGGGAACCGAGCCCATGGTCTCGTAGCGCTGAACCGTAGCGGGTCCGCCGGGGACGCGCACCTTGAGGCCTTCGAGGTCGGCCGGGGTCTGAAGGTCCACGCTGGTGGAGAAGACGGTTCCGAAGCCGAGGTCGATCGGGCGGCCGAGCACCTCGACGGGCAGCTTGTCCTCGATCTTCGCGTGCAGCTCGTCGCCGACCTCGCCGTCCACCACGGCATAGATCTGGTCGCGGTCGAGGCCGTAGAACATCGGCAGCTGCTCGAAGTCGGCGGCCGGCACGAAGCGGGAGATCAGCTGGTATTGCGGGATGGCCATGTCGATGGCGCCCTGGGCAACCGCCGCCGCGGCCTCGCTATCCTTGTACTTCGCAGCCGCCTCGAAGATCTCGAGCTCCATGCGGCCCTCGGATCTCTCCTCGATCGCCTCGGCGAAGTCCTTCAGCCACACGTTCCGAACGTGCTGCGGGCTGGTGTCGAGCGTGACGGAGATCGTGTAGTCGGCCGCGAAGGCGGTGCCGGCGCTCAGGCCGGTCGCAAGGGCCGCCGCGATGAATGTGAACTTGGTCATGGAATCCTCCCGTTTTGCTGGCGCAGTGTTTAGCCGGCCTTGGCATAAAAGACTTATATAGATAAACGAATTCGACATAATAAATCGATTATGCCAGATGCCTCAGCTCGCCCATTCCCTTGATCTCAATCGACTTCGCGCCTTCCTTGCCGTCGCGGAGGAGGGCTCGATTACCCTCGCGGCAGGGCGGCTCGGCGTGGCGCAGCCGGCGCTTTCGTCCTCCATCAAGCGCCTCGAGACGGACCTCGGCGTCGCCCTGTTCGAGCGGCTGCCGCGCGGCATGTCCCTCACCCGTTACGGCCGCACGCTGCTGCCGCAGGTCTACGACTTGTTCGGCCGGCTGGCGGCGATGCGCGACACGCTCAAGGACATGGAGACGGAGCCCTCGGGCGAGGTGTCCATCGGGCTGCCGCCCTCTGCGTCGGTGGTCCTGACGCGGCCCCTCCTGCGCGTCCTCACCGAAGAGTTTCCCAAGGTCTCCCTCCGTCTGGTGGAGGCGATGTCCGGCTATCTCTACGACTGGGTCGAAGCGGGCGAGCTCGACATGGCGATCACCTTCAACGGCCTTGATACCGACACCGTGCTGTCGCGCCCCATGTTCCGGGAGGAGATGATGCTCTGCGGCGCCACCGACGCGATGCGGGACCTGCCCTCTCCCTTTCCGGTCGAACGGATCGCGGAGCTGCCGCTCATCGTGACCTCCGCGCGGCATACCCTGCGCAGCAACCTTCAACGCCAGATCGAGGCGCTCGGACATACGCTCAACATCCGGCTCGAGATCGACGCGGGCCAGCAACTGGTCCGCATGGTGAGCGGCGGCGAAGGGTACGGCGTCTTCGCTCCGAGCGCCTTCGTCTCGGAGCTGAAGGCCGGTCAGGTTCAGATCGTGCCCCTAGAGCCGCGATACAAACGGACGGTCTGCCTGACCTATCACCGCCGGAAACATGCCGACTGGGTGCACGAAGTCATCCGCGCGAGGCTCGAGGCGCTCATCCATGAGCTCCTTGGGTCGGGCGAATGGCCCGCCGGGTAGCGCAGCCCCTGGCCGGCCCCGCGCGCTGGTTCGGGAAAAGGCTGCACTTCGGGCCGACGATCGCCGCGCGCCGACGATGAAATCGGACCTCCTGCGCTGCCTTACCGGCGGACGAGGGCCGTCATCTCGAGTTCGACCTTCATCTCCTCCATCGCGAAGCCGCAGACGATCGTCGTGTTCGTCGGCCTCGGATCGTCGAACGCCGCGCCAAGCACTTTCGAGACGGCCATGATGTCCGAGCGGTCCTTGACGTAGACGCGAACGCGGACGACGTCGGACAGGGCGGCGTCCGCCCGGGCCAGCGTGTCAGCGATGGTGCGCAGGGACTGCCGCGTCTGCTCGGCCGCATCATCCGAAATCGTGTCATTCTCAAAGTCGTAGCCGGCGGTGCCGGACACGAAGACCCACTCGCCGTCGATGACGGCGCGCGAGTATCCGGCCATTTCCTCGAACTTCGATCCAGAGTTTATCGTCCAGCGTCCCCGACCCATGCGTCACCTTTTCGGTTGTTTGATCACGTGATCATGTATATCAGATCCGCTTAAGTGTGAACAAGAATACCGGGAGGCGCGCGTGCAGACTGCTCAGACGCCCGAGACAGGAAAGACCGGCCGGCTGGAGATCCGCGACGCCCGAAAGGCGTTCGGGTCCGTCCGTGCGGTGGACGGCGTGTCCTTCACCGCGGAGGCCGGCCGGATCACCGGCCTCGTGGGCCCGAACGGCGCCGGCAAGACGACGCTGTTCAATGCCATCGCCGGCGAGGCCTCCCTCGATTCAGGCACCGTCACCCTGGACGGAGCGCAGATCGGCGGCCTGGGCCCGCACGAGGTCTTCTCCAGCGGCCTGACCCGGACCTTTCAGATCCCGCGCCCCTTCGCGCGGATGACCGTGCTCGAAAATCTCCTCGTCGTGCCGGAGCGGCAGGCGGGGGAGCGGTTCTGGAATAACTGGATCGGCCGCGGGCGGGTCTCGCGGCAGGAGGCGGAGCTGCGGGAGAAGGCGCATGACGTGATCGCGTTCTGCAACCTCTCCGCCGTCGCAATGCAGCCCGCCGGGTCCATCTCCGGCGGTCAGCAGAAGCTCGTGGAACTCGCCCGCGCGCTGATGGCGGACCCCGGAATCGTTCTTCTCGACGAGCCCGGCGCCGGCGTGAACCCCGCCCTTCTCGACACGATCATCGAGCGCATCGTGGAGCTCAACCGCCGGGGCATGACGTTCCTCATCATCGAGCACAACATGGACCTGATCACCTCCCTCTGCGACTCCCTCGTGGTCATGGCGGCGGGCCAGAAGATCGCCGAGGGCAAGCCGCGCGAGGTCATCGCGCGGGACGACGTGGTCGAGGCCTATCTGGGGGGAGCGGCGGCATGAGCAATGCGCTACTGACCGTCAGCGGCGTCGTCGCGGGCTATCGCCGCGACCTGCCCATCCTTCACGGGATCTCGCTCGAGGTTCATCGCGGCGAACTCGTCACGATCGTCGGGCCGAACGGCGCCGGGAAAAGCACCCTCATCAAGGCGATCGCAGGCCTCGTCCCGATCAGCGAGGGGCGGGTCGAGCTCGGCGGCACCGACATCACTTCCCTCGCCACCCACAAGATGGGCGCCGCCTCCGTCGCCTACGTTCCCCAGACGGACAACGTCTTCACGACGCTGACCATCGACGAGAACCTGCGCCTCGGTGCCGCCGCCCTGCCCCGTTCGCTCGCGAAGGACCGCATCGCACAGGCTTACGAGCGCTTCCCTGCCCTGCGCGATCATCGCGATCGCAAGGCCCGCGTCCTCTCCGGCGGGCAGCGCCAGCTTCTCGCCTTCGCGCGATCGCTGCTGACAGAGCCTGCCCTGCTGATGCTGGACGAGCCGAGCGCGGGGCTGTCCCCGGCGGCGGTGAGCGAAGTCTTCGGACATCTGACCGACCTCAGCGATGACGGCATCACGATCCTCATGGTCGAGCAGAACGTGAAGGCGGCGCTGGCGATCTCGGACCGGACCTACGTCTTCGCGGAGGGCGAGAACCGGATCGACGGGCCGTCCGGCGTCCTCGCCGACGATCCGGACATGAAAGCAATCTACTTCGGCGGAACGAAACGGAGCACGCATGCTGCAAGCGCTGGCTGACGGTATCTTAAGCGGCGCGATCATCGCGCTCGGAGCGATCGGGTTGACCCTGACGATGGGCATCCTGCGCTTCGCCAATTTCGCCCATGCCGAACTGATCACCTGGGGCGCCTACATGGCGCTGGCGGCGGTCTCGCTTCTCGGCCCCCTCGGCGGCCCCATCGGCCCGTTTTCCTTCGGGCTGCCGCTGATCCTCGGCACCATCGCCGCCATGGGCCTGACGTCCCTCCTGGCACTCACCATCGACGGACTCGTCTTCCGGCAACTGCGGGGGACGAGCAATCACCTGACGCTCGTCTTCGCGTCCTTCGGCGTGTCGCTCCTCGTGCGGATGTTGATCCTGCTGATCTTCGGCGGGGCGGCGACCTACTATTCGAACACGCTGCAGATCGCGATTCCGGTCGCGCCGGGCCTGCGACTGATGCCGGACCAGCTCTTTGCGCTGGGGCTCGCGGCCGTCCTCGTGGTCGCACTCTACATCTTCCTGCAGCGCACCCGCCTCGGCCTGTCGATGCGGGCGCTGGCGGAGAACCCGGACCTGACCCGCGTCAACGGCGTCTCGACCGCGCGGGTGATCCGCTGGACCTGGATCATCGGCGCGTCCCTCGCAGCCATCGCCGGCGTTCTTTACGGGCTGACGGTGCAGCTTCGCCCCGAAGTCGGCTTCCACCTCATCCTGCCGCTCTTCGCCGCCGCAATCCTCGGCGGGGTCGGCAACATCCCCGGAGCCGTCATCGGCGGCATGATCGTCGGGCTGGCGGAGGCCTTCGCGGTCTTCATCCTGCCGCCGGGCTACAAGATGGCGGTCCCTTTCCTGATCCTGCTGGCGGTCCTCTATGTCCGGCCGACGGGACTGTTTGCAGGCACTGCGGGAGCAGCCAAATGAGCGGATTCGGCATCTACCTCGTCTTCTTCCTGATCATCGCGCTGAACTACGGGATCATGGTCCTCGGCCTGAACCTGCAATGGGGCTATAC
The DNA here is from genome assembly GCF_031846565.1 of Tropicimonas omnivorans. Classification (NCBI taxonomy): domain Bacteria; kingdom Pseudomonadati; phylum Pseudomonadota; class Alphaproteobacteria; order Rhodobacterales; family Roseobacteraceae; genus Tropicimonas; species Tropicimonas omnivorans. The sequence continues at coordinate 158,466 of NZ_JAVRHL010000004.1, read as the reverse complement.
CGGCCTCTTCAACGCGGGCGTCGTCGGCTTCTACGCCATCGGGGCCTATGGCACGGCAATCCTCGCGGGGCCGGACCGGGCGGCGCTGATCGGCGGTTTCGGGCTGCCGTTTCCGCTGGCCATTCTCGGCGGCATGATCCTCTGCGCCCTGGCGGCCATCGTCGTGGGGCTCGCGACGCTCAAGTTGCGGGAGGAATATCTCGCCATCGCCACCTTCGGCATCGCCATCACGATCCAGCTCGTCGCCCTCAACTTCGAGAGCCTCACGGGCGGCGCCAACGGCCTCGTCGGCCTGCCGCGCCCCTTCATCGATGCCTTCGAGTCGACCACCAGCTACAACCTCTTCTTCCTCGCCGTCGTGGCCTGCGTCACCGCCCTCGTCTACGTCGCGCTGGAAGCCGCCGTGCGCTCCCCGTGGGGGCGCCTGCTGAACGCCGTCCGGGAGGACGAGGTCGCGGCGCGCTCGCTCGGCAAGAACATCGCGCTGATCCGGCTGCAGGCCTTCGTACTGGGCTGCACCCTGATCGGGCTTTCGGGCGGTATCTACGTCGCCTTCATCGGGTTCGTGAGCCCGCTCGACTTCCTCCCGATCCTCACCTTCCAGATCTGGGCCATGCTCATCGTCGGCGGCAGCGGCAACAATGCCGGCGCGCTCCTCGGAGCCATCGTCGTCTGGGCACTCTGGACCATGAGCGGCCTCGCGATCAGCCGCTTCAGCCCGGTCGGCTTCCAGAACCAGGCCGGCGCGATCCAGACCATGCTGATCGGCCTCTTGATCGTCTCCATGCTGATCTTCCGGCCGCGCGGATTGATCGGAGAACGTGCCACCGTCTCCAGCCATAAGGAGCGGGGCGCCCCGTGACCCTGCCGCCCCGGCAGGATCGCTCGTCCAGGCCGACAGAGCGCAGCAAAAAGCGCCGGCCTTTCATCCAACAGAAGGAGAAGACCCCATGACACGCTACCTTTGCTCCACCGCCGTCGCCCTCACGGCGAGCGCGTTCGCCGCCGGCTCGGCCAGCGCGCAATCCTGCGAGGTCAACGTGGGTGCGGTGCTGTCGATCACCGGCTCGATGGCCGCCATCGGCTCGGCGATCGGTGATGCGGGCCAGCTTGCCGTCGATCACTTCAACGCGGCCGGCGGCGTGAACGGCTGCGATGTGAACTACATCCTGCGCGACGACCAGGGCTCTCCCAATGTCGGGGTCGATGCCGCGAAGACGCTGGTGGAAATCGAGAACGTGCCGGTGATCCTCGGCGCGATCCAGTCCGGCATCTCCCTGCCGATCCTGTCCTCCGTCACGGTCCCGGCCGGCGTGACGCAGATTTCATGCTGCTCCTCCGCGCCGAGCTTCACGGAACTCGCCGAGGAAGGCGGAACGGACGGCTACTGGTTCCGCACACTGCCGACGGACCGTCCGCAGGCCGTCGTCATGGCGACCATCGCCCGCGAGAAGGGCTACGAGCGGATCGCCGTCGTTCACGTGAACTCCGACTACGGCAACAGCCTCGCCGGCAACTTCGAGCAGGCCTTCGAAGCGCTCGGCGGCGAGATCTCCAGCATCACGCCCTACAACCAGGAGCAGGCCTCCTACCGCGCCGAGATCAACAGGGCGCTTCAAGGCGAGCCGGATTCGCTCTTCCTCATCGCCTTCCCGGCGGACGGCGCCACCGCCGCGCGTGAATGGATTTCCTTCGGGGGCAGCCAGAACATGCTCCTGTCGAACGCGCTCCGGGCGGAAGAATTCGTGAACGCGGTGGGCGCGCAGTACCTCACCGAGGCCGTCGGCATCGACAACGCTCAGGTCGAGGGCGAGTCCGTCGAGGCGTTCAACGCATCCTGGGAAGAGCAGTACGACAGCGACCCGAGCGGTCCCGGCCTGCACACCATGTATGACGCCGCCGCCGTGGCGCTCCTCGCGATGGAGCAGGCCGGCGAGGCGGACGGCACCGCGATCCGCGACAACGTGCGCGAGATCACCGGCGGCGACGGCGAGGAGGTCTATCCCGGCCCCGAGGGGTTCGCGAAAGCCAAGGAGCTGATCGCCGCGGGAGAGCCGATCCGCTACGTCGGCGCCACCGGCCCGATCACCTTCGACGACAACGGCGACGTGACCGGTCCGTACCTGACCTGGGGCGTCGAGGACGGCGCTCTCGTCACCCTCGACACCTGGGACATCGAGCGGGTGAACGAGGCGATGGCCGGCGTCTCCGAAGAGTAAGCTGATCCCGGTGCGGGCGGCCCCGGCGGCCCGCACCCTGCCCCCGTCAGGCGGCGTCCATCATCTCGCACAGGAAGCCGTGGAGCGGATGCCCCTCCACCGCCAGCGCATCGAGAAGAACCGTGACGTGGTTCGTCCCGGGCACGACCATCGACGGCGCGCCCACCTTCTGCGCCATCTCGCTCGACTGCCGCAGGAACTCCCCCGTCTCGTCTCCGCCCACGGTCACGCGCAAGGGCGCATGGAGATCGACCTCGCGCCGGAGCGGGCTGAACCGGGCGACCTCCTCCGCGGTCAGTTGCAGATCGTCGTTCTGGAACGAGCGCGTGACCGGCTCTAGATCGTAGATCCCGCTGATGGCCAGTCCTCCCGCCACCTTGCCCGCGAGTTCAGGCGCATCGAGCAGCTCGACCACGAGATGCCCGCCCGCCGAGTTGCCCGAAACGAAGATGCGCTCCGGATCTCCGCCAAGCCCCGCAGCATTTGCGTGCAGCCACGCGACGCTGCGGCGGCAGGACGCGACCACGTCGGCCATCCGGGTGGCCGGCATCAGCGGATAGTCGATGACGGCGACGAGACTGCCCCTGGCCGCGAAAGCCGGCGCGATGAAGCTGAAGAGATCGGCATCGAGCGATTTCCAGAAACCGCCATGGATGAACACCAGCACCGGTGCGTTCGCCCCGGCCCCGCCCGCCGGCCTGAACAGGTTCAGCCGTTCGCCCGGCAACGAGCCGTAGGCAATGCCGCGCTCCGGCTGGCCCTGTTCCATGGCCTCCGTCGCCGCGCGCTGCCGCCTTGCAAAAAGGCCATCCAGATCGTCCACGTCATCGAGCGAGAACGCCCGGTCCATTGGCTGTGCCATGTGTTGCCCCCTGGCATGTAGTCGCGCCGCACGAGAGGGCGCCGTTCCGCCGCACACTAGACGCGGTCACGAACGGGGGAAACCGGACAGGGCACGCCGCCGGCCCCGGCACGCCCGGGCGGAGGGGGCGGCGCCCCGGATGACCGGCCGGCTCACCCCGCCTTGCGAGCGTCCTTGACTGCTTCGGGCTGCGCTCGCCACGCGGGAAGCGTGATGGCGGCGTGGAAGCCGTCGTCCTTCGACCGCAAGTCGAGCTCGCCCCCGTGCATCTCGGCAATGCGCTGCGCGAGCGGCAGGCCGAGGCCGATACCACCTGTCCGCCGCGTGTCGATATTCTCGCCCACTCGGAACGGCTTCAGGCACGATGGCAGGCTGCCGGACGGCCCTGCCCCGTCATCCATGACCTCGATGACGATATCGCCACTCGTCTCCTGGCGACCAACCAGGCGAGCCACCCTGCCCCCATGGACGAGAGCATTCATCATCAGACAGGTGACGGCTCCCTTGAGATGGACCGGATCGAACAGGGCTTGGCCAATCGCATCATCCATTTCGAGGGCGAGACTTGCCCCGCCCTCCTCGAACAGGAGTTCTCCCTCCAGGTGGACGGCCCTCAACATCTCGCGCATGTCGCCTTGGGTTTCCCCGAGGCGGACATCGCCGGTCGAGAGGTCGGAAAAGGTGAGCAGGTTGTCCACGAGGTCCGACAGGTGCCGGGCTGCCGTCGCCGTCGCGTCGGCCATGCGCTTGTCCGCCCCCTCGAGCCGCGCTCCGAGAAGCCGCGAAGACCCGAGGATCACGGTCAGCGGCGTGCGAAACTCGTGACCGACAAGGGCAAGGATCTCGCCCCGCGCGCCCCGGTCGCGCTCGGACTCGCGGTCGTCCCCGGACTGCGCGTGATGGCGGTCGAGCGTTTCGGCCACGATGCGCGCAAGGCTCTCCAGCATCGCGATCGCCGCCGGCTCGGGACGCTCCCGTCCGACATAGTCGAGGGCGCACAGGCTGCCGACCCGGAAGCCGGAAGCGAGCACGATGGGAGCGCCGACATAGAACCGCACGTGAGGGGAATTGACGACGACGGGATGGTCCCGGAACCGCGGATCGGCATGGGTGTCCGGAATGACGAGGGTCTCGGGCGTGATGATCGCATGTGCGCAGATCGAGTAGTCCCGGGACGTCTCCCCCACCGGGAAATTCGCGCGGGCGGCGAACCACTGACGCTCATCGTCCACGATGCTGACCAGCGCCGTCGGGACCCCCATGACCCCGCACACGAGTCCGACGATCTCCCGGAGTATCGGATCCTCGTCGGGCCTCACGTCGCTCAGGGTCGCGACCACAGCCTGCCGCTCTTCCTCGTTGAAGGGGATCGGGAATGGTCGCATCGAAGGTCATCCGTCAGCAGGGTTTCTCGTCGGCCGGCCTCTGAAGAGGCCACCGGCGCCGGAGAGGGATGCAGCCCGAATTGGCCCTCAATATGGCGTTCATGCCCCGGAAATCTGTCCCCCTGCCGGACTTCTCAGACATCCGCCCCGCTCATGCCTGCACACCGCCGGATTGCCCCGTCCATGCGCGTTCCGAACAGCACGCGCTCTATGATGCCGTCGCCCTACCAAGCCCATATCGGCACGAGGTCTATTACTTCCGGTGGCCTATCGGTGTCGTTGCAGAACTCACGGCTGGATGGAGTTTCAGTGGCAGGTCTGTCCGGCGATAGAAAATTCCGCCAGCGGTGGCTTGATCCCGTCCCCCCGGGCATGACGGAACTCGGACGACTGGAAAATTCTCTGCTGCGGCCTGCGGACCTGCGAGGCCGCGCAGGTCGAAACCGGTATCGAAGCCACGGCTATGCACCTTCCGGGCTGCCGCTCTGCTGGCGCGCCTCTTCCCGCCGTTCCTTGTAGAAGAACATGTAGTAGAAGACCGGGGCGGCCACGAGAGTGAGGATCGAAGCGAAGCCGAGCCCACCCATGATAGTCACCGCCATCGAAGCGAAGAACGCGTCCCACAGCAGCGGAATCATCCCCAGGATTGTCGTGGCCGCGGCCAGCACGACGGGGCGGACACGGCTGGTCGAGGCGCGAACGATGGCGTCCGCCATGCGCACGCCTTCGCCGCGCACGATGTCGATCTCCTCGACCAGGACGATGCCATTCTTGATCAGCATCCCCGACAGGCTCAGCAGACCCAGAAGGGCGGTGAAGGAGAACGGCATGCCCGTGGAAAGAAGCGCGATGGCCACGCCGTTGATCGCCATCGGGACGAGCAGCCAGATCAGCAAGGGCTGTCGCAGCTTTCCGAAGAGCAGAAGCGACGTCACGACCATGGCCAGAAGCGACACCGGCAGGACCTTGCCCAGATTGCCCTGTGCATCCTTTTGGCTTTCGTACTCCCCGCCCCATTCGAAATGATAGCCGGAGGGAAGCTGCATGGCTTCCAGATGCGGCTGGATCTGCGTCAGCACGTTCGACGCGTTCGCCCCGGTCGCGACACCGGCCTGCACCGTCAATGTCAGCATGCGGTTGCGCCGCTCCACCACGGAGTTGTGGATCTCGGGCGCGAAGCCGTCGACCACCTGCGAGATGGGAACATAGGCATTGGCCGGTTCCGAATAGACGAGCTCGTCCAGCAGACGTTCGCTGCGGTCGAGCCCGAAGTCGGGACTGCGCAGGATGAGCGGGATCTGCCGCGACCCTTCCTGATAGACGCCCGCCGCAAGCCCCTCGCTCGCCATCATGAGCACGTCCGACACATCTTCGCGCGTGATCCCGGCCGCCTGCGCGCGCTCGGACGCGTAGAGCGGACGCATCACCATCTCCTGTTCGAACCAGTTGGTGCGGATGTTGCGCAGGTCGGGGCCGTGCGCCTCCATCAGGGCCTTCGCCTCTTCGGCCAACTCGCGCAGGACGACGGGATCGGGGCCCGAAAAGCGCGCCTGGATCGGCGTCCCCCCGCCCGGGCCGAAGACCAGCTGCTCGGTCCTGAACTCGCCCCCCGGCAGCGCCTCCATCCCGAAGGCATCGAGCGCTTTGCGCAGCGGCACGATGTCCTCCAGCGAGCGGGCGCGGATGATCAGCTGTCCATACGAGGGCGCGGGATCTTCCGACTGGTAGGTCAGCATGAAGCGCGACGCGCCGCCGCCAACGAACGTCGTGGTGGCGACCACCTCGGGGCGACCCTCCAGCCAATCCTCGACGATGGCCAGGTCGGCCGCCGTGGTCGCGAGGTCGCTGCCCTGCGGGAGCTTGTAGTGGACGAAGAAGATCGGCGTGTTGCTGTTGGGAAAGAACTGCTGCCTGACGTTGCCGAAGCCGATTATGCACGCCACCGTCAACGCCACCAGGCCGGCCACCACCAGCCAGCGGAGCCGCAGCGCGGCGCGCAGCATGGCGCCGTATGCCCCAAGGACCTTTCCGACGCCGGGATCCGGCGCACCTGCTTCGCCCTGCCGGAACAGGTAATGCGCCAGAAGTGGCGTGACCGTCACCGCCAGCAGCCAGGACAGCAGCAGAGAAATGCCGACCACGGCGAAGAGCGAGAACAGGAATTCTCCCGTCGAATCCGGGCTGAGCCCTATGCCGGAGAAGGCGAGGATACCGATGATGGTGGCGCCGAGAAGCGGGATCTGCGTCTTCGAGGCCACCTCTTCCGCGGCATCGCGCGACGGCTTGCCCCGCGCCATGTCCACCTGCATGCCGTCCGCCACGACGATGGCGTTGTCGACCAGCATCCCCATGGCGATGATCAGGGCACCCAGGCTGATGCGCTGCATGTTTATGCCGAAGGTCGCCATGAAGAACAGCGTCCCCACAACCGTCAGCAACAGCGTGGTGCCGACAACGACCGCCGCCCGCCAGCCCATGAAAAGGCCCAGCACGATCACCACGATCGCGACGGAGAGCGCGAGGCTCAGGAGAAAGTTGTTCGACGCCTCCTCTACCACGACATGCTGCTGATAGATCGGCTCCAGACCGACGCCGTAGGGCAGCGTCCGGAAAATCGCGTCCAGCCGGTCATCGACGCGTTTGCCGACCTCGACCACGTTCAGCGTCGTCAAGGCCGAGACGCCGACCGTGAACGCCTCCTGCCCGCCGAGCCGGATCAGCTTTGTGGGTTCGGCGACGCGCTCGCGGCTGACCGTCGCGAAATCCTGCATCGACACCACCTGCCCGCCCAGCCCGATCGTCAGGTTGCTGATGCTCTGGACCGTGCCCGTCCCGTCCGGCGGCGCAATGGCCATGCGTTTGCCCCCTTGCGTGATCGACCCGGCCCGGTCGACCGAATCCGCCGTCGCGATCGCCCCGCTGACCGCCGCCGGCGGCAGGCCGAGATTGGCCATGATCGCGGGATGCGGCTCGACATAGATCGCCTCTTGCGGGAGGCCGTCCAGAACCACGTCCGCAACGCCATCCACCACCAGCAGCTCGCGCCGGATATACGTCGCGATGTCGTGAATCTCGGCGTCCGAATAGCCGGGCGCCGTGACGGCATAGAACAATCCGTAGACGTCGCCGAAGGCATCGTTGACGTAGGGCGCGCTGGCGTTTTCCGGAAGGTCACCGCGCGCCCCGTTCACCCGGTTGCGCAAGGTCTCCCAGATCATCGGCAGATCGTCGGGGCCATAGGTCGATTTGACGTCGACGGTGATCCGGCTCATCCCGCGTGTGTTCACCGACGAGATCACGCCGAGCTCGCCCATTTGCTGGATGGCCGATTCAAGCGGCTCGGAGACCTCGCGCGCGACCTCTTCGGCGGAGGCGCCGGGATACTGCGTGACGACGATTGCCGTCTTGATCGAGAAGGCCGGGTCTTCGAGCCGGCCGATCGTTGCGAACCCCCACAGGCCGCCCAGAAGACAGCCCAGCATGAGAAGCCAGGTGATCAGCGACCTGTCGATCGAGGCGCGGGCGATGGAGAACATGGGCTATTCCCCGAAGCCGGAAAAGCGACGCACGACCTGGCCGTCCTCGATCAGCGACGCACCGGCGGCGACGATCTCGGTCCCTGCCGGCGGCCCGTCCACAAGCTCGACATGCGCATCGTCGCGCAGGCGGATGTCGACCGGCGTCCGGGCGACCGTGCCGGCAGCGTCGTCACCGGACCCGGGCGTGAACACCATGACCTGCGGGCTGCCGTCGGGCGCGTAGACGAGCGCCTCGGGCGGCAGCAGGATCATCCCTTCGTCCCGCGCCACCCGGCTCACCAGCACCATCGTCGAGGCGCCGGGCAGAATGCCCGCCGCGGCATCCCCCTCGATCCGCAGCGACAGCCGGAAGGTCTGTCCCGTATCGGCGCTTTCGGCTTCGAATTCATAGATCGAGAGCGAAAAGGTCTCGTTCCTGCCCGGGAACGTAGCGTTGAAGGAGATGTCGCCGCCCGACGCTTCCCCGACGAGGACCTCGGGCACGTTGATGTCGATGAGCGTCTCCGACATGTCATGCAGCCGCACCACGGGCTCTCCCGCCTGGATGGTCGTGTAGGGCGCGACCAGCCGGCGCGCCACGACCGCATCGAACGGAGCCTCGAGCGTAGCGTCGTCGAGGGCGGCCTGAGCCTCCTCGACCGCAAGACGGGACAGTTCGGCCTGGGTATTGGCTGCCTCGACCTCGACCCGGGGCACGGCGCTCCCCGAAAGCCGGGACAGGCGTTCCTGGTCCTGCGCATCCTGGGCCAGCGTCGCTTCGGCCTGCTGCAACGACCGTTCGAACCGTGTGCGGTCGAGGGTAGCCACCAGCTCGCCCTCGGCTACGGTCCCGCCCTCGATCACCGGGAAATTCACGATCCGGCCGGAAACCTGAAACGCCAGATCCACCGTCTGCAAGGCGCGCACGCGTCCGGGGAAGGTGCGCTGCTCCGTTGTCTGCCGTGGCGCGAGTTCGACGATCTTGACAGGACGAACCTTCTCCTGCGCGGCCGCGGGAGAGGCGACGAACGCCATGACAGAAAGGGCGAAGGCACGGGCGAGCCCGCGGAAAACAGATCTTGGATCGACGTCACGCACGGGGCACCTCCGGCTAGCGCATTGCCATTTTGAGCCGGGTCATCGACTACGGGCAAACGCAGACGTAGTTTAATGAAACTGGTCAGTAAAGTTTAAGTCGGGGTGGATCGTGAAGCGGCCAGCAAAATCTGCTGACATGTCCATCAAGAGGCACGTTCGCCCCGGGCGGCCGACGGCGGACGAGGCCGAGCGGATCGGCGAAGCGGTGCTGCTGGAAGCCCGATCGCTTTTCGTCGCGAACGGCTACGATCGCACGTCGATGGACCAGCTTGCAGCCCGTTCCGGGGTCTCGAAGCGCACGATCTACACGCGGTTCGAGTCCAAGGCCGATTTGTTCTCGACGGTCGTGCGGCAGTTGGGAGACGCGACCCTCACCGCGCTCGAGTCGACCGAAGTCCCCGAGGGCACGCCCTTCGAGGTGCTTCATGCGCTCGGGGCCGAGCTGACAGCCTTTGCGCGGGACCGGGACATCATCGCAATGGAGCGGATGACGATGGACATGGCACGGGACCTCCCCGAGCTGCTGAAGATCCGCCGGGAACAGTCACGCCGCATTATCGCCGTCGTCGTCCATCGGCTGACGCACATCCTTGTCAGCCCGTCGATGACACCCGAGCAGCTGGAACGCGACGCGTCGATCTTCCTGTCCCTCACCTTGATACCTACGCTTCATCTGGCCATGACAAACCAGAGCGGCGAGCCTGCGGCATCGGAGGACCATCTCTCCCGTGCCGTGCAGATATTCGTCGACGGTTACCTTTGACGCGCCACGGCGCCGCGGGCCCCCGCGCCCGAGGTCGACGATCGGCCCGGTCCGATGAACGGCGTGATGCCCGCGTCAGAGGAGCGGCAAGGCCCCGCTAGCGCGCCGGGGCCCACGGGGGAGCTTCGCGGGCAAAGAACGCCGCGATGCCGGCCCTCGCCTCTTCCGTCTCCCATCGCTCGGCAAGCGCGTCGGCCGTCATCTGCATTGCATCTTCGCCCTCGACCCCCGAAAGCCGGGCACACAGGGCCTTGGCGTCCGCGACAGCGCCGGGGGCGCATTTCAAGATGGCCGACAGCTCCTCCTCGACGGTCGTCTCGAGATCCTGCATCGCGCAGACCCGTGCGACGAGGCCGGCGCGCAGAAGGAAGTCCGCATCGAATGGACGCGCCGTAAAGAAGACCTGCCGCGCGAAGGCGTTGCCCATGCCGCGCACGACGAAAGGCCCGATCGTCGCGGGGATGAGCCCCAGCCGCGTCTCGGTCAGGGCAAAGCGCGTGTCCTCTTCGGCGATGACGAGATCGCAGACCGCCACCAATCCGATCCCGCCGCCATAGGCCGCGCCGTGGACCTGTCCGATCACAGGCTTGGGCAGCCCGTCCCAAAGCGCCAGCATCCGCGCAAGGGTCAACGCCTCGTCGGTCCTGCCCGCGCGATCCTTCCGGGCCTGGTCCCGCATCCAGCCAAGATCGCCACCGGCGCAGAAGCTCGGCCCCTCCCCCGACAGGATCACGACCCGGACGCTTTCGTCCGCCGCGAGGCGGGTCGCAGCCTCGGTCAGCTCGGCGATCATCGCCGCGTTCATGGCGTTGTGCTTGTCCGGGCGGTTCAGCACGACACGTGCCACGCCGCGTTCGTCGATCCCGACCCTTATCGTGTCGTAGCTCATCTCTCGGCCTCCTCTCGGGTCGCGGCGGCAAGGCCTGCGACATGCTCTTCCGCCAGTGCCAGCCGATCGCGGTCGATCCCGGTCGCGACCCCCATGCCGTCCAGCACATCCAGAAGGGCGCCGGTCGACAGGTTGCCCTTTGCGCCCGGTGCGTAAGGGCAGCCGCCAAGGCCGCCGACGGCGCTGTCGAAGCTGCGCAGCCCAAGCTCCAGCGCCACGGCAACATTGCGCAGCGCCGTCCCCCCCGTATCGTGGAAATGCCCCGCCAGGCGGTCAGGGGGCACGCTTGCGATCACGGATTGCAGCATGGCCCGCGTCGCCTCCGGGGTGGCCCGCCCGATCGTGTCCGCCAGCGAAATCTCGTAGCATCCCATCTCGTGAAGCGCGACGGCCACCTCCCGGGCGGCGCCGGGATCGACCGGACCCGAATAGGGGCACTCGACCGCGCAGGAGACGTAGCCCCTGACCGGCAAGTCGGCCGCCGACGCGGCCTCGATCAGCGGTGCGAAGCGGGCGATGCTCTCGGCGATGGTACAATTGATGTTCTTCAGGCTAAACGCCTCGGAGGCCGAGGCGAAGACGGCGACCTCGCTCGCCCCCGCCGCGACGGCCCGCTCGAACCCCTTCATGTTCGGCGTGAGCACGGCATAGCTGACGCCCGGCTCGCGGTGGATGCCGTTCATGACCTCGTCGGCATCGGCCAGTTGCGGCACCCACTTAGGCGAGACGAAACTGGTCGCCTCGATGGCCGGGAATCCCGCGGCCGACAGCAGGTCGATCAGCGCGATCTTGTCCCTGGTCGGGATACGCCCCTTTTCGTTCTGCAGACCGTCCCGCGGGCCGACCTCGAAGATGCGCACATCGGTCATGCCGCCTCCTCCGGCTCCAGCGTGACGAGAACCGCGCCGCCTTCGACGGAGGCGCCCGCGGTGCAATGAACCTCGGCCACCGTGCCGGCGCGGGGCGAGATCAGCGCCGTTTCCATCTTCATCGCCTCCATCACGGCCAAGCGCTGCCCCCCCTCCACAGCGTCGCCGACGCCCACGTCCAGCACCACGACCACGCCGGTCATGGGGGCAAGGACGCTGTCGCTGGCATCGACGAAAGCGGTGCCCTTGCGAAGGTCGGGCAGAAGCAGCTCGTGCGAGACGCCCTGCGTCAGAATCGAAACAAGCCGACCCTCTTGCCGGTTCGCCACGCGCACCGTCGCCTCGACGCGTTGGCGCGCCGCCCCCGTCCGCGCCTTGAACCGACCGTTCTCGCGGACAAGGTCGAACAGCGTAACGGGCTCCTCGCCCTCGCGGTGCAGCGTGACCGAGCGAGGCGCGTGGACCACCAGCCAGCATTCCAGCGGGGCTCCGTCATGCATGAAGATCACGTCATGCACCGCATCGCCCCAAAGCCGCCAGCCGAGGTGCCTGTCCGTCAGATCGAGGTCCAGCGCGGCGATCGCGGCAAACGCCAAATGCAGCGCGCCCGGCGACTCCCCGGCGACGAGGTCTTCCAGCTCGGTCCCGATCAGGCCGGTGTCGAACCTGCCGTCCGCAAAACGGGGGTGGTCCGCCAGCGCCGTGAGAAAGCGCAGGTTGGTCGCCGTCCCGACCACGTGGGTCTCCTGCAGCGCCGACACCAGCGCCCGGCGCGCGGCGTCGCGGTCCGGTGCATGGGTAATGACCTTGGCGATCATCGGGTCGTAGAACGGGCTGATCGCATCGCCGCCTGTCACGCCCGTATCGTTCCGCGCCCGGTCGCTGAAGGTCAGGTGCTCGAGAACCCCCGTCGCCGGGAGAAACCCCTTGGCGGGGTCTTCCGCGTAAAGCCGCGCCTCGAAGGCATGGCCGCCGATGGACAGCGCGTCCTGCGCCAATGGCAACGGCTCGCCCGCCGCCACGCGGATCTGCCATTCGACCAGATCAACACCGGTGATCGCCTCGGTCACCGGATGTTCGACCTGGAGCCGCGTGTTCATCTCCATGAACCAGAAGCCGTCGGTGCGCAGCGCGGCCGACCCGTCTGCGATGAACTCGATCGTGCCTGCCCCGGTGTAGCCGATGGCCTCGGCCGCGCGCACGGCGGCGCCGGTCATGGCCGCGCGGACCTCGTCGCTCATTCCCGGCGCGGGGGCTTCCTCGATCACCTTCTGGTGCCGACGTTGAAGCGAGCAATCCCGTTCGAACAGATGGACGACCCGGCCGTGGCTGTCGCCGAAGACCTGCACTTCGATATGCCGCGGGGCGGTGATGAACTTCTCGATCAGGACGTGGGGATCGCCGAAGGCGGCCTGTCCTTCGCGCCGGGCCGATTGCAGCGCCTCGGCGAAATCGCCCGGTGCGTCGACCTTGCGCATACCCTTGCCACCGCCGCCCGCGCGGGCCTTGATGAGGACCGGGTAGCCGATGCGCGCTGCTTCTTCCGCCAGGAACTCCGGCTCCTGACGGTCGCCCTGATAGCCCTCGACGACGGGCACGCCCGCCTTTTTCATCAGATCCTTGGCGGCGTCCTTCAACCCCATCGCGCGGATCGCCTGGGCGGAGGGCCCGATGAAGGTCAGGCCGGCCGCTTCCACCGCCTCGACGAAATCGGGGTTCTCGGACAGGAAGCCGTAGCCGGGATGGATCGCTTCGGCGCCCGTGGCGCGGGCCGCATCGATGATGCGCTCGCCGACCAGGTAGCTTTCCGCTGCCGGAGAGGGACCGATATGGATCGCCTCATCCGCCAGTTCGACATGCAGCGCACGGGCATCGACCTCCGAGTGTACGGCGACGGTCGCGATCCCCAACCGGTGCGAGGTGCGGATGACACGGCATGCGATCTCGCCGCGGTTGGCGATAAGTATCTTCGAGAAGGGGCGCGTCATGGTCACATCCTGAACAGGCCGAATTTTGTCTCGGGGATCGGGGCGTTCAGCGCCGCGCGCAAGGACAGGGCGACGACGTCGCGGGTCTTGCGCGGATCGATGATACCATCGTCCCAGAGCCGGGCAGAGGCGTAGAGCGGCCTCGACTGGCGGTCGAAGAGATCGAGCGTCGGCTGCTTGAACGATGCCTCCTCCTCGGCCGACCATTCGCCGCCCTTCGCCTCGATCGCGGCGCGGCGCACGTCGGCAAGCACGCCCGACGCCTGCGCCCCGCCCATCACGGCGATCCGCGCATTGGGCCAGATCCAGACGAAGCGCGGACCGAAAGCGCGGCCGCACATGCCGTAGTTGCCTGCCCCGTAAGAGCCGCCGACGATCACGGTGATCTTTGGAACCGAAGCGGTGGAAACGGCGGTGACGAGCTTCGCGCCGTCCTTGGCGATGCCGCCCGCCTCGTATCTCGAGCCCACCATGAAGCCGGTGATGTTCTGCAGGAACAGCAGCGGGATCTTGCGCTGGCAGCACAGCTCGATGAAGTGCGCCCCCTTGGTGGCGCTTTCCGAAAAGAGCACGCCGTTGTTGGCGAGGATCCCCACCGGCAACCCGTCGACATGGGCGAACCCGGTGACAAGCGTGGTGCCGTAGCGCGGCTTGAACTCGGCAAAGTCCGACCCGTCGACCAGCCGCGCGATGAGCTCGCGTGCATCATAGGGTGTCTTGTCGCTGGCGGGCACGATGCCCATGATCTCGTCGGTGGGATAAAGGGGGGCCTCGGGCGATCGCGTCTTGACGTCCGGACGGGGCGCGGGGCCGAGGTGGCCGACGATCTCGCGCGCCAGGGCCAGGGCATGACGGTCGTCGTCGGCAAGATAGTCGGCGACCCCGGAGGCCCTGGTGTGCGTGTCGCCGCCGCCGAGCGTCTCGGCATCCACGATTTCGCCTGTCGCGACCTTGACCAGCGGCGGCCCGGCAAGGAAGATCGTGCCCTGTTCGCGCACGATGATCGTCTGATCGCTCATCGCCGGCACGTAGGCGCCGCCCGCGGTGCAGGAGCCCATGACGACGGCGATCTGCGCGATGCCCTTGGCGCTCATACGGGCCTGATTGTAGAAGATGCGCCCGAAATGGTCCCGGTCGGGGAATACCTCGTCCTGGTTGTTGAGATTGGCGCCGCCGCTGTCCACGAGGTAGATGCAGGGCAGGAAGTTCTCTTCGGCGATCTCTTGCGCGCGAAGGTGCTTCTTGACCGTCATCGGGAAGTAGGTCCCGCCCTTCACGGTGGCATCGTTGCACAGGATCATGCAGTCGCGCCCGGCGACCCGGCCGATCCCGGCAATGGCGCCGGCACAAGGGATCTCGTCATCGTACATCTCGGACGCCGCGAACAGTCCGACCTCCAGAAACGGCGACCCCGGGTCGAGAAGCCCCGCGATCCGGTCCCGCGGCAGAAGCTTGCCGCGCGCGACATGCCGGGCGCGCGATGCGTCGGAGCCGCCTCGAAGCAGGCGTTCGGCGCGCTCCGCGATCCCTTCGAGATGACCTTCCATGGCCGCGGCGTTCTCGGCGAAACCAGGCGATGCGGGGCCGAGGGTGCTATGCAGTTTGCTCATCTCTGGACGCTCTTTCGTAGTGCGGCGCGGCGGGTCATCGGGCCATGAGATCCGGCAGGAACAGGGTGATTTGCGGAAAGGACAGCAGCAGGACAAGCACGACGATCTCCATCCCGAGGAACGGCAGTATGCCGCGGAAGATCGTGCCCAGCGGCACCCGCGTCTGCGCCGCGGCGACATAGGCGTTGAGGCCCAGCGGCGGCGTCAGAAGGCCGATCTCGACCGTCTTGGTCACGACGATGCCGAACCACACGGGATCGTAGCCGAGTGCCATGGCGGTCGGGAACGCAAGCGGCATGGCCAGCGACAGGATCGCCAGCTGGTCCATGAACATGCCCATGACGAGCAGCACGAGGATGATGATCCCCATGATGACCTCGCGCCGCATCTCGGTCGTCGCGACGAATTCCAGCATGGCGTGGGTGATGCGGGTGAACGCCAGATAGTTCGAGAAGATCGCCGAGCAGGCGACGATGGCGACGATCATGACGGTCGCCCTGATCGAACTGCTGACGGACCGATTGAATTGCGCGAAGCTCAGCGTGCGCTGCGCCAGGACGATGAGCAGCGACCCCATGACCCCGAGCGCGGCAGCTTCCGAGGGCGAGACCAGCCCTCCGTAGATCGCTCCGATCACGGCCAGCAACAACGCGACCATGGGAATGACGTGGCGGCTTTGCTTGACCGCTGTCTTGAAGACGAAGGGATCGCCCTTCGGGGCCTGATCCGTCGTCTGGGCGATGATCTTTATGACGACGGCAAGCCCGATGGCAGTCAGGAAACCGGGAAGGATACCCCCGATGAACAGCCGCCCGATCGAGGTTTCCGTCAGAACGCCGTAGACCACGAGCACGATGGAGGGCGGCACGACGACGGCGAGCGTGCCGCCGACGCTGACCACCGCCGCCGCAAGCCGGTCGGAATAGCGGTGCGCGCGCATCTCGGGATAGGCCGAGGCGGACATCGCGGCCGTCGAGGCGGTCGAACTGCCGACGAGGGCGGCGAGGATCACCGAGGCCGCGACCGTCGCCATCGCCAGCCCGCCTTTCACGTGCCCGATCCAGGCCTGGCAGGCGATGATCGCGCGGCGCGTCACGTCGCCCGCCGTCAGAAGCTCCGCCATCAGGATGAAAAGCGGGATCGCGACCAGGATGAAGGAGGCCGAGGTATCGAAGAAGGTACGTTGAAGCACCGCCAGCGCGGGACGCGGCCCGAGCTGAAACGCAAGGCCGAGGGTACCCGAGATCCCCATTGCGAAGGCGATGGGCACCCGGAACACCATCAGGGCCGCAAGCAGTCCGAGTATGACGATGAAGGTCAGCATGTGAATTCCGGGCGCCGGTGTGAGCGAGGGACAGCCGCCGGCAGTGGGCGGCTGTCGTCTAGGTGACGGACGGATAAGACGGTCAGTCGGCCGTCAGGTTGCCGTAGATCTCGAGGACCTCCGACGCCCGGTCGTCGCCCAGCCGCTCGGACCAGTCCGCGTTCACCGCCTCGAGGTCGGTGGTGATGGCGGACAGCTCGTCCCCGGTGAATTCGTAGGTCTCGATCCCCTGGGACGCCCATTCATCGATCAGGCCGGACACCGAGTCGTCCTGGGCCTGGGCGACATGCATGGCGACGTCTTTGCCAGTGCTGACCAGCTGGCCTTGCGTTTCGGCGGACAGGCTGTCGAACAGGTCGCTGCGCACGACCATGACGAAGCTGTAGCCGCCGAAGGACCCGTTGGTCGAGATGTGACTTACGACCTCGTTCAGCTTGTAGCCGGGCACCGAGGCGAGCGGAAACAGCACCGCGTCAAGGCGTCCGCGTTCGATGGCGGGGTAGACTTCCGGCCCGGGGATCGAGATGCCGACACCGCCCAGCGCACGGGCTGTCATGGCCTGGGTGGAGCCGGAGGTCCGGACGTCCTTGCCATCCCAGTCGTCGCCGGCGCCAAGACGCTCCTTGGCCAGCACCTGGTACGGCGGCAGGACGAAGCCGAAGATCGGGGTGACGTCGGTCTCGAGGATCTCCTCGCGCAGCGGGCCCTCGGCCAGCATTTCCTGAAGCGCCTCGGTCCCCTCGACGGCACTGCCGTAGAAGCCCGGCAGCGCGATCACCGAGTTCAGAGGAAGCGAATCCGCATGGTAGGGTGTGCCCAGAAGCGCTGCGTCGAGGATGCCGCTGTTCACCGCATCGAGCTGGGCCTTCGCCTTCGCGGCCTGCTCGGAGGGGAAATGTTCAAAGGTGATCTCGCCGTCGGTGGCCTCCTCCACCGCATCCATCCAGCGCGTCGTCCCCTCCATCGAGACGATGTGGCTGGTGGACTGGAAATCTCCGAGGCGCAGGGTCTCGGCCTGCGCGGCAAGCGTGCCGAAGCCCAGGCTCGCGGCCATTCCCGCCAGTATGATGGTCATGGTCTTCATTTCAGTCTCCTCCCTGGAAACGTTCAGATCTTGGTTTGCCGTGTCGTGTCGTTCAGAACTCCATGGCGCGTCCTCCCAGCGCGGCATCGTGGAGCAGGCGCAGGACGAGAACACCGCATCCCAGCGGGACCACGGCATAGGCCCAGCCCAGCGGCCAATCGACGACTCCGTATTCGACATGCCCGTCCAGAATCGCGCCCAGCGCGAATTTCCCGGCCATGTAGGTGACGGCGGCGAAGAACGCCGCCGGCAGAAGCAGGCGCAGCTTCACGATCGCTGCGCCCAGCACGCCCGGCGGCCGCTCCGGCGTGAACTCGAGCGCCAGGTGTCCGCGGTCGCGATAGACCCGCGACAGCGAGAGTGTGGCCAGGGCCGGCATCATGAACAGTTCGGTCAACTCGAACTGGATCTGCACCGGGTAGCTGAAGAACAGGCGGAGCAAGATATCAGCGTTGATCAACGCCGCGACCGCGACAAGCGCCAGGCACCCTGCTAGATGCAGGACATCCTCCAGCTTTCTCAACGCCGCTTCGAACATCGCGTCACCCCCCCCCCTGCCCGTCTGCTTCAGCGCCGCGGCAGCTCGACGACGGCCGAGCCGATGGCCGAAAGCTCACCGTCCTGCTGCTCGGCCCGCTGCTCGATCTCCAGAAGAGCGCGCCCGTTCTCCTCGAACTTGCGGGAGACGCTGCCGTTGATGAGGATCACGTCACCTTCGGGGTTGTGACGCCGGACCTGGCACTTCGCGCCGCGCAGGACACCATCGTCGCCCATCCAGTTGGTGACATGCTGGGTCAGCCAGGAGGCCCGCTCGGGACCGTAGTCGTAGGCCCCCGGCGCCCCGACCTCGAGCGCGAACTCCTCCTCCCAATGAACCCGCTCGGGGCAGTCGGGAATGCCGAAGCGGTTCTTCGGGCCGGCGCTGGGATGCTTCTGCTGCAGTTGCCAGGCGAGCTTGTTGGCGCGGATGTAAAGACCGCCCCAGCCCTGCGCGTAGGCGATGAAGCCGGTGGCCGTCATCGGCCCCTTGACCATCGTGGGAAGCTTGTCCCCTTCGTTCACGTCGCCCCAGTAGCGGGTATCGGCGCCGCGGATCTCTTCACGTTCGTAATACTTGTAGTATTCATTCAGTTCGTCGTCGGTCCAGGTGCGCCGTCCCTTGGCCTTGGCGTCGGTGTACTTGGTGCCGTTCTCGCGCGCCTGATCGCGGTCGGTGCGGAAACACCAGCTGTCGGCGTCAGCGACCAGATCGCCGGTCTTCGCGTCGTAGAAATCGACGTGGTAGATCTGCTGGACCGCGCGGCCGGCAAAACGGGTTTCGTGTTCGACGAGATCCTTCAGGACCGCTTCGGTGCGGAACTCCATGTTGCGCGTGATCGTCTTGTGCCAGTTCCAGTCCGACCCCGACCACATGGCGTGCACGCCCGGCAGCCCCCCGACATAGCCCGAGATGATCCTGTTGGTCGCGAACAGGAAGCTGGGCAGCCCGATGATGTCGCCGTACTTCGTCTGCCTGGCGTAGTCCGGATCGCACCAAAGCGGATTGTCGTCCCCGATCCCGTGCGCGTAGTGGCGGATGTTGTCGCGCGTCGCCTCGTAGCACCACGGCTCGACCGTCTTCTCGATCTTCACGCCGATCCGCTTGCGCAGATCGTCGAGCCCCTCCTCGGTGATCTTGGGGAATTTGCGTTGCGTCATGTCGTTCATCGGGGTGTCTCCTCCAGACGTGTTCGAGGGCTGCGGGTCATTCCGCGGCCTGATGTGCCTCGGCCGCCCACTTGCGCAGGATGGTGCGGTTGACCTTGCCGGCGGGGGTCTTCGGCAGCTCGCGCACGAACTCGATCTGCCGCGGGTATTCATGTCGTGCCAGGCGGGCGCGGACGTGGTCCTGTATTGCCGCCCCCAGGTCCTCGGTCTCGGCGCCCTTGAGGATGATGTAGGCCTTGACGACGAGGCCCCTGATCTTGTCAGGCGCACCCACGACACCGCACTCGGCCACCTCGGGATGGCTCAGGATCGCGTCCTCGACCTCGACGGCGCCGATGGTCCAGCCGGCCGAGATGATGACGTCGTCCGCGCGGCCGCCGTGGTAAAAATAGCCATCCTCGTCGACCCGGCCGAGGTCCTTGGTCGGAAACCAGGCATCCTTCTTCCTGACCATCAGCTCGCCCGTTTCGCCGGGATCGGCCGGGCTGCCGTCGGGCCGCTGGACCATGACCTCCACACCCGGCACGGCCTTGCCCATGGCGCCGTCGCGGACCTCCAGATCATCCGCGCCGGGATAATTCGAGATGATCACCCCGATCTCGGTGGTGCCGTACATCGACCGGACCTTCGTGCCGAAGACACGCTCGACATAGGCCGCGGTCTCGGAATCGATGGGTTCGCCGGTGAAGGACAGCTTGTCGAAACAGTAGTCGAACTGCTCGGCCTCTCCCGAATTGCGCATCATCCGGTAGTGCGTGGCGGCGGCCGTCAGGTTGGTGATGCGGAAGTCCTGCAGGGCTTTCAGCAGGCGCACCGGATCGAACTTGCCGCTGAACGTGCCGGTCGAGACCCCCATCGCCAGGGGCGCGAAGGTCCCGTGCCACAGCCCATGCCCCCAGGCGGGCGACGACGGGCAAAAGAACCTGTCCCCGGGCCGGATACCGGTGGCGTACAGCGCGGCGACCATCAGCGTCACGATCGACTGATGACTGTGCTTCACCGCCGCCGGCAGGGCCCGCGTTGTCCCCGAGGTGTATTGAAGGACCGCCAGATCGCGGCCCGCGGTGGACCATTCGAAAACCTCGGGCAGCGCGTCGAGGGACGTGAGGAAATCCGCGTCGATCACGGCGACGTTCCGGGCGCCGCCCTCGCGCGCATCATCCGCCTTGTCGGAATTGGTGATGAAGACCTTCGGCTCGCAATCCCCGACCCGGAGGCGGATGCCCTCCGGCCCGAACAGAGAGAACATCGGAACCGCAACGGCGCCCGCCTTGATGATGCCGAAGAGCGCGGCATAGAACGGCAGCGACGGCTCGATCATGACCGCGACCCGGTCGCCCGGCTCGACCCCCTTGCCGCGCAGGAAGTGCGCGATCTGGGACGAACGGCGGGAGATCTCGGCAAACGTGATGGTCTCGTCCGTGCCGTCCGAATGCGCGACGCGGAGTGCGACGCGGTCCCCCGCGACATGCCGGTCGATGCATTCGTGAGCGATGTTGAACCGCTCTCGCGTGCCTTCGAACAGATCCCACAACGCATCCTTCGAGTAGTGGCGCTGCGCGTCCTCGTAGGACGTGAAGTCTGTCAGACGGGTCATGTCGTGCGGTCCTCCCCGACCTGGCGTTGCATCGCCGCCGGAGCGCTCGCCCCGGATCGTTGACAAGCCTAGGGATTGCAGAACATCATTGTCAATAAGGTTCATCCATTGTATATACGCAATGAAATTGTTCCACCAGAGGGGCCGCATGTCAGACGAAACGACCGCAGTCGCGGGCCGCAGGCAGGTTCCGGCCGTGACCCGCGCCCTCGCCATCCTGAGATTCCTCGCCCGGTCGAGCGAACCTGCCGGGGTCAATCCCATCGCGCGGGAACTCGGTCTCGTGCCGAGCACCTGCATGCACATCCTGCGGGCCCTTCAGGACGAGGGGATGGTGGAGTTCGACCCGCAGACAAAGCGCTACTCGATCGGCATCGGGATACTGCCGCTTGCCAGATCGGCCCTGCACCGCAACACTTTCTCGGCGCTGATCCAGCCGCGCCTCTCGGAGTTCTCGGCCGAATACGGCGTGACCAGCGCGGCCACGCAGATCTCGGACAGCGACCACATGATCGTCGTCGCCCTCTCGCAATCGACCATGCCGTTTCGCCTCCAGGTCGATCTCGGAAGTCGCTTTCCCGCGCTCATAAGCGCGACCGGCCGGCTCTTCGCGGCGTTCAACGCCCTGGACGAAGCGACGCTGCGCCGGCGCTTCGAAAAGCTGGTCTGGGACCACCCGCCGACATTCGAGGCCTGGATGGACGAGGTCCGCGACGCGAAGGAGCGAGGCTATTCCGCGGACCGGGGCAGCTACATCTCGGGCGTCACGGTGGTTGCCGTTCCCGCTTTTGCCGGCGACGGGACGATGACCCGATCCATCGTCGCCATCGGCATTTCCGAACGGTTGGAAGACGGGCAGATCCCCGCGCTTGCACAGGCGATGCAGGCGATCCGCGATCAGGTCCAGGATCTTCATGTCGACGAGAGAGGCTGAGATGACCGACGCAGAGACCTCGCCGGACGGCTGGAAGACCGTTCGGGCCGACGGGTACGTCGACCTGATCGGCCCGCTGCTGCGGCGCACGATCGGCGGAGAGACCGTCTACGGCCTCCAGACCGCGGAGAAGCACCGCAATTTTCTCGGGCTTGTCCACGGGGGCGTCCTGACAGGCCTGCTGGATCAGGTTCTGGCCGTGGTCGCCTGGAACGCGGCGGATCGGGCGCCGACCGTCACGGTCCAGATGGATACACGCTTCCTGGGGGCCGCCAAGGCCGGAGATTTTCTCGAAGTGCACGCCAGACTGCGCCATGCAACGCGATCGCTGATTTTCATCGACGGCGACATCAGCAGCAGGACCGGCCCGATCGCCGCCGCGTCGGCCGTGATGAAGATCGCGCGACAGACGGAGGCACCGCGATGAGCGAGACGGAAACCGGAGCCCGCCCGGGGCCCCTTGCCGGCATACGGGTGCTCGATTTCTCCCGGATCCTGTCGGGTCCCTACGCCAGCATGGTGCTGGCCGACCTCGGCGCCGAGGTGATCAAGGTCGAACCGATCGGCAAGGGGGACGAAACCCGTAACTTCCCGCCCTTTCACGGCAATCTCAGCCACTATTACATTGCGCTCAATCGCGGCAAGAAATGCATCGCACTGGACCTCAAGTCCCCCGAGGGGCGTCGCATCGCCACGGACCTTGCACGTCGAAGCGACATCCTTCTCGAGAACTTCCGCCCCGGGGTGATGGACCGGCTGGGACTTGGGTACGAGGCCCTGCGCGCCGAGAACGAACGGCTGATCTATGGCTCCATCACCGGCTTCGGACGAACCGGCCCGCTCGCCGACAAGCCCGCCTTCGACATCGTGGCACAGGCACTTTCCGGTGTGATGAGCATCAATCGCGAGCCGGGGCAGGCGCCGAACAAGTTGGGCCTGCCCCTGGGCGACATGGCCGGCAGCATCTTCTCCCTCTTTGGTCTCCTTGCCGCGCTGCACGAGCGCAATGCGACCGGTCGCGGACGGCATGTCGAGATCGCGATGCTGGATGCGCTGATCGCGCTGCAAGGCTACCTGTCTCAGATCTATTTCGTCTCGGGCAGGAGCCCGGAACCGGTGGGCACGCAGCATCCAAGCATCGTTCCCTACGGCTCGTTCCCGACCTCGGACGGGCACGTCATCGTCGCCTGCCTGACCGAACATTTCTGGCACAACTTCGCCCGCTGCCTCGGCCACGAGGCGCTGATCGACGATGCCCGCTTCCGCGTCTACGATCAGCGGCTCGCCAACCGCGACGCGCTACACGTCATCATCGCGGCCCGGATGACGCAGGACACGACGGCCTACTGGCTCGACCGCCTGGCCGAGTTCGACGTCCCTTCGGCCCCCATCCTGTCGATCGGCGAGTCGCTGGAGCAGGATCATGTGCGCGAGGCCGGGCTGATCGAGACGGTCGTGCATGACAGCGAAGGCGACATGCGCCTTGTCCGAGGTCCCCTGCGCTTCGACGGCGAAAGCCCTGCCCCCAGCCGCGCACCGCATCTTCTGGGCGAAGACACGGTCTCGATCCTCCGCGACACGCTCGGTTACAGTCCCGCCGAGCTCGAAGCGCTGGAGGAGGCCGGGGTCATTCAAGGATCGGCCGCAACCTCGGCCACTGGCAAATCCGTGTAGACCGCATCGATCCCCTCGGTCGCCACCAATATCGAACATGGGGTTTGCCGATCGTATCCCGAGGGTGCTGCAGGGCCCCGAAACGGCGCATTCAGTTTCGCGGGTCAGGCCCACCTTGGCTGCTTGCGATCTCTTCCCTGGGCCCTGCCGAACGAGGGCGGGCGCACCCGCCGCTTGTCCAGCCATTCTACTGCTCAGGCCGATCTGCGAGGCGTTCCGCCTGAACCGCCCGCGAGCGGGAGCAGCTATGGACGTAGCCACAGACTGCCCCGTCGGGAGCGGCGCATCTTTCGGCAGTGCCCCTCCGCGCAGGGGCTGAGGGCTCCTGCACCCGGCGGTTCAGGCTTTCCGGAGCTTCGCCTGTTCCAGCGCCCAGTACTCCATGTCGAAGAGGTCGGCTTCGGAGATCGGGGTGAACCGGTCGTAGTCCTCGGCCGCGTTCACGATGCGGCTGGTCTGTTCCAGGAGGTCGCCCGCGATCCGCGCGGCCTTTGCATCGCGGCCGAGAGCGATGCCCCCCACGCCGGGAATGAGCACGATGCGGGGCAGCGGGTCGAGCATGACCTTCTCCTCACTGGCGCGGGAGGCGTTGCGGTCGAAATAGGCCCGGTACTCCGCCTCGTAGGCGTCGAGTGCCTGGTCGACCCGCCCCCGATCCGCATCGGCCTCGAGGATCATGCCGAAGGGCTTGATCCGGATCACGTGGTCTGGCGTCGCGGTGCCCCGCCGTGACAGCTCGGCCAGGTCGGCACGACCGAGGTAGGCACGGATGGATGGTGTGGAGCGGACGTCGAGGGCGGGGTCCCCGCCCAGGCCACCGCGATCGGCCAGAGCATCGCGCAGCGTCGACGCAAGTGCGCCCGGAACATCCCGGTCAGTCTTTTCCGGGCCGGGCACCACGATCCCTCGCGCGGCCAGATGCTCTTCGGCCAGCGTGACGAACTCGATCATCAGCTCGTAGCTCTCCCGCGCGGTCTCCGCGAAGGTGAAGAGCCCGTGCTGCGCAAGCCAGAGCCCCTGGACGGACGGGTCGCGCGCAAGGGCGTCCTTGCAGGCGTGGCTCAGGTCGTATCCCGGCATCACGTAGGGCACCCAGCCCACGCGGTCGCCGTAGATCTCCTTCACGCGGGCCTCCATGCCCGCCTGGTCGGCCAGGGCGAGTATCGCGGTGGCGTGGGTGTGATCCACGAAGGCATGCGGCATGTAGGCATGCAGCAGCGCCTCGATGGAGGGGGTCGGCGCCTCCGGTTCGAGCAGGTTGCTGCGCAGGAAAGCGACCATGTCCTCGTCGGACATGTGCGGGATGTCCCGTGTGGTCAGCAGCGGCGCGAGGCGCATCGCGGGCAGGCCGGGCGCCTCGATGTCGCCGAGATCCCAGCCGGACCCCTTCACGTGAATGACGGCGCCGCCTTCGGCATCGGGGATCTTGACGGAGGTGTTGCCCCCTCCGTGCAGCACAAGGTCGGGGTCCTGCCCGATCAGGCGCGAGGTATAGACCCGCAGCCCCAGCGCGGCAGGTTGGCCCGCGGCCTCGGCCTCGGCCACGTAGGCCTCGGCATCCTTGTCGTTCCATCGGCTCTGCATCGCAGCTCTCCTCGGACGTCGAAGGGGGGCGCCTCGGGGCGCCCCCCCGCTGTGGGTGGTGGACGGGCTTCAGAAGTCGAAGTCGTCGATGTTCTCGGCGGTGAAGACCGTCCGTTCGGGCAGAAGGATGATCCCGTTGCCCTCGGCCTCATAGTCGTAGCCCTGCACGGAGTTCGGCGAGACCTCGACCGTACCGATGCCCGGCACCTCGACGCTGTCGCCCACGTTGAGGGGCCCGTTCTCCAGCACATGCGCCGCGACCGCGACCGAGATCGCGCCCTGCTGGGTCACATCCCAAAGCCCGAAGCGTTCCACGGTGCCGCGCTCGACATAGGGGCGCATGACGTTCGGCGTCGAGAAGCCGACGATGGCCACGTCCTCTGCACGGTCGAGATTCTCGGCTGCCTGCGCCGAGGCCGGAAGCGCATTGGCATCGGGCGCGATGATCGCATCGAGATCCGGATAGGCGTTGAGGATGCTCTCGGCGGTTTGCAGCGATTTCTGCGCATCGTTGTAGCCATACTGGGTCGTGACGATTTCCCAGCCCGGATGCTCCTCAGCGATCTGCGCCTTCGCCGCCTCGGCCCAGGCATTCTGGTCGGTGACGGTGGGAGACGAGTAGAAGAAGGCGACCTTGGCGTCTTCCTTGCTCTCGAGGCTGTCGTCGGCCATCTCGACCAGCAGGCCGCCGAGCTGCTCCGGGGTGCCCTGGTTGACGTAGTAGGACCGGCACTCGGGGCTCACGTCGCTGTCCCAGGTCATCACCAGCACGTCGCGGGCCATGGCCTGTTTCAGCGCCGGGCAGAGCCCGTCGGGAGACACGGACGACAGGATGACAGCGCCGTATCCCTGGTTGACGAAGTTGTTCACGAACTGGACCTGGCCGGAGACACTGGGCTCCGTCGGGCCGTCATAGGTCACGTTGACGCCCAGCTCCTCGCCCATTGCCGTGGCGCCATTGCCGCCCGAGGTGAAGAACCCAACCCCGACGAGCTTGGGAATGAAGGCAATGTCCTCGGCGACCGCGGCGTTTGCCATCATCAGCCCCAGGGCGGCGGTGCCCAACATTTTTGTCGTTCTACGCATCTTTCTCTCCTCCACTGAAACGCGCCCGGGTCAGGCCCGGCGCGGACGGACCGGAACGAAGTCTCGCAAGAGCGCTGTGCCGTGACGCAGCGCGACAACGAGTACCAGCAGCGCACCGGACAACGCGCTGGAAACCTGACTGGGAACGCCGCTCATCTGCAGGCCCTGTTGCAGGTAGCCGATGATGAACGTCGCGATGATGGTGCCGAGGACCGAGCCCTGCCCGCCGTAGATCGAGGCGCCGCCCAGCACCGCCGCGGTGATCGCCGGCAGAAGCGTGGCGCTCCCCAGGTCGACCCGGGCCGACCCGAAATAGGCGGAGAGCAGCACCCCGGCGAGCGCGGCGGCAAGGCCCGTGAGGACATAGGTGATCAGCTGGACCCGGAAGACCGGCATCCCCGAATGGCGGGCGGCGCTCTCGTTCTGTCCGATCTGGAAGACGAGGCGGCCGAAGCGGGTCAGGTGCAGCAGGATCAGCAGAAGAGCCGCAAAGCACAGGAAGACGAAGAGCGGCATCGGCAGGCCCAGGATACGGGCGTAGCCGAGCCCTGTGAACGCCTCCGGGAAGCCGCCGATCCCTTCGTAGCCGTTCGCCCCGACGACGCCAGAGAGCACGGTGGCCGCACCGGCGAACATGTAGAGCGAGCCCAGCGTCACCACCAGAGGCTGGAGCCGCGTCAGCCGGATGATGGTCGCGTTCAGGCACCCTGCCAGCGCCCCCGTCCCGAACCCCACCGCAAGTGCCAGCGGCAGGGGCAGCCCGAAGAAGTTCGCGATCCCGAAGGTGATCGCGGCAAGGCCCACCGTCGAGCCGAAGCTCACGTCGATGCCGCCCGCGATGATCACCAGCGTCAGCGGCACCGCGACGATGCCGACCTGCACGAAGTCCGAGGTCCCGAACAGAAGGGAGGACGGGCGCAGGAAGCGTGGATTGATCGCGCCGAAGAGCGCGAGCTCGGCCACGAGGATCAGGAGAAGCACGACTTCCCAGCGCATCAACAGCCGTTTCATGCGGCACCCCCTTGGTCTTCGGCCGCATCGGTCTTGTGCGAGGAGCGGCGGTAGCGCGCCGCGCGGTCCCGCGCTTCGAGCGCGATGCGGAGCCGTCCGTCGATCAGCAGGACGATCAGCAGCATCGCGCCGCCGATGAGGTCGTTCCAGTAGGCCGGGATCTTCAGGAAGACGAGCGAGGTATCGATCGCCGTGAAAAAGATGACGCCGATCACCGTGCCGGCGACGGTTCCGACGCCGCCGAGGAGGCTCACCCCGCCCAGGACCAGCGCCGCGATGGCCCGAAGCTCGATGCCGGAGCCGGCCTGGTTCGGCACGAAGCCGATCTGCGCCGCGAAGGTGATGCCCGCCAGGGCATACATGGCCCCGCCCCAGACGAAGCTCAGGAAGACGACGCGCTTGACCGGCAGGCCGAGGTGTCGCGCGGCCTCGCGGTTGTCGCCCACCACCATGACCCAGCGGCCCCGGCGGGAGCGCAGGAAGAGCCAGACGAGACAGATCACCAGGGCCGTGACGATCCCCATGACCGAGAGACCGCCGATCGACTTCGCCCCGAGCGCCTTCAGCGCCTCGGGCAACTCCTCGATCCATTCTCCATTCGTGGCGATCAGCATCACGCCGCGGAAGAGACCGAGCGTTCCCAGCGTTGCCACGATCGACGGCACGCCGAGACCCGCCACCAGGGCGCCGTTTGCCGCGCCCGCGAGCATCCCCGCACCGAGCGCGCCTCCGAGCGAGAACCAGAGCGGATGGCCTGCATTCAGCATCAGCCCGAGCGTCACGGCGGACAGGCCGAGGATGGAGCCGCCAGAGACGTCGATGTTCCGCGTCAGGATGACCGGAAAGATCCCGAGAGCGACCAGCATCAGCACCAGCCCGCTCGACCAGACGCTGGTCGCGGTGCGCGCCGAGAGGAAGCCGGGCGCGACCGCGCCCACGAGAAGGAAGACCGCGATGGTCACGACGAGGAGCGTCGCCACCCGGTCCCGCGCAATGCGATCAAGCATGGGCCGCCTCCCCCGCCTCGAAGGCCAGTTCGGCGACATCGTCGGTGGCCGCGCCTCCCGCCAGTTCACCGGCAAGATGCCCGCCCGCCATGACCGCGATACGGTCCGAAAGGCGCACCACCTCGTCGAAGTCGGAGGAGATCAGCAGGACCGCCGTACCGCGCTCGGCCAGGCTCTCGATGATCCGGTAGATGTCGTTGCGCGCGCCCACGTCCACACCGCGCGTCGGCTCGTCGAGGATCAGGACCTTCGGCTCCGCCGCGAGGCACTTCGCCATCAGGACCTTCTGCTGGTTGCCGCCGGAGAGGCTTCCGGCCGGCTGTTCGGGCCCCGCGCACTTGATCCCCAGCATCTCCCGGTACTCGTCGAAGCGGGTTTTCTCGCGCCCCGGCCGGAGCAGGAACGGCAGGCCGCCGAACACGAAGGAGGAGGTGTTCCAGAAGAGCGGCGCCTCGAGGAACAACCCGTATTGCTGGCGATCCTCGGACAAATGGACGAGGCCCGCGCGCACCGCCTCTCGCGGACCCGAGGCCGTGAAGGCCCTCCCGGCGAGCGTCACCCGTCCGCCGCTGCGGGGCCGCAGGCCGACGAGCGTCTCGGCAAGCTCTGTCCGGCCCGCGCCGACGACCCCGGTGAGGCCGAGGATCTCGCCTGCGCGCAGGGAGAGGGAAATGTCGACGAAGCCCTCTCCGCCGAGGCCCTCCAGTTCCAGAACCGGAGCGCCGGTGATCTCCCGGTTGCCTGCGCGCGCGTCCAGGGCGGTCACGCCGGGACTCATCGCGGCGAGGATCGCGTGATCGGCGCTTGCCGCCATGTCCTCGCCCAGGACGACATAGCCGTCCCGCAGGACCGTGATCCTGTCGGAAACCGCCCTCAGTTCGTGCAGCTTGTGCGAGATGAAGACCAGCCCATGCCCCGCCGCGCGCAGGGCCCGCATGTGCCCGAACAGGGTGCTGACCTCATGCGGGGTCAGGGCCGAGGTCGGCTCATCCAGGATCAGCACCTTCGCCTCGCGAAGCAGCCCGCGCATGATCTCAACGATCTGGCGGTCGGCGATCTCCAGGGTCGCGGCCTTGGTGTCGGGCGAGAGCGAGACGCCCAGCTGGGCGATCAGCTCCTCGACCCGCTGGCGATAGGCGCCCGCCGCCTTTGGCATGCCGATGCAGATGTTCTGGAGCACCGACTGATTGGGAAAGATATGGGCTTCCTGCGGCACCAGATAGAGGCCCATGGCCTGCGCCTGCGCGGGCGTGGCCGGCGAAAGGGGCTCGCCGCCCAGCCGGACAGCGCCGCCGCTCGCCTGAACGAGGCCCGAGAGGATCTTCATGAGCGTGGACTTGCCCGCGCCGTTGCCCCCGAGGAGCGCGTGGATCTCGCCTGCACGCACGGTGAAGTCGACGCCCTTCAGCACGGGGATGCCGGCGTAGCTCTTCGACACGTCTGACAGTTCGGCAAGCACGGTGCTCATGACGCCTCCCCACGCCCCAAGACAGCAAACTTCGACCGGGGTCGTTCATTTGCATTTGCTTCAAACATCTGTTCAGGACAGTTGGCGCCTGTCAACGGAAAGATTGGCAAATGTGACGGTAAAGTTTCGTTCACTGCGGGAGTTGACTTGTTCATATGTTTTGCGGAGAACTATTTTATCTTCCGCAGACCGCGGTGGGAGGACGGCGCGATGACTGAGCAGATGCAGGCCGATACCGACGACGCGCTCCTGGCGCGAGTGGCCTGGCTCTATTACAACGACGGCCTCACGCAGAGCGAGGTCGGCGAGCTTCTCAACATCTCGCGCATCAAGGTCTCCCGGCTTCTCGACGCCGGTCGCACCTCGGGCCTGATCCAGGTGCGGATCAATTCCCGCCAGCAGGGCTGCCTCGAACTCGAGACACTGATGAAGCGGCAGTTCGGCCTCTCGGATTGCCGGGTGATCCCGAACAGCTCGATCGACGACGTGAACCTGCGGCTGGGTCAGGCTGCCGCGCAGTACCTGATGCAGAAGCTCTCCCACGGCGAAACCCTGTCCGTCGGCTGGGGCGAGACCGTCGCCCACTCGATCAGGATGCTGGGCCACACCGCGCAGGAACGCGGCATCGGCCTCTATTCCCTCACGGGCGGAGTGCGCACCTATGTCGAGGGCATGCGGGAGGCCAACTGGAACCGCAACGTCAACGTGCTGCCCGCGCCGCTCGTCGTATCGACGCCGGAGCTGGCCCAGGCATTGCTGCAGGAACCCTCGATCTCCACCCTCATGGCCCGGGCGCTGGAGGCGGATTACAAGCTCGTCGGGATCGGCGGGCTGAGCGAAACCGCGACTGTCGTGACCCAGGGCTACATCCCGGCCGGAGAGGTCGATCCGCTCCGCCGCAGCGGGGCGCGGGGCGATATCCTCTTCCGCTTCTACGACCGCCAGGGTCAGGATCTCTCGATTCCGCTGCATGACCGGGTGGTGGGGGTCGATCTGGAGCAGCTGCGAAACACGGACAGGGTGATCGGCGCAGCCGGCGGCCCGGCCAAGGTCGGTCCGATCCTGTCGGCCCTCCGCGGCGACATTCTCGACATCCTGATAACCGACGAACCCACGGCGCTTGCGCTGCTGGATGCCACGGAGATCTGACCCATGCCCTATTTCCTCGCCATCGACGCAGGCACCGGAAGCGGCCGCGCCGTTCTCTTCGACGAGACGGGGGCCGAGATCGCGGCGTCCGGCCAGGAATGGTGGCACGCCACCGACCCGCGTTATCCCGGCTCGATGGATTTCGACACGGCCGGCAACTGGGCCACGCTGGCGCGCTGCTGCCGGGAGGTCATCGCGGCCGCCGGCGTCGATCCCGCCGAGATACGCGCTGTCAGCGCCACCGCGATGCGCGAAGCCTTCGTCCTGCATGACGAGACCGGCGCCGAGATCTGGGCCTGCGCCAACGTCGACGCCCGCGCCAGCGCCGAGGTTCACGACCTCAGGGCGCGCCATCCCGAGCTCGAGGCCGAGATCTACGCCCGGTCCGGCCAGACCTATGCCCTCGGCGCCCTGCCCCGCCTGATCTGGTTGCAGCGCCACGCCCCCGAGACGCTGGAGCGGGCGCGGAGCCTGACGATGTTGTCGGACTGGATCCTCTACCGGCTCTCCGGCGAACTGACGCTTGAACCCTCGAACGGTGGGACCACGGGCCTTTTGGACCTCACGACGCGAGAGCCGCTGACGGAAGCTCTCAAGACCGTGGGCCTGCCCACCGATCTTTTCCCGCGCATCGTCCAGACCGGCGACGTCATCGGCAAGGTCACCTCGGGCGCGGCCTCCGAAACCGGTCTGCCCGAAGGCACCCTTGCCGTGGCCGGAGGCGGCGATTGCCAGACGGGCGCCCTGGGGCTCGGCGTCGTGAAGGAGGGGGATTGTGCCGTGATGGGCGGCACCTTCTGGCAGCAGGTGGTCAATGTTCCTCTTGGCTTGACCGACCCGACCATGAACCTGCGCGTCAATCCCCACATGGTCGCCGGCCTCAATCAGGCCGAGGCGATCAGCTTCTTTACCGGCGCCGTCATGCGGTGGTTCCGCGACGGCTTCGGCAACGGACGCAGCTACACCGAGCTCGAAGCCCTGTCGCAGGCCGTCCCGCCGGGCGCGCACGGGATCATCCCGGTCTTCTCGGACGTCATGCGCTACGGCGACTGGTTCCACGCGGCGCCCTCGCTGCTCAACCTCTCGATCGACCCCGCGCTCGGCGGCCCCGCCGCGATCTTCCGGGCCCTGCAGGAAAACGCCGCGATCGTCTCGCACCGCAACCTCGAGGCCGTCTTCGCCCTCTCGGGCCATCGCCCGGAGCGACTGGTCTTTGCCGGCGGCGCAGCCAGGTCCGCGCACTGGGCCCAGATCCTCGCCGATGTGACCGGCCTCCGGGTCACGACCCCCAAGGTCTCAGAGGCCACGGCACAGGGCTGTGCGGTCGCGGCCGCCACGGGCGCGGGGCAGTTCGCCTCGCTTGCCGAGGCCGGCGGAGCCTGGGCCAGGATCGACCGTGAATTCACGCCCGACACCTCGCTGAGAGGCCTCTACGACGAGGCCGGCGACGCCTGGGCCCGGGCCTACGCCGTGCAACGCGACCTCGTCCGCGCCGGTGTGACGACTTCCATGTGGCACGCGCCCGGCACTCTGGGCTGAGCCCCAACCCTGCAGAAGAAGGAAAACGGAATGCTGATCCAGCTCGTCAACATCAAGGTGCAGGAGGGGACGCGAGAGACCTTTCTCGAAGCCTTCACGCTGAACTGCGAGGGAACCCGAAAGGAGCCGGGCAACATCCGCTTCGACCTGCTCCACGATCCGGAGGACGAGAACAACTTCTTCGTCTACGAGATCTTCGAAAGCGATGCCGCCCTGGAGGACCATCGCGCCACGGAGCACTACCAGACCTGCGTAAAGATGATCGACCCCATCACGCTCGGCGGCCGGAGCAAGACCTATTTCACGCCCGTGCTCATTCAGGATCATGCGGCGGCGTAGAAAAAGGCCGCCGAATTCGCCCTCCAGCGGCAGAGCCTTGGAACAGTCCCGCGTTTCCTGGGCGCCCCGGTGCCACAGGTTCTGCTGCCGCCCGGCCAGAGAATACCAGCCCTGAGAAACCAGGCTTCCGCGTCGCTTCGTGCGAATGTCCCGTTTCTTCGGATATGCTCCTGTGCCCCCTCCCGCCTCGGGGGCACACGGCAGTTCACCCGCCTGGCGAAACGCCTGCCGCCACCTCGACGGTCACATGCTCCATACCGGTTGTTTCGCGCACGCGGCCCTTCACGGCGCGGCGCACATCGTCCGCCACCGCGCCGGGCGCGAGGTCGACCTCCAGCGTGGCCATGGGACGCTCCTGCGTGATTGACCAGGCGTGGACGTGGTGGGCGCGAGCCACGCCGGGCAGCGTGGCCTCAAGGTCGGCCGCGATGGCGCGGGCGTCGAAGCCGGCGGGCGCGGCTTCGAGCAGGATGTGCCCGCTCTCGCGCACCACCCCCCAGGCGGAGCGCAGGATGAGGAGTGCGACCAGCACGGACAGGATCGGGTCGATCGGCGTCCAGCCCGTCCAGATGATGATCAGCGAGGCCGCAATCGCCGCGACCGAGCCCAAGAGGTCGCCCATCACGTGCAGCGCGGCGGCGCGGACGTTCAGGTTGTCGCCCTCGGTGCGGCTGAGCACCCAGAAGGACAGGACGTTCACCACGAGCCCGCCCACGGCGACCCAGAGCATCAGCCCGCCCAGCACCTCGTGCGGATCGCGCAGGCGCTGAACGGCCTCGAAGAGGATCCACGCCGAGACAGCAAACAGCGTCAGTCCGTTCACGAAGGCGGCCAGCACCGAGAAGCGGTCGAAGCCATAGGTCCGCTTCCAGTCCGCCGGCCGCTGCGCCAGCCGGAAGGCGAACCAGGCCAGGAGCAGAGAGGCGAAGTCGGTCAGCATGTGGCCCGCATCGGCGAGAAGCGCGAGCGACCCGGAGATGAGCCCGCCGATGACTTCCGCCCCCATGAAGCAGCCCGTCAGGCCCGCGGCGATGAGGATCGCGCGTTCCTTCGACCGGCGCGCCTGCGGCGTATCGCTCGCCGAGAGGCTTGGGCCGTGCGAATGGCCGGCATGCCCGTGTGCGTGATCGTGTCCCATTCCCATCAGCTCGCTCCCGCCCGTGGACCAGCATCTGCCGGCGGCGCGTCGAGCCCGCCATCGAGGATGGAGGGCACGCGCCCACGACGGATGTTGGCGACGCGGGCGTTCATACAGCGTCGGATCGCATGGCGGTAGAGACCACCGCGCCCGACGCCGGACATTTGACGATGTTCGGCGTAGAAGGCGTCCGGATCGTCGTAGAGGCCGAGGTCGCGGGTGATACCGGCGTCGTTGCAGAACCTGAGCCGGTGAGAATTCATAGCCGGAAACCGGTAAGTTAGCGGTGCGTCTTGCCGAAGCCGACGCCAACCCGCTACCGCACCACGAACTGGCCGCCAACAATGCCGCGCTGCGCAAGCTCAGTGAGATGTTGATCTGGTTCGTCAATGACATGGCTCGCGCCGCACAACGGTCGCGCCGGCAGGCCACCGGTTTTCTTCGATGCCGCGATCCAGTTTTGTCTGTCGATCAGGATTGAAGGGCGTCCCGAAATTGGTCCGGGGAAGCAATTCAGCCCCGGCTGGGCGGAGCCCTCGGCAACGTAAAACTCTCCCTGCGACAGACCGCAAAGATGGTCGCCGGCCTCTTGCGGCAAGCAGGGCTCGACTGGCCCGCTCCCTTCGTCGGTCAACCCTTCCCCCGGAAGGGTCGCTGATCCTCCACCTCTAAACCGCAAGAATGGCAGGCCCTGGAAGGACGACGGCCCGGCTGCCCGTGTTACGAACGAGACCCTGCGCGCCACGCGTCCCTTCGGCAGGGCGTTCTGGAAACGGTGGACGTGCTACCATATCCGAAGTCGCATCGAAGCGAAGATGCGCGGCCTCAAAGCCTTCGGCGAACGGATCGCGGCAAGAGATCCCGACAAACCGCCGAATTTCAAACACATATCGCCCTCATCAAACGCTTCTCAGTGCTCGGCAGCGCCAAGATCGCCCGCGTTTCCTGGCATCAAATGGGAAAGGAACAGGAGCGCCTAAGAAAGGTGTTCCGCAACAACGCCGTTACACTCAGTCGCCCCGCGGTCCAAAATTTGCGGCGCAGATTTGTTTTCCGATTCCCTCTCGTCGCAAATGATGGGAAATTCTATCTGGCTTGTTCGGATTATCGAGCCACCCACCTATTGTGGTTGCCTTAGGCTCAGGACCCATTGATTTCCCCTTGGCAGCGTGATTCAGCGTTCGGAAAACGAGCGGTGACATGTCTGACCTCTTCTGGCTGAGCGACGCGCAGATGTCGCGTCTTGAACCCTATTTCCCGAAGTGCCACGGCAAGCCACGCGTCGATGATAGACGTGTGCTGAGTGGGATTACTTCATAAATCGTAATGGCTCACGATGGCGGGATGCGCCGAAAGAGTATGGCCCTCACAAGACGCTCTACAATCGTTGGAAGCGATGGAGCGACAAAGGCATCTTTGCTCAGATGATGGCCGGGCTGGCTGCCGAGCACGGCGAGAAGAAAACGGTGATGATTGATGCGACTTACCTGAAAGCACATCGTACCGCGTCCAGCCTGGGCGCGAAAAAGGGGGGCGTGGTCGCCTGATCGGTCGCACCAAGGGCGGCATGAACACCAAGCTGCATGCTATCTGCGACAGCAACGGCCGCCCGATCAGTTTCTTCGTCTCCGCTGGCCAAGTCAGTGATTACATCGGGGCACGAGCGTTGCTCAGCAGCCTGCCAGATGTGGACTGGCTGCTCGGGGATCGGGGCTACGACGCAGATTGGTTCCGAGAAGCGTTGCAAGACAAAGGGATACGCGCCTGCATCCCGGGCCGGAAACAACGCAAGAAAACCGTGAAATACGACAAACGCCGCTACAAACGCCGGAACCGTATCGAGATCATGTTCGGCAGGCTCAAGGACTGGCGTCGGGTCGCGACCAGATATGACAGATGCCCAAAGGCCTTCTTCTCCGCAATCGCTCTCGCCGCAACCGTCATCTATTGGCTATGAGTCCTGAGCCTAGACCGATTGAAACATGCGGTTGCCAATCGGCGATTGTTTTCACGTGGTCGGCGTGGAACTCTACCTTGGCGCATCTGGCTGTCACTGACATGCAGCCAAGCGTAGAAAAGGGAGGAGATTTCATGAAACGCGTTTTAATCGCCATGTTCGGGGTTGTTGCTCCGGTTGCGGCATTTGCTCAGGACGGAGCCGTGGAAGGACCCGCCATGAGTTACGGCCAGCGTCCGGCGTATCTCGTCGAAAAGCTCGAAGACGGAGAGTTGAAATCCACGCTTGAGGCTTGCCTCGGAAACGGTCCCGAGCGAACCGACTTCTCGATCGGTCATCGCGGCGCGCCACTCATGTTCCCCGAGCACACAGTGCAATCCAATCGGGCGGCTTCGCGGCAGGGTGCCGGTATCCTCGAATGCGACGTGACCTTTACAAAGGACAAGGAACTCGTTTGCCGTCACGCGCAGAACGACCTGCATACGACGACGAACATCGTGGCGACCGATCTGGGCGAGAAATGCACTCAGCCGTTCCAGCCGGCGTCAGGTGACAGCGAGGCGAGTGCCGAGTGCCGAACCTCGGATCTGACTCTCGCGGAGTTTCGCAGTCTCCAGCCCAAAATGGACGCCGCGAACGCCAGTGCCGAGACGGCGGAGGACTATCTCGGAGGCGTCGCCCCTTTCCGCACGACCCTTTATTCTGACGGTGCCGAGCTGATGACCCACGCGGAGTCGATCGAGCTCTTCCGGTCGCTCGGAGGAAAGTTCACGCCTGAGCTCAAGGCGCCGTCTGTCGAGATGCCCTTCGACGGCTTCACGCAAGAAGATTACGCGCAGAAGCTGGTCGATGAGTACGCGGCGGCGGACGTGCCTCCCGAGGATGTCTGGCCGCAGAGCTTCAACCTCAGCGACGTCAAATACTGGATCGAAAACACCGAATACGGTGACCAGGCGGTTTATCTCGACGACCGCTACGAGGCCGAGGACGACGACGAGGGCCTGATCGACCCGACCGATCCCGCGACCTTCAAACCGACGATGCAAGAGCTCGCCGACATGGGCGTGAACTACATCGCGCCGCCGATCTGGATGCTGCTGACGCTGAACGACGCTGGCGAGATGGTCCCTTCGGCCTATGCCGAGGAGGCGAACGCCGCAGGGCTCGATATCATTGCCTGGTCCCTCGAACGCTCGGGGCCGCTGGCCGAAGGCGGTGGTTGGTATTTCAAGTCGGTCAGCGACGCGATCGATAGCGACGGCGATTATCTGCGCGTGCTCGACGTGCTGGCTCAGGATGTCGGGATCGCCGGCATGTTCTCGGACTGGCCCGCGACGGTGACCTTTTACGCAAACTGCATGGATCTTTGAGGGAGCTCCCCGCGGCGGGTACGGCCTGCCGCGGGATCAGATCCGGTCCATGACGAAATCGGGGACGATGCCGGAGGACGCGATCGCTCCGCTGACGTCGAGCCCCGACAGCGACCCGTCCGCTGTCACGAGCGCCGTGGCAAAGCCCATATGCGCGCCGCCGAGAATGTCCGTGTGCAGCGTGTCGCCGACCATCAGCACCCGCGAGGGCTTGCCGGCATGACGCGCGAGGGCGAGATCGAAGATTCCCCGGAAGGGCTTGCCGACGAACTCGGACGTGACGCCGGCCTCATCGACAAGCCGATGCGCGAAGTGGCCCGGCTCTTGCGTCAGACCGCCTTCGCGCGGCGCGACCAGATCGGGGTTTCCGACGCAGACCGGGCGCGGGCGCGCGCGCAGTGAAGCGGTCAGCAGCGCTTGCCGCGTCTCGGTCCAACCGTCGGCTCCGATCAGCAGGAAGCCTTCGGCCCGTTCGTATTCCGCGCGGACGTCCCCGAGAAAGACGATATCGTGCGCCTGCAGTTCGTCATCCCCGGGCTCGGGCGTGAGCATGACGCCCCAGTGGCGCCGCGGCGCCGTGGCCAGTTCCGCGAGCAGTGCCTCGCGGCTTGTCACGACTTCGGCGGGTGAGAAATCGAACCCTAGCTTCGCATAGCGCTGCATCATGCGCCGCTTGGGATAGCCGGCCGAGTTCGAGACGACCATCAGCGGCTTGCCCTGCGCCCGAAGGTCCGCAATGCGCTCGGCCGCACCCGGAATCGGCGTCTCGCCCACGTTCAGCACGCCGTAGGCATCAAGCAGGATCAGGTCGAATTCGGCGGCGATCTCGCCCAGGTTCCGGGCTGCACGCCATCTCCGAGGGAACCGCGCCGCGGGAAGGCGCGGGCGCACCCGTTGATAGGCCTCGAAGGCGCGTGCCGGGTCCGTCGCGGTCAGGACGCTCACAGGATGCGGCGCCGCAGGAAGGCCGAGACCACCTCCCCGATGATGACGAGCACGAGGATGGACAGCAGGACCGTCGCCGCCTCTGGCCAGTTGAACGTGTCGATCGCGCCCTGAAGAATGATACCGATACCGCCCGCGCCAACGAGGCCGAGCACGGTGGATTCGCGCAGGTTGATGTCCCAGCGCAGGATCGCGACGGCCCAGAAGGTCGGCATGACCTGCGGCACGATAGCGTAGGCGATCACCTTGAAGCGCGACGCGCCAGTGGCCTCGAGCGCCTCGACCGGGCGCTTGTCGATCTCCTCGATCGCCTCGCCCAGAAGCTTGCCGATGAAGCCGATGGAGCGGAACATGATCGCGATGATGCCCGCGACGACGCCGGGGCCGAAGATCGCGACGAACAGCAGCGCCCATATGATCGTGTTGACCGACCGCGAGGTCACGAGGATCAGACGCCCGAGC
The DNA here is from genome assembly GCF_031846565.1 of Tropicimonas omnivorans. Lineage (NCBI taxonomy): Bacteria > Pseudomonadati > Pseudomonadota > Alphaproteobacteria > Rhodobacterales > Roseobacteraceae > Tropicimonas > Tropicimonas omnivorans. The sequence continues at coordinate 119,890 of NZ_JAVRHL010000004.1, read as the reverse complement.
CAGAGCGTTGCCCGGTTCGGCGTCGTATTCTGCGCGGCAAGGTATGCGACCGGCAGCGACATCAGGACCGCGAAGGCGGTCGCGAAGGTCGCGATGTTCACCGTTTCCCACAGGACCCGCAGAATGGTGGCGAGGTTTGTGGCGTCGGGGGGATACATCCGCTCGAACAAATCGCCCATCTGGCTCGGCGCATCCCAGACCCAGGCCCAGACGACCTCGATCGAGGTGATCGACCATGCAATTGCCAGCGCGCAGACCGCGAAGATCGCGAAGCGTTGCCATTTCTGCCTGGACGAGAAGCGGCTCCAGTCCTCCCGCCCGAACTGTTCGGAAATGCTGGTCATCCGATCCGCTTTCTGATCATGCCGCTGATCCCTTCGGAGATCAGGATCACGCCCACGATCACGATGGTGATGGCGAGGGCAAAGTCGTAGTCGTATCGCCCGAACGCGTTGGCGAGCGTCGCACCGATGCCCCCGGCGCCGACGATGCCGACAACGGCCGAGGCGCGCAGGTTGCTGTCGAGTTGGTAGATCGTCAGGCCGATCTGGCGCGGCATGATCTGTGGGAAGATGGCGTAGAACATGGTCGAGAAGAACGGCGCGCCCGCCGCCCTCATCGCCTCGACCTGGCCGAAGTCGATCTCCTCGATCCGCTCGGCCAACATCTTGGCGACGAAGCCGATGGAGTAGACCACCAGCGTCAGTACCCCCGCGAAGGGTCCGAAGCCGACGGCTTTCACGAAGATGATCGCGACGATGACCGGGTGAAAGCTGCGCGCGACAATGATGATGAAGCGCCCGAGGTAGTAGATCGGGAGCGGTGCGACGTTGCGCGCGGCCGTGAAGGCGATCGGGATCGATAGGAGCACCCCGCCGGTGGTGGCGAGAATGGCGATCTTGAGGCTTTCGAGGAAGCCGTCGATCAGGAGGCCGCTGCGCTCGAAGCTCGGCGGGAAGGCCCCGCCGAAGATGCGGCCCGCGCGGCCGAAGCCATCGGCGACGCGGCCCCAGTCGATGGGCATGGTCGCCCCCACCCAAAGGAAATAGCCCAGAGCGCCGAGATAAACCGCCCAGCGGATCGCCGGGCTGGCGATGAAGGGTGGCTTCTGCCAGGTGTCGCGCGCCTCGCTCATGACGCCTGCCTAAGGTCTTCGCTGCGGTCGGCGTGCGGGCTGCCGGAATAGATCCGGTCCATCGCCTCCTGGTCGAGGCTGCCAGGCTTGTCGTCGAAGATGATCCGCCCGTAGCGCATCCCGACGATCCGGTCGGTGTATTCCTTGGCCTCGGTGACGTTGTGGATGTTGATCAGAACCGGCAGCTTCAGCTCTCCGGCGAGATCGCGCAGCAGGCCCATGATCTGCTCGGAGGTCTTTGGGTCGAGCGAGGCCGTCGGCTCGTCAGCCAGCAGGATCTCGGGGTCCTGCATGAGCGCGCGCACGACGCCGACGCGCTGGCGCTCGCCGCCCGAGAGCTGATCGGCGCGGGTGTTGGCGTAATGCGCGATGCCCACGCGCTCCATCAACTCGTAGGCGCGGCGTATGTCCTCCTTCGGATAGCGCCGCATGATCGCCGCCCAGGTGGAGATGTAGCCCAGCCGCCCGGACTGCACGTTCTCCATCACCGTGAGCCGGTCGACGAGGTTGAAGCCCTGAAAGACCATTCCGATCTTGCGCCGTGCCGCGCGCAGGTTCCTGCCGCGCAGCTTCGTCAACTCGGTGCCGTTGAGCTCGATCGAGCCCGAGGTCGGCTCGACCAGACGATTGATGCAGCGCAGGAGCGTCGACTTGCCCGCCCCCGACGAGCCGATGATGGACACGACACTCTCGCCCTCGATGGTCAGGTCGAGGTTCTTCAGGACCGGGTCGCCGCTGCCGTAGCGTTTGACGAGGTCGGTGATCTTCAGCATGGGATGCTCCATTGCCGGACCGGCACGCTTCGGCGCCGGCCCGGTGAGTGCGAGTTATTCCGCCGCGAGGCCCTCGGGCGTATATTCGACGCCGTTCGCGCTCTGGATCTGACGGATCACGGCCCACTGGTCCTCGTAGGTGATGGGCACGAACTTGGACACGCCATCGAACTCCTCACCCAGCGCGGTGCCCTCGAAGTCGAAGCTGAAGAATGCGTCCTCGATGCTCTCCTTCAGTTCGGGCGCGAGGTCGTGTGCGTAGGCGTAGGAGGTGGTCGGGAACGGCTCGCTTTCCCAGACGATGCGGACCTCCTCGGGATCGTAGAGGCCGCGTTCGGCCATCCGCTCGACCACTTCCGAGGCAACCGGCGCAGCGTCGTAGTCGCCTGCGACGACGCCAAGCATCGACTGGTCGTGGCTGCCGGAATAGTTCACCTCGTAATCCTCGTCCGGCACGACGCCGAGATCGGGGAAGAGCGCGCGCGGCGCCTGGTTGCCCGAGTTGGACGTCGGCGAGGTATGCGCGATGCGCTTGCCCGCGAGATCCGGCATTTCCTGAATGTCGCTGTCGGCCTGCGTGTAGACCTGCAGAGTATAGCCGAAACGTCCGTCATCGGCCCCCATGATCGCGAAGGGCACCGCGCCTGCGAGGTTTACCGCGAAGGGCGTGGGGCCGGTCGAGAAGCCTGCGATGTGCAGGCGGCCGGAGCGCATGGCCTCGACCTCGGCCGAATTGGACTGAACCGCGAAGAACTGCACGTCCTTGCCGGTCGACTCCTCGAGATGATCAATGAACGGCGTCCAGATGTCTTCGTAGATCGCCGGGTCTTCGACGGGCGTGTAAGCGAAGACCAGCGTGTCGGGATTGAGAAGCTGGCTTTCATCCTCCGGCGCGTCGGCGACGAGGTCACCGTTCGCATCGCAATATTGCTCGTCGAGCTGACCGCGGCTCTCGCAGCTGTCTTGCGCGAAAGCGGCCGACGTCGTGAACGCCAGCGCGGCAAGCGCCGTCGTTCCGAAGCTCGTGTGCATGGGCATGTCAGTATTCCTCCCGTTTCAGTCGGTGCGTCGCCTCCACGACACATTGTAGGGATGACAGCACTGAAATGTGGGATATGCAACATACGTCATTCCAAGTTCTGCGATTTTCCCTTAATCGCCTTGGCGAATATTGGAGTAGAGCAAGGTCGGCGGTCGAAACCCTGGAACCAAGACGACTGAAAAAGGTAGAGCGGCGAGAGCAGATCCTGCTCGAGCTCAGGCTCAAGCCGCATGTTCGCGTCAGCGAGCTTGCAAGCTTGTTCGGCGTCACGACCGAGACGGTCCGCCGCGACATGGAAGAGCTGAGCGAGGCCGGCCTGCTCAACCGAGCGCATGGCGGTGCATCGGCGGCTTCACCCGGCATCCACCGCGACATGGACGAGCGCCGCCTTGAACGCGTCGCGGAGCGCGAGAGGCTGGGGCGTTTCGCGGCCAGCCTTGTCTCGGATGGCGAGACGGTCATGATCGATGCCGGGACGACGACGATGGAGTTCGCCCGCGCCCTCGCCTTCGCGGAACGCCGCGTGACGGCAATCACGAACTCGCTTCAGGTGGCGATGGTCCTTGGTCAGAGCCAGGCCGCTCAGGTGCGCCTAGCACCGGGAAGATACATGCAGCAGGAAGCTGCCGTGATCGGCACGGAAGCGTGCGACTATCTCTCGGGTTTCAATGTGGACGCCTGCTTTTTGGGGGCGGCGGGCCTGAGTGAGGCCGGTGTGACCGAAGCGGTCGAGGGGTTCGACGCCATCAAGCGAACGATGCTGCGCCAATCATCGGCGCGACGGTTTTTGATCGACAGCAGCAAGTTCGGTCGCACGCGTCTGTTCCGCATCGCCACTTGCGACGAAATCGGAACCTTGGTGACAGACGCTTTGCCCGAAGGCCAACTGGGAACTGCAATACGCGACACCCCAACCGAGATTCTCGTGGTTCCGGTCAGCGATCCACGCTCACACAGCGATGCGTTGCAGGCGGATCAGTTCAGGGTGCGATAGCGGCTCAGGGCAGGCTTGGACATGCCGCCCAGCTACGCCGCTGGACCCGCAATGTGAATCCTGGGAAGGCTTCGTGCAATAAGGCCACGATGGGGGCGAACCAAGGATCGTCAGACTAGGCTTCGCTTCTTTCGTTCAGCAGGACGATGGGACCGTCGCCGCCGATATCATCGACCCGCACGGCATTCGGTTCGGCGACGCGATGCCGAAGCTCAAGGGGCTGGCGCAGTACGGAGAACGCTTCGGCGACCAGTATCGTCGGATCGAGGTCGTTGCGAAGATCGGCGACAAGTTCCGTGTTTTGGACCCAAAGGAAGCCGCGACGCGCGCGTCGGTTTCTGCCGAGACACCCATTAGAGCTTTGTATGAAAGCGCGGATGCATTCGATTTCTTGCCCTAACCATAACAGAGTTCGACGCCAGTTCCCTTCGGCACGGATACGGCTTTCACAATGGTCACGAACGATCTGCGGCTCAAGACCCTAGTTATCGGGGTCTTGATCGGCTTAACCCGACCGCTCGCGGTTAACAGGTCGGAAGAATATCGGCCCTGAGAGACCGCTTGCGGGCCACCTGGCGCCGGGGGAGTGCTCAGCCGCTCCCGCATAACCCTCAACAACAACGGAAAAATCCAGCTGCAGCCGGAACGAGACGCTTTCGTGAGGGCAAGTGGCGGAGGAGGTGGGATTCGAACCCACGGTACGCTTTCACGCACGACGGTTTTCAAGACCGTTGCAATCGACCACTCTGCCACTCCTCCGGGCGGCCTTGGGTAGCGCCGTCGGGGGCGTGGTGTAAAGAAGGTATGCGCGGCCCCGGGAGGCAGGCGCAGCTACGCTCTTTGCAGATGGGCGCCGAGCGGCTATGCTCGGCGGCAATATCGAGCGAAAGGCCGTCATAAGGCCATGCTGATGCGCGGGAGGTCGCTTCCTGTGCAAGAGGGGCAGAGAATGGGCAGAGTTGCTTTGATCAGGGTAGCTGGCGTCTCGGCGCTTGCGCTTCTGGCCGCGGGATGTGGCGAGAAGGCCGGGACCGGGCTGGAGGGGACGACCGCCGCGGCGGAGCGGCCGGCGTCCGGGCGCCTCGTCGAGCGGGACGTGGAAGCGCCTGAGATCTTCTCGGTGACCGAGGAGGGTCTCTGGGACGGGCGCCCGTCCCTCGGCGGCGTCTGGGTCGCGCACCCGGATGTCGACGATCCCGAACGGGTCATCATTCGCAACGAGACCAACGGCAAGTTCGTGATCGGAGCCCTCTTCAAGCGCGAACGCGAGAATCCGGGACCCCGGCTCCAGGTCAGTTCCGATGCAGCCTCCGCCATCGGCCTGATCGCGGGAGCCCCCCAACGGCTGAACGTGACCGCGCTCCGCCGCCAGGACGAGGCCCCCGCCGCGGCAGCCGATGCGGCGGCCGCGATCCCCGAGCCCGGCGCCGTCGCGACCACGAGCCTCGATCTGCCGGACGCCGAGGCCGCCATCGAGCGCGCCGAAGGCGAAACATCCGCCGTGCCCGGGAGCACCAGCGTTGCGGCGGCTCCGCAGCCCGCAGCCGAACCGGCCCGTACGCGGCGCAGCTGGAACCCCTTCCGCCGCAAGTCCGCGCCCGAGGCGGTCGCCGTGTCCGCGCCGGCGACGGTCCTGCCCGCGTCAGTGGCCGGGGCCGAGCCTGCCCCGGAGGCCGCCCGCCCGCCGCAGACAGCATCTGCGCCGGCAAGTCCGCTCGGCCGGCCCTACGTGCAGATCGGCATCTTCAGCGTGAAGGAAAACGCCGACAATACCGCCACCGCGATGCGCGCCAACGGAATGGTGCCAGACGTGCTGGAACAGCAGAGCCAGGGCGCGACCTTCTGGCGTGTCGTCGTCGGACCGGCGGCCAGCGAAACGGATCGCTCGGCCATTCTCGACAAAGTGAAGGATCTCGGGTTTACCGATGCCTACTATGTCTCGGGCTGACGGATTAGAGGAGCGCGCATGAAACAGATCCTCACCACCCTCGCAGTGCTGCTCGTCGCCGCGCTGCCGGCCGCCGCTCAGTTCGACACCCGCGCCACCGCCGCCTGGATCTACGATCAGACGACGGACACCGTTCTGCTCGAGAAGAACTCGGACACCCCGCTTCCACCGGCCTCCATGTCCAAGCTGATGACGCTGAACATGCTGTTCGAGGCGCTGCAGGACGGCCGCGTCACCCTCGATACGCGGTTCAACGTCTCGTCCCGCGCCAAGAACATGGGCGGCTCCTCGATGTTCCTGACCGAGGCCGATCGGCCGCAGGTCGAGGAGCTGATCAAGGGGATCGTCGTCCAGTCGGGCAACGATGCCTGCGTCGTCGTGGCCGAGGGGCTGGCGGGCACCGAGGAGAGTTTCGCCCGGCTGATGACAGAGCGGGCCCAGGCTCTGGGGATGGAGAATTCCATCTTCGCCAACGCCTCCGGCTGGCCGAACCCGAACCAGCGGATGAGCATGGAGGATCTGGGCATCCTGGCGGATCGGATCATCAGCGAATTCCCCGAGTATTACGGCTATTTCGGCATGGAGGAATGGGGCTTCGACGGCCGCGTTCCCACCAACCACCGCAACCGCAACCCGCTTCTGACCCTCGGGATCGGCGCGGACGGGCTGAAGACCGGACACACCACCGAAGCGGGCTACGGCCTCGTCGGCTCCGCCGTCCAGGGTGACAGGCGCATCGTCTTCGTCATCACCGGGCTCGACAGCGAGGATGCGCGGGCCGAGGAAGCCGAACGCGTGGTGAACTGGGCCTTCCGGCAATTCGTGCAGAAGACCGTGGTCGAAGGCGGATCCCGCATGGCGACGGCGGATGTCTGGATGGGCAACACGCAGCATGTCGGCCTCGTGGTGCCGGAGGACGTGGAGCTTCTGGTCCCGGCGCTCGTCCAGGGCGACGTGGAAGCGCATATCACCTACGAATCCCCGGTGCATGCGCCGGTGGAAGCCGGGGCGCGGCTCGGCACGCTGCATATCCAGCTGCCGGACATGGAGGCCCGCGAAGTGCCCCTCGTCGCCGAAGCGCCGGTGGCGCGCGGCGGGTTCGTGCCGCGTGTGCGGACGGCCGCGATGGTGCTCTACGAGCGGATCCGCGAGGAAACCGCGTCGGCGCCCGAGCCAAGCGCCGAGCTGGAGGCCGAACCGGCCAGCTGAGACAGGCGCGCCGCGGGGGAATGATGGAGACAGGACCAGGGGCGGCAGGCGTCTTCATCACCTTCGAAGGGATCGACGGCTCCGGCAAGTCCACCCAGGCCCGCCGTCTCCATGACAGCCTGACATCGCAGGGCCGGGACGCGATCCTGACGCGGGAGCCCGGCGGCTCCCCCGGCGCGGAACGGATCCGCCGACTGCTCGTCGAGGGCGCGGCGGAGGATTGGTCCCCGATCTCGGAGCTCCTGCTCTTCAACGCCGCGCGGCGCGATCACCTCGAGCGCCTGATCCGCCCCTCCCTATCCCGCGGAGCCGTCGTCGTGTCGGACCGTTTCGCCGATTCGACGCGCGTCTATCAGGGCGCGGCGCGGGCCGATCTGCGAGCGCTGGCGGACCGGCTTCATGCCGACGTGATCGGCCTCGAGCCGGACCTGACCTTCATCATCGATGCGGACCCCGGAACCGCCCTCTCCCGCGGCCTTGCACGCAACAACGCGGAGGACCGCTTCGAGGGCCTTGGCCTCGCGTTCCAGGAGCGCCTGAGAGAGGGGTTTCTCGAGCTCGCCGCTGGCGCGCCGGAGCGCTGCATGGTGGTCGACGGCAACCGCCCAGAGGACGAGATCGCCGCGGACATCGCCGCCCATGTAGCCCGCCACCTCGGCTAAGGCGGTTTCCCCCCTCCCCTCTCTAGACCGATCTCCTTTTCCTTCGACGGCCAACACCGGCGAAGCGGATGCCCGCTCAAGACGCGGGCATGACGCGGGCGCGAAGATCGGGGGTCCAGGCGGGGATATCCGCACCCACCGCTGGGAGCGGCCCCGTGCCCGCACTGGAGGATCATCTGGCCGGGCCGTGCGAAGGCCCGGCGACATGCCCTCTTCCGCCGAACCGCCATCACATCTTGCGGGCCGCACGGGGCCGGGCGCCGCGCGCACCCTTGCCCCCCGGCGCCAGTCGCCTAGGCTGCGCGGCATGGCCAGATCTCCCGGCGCAATCGCCCCCGACGACCAGAACGACTCCGACCGGATGGACGGCGCCCCGCACCCGCGGGAGGCGGCGGAGGTCTTCGGTCACGACGAGGCCGAACGCGCCATCCTCGAAGCCTTCGCCTCGGGCCGGATGCACCACGCATGGCTGATCACGGGGCCGCGCGGCATCGGCAAGGCGACGCTTGCATGGCGGGTCGCGCGCTTTCTGCTGACCGCACCGGAGATGGACGACACCTCCCTTCTCGGTACCGCCGCGCCACCGGCCACGCTCGAAACGGATCCCGGCCACCCCGTCGCCCGCCGCATCGCCGCAGGAGGCGAGGGTCGGCTCGCGGTCCTTCGCCGTCCCTGGGCCGAGGGGGACAAGCAGCCGAAGCAGGAGATCCCGGTGGACGAGGTGCGCCGACTGAAGCGTTTCTTCTCGCTCTCGGCGCCGGATGGCGGGCGGCGTGTGGTCATCGTGGACAGCGTGGACGACCTCAACAAGGCCGCGGCGAACGCCCTTCTGAAGCTGTTGGAGGAGCCCCCCGAAAGGACCTTCCTGCTCCTCGTCTCCCATCGCCCGGCGGGCCTTCTGCCCACCATCCGCTCCCGCTGCCGCATCCTGCGGCTTGCGCCGCTCGCGACAGGCGATCTTGGCCGCGCGCTGCGGCAGGCCGGGATCGGGCAGGAGACGGAAAACGATGCGCTCGCGATCCTTGCCGCGGGCTCCGTCGGCGCGGCGATCCGGCTCGCGGGGGAAGATGGCGCGGCACTCTACGGTGAACTCGTTGGGCTTCTGTCGCAGGCGCCGGGCATGGACCGGACGCGCGCCATCCGGTTCGCCGAGAAGGCCGCCGGCCGGGGCGCGTCCGACCCCGCCGGAACGATCCTGGACCTGACGGAGATCCTGCTCGGCCGGCTTGCCCGCGCCGGCATCGACGGGCCGCCCGGCAGCGAGGCGGCCCCCGGCGAGGCGCGAACGCTGGCGAGACTTTCCCCCGGCTCCGGGGCCGCACGGGCCTGGGCGGAGCTGGCACAGACCGCGCTCGACAAGGCGCGGGCCGGGCGGGCGGTCAACCTTGACCCGGCCGCCCTCGTCCTCGATATGCTCCTTGCCATCGACGGGACGGCCTCCTCCGTTCCCTCCCCTGCCCTCGACCCGAGTGCCGCATGACCTCCGAGACCTCTCTTCTGGTGGACAGCCACTGCCACCTCGACTTCCCCGATTTCGCGGATGAGCTGCCGGACGTCATCGCCCGCGCCCGCGCCGCCGGCATCGGACGCATGGTGACGATCTGCACCAAGCTGGAGAACGAGCCCCGCGTGCGCGCCATTGCCGAGGCGCATGATGGCGTCTTCTACGCCGCGGGCACCCATCCGATGAGCGCGGGCGAGGCTCCCATGGCCACAGCGGAGGAGCTGATCGCCCTTTCGGATCATCCCAAGTTCGTCGGCATCGGCGAAACCGGGCTCGACTATCACTACACCGCCGAGACGGCAGCACGGCAGCAGGAGAGCCTTCGGATCCATATCGAGGCCGCGCGGCAGACGGGCCTTCCGCTCATCATTCACGCCAGGGACGCCGATGAGGACATGGCCCGCATCCTGACCGAGGAGCACCGCGCCGGCCCCTACCGGTGCGTCATGCACTGCTTCTCCTCGAGCGCCGAGCTGGCGGACGCCGCGCTTGCCCTCGGGTTCTACCTCTCCATCTCCGGCATCGCGGCCTTCCCGAAATCGGGAGCGATCCGGGACATCTTCGCCGCGGCGCCGCGTGACCGGCTCCTCGTCGAGACGGACAGCCCCTACCTCGCGCCGCCGCCCCACCGCGGCAAGCGCAACGAGCCGGCTTATGTCGCCCGCACGGCCGAGATCGTCGGCGAGGCGCTGGGGATGAGCCTGCCCGAGATCACCGCGCAAACCTCCGCCAATTTCGACCGGCTCTTTTCCAAGGCGGCGGCATGAGCGGCCTGCGCGCGACGATCCTGGGCTGCGGCTCGTCCGGCGGCGTCCCCCGCATCGGCGGGCATTGGGGCGATTGCGACCCGCAGAATGCAAGGAATGCCCGTCGCCGCTGCTCCATGCTTCTGGAGAAGGACGGGCCGGACGGAACCACGCGCGTCCTGATCGACGCCTCGCCGGATCTGCGATCGCAGCTTCTCTCCGCCGGGATCGGCGCGCTCGACGGGGTCGTCTTCACCCATTCCCACGCGGATCACACCCACGGTCTCGACGATCTGCGGATGATCGTCATCAACATGCGCAAGCGTCTTCCGGTCTGGGCCGATGCGCCGACGCAGACGGACCTTTTGCACCGCTTCGCCTACGCCTTCATCCAGCCCGAGGGCTCCGACTATCCCCCGATCCTCGAGATGAACGACATCGGGGATGCGCCGGTAGAGGTCACCGGCGCGGGCGGTACGATCTCGCTGGCGCCCTTCCGCGTGCCCCACGGCAACATCACCGCGCTCGGCTTCCGCATGGGCAAGCTGGCCTACCTGCCGGACATGGAGCGCCTGCCGGACGAGGTGCTGCCCGCGCTTGAGGGGCTGGGCTGCTTCGTGGTGGACGCGCTGCGCCGCACGCCCCACCCCTCCCATTCGCATCTGGAGCGGACGCTGGGCTACATCGAACGCCTCGCGCCCGCCCGGGCGGTCCTGACCAACATGCATGTCGATCTCGACTACGAGACCCTGCGCGGCGAAACACCGGACCACATCGAGCCCGCCTTCGACGGCATGGTCCTGAATGTCGAGGGCTGACCTACCCGCCGCGCAACAAGGGAGCCTGACATGGGGACGCTGATCGGGGTCGTCCTTCCGGTCTTTCTCGTCATCGGGTTCGGCTTCGCCGCCGCGCGCTTCGGAAAGATAAGCGAAGGGGCGGTGGACGGGCTGATGCGGTTCGCGCAGAACTTCGCCCTGCCCTGCCTGCTCTTCCGCGCGATCTCGGACCTGGACCTACAGGCGGGCTTCAACCTTCCGCTTCTTGCCTCCTTCTATGCCGGTGCGCTCGCGGGCTTCGTCGTGGGCATCGCCGGCGCCCGGATCCTCTTCCGCCGGCCGTGGGAAGATGCGGTCGCGATCGGCTTTCTGGGGATGTTCTCGAACTCTCTCCTCCTCGGCCTGCCGATCACCGAGCAGGCCTATGGCACGGGCGCGCTGACCGGGAACTTCGCGATCATCTCCGTCCACTCCCCCTTCTGCTACGCGGTCGGGATCACCGTCATGGAAGTGGTGCGCAATCGCGGGCAGTCGAAGCGACTTCTGGCGCTGCATGTGCTGCAGGGCATGGCGTCCAACGCCCTCATCATCGGGATCGCCTGCGGTCTCGTCGTCAATCTGACCGGCGTTCCGGTTCCGACCGTGCTGTCGGAGGCGGTGGACCTGATGGCCCGCGCGGGGCTTCCCGCCGCGCTCTTCGCGCTCGGCGGCATCCTCATGCGGTACAAGCCAGAGGGGGACATCCTGACGATCTGCTTCGCCTGCTCCCTGTCGCTTCTCCTCCACCCGCTCATCACCTACGGGCTCGGCCGCTCCTTCGGACTGGATGTCGACGGCCTCCGCTCCGCCACCGTCACGGCCGCCATGGCGCCGGGGGTGAACACCTACATCTTCGCCAACATGTACGGCGTCGCCAAGCGCGTGGCTGCGTCCTCCGTGCTGCTGGGAACCGCGCTCTGCGTGCTCACGGCATGGTTCTGGTTGTCGGTCCTGCCCTGAGCCCGCGCTTCAGAGAACGCCCTTCCAGGACATCACCGCAACGGCGGCGCCGAAGAGCAGCAGAAGATTGAAGGACAGTGCCGCGAGGACGTTCAGGATAAGTCCCTTGCGCCGGTCCCACGGATCGACGGAGCGCAGGTAGCGCCGCAAGTCGCCCTCGGCCTGCCGGATGCGTACGGGGTCCGCCTGTCGCGCGAGGCGGGGATGGGCCGACATGGACTCCACCTCTGCGAGATAGGCCGCCTGCGCCCGCAGGCGCCGCGGAAGATGCCGCCCGCCGCGGCGGAGCTTGTCCCCGAGGCTGCCGCCCCGCATTCCGAGCCGCGCGCCCATCAGCGCCGCAAGGCTCGCATTCCTGTCAGTGATGCTCTTCTCGGCCATGGGAGCAGCCTAGCCCCCTCCCCGCCGCGCCGAAAGTGCCGGCTGGCCAGAGCCGCGCCGGGGCGCTATCTCGGCAACATGCTGTCACTCACCCGCCTCGGCCCGGACCCCGCGTCCGACCCCCGCCCGCCGCTCCTGATCGTCCACGGTCTCTTCGGTTCCGCCCGGAACTGGGGCGCCGTCTCCCGCCGCATCGCCGAGAGCCGCCCCGTCGCCGCCGTGGACATGCGCAATCACGGCGACAGCTTCCACGCGCCGCGGAACGATTACGAGGCCATGGCGGACGATCTCGCGGAGGTGATCGCGGAGCTCGGGGGCACCGCCGATGTGCTGGGGCACTCCATGGGCGGAAAGGCGGCGATGGTGCTGGCGCTCACCCGCCCGGAGCTGGTCTCCCGCCTGATCGTGGCGGACATCGCACCGGTCGCCTACGACCATTCGCAGCTGCGCTACATCCACGCGATGAAGGGGCTGGACCTAACCGGGCTTTCGTCCCGATCCGAGGCCGACGCCAGGCTTGCCGAGACGCTCGACGAGCCCGGCGTCCGGGCGTTCCTGCTGCAGTCGCTGGACCTGCGCGCGGATCCAACGGCCTGGAAGCTCAATCTCGATGTGCTGGAGGCGGAGATGGACACGATCACCGGCTGGCCCGGAACCGAAGGCCGGTTCGACGGCCCGTCGCTCTTTCTGTCAGGCGAGAAGTCGAACTACGTGACAGCCGAGGGACGGATCAAGATCGAGGCGCAGTTCCCGAAAGCGCGTTTCGAGACGGTGGAGGGCGCAGGCCACTGGGTCCATGCGGAGAAGCCGCGCGAGGTTCAGGCGGCGGTCGAGACGTTCCTCAGCGAAAGCGATCCCGCCTGATCCGGCGCCAGTTCAGCAAATCCGCGATCTGCCATGCCAGGGCCGTGGCGCAGGCCAGCGTCGCGAGCATCGGCAACCATGCATCGAACCCGGTCTGTACGGCGGCCGCCGTCATGGCGCCGGTCGCGAGCGGCAGGATCAGTATGAAGAGGATGAGGGTCTTTCGCGTCATGGTGCCTGCCTCCGGCCTCGGGGCGGCCCGTTTGCCGGGCCGTTCTGACCGGACAAGGCGCCACACCTCCCCCGCGTTCCCCTCCGGGTGCCAGACGCCCCCGCCCTGTTGCCGGCGGGTCACGCATTCGGCGGGCGGCTCGCTCTCTAGCTGCCGGCGGCGAGCCGCTCGAGCGCGGCCATCGCCTCTTCGTCCTCGGCGCCGTAGCTGATGGACCCGGCATAGTCGGCCTCCTCGTCGAGAAGGTAGATCATGCTCGAATGGTCCATCGTGTAGCCGCCATCCTCCAGCGGAACCTTGTTCCAGTAGACCCGCCATGACCGCGCCATCTCCCAGACCTCCTCGGGCGTTCCCGAGATGCCGGTGACCCGGTCGGTCTGCGCGTTGAGATACTCACCGAGGATCTCGGGCGTGTCGCGTTCGGGATCGATACTGACGAAGTAGAACTCGATACCGTCGGCATCCTCGCCCATCTGCTGCGTCCACCAGTCGATGTCGGCGATCGTCGTCGGGCAGACCTCCGGGCAATGGGTGAAGCCGAAGAAGAGGGCGGACGGGTGGCCTTCGAGATCCGCCTCCGTGATCGTCGCGCCGTCATGATCGGTGAGCGTGAACGGACCGCCGAGATTGGCGGGATGTCCGCCCGCGCCCTCCTGCCCCTGCCGCATGGCAAGAAACCCCAGCGTGCCGCCGATCACGGCCACGGCGACTACGGTTGCGGCGATGGCCGAATAGACCGTCAGGCGATTGGTGCGCATTATCGTCTCCGTTCATCGATGGCCGTACGGCACCGATACGTGGTGTCTTGTTCCATCCACCCTATTGCTTCGCCGGCGCGTGCCGCTCCGCCTACCGCGGATCCCTGCCGCAAGGAGTGCGGGGGCGGGCGCGGCGGAGATCGGGAACGCCCGGCGAGACATCGAGCGGGCCTCGAAGAGGATGATCGATCGGGAGCATCGCCGCTTCTGTGATCCGGATCAACGGTACGGCTTGCGGTGAGACGTCGCGGCGGGTGCTGGGCTGGCTCAGATCCGCCCGGGCGGGTCCTGCCTCCACATCCGGGCGGTCGTCTTGTCCGACTTGCGGAACAGGTGCCACACGGCGCCGCCGATATGCGCGACTATGAGCAGAAGCAGCAGTTTCGTCGTCAGCATGTGTAGCCAGCCCACAAACCCGGATTGCAGGAAGACCGCCAATGCGCCGAAAACGGGCAGCGCCAGCAGGACGACGTAGAAGGCCCAGTGCACCGCGCGGCTTGCGAACTGGATCGGCCGCGGCTCCGTGGTCGGAGCCGGCGGCACACCGCGCGTCAGACGCTCGTAAAGACGGAAGGCCATCACGATGAAGATGAGCGCGCCCATGAAGCCATGTACGTAGATCGGCCCCAGTCCGGAGGGCGTCGCCTCCCCCTCCAGGAGCCCCCCGAACCAGCGGGCGACATCGTCGCCCATCATGTACTGCATCAGCACGAAGAGGACGATCATCCAGTGAGCAACCATCTGCTCGCGTGAATAGTGGTCGGGGTGGCCGGCCATGTGGCTGTCCTGCTGCAAGCGCTTTTCATTGACGGAACGGCAGGCGGGCCAGCCGGTTCCCGCAATCGCATGGAACCGGCCTTGGGGCCCGGAGTTGCCCGGCGCTATGATTGAATGGATCTACGAACATCAGGTGCTCGTCTCGGCCGGCACCAGCATCGTCACCGCCTTCATCTGGGTGGTGTACCTGCACGTCCTGGTCCTCGGCCAGCGGCGGCAGAGGCGCACGGAGATCCTGATTTCCATCGGCGCGGGAACGGGTCTGAACGCGCGCTGCTTCATTTCGAATCTCGGGTTCGAGCCGATCTACATTCACGACCTTCTGCTGACGCTGGAGAACGGACACGTCGAGACGACGAACATCACGGATCGGTCGGAGCTGTCGGCAGAGGAATTGAATAACCCCGCCGAGGCGACCAACCAGGGGCCGTTGAAATCCGGCGAGTTCATCGACATCGGCAGCTACGGGCAGCTCATCAATCGCGTCAGGGAATTCGGCTCCGACAAGGATATGGCGGGCGATCTGTCGAACGTCACCCTCACCGTCCTCGCAGCCAACGCGGCCGAAGCTCAGCTCGTCGCGGCAAAGCGGACATTTCTTATCGAATGGAATGGCGAGACGGCCATACTGCGCCCCACCACGCTGACCGCCCAACAGATCCGCGGCTGGTTCGCCAGGCGTCGCCTGCGCAAGGACCTGGAAGCGAAATTGTGATGGGGCGTGATGGAATTCGGGAACGCGGCCAATGGTCCTTGCGTTGTCCTGCCAATCAATACGGGAGACAGAACATGCGCATGACCATCGTGGCCCTTCTCGGCCTCTTCGCCCTTTCCGCCTGCGAAACCGTCGGCGGTGCCGGCGAGGACATTCAAAGCGCCGGCCAAGCCGTCGAAGGCGCAGCCCAGGACGTTCAGAACGACCTCTGAACCGAAGGCCAGTTCCAGACGCGAAAAGCCCCGCCCCGGATCACCGGAGCGGGGCTTCTTGCATCTGACTTCAGTACGGCGCCCGTCGGCGCGCGGTCCAGCGGAAGCGCTCAGCCGTCCATCTTCAACGCGTTGATGAAGGCTTCCTGCGGGATCTCGACCTTACCGAACTGCCGCATCTTCTTCTTGCCGGCCTTCTGCTTTTCAAGAAGTTTCTTCTTCCGGGTGGCGTCGCCGCCGTAACACTTGGCGGTCACGTCCTTGCGCATGGCGGAGAGGGTCTCGCGGGCAATGACCCGACCCCCGATGGCCGCCTGGATCGGGATCTTGAACATGTGGCGCGGGATCAGCTCTTTCAGCTTCTCGCACATCGCGCGGCCCCTGCCCTCGGCACGGTCGCGGTGGACCATGATGGAGAGCGCGTCCACCGGCTCGTCGTTCACCAGCACCTGCATCTTCACGAGGTTGTCCTCGCGGTAGCCCAGCATCTGGTAGTCGAAGGAGGCGTAGCCCTTGGTCACCGATTTCAGGCGATCGTAGAAGTCGAACACCACCTCCGCGAGCGGCAGGTCATAGACCACCATCGCCCGCGTCCCGGCATAGGTCAGATCCATCTGGATGCCGCGGCGGTCCTGGCAGAGCTTGAGCACGTCGCCGAGATACTCGTCCGGCACGAGAACCGTCGCCTTGATGCGCGGCTCCTCGATATGGTCGATCGTCGCCGGGTCCGGCATGTCCGCCGGATTGTGCAGTTCGGTCATCTCGCCGTCGCGGCTGTAGACGTGGAAGATCACGGAGGGCGCCGTGGTGATCAGCTCGATGTCGTATTCGCGCTCAAGCCGGTCCCGGATCACCTCGAGGTGCAACAGACCGAGGAAGCCGCAGCGGAAGCCGAACCCGAGCGCGGCGGAGGTCTCCATCTCGTAGGAGAAGGAGGCGTCATTCAGCGCAAGCTTCTCGATGGCGTCGCGCATGTCGTCGAAGTCGTTCGTATCGACCGGGAAGAGGCCGCAGAACACCACCGGCACGGACGGTTTGAAGCCCGGCAGCGCAGTCTCGCATTGCCGCTTCTCCAGCGTGATCGTGTCGCCGACCCGCGTGTCCCGCACCTGCTTGATCGAGGCGTTGAGATAGCCGATCTCCCCCGGCCCGAGCGACGGAACCGAGGTCATGGCGGGGCGGTAGACGCCGACATCGTCGACGTCGTAGGTGCCGCCGGTCTTGATCATGCGGATCCGGTCGCCCTTCTTCAGGGTGCCGTCGATGATCCGCACGATGACGATGACGCCGAGATACTGGTCATACTTCGAATCGACGAGCATCGCCTTCAGGGGCGCGCCCGGATCGCCGGCCGCCGGCGCCGGCAGGCGCTTCACGATGGCTTCGAGGACATCCGGAATGCCGAGGCCGGTCTTGGCGGAGATCTCCACCGCGTCGTGTGCCTCGATGCCGATCACGTCCTCGATCTGCTCCTTCACGCGCTCGGGCTCGGAGGCGGGCAGGTCGATCTTGTTGAGGACGGGGACGATCTCGTGGTTCGCATCGATGGCCTGGTAGACGTTGGCGAGGGTCTGCGCCTCGACGCCCTGGGTCGCGTCCACCACGAGGAGCGAGCCTTCGACGGCCTGCATCGAGCGGGAGACCTCGTAGGCGAAGTCCACGTGACCGGGCGTGTCGATCAGGTTGAGGACGTAGGTATGTCCGTCCTGCGCCGGATACTCGATGCGGACGGTGTTCGCCTTGATGGTGATCCCGCGCTCGCGCTCGATGTCCATCGCATCGAGGAGCTGCTCCTTCATGTCGCGCTCGGCGACAGTTCCGGTCAGCTGGATCAGCCGGTCGGCCAGGGTGGATTTCCCGTGGTCGATATGGGCGACGATGGAGAAATTGCGGATGCGCGAAAGCTCGGTCATCGCGTGGATATGCGGGCGTTTTGGCGCACGGTCAATGCCCTGCACATCTGCCCGCGGGACCTGCCGGGGGGCTTGCGGCGTTCGGTCCAGGTACCGAAGCAGCACGGGAGCGGCCGATGGAGGAGTTGTGGAGCGCGGAGCGCGATTTCTGGCTGAGCGGCCAGAAGCACTACGAAGAGGCGACGGCTGAAGGCGCCGTGATGGTCTTTCCCGATCCGGTCGGCATTCTCACCGGCCGCGCCATCATCGAGGGGCTTCAGGCCGCGCCGCGCTGGTCCGAGGTCGCATTCTTGGAAGGATCGGCACTGGTGGAGGATGGCACCGCCGTCCTGGCCTACCGCGCCGAGGCGAGCCGGGAGGGAGGTGAGCCCTACCGCGCGCTCTGCACCTCCTGCTACCGCCGCTCGGAGGATCGCTGGTGCCTCGTGTCTCACCACCAGACCCCGGCGGAGTAGGCTTTAGCCCAGCATCGCGGGGACCAGGGACGCGACCATCAGGAGCGCCATTATCCGGTTGAAGATCACCAGCCGCCGCCTGCTCGACAGAAGGCGCGTGGCCTGCTGCCCGATGACGGTCCATCCCGTGGTGGAGACGCAGCCCGCCGCGGCGAAGATCAGCGCGATGCCGAGAAGCATTGGAACGTCCTGCGCGCCGTAGGCCGCGACCACGGAGAGCGCGATGGCCCAGGCCTTCGGGTTCACCCACTGGAAGGCCGCCGCCTGGAAAAAGGAGAGCGGCCGGCCCTTTTCGGCCCCCTCCTCCGGGGGAGCGGCGGTCGCGATTTTCCAGGCGAGATAGAGAAGGTAGGCGAAGGACACCGCCTTGAGGATCGCCGCCAAGGTCGGCAGCGCCTCGAACACCGCCGACAGCCCCAGCCCCATCGCCAGCACCATCAGCGGAAAGCCCAGGGCGACGCCGGCCATGTGCGGAAGCGTGCGCCGGAAGCCGAAATTGGCGCCCGAGGCGAGGAGCATCGTGTTGTTCGGTCCCGGGGTACAGGCGGAGGCCAGCGCGAAGCCGAACAGGGCAAGGAGGAGGTCGAGTGGCATGCGCAATCTATGCCGCAACCCTCGTGACGGCACCAGAGGCTGCACATCGCCGCGAGCCATTAACGGAATCGTTGAAAATTGGCGGTATCTCGGGCACGACTATGTGCACGTTGATCCGGCATCCCCGCGCTAAAGACGGGGGGCCCAACCGAACGAGGCGATGACATGAAGATTATCACGACAGCAGCGCTTTCGATGGCGCTGGCCCTGCCCCTTGCGACCACCATGCCCTCCGAGGCCGGCGCAAAGCAGATCGAGCGCGCCTGCATGAGTGGCGAACGCCCCGGCTCCCGCCCGCTCTGCGGCTGCATCCAGCGCGTTGCGGACCAGATGCTGACCCGCGGCGACCAGCGAATGGCGTCCAAGTTCTTCAAGGACCCCCAGAAGGCGCAGGACACGCGTCAATCCGGCCGGGCCGACCACAGCAGCTTCTGGCTCCGCTACAAGGCGTTCGGCAACACGGCCGCCTCCGTCTGCCGGGGCTGATACGCCCTCCGGGCGAATCATGCCGGTCGAACACGGGCGCGCCATTCCGCTAGAGAGCGGGGCGCGCCTTTCGTTTTGCCTGAGGGCCTGACCGGCAGGACCGCGCGCCGAACCTCGAACCGGACGTGTGCCCGGGCAGGCCTGCGATCCCGGCACACGTCCTTCGGGAGCCGAAGCGCGGGCCCCGGCCCCCGCCTTTTCAGAGGCTCGTGCAGATGTACTTCATCTCGAGGTAATCCTCGATGCCGTGACGGCTGCCCTCGCGCCCCAGACCCGATTGCTTCACGCCGCCGAACGGGGCGACCTCGGTCGAAATGACGCCGGTATTCACGCCGACGATTCCGTATTCAAGCGCCTCCTGAACGCGAATGATCCGGGCATAGTCGCGGGCATAGAAGTAGGCGGCGAGGCCGAATATCGTGTCGTTGGCGAGGGCGATCGCCTCCTCCTCGGTCCTGAAGCTGAAGATCGGTGCCAGCGGCCCGAAGGTCTCCTCGGTCGCGAAGGCCATGTCCTGCGTCGCGCCCGACAGGATCGTCGGCTGAAAGAACAGATCGCCCTTCTCGTGACCCGAACCGCCCATGACGATCTCGGCCCCCTTGGACGTGGCATCGGCGATATGCGCCTTGACCTTGCCCACTGCCGCGCTGTCGATCAGCGGGCCGAAATCGGTGCCCTCCTCGAACCCGTCGCCGACCTTCATCTCCGAGAGCCGCGCCGCGAGCTTCTGCGAGAAGGCATCGCGCACGCCCTCCTGGACGTAGATCCGGTTGGCGCAGACGCAGGTCTGGCCGTTGTTGCGGAACTTGCACATGATCGCGCCCTCGACCGCCGCATCCAGATCGGCGTCGTCGAAAACCACGAACGGCGCGTTGCCGCCAAGCTCCATCGAGCACTTCATCACCTGGTCCGCGGCCTGCCGCAGCAGGATCCGGCCGACCTCGGTGGAGCCGGTGAAGGTCAGCTTGCGAACCACGGGGTTCTCGCAGAACTCCTTGCCGATCGCGCTCGCGCTGTTCGACGTGAGCACGCTGAAGAGCCCCTTCGGCATCCCGGCCCGCTCGGCCAGGACCGCGATGGCCAGCGCCGAGAGCGGTGTCTGCGACGCGGGGCGCACGACGAACGCGCAGCCCGCCGCGAGCGCAGGCCCGCACTTCCGGGTGATCATCGCGTTCGGGAAGTTCCAGGGCGTGATCGCCGCCGCGACGCCGATGGGCTGACGGATCACGGTGATCCGCTTGTCGGGCGCATGGCCGGGAATCGTCTCGCCGTAGATCCGGCGCCCTTCCTCGGCGAACCACTCGATGAAGGACGCGCCGTAGGCGATTTCCCCCATCGATTCCTTGAGCGGCTTGCCCTGCTCGGCTGTCATGATCGCGGCGAGGTCGTCCTGCGCCGCCATCATGAGGTCGAACCACTTGCGCAGCACCTGGGCGCGATCCTTGGCGGTTCGCGCGGCCCATTCCGTCTGCGCCGCATGGGCGGCATCGAGGGCTCGGGCGACGTCCGCGCGGGAGAGGTCGGCGACCTCGGCGATCGTCTCCCCCGTCGAGGGGTTGGTCACGCCGAACGTCTTGCCGCCCTCGGCGTCCGACCACTCCCCGGCGAGGAAGGCCTGCTCGCGAAGCAGGTCGGCATCGGACAGTCGGTTTCTCAGGGTGCTTGCAGCGTCGAGCATTCTTGGGCCCTCTCCAAGGGGAATCTTGGGAGGCAACCTAGCAGGGGACGTCCGCAATGCCAGCCGCCGGACAGGGACCGGTCCGCCGCCGCTTCAGGACAGATCGGACCAGCACGGCAGGAGATCGCCGGGCCGCGGGCGTGCGGCATGGACGCCCCGCGCAATGGCGCGGGCGAGGCAGGTCGCGGCGGCGTGGCCGAGGTCGAGCGCACCGATGACGGGATCACTGAGCGGCACCTCCCCCGTCGCCGCGGCGAAGACCAGATCCCCGTCGAGCGGTGTATGGGAGGGGACGAGCGCGCGGGCCATGCCGTCATGCGCCGCGATGGCCATGCGCTGCGCCTGCGCCTGGCTCAGCTTCGCATCGGTCGCGACGATGGCGATCGTGGTCGAGGCGCCCTGTCCGCCGCCTGCCGCCCCGTCCGCCTTGGTCACGGGGCGCGCCGCCGGATCCGATGGCATCGCCGGGCCGAGCCCGCCGAACTCCCCGCCGATTTCCCAGGGCGCCGAGTAGAAGTGCCGACCGCCGTCAATGGTGGCGCTGCCCAGCGCGTTGACCGCGACGAGCGCCCCCACGGTCGCGCCCCAGGGCAGGACGAGGGAGGCGGAGCCGAGCCCGCCCATCGTCGTCGCCGTCATCGCGCCGAGCCCGGCGCCTTCGCGCCCGAGGTCGAACCCGGTCCCCGCCTCCCGAAGAGCTTCGCGGCCAAGGTCTGTATAGGGGCTTTCGGTCCAGTCCTTGTCCCCGCCATTCGCAAGATCGAACAGGATTGCCGCGGGCACGATGGGCACGTGCTGCCCCGCCACCGCGAACCCCCGCCCTGCCGCGCGCAATCCGGCCATGACGCCGCCCGCCGCATCGAGACCGAAGGCGGACCCGCCCGACAGGACCAACGCGTCGACCTCCGTGACCAGTTTGTCCGGCGCCAGAAGGTCCGTCTCCCGCGTACCGGGCGCGCCCCCCATGACGTGGACCGCCGCGGTGAAGGGCCGGTCGCCGGTGAGGACCGTGACGCCGGATTTCAGCGCGTCGTCCCCGGCATTGCCGACGAGGAGACCGCCCACGTCCGTGATGAGGTTGAGCGGGCCGGGCCGCGACCTTGCGTTCATCCGGGGCGCCTCCGGCTTCCGGGGAAGGTACCGAGGCAGACGAGCCGGGCCGTTCCGTCCGGAAGCGTGACGGCATCCCGTGTCGCCTCGGGAAAGATCAGCACGAGCGCGGTGAAGAGCCCCATCGCATCCTCGATGGCCTCCGCCGTGGACGCTTCGAACACATGGCGCAGGCGCGGTCCCGGATCGGCCTTGCAGATCACGTCCACCTCGCCGGGATCGATGCCGGGCATCGCATCGCCCAGATGCGCGAAGACAAGCGGCTGGCTGTCGAACTCGCCCATGTAAACCGTCACGTCCGCCGCCTGTCGCATGACCTCAAAGGACCACCGGGACGCTGCGGGCGCAAGGGGGCCCATGTGACGGGGGAGCCGGGCGGCCGGACGTCACGTCTCCGGAGGCGTCTCTGGCGGACGCCTCAAGCGGCCGTCGACCGACAGACGATCCCTCGGAAAGGACAGGCCAGACATCGCGAAGAAGACGAGATCGACGAGTCTGCTCCGGAGCCCTCTTAAGCGGGGGTCGCCGCTCTCGCCCGCATCCCCCCCGGCGGCCCCCTCCGCCCCGTCCCCCGGCCCCTCGCATCCGCCGGGCCGGGTCGCTTCGAGAAGGGACCGCGCCGCCTCGGCCTCAGCGTCCGGAACGAGGATCGGGATGGGCCCGAAGGCCATCGCGTTCATCGGGACGACCTGATGGAGGTTCAGGCCGGGGGTCAGGACGGTGAAGCTGGCGCCTTCGAGGAGGGCGACGGCCATCGTGACCTCCAAAGGGTCATAGGCTGAGGCGACGCGCGCAAATCCGGTGAAACCTGACATTGCAAAGACTGTCCTCGATCCGGTCGCCGCCGGGAAGGGTCGTCCAGCGGCAATCCTGACAGGCCGATATAGACCGCAGGCCCCGCTCTCCCAGCAGACGGATCCCGCGCCCTGCCGCGCCCTCAGGGCCGGCGCAGCCGTGCACCATCACCGAAGGGCCGGAGCGGCGGCGAGGAGCTCCTGCGTGTAGGGATGCTGCGGATCGCCGAAGACGCGCTCCGCCGGGCCTTCTTCCACGATCCGGCCCGATTTCATCACGAGAACCCGGTCGGAGATCGCACGGACGACGGACAGGTCGTGCCCGATGAAGAGATAGGCAAGGCCGAGCTCGTCCCGCAACCGCGCCAGAAGGTCGAGGATCTGCGAACGGACGCGCACATCGAGGGCAGACACGGCCTCGTCCAGCACCACGAGCCGGGGCCCCGTCACGATGGCACGGGCGATGGCGATGCGTTGCCGCTGGCCGCCGGAGAATTCGTGCGGATACCGCACGACATCCTGCGGCGACAGGCCGACCCGGGTCAGCACCTCGCGAACCCGCTCCATCCGCGCCTCCCCCGTCGGGGCATCCGGCACGAGGTGGAACGGCTCGGAGACCAGCCGGTGCACGCGCCACCGGGGATCGAAGCTGGCGAACGGATCCTGGAACACGATCTGCGCCCCGGCCCTGAGATTTCCCGGGAAGGACGGGCCCATCTCCTGAGCGAAGAGCTCTATCCGTCCGGCGTCCAGCGGCTCGAGGCCGAGGATCGTCCGGGCGAGGGTCGACTTGCCGCAGCCGGATTCGCCGACGAGCCCCAGCGTCTCCCCCTCTGCCAGCGAGAACGAAACCCCGTCCACCGCACGCACCGGCGCACCGCGCCCGAAAAGCCCGCGGCGCGGGCCGGGGTAATGCCGCTCGGCGCGATCGACGCGCAGGATCTCTCGCGTCGCCGCCGGGCCGGACCTGCGAGCCGGCGCATGGCCGGCCGCCTCCAGAAGCGCCTTCGTGTAGGATTGGCGCGGCGCGCTCAGGACATCGGCGACGGGCCCGGCCTCCACGATCCGGCCGTCCTTCATCACGGCGACGTCGTCCGCAATGCGGGAGATCACCGCGAGATCGTGGGAGATGAAGAGGCACCCCATCCCCTCCTCCCGCACGAGGCCGTGCAAGAGATCGAGGATGCGCGCCTGCGTGGTTACGTCGAGGGCGGTGGTCGGCTCGTCCGCGATCAGCAGATCGGGACGAAGCGCGATGGCAAGAGCGATGCAGACCCGCTGGCGCTGGCCACCCGACAGCTCGTGCGGGTAACGCGAGAGGGGAAAGCGCTCCGGACCGAGGCCGACGCGGGCGAGCCGTTCGGCCGCGCGCTCCATCGCTTCGCCGCGCCCCGCGCCGTGGATGCGCAGGGTCTCGGCGACCTGTCGGCCGATGGTCTGGACCGGGTTCAGCGCGGTCATCGGCTCCTGGAAGATCATCCCGACCTTCGCGCCGCGAACCCTGTTCAGCCGCCGCTCGGACGCCGTCACCAGATCCTCGCCGCCAAGCCGCGCCGTGCCCGTCAGCCGCGCGCCCCCGGGCAGGAGCCGCATCACCGACAGCGCCGTCAACGACTTGCCGGATCCACTTTCGCCCACCAGCCCCAGCACCCTGCCCGGCTCCACCCTCAGCGACACGCCGGACAGGATCGGGGACGACCCGATATCGAGGCGGAGCGCGTCGATCTCCAGAAGGCTCATAGCGCGTCCCGCCTCAGGCGCGGATCGAGCATGTCCCGCAATCCGTCCCCCATCAGGTTGAGGCCCAGGACCGTGAGGACGATGGCGAGGCCGGGCAGGACGGCGAGACGGGGATCGGCGTAGAAGTAGGTCTGCGCCTCGGCCAGCATCCGTCCCCAGGAGGGAACCGGCGGCTGCGCCCCGAGGCCGATATAGGACAGCGCCGCCTCGGCGAGGATGCCGAGGGAGAACTGGATGGTCGCCTGGACGATCAGCAGGTTCGCGATATTGGGCAGGATGTGCTCGGCGGAGATGCGCGCCGCGCCCTTGCCCGCCGCCCGCGCGGCCATGATGAAGTCCAAGCCCCAGATCGACAGCGCCCCGCCCCGCGCCACGCGGGCGAAGACCGGGATGTTGAAGATGCCGATGGCGATGATAGCGTTGACCGCGGAGGGGCCGAGGACGGCGGTGATCAGGATCGCGATGACGAGGGACGGAAACGCGAAGATCAGGTCGTTCCCCCGCATCACCACCTCGTCGAGGAGCCGCCCCCGTCCGGCAGCGGCGAGAAGCCCCAGGGGCACGCCGATCCCGGCTCCGATCCCCACCGCCACGAGCGCGACCGCGATGGAGGTCCGGGCGCCGGCCATCAAAAGCGAGAGGACGTCCCGCCCGAGGTGATCCGTTCCGAAGAGATACCCCCCGCCCGGCGCCTGCAGCTTCTGCGACACCACGATCTGGGTCACGTCATGCGGCGTCCAGACGAAGGAGACGAGCGCGGCCAGCGCGAACACCGCCGTCAGCGCGGCGCCGACCCCAAGCTGGACCGGGACCTTCATGCCCGCCGCCTCAGCCGCGGATCGGCAAGGGCGTAGGCGAGGTCGACCGCGAACGTCACGAGGATGACGGAGAAGACGAGCAGCATGACCACGCTCTCGACCACGATCAGGTCCCGCTGGGTGATGCCCTGGAAGATCAGCCGCCCGAGGCCGGGAAGGTAGAAGACGTTCTCGATGATCACCGCGCCCGCCAGCAGGAAGGAGAACTGGAGCCCGACGATGGTGAGAACGGGGATCAGCGCGTTGCGCACACCGTGGCGGCGCACCGCCTGCCCCTCGCTCAGGCCCTTGGCGCGGGCGGTGCGGATGTAATCCTGCGACAGCGTCTCGATCAGCGCGGAGCGCATCACGCGGGCGAGGATGGAGGCCTGCGGAAGCGCAAGCGCGACGGCCGGGAGGGTCAGCGCGCGAAGGCCGGGCCAGAGACCGCCCTCCCATCCCGGGAAACCTCCTGCCGGAAAGAGGGGGACGACGATCGCGAAGGCGATGACGAGGAGCATGGCGAACCAGAAATTCGGCACCGCGATGCCGATCTGCGTCGCACCGATCACCGCCCAGTCCGCGGGACGGCCGCGGCGGGATGCGGCGAGGATGCCGACGGGAAGCGCCACGAGGGTGGAGAGCGCGAGGGCGTAGAGCGTCAGCGGAACGGACACCCACAAACGCTGCGCCACCAGCTCCGCCACCGGCACGCGGTAGGTATAGGAGATGCCGAAGTCGCCCCGCATCATGCCGGACACCCAGCCAAGATAGCGCTCCACGATCCCGCCGCCGAGGCCCAGTTCGGCCCTCAGAGCCGCCGCCGCCTCGGGAGACGCGCCCATGCCCATCATGTAGGAGACCGGATCGCCGGGAATGACCTCTATCACGAGGAAGATCGCGATGCTCGCCGCAACGAGCGACAGCACCAGCGACAGCAGGCGTGAGGCGGCAAAGCGCAGCATGGCCTCAGGCTAGCGCCGGAGCACGGCCGGGGCCATCCCGCCGGCACGGGAGCGGTCTCACGCCCCCTCGCTCTCACCGCCGGACGCCTTGGCCTTCTCCATCCGCGCCGCGAACTCCTTGCGCAGGGACTGGCGGACATTGGCCGCGCGCCAGCGGCGGTCGTCGTTCTCGCTCTCGACCTTCAGCGCGGGCACCTCGATCGGGCGGCCGAGCTCGTTCACGGCGACCATGGTGAAGTAGCAGGAATTGGTGTGCCGCCGCGTGCCCTCCCGGATGTTCTCCGCCTCGACGCGGATGCCGATCTCCATCGAGCTGCGGCCGGTATGGTTGACCGTGGCGCGGAAAGTGACGAGCTCGCCCACGAGGATCGGCTCCTTGAACGTCACCTGATCGACCGAGAGCGTCACGACATACTTGCCCGAGTACCGCGAGGCGCAGGAAAAGGCGACGCGGTCGAGTAGGTTCAGAAGCGCACCGCCATGCACCTTGCCGCTGAAATTCGCCATGTCCGGCGTCATCAGCTCCGTCATCTCCAGCGTCTTGTCACGCGTCATCCGGATCCCTTCCACCTGTGCCCGGAAGACAGATCCGGGCAGGCCGGCTTGAAGTACAGGCCCCTCGCGCATTTTGAAAGTCCCGCCTGCGCGGGCCCCGGGGCGGCGCGCGTTTCAGAGCGGAGGAGACGGCCCGGCCGAGGGAAGGAGTTGCCGGATGGCCGGCGGCACCCTACGCTTCGGACCCAGCCGGCCGCGCTCCGAGCGGAGGGGCGGGGCCGTTTTCGAGGAACATGGCCAATGACCATCGCGACGCGGCACGCTCCCCTGGTCGACACGGCGCCGACGCACGCACGGCAGCGACCGGTCGAGGAATTCTCAAGCACGATCCGCGCGATCTGCGGAAATTTCGGCATCGAGCCCAGCCTTCGGGGGCAGGGTCTCGTCGCCGGGACGGCCTCCCGCCTGCACCTGTCGCGGTTCGAGACCGCGGTGGTCTCGTGCGACGCCGAACGGGTGATGCGGGATGCGCGAATGATCCGCGACGATCCCGGCGGGCACCTCTTCCTCATCGTGCAGGACAAGGGGACCTGCCGCATCCACCAGTCGGGCAAGTCGCACCTGCTCGAGCCGGGGGACATGTTCCTCGTCGATTCCGCGCAGCCCTCCGATTTCGTCTATGCCGGACAGCACGCGCGGCAGGTTTCGCTCCACCTGCCGCGGGAAGAGATGCTGCATCGCTTCGGCCCGGCCTGCACCGGGGGGCTCGGGATCGACCGGGACGATCCCCTCTTCCTCGCCATGCGGGCGGTCCTCGCCAAGCTCTTCATCGAAGACGCCGTCGCGGCCCCTCATCTCGGCGAAGCGCTCCTCAGCCTCCTCGGCGCGTATCTGCGCTGCATCGAGACCCAGACCGGCATGGCGGAGAAACGCGAGGAGGCGGTGCTCTCCCGCGCACTGGCGATCATGGAGCGGCGCTGTCACGATGCCGGCTTCGGCCCGGCCGAGCTCGCGGACGATCTCGCTGTCTCCCCCCGCACGCTGCAACGCCATTTCTCGGCTCTCGGCGAAACGGCAAGCGAACGGCTGATGGCGATCCGGCTCGACATGGCGCGCGCCCGGCTCGAGGCGCCGGCCTCCCGCGCGGACAGCGTCTCGACCATCGCCTTTGAGTCGGGCTTCAACGATCTGTCCTACTTCTACCGCACGTTCCGCAAACGCTTCGGCGTCTCTCCGGGCGCGGCCCGGCCGCCCCTGTCGCCCTAGGCCATCTCATATGGCGCCGGAGTCCAAGACCAGCCCTGTCGCCTCCCTAGACTGCTCCCCATGAGGAGCCCGCATCCCGGCGGGCCCGATGCTTTGGGAGGAGCATGAATGCTGAGTTTCGAGCTGACCATCGACGGAAAGGCCCACGCCACCGGCGAGACCTTCGATGTGCTGAACCCCTCCACGGGTGAGGTCGCCGGACGCGCGCCGATTGCCGGCAAGGCGGAGCTGGACGCTGCCGTGGCCGCCGCCGAGCGAGCCTTCAAGACATGGTCGCAGACGCCCGAGGACGAGTTGAAGGCAGCCTGCGAAGCGGTCACGGCGAAGATCGCGGAGCATGCCGACGAGCTGGCGCAGATCATCACCGCCGAGCAGGGCAAGCCGCTCAACGGCCTGGGCTCACGCTGGGAAGTCGGCGGCGCGCAGGCCTGGGCGGGCTACACCGCCGGCCTCTCCCTGCCGATGAAGGTGCTTCAGGACAACAACGAGGGGCGCGTCGAGCTGCACCGCAAGCCCGTCGGCGTCGTCGGCTCGATCACGCCCTGGAACTTCCCGCTGATGATCGCGATCTGGCACGTCATCCCGGCGCTCCGGACCGGCAACACCGTCGTCATCAAGCCCTCGCCGCTCACGCCGCTGTCCACGCTCCGGCTGGTGCAGATCATGAACGAGGTGCTGCCCGCCGGCGTCGTCAACGTCGTCACGGGCGACGACGGGGCCGAGAACCTCGGCGGCCTGATGTCCGCCCATCCCGGCATCGCCAAGATCGTCTTCACCGGCTCGTGCGCCACCGGCCAGAAGGTCATGCGCTCCGCTGCGGAAACGATGAAGCGCCTGACGCTGGAACTCGGCGGCAACGATGCCGGCATCGTCTTGGCCGACGCCGACCCGGCGCAGATCGCCGAGGGCCTCTTCTGGGGCGGCTTCATCAACAACGGCCAGACCTGCGCCGCGATGAAGCGCCTCTACGTGCATGAGAGCATCCACGACGAGGTCTGCGCGGCCCTCGTGGAGTTCGCGAAGACGATCCCCGTGGGGGACGGGATGGACGAGGGCTCCATCCTCGGTCCGGTCCAGAACCGGATGCAGCACGAGAAGCTCTCCCGCCTCGTCGCCGAGGCCAGCGCGAAGGGAGACGTGCTGCTCGGCGGTGAGCCCGGCGAGGGCCTGTTCTTCCCGCCCACCCTCATCGCCGGGCTGCAGAACGGCGATTCCCTCGTGGACGAGGAGCAATTCGGCCCGGCCCTGCCGATCATCAAGTACAGCGACGTTGAGGACGCGATCGCGATGGCCAACGCCAATCCCGCCGGCCTCGGCGGCTCCGTCTGGTCGAGCGACATCGAGGCGGCCCGCAAGGTCGGCCAGCGCCTCGAATGCGGATCCGTCTGGATCAACAAGCATGGCATGGTCCAGCCGAACGCCCCCTTCGGCGGCATGAAGGCCTCCGGCATCGGCGTCGAGTTCGGCGAGGAAGGCCTCGAGGAATACACCAACATTCAAGTGCTGTTCAGCTGAACGGCTATAACAGGGAGACCGCAATGAGATTGAGATCACTTCTTGCCGGCAGCGCGGCGACGCTGCTGATCGGCGCGACCGGCGCCATCGCCCACCCGCTCGACGGCCTGTCGGGCGAGGAATACGGGCGGATCAACGAAATCCTCCGCGATGCCGAGATCGCCACGGACGAGACGCTCTATCCGCTGATCGAACTGATCGAGCCGGAGAAATCGGCTGTCCTCGACTGGGAAGAGGGCGACGACCTCGCCCGCCGCGCGATGGTCCACATGAGCGCCCCGGAGGGGGGCGACGGGTTCGTCGAGGCGACCGTGAACCTCACCACCGGCGAGGTGGAAAGCACCGAGCCCGTCACCGGCCAGCCGATGATCCTGTTCCAGGAATTCGTCTCGGCGATGGAAGGCGCGCTCTCGCATCCCGACATGGTGACCGGGCTCGAGTCGCGCGGCCTGACGCCCGAGGATGTCTTCTGCCTGCCGCTCACCGCCGGCAACTTCTTCACCGGCGAGGAGGACGGCAACCGCCTGATGAAGGTGCCGTGCTACCTCAACCCCGAGGGCTCCAACTTCTACGCCAAGCCCGTGGAAGGCCTCTTCGCCGTGGTCGACCTGAACACCGGCGAAGCGATCCGCGTCGTCGACGAGGGCAACGTGCCGATTCCGCAGGATCCCTGGGGGTACACCGAGGAGGAGATCGCCGAACGCATGGAGCTGCGCCCCGTCGGCAATCCCGCCAAGCTCTCCCAGGAGGGCGGGCCCAACTTCACCATGGACGGCAGTCAGGTGGAGTGGGACATGTGGCGCTTCCGCCACCGCATCGACAAGCGCCCCGGCCCGGTCCTGTCGCAGATCGAGGTGCGCGACGGCGACGAATGGCGCTCCGTGCTCTACCAGGCGCATCTCTCCGAGGTCTTCGTGCCCTACATGGACCCAACGTCGGGGATGTACTGGCGGACCTACATGGACAGCGGCGAATACGGCTTCGGCCTCTTCCTCACGCCCCTGACGCCGGGCGTCGATTGTCCCGAATACGCCACCTACATGCCGGCTCTCATCGCCGACGACATGGGCAACCCGCTGGAGATCCCGGACGCGATCTGCATCTTCGAGCGCAACATCGGCGACCCCGCCTGGCGGCATTACGAGGTCTTCGCCCAGACGCCGGACAACCCGGTCCCCGCCGAGGGGCGCCCGGCCACCGAGCTCGTCTATCGCACCGCCTCCGAGGTCGGGAACTACGACTACCTGATCGACTACCGCTTCGAGCAGAACGGCCAGATGCGGATCATGATCGGCGCCACCGGCCTCGACGCGGTCAAGGGCGTTGCCACGGAGCACCTGGACGACGAGACCGCTGCCGAGGATACCGAATGGGGCACCCTCATCGCTCCGAACCTCGTGGCCTCCAACCATGACCACTACTTCAACTTCCGCCTCGATTTCGACATCGACCAGCCGGTGAACGAGTTCGCCACGCTGGACATCGTGCCGGCCGAGCTTTCAGCGGACAGCCCGCGCCGCTCGATGTGGGAAGTGCAGAAGTCGGTCCCGGCCTCGGAAATGGAAGCGCGCTATCGCATCAGCGCGATGAACAAGCGCTACTTCACGATCTACAACAACGATCGCGAAGGCCCGCTGGGGCATATCCCGTCCTACATGATCCACCACGGCAGCATCGCCTACGGGCCGTACGACTTCCAGAACGATCCCCCGATGAAGCGCAACGCCTACATCGAGTACTCGGTCTGGAACACGGTCTATAACCCCGAGCAGCGCTATGCCGGCGGCAAGTTCGCCCTGCAAAGCGACGGCTCCGACACGCTGGCCGAGTGGGTGAAGGAGGACAAGCCGCTCGCGGGCGAGGATGTGGTGACGTGGTTCACCGCAGGCTTCCACCACATCCCGCGGCTGGAAGACTGGCCGGTGATGTCGACCGAGTGGAAGCAGGTCCACATCATCCCGAACAACTTCTTCTCGCTGAACCCCGCGATCAACACCCGCATGGACTGACGGAAGAAGCAGACCGGTGATCGAGGGCGCGCGGGAAACACCCGCGCGCCCTTTTTCCATTTCCGGGGCCTGCGCGCGCCCTGCGTCTTTTCTGGGAAATGCCCCCGCCGAAGGCGGTCCCGGACCGAAAGAGGGGCGCACCTGGGCCGGGCGACACGCCTCCGCGCTCTCGCACCCGCCCTTGACAGCATCCGCCCCGCCCACGTCTTCTCGGACAATCCGATGCAAGGGGATCCTCGACATGCCGGAGCCGTGGCACGGGCGCCTGCGACCGCTCTTCGAAAACGCCCCGTCCCTCGCCTTCTTCGCGCTGCTGCGACAGACCGGGGATCTTCGGGTCGCCGGCTGGTGCGGTGCCCTTCTCGCAGCAATCGTCTCGGCCGCCTACCTGTCGCGCCGGCTCCGGCCGCACCCGATCATCCTCGGGATCAACCTCTACCTTGCCCTGATCACGCCTCTCGCCGAAGGGATGCTGCTCCTCGGCCGGGACGCTCTGGCGGACAGCCTAGTCGCGCAGTCGCAATCCCTGGTCCTCGTTGCGATCTTCGGGGCGGGCCTTGTCCTGACATTGCGCAAGGGCGGCGGCTTCGTCGGCGTCCCCGGGCCGGACGCTCGCCGCGCATCGATGATCCTGCTCGCCGTCAGCCTCGCCGGAATCGTCTGGACCTTCACGGTCGAGGCGACGCGCTTCGTCGAGACCGGCCTGCCGATCCTCGCCCTCTTCGCCACCCGCCACGCCCTCATAGCGCGCGCGGGCGGGCAGAGCGGGCTCCATGCCCTCCCCCTCGCCCTTGGAGCGCACGGGCGGGAGCCGGAACCGGGGGCCTGACCCGTCAGATCGGTACGCTGCCCACGCTCGCACCGCCGCAGACATAGAGCGTCTGCCCCGTCACGAAGCCGTTCAGCGGATCACAGAAAAAGAGGAACGCGCGGGTCACGTCCTCCACGGTTCCGAGACGCCCCACCGGGATGCGGCGGGCCAGGTCGTCCTCCTGCTGGCTACCTTTCTCGACGATGCCCCAGAAGTTGTCCGTCAGGATCGGCCCCGGTGCGACCACGTTCACCGTGATCCCGTGCGGCGCCAGTTCGAGGGCCCATGTCCGCGCCATGCCGATCATACCGGCCTTGCTCGCGCCATAGGCCGTCCGCGTTGCAGCCCCGAGCGCAGCGCGGGAGGAGTTGAACATTACCCGTCCGAAGCTCCGCGCCTTCATTGCCGGCAGGAAGGCCTGCAGAAGCGTGAGCGCGGAGCCGAGGTGCAGTTGCGCAAGGCCGGTGATGTCGGACGGCTTCGCCTCCTCGACGAGGTTCGGCCAGATGACGCCGGCATTGTGGACGAGGTGCGTGACCTCGTGCCGGCTTGCGATGTCCGCCGCCGCGCGCTCCACCGCCTCGGGATCGAGTAGGTCGCATTCGACATGCTCCAGCCCGTCCATCTCCGTCTCCGGCGCATGGCGGGCGACGGAGATCACCTTGTAGCCCTGCTCCAGAAGCTGCTTCGCGAGATCGGCGCCGATCCCCTTGTTTCCGCCCGTTATGACGGCCGTGTACCCGGTCATGCGCGATCCTTCTCGATGAGCGCCAGTACCCTCAGGGGGCTTCCGGTGCCGTTCCTGATCTTGAGAGGTGCGGCCATGAGGACCGCGCCTGTCGGCGGCAGACGGTCCAGCCCCTTGAGGCATTGCAGACCGTACTTGCCGGCACCGTGGAGCGTGTGATGCGCCGGAAACGGCGGATCGTAATGGCTTCCCTGCCCGGCATCGGTGCCCACCGTCTCGGTGCCGAAGCCGCGGATGTTCCGCTCCTCGACGAGAAGGCGGATCGCGGCGGGGGTCGGCCCCGGCGAATGGGCGCCGTCCTCGCGCAGGTTGATGTAGGCCGCGCCCGTGCGCTTCGACCAGTCGGTGCGCATCAGGACCCAGGCATCCTCGGGGATGCGGCCGTGCGCGGCCTCCCACGCCTCGATCACTTCGGGGGTCAGCTCGTAATCCTCGTCACGTGCCGCCCCTTCCGAACAGTCGATCACGCAGACCGGCCCCACGAAGGCGGAGGGCGGGATCTCGTCCACGCTGCCATGGGGGACGTTGCGGCCGGAAATCCAGTGGGACGGCGCATCGAAATGGGTGCCGGTATGCTCGGACATGGAGATGTCGTGCCATTTCCACGACGGTCCGCGGTGATCGTAGGCGGAGACCTCCTCCATCCGGAACCGCGCGCATTGGCCGAATTCGGGTGGCAACACGATGACCGGAAAGTCGGGATCGAGGGTGTGGGTCAGGTCCACCACCTCGACATCGCCGCCGGAGAGGGCAAGCGCCAGGTCCTGAAGCACGCTCATGGGGCGCCTCCCGTCAGTTCTCGCTCGAGGACCTTGGGGGCCTGCCTCCAGCGGTCGCGCAGGTCGCGGGCGACGTCGCCGCAAAAGACCTCTTCGAGACCGTCCCGCAAGCCCTCGACCACCGAGCGGGCAATGGCGCCGCCGGTGACCTTGGGTGGCGGAACCGCCTGGTGCCAGTCGTCCTCGGTGGGACCGGCGAAGACGTTGAGGACCCTGAGCCCGCCCGGCCGAAGGTCCGCGCGGAGGGTCTGCGACAGCGACAGCGCCGCGGCATTCGCGGCCGAAAAGGTGCCGTAGGCGGGGTCGTTCGAGAGCGCGTGCGCCGACAGGATGTTGACCCAGGCGACGGCGCTGCGGACCCCGTCGCTGCCCCGTCCGCGCATCGCTGGCCCGAAGGCCTGCGCAAGCCGCATCAGGCCGAAATATGCGACCTCCATCTCCTGCCGCGCGAAGCCGGGATCGCCGCCGAGGAGCCCGCCCGGCCGCACGAAACGGGCATTGTTGATCAGGATGTCCGTCTTGCCGCCGATCTCGCCGGCCAGGGTCTCCACCGAGGCGGTGTCGGTCACGTCGAGCGGCAGAAGCGACACGCCCTCCATCGCCGCGAGCCGCTCCCGCCCCGGCCAGGGCCGCCAGCCTTCCGCCTCGCCCACCATGATCTCCGCCGCGCCGGCGGCCAGGAGCGCGCGGGCAAGTGCGGGCGCGGTGTCCTGACGGGCATCGGTGATGAGGATGCGCCGGTGCTTCGGGTCCGCCGTCAGCTCGCGGAGCTGGGGGTCGTCGGCCATGTTCGGGGTCTCCTCCATCGGCAGCGCCATCAGGACGCCCTGCCCGGCCCGGTCGAGCCGGCTGATCACCCGCACCCGCGCGCCCCGCTCGCAATCGCCGTGGACATGCACAACGATCGAGGGCCCGGCATCGAGCCGCACCGTGCCTGTCCTCCACGGCACACGGTCGCGGAAGTAGAGATTGGGCGAGGCGCGCACGAAGGTATCGGCCAGAAGAGTGCCAGCGGGATCGGTGTCCCGCCAGGGCAGGTCCACCGAGAGGCAGGCGTGGCAGGCATCGCGCGGCGGGTACTGGACGGCGCCGCACTCCGCGCAGTGCTGGAGCGCAAAGCGTCCCTCGGCGGCCGCGGCGGTCAGGCCCATCGCAGCGCGGCTGCGCGCCTCTGGCGGCAGGGCGGGGACGCGGAGCGGCGTCTGCGGGTTCTTCTTCGAAGGGCGCGAGAGGGGATCGCTCATGCGGCACCTCCGCCCAGAACCGCCGCGCCGGAGCACAGGCCGCGGTCGTAGTTGATCATCCCGAACCCCGAGACGAGGGCGCGCCGGGCGCCCGGAACCTGCGTCGGCCCCGCCTGCCCCGTCACCTGCCGGAGCGCCTCGACGAGGCCGATGAAGCCCCCTGCCGCGCCCGCCTGCCCTGCCGAGAGCTGCCCGCCGGAGGTGTTGTGCGGCAGATCGCCGGTCACGGTCAGGTCCCGCCCGCGCAGGAAGGCCGGCGCCTCGCCCTTGGCGCAGAAACCGAGATCCTCGAACTGCATCATCGAGATCACCGGGTAGTCGTCGTAGGTCTGGACGAGATCCATATCCTCCGGCGCCGCGCCCGCCATCTCCCAGAGCTCGCCCGCATCCATCGCCCAGCCCCCGCGGAGCTGCATCGGATCATCGGGGAATGCGTTGTGCCGCTCGATGGTGGCGGCGAGATGCGCATGGGGCAGCCCCCGGCGCTCCGCCTCCTCCTGCCGCATCACCAGAAGCCCCTCCGCTCCGGCGCAGGGCATCACGCAGTCGAAGAGCGCGATCGGATCGGCGATGGGGCGCGCGGCGAGATACTCCTCGAGGCTCAGCGGCTTTTGCATGATCGCCTGCGGGTAGCGCAGGGCGTTCTGCCGCTGCGCCACGCAGATCCGCCCGAAATCCTCGCGGGTCGCGCCGTAGTCCTGCATGTAGCGGTCCGTCAGCAGCGCGAACATCGCGTTCGGCCCGCCGTAGCCGTAGGGATAGGCCGCATCCATCGCGAAGCGGGAAAAGCTGGACAGGAGCTTGCGGAAGCTGTCGATCTGGTTGGTGTCCCCCGCGATGCAGGCGACGATATCGGCGTCCCCGGCCTGAACCGCCCGTGCCGCACGGCGCAGCGCCACGACGCCGCTCGCCCCGCCCATCGGGATGCTGTCGAGCCAGCGCGGGGTCAGCCCGAAATGCTGGGTGAGGCCGACGGGCGTGTCCGGAAACAACGTGAAGGAGGCGACCGAAAAACCGTCGATCTCCTCCTTGGCGAGGCCACCGGCATCCAGCGTCCCCTTCAGGGCGCGGGCGAGCCAGTGATGCGCCGTTTCGGTCGAATAGCGGACGTAAGGCACGCTGCAGGGCGCGGCGAGAACGACGCCGTCATAGGGCTGGCGCCTGCTCATGCCGTCTGTCGCTTCTTCAGGGCACGGGTATCGGCGGTGGCGGGATCGGCGAGCAGCTCGGCGGCGAGGGATTTCAGCGCCGCCCGCTGGATCTTGTTGGTCGCCGTCAGGGGCAGCTCCTTCACGAAGGCGATGTAGCCCGGCACCTTGTAATAGGCGATCCGCTCCAGCGCCCAGGCGACGATCTCCTCCGCCGGCGCCTCCGCTCCGCCCGCCGCCACGATGCACGCGAAGACCTCGTCGCCCCGCACCTCGTCCGGCACGGCGGCCACGCCGACCGCGTCGATGCCGGGGTGTCGCATCAGCACCGATTCCACCTCCACGGCGGCGATGTTCTCGCCTGAGCGGCGGATGACGTTCTTCTTGCGGTCGACGAAGACCATGTCCCCCGACGGCTCCTGGCGGACGATGTCCCCGGTGTGGAACCAGCCGCCCTCCCAGACCGAGGCGGTCTCCTCGGGGTTCTTCCAGTATGAGCTGAAGAAGCCGTGGCGGGGATCCGCGCCGGCGTGCCGCACCAGCAGTTCCCCCGGCGCGCCGGGATCGACCGGCGCTCCGCCCTCGCCCGCGATCAGCACCTCGAGGTCCGGGCCGGGGCGACCGAAACAGGCCTCCCCCACCCGGCGTGGCTCCCGGTTGGCCGCGATCACGGCGCCCGCTCCCGTTTCCGTCATCGCCCAGGCTTCCATCAGCGGAAAGCCGAAGCGCGCTTCGAACGGGGCATGCAGCTTGGGATCGACGCCCGCTCCGAAGCCGAAGCGCACCTTGTGGTCCCGGTCCCCTGGCCCCTCCGGCGCGCCCATCAGCATGGACGGCATGACGCCGAGATAATGCAGGCAGGTGGCCCCGCTCTCGCGCACCGAGGTCCACCAGCTCCGGGGGTGGAACCGGTCGAGCGCGATCAGGCAGCCTCCGACCGCGATCATCGCCATGAAGGAGTAGGCCATCGCGTTCATGTGAAAGATCGGCAGCGGCGTCAGCATCCGCTCGCCCGCCCCGTCCACGTCGCCGCGCAGCGCGCAGACCCCGCCGGCCTCGGAATACCATCGGCCTGCCTCGAGGAAGTACGTGTTGGGCAGGACGCAGCCCTTTGGCCGGCCCGTGGTGCCCGAGGTATAGAGCATCGCCGCCTCGCGATCCTCAGGGGCGCCGCCGGCGTCGAAGACAGGCTCACCGCGCGGCGCCGGCAGCGGCTCTCCCGGCGAGGTGACGCCGAACGGCACGCCAGCAGCCTCCCCCGCCGCACGCAGCTCTTCCGCGCGGGAGGGGACCGCGATGGCGAGCGCCGGCTCCGCATGGGCGGCCATGTATTCGAGCTCCGCCGCGCGCAGATCGGGGTTCACCGGCACCACGGAGAGCCCCAGCGCGTTCAGTGCCAGCCAGTAGAGGAAGAAGTCCGGGCGGTTCTCGAGAAGCAGCATCACCCGCTGCCCGGCCCGGTACCCCGCCGCCTCGAACGCCGCCCGCAGATCGCCGGTCCGCTCCGCCGCGGTGCGATACGTCATCTCCCCCGGCGCGATCCCGTAGATCCCGGCCGTCTCCGGCAGAACCTGCATTATGGGCCGCTCCGGCCACCGACGCGCCGCCGCCCCAAATGCCGCCGAGACGCTCTTTTCCTCGACGGGCCTCATGGCAGAAGCTGGATATTGCCGAAGGGCGCGTCGCAGTTCAGAAGGTCCACCCGCTTGCGCTCGATCCTGAGCGCGCCGTCTTCCAGAACGAGATGGTGCTGTGCGGTACAGGCGAGCATGAACTGCTCGTCCATCCGCGTCTCGACGTAGTGCATCTGCGTCTTGGTGACGTACCGCCCGGCCTCGTGATCCATCTCGTCCACGAAGGGGCGCTGGATCACGTGATGGCAGCGGCTCTTGGGCTTCTGGCTGAAGGTGCGGGCGCCGTTCAGCCGGTCGACCCGGAGGCGGAGCATGAACTGGTCCTCGTACATCAGGGAGGTCTCGTGGATCGGATCCTCCTGCCTGTAGTCGAGCGGCATCCAGTAGATCCCGTCCTTGCACCAGAGCTTGAGCCACTCGTCGAACCGGCTCTCGTCCAGCATCCGGACCTCCTCGTAGAGAAAGTCGATCAGATCGTCCTTCGTGATGCTGCTCATTCCGCGGCCTCCAGGGCTTCGGGCATGCTGGCCGTCATGAACTTCACCCAGGCGTGGAACTGGTTTCGCATCTGCCTTTCGGTGGTGCCGTTCTCGACCGCTTCCTCCTCGAAGTCCTCGCCTTCCTCGAAGAGGCGCTGGATGTTCACCCATTCGAGCCCGTCGGCGACGAGACCCTCCTGCGCGCGCTCGTACATCTCGAGATCGTCGTGGCCGACGATGGAGGTCGGCGCGTTGATCATGCGGTTGTACATCGCCGTGCGCGCCACCAGCTCGTCCGGGGCATCGACGAGGCGGAAGATCCAGCTCTCGACCAGCGTCTTGTCCGGGCCGAGCGGGATGAAGTTCCGCAGCTGCTGGATCGGCCCCTTGATCATGATGTTGGGGAAGTAGACCGTGTTGTGCCGGTTCTCGCCGAGGATCTCCTTCGCCCGCTCCTCTCCGTAGGCCTCCGTCATCTGCTCGAAATAGCCCGGGATCTCCGAGTAGTCCGAGTGGATGGAGTGGTGCACGCCGGTATGACCATGGCCGTTCGGCCAGGTGCGGATGCCCATCTCCTCGAAGAATTCGTAGGAGCTCATGAAGGGGGCGATGATCTGCATCGCTGGGGGCTTGGGCGAGCCCTCCGGCATGTCCATCTCCTCCCAGATCTGCACAGCGGTCCCGGCCGAGCTTTCGTGCGCTACCATCGGGTGGCAGGTATCCGTCTGGTTCTCGACCAGCATCTTCCAGTTGCAGCGATGCATGTAGCGCAAGGGCTGCCCGGCGACTTCGAGGCGCCCGGCGGGGGAGCGGTCCACCATGTTGTCGAGGGAGGAGAGGCTGTCGCCGAAGAACTCCTCGAACGAAATCCCCTCATCGGCGAGCCGCGCGAAGACGAAGCCGCGGTAGGTGTGAACGGCGCCGACCGCCTTCATGCCCTTCGCGCTTTCGGTCTGATCGAGACCGGTCCCGTTGTACCCCTTCTTCAGCGGGATCGCGAGAAGGCAGCCATCGGTCTTGAAGGACCAGGCATGGTAGGGGCAGCGGAAGAACTTGCCGGTGTTTCCCTGCCGGTCGATGGCGATCTTGGTCCCCTTGTGGGGGCACCGGTTGTAGAGAACCTTCACCTCGCCGTCCGAGTGGCGCACCATGATGACGGGCTGATCGCCGATCTGGGTGGTGTAGTAATCGCCCTTGTTCGGCACCTGGCTGTCATGGCCGACCCAGACCCAGGTATTCGCGAAGAGATGATCCATCTCGAGGCGGAAGACGTCGGGATCGATATAGACGTCCCTGTGCACCTGATAGGGCGTGACGAGCCCTTCGACGGCGCTGCGGGTGGTGTAGCGTGTCATCGTGCGGTCCTCCTCATAGGTCCAGTTTCAGGCGGGCGGACCTGGCGCGGCTCACGCAGATCTGCATGACCTTGCCCCCGGCGCGCTCCTCCTCCGACAGAACGACGTCCCGGTGATCCGGCTCGCCTTCCAGAACGTCGGTCTGGCAGATGCCGCAATCGCCGCGCTGGCAATCGTAGATCAGGTCCTCGCCATCCTCTTCCAGCACGTCGATGATGCTGCGACCGGGCGGAATGGTGTAGACCTTGCCGCTGGAGGCGATCTCGACCTCGAAGGCCGTGTCGCCCTCCTGATCCGCAGGCGCGTCGAACAGCTCGAAATGGATGCGCCCGGACGGCAGTCCGGCGGCTTCGGCGGCGGAGCGGGCGGCCTCGATCATCGGCTTGGGACCGCAAACGTAGAGATGCGCGCCCTCCTCGGCCCCCTCGACAAGGCCGGAAAGGTCCAGCGGCCCGCCCGCCTCGTCGTCGAAATGAAGCGAGACGCGGTCACCGTGGAGCTCGGCGAGCCGGCCCGTGAATGCGGCGGCGCTCCGGTCCCGCATGGCGTAGTGCAGGCTGTACGGGCGGCCGGCGGACTTGAGCGCCGCAGCCATGGAGATCATGGGCGTGATCCCGATACCGCCAGCGATCAGCAGCGACGGCGCATCGTCCGTCGCGAGCGGAAAGTCGTTCTTCGGAGCGTCGGCGGTGACGGTGTCGCCCTCACCCAGACCATGCATGTAGGACGAGCCGCCGGTGCTCTCTTCCTCGAGGCGAATCCCGAAGCGATAGCTCTTCGGTGCCGCGCAGTCCCCCTCGAAATCGATGAGGCTGTAGGATCGCGTGGTGCCGTCGGGCAGGTGAAATTCCATGTGGGCGCCGGCCTCGTAAGGGGGCAACGCGTCGCCGCCCGCAGAGACGAGAACAACCGAGCGGATACGCTCCGCGGGCGCTTCGATGCTCTCCACTTTCAGATCGATAGACGTCATCTCGCCTCCCGTTGCGACTGCTTCGTGGGCACTTCCGACTGGAAGCATGAAATATCATGCAATGATCCGTCAAGGTTCAAGCATGAAAAGATGCAAAAACATGTTTTCCTTGTCAGATCCGAAATCCGTCGCTTACGCTTGGGCAAAATATCGCAACAGGGAGCGAACGAAATGAACCGAATCATGAGCCACCTGACCCTGGGCGCCATTGCGCTCGCGGCCCTCACCGGAAGCGCTGCGGCGCAGGAAACCACCCTGCGTCTGTCGAACTGGCTGCCCAGTTCCCATGCCATCGTGAAGGACATCGTGATGCCCTGGGCCGAGCAGGTCGAGGAGGCGACGGACGGCCGCGTGGCGGTTCAGATCCTCGATGCCCCGCTCGGGCCCCCGCCCGCGCATTTCGACCTCGCCGCGACCGGTGCGTCTGATCTAACCTTCGGCGTTCACGGCTACACGCCGGGCCGGTTCGCCCTCACCGACATCGCCGAACTGCCGTTCCTCACGCCGAGCGCCGAGGCGCTGTCCGTCGGCCTCTGGCGGCTGCACGAGGACATGCTCGCCGAGCAGAACGAGCATGCCGGGGTCAAGGTTCTCGGGCTCTGGGGCCACGGGCCGGGCCATCTGTTCACCACCGGTGGCGACGTGACCCCGCTGTCCGAACTGGACGGGTCCAAGGTCCGCGTCGCGGGCGCCGTGACCAACCAGCTCGCGACGGAGATGGGCATGGTCCCGCTTCAGGCGCCCTCCCCGCAGACCTACGAAGTCCTGTCGGGCGGCGTCGCGGACAGCATCTTCTTCCCCTACGAGTCGATCCTGTTCTTCAACCTCGGCTCGCTGATCGAGAAGGGCTTCCGGGTGCCCGGCGGGCTCTACAACGTGTCGTTCTTCTTCGTGATGAACGAAGGCAAGTGGAACAGCCTGTCCGAGGAGGATCGGGCCGCCATCGACAGCGTCTCGGGCGAGGCTCTGGCACGGATGGCCGGTCAGGCCTGGGATGCGGTGGACGCAGAGGGGCTCGCGGCGCTCGAGGGCACCGTGGAGTTCCACGACGCCACGGACGAGGAGATGGAGGAGATCCGCGCCGAGGCACAGGCGATCTACGACACCGTCCGCGAGAAGGTCGAGGCCAAGGGCGTGGACTTCGACGCCGCCCTCCAGATGCTCGAAGACGAGACCGCCAAGGTCGCGGCCGAATGAGCCTGTCCGAACCTGACGCAGGGCGCCGCGCGCGCGCCCTGCGCTCCAACTTCCGCCGCATCACTGCCGTCCTGACCGGGGTGATGCTGCTTGCGCTGACCGGCGTGACCCTCGTCGACGTGCTCGGCCGCTACTTCTTCTCGAGCCCCCTTCCGGGCGCGACCGAGATGACCGAACTTCTCGTGATGGCGGTGGTCTTCGCCGGACTGCCCGCGATCTGCCTCGATGACGGGCACATCACGGTGGACCTCTTCACCGCCAATCTCGGGGGACGGGCCGCCGCGATCCAGACCGCCGCCGCCCGCCTCGTCGGTGCCGTCATTCTCGCGCTCGTGGCGTGGCAGCTCTGGGAGCATGGCAGCCGCCTTGCCTCCTACGGCGAAACGACGATCTACCTGCGCTTCCCGCTCGGCCCGGTGGCCAAGGCCGCGAGTGTGCTTTGCGCCGCGTCGGCGCTCCTTCTTCTCGCCATGACCCTGCTGCGCCTGCCCAAGGGCACCTCCGAGGACATCTGACATGGATTGGCCGATCGGACTGGTCCTCCTTCTGGGCCTCATCTTCCTGGGCGTGCCCATCGCCTTCGCCCTCTCCGCCATCGGACTGATCGGGGTGATCTCCATCATCGGGCTCGACCCCGCACTCGCGATGTTCGGGCAGGTCTATTTCGACAGCGGCCGGAGCTACACGCTCTCCGTCGTGCCGCTGTTCCTCCTGATGGGCAACTTCGTGGTGCAGTCCGGGATCGCGGGGGAGCTCTACGACGCCGCGAATGCCTGGCTGAGGCACCGCAAGGGCGGGCTTGCCATGGCGACCATCGTGGCCTGCGGCGGCTTCTCGTCGGTCTGTGGCTCCTCGCTCGCCACCACGGCGACGATGGGCCGGATCAGCCTGCCGGCGA
Source organism: Tropicimonas omnivorans (assembly GCF_031846565.1). Lineage (NCBI taxonomy): Bacteria > Pseudomonadati > Pseudomonadota > Alphaproteobacteria > Rhodobacterales > Roseobacteraceae > Tropicimonas > Tropicimonas omnivorans. The sequence continues at coordinate 77,140 of NZ_JAVRHL010000004.1, read as the reverse complement.
TGCGGCGCTACGGCTACTCGGACCGGCTCGCCGCCGCCTCCGTCGCCGCCGGGGGCACGCTCGGCATCCTGATCCCGCCCTCGGTGATCCTCGTGATCTACGGGATCCTGACGCAGCAGGACATCGGCAAGCTCTTTCTCGCGGGGCTCATCCCCGGCCTGATCGGGATCCTGTTCTACATGGGCGCGGTGCGCCTTTCGCTCCTGATCCACCGCGAAAGCATCGAGACGATGCCGAAGCTCTCCTTCGTCGAGCGCCTGAAGGCGACGCGCGGCGTGGCCGGCGCGCTCATCCTCTTCGTCTGGGTGCTGGGCGGGATCTACCTGGAGGTGTTCACGGCGACGGAGGCGGCCGGCATGGGCGCCGGCGGCGCGATCCTGATCACGGCCCTGCGCGGTCAGCTCACGTGGAAGGTCACGCTCGCCACCCTCTTCGATACCGCCAAGACCACTGCCGTCATGTTCTTCATCCTGTTCGGTGCGCTCTATTTCCTGAACTACGTGAACCTCTCGGGCCTGACGACGGACCTCAGGGGCTGGATCATGGGGATGGATGTGGGGCGGATCGGCGTCATCCTGATGCTGATCGTGCTGTTCCTGGTGCTCGGCTGTCTTCTGGAAAGCCTGTCGATGATCCTGCTGACGGTGCCGGTCCTCTACCCGATCGTGGCCGATCTGGGGTTCGACCTGATCTGGTTCGGCGTCTTCGTCGTCGTGGCGACGGAGCTGAGCTACATCACGTCGCCCATCGGGATGAACGTCTTCGTCATGCGGATCGTGGCGCCGGACATCCCGCTCCAGCGGGTCTTCGCGGGGGTGCTGCCCTTCGTCTTCGTTGACATCCTGCGGCTCCTGCTGCTCATTGCGGTCCCCGCCCTTGTGCTGTTCGTGCCGAACTCGATGTAGATGGACCATCCTGACCAGACCGACTCTTTCGAAGAGGCCGCCGGCGAGCGGCCTTTTCTGTCGAATTACCTGCTGTTCCTTCTTGCCTCCACGAGTGCGTCGGCGAGCGAGGAATTCCATGCGACCGTCCGCGCGCACGGGCTGCGCGTGCCGGAATGGCGCGTGCTCGCTTGCCTGCACGAGGAGGACGGCCAGATGGTCACACGGCTGGCGCCGCTCGCGCTGGCGGAGCAGTCCCGCCTGACCCGCATCATCATGCAGATGGACGCCCGCGGCCTCGTCGAGCGGCGGAGCGACCCCGAGGATCGCCGCCGCGTCCGCATTTATCTGACCGCCGAGGGACGCGCCCTCGCCGATGACATGATCGCCCGCGCCCGCGACCACGAGGCGGAGCTTCTGAGCGTCCTGCCCGCCGGCAAGGGAGAAGAACTGCGCCAGCTCCTCAAGGAGGTTCACGCAAAGCTCACGGCCAGGGACTGACCCGCACCCCCGGAAAGGACAAGGGCCCGGCCGCGCAACCGCGGCCGGGCCCTCCTTGCGGAAACTCCAGGCGGGATCAGTCAGCGTCAGCACCGCGTGCGATGGTGTCGAGCGGGACGCGGGTGAACTGCACGTCTTCCTTGTTCGTCGCGTAGGCCACGTAGAGATCGTCGTTCCAGACGTAGCTCTTGGTGTAGCTGTACGAGGGGCGCTTGTACTGCCCCTCGTAGCGCAGGTCCTGCATGTCGGACGCGCTGCGCAGCAGATAGGCCTCGTCGAAGAGCTCGCCGTCGGCGCTCGTGACCACCGCCAGCGGCATCCGCGCCTTTGTGCCGGTGGGGTTTCCGGCCATGTAGGCGGTCCCGTCCGGCAGGTTTCCGGCGCTCTGCTTGGTGCGGCTGTCGGGCATTTCCGTCTCGACCGGCAGGCTCCACGTCTCGCCCTCGTCGGAGGACAGGGACGCGAGCTTCAGGAAGGTATTGCCCTGATCGCGGAAGATCATCACGACGTCGCCGTCCTCCTGCACGAACCAGCTCGGCTCCAGTTCCCGCGTGATGTCGCCCTCATGCGGCAGGTTCTCCATCTCGCCGACGGTCCAGCCCGAAACGCCGAGGGGATCGTCGGTGAAGATCGGCTTGGCGGTAAGTCCGGGCTGAAGATGCGCGGAGTTGACGATCCGGCCGCTCTCGAGCGCGGTCGGATCCTGCTCGAAGATCCCTTCGAGGGGCGTGCCGTCGGCCATCGTGACCGGCTGCGGTTTGCTCCAGGTGCGGCCGTCGGTGCTGGTCATGTACTCGACATGTCCGCCCCGAGGGGACACTGCGTCCGGCCAGACATTGAGATACGCGACCAGCGTCTCTCCATCGGTCCACCAGCCGCCGTTGGAGGTGTAGCCCTCGTTCCAGGGCGCGGTGAGTTGAACCGGCTCGCTCCAGGTCTCGCCATCCGCGCTGCGGCTGTAGACGACGACGGTCTCGGTGGCATCCTCGTCCATCTCCGAACTCTGCCACTGCATGTAGAGTTCGTCCCCGAAGCCGATGAGAACCGAGCCGTGGTTGAACTTCCAGTCCTCGTCTCCCGGCTCGAACACGGTGATGGTCTCCGCGCCCTCCGCCGGCTCGAGACCGAGCGTATCCGTGTCCTCGAACTCGAATAGCCCGTCAGCGACGTCGAACGGCATGTCCTGTGCGAGGGCCGCGCCGGCACCGAGGGCACAGATCGCGGCAGCGGCCGTCATGGTTCTTGCGACGGATGTCATGGTGATCTCCTCCAGTTTCCCTAAGGGGAGGAGATAGTAGTCGGACAACTTATTCAACAACTGATCCGATCAGATGGCGGACAACCGCCGGAAGAGTCGCGCGGGACGCCGGGTGGCCTGTCAGCCTCGGGACCCAGGCGGCACTCCCCGCTCCGGATCCCGACGTGGCGTCAGAGCATCCCCGCCGCGCGTGGCAGCCAGAGCGACAGCGCCGGGAAGAATGTCAACAGCATCAGCATGAAGATCAGGAGCGCCATGAAGAACCACGTCTCCCGGATCATCTCTCCGAGCGGAATGCCGTTCAGCGCCTTGATGATGAACAGCAGGATCCCGTAGGGCGGCGTGATCAGGCCGATCATCATGTTGAAGACGAGGACCACGCCGAGGTGGTGCAGGTCGATCCCCATCGCGGCGGCGGTCGGAATGAACAGCGGCGTGACGACGAGCATGATGGTCGAAACGTCCAGCACGCAGCCCATCAGCAGGTACAGCAGGTTCATCAGCAGCAGGAACTGCCAGGTTTCCATTTCGACGGACTGGAACAGGGAGAAGACCGCCTGCGGCACCTGCTCGACGGTGACGACATAGTTGAAGATGAACGCGCCGCACAGGACGATGGTGACGACGCAGGTCGTCTGCACCGTGTCCCGCACCACGCCCATCAGTTCGCGGAATCCGAGCACCCGGTAGGCGAAGGACGCAAGGAGAAGGGCGTAGAAGGCGGAGACGGCCGCGGCCTCGGTCGGCGTGAAGGCGCCCGAGTAGATGCCGCCGAGAAGGATCACCGGCATCAGGAGCGCCGGGAAGGCCCGGACGATGATCAGCGGGATCGCCTTGAGCGCGGTCGGCGCCTCGACGGGGAAACCGCGCACCTTGGCCATGATGGCGACGGCGACGCCGAGAATGACGCAGAAGAGAAGCGCCGGCACGACGCCGCCGAGGAAGAGAGCGCCGACGGAGGTCGAGGAGATGAGGGCGTAGAACACCATCGGGATCGACGGCGGGAAGATCGGGCCGACCACGGCGGAGGCCGCCGTCATGGCGCCGGCGAAGCCGCGGGGGTAGCGGTTCTCCCGCATCATCATGTCCGTGATGATCTTGCCGACGCCCGCGGCATCGGAGATCGCCGAGCCGCTCATGCCGGAGAAGATGAGGGAGGTCAGGATGTTGACCTGGGCCAGACCGCCCGGAAGGCGGCCGACCATGGCGAGCGCGAAGTTCAGAAGCCGGTCCGAGATCTTGCCCGCGTTCATGATGTTTGCGGCGAAGATGAAGAGCGGCACCGCCAGCGCGACGAAATTGCCGAAGACACCGTTGAGCACGTTCTCCGCGGCCAGTCCGACGTCGCGGCCGGCCATGGCGAGGTAGAACACGCTGGAGACGATCATCGCCAGCCCGAAGGGCAGGCCCGTGATCGTGATGCCCACCATGATGACGAGCATGATGAGCAAGGCGTTATCGGCCAGGAACTCCATTGGGTGGTCTCCGGATCAGATTTCGTGGCGCCAGTGCGGGCCGAACAGCCGCACGAGCCGGTACACCGCCTGGATGGTGAAGCCCACGAGGAAGAGGATGTAACAGCCGTAGATGAGGTTCATCGGGATCCGGAGAACCGAACTGTCCCGCCGCGCCATGAAGGACAGGTAGTCCCACGTGTAGGGCACGAGCAGCACGAACGCCGCGATGGCGGCGGCCAGCGAGATCATCGAGAAAATGCGTTTCGTGCGCTCGGACACGATATCGTAGACCACGTCGAAGGAGACGTGTTCGCGGACCGGAACGGTGAACGCGGCGGCCCAGAACACCGTCCAGATGAACGCGATCATCACGAACTCTTCCGTCCAGAGGAGCGGACTGTTCAGCGCGTAACGATAGAACACCTGGATGATGAATCCGCAGAAGGCGGAGAGGAACAGGACGATCCCCACCGCATCTGCGAAAAACTTGGCCCGCGCCCCCCAGACGTGGAGGGCGCGGCGCCCGTCCGTGGCCGCCGCGTCCGTCACCGATCAGTCCTCGGAGCCGGGGGCCAGCTCGTTGATCCGCTCGACCCAGCCCTCGGGCCAGTCGTTCGAGCGGTCGCTGTCCATGTAGACCTGCTGGACGTGGGTGCGGAAGGCGTCCACGTCGGGCTCGGTGATGGTCAGCCCCTCATCCTCGAAGAAGCCGACGAGACGCTCCTCCTCGCTGAGACGCTGCTCGTTGTTCCACTCGCAGGCGGCATCGCCGGCCTCTTCGACAGCGGCCTGCTGTTCCTCGCTGAGGTCGTTCCACACCTCGTTGGAGATCACGAGGTTGATCGCGTCGACGAGGTGGCCCGTCATCGTGATCTGATCGGTCACCTCGTAGAACTTCGCGGCCTCGACGGTCGGAAGCGGATTGTCCTGCGCGTCGATCGTGCCGGTCTGAAGACCGAGATAGACCTCGCCGAACGGCAGCGGCGTCGGGTTGGCGCCCAGCGCCTGCCCCATGAACAGCCACGCATCGGAGCTCGGCATCCGCAGCTTCACGCCGGCCAGATCCTCCGGCGTCTCGATGTCCCGCGCGTTGCGCAGGTTGAGCTGGCGCGTGCCGAGGTAGCACTGGGACAGCAGCTGCATGTTCATCTCGTCGGAGACGGTGCTGCGGACCTCTTGGCCGATCTCGCTGTCCATCACCGCGGCGTAGTGGTCGGGGCTCTGGAACAGGTAGGGCGACGTGAAGAGGCCGTATTGCGGCATCCGGTCGGCGATGAGCTGGAACGACAGGTAGGTCAGCTCGGCATTGCCGCGCTCGACGGCATCAACGTCGGCGCCCTGCCCGAAGAGCGAGCCCGAATCGTAGATCTGCACGTCGAACGCACCGGGCATCGCGGCCTCGAGGTTCGACTTGAACTCGCCGAGAGCGCGGGTGTGGATGTCGCTCGGCACGCTCGGCACCGAAATCTTCAGCTCGACGGCGTCCTGCGCGGTGGCGGCGCCCGTCAGAGCGGTGGTGCCGACGAGTGCGGCAGCGGCAAAAGTCCTGATCATGTAAAACCTCCCTGGGGTCTTCTGAAGCACAACCCGACCATGCAGCGGGCCATGTCTGAAAGCGAGGATGACATTGCAAGACACGGGAAATGATGTAAAGAGTGATTGTATCAGTTATACACTCACTTGATCAGCCAGTGAGCCGACGGCATGGGAGCCCCCGACATGATTGACCAGACGGACCTGCGGGGCGTGATCGCTGCCTGCATCACGCCGGTGACCGAAGACTACCGGATCGACGTGGCCCGTCTGGGAGCCCACGCCGCGTCCATGCTGGACGGCGGTTGCAGCTTCGTGTCCCTCTTCGGGACCACGGGCGAAGGCGCGTCGTTCTCCTCCGAGGAGAAGCTTGCAGCCCTGTCGGAACTGCGCGATGCGGGCCATGACATGGGCCGGCACGTGGCCGGCGTCATCGCCTCCTCGATCGACGAGGCCGCCAAGATGGTCGCCGGCGTCGCCGCGCTCGGCTGCCGGGCCGCCCTCGTCCTGCCGCCCTTCTACTATGCCCCCGCAAGCGTCGAGGCCGTCGCCGATTTCTACCGGGCGGTCATCGAGCGGGCCGGCTCGCCCGAGCTGGACATCGTTCTCTACAACATTCCCGCCTTCAGCGGCGTGCGCCTCACTCCCGATCACGTGGCGGCGATCCAGGGTGTCCTCGGCGGGCGCGGGGCCGGCCTGAAGGATTCCACGGGCGAGCTGGACAACACGCTCGCGATCGTACGGGGCTTTCCGGACCTCTCCGTCTTCACCGGTGATGACCGGATCCTGCCGGACGTCATCGCCGAGGGGGGCGCGGGCCTCATCGGCGGAACGCCGAACCTCTTCCCCGAAACCGCCCTCAAGCTCGCCTCGCCCTCTCCCGAAGCCGCTGATCGGGCCCTCGCAGCCCGCCGCATCGAGGCGATCGACGGCAATGGCGGCCTGACGGTCATCAAGAGTGTCCTCGCCCACATGAAGGGTGACGACGCCTACGTCCGGGTGGTACCACCGCTCGCAGCCACACAAGCGGACACGCTGGCATCCCTGCTCGGCGCCCTGACCGCATCCCCGGAGGAAGTGCCCGTCGAATGAGTTCACCGTCAGCCCCTCTGCGCGGCAGGACCGGCCCGCCCGGCACCAGCAGCGTCCGCACTGCGGGGTACCAGCGCTTTCTCGATGCCCTGAGGACCGGCGAGCTCAAGCCCGGTCAGATGGTGTCGCAGAAGGCGCTGTCGGAGAATCTCGATCTCTCGGTCGGGACGCTGCGGGAGCTTCTGCCGCGTCTCGAATCCGAGGGGCTCATCAAGGTCCTGAACCAGCGCGGGATCCTGATTCCGGCGATCGACCTGACGATGATCCGGGAGACCTTCCAGCTGCGCATGGCGCTGGAGCGCGAAGCCGCCGCGCAGGCCGCCGCCGACATGCCGCAGGAAGCGCTGGACGTCCATCGCGCCAGCCACGAGGCGATGATGGCGGCGATGCGGGAATCTCCGACGGAGGCAACGCTCGCCGAGGCGGAAGAGATCGACGCCGCGTTCCACGACGCCCTCATGGACGCGACGGGGAACGCTCTGCTGATCCGCACCTACGAGATGAACACGACGCGGATGCGGCTGATCAAGCTCTACCGCCACGCCCTCTCCGCGGCGTACATGCTCGATGCCTTCACCGATCACCTGGCCATCATCGACGCCGTCGGCTCGCGCGACCGGGCCGCCGCCATGGCCGCGATGGAGAGCCATATCCAGAGCGCCCGGAGCCGGGCCGTTCACCTCTGACGTCAGTAGGTCCATGTCCGACGCCCTCTCCGCGCTCCGCGCGATCCGCCTCAGATGCGAGTCTCTCAACCCGACGCTCGGCCTGAACGGCGCCCGCCCCCGCTTCACATGGTCCCTCGGCGGGAAGGCCCTCGGGCAAGGTGCCTGCCGCCTCCTCATCGGCGAGGATCGGGACGCCGTCGCCTCCGGCCGGGCCGATCTGTGGGACAGCGGACGCCGCGAAACGTCCGGTCTCGGCGCCTCGTATGACGGGCCGCCCCTGCCCTCGGACAGGCATCTGTGGTGGAGCGTGCAGCTTTGGGACGAGGTGGGCCGCCCCGCCCCGGTCCCCGATCCGGCCGAGCTCTTCACCGGGCTCTTCGCGGAGGATTGGCAAGCCGAGTGGATCGCCCGTTCCTTCGTCCCCGCCGCAGGCCGCCCGGTGCCGCAGGATGACGCGTACGACAACCGCTTCCAGGCCCGTCCCGCCGATTACCTGCGCCGCGAGCTGCGCCTTCCGGAGGCTCCGGTCCGCGCCACGGCCTACACGACGGCGCTCGGCCTCTACGAGCTCCACGTCAACGGCACGCGCATCGGCTCCGACGTCCTCGCCCCCGGCTGGACCGACTACCACACCCGGGTCGAGTACCAGGTCCACGACGTGACCGGGCACCTGCGCGCGGGCGGGAACGCCCTGGGCGCGATCCTCGGCGAGGGTTGGTACAGCGGCCGGGTCGGCCACAACCAGCGCCGTGCCGGCAACCATTACGGCGGTCGGCCGGCGTTTCTCTGCCAGATCCACCTGCATTACGCGGACGGGAGCCGGGAGGTCCTGAGCAGTGACGACGGCTGGACCTGCGCTCGCGGCCCGATCCTCTACAGCGACTTCCTCGCCGGCGAAGCCTTCGATGCCCGGAAAGAGATGCCCGGCTGGTCGGCTCCCGGATACGACGACGCCGACTGGCAGCCCGTCGAGACCGGTGACCCCGAACCCCGCGCACCGGAGCTTAACGCCGCCCGCGCACAGCCCGTCCGCGAGGTCGAGCGGCTGGGGACGACAGAGCTCGCCCCTTACGGATCCGAACGCATCTACGATCTCGGCCAGAACATCGCCGGCTATTGCGAACTTAAGGTCACGGCCGAGCCCGGCACCCGCATCCGCCTCCGCCATGCCGAGCGCCTGACGGAAACCGGCGCGCTCTATACCGAGAACCTGCGCTACGCGGTTTCCGAGGATGTCTATATCGCCAGGGGCGGCGGCGAAGAGGTCTATACCCCCCGCTTCACCTTCCACGGTTTCCAGTATGTCGGCCTTGCGGTCGAGAGCGGCGCCCTGCTGTCCGAGCCTGTCCTCACCGGCATCGCGCTGCAGACGGACATGCCCCGCACCGGCCAGATCGACACCGGCAACGAGCTTCTGAACAAGCTCCTGTCCAACATCTTCTGGAGCCAGCGGGACAACTTCATCGCCGTTCCCACCGATTGTCCGCAGCGGGACGAGCGGTATGGCTGGACGGCGGATGCGCAGGTCTTCTGGCGGACCGCCGGCTTCAACATGGACACGACGGCCTTTGCGACGAAGTACATCGAGGACCTGATCGACGGTCAGTCCCCCGAAGGCGCCTTCCCGGATGTCGCCCCGACGAAGCCGCTCAATCCCTACCGTCTGACACCGCAGCCGGGCGCGCCGGGCTGGGGGGACGGGCCGATCATCATCGCGTGGCACGATTATCTCAGGACGGGCCGGACGGACCTTCTACAGCGCGCCTGGGAGCCGTTCGTTGCGTGGATGGACTATATCGAGGCCGCCAACCCGGACGGCGTCCGCCTGAACAGGGTGAACAACAACTACGGCGACTGGCTGAATGTAGGCCCCCGCAGTGATCCCGCCCTCGTCGCGAGCGCCTACTGGGTCCACATCGCGGACCTGATGGGTAAGATCGCGGGCGTGCTCGGCCGCGACAGGACGCGCTGGCACCGGCTCGCCGCCCGCCTTCGCGCTGCGTTTCGTGGCGCCTTCGCGGATGGCGAGGGTCGCCTTTCGGGAGACACGCAGACCGCCTACCTCCTCGCGCTCGACTTCGACCTTCTCGAGGACCGGTCCCCCGCCGTCGCCCGCCTCGGTCAGCTCTTCGAGGAGGCGGACTGGCATCTGCAGACCGGCTTCCTCGGCGTGCGCCATGTCTGCCCGGTCGTCGCGGACGAGCTCTCTGAGCGCCGCGCGGTGGATCTGCTCCTCAAGGAGAGCTTTCCCTCCTGGGGCTTCTCGATCCGTCACGGCGCCACGACGACGTGGGAACGCTGGGATGGCTGGACGCCCGAGCGCGGTTTCCAGAGCGCCAGCATGAACTCGTTCAACCACTACTCCTTCGGCTCGGTCGGGGAGTGGATCTGGTCCCGCCTCGCCGGCATCGACTGGGACGAGGCGGCGCCGGGGTTCGCGTCCATCCGGATGCGCCCGATCTTCGACGAGCGTATCGGCCATCTCGCCGCCGGCTACGACGCGCCCTCCGGCAGGATCGAAAGCGCCTGGCAGATCGACGGCGAAACGGGGCGGTGGACCGTCTCGATACCGCCGGGGGCGACGGCCGAGGTGACCCTGCCCCGCACCGCAACCGATCCGGTCCTCGCGGGAGCGCCGCTGCAGTCCGCCCCTCTCGGCCCCGGCGCGCATGTGATCGAGTTCGGTTACAGGGCGGACGAAGACTAGGCGGAGCGAGGGGCAGGCCCGCGCTTGGTCTCGTTGCGATCCATGAGGGCGACCGGCGGCCCCGTCAGATCCCCCGGAAGATCTTCGATTCGCCGATGGTTTTCTCCAGCGCGGAGATCCGATCGGCGCTGCTGTCCGAAAGCCGGCTCTGCACCTCGGCGATCAGCGCCTCGACGAGCAGGTTGATGGCGAGCGTCGAATCCCAGCTCGACGGCACCTCGATCGCGGCGCGGAAGCAGACCGAGGCATGCGGTTCGATGGGCGAGCCCCAGACATCGGTGAAGAGCACGATGCTCACGCCCTGCTCGACCGCAAAGCCGGCGAGCTTCTCCAGTTCCTTCTCGTACCGGCGGATATCGAAGATCACGAGCGCGGAATGGGGGCCCATGTCGAGCAGCGATTGGGGCCAGACGCTCGGGGAGCTGTCCATCAGGAAGACGCGCGGGCGAATGATCTGGAGGTGATTGAAGAGGTAATGCGCGTTGGAGCGGGTGATCCGCCCGCCCATGATATGCAGCTCGCGGGCGGTGTCGGACAGGATTTGCGCCGCGCGGTCGAACTCCGTCAGGTCCAGCCGCTCCAGCGTGCGGTTGATGTTGGCGGTGGCGCTGGCGACGAAGCGGGAGACGATGTGATCGCGCGGTGCGTCCGGCGAGGCCGGTTCCAGCTTGGCGAGCGGCTCCTTGATGCGCGCCGCGATGTCCTCCCGGATAGCGTCCTGAAGGTCGCCGAACCCGTCGAAGCCGAGCTTGCGCGCAAGGCGGATGACGGTCGGCGTCGAGACCTGTGCGCTGTCCGCCAGCCGGGTGATGGATTGAAGGCCGGCGACCATGGCGCCGTCGATCAGAACGGCCGTGAGCTTCCGCTCGGACGCCGTCAGATCGACCTCCTTCTCCTTCAGAAGATCGCGGACCAGGGGGCGTTTGACCAAGGGTGGCGTTCCTTCCGCTACAGCCGCTTCTTCGATGTACCCAAGGATACAGAATAAATCTTGACACAAGCCAGACGGCTGTAATGATATTTTCACAAATGGCATGGACGGGACAAGAGAAATGGCCCGAGACGACTGGACAGCGGCACATGTGATCGGCCCCGAACGGCCGGCCGCCCTCGTCGTCGCCTGCGAACACGCCTCCTGCCACGTCCCCCCGGAGTTGTCGGATCTCGGTCTGGATGCCGAGGCCCTGCGGTCCCACATCGCCTGGGATATCGGCGCGGCTCCGGTGGCCCGCCTCTTGGGCGAGCTCTTGGACGCGCCCGTGGTCGAGGGCGCGATCTCTCGCCTCGTCTACGATTGCAACCGCCCGCTCCCGGCGCCCGATGCGATCCCCGAGCGCAGCGAGATCCACGCCGTTCCGGGCAACGCATCCCTCACCGAGGACGCGCGGCGGGAGCGCTTCGACCGGGTCCACGCGCCCTACCACGACGCTCTGGCCGGCACCTGCGCCGCGCAGGAGGAGAAGACGGGACGGAGAGCGACGCTTCTGACGATCCACAGCTTCACGCCGGTCTACAACGGCATGGCGCGCGAGCTGGATCTGGGCTTCCTCCACGATGCCACGCCGGACCTCGCCGAGGCCGCCTGCCGTGCGGAAACGCTGCGCGGCATCTGGCGCGCGGCGCTGAACGAGCCCTACTCGGCGGCGGACGGCGTGACCCATACCCTGAAGCTCCATGGCGAAGAGAAGGGGCGTCCGGCCCTGATGATCGAGATCCGGAACGACCTCATCGCGGACGATGCGTCGGCGGAGCGGATGGCGCGGCATCTGGCGGAGACGCTCAAGGAGCCGCTCGCCCTCGCCGGCGCGGGAGCCGTCCGCGCATGACCCTCCTCCGGCTCTTCGTCGCGGCCGTCGACCGCATGAATTACGGCCTCGGCCGGCTGGTGATGTTCGGCATCTTCGCCCTGATGGGCGTTCTGATGTGGTCCACCGTGTCCAAGGTCTTCTTCTCGCCGTCGCTCTGGACGCTGGAGATGGCGCAATTCATCATGATCGCCTACTTCGTCCTCGGCGGGCCCTACGCGATGCAGATGGGCACCCATGTGCGCATGGACCTGATCTACGGATCGCTCTCGCCGCGCAAAAAGGCCTGGACGGATGCCGTGACCGTTCTCGTGCTGATCGTCTATCTCGGGATCATGCTCTGGGGCGGGATCGACAGTACCCGCTACTCCTTCCAGTACGGCGGCGAACGCAGCCCCTCCGCGTGGCGCCCCTATCTGTGGCCGATCAAGGTCACGATCTGCGTCGGCATCGCGCTGATGCTGCTTCAGGCGCTGAGCGAGCTTGCCAAGGACGTGTTGTTCCTGCGCACCGGACGCCCCCTCAGACACCAGGACGAGGAGCCGGGCGATGCCCTATGAGCTGATCGCCGCCCTCATGTTCTCCACGATGATGCTGATGCTCTTCACCGGGCAGCGCGTCTTCGGCGCCATCGGCTTCGTCGCCGTCATCGCGGCGGTGCTCCTCTGGGGCGACCGGGGCGGCTACGACCTCGGCTTCTCAGCGATCATCAAGGTGATGCGGTGGTATCCGCTCCTGACGCTGCCGATGTTCATCTTCATGGGCTACGTGCTCTCCGAGTCGAAGATTGCCGACGATCTCTACCGCATGTTCCACGTCTGGACCGGCGGGACACCCGGCGGCCTCGCGATGGGCACGATCGGCCTCATGGTGCTGATCTCCGCGATGAACGGGCTCTCGGTGGCCGGCATGGCCATCGGGGCGACGATCGCCCTGCCGGAGCTTCTGAAACGCAACTACGACAAGCTGATGGTCACGGGGGTCATCCAGGCGGGCTCATCCCTGGGGATCCTCGTGCCGCCGTCCGTCGTCCTCGTCCTCTACGCGATGATCGCGCGGCAGCCGGTGGGTCAGCTCTGGCTCGCCGGCGCCGTTCCGGGACTGATGATGGCGGCGCTCTTCATCTTCTACATCTGGATCCGCTGCCGCATCACACCGGAGCTCGGCCCCACGCTGACCGAGGCGGAGCTGGCGGAGATCACGCGGGAGGAGAAGATCCGCCTCCTCTGGGCCGGTCTCCTGCCCGTCGCGATCTTCGCGGTGATGATGGTGCCTTTCGTCAACGGCTGGACCAGCCTCGTCGAGAGTTCCGCCATCGGCGCCATCGCCGCCTTCGTCGCCGCGGTTCTCAAGCGCCGGATGACCTGGGCCGTCTTCGAGACGACGATCCGGCAGACCCTCGGCATCACCTGCATGTTCATGTGGATCATCACCGCCGCCCTCGCCTTCGGCGCCGTGTTCGACGGCCTGGGCGCGGTGCGGGCCATCGAATCGCTGTTCACCGAGCAGCTGGGCCTGAACCCGTGGATGATCCTCATCCTGATGCAGCTCAGCTTTCTCGTCATGGGCACGTTCCTCGACGACACGGCGATGCTGGTCATCGTGGCGCCGCTCTACGTGCCGCTCGTGGGCGAACTCGGCTTCGATCTGGTGTGGTACGGCGTGCTCTACACGATCACCTGCCAGATCGCCTACATGACGCCGCCCTTCGGCTACAATCTCTTCCTGATGCGCGCGATGGCCCCTCCCGAGATCGGCCTGCGGGACATCTACCGCTCCATCGTGCCCTTCGTCTTCGTCATGATCCTCGCGCTCGCGCTGGTGATGATCTTCCCAGAAATCGCTCTGTGGCTGCCGACCAAGGTGTACGGTCTCTGAGCGACCAGACAGAGCCGGGAGAACCGGCCGTTCCCCCCCACCAAGGAGATACTTCAGATGACGACCACGAGACGCAAGTTCCTCCAGACCGCGGCCGTTGCCGGCCCCGCGACCCTCGCCGCACCCTCTATCGCGCGGGCGCAGGAGCCGATCCGCTGGCGCTTCCAGACCTATGCCGGTGCCGCCCTCGGCGAGCAGGTCACGAAGCCCATCATCGACTACATCAATGCCGCCTCGAACGGCGAGATGGAGATCGAGCTGTTCTATGCCGACCAGATCGTGCCCACGGGCGAACTCTTCCAGGCACTTCAGCGCGGGACGATCGATGCCGTGCACTCCGATGACGACAGCATGGCCTCGCCGACCCCGCTCCGGGTCTTCGGCGGCTACTTCCCGTTCGCGACCAAGCACATCCTCGACGTGCCGGTGCTCTTCAACCAGTATGGTCTGAAGGAGATCTGGGACGAGGAATATTCGAAGGTCGGCGTGAAGTGGCTCTCGGCCGCCGGACAGGATCCCTGCAACTTCAACACGACGCGGGAAATCACGTCGGTCTCCGATCTGGACGGGCTGAAGCTCTACACCTTCCCGACGGCCGGGCGCTTCCTGTCCCGCTTCGGTGTGGTGCCGGTGAACATTCCCTACGAGGACGCCGAGGTTGCCGTTCAGACGGGCGAGCTCGACGGCATGGCGTGGTCCGGCATCACCGAGGATTATACCGTCGGCTGGGCGGACGTGACCGACTACTTCCTGACCAACAACATCTCGGGCGCGTGGATCGGCTCCTTCTTCGTCAACCAGGAGCGGTGGTCGGAACTGCCCGATCATCTTAAGGAGCTGGTCATGGCCGCGATCGAGGCCGGCCACACCTACCGCAACCAGTGGTACTGGGGCGGCGAGGCGCGGCTCAGGGCGACCGGCGAGAAGCTCGAGCTGCGCACCGTTCCGGCCGAGGAATGGGCCGAGGTCGAGAACGCGGCCAAGGAGTTCTGGGACGAGATCGCCGAGGAGGGCGAGGTGCACCAGAAGGTCGTCTCGATCTTCCGCGAGTACAACGACATCATCAACCAGGCCGGCCCTCCCTACACCAACGGCTGAGCCAGAGCATGAGGGGGCGGTCCGGTCAGATCCGGGCCGTCCCTTTCCCCGCGCACGTACCCCCAAGGACCGATCCAGATGCCCGGAAACCTGACATTCGACGCCCTCAAGAAAAAGGCCGAGGCCGGGGAGATCGACACCGTCCTCGCCGCCATGGTGGACATGCAGGGGCGCCTGATGGGCAAGCGGTTCCACGTCTCGAACTTCATCGACCATGCCCACGAGGAGACGCATTGCTGCAATTACCTCCTCGCCACCGACCTCGTCATGTCCACGCCGGACGGCTACGCTTCCACGAGCTGGCGGACGGGATACGGCGATTACGTGCTGAAGCCGGACCTCTCGACGCTCCGTCTCGTGCCCTGGCTGGAGGGAACCGCGCTGGTCCTCGGTGACCTGCTCGATCACCACGACCACGCGCCCGTCCCCCATGCCCCGCGGGAGATGCTGAAGGCGCAGGTCGCGCGGCTCGCCGAGATGGGCCTCGATGCCGCGATGGCGACGGAGCTGGAGTTCTTCCTGTTCCAGGGCGACTACCGCACGCTCCAGAAGAGCGGGTATCGCGACCTCGTCCCCTTCAACGGCTTCAACGAGGACTACAACCTCTTCCAGACGACCAAGGAGGAGGCCGTGATGCGGCCCCTGCGAAACCACCTCGTGGCCGCCGGCATCCCGGTGGAGTGCACCAAGGGTGAGGCGGAAATCGGCCAGCAGGAGCTCAACATCCGCTACGCGTCGGCGCTCGACTGCGCGGACCATCACACCATCGCCAAGCAAGCGACGAAGGAGATCGCGTGGCAGAACGGCTGCTCCGCGAGCTTCCTGCCGAAATGGGCGCCGGACAAGGTCGGCTCCTCCAGTCACGTCCACCTGTCGCTCTGGAAAGACGGCGAGGCGGCGTTCTTCGACGAGGCGGACGCCCATGGCATGTCGGAGCTGATGCGCATGTTCGTGGCGGGGCTTCTGGCCTACGCGCGGGACTACACCTTCTTCCTCGCGCCCTACGTCAACAGCTACAAGCGCTTCGCCCCAGGCACCTTCGCGCCGACCAAGGCCGTGTGGTCGGTGGACAACCGCACCGCCGCCTTCCGCCTCTGCGGCGAGGGAACCCGGGGCGTCCGGATCGAGTGCCGCACCGGCGGGTCCGACATGAACCCCTACCTCGCGCAGGCCGCGCTGATCGCGGCCGGCCTCCGCGGCATCGAGGAAAAGCTGACGCTGCCGCGCCCCTACGAGGGGGACGCCTATGCGGAGGACGACGTCGAGGAGATCCCGCGCACCCTGCGCGACGCGATCGAGACCTTGCGGACCTCGACCATGTTGCGCGAAGCCTTTGGCGATGCCGTGGTCGACCACTACGTCCGCTGCGGAACATGGGAACAAGAGGAATACGACCGCGCCGTGACCGATTGGGAGCTCGCGCGCGGGTTCGAGGGAGCCTGACTTATGACGACCAAGCTGACATGCGTCTCACCGATCGACGGATCGATCCTTGCCGAACGGGAGACGCTCTCGCCCGAGGCCGCACGGGACGCCGCTGCCCGTGCCCGCACCGCTCAGACGGACTGGGCGGCGCGGTCCATCGCCGAGCGCGCGGCCCTCGTGCGCGCGGGGATCGAGGCCGTGGGGGAGATGAACGACGAAATCGTCGAGGAGCTGGCGCGGATGATGGGCCGCCCGGTGCGCTACGGCGGCGAGTTCGGCGGCTTCCGTGAGCGCGGCGGCCACATGGCGGACATCGCCGAGGCGGCCCTGGCGGATATCGAGGTGGGGGACGATGACACCTCCCGCCGCTACATCCGCCGCCTGCCCTGGGGGGTCGTCCTCGTCGTCGCGCCCTGGAACTACCCCTGGATGACCGCGATCAATACCGTCGCGCCTGCCCTCATCGCCGGCAACACCGTCCTACTGAAGCACGCCACGCAGACGCTCCTCGTGGGCGAGCGGATGGCACGGGCCTTCCACTCCGTCGGCATCCCGGAGGACGTGTTCCAGAACATCTTCATGGACCACGATACGACCAGCGCCCTCATTTCCGCCCGCGCGGTGGACTTCGTGAACTTCACCGGATCCGTCGGTGGTGGCCAGGCGATGGAGAAGGCGGCTGCGGGGACCTTTACGCCCGTCTCGACCGAGCTCGGCGGCAAGGATCCGGGCTATGTGCGCGAGGATGCCGATCTGGACGCGGCGGTGGACGGGCTGATGGACGGCGCGATGTTCAATGCCGGCCAGTGCTGCTGCGGGATCGAACGCATCTACGTCCACGAAAGCCTCTATGACGCGTTCGTCGAGAAGGCGGTGACCTGGGCCAAGGCTCTGAAGCTCGGCGATCCGCTCGATCCCGAAACGACGATCGGCCCGATGGCGAACGTCCGCTTCGCCCGGACCGTGCGGGAGCAGATCGACAAGGCCGTGGCGGAGGGCGCGACGGCGCATCTCGAGACCTCGCCGGCGGACGATGGCGGCGCCTACCTCACGCCGCAGGTCCTGACCGGCGTCACCCACGACATGGACGTGATGCGGGAGGAGAGCTTCGGTCCCGTCGTCGGCATCATGCCGGTCAAGGACGACGATGAAGCGGTCCGGCTGATGAACGACAGCCGCTTCGGCCTCACCGCCAGCATCTGGACCCGCGACCTGGACCGCGCCGCCGACCTCGGCGACCGGATCGAGACCGGGACCCTATTCATGAACCGCGCCGATTACCTCGACCCCGCCCTCTGCTGGACCGGCTGCAAGGATACCGGCCGCGGCGCGGGCCTCTCCATCCTCGGCATCCAGGCGCTCACCCGCCCCAAATCCTACCACCTGAAGAAGTCGTCCTGATGAGCCCAACCGCCAACTGGTCCTACCCCACCTCGATCCGTTTCGGCGCCGGCCGCATCGCGGAGCTGCCGGGCGCCTGCACGGCCGCCGGGATCACCCGCCCGCTTCTTGTCACCGACAAGGGGCTTGCCGGGCTCGAGATCACCGAGCGCGCGCTGGAGATCCTCGACACGGCAGGCCTCGGGCGTGCGATCTTCTCGGAGGTCGATCCGAACCCGAACGAGAAGAACCTCGCGGCAGGCGTGAAGGCCTACCGCGACGGCGGCCATGACGGCGTCATCGCCTTCGGCGGCGGCTCCGGCCTCGACCTTGGCAAGATGGTCGCCTTCATGGCCGGCCAGACCCGGCCCGTCTGGGATTTCGAGGATATCGGCGATTGGTGGACCCGCGCCGACGCGGACGCCATCGCGCCCAACATCGCCGTTCCCACCACCGCCGGGACCGGCTCGGAGGTCGGCCGCGCCAGCGTCATCACCAATTCGGCGACGCACGAGAAGAAGATCATCTTCCACCCCAAGGTGCTGCCGGCCATCGTGATCGCGGACCCCGAGCTGACCGTCGGAATGCCGAAGGCGATCACCGCCGGGACCGGCCTGGACGCCTTCGCCCATTGCGTGGAGGCCTTCTCCTCACCGCATTACCACCCGATGAGCCATGGCATCGCGCTCGAGGGGATGCGGCTCGTGATCGAGAACCTGCCGCGTGCCTACGACACGCCGGGCGACATCGAGGCGCGGGCGAACATGATGTCCGCCGCCGCGATGGGGGCCACGGCCTTCCAGAAGGGCCTCGGCGCGATCCATGCGATGAGCCATCCCGTCGGCGCCATCTGGGGCACCCACCACGGCACCACGAATGCCGTCTGCATGCCCGCCGTTCTGGAGTTGAACGCCCCGGTCATTGCCGAACGCTTCGACCGCGCCGCGGGATATCTCGGGATCGACGGCGGCTTCGACGGGTTCCGCAAGTTCGTGGACGACTTCAACGCGCGCTTTGCCATTCCGGGGAAGCTGAGCGACCTCGGCGCGACGGGCGACCGTATCGACGATCTCGTCGCGATGGCCCTCCGCGATCCGTCCTGCGGAGGCAACCCGGTGGAACTGACGGAGGCAAACATGCGGGCGCTGTTCGAGGCGGCGATCTGACACCGCCCCGGGACGGGAGCGACGCTCTGTTCGAACCGCGCATCTGCCCCGGCCGGAGACCATGCACCAAACGAAAGGAGCGCCGCCCCCTCGGGCGGCGCTCCTTTATTCCAGCACTCCCGCGCGTTCACTCGGCGGCAGTGGCGAGCCTTGGCTCGGAGGACGCCGCCTCTGCCCGCGCCTCGGCCTCCCGCACCTGTCGGCGTCCGAAGAGGCTCATCACCACCACGAAGAAGAGCGGCACGAGAAGCACGCCGAAGATCGTGGAGGACAGCGTGCCGCCCAGAACGCCCGCGCCGATGGCGTTGCGGCCCCCGGCGCCGGCCCCGGTGCTGATCACCAGCGGCAGCACGCCGAGCGAGAAGGCCATGGAGGTCATGATGATCGGCCGGAACCTCTGGACCGAGGCTTCCCGGGTCGCGACCATCAGGGTCTCGCCGCCGTTCATCCTCTCGCGCGCGAACTCGACGATCAGGATCGCGTTCTTGCCGGTCAGGCCGATGACCGTCAGGAGGCCGACCTGGAAGAAGACGCCGTTCTCGTACCCTCCGAGCCATGCGCCGATGAGCGCCCCCAGAACGCCGATGGGCATCGCGAGCATGACGGCGAAGGGGATGGTCCAGCTCTCGTAGAGCGCGGCAAGGGACAGGAACACCGCCGCCAGCGACAGCGCGTAGAGCAGCGGGGCCTGGCTGCCCGATTCCTGCTCCTCGAGCGAAAGGCCGGTGAAGGCGACCTCGAAGCCGGGAAGCTGTTCCGCCAGGCGCTCGATCTCCGCCAGCGCCTCGCCGGAGGTCACGCCGGGCGCGGGATCCCCCTGAAGCTGCATCGCCGGGAAACCGTCGTAACGATAGACGCCTTGCGGACCCTGCTGCCAGTTGCCCTCGGCGAAGTTGCCGAAGGGCACGAGGCCGCCCGACGAATTGCGCACCCGCCACTGGTCGAGGTCCGACGGCGTTGCCCGCGAGTCCGCCCGGCCCTGCACGTAGACACGCTTGATCCGGCCGGCATCGACGAAATCGTTCACGTAGCGCCCAGCCCAGGCGACGGAGAGCAGATTGCTGACGTCGCTCGCGGAGAGGCCCATCGCGCCGGCCTTGCGCCAGTCGATGTCGAGGTTGAACTGGGCGGCATCCTCCAGTCCGTTCGGCCGCGCGGAGGCGATCATCGGACTTTGCGCAAGGAGGCCAAGCATGCCGTTGCGGGCCTGCAGAAGCTCGTCATGGGTCTGCCCGCCACGCGCCTGGAGGTAGAAGTCGAAGCCCGAGGCGTTGCCGAGCTCGGGAATCGCCGGCGGTACGATCGGGAAGACCATGGCGTCGTTGATCTGGCTGAACGCCCCGAAGGCGCGCCCCGCGATGGCCTGTGCGCTCTGGGCCGGCGAGGGACGCTCCTCCCAGTCCTTCAGCCGCACGAAGGCGAGCGCCATGTTCTGGCCCTGCCCGCCGAAGCCGAAGCCCGCCACGCCGAAGACGGACTGCACGTTCTCGCCTTCGTTCTGAAGATAGTGGTCCTCGATCTGGCCGACGACGTCGAGCGTGCGGTCCAGCGTCGCCCCGGTGGGAAGCTGCACGATGGTGAAGAGGACGCCCTGGTCTTCCTCGGGCAGGAACCCCGTCGGGGTCCGCAGGAACATCAGGACCATCGCGACCGCGATGCCGACATAGGCCAGGCCCGAGATGATGCGATGCCGCGTGATCCAGCCCACCATGCTGCCGTATCCGCGCATGACGCCGTTGAACCCCTTGTTGAACCAGCCGAAGGGCCCGCGTTTCGCGGCGCCGTGACCGGGTTTCAGAAGGGTGGCGCAGAGCGCCGGGGTCAGGGTCAGCGCGACGACCACGGACAACACCATGGCGGACACGATCGTGATCGCGAATTGCTGGTAGATGACGCCGGTCGAGCCGCCGAAGAACGCCATCGGCACGAACACCGCCGACAGGACCATCGCGATCCCGATCAGCGCACCGGTGATCTGGCCCATCGACTTGCGCGTGGCCTCGCGGGGGGAGAGCCCCTCCTCTTCCATGACCCGCTCGACATTCTCGACCACGACGATCGCATCGTCGACGAGAAGGCCGATCGCGAGCACGAGGGCCAGCATCGTCAGCGTGTTGATGCTGTATCCGGCCACGGCGAGGATGCCGAACGTGCCGAGGATGACGACCGGCACGGCCAGCGTCGGAATGAGGGTGGCGCGCAGGTTCTGAAGGAAGAGGAGCATCACGAAGAAGACGAGGACGATGGCCTCGACCAGCGTGTGGACCACCTCCTCGATGGAGATCTCGACGAACGGCGTCGTATCGAAGGGGATGACGTAGTCCATGCCCTCGGGGAAGAACTCGGCGAACTCTTCCATCCGCTCCTTGACGGCCTCGGACACGTCGAGGGCATTGGCCCCGGGCGCAAGGCTGACGGCCATGCCCGCCGAGGGCTGCCCGTTGTAGCGGGATTCGAAGGCGTAGCTTTCCGAGCCGATCGCCACCTCCGCGACATCGTCGAGAAGCACGAGGCCGCCGTTCACATTTGAGCGCAGCACGATCTGCCGGAAATCCTCCGGCGTGCTCAGGAGCGACTGCGCCGTGATCGTGGCGTTGAGCATCTGCCCTTCGGGTGCGGGACGGGTGCCGAAGGCGCCGGCGGAGATCTGCGAGTTTTCGGCGCTGACCGCCGCGACGACATCGCTCGGCGTCAGCTCGAAGGCTGCGAGCTTGGCGGGATCGAGCCAGATCCGCATGGCATATTGCCCGCCGAAGACCTGCACGCTGCCGACCCCCTCGATGCGGCTCAGCTCGTCCACGAGGTTGGTCGAGAGGTAATCGCCGAGATCCGCCTGGTCGAACGTGCCGTCCTCCGAGATGAGCGACAGGACCATGAGGAAACCGGCGGACGATTTCTGCACCCGGACACCCTGCCGCTGCACCGGTTCCGGCAGGAGCGGCGTCGCCTGGCTTAGCTTGTTCTGCACCTGCACCTGCGCGATGTCCGGGTCGGTGCCCGTTTCGAAGGTCAGGGACACGCTCGTCGTGCCGGCGGAGGAGGAGTTCGAGGAGATGTAGCGCAGCCCGTCCAGCCCGGTCATCTGCTGTTCGATGACCTGCGTCACCGTGTTGGCCACGGTCTGCGCCGAGGCGCCTGGATAGGACGCCGAGACACTGACGCTCGGGGGCGCGATCTGGGGATACTGGGCGATGGGAAGGGTCGTCACCGCAAGGAACCCGATCCCCATGATGAGGATCGAGATCACCCAGGCGAAGACGGGACGGTCGATGAAGAAGCGGGACATGTTATTCGCTTTCGTCGCCGGAGGCTTCGGGATCGTCGCTGCCCGCGGCGGCACCGGGAGCGGCATCGGACTCGGCGTCCGCGGGCGCCACATCAAGGTCGGGCGCCCCTGCGGGCGCGGCCTCGGCGCCTTGCGAAGGCGCCGCTTCCTCGTCCGCGGCGTCGCCCTCGGCGGCTGCTTCCGCGGCGTCGCCCACAGGGGCTTCACTCGCAGGGGCTTCGCCGTCCGGGGCCTCGTCGCCGGCGCCGGCCGTGCCGTCCTCAGCGCCGCGCTCCTGCGGCGTGACGGTCCCGCCGGGCGCGGTGTTCTGGGAGCCCGCGACGATCACCCGGTCGCCGGAAGCCAGTCCGCCCGTGACCACCCAGTCCGAACCGAGATCCTGCAGGATCGTCAGGGGGCGCTGCTCGACCGTGTTCTCGTCGTTCACGACGAGCGCGAGCGGGTTGCCGCGACGGTCCCGCGTGACGCCTTCCTGCGGGACGAGGAACACGTCCTCGGCGGTGGCGGTGGGCATCTCGACCTGAACGTACATCCCGGGCAGGAGCAGACCGTCCGGATTGTCGAAGGACATGCGCAGGACGATCACGCCCGTCTGCTCGTCCACATGGGGCTCGGCAGCGCGCAGGGTGCCCGACTGGTCGAAGGAGCTGCCGTCGGCGAGCGTCAGCGTGGCCTCCTGGCCGGTTCCGGGAGTGCCGCCCTGCGCCGCATCGCGCCGCCAGTTAATGAGATCCGCCGCGGACTGGGTCACGTCAACATCGACCGGATCGAGTTTGCGGATCGTGGTCAGCGGGTTCGCCTGGCTGCCGGTGACGAGTTCGCCGACGCTCGCAAGGGAGAAGCCCACCTCGCCGGCGATCCGGGCGCGTACATCCGTGCGGTCGAGGTCGATGCGCGCGGAGCTGAGCTGCGCCTCCGCCATCTTGAGCTGGGCGATTGCGCCGTCCCGGGTGGAGACCGCCGCGTCCTCGTTCGACTGGCTGGAAATCCCTCGTTCGGACAGCGTCTGCATCCGGTCCGCCTCTCGCTCGGCGGCCCTGAGCTGAGCTTCCGCCTGGGCTACGGAGGCCTCGGCCGAGGCGAGCGCCGCTTCGTAGGTCGCGCGGTCGATCCGGTAGAGCACGTCCCCCTCTTCGACATGCGTCCCTTCCTCGAACAGCCGCTCGATGATGATGCCGCTCACCTGAGGCCTGACCTCCGCCTGCGCCGAGGCGCGGACGCGGCCCGGAAGCGTCGAGGTGAGGACCACGTCTTGGGCCTGCATCGTCTCGACGGTGACGACGGCGGGCGGGCGCCCCTCCTGCGCCGGGGCCGCGGCGGCGGTGACCGCGAGAAACAGGACGAGGGCCGATCGCGCGAACAGTGCCGGACGGGACATGGAGAAGCTCCTGTTGAACGAGATGAAGCGGAGCAGACCTTGCCGCCCAGACAGCGGCTCATTACAAAACCGTGGAGTTTTGTAAATGCCGCATCCGCGCAGCTATGGTGCATTGCTGCACGGCGGCATCAGGGGAGGAGAAAAATTGAGCGAGGACGCCAGCATTCGCCGCAGACGTGGGCGACCGGTGGTCCTGTCGGCCGAGGACAGGCGCGATATCGTCCTCGGCGCCGTGGGCGAGGTCTTCGAGACGAGCGGCATGGACGGGCTGACGATGACGGCGGTCGCCGCCCGCGCGGGCATGTCGAAACGCACGCTCTACGATCTCTTCCGCAGCCAGGACGAGCTGATCTCGGCCTATCTCGATCGCCTCCGGAACGTCTTCCTGCGCCCCCTGTCGCCCGGCGATACGGACCTGCCGCTCGAGGAGCGGCTGCGCAGGATGCTGGAGCCGCGTCCGGAATTCCCGCTCTCCGGCCTGCCGCTCGAGGTCCTGCGCGCCGGGATCGCGAATGCGGGATCCGAATCTCCCCTTGCCCGCCTGTGTTCGGAGCGCGGCCCCGAGGCCGTCCGCCGCATGATCCGCACCGAACTCGACCGGGCCGTGGCGCGCGGCGAGATCCCGCGGATGGATACCCACGCCGCCGCGTCGCTCCTGAGGGACATGGTCCAGGTGTCCGCCGTCGAGATGCTGCTCGACCGGTGCCGCCTGCCCGATCTTCCGCAACTCCGCGCACGGTTCGACCTGGGCCTGCGGGTCTTCCTGGCCGGCATCAGGGACGAGGGCGGGGCGGACGCCTGACATGCCCGCCCTTGCGACCGGTGGGGCCGGGCCTGCCGTCCTCAGCTCGCCGTCCCCGGCCACCGCCCTTGCAACCGCACCGCGGGACTGCGCTATTTAGGCTGACCGCCGCTCATCATGGAACTTCCGACATGACCGACCCCGCTGACCGTGCCGCCCTGCGCGACCGGGCCATGGCTCTCTACGACAGCGCCATCGACGCCGCCCGGCCGGATCTCGCGGTCAGCGCGGCGCTGGGTGCGAGCCCGGTCGAGTTGCCTGCGGGCGGCGCCTGCCACGTGATCGCCGTCGGCAAGGCCGCGGGACCGATGATGCGCGCAGCGCTGGACAAGCTGCCGGCCGGGGCGCCGGGCGAGCGCCTGATCGTCACGAACTACGAGAACGACACCGAGATCGCGGGCGTTCGGGTCTTCCTCGCGGGCCATCCCGTTCCCGATGAGGCGGGGCTGGCGGCGGCGCTCGACGTCGAACGGATCGCGAAGGGCGCCGGACGGGACGACGTCGTTCTGTGCCTCATCAGCGGCGGCGGCTCAGCGCTTCTCCCCGCGCCGGTGGAGGGGATCGGGCTGCCTGAGAAGGCGGAGGTGAACCGCCTCCTTCTGGGATGCGGCGCGGATATCCGGCAGACCAATCTCGTGCGCCAGTGCCTCTCCCGGCTCAAGGGCGGCGGGCTTGCGGCCCTGGCGGCGCCCGCGTCCACCCGAAGCCTGATCCTCTCGGACGTCATCGGAGACGACCTTCGCGTGGTGGCCAGCGGTCCGACCGTCGCCCCCATCGGAACACCGGCCGAAGCCATCGAGACGCTGAAGGCCCTCGGCATCTGGGCGTCCGTGCCCTCGTCCGTGAAAGACGTCCTGCGCTCCGGGACTCGCCCTGCTCCGGCGTCCGCAAACGAGGTGCAGCTCATCGGCAGCAACCGGATGAGCCTTCTTGCCATGCGGGAGGCGGCGGACGGGAAGGCCGACATCGTGTCGGAAGAGCTGATCGGGCCGGTGGAGGACGCGGCGACGTTCATCGTCGACGCGCATCTGGCCTCCCCCGCCGCGCCCGTGCTGATCTTCGGCGGGGAGACGACGGTCAGGCTACGCGGCCGCGGTCTCGGCGGGCGCAACCAGGAACTTGCCCTCCGCGTCGCACTCGAGGCGAAGCGGCGCGGCGTCGCCGGCCCTTGGGCCTTCCTCAGCGGCGGCACGGACGGACGTGACGGACCGACCGACGCCGCGGGCGCCTGTGTGGACGACGAAACGCTGGACCGGCTCCTTGCGGCGGGGCTGGAGGCGGAAACGTTCCTCGGCAGGAGCGACAGCTACCATGCCCTCGAGGCCTCGGGCGATCTGATCCCGCAGCGGCCCACCGGAACGAACGTGGCGGACGTGCAGGTCTTTATTGCCGGCCTGCGCCCCGCTTGAACGGGCCGCCCCTCTTCCGCAAAATCGGATGTCTTCTCTCTTCGGCCCATGGCCGGAGGAATGTTCTCGCCGGAACGCCGTGCGGCTACAGTCCGAGCGCCTGTTCGAGGAAACCCCTCGTGTCTTTCGCCTCCACGTCTCCACGCTCGCGGAACTTGAGGTGGCGCCGGCTCTTGCCCTTGCCTTCAAGATGACCGTCCGGGTCGCGGAAGGAGGCGCCGTGCGAGAACTCCAACGAGACATGCCCGGCGTAGGCGAAGATGCCGCCGATGAAGTCGTCGCTGTCAGGATCGGGGAGGATCACGTCGCCGCCGTATTTCGGTGCGTAGCGAGCGTCGGGCGCGATGTCCTCGATGAGGAGGCGGATCGTCTCGTCGATCGCGTCCACTTCGGGCCTGCTCAGCGCGGTCATGCAATCAGTCTTCCGTCCAGACGGCGAGCTTCACACCGCCCGGAGCGGTGAAATGGAAGCGCCGCCCGCCGGGGAACTCGAAGATACCTTGCGTGATCTCCGCCCCCGCCTCGCGGACCTTCCGGAGCGACCCGTCCAGATCGTCCGTCTTCAGGATCACGAGCGGCGGACCGGCTCCCTCGTCGTGGACGCCGCCGCCCAGTCCGGCCCCCGAGATGTCCCGGTAGTGGTCGCCGTACTCCGTGAACGTCCACCCGAACACGTCGCCGAAGAACGCTTGCGTCGCTGGCAGGTCCGACGAGCCGAACTCCACGTAGTCGATCTTCAGCGTGTCGTCGCTGGATGCGCCCGCCATGTTCACCCCTTCCACCATCTCATGAGATCGAGATCCTACAAGGTCGTGCGTCGCGGCAACACCCTCCGCCGTCGTCTCTCGCGGAAGTCGATCGACATACGCGTCGAGCGTCTCGGCGGACCATGTTCGTTGCAAACCGCCCCCGATCGCTTGCGATGCTGGGGTATAAGTAATTGATTTTTATGGCGCAATTTTCATGCTGGCGGTCCCACGAGGACTCGAACCCCGAACCTGCCGATTAGAAGTCGGCTGCTCTATCCAGTTGAGCTATGGGACCGCTCGTGCCGCTTTTCTCCCAAACGGGGCGGGCGCCGCAAGGGCGAAGCGTGATCGATCACGTTGGAACGCCCCGCCCCTCGCCTTGTTGACCTTGCGAGAAAACACGGAGGACTTCCCATGCGTACACTCGCGACAGCCGCCGGCATCGCCCTTCTGGCCACCGGTCCCACTTTCGCGCAGGACAGTGGCGACGAGCTGACTGAACGCGCCATCGCCGCCGCCGAAGTGATGAACCAGGACGGGGAGAATATCGGCTCCGTCTACGTTCAGGAAACCGAGTCGGACATCGCCCACGTCACCATCGCCCTGACATCCATCCCGGAAGGCGTCCACGGCGTGCATTTCCACGAGACCGGGGATTGCTCGGCGGATGACTTCAGTTCGGCCGGTGGACATATCGCGGGGGATGCCGAGCATGGCGTGCGCTCCGCGGGTGGTCCGCATCCGGGCGATATGCCCAATGTCACGGTCCAGTCGAACGGCATCGTGAACGTCGAGTACTTCAATGAGCGGCTGGACGTCATGGAGCACCTCATGGACGACGATGGTGCTGCCTTCATCGTCCATTCCGGGCCCGACGACTATGTCAGCCAGCCGAGCGGCGACGCCGGCAACCGCATCGCCTGCGGCGTGATCGAAGCGGCGACCGTGGAAGACATGCCCGCCGAATGACGAAAGAGGGGTGCGCCGCTGACCGCCGGTCGCGGACGATGCCTTGGCAATGGCCGGTCCGGACGCGTCGTGTTCGGGCCGGCCATTTTTCCGGGCGCGGGGTCTCGCCCCGACTGCCATGCCGCAGGCGCTTGCACTTGGAACGGTCCGGGTGGCACTAAACCGGATGAACACGGAAGACATACTCAGGAGGCTTCTGGCCTTTCGCGCCGTCACGGGCGGACCCAACACCGAGATCACCGGCTGGGTCGCCGCCTTTCTCGAGGATGCCGGCGCGGAGGTGTCCGTCCTCCCCGGCCCGGATCCCCGGCGGCGCAACATCCTTGCCAGCTTCGGCCCCCGAGATCGCGCCGGTCTCGTCCTGTCCGCCCATCTCGACGTCGTTCCGGCAGAAGAGCCTGACTGGCGCACGGATCCCTTCGAACTGACGGAGAGCGACGGACAGCTTCACGGGCGCGGCACCTCCGACATGCAGGGCTTCGTCGCCTGCCTCCTCTCCCTTGCGCCCGAGTTCGCGAAAAGCGCTGAGGCGCGGACCGTCCATCTCGCGCTCTCCTACGACGAGGAGATCGGCTGCCGCGGCGTACCGCATCTTCTCGCCGAACTGCCGACCCTCTGCGCCCGGCCCTTCGGCGCGCTGATCGGAGAGCCGACCGGGCTCGTTCCCGTGCGCGGGCACAAGGGCAAGGCCGCGGTGGAGGTCACGGTGCGCGGCACGCCCGGCCATTCCTCCCGTCCCGATCTGGGGCGGAACGCGATCCACGGCCTGTCCCGGGTCCTGTCCCGCATCGTGGGCGAGGCTGGGGCGCTCGAGGCCGGGCCGGTGGACCACACCTTCGCTCCGCCCTTCTCGACCATGCAGGCCGGTACGATCTCCGGCGGTCAGGCGCTGAACATCATTCCGGCCGAAGCGCGCCTCGCGATGGAAGTTCGCGCCATTCCCGGCGTCGAGCCGATGGACCTCGTCAGGCCCGTTCTCAATGAGCTCGCCGCGCTGGAGGCGGATGGCTTCGGGACGGCGCACGATGTCGTCGCGACCTACCCCGCCCTCACCCTCCCCACCGATCACCCGATGACCCGTGCGGCGGAAGCGGCAAGCGGCAAGGCCTCCCTCGGCGCCGTGAGCTTTGGTACGGAGGCCGGGCTCTACCAGAAGGCCGGCATCCCCTCGGTCATCTGCGGCCCCGGCGACATTGCGCGGGCCCACAAGGCCAACGAATATGTCCTGCGCGCCGAACTGGACGCGGCGCGGACGTTCCTAGCGGACATGGTCCTGCGCGCCGCGGCGCCCTGAGACGCCTGCTGCCGCCGGAGCGCTCAGTTGCGCGGCGCCGGACGCGATCGCCCCCCCCCGGCCGCTCCAGGCGCAGGCCCTGCAACGAGCCGGCGGGCGGCCCCGGCGTTGTTCTCCGGCCGAAGCTGGACTACGGCTGGACCCCATGGGGGACACGGGCGCCTCCGGGCGGACGAACTGATGGAAGGATCACCAAGATGAGCGCAGCACGGGACTTTTACATCGACGGAGCCTGGCAAGCCTTTCAGGGGTCCGAACGGCTGACGGCGATCAATCCCGCCACCGAAGCGCCGGTGGCCGAGGTCGCCTCCGGACGCGCCGAGGACGTCGAAGCCGCCGTTGCCGCCGCCCGCCGCGCCTTTCCCGAATTTTCCCGCACCCCGGTAGAGGATCGCATTGCCCTGATCGAGCGCATCGCGGGTCTCATCGAGGAACGGATGGATCAGTTCGTCGATGCGATCATCGCCGAGATGGGCGCCGCTCGCCCCTTCGCCGAAGCCTCGCAGGGGCCGAACGGACTGGCGCATGTGAAGGTGCAGGCCGAGGTTCTGAAGAGCTACGAGTTCCTGAAGATGCAGGGCACCACGGCCATCGCCCGGCAGGCCATTGGGGTCTGCGCGCTGATCACCCCGTGGAACTGGCCGCTCTACCAGATCACCGCCAAGGTCGCCCCGGCGCTTGCCGCCGGCTGCACCATGGTCCTGAAGCCGAGCGAGCTGTCTCCGCTCAGTGCGGCGCTCTTCGCGCAGGTCGTGCACGATGCGGGCGTGCCTGAGGGGGTCTTCAACATGGTGACGGGCCGGGGGGAGGTCGTGGGCGCGGCGCTCTCCGAACATCCCGAGGTCGACATGGTCTCGATCACCGGCTCGACCCGCGCTGGCGTGCTCGTCGCCCAGGCGGCGGCCCCGACGGTGAAGCGCGTCGTGCAGGAACTGGGCGGCAAGTCCCCGAACATTCTCCTGGATGATGCCGACTTCGAGACCGCGGTCTCCAAGGGCGTGGTCACGGGCTACCGCAATTGCGGCCAGTCGTGCAGCGCGCCGACGCGGATGATAGTGCCGCGCGCCCGGCTGGGCGAGGTCGAGGACATCGCGAAGCGCACGGCCACGGGCCTGAAGGTCGGCGATCCGACCTCCTCGGACACCGATCTCGGCCCCATCGCCAACAAGGCGCAGTACGGAAAGGTCCTCGAGCTCATCCAGGCGGGGATCGACGAGGGCGCCAAGCTCGTCTGCGGCGGCACCGAGCGCCCGGAAGGACTGAACAACGGCTATTTCGTGGCCCCGACGGTCTTCTCGAACGTCGACATGTCGATGCGGATCGCGCGCGAGGAGATCTTCGGACCGGTCCTGTCGATCCTCGCCTATGACAGCGAGGAAGAGGCGATCGCCATTGCCAACGACACCCGCTACGGCCTCGGCGCCCATGTCCAGTCGGGCGATCAGGATCGCGCCCGCCGCGTCGCCGCCCAGATCCGCGCGGGCCAAGTTCACCTCAATTACCCCGCCTGGGACGGCCACGCCCCCTTCGGCGGCTACAAGCAATCCGGCAACGGCCGCGAATACGGCATGTTCGGCCTGGAGGAATACCTCGAGGTGAAGTCCATCGTCGGCTACTGACGCGCGGCTGCGACGGACCGGGGCGGAGGCGCGGCTACCGACGCCTCCCCCGGTTTACCCCGCAAAGACGAAGACAGGCGGCGGGCCGGCGGGCGCGCCGCCTTTTTCTGTCATGGGCCCCTGTTCCGACCTTGATTGCGCCTTGACCCTCCAGTCGCTGGAATCCCTATCTCTGGCTCGCCACGATCTGGGAGACGATCCATGACCACCTCAGGGACAATCCGCTTCGGCGTCGACGGGATGTCCTGCGGCTCCTGCGTCGGCCGTGTCGAGAAGCGCCTTCTCGCCCTGCCGGGCGTCACAGGAGCGCAGGTCAACCTCGCAACCGAAAACGCGGCCCTGCACCATGACGGCAGCGTCACCACGGGCGAGGTGGAGGCCGCGCTCGCCGAGGCGGGGTATCCGATGCGGCTGACGGAGACCGTCCTGTTGGTCGAGGGGATGAGCTGTGCCTCCTGTATCGGCCGCGTGGAGCGCATGCTCCTCGGCTTGCCGGGCGTTGCATCCGCCGAGGTCGATCTTTCGCGAGGCCGGGCCGTCGTCCGCCATTCAGAGGATTGCGGGGCGGCGGACATTGCCCGGAACCTGACCGCCGCCGGCTACCCCGCGACCGTCCGGGCGGATGCCGAGGAGGCGCGCACGCACGGTGAAGAGCGGCGGGCGGAGGAGGGCCGCGCGCTCAAACGGCAGTTCATCCTCGCCGCGGCGCTCGCCCTCCCCGTCGTCCTGCTCGAGATGGGCGGACACCTCGTCCCCGCCTTCCACGATCTCATCGAGGGGACGATCGGGATGCGCGCCTCATGGCTCGTGCAATTCGTCCTCACGACGGCGATCCTCGCCGGGCCGGGGCGGCACTTCTACGCCAAGGGCTATCCCGCCCTCTTCCGGGCAGCGCCGGACATGAACTCCCTTGTCGCGCTCGGAACGACGGCGGCCTGGCTCTTCTCCTGCATCTGCCTCTTCGTCCCCGAGGCGATACCGGCACAGAGCCGGGCGGTCTATTTCGAGGCGGCCGCGGTGATCGTCGTGCTGATCCTGCTGGGCCGCGTCCTCGAGGCGCGGGCCAGGGGCCGCACTGGCGACGCGATCGCCCGCCTTGCGGGGCTGCGCGCGCGCACGGCGATCGTGGAGCGAGACGGCCGCGAGAGCATGCGGCCCGTGGACGAGATCGTGCCGGGCGACATCGTGCGCGTGCGCCCCGGGGAGACTGTCGCCACCGATGGGGACGTCGTCTCGGGGTGCTCCTTCGTCGATGAGAGCATGATCACGGGCGAGCCTCTTCCGGCCCGGAAGGACGTCGGCGCCGCGGTCACCGGCGGGACGGTGAACGGTACCGGCGCCCTCCGGGTGCGCGCCAGCCGGGTGGGGTCGGACACGGTGCTTTCGCAGATCATTCGCATGGTCGAGGCGGCGCAGGGCGCGCGTCTGCCGATCCAGGGCCTCGTGAACCGCATCACGCTCTACTTCGTTCCGGCGATCCTTCTTGTCGCCCTTCTGACCGTCACGCTCTGGCTCGTCTTCGGCCCCGAGCCGCGGCTCGCCCATGCGCTCGTCGCCGGTGTCGCGGTGCTGATCATCGCCTGCCCCTGTGCCATGGGCCTCGCCACGCCGACGTCGATCACCGTCGGCGCCGGACGCGCGGCGGAGCTGGGCGTTCTCTTTCGCAAGGGGGACGCATTGCAGAGCCTGCAATCCGCGTCGGTGGTCGCCTTCGACAAGACCGGAACGCTGACCGAAGGGCGCCCGACGCTGACCGCCTTCGAGACGGCGTCGGGGGAGGATCGCGCCGATCTGCTCGCCCGCATCGCGGGGATCGAGGCGCTGTCGGAGCATCCCGTCGCACGGGCCATCGCCGGTGGGGCGGAGCGGGAGGGGCTGCCCTCGATACGGCCCGATGACTTTGCCTCGCTGACCGGTCTTGGCGTCTCTGCCCTCTCGGGCGGGCACCGGATCCTGATCGGAGCGGGCCGCCTGATGGCGCAGGAGGGGGTCGACGTGTCTGCCTTCTCCGCCGCTGCGGACGCCATGGCCGAGGAGGGCCGAACCGTGCTCTTCGCCGCGAAGGACGGAGCCGCCGCGGCCCTTGTCGCCGTCTCGGATCCGATCAGGGACAGTGCCAAGCGGGCGGTGGCGGAACTGCAGGCCCAGGGTCTCAGGGTGGCGATGATCACCGGCGACGGCCGCGCGACGGCCGATGCTGTCGCCGGACGCCTCGGGATCGCCGAGGTCGTGGCCGAGGTCATGCCGGACGGCAAGGTCGCGGCGGTCGAGGCGCTGAGGCGCCTCGGACCCGTCGCCTTCGTCGGCGACGGGATCAACGACGCGCCGGCCCTTGCGACGGCAGATGTCGGCATCGCCATCGGCACCGGAACGGACGTCGCCATCGAAAGCGCGGACGTGGTGCTGATGGGCTCGGGCCTCTCCGCCGTCCCGAGCGCATTCGCGATCTCCCGCGCGACGATGCGGAACATCCGGCAGAACCTGTTCTGGGCCTTCGCCTACAACATCGCCCTCGTTCCGATCGCGGCAGGCGTCCTCTACCCGGCCAGCGGCATCCTCATGTCCCCCGTACTGGCGGCGGGCGCGATGGCGCTGTCCTCGGTGTTCGTGCTGTCCAATGCGCTGCGTCTGAGGGGCGCGGTCAGGAAAGGACCGGCGCCAAAAAGCGGGCGCCCGGCGGCCGGAGCGCACCGCCCCGCAGCGACATGAGGGGCAGGAACCGCCGGGCTGTCGCCGGCCCGCCCCACGTCCGGAGGCGGGCCGGCCGCGACGTCACGGGCGGAGCATCACCTTTCCGGCGCGGCCCGGCGTCAGCGCCGCATCGAGGGCAGCGCCCAGATCGTCCAGGCCGAACGTTCCGCCGGTCTCCAGCTTTAGCTCGCCCTTCACCGCCAGTTCGACCAGCTCCCTGGTCAGAGCCTTGCGGCGCGCATCGTCCATGTCCTTGCTGACGCGGGCACCCCAGAAGCCCCTTACCGTGATGTGCTTCATGATGAGGGCGCCGGAGGAGAGCGGCATGGGGGCGCCGGTCGCCGTCCCGAAGACGACGAGTTCGCCGTCCTGCGACAGAAGCTCGACGAGGCGCGCCGAGATGTCGCCTCCGACGCTGTCGATCGCGGAGAGAGCGGCACCGTCGCCGATCACGGCGCGGGCCTTGTCCGTCCAGTCCTCGTCCGAGGTGGAGATGACGTTCGTGAACCCTGCGTCCCGCAATTCATCGGCCGCTTCGGTGCGGCGCACGAGATTGAGAAGGTTGATCCCGCGCGACTTGGCCAGAACCGCCATGATCCGACCGACGGCCCCGTTCGCGGCGGTCTGGATGATCCAGTCGCCCTTCCCGGCCTTCAGCGTTTCCAGAAGCGAGATGGCGGAGAACGGCATCGCGATGAGCTGCGCGCCGAGTTCGTCCGAGATCGCGTCCGGCAGGGGCAGGAGCCCTCCGGCGGGCGCGATGAAGAACTCCGCCCAGGATCCATGGACGTCGGCGACACTCACGCGCCGGCCGAGGAGCCCCTCCTCCACGCCATCGCCCACGGCATCGACCACTCCGGCGGCTTCGGAGCCGCCGATCGCGCCGGGCAGCGGCGGCTTGTAGCCGTAATTGCCGCGGATCGTCCAAAGGTCGTGGTTGTGGATCGGGGACAGGATCGTCCGGATGCGGACCTCCCCCTGCCCCGGCTCCGGCGTCTCGACATCGCGCGCCTTCAGAACGTCGGCGGGCTCGCCGAATGTGTCGTGTACAGCAGCTTTCATGGTGGTCCTCGCAATCTGTCGCGCCCGGGTTCCGGGCGAATGTCCGGTGCGTGCCGGGCCGCGTCGAGGGCCGGGCACCGTTTAGGGGGGAGAACGCGGCGCGTCCCGGCCCCCTTCGCTCAGGTTCAGATAAGACGGGCGGCAAGGCTCTTCCATGGCGGGCGGGCTCTCTCGCCGCGACGGAAGATGCCGGGTCGGTGCGCGGGCCGCCGGGGCGAGCTCAGACTGCCGCGGCAACCGCCTGGTCGGCGAGCCGTCGCACCGCGTCATGCGTGGCGGCCACCGCGATGAAGCGCGCGTTGTGGCAGAACTTCGCGCCCTCGACGCCGGAGGCCTCCTCGAGCGCCGCATCGGTCAGGCCGGCCCATGCCTCCGGCAAATCCGCACGGGCCTCGAAAGTATCGCCGCTCTTGCGGATCGTGGTCAGCACCCAGTCGTCGCCGCGGGGATGGACGACGAAGAGCAGGTGGTCCGCGCCGGCAGTTTCGATGGCGGAGCGGAACGGCATTCCCATCGGCAGCTCCAGAACGCGGGACTCCCCCGCCGCCTCGATCGCCTCCATGACGATTCCCTCTGCGCGCCGTTTCGCCGCGCGCCCCTCGATGGCGGCCTCGACGAAGGCCCGCGCCACGGGGACGGCCGCCAGGAAGGCGCGGTCGTCTGCGCTCTCGCTGCGGTCATCGAAGACCGGCTTCAGGGATTCCAGGAGAACGGGCAGCGTCAGCCCGGCCAGAGGACCGGCGGCCGAAGGCTCCATCGCACCGTTGTCCATCAGGTCGATGGGAACGACGAAGCTGTCGTCGAAGCCCGCGTGGATGACCTCGAGATCGCGTTCGGGGACGCCCAGAGCGCGCAGGTAGTCCCGCCCGTAGCTGGCCCATATCAGACCGAACGAGCTGTAGGGTCGCCCGTCCTCACGCAAGGGGGCGGGGCGCTGGTGGTGATCGAAGATCCGGGCCTCCGCGTCGAACGCCCGGCCGACGTCGTAGACGATCCGGCCCTCCCCCGGCCCGATCCACGAAAGGTCCCGCGTTCGAACGAGCTCCGCCTCCGGAAAGAGCCGCGTCAGGATGACCGAGGACAGAAGCTCGTCGGCGTGGAAGCCGCCCGAATGGGTCACGAGGTGTGTGATGGTCATGGCGCCCCCAAAGCGTATGCGCGAGCCATTCCGGGGCGAGCACGCAGAAAAACGAGGCAGACGCCTCGCACGCGCACGATACGCGCTACGGGCAAGGTCCGCCACCAACAGGTGCCGCGCGGCTTCGCGCGGGGGAGCGGCATTGTAAACCCCAGCGGGGCACGCCGAGGAACGCTTTTCCTCGTCCCCTCCCCTCGCCCGTCAGCTTCCGCTGCGTTTCGAGCGCTTGTTGCCGCCGCGGGAGCCGGCGCGGCCGGCGGTGGACCGACCCGACGCCTTGCGGGCCTCTTCCATCGCCTCTTCCACGGCGGTCTGACGCGCAAGGGGGTCCTCGCCCACGACGAGATCGACGGTTTCCAGCCTCTTGACCTCGTCGCGAAGGCGAGCGGCCTCCTCGAATTCGAGATTTTCGGCCGCCTTGCGCATCTTCTCCCTGAGACCGTCGAGATGGGCCTGCAGGTTCGCCCCGACCAGCGGCTTGTCCACCTTGGCGGTCACCCGGTTCATGTCCGTATCGCCCTGGTAGAGGCCGGACAGCACGTCCTCCACGTTCTTGCGGATCGTGGCGGGCGTGATGCCATGCTCCTCGTTGTAGGCGATCTGCTTCTCGCGGCGACGGTCGGTCTCCCGCATGGCCCGCTCCATCGAGCCCGTGATCCGGTCCGCATACATGATGACGCGCCCGTCCGCGTTCCGCGCCGCCCGCCCGATGGTCTGGACGAGGGACGTCTCCGAG
This sequence comes from Tropicimonas omnivorans, assembly GCF_031846565.1. Lineage (NCBI taxonomy): Bacteria > Pseudomonadati > Pseudomonadota > Alphaproteobacteria > Rhodobacterales > Roseobacteraceae > Tropicimonas > Tropicimonas omnivorans. The sequence continues at coordinate 41,155 of NZ_JAVRHL010000004.1, read as the reverse complement.
CGCAGGAACCCTTCCTTGTCCGCGTCGAGGATGGCGACGAGACCGCATTCGGGGATGTCGAGACCCTCGCGGAGCAGGTTGATCCCCACGAGAACGTCGAAGGCGCCGAGGCGCAGGTCCCGCAGGATCTCGATCCGCTCGATCGTGTCGATATCGCTGTGCATGTACCGCACGCGGATGCCCTGCTCGTGGAGATACTCCGTCAGATCCTCCGCCATGCGCTTGGTCAGGACCGTCGCCAGCGTCCTGTAGCCGGCCTGGGAGACCCGCCGGATCTCGTCGAGCAGATCGTCCACCTGCATCTCGACCGGGCGCACCTCGACGGGCGGGTCCAGAAGGCCGGTCGGGCGAATGACCTGCTCGGCGAAGACCCCGCCCGACTGCTCGAGCTCCCACGCCGCCGGGGTCGCCGAAACGAAGACCGATTGCGGGCGCATCGCGTCCCATTCCTCGAACTTGAGCGGACGGTTGTCCATGCAGGAGGGCAGTCGGAATCCATGCTCGGCGAGGGTGAACTTGCGCCGGTAGTCGCCTTTGTACATCGCGCCGATCTGGGGCACCGAGACGTGGCTCTCGTCGCAGAACACGATGGCGTTGTCCGGGATGAACTCGAACAGCGTCGGAGGCGGCTCGCCGGGGGCGCGGCCCGTCAGGTACCGGGAGTAGTTCTCGATGCCGTTGCACGAGCCCGTCGCCTCCAGCATCTCCAGATCGAAATTCGTGCGCTGCTCCAGCCGCTGCGCCTCGAGCAGCTTGCCCTCGGCCACGAGCTGGTCGAGCCGCATCCGCAGCTCCTTCTTGATCGAGATCGCCGCCTGCCTGAGCGTCGGACGGGGCGTGACGTAGTGGCTGTTGGCGTAGATGCGGACCCGTTCGAAGGTATCGGTCTTGGCACCGGTGAGGGGGTCGAACTCCGTAATCGCCTCAAGCTCCTCCCCGAAAAAGGAGAGACGCCACGCGCTGTCCTCGAGATGCGCCGGCCAGATCTCGACCACGTCCCCGCGCACCCTGAAGGAGCCGCGCTGGAAGGCCTGGTCGTTGCGCCGGTACTGCTGCGCGATCAGGTCCGCCATGATCTTGCGCTGATCGTATTCACGGCCCGTGTAGAGATCGAGCGTCATCGCCCCGTAGGTCTCCACCGACCCGATACCGTAGATGCAGGACACCGAAGAGACGATGATCACGTCATCGCGCTCCAGAAGCGCACGGGTGGCCGAGTGGCGCATCCGGTCGATCTGCTCGTTGATCTGCGATTCCTTCTCGATATACGTGTCCGAGCGCGGGACGTAGGCCTCCGGCTGGTAGTAATCATAGTACGACACGAAGTACTCGACCGCGTTGTCCGGGAAGAACTGCTTGAATTCGCCGTACAGCTGCGCCGCCAGCGTCTTGTTGTGCGCCATGATGATGGCCGGGCGCTGGGTCTCCTCGATCACCTTGGCCATCGTGAAGGTCTTGCCGGTGCCGGTCGCGCCGAGGAGGACCTGATCCCGCTCGCCGCCGGTCACGCCGCCCGTCAGTTCCTCGATCGCGGCGGGCTGATCCCCCGCCGCGGAGAACTCGGTGTGCATCGTGAACCGCTTGCCGCCTTCGAGCTTCTCGCGCGCCCGGACATCGGCCGGGGCGGCATGGGTCAGAACGGGCATCTGTTCGGGGGAATTGTTATGCATCTGTCACTCCGGGCCGGTGACTGACATGTGCACCCGCGAGCGTCCGGTTCAAGGGAAGAGCTGGCACGGGGGGACGCGCGACGAAGGGAGCCCGCGACGAGGCCGGCCCCGCCGATCCGAGACCGGGGAGCCCGAACGTCGGGAGGCGTGCGTGTCCGGCCCAAGGCGCTTCCGCGCGGTCGCGACACGGGGTGCGGCGCTCGACTGCGTTGCAAAAGCTGTTCGAGATTGGCAGAGAAGGATAGCGAGTCAGCCCAAGGATACAGTCCCATGCGCGCCCGGATCTACCAGCCTTCCCGCACCGCCACCCAATCGGGCACCGCCCGCGCCAGGGGCTGGATCCTGGATTTCGGCAGCGAGGAGCGCGACATCGACCCGCTGATGGGCTGGACATCGTCTTCCGACACGCAGAGCCAGGTTCGCCTGCGCTTCGACACCAAGGAAGCGGCGATCGAATACGCCCGCGAGAAGGGCATCGATTTCGCCGTGGTCGACCCCAAGAAACGCCGCACCAACGTCCGCGCCCGTGGCTACGGCGAGAACTTCGCCACCGACCGCCGCGGCGCCTGGACGCACTGAGGGTGTTGTAAATCCGGATAAAGTTGTCTCGAAATCGGGATAAGGATTTCGCGAAACTTAGGTCTGGCCAAGATGTGGGGCGCCCAGTGGGCGCCCATACTATTTCCAGATAACGCTTGTAGGCCTCGCTTGCCGGTGCATGATCCCGCTGCCGTTGCGTCGAGCGAAAAGGTGAAGATGGCGCGCAAGGCCCTCAACAAGCCGAACCTCGTGGAGCTCGGCGCGGACACGCTTGCGGACCTTCTGCTCGAAACCGTCAAGGGTGACGCGGCCCGACAGCGGCGGGTGCGCATGGTGCTCTCCGCCGATCAGGGGCTGGAGACGATCCGAGCGGACGTCCTGAAGCGTTTCTCTTCGATCCGCCGGGGCCGCAGCTTCCTCTCCCGCCAGGCGCAAAAGAAGCTGGCGCAGGAACTCTCGGATCTGACGCAGCTCATCGAAACCCGCATCGCGCCGGACGCCCCGGATGCCGCCTTCGACCTTCTCTGGACGCAACTGCACCTCGCCGCCGGGATCCATGAGCGCACCGACGACAGCTGGGGCACGATCGGCGACGTCATGGGCGATGCCATGGCGGCTATCGATCAGCTCGCTCCGCGACTGAGCAAGGCGCCGGAGGCGCTGGCCGAAGACGTTTTCGAAGCGGTCTCGGAGGACGGCTACGGGGCCTTCGACGACGCAGTCCCCGCGCTCGCCGAGGCGCTCGGCGCCGCGGGTCTGGCGCGCCTCAGAACGCTGGCGGAAGCTGCGCGCGATGCACCACTGACCGAGCCCGACCACGCCCGGCACGTCTTCATTCGGGATGACAATACACGCGCCGAGCGTGCCCTCGTGGGGCGGAACCTGACGGCCAACATGATCCTGCGGGACGTGGCGGACGCGGAAGGCGACGTGGACAGCTGGCTCGCGCAGCACACGGCCGAGCAGCTGACCTATACCACGATCGCCCCCTCAGCCGCGACGCGGCTGGTGGAGGCCGGCCGTCCCGAGGAGGCGCTGCGACTGGTCGAGGCCGTGCGCCCTCGGGACAGCAGCAATCCATGGGACGACACACCCGAGCTGGACGAGGCCCGTTTCGCCTGCCTCGAGGCGCTCGGGCGGACGGACGACCTGCGCGCCGCCCTCTGGCACCGCTTCGAGCGGCACCTCTGCCCCGACGCTTTGCGCCGCCATCTCAGCCTGCTACCCGACTTCGAGGACATCGAGGCCGAAGAGGCCGCGCGACGGCTCGTGCTCGGGCACGAGCCTATCGAACGGGCGCTGGTCTATTGCCTGCAGGCGCCAGACCTACCGCTTGCGGCAGGGCTCATCGACGCCCGCAGCGACGAGATCGACGGCGACGCCTACGAGATCCTCACCCCGCGCGGCACCTGGCCTCCTGTGCCGCGGCCGACATCGAGATCGCAGATTACGGCTTGCACCCGCCCCACGCGGGATATCTGGACACCCTACGCCAGTCGCACCCCAAAAAGACAGCCTTCTGGCAGCGAGTGCGGGCGGAATGATGTATCACTGCGAAAACATTGCGGCCCAGCTCTGGCTTCGAAGCTCATCCGGGTCCGGCCGTCGACCGAATTTCGCAAAAAGCGATATTCTCTCTAAGCCAGAGCGCGTGGGGCTGGCCGATGGGTCCGACCGGCCCATTCCGGACCTTCGCCTCCGCTCTCAATGCTGCAGCGCGGCCCGCCGAACCGGTCGTCCGCCGCAGTCGCGAGATCGAGACGGCCGCGAACTCACACTATGCGGACGAAGCAGCCCTTGCCAGATCATATAACGCTGCCTATTGGTCTCCTTGGTGTACGCGAGGATTTCATGCGCCGACTTACCCTACTTCTGCTATCTCTCCCTGCATTGGCAATGGCCGAGCCGGTTCACATTCCCGGACCGCAGGGTCAGCTTGAGGCGGAAATGATCGCCGTCGAGGGGGCTGGTCATGTGGTCATCATCATTCCTGGGTCGGGTCCGACAGACCGGGACGGAAATTCGCCGCAGATGGGCCTCTCGACTGACACCTACAGATTGCTGGCCGAGGCATTGGCCGAACAAGGGATCGCCTCTTTGCGTATCGACAAGAGGGGGTTTTATGGCAGCGCCGGGGCTATTGCCGATCCCAACAATGTCACCATCCGTGCATATGCTGAAGATGTGCGCAATTGGGCAGCATACGCCTCGAGCGTCGCACCTTGTGTATGGCTTGCCGGGCACTCCGAAGGTGGACTGGTGTCCCTTGTGGCCGCCCAAGACGCGCCGGAAAATCTCTGCGGCTTGATCCTTCTGGCAACGCCGGGGCGCCCGATAGGGCAACTCATGATCGAACAGTTCAAGGCCAATCCGGCCAACGCTCCTTTGATGCCTGAGGTCAGCGCCATCGTAGCTGATCTTGAGGCGGGCGAGACCCGCGATCCAGATTCTGTGTCCGCGGTCCTGCGTCCGCTATTCTCTGCTGGACTTCAGCGCTACATGATCGACCTCTTCTCCTATGACCCCGCAGAGATCGCCGAAGACTGGAATGGCCCCGTGCTGATCGTCCAAGGAAGCGAAGACACGCAAATCCGACCTCGCGATGCCGATCTTCTTGCCAGTGCGCTGCCGCAGTCCCAACGGATCAATCTTGTTCGGGGAACGCATATGCTGAAGACTGCTGTCGCCGGGAAACCCTTTGCCACATATACTGACCCATCCCTGCCTCTCTATGAAAATCTTGTGCCCGGCATCGCCAGTCTAATCGACGAATCTGCGCATCCCGACTGACAACTTTGGGCTCTCCGCGAACCTTCGTCGCGGCTTGCCTGAGCGACGGCACCGCGGGACAAAACCGTTATTGACCGAATGTCGGCTCTGGACACGGAAGGTAACCGCGTCGTCGGATCGTCAATTTCATTGCCCGACGACATCTCTCGACGCGGTGCCCGCGAGCTTCGACAAAAGGTAGTCGGCTACGAGGGAGACGTGCGCTTCGCTTTTCGTCGGCCGATGAACCGAAATCGCCACATCAGGCAGTGAGGGGAACCCCTCTCTTCCGTCGATGACCTTGAGGCTGGCGGGTATGGTTGAAGCCTCCATCACTGACACGCTGGCGTTTTCGAGAATGGCTTTCTCCATTAGCCCGATACTGCGGGTGGAATAGGCCACGCGCCACGGTCGGTCGATGCGCCGCAAGGCGTCTAGGGCGATGTCGCGGCAGACACATCCCGCTGGAAACAGCACCAGCGACAGCGCCGCTGCCGGGTCGTCCAGATAGTCCGGCGCAGCGACCCAGTGAAGCGGTTCGTACCGAGCTATCTCGCCAGCAACAGCATTCGTCGGGTGGGTTGCGACGACGACATCAAGGGCTCGCGTGCCAAGTTGCGGCAGCAGATCGCAGGCATTGTCGCACGTGACCTCCAACTGCAGTCTAGGATAATCCTTGCCGATGGCGGAGAGGATCGGCGGCAACAGGAACGTGGCATAGTCGTCCGGTGCTCCAATCCTGACCAGCCCCGCGGCTTCGGGCCGCTGGATATGTGAAAGCGCGGCGTCGTTCGCAGCGAGGATGCGATTGGCATAGACCAGCAGGGCCTCGCCCGCATGTGTGACCGCGACAGACTGACGGCTCCGGTCGAAGAGGCGTTTTCCGACAATCTCTTCAAGCCGCTTCACTTGAAGGCTTACCGCCGACTGGGTGCGGCCGACCGCGTTGGCCGCCTTCGTGAAGTTGAGATGGGCTGCCACCGCCACGAAGGACCGCAGAAGGTCAATTTCGAGGTCACGCTTCATGTCTCGATGATAAGCGGAACTCATTACTCTTAGCAAACCTATTCGTTTCAGAAATCTATAGAGCTGCCGTAGTCTGATCTTGGAGGTGATCGGTATGTTGGCAACTCTTGCTCAAAGCATGTTCGTGGCAACACGCATGTCATCCTTGGGAACAGTGGAACAAGGAGGGGATGGGCGCTTCGTGCCGAGGCGGAAGGTCAAGGACCAGGCCTTCGAGCTGCGAAAGGAACATCGGCACATGCATTCAGCCGAGCATAAACAAAAACTTGACGAGTTCGTCCGTCTTCACCGAGCGCCTGGCGCGTTCCTGATGCCGAACACCTGGGATGCCGGCACGGCACGCATCCTCGAAGGCATGGGCTTTCCCGCCTTGGCAACGACAAGCGCTGGGTTGGCCTTCTCAATGGGCTTGAGGGATTCCAGCGGCAGCCTGTCACGCCGACAGATCGTGGAGAATGCTCGTTCAATTGTCGAGGCCACATCTTTACCCGTTTCCGCGGACCTGGAGAACGGCTTCGGTGCTTCGCCGGAGGATTGCGCGCAGACCGTGCGCGAGGCCGCAGCCGTCGGTCTGTGCGGTGGCGCTATCGAAGATGCGACAGGTGACCCGAGCGATCCGATCTACGATTTCGAGCTTGCAGTTGAGCGGATACGCGCAGCCGTTGAGTCGAGACCTACGAAGAATTTCCTGATCACCGCCAGGGCGGAGAACTTCATCTACGGCCGCCCTGATCTTGGCGACACGATCCGACGCCTGAAAGCCTTCGAACAATCAGGAGCGGATGTGGTTTACGCTCCGGGCCTGCCGGACATCGAATGCGTTCGCGCGGTGTGTGAAGCGGTCACGGTTCCCGTCAACGTGGTAGTCGGGCTTTCCGCCACGACGTACACGGTAGACGATCTCTCGAAGACTGGCGTCCGACGCATCAGCACCGGCGGTTCGCTGGCGCGCGCGGCGCTCGGCGAAATGATCCGCGCCGCGGAGGAGCTGAAGGATTGTGGAACCTACGGCTACGCTGACAAGGCGGTTTCGGATGCAACCGCCGCCAATCTAATGAAAAAAATCAAGCAGACGACAGTCTGATGCCGATTAAACCCAATTGGGCAAAACAGTAGTTCGCGGCGCACCGACGAATGCTCAGGTTGGGCTCAAAGCAGACCTGCGGCGGCGCGGCAGGCCCCTAGCCCTGGCGCGCCTGGCCCGAGGGCGCTGACGGCCCGTTGCTGCCATTCGCTCCAAGCGCAGCGGATGACCGGTCCCATTCCAAGGGACCTTCTTGTGCCGTACGGAATGCGCTCATCACTTCGGACGCACACGTGCGCGCGCCCTCCAACCGCACGGTGGGTGCAAACCGTCGACACTCCATCACAAGTGAAAAGCTTCGAACAGCCAGTTTCGTCTTGGAAGTTCCTGTTTGCATCTGCTCTAACTGACGACAGGATACCGAAAATTTGGAAGTACTGTTTGCATGCCCCTGTTCAATCCGAAGGCAATAGCGCGCCATGCGAAGGTCGTGGAGATCCCGGAATCGCACCTGAAGCACCTTCAGGAATGGCGCGACATGATCGAGGACGGGCGCATCGGCGGTCTCAAAGAGACTGCTCTGCATGGCCAGTTTTCCACCAAGATCGTCGAAGGCGTCCTTGGATATACCGGGCCTGCATCCGGTTCGAACTACACGGTTGCGACTGAGAAAAGCATACTGCGGGGGAGCGTCGATCTCGCCCTTGGCCATTTCTCCGAAAAATCAAACGAGATCATCGCGCCATTCGAATTGAAAGGCGCAAAGACACATGACCTCGACGCAATCATGCCGGGGCGCAACAAGAGCCCGGTCCAGCAAGCGTGGGAATACGCCACCCATGCGCGTGGGGTTAAGTGGGTTCTCGTCTCCAATTACGTCGAGCTGCGCCTCTATGGCTTCGGGGAAGGCACCGCAGCCTATGACGTATTCCGACTGAATGAGCTTACCGACCCCGAAGAATATGCGCGTTTCATGCTTCTGCTGTCGGCTGACAATCTTCTGTCGGGCAAGACGCTCGATCTCCTCAAGGAGAGTCGGAAGGAAGACAAGGACATCACCGATAGCTTGTATCGGGATTACAAAGCGTTGCGGCTGAAACTCCTTTCAGGGGTCGAGGATGCGGATCCGACCCGCGCCGGTCTCCAGGCGATCGCATTGGCACAGAAAATCCTCGACAGGGTGCTTTTCATCGCCTTTGCCGAAGACACTGGCCTGCTGCCACGAAATACGCTTGCGAGTGCCTATGAGGCCCGTGACGTCTATAACCCGCACCCGGTATGGGACAATTTCAAGGGCCTCTTCCGCGCCATCGACAAGGGCAGCGAGGCGCTCAAGATCCCGCGATACAACGGTGGCCTTTTTCGTCAGGATCCGGCCATTGATGATCTCACGCTTCCGGACGAAATTTGCGAAGGCTTCAAGGTCCTTGGGGGATATGACTTTGCTTCCGAGGTTTCTGTCACCGTCTTGGGGCACATCTTCGAACAGTCCATTGCGGATGTCGAACGGCTCCAAGCCATTGCCCGCGGCGAGGAGGAAGAACCGGAGAAAGCGACCGGCACGACCGGACGCCGCAAGCGGGACGGGGTGGTCTATACTCCAGACTACATCGCCCGTTTCATCGTGGCCGAAACGCTCGGCGTCCATCTTGAGGAGATCTTCGTCGGAATCCTGCGCGACCATGCGGTGAACGGGGCCGACCTGAGCGACTATGCGGCCATCAAGTGGCGGGCCAAGAAGTCGGGTGAACTCAAGGCATGGAAAGCCTATCGGGACCGGCTGCGCTCCCTTCGGATTGTCGATCCCGCCTGTGGGTCCGGCGTCTTCCTGATCATGGCGCTCGACTTCATGCGAGCCGAACTCACCCGGGTGAACGATAAAATCAAGGAGCTCTCCCCGAAGGAAGAGTACTTCGGCGACCTGCTGACATATGTCCCCGATAGCGAGATCCTGACCAACAACCTGTTCGGAGTGGATGTCAACGAAGAGAGCATCGAGATCACAAAGCTCTCGCTGTGGATCAAGACGGCGCAGCGCGGCAAGGTCCTCGACAGCCTCTCGGGCAGTATTCGCGTGGGGGACAGCCTGATCGAGGACAGCAACTTCGCCTATCTTGATCATGACTTCAACTGGGAGATCGCCTTCCGGGAGGTCTTTGCCGAGGACGGCTTTGACGTGGTGCTGGGCAACCCGCCTTACGTTCGGATGGAGTTCCTCAAGACCCTCAAGCCCTATCTCGAAAGCCGCTATGAGGTCGTCTCGGATCGGGCAGACCTCTATTGCTATTTCTACGAACGTGGGCTGCGCCTGCTGAAACCCGGCGGCCGTCTCGGCTACATCTCGTCCAATACCTTCTTCAAGACGGGTTCCGGCAAGCCGCTGCGGCAATACCTGCTGCGCGAGGCGACCATCGAAAAGGTGGTCGATTTTGGCGACTTGCAGGTTTTTGAAGGTGTCACCACCTACCCGGCCATTCTGACCATGCGCAAGGAAAAGCCTGCGAAGGACCATGAGATTAAGTTCTGGAAGGTGGACAGTCTGCCGGAAAACAACTTCCAGGCTACCTGGGAAGCCGGCGCCGGGCCTTACCCTCAGGATGCGCTCGGGGCAGGTTCTTGGGAGCTTGAGAACCCCGCCCTGAGGGCGCTCAGGGACAAGATCCGTGCTGGACGCCCTACTCTCAAGGACGTGTACGGAGCGCCGCTCTACGGCATCAAAACGGGCCTGAACGCCGCCTTTGTAATCGACACCCCGACCAAGGAGGCGATCTGCGCTCAGGATACGAAATCCGCCGATTTGTTAAAGCCGTTTCTGGAAGGCAAAGACCTGAAGCGCTGGCGGGCCGAGCCGCGCGGATTGTGGCTGATTTACATTAAAAAAAATAGAATTGCGATTGACGACTATCCCGCAATCCGAGATTGGCTCCTGCCTTTCAAGGCGAAGCTGGAAAAACGGGCGACGAAACAGGCATGGTTTGAGCTACAGCAAGCCCAAGACGCCTATGCTCCTTATTTCGACCCTCCTAAAATCGCCTATGGGCACTTCCAAGATCGGCCAATATACTCTTTGGACCAAACAGGTGCCTACTCCAACAACAAGACATACTTTATACCGACCGGCGGTTGGGATCTTCTGGCGCTACTGAACTCAAAGGTTCTATGGTTTGATTTTTGTTCGCGCACTACTTCAGTGCGAGGCGGGTGGAGGGAAGCAACTGCTCAGCATATCGAACCCTTACCCGTACCGGCAAATCTACCCGATGGGCTGGCGAAGCTTGGAAAGCAATGCCAAGCGGCCGCCCAAGCCCGCTTGGAACTCCAAACCAACTTCACCCGACGCATTCCCGATCTCTGCCCACCAAACCGCGAAGCCAAGCTGAATACCAAGCTCAAGGAATGGTGGGCCTTCCCCGGCTTCGCCGAGTTCCGTGCCGAGGCGAAGAAGGTCTTCAAGGCCGACATCCCCCTTTCCGAGCGCTCCGACTGGGAAGACTGGCTGATCCGCGACCGCGCCGAGATCAACCGCCTCACTGCCGAAATCGCTCAGGCCGAAGCCGAGATCGACGCCATCGTCTACGGTCTCTTCGACCTGACCGAGGAGGAAATCGCGCTTCTCGAAGCCGCCTTATCCTAAAGGCGTCCGCTGCGCATCGCGGTCATTCATGCGATGCGCAGCGAAATTCCGCTTTCCGCCCTTCGTGCCCAAGCAGGCGGCCCGTTCCGCGCCGAGCAGCAATGTCGTAAATAGGCTGGAAGACGGCTCTCTCATCAGGGAGAGACCCAGACGGTCGGCCTCGAACTCGTGCTGGCGACCGTAGGGGAAGACAACGCCGTAGCGCAGGCCCAGCCCGAGCGGCGCCATGATCTCCTCGTCGAACTCAATGTCGGATTGCCGCAGAAAGACGGCGACCACTCGTTGCAGTGCGTTCTGGGCGCGGGCGTTGCCCATGGGCCCGCGCACATGGTCGTCCTGCAGGTGGCCTATCTCGTGGCCGATCACCGCAGCCAACTGATCCGGGCTTTCGTCCAGGTCGTAGAGCTACCTATAAGTGACCGCAGTGCGCAGGGGCCCGACTTTGCAAACTCGGTATTCAGACGGGTTGGGGCGAGGTTTCATGCTGCGATGGCGTTCGCAGAGGGAGACGTTCGCCGCAGGTGCATCATCGTATGGAGCGCGGCGGTCGGCACTGCGGACGTTTCTGCGGTTCGCCGCGAGTGCTCGATTCGTGCTGCGGATGTGAAAGCCCTCAGGAAGGGCGGAAAGCGGACCTTCGCTGCGGTCGCGAAGGCACACAGTTGCATCGTTGAAGCGGACATTCAGCCGGGAACCCAGGCCGAAACCCGCCCGATAAACACAAAGGGCGGAGAGCGGACTTTCGCTGCGCTCTTCTCAAAGGTCCGCTGTGCGGGACATAGCTGCCGTCACTCATCAACGCCTCGCACTTCCATGTCACTGTGAACGGAGTTCCCGGTGGGGCTCAATGCGATGAAAAAGTGAAACTTTTCGGTCGCGGTCTCGCTCCGACAAAGACCAAACATCGCAATCCCCATTCTCCGGTCGGAAGCGTCACCCGATTCAACCCTGCAATCAGAGAACGATGCAACTCCAGTATTTCCAGCTTCAGACATGCGCTTGAAATAATAGGATGTTGTGGTGATGAGGTAATCATGTTCGGTTGGTCGATACATCGTCACGAAGAGCAGCCAAGTCGCCAAAGAACCGGCCACAGCCGCGCCAAACATTTTCCAAGCAACTCGCATTCAAGGCTCCAAGTGTGCCTTTCAGCAGAAAGGTAATCTCCGAAACATCATTTCTGAAATGGTAAAGTAAAAAAGGGGCTCGCACCAGCCCTTCGCCGCGCGTGGCGAGAAGGTCAGCTTAGGGCCGCAAGCGACGCCGCGTGAGGGGCGACCACGCGCTTGGCCCTGCGGCGCAGCGAAAGTCCCCTCAGAGCCCTGACTAACACTTACTTTTGCTTAACTCGAATGCCCCACTTATCAAAGTTACGCCTCAATTCTCGGCCAGGATCATGTTGCCTAACGGCCAAAGAACGGCTGGATTCAAACTTGCGCCCTAAGTCGGAAATCAGGCTAAGTGAAAACCGAAGCTGGTGACTATTCTCGCGTTCAATCGTGATGCAACCATTCTTTACCCACTCAACACTTAGATCTTGGCGGGACAGCATAGACACAAGAGCAGTGCTGAAATGTCGAGATAGTGCAGAAACTTGCGGCTTTTGGTTGGCTTCCATCTTTCCAACCAAAGAAATTTTGATGGCGACTGCTTGTTCCTCTTCCAGCCATCCGAGGCACTGGCCTAGAGCCCAATAGCCATCAAGATCGTTGTTCCGACTTATGAAAGTAGACAACAGATCGTTGCAGATGCCTTGAAGTTGGGTTCGTCTTGCCATGGCAACAGTATCACACATGTCAGTTCGGTGCGCACTACCAGCGGCAGCTTTGTCCCGCACAGCAGACCTTGGGTCTCTGGACTATGCTGCGCAGTGCATGAATGACTGGTCTGGGGGAGGCCGCAGCGCAGCGTCGGGTCCGATGATGAACGTCGGGTTTGGGCCGCAAGCGACGCTGCGTAAGGGGCGACTAGGCGCTTGGCCCTGCCGCGCAGCGAATGGCGGCTTTGAGCCCGTTGGGGAAGTTACCGCTAAGCTCTCAGGCAATCGCGGTATCCCAGAAGTACAACGTCACAACTGCTCCTGCCGCCCCGGATTTCATACCGGATAGGCAGGAGCAGTTCCGTACATCGCTAGGAATTACCAAGTTAAAAGCGGTGTCTTTCCGACGAATGCATCGCTTTCGATCTGGTCGACAACGAAGTCGGCGACGTCGCTTCGTGCGATCGTCCCGCCGTTGAACCGCGTGGGATCGATCAGGGCCTGGACGGCGCCGCGTCCGGGCTTGTCGTTCAGGACCGAAGGTCGGACAATGACCCAGTCGAACCCGCTTTTGCGGATAACGGCTTCTTGCCTATCCTTGTCGGCATAGACCTTCCGTAAAAGCAGCGGCATGATGATCCAGTTGAAGAGGAAGCCGGCGTGGCCGCGGCTGTTTCCGGCGCCGATGCCGGTGATGGCGACGAGCCGATCGACCCCGTGGCGCGTCATGGCGGCGATTACCGCTTCGGTCGCCGTGGACAGCAGCGTTACTTTGCGAAATGGGCTGATCGGCGTACCAAGGGCCGAGATGACCGCATCGACGCCTGCCATCGCCTTGTCGAGCGCCGCGGGATCCCGCGCATCGCCCTGCACGATGATAGCGTCGAGGCCAGTCGCCTTTTCAGGCGATCTCACCAGCGCGACCGGCACATGGCCGAGGTCCTTCAGGCGCCGGACGATGGCCCTGCCGGTGCCGCCCGTCGCACCGAGGACGAGCACTCGTTTGCCCGCTGGCGGAGAGAGCCTTTCGGCAAGGAAGGCACCGATATTCTCCAGCGCCTCGGCACCGGCCTGCAGCATTGCGAAGCTGGAAGGGAAGACATGTGTCATGCCGTCCCAGACATGGACCTCGTGGTCGAGGCCGGCCAGCTCTGCCCGCGCTGCGAACTCAAGCGTGTCGCTCAGAAGAACTTCGGCATCTCCTGTGTGGATGAGTACCTGCGGCATCGTCGGATAGTCAGCGTCGAGGGTGGGCAGACGGTCATCATCCCGCCCCGTTTGCACCAAATAGGCTTCCGCCGCGCCCGCCAGGCTCTCACGGGACAGGAGCGGGTCGGCTTCGGCCCGCGTCACCATGGTCTCTCCTGAAAGCAACATGTCGATCCACGGCGACAATGCGACAATTCCCACGATCCGGTGGGCTTGCGCCGCACCGGCACGGACGGAGGCGAGAGCCAGTCCGCCGCCGGCGGAGTCCCCTGCAACCGCAATGCGGCGAAAGCCGGTGGCCGCAAGGCCATCGAGCAGAGCGCGGACATCATCGACCGCGCCGGGGAACGGTCGCTCCGGAGCCAAGGCGTAGTCGGCGATGAATGCCACCACACCGGCGCGCCGGGCGAGATGACCGACGAAGTTGCGATATGCCGCGGCCGAGCCGATCACGTAGCCGCCACCGTGCAGATATAGGATGACCGAGTCCGCTGTTGCCGCGTCGGGACGAGCCCACCATCCCGGAACGCCGCCGACTGCGCCTTGCTCGAAGCTGACACCATCGGGCGCAGGTGCCTGGCTCATTATACCGTCAAAGGCGGATCGGCTCGCCGGCTCGAGGGTTAGTTTCGGGTTCCCCGCGAATATAGCGCGAAGCTGCTCCATGGTTTCTGCGTCGGCAGGAGTGAGGGCGTGGTGGCTGATCGAGGATGTCATGGTGGTTCTCCTTATCCAAAGACAAGGGGAATTTACCGTCTCCCTGATAACGCAATAGACCGTTAATATAGACGATCCGTCTCACTAGTAGAACGATTTAAGCGCATACTGGCTAAGCGTCGGACCTCCCGCGCAACGGCACGACAGACCGCCCCCCCCAACCCCTGAAAACGCCCGAACCTCGCAGATTGCCGCCCTTACGGTCGTTCTGCGAGGTTCGGTTGCCGATGCTGAAATTCGTGTTGCGTGACGGAGAAGGGATAAAACACACGGGTGGGCGGGTTATGCCGCGAAAGCCACGCCCCGGCCGAAGGGGCAATGGCGAGGGATAACGACCGTAATGTCAGGGGTGCAGCTTCGCGCCCTTGATCGCCTTGTCGACATCCTTTTTCGGCCCTCGAACGGCGATCCCCACAAGGGCCGGTGCGTCGACCGGTTCTGCCGAGAAAGCTTGCCTGTTGGCTTCGTCATGGCCGGTCGAGAACATGGCCTCGACGAAGGCGGCGCAGCTCAGGCTTCGCTGATGCGCCTGGTCGCGCGCCCGCAGAAGCACCTCCCGGTTGGCGGTCAGGATCATGATCGGCTGGCCGAGAAGCGAAGCATAGGCCGTGCCGGCCCCGTCGACGTAGGGCTCGCCCATCGCCTCGGGGGCACTGCCCGCCATACCGGTGGCGAGGAACGCCGTGACATTCAGCTTCTGCCAGGTCTGGAGATCGTCCAGCACGAGAATGGCGACCTTGGTGTCGAACATGCGAGTTTCCCTCAAGCGTTGCGATGCGTGGGTGCGGTGCCGGCGAAATGGGTGCCGATGTTGCGCATGCAGACATCCATATACCCGCGCCACTGGCTACGTACGAAAAGCGCCAGGGGGAGTTTGCGAATGTCATCTTTCGCCCGGAACGTATAGGTCCAGGTCAGATGCGTGTCAGCGCCCTCGGGGACGAAGCGGAATTCTCCGCGGGCGTCCGTCATCAGGTGCTTCAGGGCAAAGCTCGGATTGCTCACCCGGTAGGAGAAGTAAGAGGGACGATCGTATGTCGTAACCGCTTCGTCGACCGTACTTCCGTCCGCGAGATGCACGACGCGGTGTACGCCGGGGCGATCCCAGGGGCCGGATACATCCGAGGTCGAAACGACCCCGGGCACCAGCCCGTAGCCGGTCAGGATCTTCGGCAGGACGTCCTCGGCGGACACGAAGCGGAAGACGTCGTCCTGCGCCGCCGGGATAAGCGCCTGAAGGGTCACGGCGACGTCCAGGCGCGACGGGCCGTTGGTTTCACTGTAGTGGGGCATGTGACTGCGCCTTTCGAAGATTGGGCGGGTGTCGCAGGGCTGCGTGGTTTCCGCCGGTTTCAGGACAAGGGCCGCCGGATGAAGGCTCATCGGGCAGACGTGGGCCGTGTCGTGCCGTCTCCGGCGCCGTTGGGCGGTGCGGGGGACGGCGGCATGTTTTCGCTAGCCGCCTCAGAGCCGCCCTTCGGCGACCAGCGCGCGGGTGCGCTTGAGCGTCGAGAGCAGCGCGGCCTTGTAGCCGTTCTCGCTGTCGAATTGCGCCTGTTCGGCCTGCTCCTCGGGGCCGTTCGGCGCGGCGCCGCGCAGGCCGAGGTAGCAGTAGAACCGTAGCTGCAGCGCGCCGGTCCCGTCCTCGACGATCTCGTTGACGATGGCGCCCTCGCGGGGGCCCGTGGCCTGGAAGAAGGTGACCTTGCGCCCGGGCTCCAGCACGATGATCTCGCGCAGGTCCTTGCCGCCTATGGTGGCGTCGCGGACGAAATGGGTCTGCGTTTCCTCGGTCACGTCGCAGCGGGTGCAGAGGCCGGCGGGCAGGAATTCGCGCGCGTCGCGGGCCTTGAGCTCGAGCCCCGCCCAGACCTGGTCACGGGTGAGGGTGGCTTCGCCTTCGGCGGTGACGGGCACGGTGGCGGTCGAATAGATCATGATTGTGGTCCTTTGATGTGATGGGGGCATCGCCCCCGTTGCGAGGAGAAAAGGGGGATCAGCCGGCGATCTGGGCTGCATAGTCGCGGTAGCGGCGCAGCGGGCGGCCCAGCAGATCTTCTAGCCGGTCGACGTCGCCAGCCTCGGGCACCATGCCGTCGGAGACGAAGCGTTCCGCCATCAGGCGCATGTCGAGCGCCATCCAGGACGGCATGAACTGGCGCAGGTTCTGCTCGAACCCGGCGAAGTCCTCGCCGGGATAGGCGATCTCGCGGCCCAGCACCTGGCTCCAGATCGCGGCGGCGCTTTCGCCGGTCAGCGTGTCGGGGCCGACGAGATTGATGCGGGTCGTGGGAAGCGGGTCGGCATTCTCGCGCCGGATCAGCTCGATCGCCGCGATCTCGCCGATGTCGCGGGCGTCGATCATGGGGATGCCCTTGGCGCCCAGCGGCATCGGGTAGATGCCGTAGCCCGCGATCGCGTCCTTGATCGTGACCTCGTTGTCCATGAAATAGGCCGGGCGCAGGATGGTGGCGTTCAGCCCCATCGCTTCGATCATCCGCTCGACCCCGAACTTTCCGGCGAAATGCGGCACGTTCACGTAAAGGTCGGCGTGGATCACCGAGAGATAGACGATCCGTTCGATCCCCGCCTCGCGGGCGACCTGCAGGGTCACGAGGGCCTGTGTGAACTCGTCGGCGACGACGCCGTTCAGCAGGAAGAGCGTCGAGACGCCCGACATGGCCGCGCGGAGGGAGTCGACGTCGAGAAGGTCGCCCTGCGCGATCTCGACACCGTCGGGAAAATTCGCCTTGGCCGGATCGCGGACCAGGGCGCGGACATCCGCGCCGCGCTGGACGAGTTGATCGACGACGTTGCGGCCGACATTTCCGGTGGCGCCTGTTACGAGGATGGTCATGGGAAGCTCCTGTCTGGGGTGGTGTTTCATCGTTTCGATGATTGGAATGTATCGATCCATGAGGGCGCGGGTAGACGCGCAATCTGGACACGCCGTTCCGCTGGTGAGACACTATCGCCGCACAAGCTGACCTCCGGGGGATCCGACCGATGGACCTGCTCGCCCTTGCCGATTTCACCCTTGTCGCGCGGCACGAGGGCTTCGGCCGCGCGGCGCGCGCCTCGACGCGCCCCAAGGCCACGTTGTCCCGCCGGGTGGCCGAGCTGGAAGCCTCGCTCGACCTGCGCCTCTTCGAGCGCGGCGGGCGTGCCCTGAAGCTGACCGAAGAGGGCCGCGCCCTCTATGCCCGCACCAGCCGGTTGCTTCTGGAGATGGAGGAGGCGACGGCCGCGGTCGCTTCGGGCGGAGAAAAGCCCCGCGGCCGGCTGCGGATCAGCGCGCCACTGCTGTTTTCACAGATAGCGATGGGCAAGGTCGCGGCGGAGTTCGCGCTGGCGCATCCGCAGGTGCGGCTGGAGGTGACGACCGAGGATCGCGCGGTGGACATGTTCGAAGAGGGGATCGACCTGGTGATCCGGGTGAACCCCGCGCCGGACGAAAGCCTCGTCGGGCGCGCCTTCCTGCATGACCGGCTTGTGGTGGTGGCACCAATGGGGCTGGAGCGGCCGGCGAAAGGCGCGCCGGTTCCGGCGGTGGTGCGGTCCGCCGCGGACCGGTCCGGCTGGAACCTGAAGACGGCGCAAGGCCCCGTGACGCTGGAGATCGAGCCGGTGCTCGGCCTGTCGTCGCTGATCATGGTGCGCGACGCGGTGCGCGCGGGCGTCGGTGCCGCGCGGTTGCCGATCTCGCTCGTCAGTCACGACATCGCAGACGGCACGCTGGTGACATGGGGCGATGTCGACGCGCCCGACATCGCGCTCTGGGCGCTTTATCCGTCCCGCAGATTGCTCAGCGCCCGGGTCTCGGCCTTCCTCGACACGTTGAAACGTGCCTTTCCGCAGGGCACGTTCGAGGAACTGGCAGCCTATGTCGGGCGGTAAGGGCAGGCCGCCCGAGGCCCGCGGACCGCGCGCCAACCATGCTCGAGCGGTCGGTAAAGGCGCGCCTGGACGGCCTAGTTGACCCTCACTGCGCGCAGCTTCTTCCAGCCCCCGCTTTCAGCTCATGAGCGGGGCATAGCCAAGCTCGCGCTCGGCCTTGCGCATATCGAGCGTTATCTCGACCGCGCTTGTCGCGAAGTCTTGCAGGCTGAGCGGTCCCCGCAGGCGACCGCCGCTGACGCGATAGGCTGCTTCGCCGGCCCGCGCGACGGATCTGAGCACTGTCCGCGGCATCGTCTTCGTCGGCGGGGCGATGCCCTGGCTCTCGAGCAGGCCTGTAACCGTCTCTTGGAACGGGCCGGCCGGGCCATCGGACAGGTGATAGGTTTACCGCTTTGCCCCCGCTCCAGGGCAAGATCGACGGCGTCGGGTCGTTTTCGGGAAAGTGTGAAATCCTACGCTAAGCCGACAGCGGTCCTTTGGACAGCGCGCGGCGAACGGCTGGAAGGAGCCCATAGTGCATGATGCTGCGTCGTGCATGAATGTCTTCAAAGCGAATGGTTGCTTGATCGAACCGACTTGATAGATGTTCGAAGCCATAGATAGTCTGGTCGTCTACGGCAGTCAGTCAGAGTCCCGGCACATGCGATGCAAGTCAATTCTCTTCGCCTGTTTTCTTATTGGGCAACCAGCACAAGCAGATACGGTTCAGGTGCCAGAGCTGCCTGATGGTAGTGTGGACGTAGAACAAGTGATGTCTGGATTTGAGATTGTATTCCCTATGCTTTCCTCTGATGCCCAAACTTTTGATTTTTCGGGGCAAATACTTGGTGAAGGCTTTATTGGGAGTTTCGTTGAGGCTGACCCTACAGGAGGTTTCAGCATTTCAATTGACGCACCGACACTCTCCGAGCACGCTAATTTTCTTATAGCTGTATTGGCAACAGATACAATTTGTTTGCGGAAAGGTCTTCGCCCTGGGCCTGTGCTCTGGAGCGAAACAAAAGACCGAAAAGGCAGCGACTGGGAGGTTTCGACGTCCTGTTCTCCTTTGAAAGAATAGGCTTATTCTAACCGCTATGTCGGCCCAGAGCGGACATTGAACGCCCGTCGATGAACGGCAGCTACGTCCGCACTGCCGACGCTCGCGCCAGCCGCAGCGAACGGCCGCTCTCGCGAGCAGCCAAAAACGTGCGAAAACCACATAGGTTTTGCCTTGGGGTTCTGTCCCGGCTAACCTTCTGAATATGCGAGCTCTCTTGGAGAGGGACACAAACCACCGTATGTGGCGCGCTGTTTCTGGCAAGGGGATTTCTGTCAGAGAACGGTCGTTCGCGACCGACGCAGCGGGCGGCGGCTTTGAGCCCATTCTGACCGATGCTGCGGGCCGCGCGAAAGTCAGCTATTTCGGTTTCGTCGATGAAGGGCTTTAGTTGATGTCGAATACGGAACGCGTGGTGGCCGTCATGATCGAGCCACAGGACCCCTCCCACGCAGATGGCTTATATGCTGCACTTCGAGATCGCAGAATATACACATTCCTCGATCAGGAGCCGCCGACATCGGTCGAGGGCGTACGCGAACGCATTGAGAGGATCGGCAGAGGTGCTCCCCCGGGAACGGGACAGACATGGTTGAACTGGACGGTATTCGATAGAGGAACTGTTGTCGGCTATACGCAGGCGACCATTGATGCGGGCGGCGTGGCCAGCCTAGCCTACGTTCTGACGCCAAGGGTTTGGGGACGATCAATTGCGTTCGCAGCCTGTGACCTAACGATCGCGGAGCTTGAAGCACTGCCTGCGGTCGTCGAGATCACCGCGGACACTGAGGAAGGAAATGCTCGCTCTCACGCGCTGCTCAGGAGGCTTGGCTTCCAGCGAACACACCAAGCTGGAGAAGACGTGTTTTATAGGCGCCCGAACCGGCCTTAACCCAGAATGGTCCGCCCCTGGCTCCAACTCAGCGGACTTTCAATAAAAGCTTACGGTCGGCAGCTTTGTCCGCATTGCCGACCTCGGCCTGCCTAACCGTGTTGCACGGCGCCTTGAATGACCGGTTCGGGGAAGCTGCGCTGCCGCGTTGGTGATCCTGGCGAACGGCGGGTATGGGCCGCGAGCGACGTGCAGCACCGCCAAGCCGGTCATGCGGCCCGCCGCAGCGCCGCATGACCGCTCCGAGCCCACTTTGCCGGATGCTGCGGAGGGCAAAAATGTCGGCTTTGGTGGTTGGGCGGAAACAGTTCGGCCTGAACCGCATGGACAGTGGCCGTGATGACCGTCTCGGCATCCACAGCGCCGTTCCTTTCTCGCAGTGCTATCGCTTGATCGACCAGATCATCGCCGTCTCGTAGCCGGCGGTCACCAACAGTTCGATCTTCGAGCGTCATCCCGCCGGGCAGACGACGAAGGCCGCGCCAGTGCCCCGTTCGGCAAATGCCGCCTCGGCGGCGCGCAGGAGCGCCATGCTCCCGACGCCCGCGTTCGCGAGCGCGTTCGGGTCAGCGAGATCGGGATGGTAAAAGTCGTCGATTACGCCCGTCCCGGTGATGTTGTGCGCGGGCGGGAAGTGCAGTCGCGAGGCGGGCTGCGCGATCACATAGCCCTCCAGACCTTCTGGGTCGACCATCACCAGCATGTCCCGGTCAGGCAACGTCAGGCTCCGCCGCGTCCAGGCATCGAAGCGGGCGTCTGCCTCTGGGTGGATCGCCCAGAAGGGGTCGATGCCGAAGAGGACGGACCGGATCTCGGCACTGCGCGCGACGATTCCCGGCACGTCCGCCTCGTTGGCCGGCCGGACGTCCGACGGCCTTCCCGCATCGCCGAGATCGGAGCGCGAGAAGTAGAGAGTCAGCGGTTCATAGCTTTTGGCATCGAACGCGGCCCGCCAATCCGGGCCGGCGACGAAGGACGACAGAAAGATCCGCGCACCGGCCTCTCGCTGAACCGCTTGCGCTGCCTCCACCAGCGCCTCAACCGTGCCCTCGGGCGCGTCGGTCACGGCGAAGCTGTCGGGCAGGATCAGTCCGGGCGTTCCGTCCGCGCCTGCATAGATGGGCGGAACGGGCAGAAGCATCGAATGAACCACGCACACGATCCGTCCGCCATTTTCTGCGACTTGCCAGAATTGCCGGAAGGGTTGCGCCTCGGCGATCAGCGCGAAGGTGACTGCCTTCTCGACCTGCGAAGCCGCATCATCGGCCATGTCCCACAACAGCGCGTCTTTTGCATGGCGCTCACGCGCGTCAGCGAGCAGTAGCTAGACCATCGCAGGAATGTCCTCGGTGGTCGCGGGTCGGATCGTGGCGGGCACAGCGGCCTCCTGATTGAGCCGGGTTCTTCCGTGAGCATCGGTAGGACGGGGAGGTTCGACAAAGCGGGACTTCTGACCGAGCCATTAAAAAACCTGACGACCGGGAACCCGATGCCACCTGCGAACCTGAACGCCCTGCGTGTTTTCTCTACCGTGGCGGAGCACGGCAACATTCAGCGTGCAGCCGAGGTTCTGAACCTCTCGCGGGGAGCGGTGTCGCAGCGGATCAAGCAGATCGAACTCGAGTTCGGAACACCGCTCCTTGTGCGGGGCGCGCGCGGCGTATCCCTCACACCTGCCGGCAATCGTTGCCATGCGGCGATGATCGACGCGCTGGCCATCATCGACACCGCGCTTTCGGACATCGCCGGGCAGGACGGCCGAATCACCCCGCATATCGGTCCGTCCTTCATGGCGAAGTGGATGATGCCGCGAATGGATCGGTTCAGGGAGACCTTCCCATCGGTCTCGCTTGCCACGGAGATTCATAACCGGGTGATGGATCGCGGACTCGGACGCGGCGAGATCGCCGTCTGGCCTGGCACCGCCCCCGATCCGAACCCCGCCCATGAGAGCCGACATCTTACAGAGCTGCGCCTTGCCGCCGTGTGCAGCCCCGACTTCCTCCACCCCGATTGGCCGATGGGCCGGAGACGTTGTTGACCCTGCCACTTCTTCAGGACTGGGATCGGCTGGCCGAGGCAACCGGGCAGCGTCCGACGCATGCCCCTTTCAACTTCGGCCGCTCGGCGCTCGCGCTGGACGCAGCCATGAACGGGCACGGCGTCGCGATTGCGCCCCACCACATGATCGAAGCGAACCTACGCGAGGGGCGCCTCGTGGAAATATGGTTTCCTCAGGAGCCTTCTAGTGAAGGCCTGTTCATAACTTGGGCAAAGGCGCAGAATGGTGGGCGGCATCGCCGTCGCGTCGTGGACTGGTTGCTCACGGAGTTCGGGCAAGGCGACACGCGGCAGGAATGAAGCGTCGGAACAGTTTCATATTAATGCGCGGCGAAACGGAAATCGGAGCCTTGCGCAGCGACCGCCCGCAACGTCCGCGCTGCTGTCGTTATCCATGTCATGACAACATCCGTTAGCCGAGGAAGACCTCCTCCGGACCGTGGCGACACGTAGCAACTGGCCGCGTCCGGAGCACTGCGTGCTAAACTCGGCAAGCCGTGAATGCGATATCGGGAAATTGATTCTCGAAGACACCTCTCCGCGCACCCGCTATGCGCCAAATCTCGATCCGGAGGATCAACCTTGGAGGGTATCCAAAGGCAACATCTGCCGTTGTCATGTGGTCGGCTAGCAGAAAGTTGCTGCAAAATCGCGCGCGAAAACATCGCCTGATGCCGCGGTCCGGCGAGAGCACACTGCGCGATCAGCTTCAGGAAAGAACTTAAACCCACTGTTTTCGCAAGAGTTTCGGGTTTCCACCGCCTGCGGCGCCGCCTAAAGGCCCCGCCGCACACGCACTTACATCCTTTAACCCATACGGCACACCCGGAGGAACTCCGGTTCCGCCGCGGCGGCTATTTCTTGCACTGAAGTCGAACATGCACCCTACAAGCTCTCTTCGCAGGCTCATCGAACTGCACCTGGCAGCGTACCGCGCGGTCCACCGCGAACCGATGTCAGCACGATCTGCTGATGGACAGCCTCGTCTCGAAAATTGGACAGCCGCGATGCGCGGCCCCGAGATATTCCTGACTGGACGTGTCACGGGGCACTCCCAACTCGGTGACACGCGGATCCGGACATCCGCTTTGGTTCATGTCTCCTCGGACCGAACTTACGCTCGAACTTTGTCGCGCTGGTACAAGCTCGGATCGGCTTTCACGCCTAGCCTACCCGATGAACACGCCGATGGCGTCTTCCCGGGATACCTCGTCTCTGTTGACGGCGAGACCATCAGCCTGCCGCTCCACATGGCCTTGAGGTTCACCTCTAAGCGCCCGCAGCAGGTGGCCGATCTGGCCTTCAGAGCCGGGTACGACGACCTCGTACCCGAGCTGACCCGGCTCGCGAAGGCATGGCCCAATATGCCAAAAGAAAATTCCTTTCAAGCTTCTCAACCCTTTAAAAATTCTAATTTTTTTGCCTCAGAACCCTGACGGCAAGAAATTTTTCCTCCTACCTCGCCTTCATCATCGGGCGGACACGGCAACGTGCCTCGCATCGCAGGAAACGAGACCGAGCCGGCGCTACCGGACGGCATCATGAGGAGCGCGCAATGACGACCTTGGAGATCATCTGATCCCGATAGCTACTTCTTGGCCCGATCCATGATCTGAGCCTCGAAATAGTCTTTCACCCGAGATCCACACGCAGACCGACACCGCAACCACCCGACCGCAGCGCGGATCGGGACCGGAGCCGGCGTGCCCAAAGACAAGAACCATGCAAAACGAACCGACGACCGAAACCGACTTCAAGATCCAGTCCCGCCCCCCCCCTTGCGGGAAGGCGCGCCTCAGACGCCACGTGTCGCACGAGCTTGGGGCACACTTGGACCCGTACGCAGAACAAACCGGTGCCGAGCCGGGCGAAACGCAAGATCCCGAAGTCGTCCAGGGGGCATTTCGTCGGTGAGCTCGTCTTCAACCGCGGCGCGGTTCGGCAGCGTCTGGGATTTGCCAGCCTGACCGAGCACAACGCCGCGCTTTGCCTCATCTACCGGCCGGACTTCCACGACATTGAAGAGCAACTGGCGTCGCTGCCGTTCGTCCTTCCGAACGGGGAGTCGTCGGAGCACTTCTTCGATTTCCTGGTGACCTTCAGGGGCGGTCGCCAGATCTGCATTTCTGTAAAGCCGGAGCGCATTGCCCAGACATATAAATACCAAACCACGATGGCGCGGATCAAGCAGGCCGCGATCGGCAATATCTGCGACGACGTGCGAACGATCACCGAGCGCAATATCAATCCGGTCGAACTGCATAACGCCAAACTGTTCCACTCGGCCCGTGATCTTGAACCCCGCCTCGACGCTCACGTCATCGAGGGCCTCGCGAACATCGAGGGACCGGTTCGCGTTCGTGATTTCCTTGCGGAACTCGGCGTCGGCGGCAGTGGGTTTCGCAGCGTTGCTCGTGCAGTCCGTTTTGGACAGGCCAAGCTCTTCGCCCGCGAGAAGATTACCGCCCAGAGCCTGATCATCCGCGGGGACACTGGCTGATGGCTGCCCCGTTCAAGAAGAAGGTCAAGGTTCTGCTCGAGAAGGACTGCGAGTTCCGGATTGGCGTTCGCAAGGGGCGTGTTCTGGAACTCCGGCCGGAGGGGTACTTCGTCTTTTGGGAGGAGTGGACAGACCCGCAGACCGGTGAATGCCACGAAAGCGCCGCGGGTGTTTTCGGCTACGATGCCGTCGTGACCGAAAACAACCATGGCACTCTCAAGATCCTCAAGCGCCCCCTGTCCAAGCCGTTCGCTCCCAACGCCATCCGCCGTAGCGAGCGCGTTCTGGCCGAGGTTGCCCGGCAGCGGTTCCGCAAGCAATTTGTTCTCGCGATCCAGGATATGTTGAACAGCGGCGAGCTCGAGCCAATCCGGGACGACTTTTGCGACAAGATTATCAGCATCGTCGCCGCCGGCTCGACGCGGTATCGCGAGTATCTGGCCGCGCAGTCCATGCGGGAGTCGCGACGTGGTGGCACCAGGGTCCAGAAGCGGAAGAAAGAACAGGAGCGCACGGTCGAGTATCATCCGGGCTTCAAATCCGGCCACACCATGTGGAAATGGTACTGGCAGTGGAAAATCCACGGCGATGACGGCCTGTTCGACAAGTACCGCAACTGCGGTCACTACAAGCGCTACGACGACGCGACCGACAGCTTCATCAAGCGGCAGCTCGACATGCTTTGGGACGCCGAACGCCCGACGGTCAAGTTCTTCGTCGAAAGCGTGCAGGCCGCGATCGAGGCAGAGAACGATCGTCGGGAGCGTCTTCCTGTTCCGGCGCCGAAGCTCAAGTGCCCCGGTTACGATTACATCGCAGGCAAGATCCGCGAGCTCGCCCCACTCGACCATGCGGTGCGCAAACACGGCTGGGATAAGGCCTACAAGGATCTTCATACGCTCGGGATGGGGATCGAGACTGCGCGGCCTCTGGAGCGAGTCGAAGTCGACGAGTACACAGCCGATATCTTCGTCATGATGCAGGACACGGGCCTGTTCGAGCATCTGCCGGAGTCGATCAAGCAGGTAATCGGACTCGATGGCAACGCTTGCAGGGTCACACTCTCCGGCGCAATCGACGTCCACACGCGGTGTTTTCTTGCACTGCAGATCGTGCCTCAGGCGACGGACAGTCCCCTCGCTCGGACGCTCGAGATGATCTACATGGACAAGTCACCGATCGCCGACGCGGCCGGCGCCAAGTTCGGCTGGCCCATGGGCGGAGCGCCCGAAGCGATCGTTTTCGACCGTGGCGACAAGTACATCACAGACGACGCCTACGACATTCTCGCGTCTCTCGGCATTACCAACCTCGGGGCTCCGGCTGGGAAGCCTTGGCTGAAGCCATACATCGAGCGAGTCTTTCGGACGATCCACAACGATCTTTTGCTGCGGTTCTCCGGGCGCGCGTTCAGTAACGTCGTCGAACGAGGCGAAAATAACGCCGGTGCCCGCGCGACGTTGACCCTCGAAATGTTCCTTTGCTGGCTGGTCCGGTGGGTCGTGGACGCCTATCACACGCGCACGCATTCTGCGCTCGGCATGTCCCCCGCCAGGGCATGGGAGAAAGCCTGCAGGGACTGCCCGCCGCGCTCGCTCACCAGCGACGAAATGCGAGAGGCTTTCGGCGTAAAGTCACGCCGGAAGCTATCTCGAAAGGGCCTGCTGGTTCAGCACATCCATTACCAGTCTGACGCCGTAATGAGTATGTTTCTTCGCGATCAGCCCGACGAGGTTGATGACGTCGAAATCCTGCGATGGGACGGAGATATCGGTTCCATTTCCATGCGTGCGGAGAATGGCCCCTGGCAAACCGTGCCGGCCCTTGACCCTTTCTGGATTGGCAAAACTGACACGGATCTCCGCGTCTGGCTGGCCGAGCACGCCGACGAAGTCGACGCCGAGCAAGCTGCACGTCGTAAATTCATCTACGCGGTCAATGCCGAGTCGTACCGCCTGAAGCGACTGGCGGGGCTGATCTCCCTGCCGAAGACATCCGACGAGCTCGACATCGAGACAGCACGCTTCATGCGCCATGCCGACACTGCAGAGCGCCGTCACGCCGCTGGTGGCTACCGCGAATTGCTGGATGATCTCGGCGATCCAGACATTTCGGCCAACGAGAAGCCCGCTTCCGGATCAAGCCCGAAGGCCGACGGCACCGCGACCTCTAGCGACGACTCCGACGACGACACCATGGAATGACGGACATGACGACCCAGACCGCAAGCATTGCACCCGCCACCATCACCGAGAAGACCACCTGGCTCGAGGACCGCTATTGGCGGTTCGGCATGGAGGACGTGCTGGACGACCATCTCTTCGACCTCTTCGAGATCGATGACGACGGCGCGATGACGGCGCAGCCCCGCATCGATCCGCTGACGGGCGAAAGCCGGGGACTGATGATCATCGGCCGCTCCGGAGACGGCAAGACGGCTCTTCTGAAGCGGACCCTGCGGACCAGTTCCGTTCTGACCGAAATGACCAAAGAGCAGGACGGGAATACGCTCTACATCACGGTCCCGCCGGATGCCACGATCAAGAAACTGGCCGAGCTCATTCTTGCCAAAACAGGCTATCAGAGGGTCGATACGAAGCTCAGATCGGCCGACGCGTGGGAGATGGTCATGCATCGCCTCAATCTGGTCGGCATCCGCTCAATGGTGATCGACGAATGCCACCACATCTTCCGCCCGGGGTCCGGGCGCGACGTGCCGGGAGCAATTCAGTCCATGAAGCACATCATGCAGTCGGCAGGTGGTGTGACGCTCATCATCGCCGGTGTCGCAGATCTCCGTGAAGCCATCCTCTCCGAACCCTCCGGGGAGACCTACCGCCGCTTCCAGGAGCTGGACCTCGATCACATTCGCCCTGGAAGCGAGGAGGCGAGTATCTTCGCGACGAATTTTCGTAAATCTGCCCGGATCCTCGGTGTCGAGGTTCCCGAAGCGGATGCCTATGTCGAACGCATCCTGTTTGCCAAGAACGGGCAGATCGGAAGGAGCATCGCTCTGGGAAAGGCGATCCTGCATGACGCGGTCACGCGGCGGCGCACCATGCTGTCGCTCGAGCGTGCCGAGGCAGTCTATCGCAAGAGCCGCAAGGGAGGTGGCATGACGCCATTCCACGCAGCCGAATGGGACGTCGTAAAAGGAGAGCTGGAAGCGATCGGATGGGCAGCATGACCATGCTGTGGCCCATGCTTCGCCTCGACCCCGAAGAAACCCTCCCGTCCTACGCGGACCGCCTCTCCATGCTCCATACGGGACGCGGCATGGAGAGGCTCTTGAAGGATTTTGGCATTCACCGGGAGCATTTTGTTTCGGGGCGGCCGGACGCCGTGGCGGGGCTGGCCGAAGCCACCGGTCACGCGCTGAGCAACGTGCAGCGCAACGCCATCCGCGTTCTTCAGCGCGGCGGCGAGTTTCGCGGCGAAGCGATCTCGAAATCATTCCTGTCGCCCCAGGCGAAACGCTATTGCCCGGCCTGCCTGGAGGAAGACGGAGGCCCCACCGAATGGCGTTTCCGTGTGATGTGGGGTTTCCGTAATGTGCAGCGCTGCGACAGGCATGGATTGTGGCTGTCGGCGGCACCCGAGAGCAAGGCGACGAACCTCAGGGTCGCACTGAACGCCGGGACCGTGGCTGCGCCGGAAACGGCGGATGCCGACCCCCCTGAGTACGTCTCCTGGCTTCGCGAGCGGGTCCACGGGCAAAACGCCCCCGAAGCGCCCTGGATGGCCGAGCAGACGCTGGAGCAGGTTCTCGTTGCCTCGGAAATGCTCGGCGGCGTCCTGCAATTTGGTCACAAGGTCAAGCTCTCCAAACTTTCCCCGACCGAGGCCGAAGAAGCCACCGACATTGGATTCACGATCTATAGCGAAGGTCCTGACGCCATCGAGGAAGCCCTGACCACGATCCGCCAGACGTCCCCCGCCACCGCGGTGCAAGCAGGCCCCCTCGCCTACTACGGCAAGCTGTTCGACTGGCTCGATAACCGGAGCAACGCGATCGATCCCGGTCCGATCCGGGACCTCCTGCGCGAGCACATCGTGAAGCATTCAGCCGTGGAGCCCGGCACCAAGGTCCTCGGCGTGGAAGTCACCGATCGTCGGTTCCACACCCTGTACAGCTTGTCCGACGCGGTGGGTATCGATCGGATGCGACTGGCCCGCCTGCTCAAGAAACTTGGTGAGATCCCGGAGGAGGCGACAGAGGTCGAAAGCGGGAACATGGTGTTCGACGCAGCCACAAGCGTCCCGCTTGTCGAAGCGTTTCAGACGGCCGTGCCCTTGCGAGATCTCCCGGATTACCTGGGGGCGACAATGCGTCAGACCGAGATCCTTTATCGGGAGGGCATTGTGCGACCGCTCATTCCAAGGACCGGCCGAGGCTCCGTGCGCCATGTTGTCTTCGCCCGCTCGCACCTTGTTGAGATGCTGGAAAAGATCGCCGGTTTGCCTGAGTTGCAGCCTTCGAACGAGGAAGAACTGCACCCTATCTCCTATGCGTGCCAGCGCGGCGGGGGCCGGTTCGAACATCTGTTCGTCGACGTTCTCGAAGGCAAGATCCCGGCAATCCGAAATCCCGACAAGGTCGGCATCGGGTCCATTCTGGTCGAGGTCCGCGCCCTGCTCGCTGCGAAATCCGTAGCCTGACCTTTCTCCACAGATCTGATCATCAAGCCCGCTTCGGCGGGCTTTTTTGATTCTATTTCCAAGACTTCGCGGGATCTTGACCCGATTTTCGCGGGATCTTTGCTCCGATCCGATTAACCGGAAATATAAGTCATTGAACCTAATCGACTTTTCATGCTGCATCGAGACAACTTTGCTCCGATCTACAGAGGGTGTAAGACACACTGAAGTCTTTCCCGTGGAAGGCCAAGTTTTTCCCGCAATCTACATTTGGGGCGCCCACCGGGCACTCTTTCCATATTTAGACCACGTTAGATCAGGTCTTTTGCAGTGCGTGATCCGCCCGCCCCGGTCAAACGAGCAGGTGACGATGGCACGAGGTCGCGCGCCGGCTCGTTCTTGAACACGAGCCGATCGAACAGGCGCTGGTCTGTTGCCTGAAGGCGCCCGATCTGCCGCGCAGCCAAGCTCATCGACGCCCGCAGCGACGCGATCGACGGTGACGCCTACAAAATCCTCACCCCGCTCGCCGAGACCTTGGCGGCAGGCCAGCCGCGTGCCGCCGTCCTGATGTGGCGCTCGATGATCGACTTCGCCCTCGATCGAGCCCGATCGGGGCGCTACGGCCACGCCGCGCGGCACCTCGCCGACTGCGCTGCGGCAGACACCGAGATCGAAAACTACGGCCCGCACCCGCGCCACGCGGACTATCTGAACAGCCTGCGCCAGGCGCACCACAGAAAGACGGCCTTCTGGCAGAGGGTTCGCGCGGAATGATCTGTCGCTGCGAGAACATGGCGAACAAACTCTAGCTTTGAAGCTCATTTGGGCCCAGCCGTGGGCCGATTTGCGCAGGAAGTGAACCTTGCAAGTTCCGTATTCTGCAGCGCTCAAGAGGCGTTCGATGCTGCGGCGCCGAGTGCAGCAGCTGACATTCGCCGCAGATGCCCCATCCGCGAGGGACTGACGGGCACCAGCGCGGCCAAAGCTGCGGGCTACGGGTGCCCGATCTACGCCGCGCTCGCAACTGCATGAGGCAGGAAGGGCGGGAAGCGGTCATTCGCCGCGGTCGCGAAGGCACCCCTGCCGCACCGCCGAAGCGGACATTTAGGCGAGGACCAAGGCTGAAGCCCGCTCGATCGACACCAGGGGGCGGAGTGGCGACCTTCGTTGCGCAGGCAATGCTACAGTAGGGCAAAACTTTAGCAGACAGACATTCGTCAAACGCACGAACGGCAACATTGCATATTTAGGTGGTATCTCGCAGTATCGAGACAAGAACGCTACCTTGCATGTGTTTGGTTCTTTCGATCTCAATTCTAAGGTGATCCTTGCCTATTGAAGAATTTGTCCCTAAGGCGCGAACGAGCATAGATAACTTGGGCTTCCTATTTGGAGCTGGAACTTCATTTGAATCCGGCTATCCGTTAGTCGCCGGATTAACCAGAGAAGTCATTAGTGCATTGCAGCCCGACGAACGTGCTTCATTGGATGAAGTGCTTCATGCGTTTGGCAAATCCTATGACGATGCCCTAGGCAACCCAAATATTGAAGAAATTTCGGATCTGGTAATTGAGCACCATACCAATAGCCAGGCTGATCGATTTAAGGTGCTCAAAGAAAGAATTCGAGAGCTCGTTCGTGATGCAATTTTGGGTGTGGAGCGCCCTGACATATCCAATCAGGTGAGTTTTTTTGAGCGAATAAAGGCTCGAGCTTTTGATCGCGCTACAAATGTCTGGGTATTTACTACCAACTACGACCTCCTGTTCGAGGATGCTTGCGCCGAAGTGGGGTTGAAGATGGTGAATGGATTCATTGGCGCAACGACACGGTGCTTTTCCGAGCGAGAGTTCTCTCTGGTTTCAGGAACGGTTAATGGGAGTCGCTTTTCACAAGAAGGCGGCCTGACCGTTCGCCTCGTCAAACTTCACGGCTCTGTTTCTTGGTTTCGCAAGGACGAACGGATTTTCGAAGCGGCGCCCAGTGCGATCAATGAGGCAGAGGCTCGGTGCATGGTGCTTCCAAGACGGACGAAGGTGCTCGAGACGCTTTCCAATCCGTATGACCGCCTCTTTCGCTTATCGAGCTCACTTCTGGGAGACAAGTGCAAACACCTAATTTCTTCGGGCTTTAGCTTTGGTGATAGCCACATCAACGAGACCCTAGTTACTCCCAAAATCGACTCTGGCGCGATCTCATTTTTCAACTTTTGCCACGATGAGCCAACGACACTTAGTGCCTCGCGCAATCGTCCGAACGTTTGGCACTTCTGCAATGATAAAACAGTAAATGGCGGGCGCGAAACTGGGGCGACCCATGATACATGGAAATTTGGCGATTTCGTCAAGCTATTCTGAAGGATAAAGTCGTGAAACACCAAATTGGAAAAGTAATCGAAGTCAGGGGCGATCAGATCATAGTCTCGCTCTTGGAGTTTGATGGCGAAAACAACACTGGCGTGCCCGAAGAAATGAATGTTGATGTTTCGACACCGGACGGTCCAGAGAGCATTTTGATTGGCCAGCCTGGTTCGTTTGTTGAACTTTCTTTACCGAATGGTAGCTTGCTTTGCTTGGTGACAGAGACACGGATGCGCGAAGCATCAATCGGTACATCAGAGGTAAAAGCTGCCGCCGTTGACGGAGAGTTCTTGATTGAACAAGTCACACGGCAACTTGTTACGATCCCGGTCGGGACATTAGGTGCGGATGGAAGTTTTGAACGTGGTACGAATATCCTACCAACCGTAAACGCTCCGGTTTTCGCGGTTCTTCCCAAGACAATCAACCAAGTCTATACGAGCTTCGCTGAAGGTGATTTTTCGTTAGGACGGCTATCGCTGCTTCCCGAGCAAGAAGCCAAGATGAACCTAGATGCGTTCCTTGGACGCCATGCAGCCATACTAGGGCAAACGGGGGGCGGTAAATCTTGGGCGGTTGCATCCGTCCTGCAAAAAATTTCAGCTTTTCCACAATCTACAGTTTTGCTTTTGGATCTGCACGGTGAGTATTCTCAGGCCTTCGGAGAGGATGCAGAAGTCATCTCTGCAGCTGACATCGAAATGCCATATTGGCTTATGAACGCCGAAGAGCTTTTGGGTCTCATGATTGATAGAGCTGAATCGAGCGCTCCTAACCAAAACGCAAAGTTTAAGGAGCTTCTTCAAGCAGCCAAAGAAAGTCACCCGGAGAATGCTGCACTAGGGTTGGAGAAGATCACTATCGACACCCCAGTTTATTTCGATCTTGATCAAATAATTGAGAATTTTCGGCACCTAGATACTCAGACAGTGTCGGGCTCTTCAGGGAAGCCGATTAAAGGACCGTTGCACGGCCAGTTCACGAGGTTGTTGATGCGTTTGGAATCGCGTCTAAATGACCGACGCTATGATCTGATCTTCAAGCCGAAGACCTACAATACTAGCGGGTCCATGGACGATCTATTCCGGAAAATTCTGGGTGAGGAAATTTCAAACCGAAAGAAAGTTATCGTTCTTGACCTCAGCCCGGTCCCCTTTGACGTTAGAGGGGCCTTGATTTCGTTAACTCTCAGATGCCTTTTCGATTTTTCCTATTGGCATAGCCGAGTGAATGGTGAGCGCTACCCAATCTCGATCTTCGCTGATGAAGCTCATATTTATTTGAGTGATTCCAGCGCTGATCAAGCGCCCCGAGAATCCGCGGAAAGGATTGCGAAGGAAGGTCGAAAGTACGGAATTAGCCTAACAGTGATAAGTCAGAGACCACGTGAAATGTCCTCTACCATTTTGTCGCAATGTGGTAGCTTCCTATGCCTCAGGATATCCAACCCAGACGATCAAGCCTATGTGCGCAATCTATTGCCAGACTCCGTACGCGGGATTACTTCAATGTTCTCATCCTTGCGACGCGGTGAAGCGATTCTGATCGGAGACTCAATGATCATGCCGACACGAATTATGGTCGATAGGCCCAATCCAGCGCCAAACAGCAATGATGCTTCGTTTGTAAAGCAGTGGAGTGAGGATCCCAGCGACTTGGATGTTGCCGCTGTTTTGCATGCGTGGCGAAACCAAAAGGTAGTTGAGTGAGCAGTATGATTGCGCAAAGGGTTTTATAATGACGCCGCTATATACTTGGGCTGGACGATACTGTGCGTTTATCAGAAACGGATGGATTTTCGATCGGCACTCTCATTATCTGGGTTGGTTGACGGAAGACGGGAAAGCTTGGGAACGCGACGGGAGTTTTTTGGGTGAACTAGTCGACGAGAACTACATTTTGCGCCGCACTGCCATGGCCATTCCAGCTCGGCGCGCCGTTCGGCCGTCCCCGGCGCGCCCTGCGACGCCGGCTGCGAGAGTGAACCGAGCGGGCAGAGTTTCGAGAGCCGGGCGCATTGACGCCTTGGAGGAGCTTCTTTCATAGTTCGACGAACGACCGAGGTTTGCGCGAAATTCATTCAGAGTTTCGTGTGCGATCGCACTATGGTTCGGTCCCGGCTAACCTTCTGAAGACGCAGTGCCTCTTGGGGAGGTACGAAAACGACGGTTTTTGTCCCATCTTCTCGGGAGCCGACGTTCGTCAAACGGCAGCAAAGGCCCGCTGAGCTGACCTTACGACCGCATCAAGGTTCGCGCTCGCGGCGAACGGCAGCTTTGACGGACTGCGCCGCAGCAGTCTGATCCAGGTCTGGAGGTCGGCTCTGGGCCGCAAGCGACGCCGCGTGAGGGGCGACCACGCGCTTGGCCCTGCGGCGCAGCGAAAGTCCCCTCAGAGCCCTTTTGACCAATGCTGCGGGATGGACGAATGGCCGTTATGCCGGCATTCTCGCAACAAGCCCGTACTCAGGCCAAGGTGCTAATAATACAATACGGACAGGATAAATCCCGATGGCGGTTTATAGCAGTGAAGACTTTGCAGTTACAAAACTGGAGACCAACCGACCATTCCGAACCGTCCTGTTTGCGGTAGGTCGGGCTGGGGACCCACGGCGTCATCTTCCCTTTTTGGAGGCACTGGCAGAGCGGGGATGCAGGGTCGTCGCCCCTCATTTTGATATGTTGGCGTCTCATGTCCCGAGCAATGAAGAATTGGATGAGCGCCTCGCCCGCTTGGAACAGGCGCTCTCCATTCACGCTCCCGATGATGTTCCTGTGATCGGTGTCGGCCATTCGATTGGATCGACCATGCTCCTAACCTTGGCCGGAGCGATCGGTATGACGATGTCAGGAACACGATTTGCTTGTGCAAGGAAATATTCGTTTGATCGTCTAGTGCTGCTCGCGCCTGCGACTGCATTTTTCCGCGAGCCCGGTGCATTGGACGCCCTTCGCGTTCCAATTCGAATCTGGGTCGGGCGCAAGGATGCCATTACGCCGCCCGACCACGCCGCGTCTTTGCAAACAGCGCTCGAAGGCAAGTGTTCGGTAGATGTGCGGGTCGCTGACGATGCCGGTCACTTCACCTTCATGAACCAACCGCCTCCGGGCATGGAAGAGCCACATCCGGATCGAGATGTGTTTCTCTCTGAACTCGTCCACGATATTGAAGAGTTTATGGAAAGCTGAGTTTTGCCACTTCGACAGAACAAGCGGCCATTCAACAAACTGTAGTAAGCGGCAACCTCGTCCGCACAGCGGCCCCTCGCGCGTCCCGCGTCGAAGGACTGCCCGCTTATCCACGAAAAGAAGCAGTAGCGTGAGTATGTAAACGTCATCCGCAGAGCAGAGACTATTTACCTCGACGAGAATATAGCTTGGGCTGCGAAGATGCGAGGATTACCAGCCTATAGAGGGCTTTGTCAGCATCAGCCAGAAGATCGCCAGAACTGCGGCGAAGGCCGGAAACCCGAAGGCGAACCACCAACGATACAGGCGATGGTAGTCATCGGGTAGATCCTGTCCGCCATCTCGCGCGATCCGCGCCAGATCTCGCATCCGTATCTGCATCCAGACTACCGGCAGCCAGAACAGGCCGACGAAGACGTATAGCGCCAGCGAGAAAGCAATCCAGCCTTCAAGAATGGGCCAGCCTACCTCTCGTGCGAGGAGCACTCCGGTGATGGGTTGGAACAGAGCGGCCGTCGCCGTGAAGACCGTATCGGCGAGAACGACAATGCCTGAAACGTGGGCAATCAAGGCAGGATTTCCGGTCCGGTTCGAGACGACCATGAAGAAGGCGATCCCCGCCCCCGTGCCAAGCAAGACTGTGGAGCCGATGACATGCAGAAAGAGAAGAATATCGTAGGTCATCGGCTCTCAACCGCAAGCCAGACTATGATCGCCAGCCCGATTGAAGGCAGCACCTTCACCAAGGGGCCGAGAGGATCGATCCAGAGCTCGGGAGCGAAGAGCGTGCCGCCGGTAAGATAGGCGCCGGAGACAGCCACCATGCCAAGCGCAGCCTGCTTGCACCAGGGCCGCCAGAGGATCGCGATGCCGAGGGCTATATCGATCAGGGCTCCGCCGATCACAGTCGTGCCGACGGCCCAGGTAGGCAGTGCGCCGCCAGCGAGCGCAGACGCTGCGGCCGCGTGTTGGGCGAGCGCCACAAGTCCCGAAGCGATCCAGAATACGGAGAGCGCCGCGATCGCAAGCGGTAGCGCGAAATAGAGACGGGCATAGAGGCGCTCCTGCCGCGTCGCCGGCAACGCGGCCAGCGACGCATCGAGATCGCGGGGCAATATTCCGCCGGCAGCGACCCAAGGCCCCGGGTCGCCACGAACGCCATCGCGCAAGACGGCGATCGCTGTTGATCGGAGCGGCGATCGCCAGCCCAGGTGGCCCGCGGCATCGGCGCCGAACCCGGTGAGGGCGAGAAGTGCGTTCGGCAAGCGCACGCGCAGACGCGACTCCGGAAATCCTTGCCAACTGCGGATCTTGCGGATGAGTTCGGGAAGGGGCCGAGCTTCCTTCTCCGTGATGTCGGCGATCGTGCCGGAGGCGATCGCTCCGCGTGCGGCTGCGACAACCGCGGCGGCCAGGTCCTCGATATGGACGGTTTGGACCAAACTGTCCGGCAGAACCTCCGGCAGGAGACCGGGTATGGCAGCCGCCCCGCGCAGGAGTGCCGTGCCGCCATATGCATCGGACGCGAGCACGAGGCTCGGCCGCAGGATCACCCAGTCGCAGGGCGCGGCTGCAACATACGCGTCACCGCGAGCCTTGCTTCGGAAAAACTCAGTCGAAGCCTTCGGAGAGACACCGGCCGCCGAGATCTGGACGAAGCGCAGGTCAGGCGAAGCGGCCGCACAGAGCTGCGCGAGCATCGTCGCGTGAATGGCCTCGAGATCGTCCCTCGGGCCATCTTGAAGCGCACCCGCAGCGTTCACGACGATGTCCGCGCCGTCGAGAAATTCTTTCCATGCCTCTGTATCCAGCGCAGAGAGATCCCGAAAGATCCAATCTTGGTTCGGCGCAGCCGCCATGGCGGCGGAGCGTGACCGGCCGAGACCCACAACGTGGAAACCAGCCTCGGTCAGTGAGCGGCAACATGCAGATCCAATGAGGCCGTAGCCTCCAAGAACAAGAGCGGTGGGCATAGGAGTCTTTCTTGAGGTCGCTGGGTTAGGATCTATTCTCCGCCCGGCCTTCTTCCGAATACCAAAGCTCAAGGCCAGCATAACCCATACTCTTCTGAACGACGAAGCTGCTTCCCAACTGCCCCTTGAAGTAAGACACGCATCTGGTCGACCACCGGAATCGGCTTCCAGATCGTTGTCGATTTCTCTCGCTCGACACCGGCTTTTGTAGTCCATTGCGTGACTACTTCCCGGGCAGGGTCGCGGTGGTTCCACCGCCAGACAATCTCGTCGAGGTATCGCTGAAGGTTCTGTCGGCCGAGGTTGTGGTAAACTCCGACCAAAGCGCGCTGCACCTGTGAGATGACTGCCTCGGCCGTGTTCACGTGTGCGCCTGTCTCAGGGTTGGCATACTCTTTCTTGCTGTGGATCACATACTTGTGGTCGGCCATGGTCTTTCCCAGGCCTCGGTAGCTCTTGCTTCCATCGGTCATCAGGCCGGTCGTCTCCGGGTCGATCCACTCCAAGAGAACCGGCTCGAGCGTCGCCCTCTTATCATCGGAGACAACCCTTGCGCGGGCCTGCCCATCGCGTGAGGCCGCCACGAAGACCATCGGCTTTCCAGTGCCCTTACCCCTTGGATTGCTGGCTCCCGGCAGGGATTTCGGGGCACCGCCGACATAGGCCTCATCCACCTCGACGATGTCCTCCAGCGGCAGCAACTCACTGTTCCGATCGTCCATCATTTCCCTGACCGCGTGCCCCATCTTCCACGCGGTCTTCTGGTTCACGCCGAGCAGCCGCGCCATCACGACCGAGGAGATCCCTTTGCTCGATGTAAGCACCAGAAACATCGCACAGATCCAGAGCCGCAAGTCGAGCTTGGTGCCGTGCATCGGAGTGTGGGTCGTCACCGTGAACTGAGCTCGGAAATCTCGACATTGATACAGGCCGTCGCGGCAGCTCTTGCCGCGGAGATGGACCGACGACTCGACTGTCCCGTAATGCGGACAGTGCCTACCGGTTGACCATATAGTATCGTCCAGAAACCGTCTGGCGTGCTTCTCACTTGGCATCCACTTCAAAATATCCGGGATCGACTTGAGTTCGGTGATCATCAGGGTCCTCCACTCGTTTCGCCAACCGGACAATCTTGGTCCGGGAGGCGCTCAGCGAAGGAAAATTGTGGAGAATCGCGCAAAGTGCGGGGAAATAGCGGAAAAGCTAAGCCGCATCAAAGTCTTGCGCTGTTGGCTGCTTTTTTTCGTGGATAAGCGGGAAGGACTGGTTCGGGTCGGAAATGCTTGACGATTGGGTCAAGATTGCTTGACGCGGCTCACTGACAGGATTCAGAAAATCCGCCTCCTAGAGTCAGAGATGCGCGACGTTCGACACGCTCGTGTAAGATGCCAAGCAAAACCGACTTTTGCGTCACATGGCTGACCCAGAGCGCGGCGCTACGTCTGTAGGACGGGGCATGGGCTAAGCGGTCATTCGTGAAAATTGCAGCGAAGGTCCGCAGCGAGCCCTTATTGACCGATGCTGCACCTTGTTCCAATGTCCGTTTCAAGAGTAGCTGAAAACACCAGATAGGTTCCTACATGAAATGTTGTAAGATACTCTCAAGCTTCTTTCTGTTGGTTGCGCTGCCCGTCTCAGCACAAGATATTCAATGGAATTTGGTCGATACCGGAGTCTTGCCCCATTCATCTCACGGTGAGGGAATTGAGATGCGCATCCAACCTGATCCAGTCCCCAACGGATTGTTCGGTAACGAAAACTTGGACGATCTCTTATTGGCGCTTTGCAATCACTATGCACCGTCTGTCATTCCATTTGTTCAGCAACAAACGGACATTGAGGAACCAAACCTCGTTGCGGTACGCATCGTTTCAGGAGGTGAGGTGGGGCGCTATGTCTTGGAAACTTTCGCGATTTCTGACGGGCAGTGTGGAGGGACGCTGTAAGCGCCATTCCCGTCAGAAGCGGCCATTGGCGCAGGTGCAGCGAACGGCAGCTTCGTCCGCATTGCCGACCTCGGCCTGCCTAACCGTGTTGCACGGCGCCTTGAATGACCGGTTCGGGGAAGCTGCGCTGCCGCGTTGGTGATCCTGGCGAACGGCGGGTATGGGCCGGCAGCGTCATGGTGTCCCGCGTTGGAAGCCGCATAGTCTACCGCAGCATCGCCTGACCTCTTCGAATTCCCGACCGGACGCTCAGATCAGCAGTATTCATCTTTCCGTTTCGGTCGGCTGCCGCTCATGAGAATTGCGCTGGACGCGATCAGAGCGATGCCCAGGCCTTCCCGGGCCGTGGGAACGTCGCCGAAAAGGACGACGCCCCAGACGGCCGCGAAGCCCAGATACGCGGTGTCGAAGACACCAACGACCGGCGTCGGGGCCGCCCGGTAGCCCGTTGCGACCGCCGTGGCGATCACCGCCAAAAGACATCCGAGCACGAACGCGAGGCTCCAGTCCGCGAGCGTGAGCCGGGGCCAGAGCGCCAGAACGAAGCTCTCGGTCTCGCCCGGCCGAAAGAGCGACAGGAGTAGGAGCGCCGCGGCCGCCACGCAGACGAGACAGACGTTGAGCGTCAGGGCCATTGCGCCCGGGCTTTCCGCCTGGCACCGGCTCCAGGTGATGAGCCCCGCCAGGGCATAAAATGCGGCGGCCGCCAGCGGGAGCAGCAGGATCGGGGTGAACGTATCCGCCGAGGGAGACACCGCCAGCAGCACTCCCGAGAGCGAGAGCGCCACGGAGGCCCATCCGCCCCTGCCGATCGTCATCCCCAACAAGATGCGCCCCAGAAGCGCCATCCAGGCCGGCGCGGTGTAATAGGACGCCGCGGCGAGGGCGAAGGACATAGTCGGCAGCGCTGCGTAATAGCTTAGCCACATCGCCGCGAGGCAGAGACTGCGCGCCCAGACCCAACCGGGGCGCGTGAGGCGAAGGCCGGACATCCCCTGCACCGGCAGGAGCCAGAGGGTGAGCAGCAGCGCGGCGACGATCGATCGCAGGAGGACCAGTTGCGCCAACCCGAAGCTGTGACCGCTCATCTTCACCAGCGCGTCGGATAAGGACAGGAGCGACACCGCCGCGAGAATGGCGACGATGCCGCGCGTGGTTCCGCCAAGGGGTAGGCTGTTATCAAATGTCCATGCCATGCGGGATGGAAACCACGGGCGGGCTCCCGCATAAAATGAGAACGGGTCACCAGTGCATGAGGATATGGAATGGAATGCCGCTCGTTGCCGCCGCTGTCTCGCCTGCCCGCGTTCGAGGCGGCCGCTCGGCACGAAAGCTTCACCCACGCGGCCGAGGAACTCGGCCTGACGCAGACCGCGGTGACCAAGCAGATCGCCGCCTTGGAAGCGGATCTCGGGGTGCGGCTCTTCGAGCGCCGCAACCGGGCCGTCTTTCTGACCGAGGCGGGGCGCGCCTTCGGCCGGGTCGTCGGCGCGGCCCTTGCCGATATCGCGACCGAGACGACGCGCTTGCGCGGCGGCCCCTCCGGCAAGGGGCTGGTGCTGCATTGCCAGCTTTGCGAGGCCTTCTACTGGCTCATGCCGCGCCTTGCGGGCTTTCACGAGCGCCATCCCGGGCTGGAGGTCCGGGTCGTCAGCGCGCTGGCCCCGCTGACCGCCGCGCCCGAGCCCTTCGACGTGGCGATCCAGACGACCGGGCGGGCCGCGGGCTCGGCGCGCCTGGTCTTCACCGCCTCGGACGAGATCTTTCCCGTGGCCGCCCCGGGCCTCGTGCCAGCCGGAGCGCTACCGCTTCCGCTCGAGGGGCTGGCCCAATACCCGCTGCTGTCGCATCAGGTCCTGCCGCAGGACTGGATGGATTGGCCGGATTGGTTCGCGGCGGTCGGGCATCCCGCGCCGAAAGGGACGCGGATCACCGACTTCGACAGCTTTCCGCTGGTGCTCCAGGCGGCGGTGGCGGGTCAGGGAATCGCGCTCGGCTGGCGCAACACGGTGAGCGGCCTTCTCGCCGACGGCAAACTCGTGAGGCTCTGCGACGAGGCGGTCTTCCGCCCGACCGAGATCTCGGTCTTCCGTGGCGCGAGGCGCGGCAACCACGCGGAGACTGATGCCTTGCTCTCGTGGCTCAAAGAAGAACTGGCCGAGCACCCTACAGAATGACTGCGTGGCCCGCGTTGCAGACCTTGGAACTCTCAAAATTCTGCGGCCGAAGAATGGTGGCTTCGGTGACGCCGCAATGCCGCAAAAGTGGTCAATTCGAAAGTCAGGAATGGGCCGGAAGCGCCATGGA
>NZ_JAVRHL010000003.1:0-1099919 GCF_031846565.1 Tropicimonas omnivorans | reverse complement strand
TCGACTGATTGCCGGGCGGATCGGTAAACACGCCAATTTCCGTACCCTCAGCCGCACCGGATGCTCCGAACCTAGTTCAGAAGGTATTTCACTCATCCGCAGTGTCTTTGTTGCGCAAAGGGCGTGAACCGCCGACTTCCCCTTTCCCCGGACGCACTTATTCCACGGGCTCGGCGACAAGTATGCCGAGCGCGGTGTATCCGTTCAGCACGGGGCACCGCGTCGAACAACGCGCCGAGCCCGGCGGCAATCCCGGCCGCTGTCGCGAGCGCAGAGGCCCGGCCAGGTCAAAGCGCGCGCGAGGCGACGGCCACCATGTTCGGTCCCTGCGAGATGACGGCTGCGGCGAAGGCTGATCAGGCCGTCAGCAGCGCCGGAAGGCCGTCGCCCATCACACCGCGTCCTGTCCGGCATCATGATGAGCACGCGAGTCCTTCGGAGCTTGATCGCGCGCCGTCATGCCGTAGTCGCGCAGCACTTCGGCGACCCGCAGGCGGTAATCGCGGAAGATGTCCGTGCGTCCTGCACTTTGCGCCGCCCGGTGTGTCTCGAGCTGCCGCCAT
This sequence comes from Tropicimonas omnivorans, assembly GCF_031846565.1. Taxonomy (NCBI): domain Bacteria; kingdom Pseudomonadati; phylum Pseudomonadota; class Alphaproteobacteria; order Rhodobacterales; family Roseobacteraceae; genus Tropicimonas; species Tropicimonas omnivorans. Next base: position 1,099,356 of record NZ_JAVRHL010000003.1, on the reverse strand, counting down.
GCGAGGATCGCGGCCTCGTCCCGCCAGAAGGACAGCGACAGGATGCGGTCGGGGTCTGCGAGAGACTGGTACCGCTCGATCGAGATGAAACCGTCGATCTCGTCGAGCAGCGGCCGCAGATCGGCGGCGATTTCGAGGTAATCACCTCGCCGGCCTTCTGCTGGTTCGACCTCGAAGATGACCGCGATCATGACGCCTCCTGTAGGACGACCGGCTCCAGGAACGTGCGTTCTTCCGACAGGATGAACCGCTTCTCCTGTGCCATGCGGAAGTTGTCTGCGCCGCCTTCGTCCGCACGGAGCCGCGTGCGGTAGGATTCGTACTCGGCAAGCGAGGGAAACGAGATCATCGCAAGGGCGATGTCGTTCGTCCCTTCGTGCGGCAGCCAGTAGCCGTGCAGGTCGCCCCCGCAGGCCGGGATGATGGTCAGCCAGTTGCGCGCGTATTCGGCAAAGGCGTCGCGCTGGAAGGGGTCGATGCGGTAGCGGATGCAGCAGGTGATCGTCATGGGGCCTCCGGTTCTGTTCGGGGCTCTTGTAGCCGTTCGTCCGAGGCCGATGTTTCGGTCCGGGCCGAAGCATCGACGTTCCGTATCGTGTAAGGATGGACCCGACCCAGAATGGAGACCCGTCATGCGCCACGGACCCGATATCGCCCCGATCGCCGCCCTCGTCGGAGATCCCGCCCGCGCCGCCATGCTGACGGCGCTGATGGATGGGGGCGCGCTGACGGCGGGTGAACTGGCACGTGAGGCGGGGGTAACGGCACAGACCGTCTCGGGCCATCTGACGAAGATGGAGGAGGCGGGGCTTCTGGTACGACGCAAGCAGGGTCGCCACCGCTTTGTCGCCTTGGCGGGCGATGAGGTCGGCCGGATGCTGGAGGCGATGATGGGCGTTGCCGCCGCATCGGGGCAGACGCGCACACGAACTGGACCGAAAGAACCGGCGCTACGCGAGGCGCGGGTCTGCTACGACCACCTCGCCGGGGGGCTTGCCGTGGGGCTGCTCCGGACATTGATCGAACGCGGCGCAATCCTCGAAGAGGATGAGGATCTCACACTGACCGACGACGGCGCGACGTGCTTTGAGCGGTTCGGCATCGACCTGCCCACCTTGCGCCGCGCGCGCCGCCCGGTTTGCCGCGCCTGTCTCGACTGGTCCGAGCGGCGCTTCCATCTGGGTGGCGGTCTCGGCGCGGCGATGCTTGAACAGCTCTATGCCCGCGGCTGGGCCAAACGCAAAGCCGGCACACGCGTCATCCGTTTTTCCAACAGCGGCATGGCGCAGTTTCGAGACAGGTTTCAGTTGAGAAACTAGACGTTACGCCTGCAAAACTCACTGAACGAAGTTCTTCGAAACTGTCATTCGATCACGCCACAGCATCCGGCAAGGTGGGCTCAAAGGAGGCCTGCGGCGGCGCGGCGAGAGCCACCGCTTGGTCGGGCAGTGTGGTCGTCGCTCCAGGCCCTTAGCTGCCGTTCGCATTGGGCTCATTGCTGCAGCGCTGCTGTGCAGAACAAGACGTCCACACATCGGCCGGCATTTGCACCGCCGCCCGTGTCTTCTGATCGGTTGCCAAACTCGTATCGACGAAGCAAGATCCGCCTATAAGCGGAGATACTCTATGGCCATCGATGAACAGGAGTTGGCAAGGCAAGTTGCGGGGAACACTTCAGCTGCCGCCCGCACTGTCTACCAACTTTTTGCACGAGCCAATCTACCTAAGGAGCTTTCGCCGCAGTTTGGTGGCCATGGCTATATCGATCGAGAACTCCGCTTTGTTAGAGATGGCCGGTGGTACTTTGCCGCCGTGCTCAACAAGTCCTGGGTTCTATGGTATTTTCGACGTCCTGCCATCTCAGAATTGGGGCTCAATCTCGACGAACTTGTGCAAACTTTTCATAGTGCCGAGCTCACGTCTGGCGGCGAGGTGAAAGTGCGTGTCCAAGATCCGATGACGGCATACGCTATGCTTGGCTGGCTCTTCCAGAATCTTTGAAACCACGTGACAACGTTCGGCCCATTGCCGACCTTCACGCCAGGCGCAGCGGCTGACCGGTCTCGGCCCTAACCGGACCTTCGCTATGCCCTCGCTCGCTGCAGTGTAATGCCTCCAAAGCTGACTGTCGTGTGAGAGTGCAGCATCATACGGTGGGTGAAGGTCGGCAGTGCGGGATGAGGCTGCCGTTCGACGCTGTCATGCAGACGACCGCTTCACTCAAAGACAGAAGGCATGTTGTAAAATGAAAGATGTCAGGCGGTCTTGAACCAACTCAGAGGAGGCTGTCTCGACATGGGCACAAAGAATGTGCCACCGGAAATTAGTTGTCCAGCAAGGAGCGCTGCGACGACGATGTCAATTTGGACAGTAGAGCGATTTGAACCGCCCCGGATCAATCAGCTTGCCAAACTTGCCTCGACGCAACCGTGATGAAACGCCACGTGCTGACGCTGAAGAGCGGGCATTTCACTTTCGACATTTTCGACAACCAGCCCGTTCTGGTTGAGGAGATAGCCAAGGCCTACGGCATGTGGCTGCTGTTGCCATCGATGGAATCGTCCTGCCGCCTGCGTTTCGGCAGGCAGTGATCGATATCGAGGCGCCCTGGGCGTGAGTTCAACTAAGCCATGAAACTCTACCGACGAACTGGTCTGCCCCCTCGCTGTTCAAGCCAGGAGGGAGCAGGAGAACGCCTAGTTCGTTAGTAAAGCGCCTGCAGTCCCGCCGGTTTAATCGAGGGAAGCACGATCACGTCGCTTCCGTGAACGGAACGCGCCTCGAGGTCTATTACGTCTTGGTTCAGCATGCGGATGCAGCCAGATGACACCGACTGGCCGAGCTCCCAGGGGCGCCCGTCTCCATGAATGCGATATAGCGTGTCTTCGCCATTCTGGAATAGATAGAGCGCGCGAGCGCCGAGGGGGTTGCCGGGGCCAGGGTCCATCCCACCGTTCGCGACGGTAAATGGGCGAAGTTCTGGCGAGCGCTCAGCCATGACTTCCGGCACTTTCCAGCGTGGCCATGAGCGAGTAAATTGGAGACGCGCGGTGCCCTGCCACTCGAACCCGACTGCTCCGACGCTGACGCCATAGCGCGTAGCCGTTTCGGGGGACTCCACTAAGTATAGAAGAGCAGCGTCGGGATCCACTATGATCGTCCCACGCGCGCGGTTAGGCTAGGGATTGGGAACGTCCTGCCTCCAATAGCGAGGTTCGACACTATCGGGCGGAATAGCGGGCACAGGAAAGGGCTCACCGCTTACCGCGTCGTAGAACGCGGGCAGCGGGGGAGGAGGCGGCGGCGGCTTCGGGGCGGTCATGGGCATGGGCTCACGGCGTGCGCAGGCCGTAAGGCCTGCCGCGCCCGCGAGAGCGAGGAGCGTGCGTCGATTGATCACGAGAGAAGTCCTATCTGATAACGGAAGGTTACGGTGCGCGAAGCACCGGACGGCCGGTCAGAAGAGGCGATGAGGCGACAGTGGCGGAGTAATACTCAGCCCCGTCCCTATCGAGGTGTGGAATGCAGCAAGCCGAGGGCGGGGGCGCGGCTCAATTTCTATGGCCTCATCGGGCAGAGCTGCGGCTGCATGAGCGCATCCGGAGAGCACCGCAATGCGGCAGTGACGGCGCGATGCCCCCTTAACGCTGGTCGTGCGAGGCTGAGCCGCTTGGTCACTCTCAAGCTGAATCGAGGTCTGGGCATAGTCACTTGTTGCCAGACGCTGCTGTTCCACCGTCGCAACGACCTCTGCTGCGTTCAAGAAAGCACCCCAAGGAAAGAGCACAAAGATCAGCAGAAAGGTCAGATAGCGTTTGATGAACCGCCCTTAGCCGAAGGCGTGACGGCGGTACAGGCACGATCAGTTGAACGCATGCATGGCCGGCTGATCCGCTCGATCTTCAGCCCCTGTAACATAGGGTGCCAACGTTTCCATCGCCTCGTGGTGAGACAGAAACACCTTTCCAGTCAATCTTTGCAGGAGCGAGGAATTTGCCAGACACGACGACCCATCCTATCACGATCGCACCGCAGCGAAGGTCGGGTTCAAGCTCGGAGTAAAAGAGTTGCCTATAGAAGGCTGCGCAGTTGTAGCATGGGCTCACCTGTCGTGATCGGCACTTACCTGCCCTTCAGTCTCTGGCCGATCGCCGCGGTGCAGCTTCACCAGACCGGCCATTCGTGCATCGCGCAGCATTTTCGGAGGCTGAAGGTCGGCAGGAAGGACGAAGCCGCCGTTTAGTCATCGGCCCGAGGCCGTGCCTTTGCACTCTGAGCTGCGATCACTTATACCGTTGGGAAAAATGAGGATAGTTCTGCCGTGCCTGATCTGCTCCTATTTCTGCCCGCGTGCTTTGCGCTGAACCTTGCGTTTGGTCCAAATAACCTTCTCGCCATGACCCACGGGGCGCAAAAGGGGGTCCTTTTTGCGTTTACGGCAAGCTTTGCCCGTCTGGCTATCTTTGTTCCAATGATTACGGCGAGTGCTCTGGGCCTCGGCCTCCTGCTGTCGGCCTCGGCACTGCTCTTCAACACGGTTAAGATCATCGGCGCTGCGTACCTCGTCTGGCTAGGCATCAGGCTACTAAAAACTGCGCCGGGAAAGACAGATTGGGACGCCGAAGCCATGAAGCCGACGCTTCAGAAAGCGTTTCGTGGCGAAGCCCTTGTGGCCGTCAGTAATCCCAAAGCGATCCTGATCTTCGCGGCCTTCTTCCCCCAATTCATCGATACCTCGCACTACTGGGCGAGCTACGCGCTTCTTGGCGCCACCTTCATTGCACTCGAAGCCGTTGCTATCCTGATCTATGCGACAGCTGGACGTTTTGCGGCGGCCTTCGCCTCAACGAAGCTCCATTGGTTTCAGCGAGCATCAGGGGGCGGTATGATTGCCTTTGGGCTGCTTCTTCTTTTCAGCCGCCAACCCGGCCGAGGTGCCGCTTAGCGCTTGATCGACGTCTGTTGAGGGCTCCTTCCCGCCGTTCGCTGCTCCGCAGGGGCGAGCGCCTGTCCGTCCCTCGCGCGGCGTCGCTGCCGGCCCTGAGCTGCCGTTCGCCTCTTGCCGGAACGCTGCGGTGCAGCTTCCCCGAAGCGGACGCCGTCAGCTACGTGCAGCAAATCGAACGCTTGGATGACCGCTATGCTGACAAAGAAAGCTTTCGCTGCATGCGCTTGAATGGCAGCAACGTGCGTATCGCGTCGACGAGATCACCATTTATTGGTAGCGAATGTATCGCTGCTCCAACCACTGCAGTCGCCTATCCCTCTCCAGTTTGGGGTCGGCAGAAATCAGGCGATCGAGGAGTTTCGGGACATCGTGGGACGTGGCTTGGCTATCAGGTCCTAGCAGTATCCAGAGTAGCGTCAGGGTCTCAGCGGGATAGTCATCCGGTGCTGTGGATGCGTTGATCTCATACGTACCGCTGTAGCCCTCAAGCGGCGTGATGTAGGGTTTAAGGAAGATGAGTGCTTCTGGAAAAGCGGCGCCGGCCGCCACGGCAAGGTTTGCGAACTTGCGGCTAAGTCTCGGGTGCTTAAAGCGCCGCTCACGAGGCCACACGCGCGCCATAAGCGGGCATATGGCAGTCCGCCACGACGCTCCAGCACCTTCCTCCGCCTGCTCAATCCAACCGGCCATGACCTCCACTGCTCCCTCGCGCAAAGCCAGCGAGCCTTCTCTCAGGCCCGCTGCGACATCTTTCGCGCCAATACCTGAAATCTCAGCCTCTTCGCCACGCCTCACGACGTCCAAGACAGGCGAGAGAAGGTTGAGCGCAGCCCAGTAGGCGCCTTCGTCAGAGTCCATAGACGCTGCGCCCTTCACAATTGATTGCCCAAACATCCGCATTGCTAACGGTGAGAGTCGGCTATGGCTGACGAGAACTTTACGGAGAGCGTGCGCTTCCCAGCCATCCTCACCTAATGCCACTACGAGGCTCTCGTTAACCTCTGTAACGTTGAATGAAAGGGTGAAGTTTAGATTTTGCACGAGGCTCGTCTTGGCGAGAATGCCAGAGTAACCCGGGGCGCTTACGACGGTAGTAAGATTGCCGATCAGGGCTTGAGAAGCGGTGCCTCCTGCCTTTCGCTGTTCATCCAGTTCAACGAGCATTGCATCCGTCAGCCTTCCGGTTGGCGAGTTGAGCGCCCTATAGACGATGTCGCGGTCCTCTTCGACCTCGGTGCAGTCGAGCGCGACCGCCGCTTGGAATAGCTTAGGCCACCATGCAGAAATTGCGTTGTCAGCTCGGCGGGGCGTCGACCAGTACAGGTCTGCTAGGCTTGGAATAATGCGGACCAGGAATTGATTGTCGGCTGCGTCCAACGTTCGGAAGATCGAAAGGGTGAGGGTTTGTCGGTGCTCATCAGCCAGACCGCTTCCATGAGCCAAAACGCTGGCCAGCTTGGACCAGAGGGGAGCGTTGACCTCGTCCAAGGGCGCGTCGTTCAGGATCTCGAGGGCCCCGTCGGGGTTGGACTGGCAGAAGGCATGCCAACCCTGCTGCTTCTCGATAACGTGGCTGGTTAGGGACTCTTGAGCGACACGAAGCCGATCGTTGTCAGGAGCTTCGGCTATGACGGTGGCGTCTCCTACGACGCGCCGCACACCGGACGAGTAGCTCTTGAAGAAGTCGCGGTCGGCTACCTCTCGGTCAAGGTGAAGATGGCGCGCAATGATGGCAGCGAGCTCGTCGGCACCCTCGCCCGACAAGACTCCCGCATCTGCCAGCATGTTAAGGCGGAACCAGACCTCTTGGTCTCGCGCATAGTCGCGCCAGTCGGGCTGTCCGTCCTCAATTTCGTAGCGCTGGTAGTGCAGACGTGCTTCGGTACGTATGCGATGCTCTAGGGCCGCGACAACCTCTTGATCGGCGTTGCCAGCGCGATCTCGAACGGCAAGCGCCAACTCGCGGTGTGTCCTCCAGAAATCATCGAGCGACAGATCAAGCAGCCCCTCAATGGCGTCAGTTGAATGGTAGAGGCTCCGATCTCGAAGCGCGTGCATCCAGAGGCGGAGGCCGACGCGCCCTGGCATGCTCTGCCATTCCTCGGCATGACGCCGGGCCACTTTGACATCGCTAGCCAAGACAGTTGGAAGGAGGCGCGCCAGCAGCTCGGTGAGGAAGACGACTCCGCCCCGATGCTCGTTCTGAGAATGGGCCTCTATGGAGGGGACGCCAGCGTCGATTCGGTCAAAGTCGGCGGTGACCATGCCGGCATCAATTCCCAAGCCTATCGCATCACGCAGCGCCGCAGTTGCCAACTCTATGAGCACCAGAGGCTGGGGCTGCCTAAGCAGCGCGTCGAGCAACGCGACCGCGCCGCCGCGGTCGGGAAGGGTCAGCCTTACCCAGGCGAGATCGCTTAGACGCTCGGGTGTGTCTGGAGCAGGCGAGCCGTAGAGTTCGCTTCGGTTCGGCTCGAGCACGAGGTTGGGCGATAGTAGACGCACCGCCTTTTGCAGATCGGTATACAGCACTGGGGCGCTCGCGAGTTCTCGCTGTACGGCGTAGGACCTTTCATCCCAATCAAACCTTTGAGGCTTGCTAGTCGCCATGAGGCGCCAAGCCAAGTACCAAGGGTCGGGCAAATCTTGCACTTGGCCTAGTTTGAGGGCTAACTGCTCACGGAAATCCCCGCCAAGCTTGGCGTTCCACATGAGCGCAGCTGCGAAGCGGCCCTTGCTACGAAGATCCTTTCCCGCCCATGCCGCAGAGACCCAATCAGCATCTTGATCGGTCCACAGCTTCCGCTCGGCGAAGAAGTCTAGCCAGGCGCTGTCCCGAACGACGTTGATAACGAGGTCGAATAGGTCGCGTCGTCCTGTGAAGAGCCATGCAATCCAGTCAAGTTCGGCTTGAGTTGCTGAAGCATGTGGTTTGGCTAGAAGGTCTGAAGTCCAGCGGCGTCGCGTCGCCTTGGGCGTCTCTATGAGGTCAGCAAGAGAGGCAAGGTCGCGCCACAGGGCAGTATGCGACTGCGGCTGGCCGTCAGGATCGGTCACGGGATGGTAGGGCAGCGCCTCGACAGCCAAGGCCGCCCAACGAGCTGTCGTGTCCTCTTCATTGTCCCTGATCGCGTCGAGTGCGTAGACGGTGCGAAGGTCAGGGAAGCGCGTTCGGTCTGCCTCCAGCACATTTAGAAAGTATCGCACCGGCGCGTCGTTGGCGCTGTATCCGATAAGGACCACGGTCTTGCAGCGGCACAGGTCGAATAGGAACCGCGAAACCCAACCAGACCGCATATAGGCGTCGCCATAGTCGGCGCTGGTCATTACAAGAGCTGATTGATCGACGCCGATCACCGGGTCACCGATACGGCCGTGGATGTGGATGATGCCTTGGAAGCCGGAACTGCCGGGCAGTGGTAGCGCTTGGCCTGCGGAACTTGATCTCGCGACGGTCTCCGCCGGCACATCCTCCAGAAGCCAGGCATGCTCAATCAGCGTATCGAAATTTGTTGTGACTATGGTGGGCCGGTTCTCGAGGTCGCGGGAGAGACGCAGGATCGTTCGGTGGCGCGTGAGGTCTGGGGTTTCCGGCAGCTTGACCAAGTCGCTGACCGTTCGGATCAGCTCATCGGGATCGACGATGCGACGGCTGAGAGATCCTAGCACCTCTTCGAACGTGCCCGTCTCATACGACAGATGCTCGGAGCGGTCCTTATCGAGGTTCAACTCCTCGTAGCAATTATCAACAAGGGCCTTAAAACCAGGTAGCTGGGGGGCGCTGATCCCGGCTCCGCACAGGAAGACGACCTCGCCTCTCAGCAAGGCATCGACCAACGACGAGGGGAACTCCGGTCCCTCCTCGGAGAACCGTAGTGGCATGGCGGGTAAACTCCGTATTTATCTCACAAGCTTCGTAAGCGATTGCCGTAGCACGGACCTATAGCTGGGCAATACCTAGGCGCGGCGCGCCATGCACCGGCAGTTACCATGCAATGGCTGAGCGGCGGTCATGGGTCATCCCTCCTATAGGCATTGGCAGCAATGCGCGCTTCGCGTCACTTCTGTTAGACCGCAGCACTGATCGAAAAGGGCTCGAAGCGGTCACGCGGCGGCGCAGCGGCCGGTGCCGACCACGTCGGCCGCGTCCGTCGTCGCTATCGGCCCATTGCGGACATTCAGCCTTGGATCAGGAGGCTGCAGTGCGGCCCGTCGAACCTGCCGTTCGCTGCGCTTGCAAATCCGCGCGACCGTCGAAGGTCAGCCGTACGGACGAAGCTGCCATCCCAAAAAGCGAGCGGGTCCTCACAGCGATTGTCCTGAACGAGACTTACTCCCGCAGCATCAGGCTCAACCGATCCCGAAGCGCGCCGGGATTTAGCGGCTTCGATAGCAGAGGGCGGTCCTGAAACCCCGGCTTTAGCTGATCGGTCGTGTAGCCGCTGAGAAACGCGAACGGGATGCCTTGTTCAGCCATGGCATCTGCGACTGGATAAGACGTCTCGCCGCGAAGGTTCACGTCGAGGAGTGCCGCATCGACTTCGCCCTTACCAAGGATGTCGAGCGCCGCGGAAACGGAATGCGCCGGACCCAAGGCGCGATATCCGATGTCCTTGACGGTATGCGCCAGATCGTCGGCGATCAGCCAATCGTCCTCGACAATCATGATTGTCCGCTGCTCTGCGCTTGTTTCGCTGCTGCTCATAACCTGCACCTTAGCGTTCGATCCGGAAACTCAGCTCCAGCATAAATCCTGCGGGCGGAAAGCTGATCTCAGCGTCGCCATCCATCTGCGATCTGATCTGCCCTTCGATGAGAGCAAGCCCGAATCCCTTTCGTTTCGGCGAATGCACTTCGGGCCCATCCTTTTCCACCCATTTCAAGCGAAGTCGGTCGCCGTCGGCCTGCCAGACGACGTCTACCCGACCGTCATCGCTCGACAGCGCGCCGTATTTCGCGGCGTTGGTTGCCATTTCATGCACGACCATGCCGAGGGAAAGCGCTTGTTGTGGCGTCAACGCGATCTCGGGTCCGTCAGCGGAGATGCGATCGGCGCCAAAGGCCTCCGCCTCGGCGCGAACAAGGTCCCCGATTGCCACCTTCGTCCAGTCGGACCGGGAGAGGAGCGAGTAGGCTCGCGACATGCCGTGCAGTCGACCGATCAGCCGCTCGCCGAACTCATCCATGCTGGACGAGGTTTTCCGCGTGGCGTTGGCGATGCTGATCACCACGGACAGCATGTTCTTGACCCGGTGGTTCAGCTCGGAGATCAGCACCTTTTGCTGCTCTTCAGCCTGCGCGAGCGAGGAGATGTCGACGAGGGTGATGACCACCCCGTCGATGCCGTCGTCACGGTTGCGGTAGGGCACCAGCCGGACCAGGATGTGCAGCCCGTCATCGTCCGGGGCCAGCCGCCTTTCCAGAAGATTGTCCGAGCGGAAGACCTTCCGGACCTCGGCCTCGAGATCCGGGTATTGCAACGCACCGGCAAGATCCATCAATGGGCGGCCGATGTCGGAGTCCCGGATGTTGAAGAACGCTCCGGCGGCAGGGGTGAAGTTGCGGATCACGAGGTCGCGGTCGAGGAACACCGTCGCGATACGCGTCGCGGCGTAGAGATTCTTGAGGTCCGTGTTGGCGCTGTCGAGGCGGTCGACGCTTCTCTCGAGCTCGGCGTTGATCGTCGAGAGTTCCTCGTTGAGGGACTGCATCTCCTCACGCGACGCTTCGAGTTCCTCGTTGGTCGATTGCGCCTCCTCGTTGACCGAAACCAGCTCTTCGTTCGACGATTTCACCTCCTCGAGCGCGGTCTCGTATTCCTCTACTGTGGACTGAAGGCGCTCGCGAACGTCGCGCAGCTCGCGCTCCAATGCCGCCTCTGCCTCGTGCGCTTCGGCCTCCGCACCTTCATCGGTACCTGACTGCCGCCACTTACCGAGCGGGTTGAAGAGCACCAGAAATAGGGTTTCATTGCCCGTGGGGCCGTCCAGCGGCTCGATCGACATGCCGATCATGTTGCCGGTCGCTCCGTCCCGGTCGAGCATCAGAACATGCCGGGCGGCTGGTCTTCCCGTCTCCATCGTCTCGCGCAGCGCCGCGCGCAGATCCGCCCGGAACTCGCGCCGAGCGAGATCAAAGATGTGACGGTTGGGTGCGCCGCGCGGCATCTCCAGATAGCGGCCGGTGTTCGCCGAGAAGTAGAGCGCGTCGCCCTCATGGGTGATCACGACATGGGCGGGCGCATGCCGCTCGAGCACCTGCGTTTCGACCTGTTGACGAAGTTGGACACCCGTCGCGTCCGACGGGCGTTCCGCCACGTCTTGCCGGGTTCGGGAGGCGGACGCGTCCAGCGTCATCGGCAACCGCCGCGGGCCGCCATGATCCCGGCTCTGGAAAATGCGGTGTTGCTTATCAAGGGGGGCAAACAGATCGCCGTGGCGACTGACGCCCTCGGATGTGCCGAGGAACAGGTACCCGCCCGGCTTCAGTGCGTAATGGAATGTCGGGATCACCCGGTCCTGAAGCTCTCCGCCGAAATATATCAGCAGGTTGCGGCAGGACACCAGGTCCATCCGCGAGAATGGCGGGTCCGAGATCACGCTGTGCGGTGAGAAGATGCACATCTCGCGCACTTCCTTGCTGACAACGAGGCTTGCTCCGTCGCGGCGAAAGAACCGTTTGAGCCTTTCCGGTGCGACACCCGCAAGAAGCGCCTCCGGGTAGCGCCCTGCGCGGGCAGCACCGAGTGCCTCGTCGTCGATGTCGGTCGCGAAGATCTGCACCTTAGGGACAACATCCAGTCCGTCCATCTCCTCGCGCATCAGGATACCGAGCGAATAGACCTCTTCTCCCGTAGCGCAGCCCGGCACCCAGAGCCGGATTGTCTCGTCCGCGCCGCGCCCGACGAAAAGATTCGGAATCACCTGACTTTTGAGTGTGGCGAAGGCATCGGAGTCGCGGAAGAAGTTGGTCACATTGATCAGCAGGTCACGGAACAGTGCCATGACCTCGCCCGGGTGGTCCTTCAGCCGCTGCAGGTAGGCATCGACCGTGGTCAACTGAACCACCTTCATGCGTCGTTCTACACGGCGCATGAACGTCTTGTCCTTGTAGCCGGAAAAATCGTGACCTGTATGACTGCGCAGAAGGCGCGCGATGTCGCCTTGCAGCTGCCGCGCCTCGTCAATGCGCCGTCTGTCCTTCTCGCCGTCGGCGAGACCCACGAAGGCGTCGATGTCGGCGCGAAGCCGGACCAGCTTCTCGGGCATCCGCTCCACCGGCTCGGCAAAGTCGATCAAGCCACTGGCAATCGCGCTATGAGGCATCTCGGGATTGCGCGGGCCCGATCCATCGCCGGTCTGCGCCATGGTGATTCCGCCGCGCTCCTTGATGGCCTTCACACCAAGGGTGCCGTCGCCGTCCCCGCCCGACATCACGATACCGACGGCATTCTCGCCCTGGTCTTCGGCCATTGAGGCGAAGAACACGTCGATCGGTTTGCGTTCCCGGTGAATTGGATCTTCAGGCCTCAGCCGCAGGCGACCATCCGCCATGGTGAGGATCATGCCCTCGGGCATGACGTAGACATTGTTCGGCCGCACCTCGGCGCCGTCCTCGGCCACGCTGACGGGGTTCGACGTATAGCGCCCGACAACCTCGTGCAGCTGGCTCGGCCGTTCGGGGCTGAGATGTGTCACGATGATGAACGCCATCCCGCTGTCTTCGGGAAGGTGTCGGAAGAAGCCTTCGAGTGCCGGAATGCCGCCGGCCGAGGCGCCGATACCCACGACGAGGGGAGCGTGTGTTGTCATCAGATGAGCCTACGCCTTGGCCACCGCGCCGACAACGACGAGGCACAGTCCAACGGCCCGAGCTCCGAATGGTTTCTTTCGGTGGCGCAAAAGTCGAGTTCAAAATCGAATGTCGCGGAAGGGCTCGGTGCGGACATGCGGCAACGCAGCGATTTGGGCAGCTGGCGGCAGCTGCCAGACCGTCGCTCCCGGCCCAATCCCGCCGTTTGAAGCAGTCCTGATTGCAGCAGCGCGGCCCGCGGAACAGGCTTCGCCGCAGTAGCCAGGCATCACGGCGAACGATTTCACGCTATGCGGGGTCAAAGCGAGCTCCCGATCACGGTGAAGCAGGGTGCGCTTGCGTGCCTGTGCGTCCGGCAGGCATGATCGCAGACACGTAGGTCTGCGGCGCGACCTGCGTTCTTGGGGCGTGGAATGGACAGGCTCCAACTTGCCGTGCTCTGGTCTTCGGCTAAGCGTCCGATGCAGGAAACTCGAAGCCGCGGGAGGCCATGATGAAACGATCGAACACCGGAACCGTCGATCGTTCCTCGGATATTTCGGCGTGGTCGAGGCGAATGTCGCTGGTCGTGGCGGCCGTGAGCGCGGCCGTCCTCGTCTTGGGCTGGGGAGCGGGTATCGATTTTCTCCGGCGCATCCGGCCGGACTTTGCGGCCATGGTTCCCAGCACCACCATATGCTTCATGCTGCTTTCCGCCGGGGTCTTCATGCAGACGAGGATGGACGGCCGCCTGGTCCAGACGATCTGTGCTATCCTGGCGGGTGCCATCGCGGCGGTCGACCTGGTTGTGCGGGTTGCAAGCAATCGGGGCGGAATCGACGACTTCTTCGTATCATCCCTTCCATCGGGCGACGGCATGGCATTCGCCACAGCGGCGTGCGTCATTCTCGCATCCTACAGCCTCGGCGCGCTGGCATGGAGTAATTCGTCCAATCCGCGCGCGTTTCAATGGCCGGCCACCCTGGGACTTCTCGCGGCAATGGTCGCGTTGGTCGGCTATGCCTTCGACACGCGAGCGCTGTATGGCGTGTTCGTCTTCACAGCCATGGCCCTGCACACCGCGCTTCTGTTTCTCCTGCTCTTCATCGGGCTTCTGCTCGTCGCGCCGAGGCAAACGTGGATCGGAATCCTTATCGGGTCGGAGCCGGGCAGTCTCGGCGCGCGGCGCCTGTTTCCGCTGGTGGCCTTGGCACCGGTCGCCTTGTGCTTCGTGGCACTGCAACTCACGGATGCAGGAATTTTCAACGCGAATTTCCGGCTTAGTGTGTTGGCGATTGCGATGACGGCGCTCGCCTCCGGCGCGGTCCTGCGCAATGGATATCTCGAGAACCGGGCCGATCGGTCCCGGGCCCGTCTAATGCGCGACCTGGAAAGCACAAGCGCGGAGCGGGCGCTACTGCTCAAGGAACTTTACCATCGGGTGAAGAACAACCTTCAGCAGATCAACGCAATGTTGCGCATCGAGGCGCGGAAGGTGGACGATCCGCATCTCTCGACCGCCTTTCAGTCGATTTCGGACCGGATCGCCGCCCTCGGTGTGGTTCATCAATTGCTGATCTCCGCGCCAACCCCCTCCGAAGTCGAGGTGGAAGCCTTCCTGACGGACCTTTGCCGGGGCCTTGCCGCCAGTCATGGCCTCGAACGCCGCGATATCGCTTTGGAAATAGAGGCCGATCCGGGGCGCGCCCATATCGAGGTCGCCATCTCCATGGGGCTACTCGTGAACGAACTGGTCACGAATTCGATCAAGCACGCTTTCGGGGATGGTCCGGGCACGATCGTCGTCCGCTACGAGGAGCGTCCGGACTGCTTGGCGCTCAGCGTCTCCGACGACGGGGCTGGCGGGGCATGGACGATAGATTCCGGAGGAACGGGCAGTCTCATCATCCGCAGCATGGTGTCCCAGCTCAAGGCCGATTTGCAGACTTGGGACAGGGATGGCATGTATGTTGAAGTCACTATGCCCAGGGATATTAACCAATTGGACCGATATGAGTAGAGCGACGATCGTAATCGTTGAAGACGACTTTCTGATCGCCGAAGATCTTCGCGGGATGTGCGAGGAGTTCGGTGCAAGCGTCCTCGGGATGGCCCATGCCGCCGATGAGGCATTCGCCGTCATCGAGAAGGCCAAACCGCAATACGTCCTGATGGACGTCAGGCTCGGTGGCAAGCGCGACGGCGTCGATATCGCGCAGCAAGTGTATGACGCGATGCCGGAGACGAAGCTGATCTTCATTACCGGCTCGAACGAGCCTCCGACCATCGAGCGCATCAAGCAAGACCACCCGTTCAGGATCTTGATAAAGCCGATCAGCCCCAGGGAACTATCGGAGGCAATCACATCCTGACGTGCTTTTCCCTGTGGAAGCGGCAGATGGGACCTACCCCTGAAGCGATGTCGTCGAAAGGCGCGGCGAAGCGCGATTTGGGTCCCCTATTTTCTATCACCCGGCGCACCGCTCCTTTGCGTATGGTTTGTTTGGCCTCGTAGACGCTCTTGAGCCCTCAGCTTCCAGAAGCTGCGCCTGCTGCAAGTAGTGTCCCCCCCGTCAGTCTGAACGGGCAGGGCTTTCCTTGATCCAACTTGCGGGCAACAATAGGCCGGTTGCAAAAGCGAGCGCGGCCGCGCCGTAGAACATCACCTCGGCCCCGGCCATGCTGGACACGAGCCCCGCCACCGCCGGTCCCACGACGCTCCCGACGGCCGTGCCAAGCAGGGCCGCAGTGAACCCGAGGGCGGGAAGTTCGGGAAAGAGTTTCTCCGACCAGAAAGCGATCACCGCGCTCGTCATCATGACATGCATCCCCTGCAAGCCAGCCGAGCCGACGAGACCCGCCCAGTTCGCGGGCACAAACGCGGTAAGCGCGAGGGAAAGGGCAGTCATGAACAACAGGACCCGTAGCAGCCACGTCAGCCCGACCGCCTGTCGCGCGCGGTTCGTCAGGAAGCCCGCTAGCCCGAAAAACCCGTAGAGTATGAACAAGAGCGCGGGTGCCGCCGGTGCGGGCAGACCCGGGACTCCGCCTGCCTCTTGCACGTGGTCGCCAGCGAAGGCGATATAGATCGCCGATGTCACGCCGAACACGTTTGCCACGGCGAAGAGCGGCATGGCCGACGGCTGCAGGACCGCGCGCCAGCCTTCCTTCGGACCTGATCTTGTATCGCGTTCCACGGGATTCAACACGGCCCAGTTCGCAACGAGTGCAATCGCGGCCAGAAGCGCGAAGCCCGCCCAACACAGGCGCCACGGCACTCCCATCAGGACCATCAGAAGCGCCGCCCCACCGGCACCCATGATGCCGACACTGGTTCCGGTACTGATCTCGGACAGCGCGGTGGGCCGGTCGATATCGTTGATCTTGCGATGCACGGCATCGTTGAAGGGCGTCCACGCAAAGCCGGCGCTCGATGCGGCGATCGCGACGCCGCAGGCCAGCACGATGACGTTCGGTGCGGCTGCAACGATGACCAGGCCCACCAGCGCCGCGCAAAGTCCGGCCAGGACGGGAAACTCGGGACGCAGGCGGTTCAGCATGGCCTGCGCGATGAGCAGGCCTACGAAGAAGCCGAAGAACCCGAGGCTGGAGACGATACCGACGGCGGAGGTGGACATGGAGAACGCGGATCGGAATTCCGGTACGAACAGTCCGAACCCCATACGGCCGGGACCGTAGCTGATCGCGGTGGCTGCGAAACCCGCTGCCGACAAGGTCCTGAAGTAGGTAATGATCGGTCTCCTGTTCGTAAGGTCACAAACAGTGTCGCCGGGTGTGGTTCCAGACCGTGCAGCGACGAATGCGCGCTGGCTGCGTGCCATTCCCATGAGGCCGGCAGTCTTCCAAACATGCCCCGCGACTACGATCCGAAAACGATGATCGGTGACGGTCGTCAAGCGTGGCTCAGACGAAGGTGCAACACCATCCGACGGACGCGCTGCCGTCCCGAACCGTCAGGCGGAATAGGCCAGCGTGCTGAACAGCGCATTCTCCGCTTGTCGGGAATCCAGTCGGGTCTGCTGCACGACCACGGGGCCGCTGGCCTCGATCACGCAGGCATAGCCGATGCCGGTCGGGACGGTTTCGGGGTCCCGCAGATCGTTGAAGCGCTGGTGTAGCGTTCGCCGGGGTTCGACCGTCAGCTCGTATGGCCCGACCGGCTCGCGGTCCTCGAAGTAGAGAGTCAGGGTCAGGTCCGCAGCCTTGTCGCTTGTGTTCAAAACGCAGATCGCCTCGTGGCTGAGCATCTCCGGCGGCTCTCCTGTGCTTTCGCCGGGGATGTAGCCGTCGGCCAGCACCCACAATGTGGTTCCGATTGCCTTGGTCATTGCGGTTCCGCCGCCATGCGGTGGATGCGTGCGAGGATCGTCTCCGGCACCAGTCCCGTCAGCGCGGTGATCGCCCGGTTGTGCAGGCCCGGCACGACCCCGCGCTGGCCTTCCATCGCCGCAGCGTAGCCGCGTTCGGCGACCTTCACGGGATCGTCCTTATCCTGTTCGGCGATGGGGGCATCCTCCAGGTCGTTCCCTTCTCGGTGGAAGATCGGCGTCTCGGTTGGCCCCGGCATCAGGCAGGTCAGGGTGACGGGGCTGCCCTCCCACTCGTCCTGCAACGCGTAGCACAGGCTGTTCAGGTACGCCTTTGTCGCGTCATAGACCGCATCGTAGGGGCCCGGAACGTAGCCGACGATGGAGCCCGTGACGAGGATGCGGCCTTGCCCGCGCGCGTGCATCTGCCGACCGATGCGGTGCAGGACGGTCGTGGTTTGCAGGATATTCAGGTCGATCAGGCGCTTCACGTCCGGCCAGTCCTGATCGGCGAAGGCCTGCCCCAAGGCGCGGCCCGCATTGGCGCAGAAGAGATCGACGGGCCTGCCGTCGACGGCGGCCCAGAACGTATCGACGCCTGCTTTGCTGGACAGGTCCACGACCGTGGCTTCGACCTGCGCGCCAAGGGAGCGCAACTTGTCGGCGGCGGTGTGGATCTCGTCCTCGTCGGCGCAGATGATCAGGTCATGACCGTCCTGTGCGGCCAGTCGGGCGAGCTGATACCCGAGGCCGGTGGAGGCGCCGGTGACGACGGCGAGTCGATCAGCCATGGGTCTTCTCCTCGGGTTCAGCCATGTCGCGGTGAAGCCGGGCGAGCACGGAATCGGGCAGGATGCCGCTCATCGCCGATTGCAGCTTGGTCATGAAGGTCGGCGAAACGCCCGACTTGCCGGCCTTCACCGCCATCCACCCTTCGCGGGCGACCTTTTCGGCATCGGCCTTCGAGTCGCTCTGGCCCACCGGCGTGTCGTCCATGTCGGCGCGGTGGAAGAAGTCGGTCTCGACCGGGCCCGGCATCAGGCAGGTCACGGTTACGCCCGCGTCCTTCAATTCGTTGCGGATACCGTAGGCGAAGGTATCGATGTAGGCTTTCGTCGCGTTGTAGACCGCCTGGTAGCTGCCGGGGATGTTCCCGGCGAGCGAGCCGGTGATCAGGATGCGGCCGCCGCCTGCGTCGCGCATCGACTGCGCCGCACGGTGAACGAGTGCCGTTGTGCCCGTGACGTTCAGGTGAATGACCTCTTCGATCCGGTCGAGCGACTGGTCTAGGAAAGCATCCCCGAGCCCGCGGCCCGCATTGGCAAGCAGGTAGTCGATACGCTGGCTGCCGACCGCCGCCCACAGCTCTTCGACGCCGCGGGCGGTGGCAAGATCGGCGACGACCGTCGTCACGTCCACGCCGCGACCGCGCAGAGCATCGGCAACTGTCTTCACCTCTGGCTCGTGCGCAGTCAGGATCAGCCGGCAGCCATCTTCGGCGGCCAGCGCGGCCAACTCCCGCCCAATCCCCGAGGATGCGCCGGTGATCAGGGCAGTTTCCCCGCTGGCCATCAGTTCAACTGCGTTCCGGGCTTCAGGACGACCTTGGTCCAGTCATTCTGGTTCCAGCGGAAGTTCTTGTAGCCCTCGACGGCCTGTTCCAGCGGTAGTCGGTGCGAGATCATGTACTGCGTGTCCAACTCACCCTCACCGATGCGGCGCAGGAGATCGGGCAGGTAGCGCTGCACGTGGGTCTGGCCCGAGCGAACCTGCACGCCCTTCTCCATCAGCGCGCCCAATGGGAACTTGTCGAGCATGCCGCCGTAGACGCCGGGGATCGATACTGTGCCACCCTTGCGCACGCACATGATCGCCTCGCGCAGCGCGTGGGCGCTGTCGGCCCCCATGCCGACGTTCTGCTTGATGTTGTCCATCACCGTGTCGGGGGCGAAGCCGTGGCTTTCCATGCCGACCGCGTCGATCACCGCGTCCGGACCGAAGCCGCCCGACATTTCCGTCAGCGCTTCGAGCACGTTCGTCTGCTTGAAGTCGATCACCTCTGCGCCGAGCTTCTTGGCGAGCGCCAGACGGTTGGGATACTCGTCGATCGCAATCACGCGGGCCGCACCCATGGCGAGCGCCGATTGCACCGCGAAGAGGCCCACGGGACCGCAGCCCCAGACGGCGACTGTGTCGCCTTCCTTGATGTCGGCGTTCTCTGCCCCTTGCCAGCCGGTGGGCAGGATATCCGACAAGAACAGCACGTCGTCATCCTCCAGCCCGTCGGGGATCACGATGGGACCGACGTCCGAGAACGGGACGCGTACGTATTCGGCTTGCCCGCCCGGATAGCCGCCGGTCAGATGCGAATAGCCGAAGAGGGAGCTCACTGAATGGCCGTAGAGCGCTTCGGTGATGTCCTGCTTCTCGACCGGGTTGGTGTTGTCGCAGGCTGAAAATTGCGTGTTCTTGCAAAAAAAGCAGCTGCCGCAGGAGATCGTAAAGGGCACCACCACTCGCTGGCCCTTTTTCAGCGTACTCTTGGAGCCGACATCGACGACGCGCCCCATGAACTCATGGCCCAGGATGTCGCCCGAGAGCATGCCGGGTATCACGCCGTCATAAAGGTGCAGATCCGAGCCGCAGATCGCGGTCGAGGTTACTTCGATGATGGCGTCGCGGGGGTTGACGATTTCGGGGTCGGGAACGGTGTCCACCCGAACATCGTGCTTTCCGTGCCAGGTCAGTGCGCGCATGGTATGTCCTTTCAGGCCGCGTCGCGGCGATTGGAGTTCGTGGCGATCTCGCCTGTTTCCATCAGCATCTTCAGCCGTTTCAGATCTCGGCGGGCCTGAAGGTGTGGTTCGGCCTGCAGAGCCTTCGCAACCCAGCGGCCCAGCGTGCCACCCGGCGCGGCATATGCCAGTTCCAACGTCACTTCGGTGCCCCGTCCGGCGGGAGCGTCGCGGAAGGCCACGTATCCGTGGTGTTCGATCTCGGACTCGTACGTCGATTCCCACGCGATACGCTCGCCCTCGAGATCCTCCGTCACGGTTGTGACGAGTGTGACGTCGCGCCCGGCGGGGCCTTCGATCGTCCATTCGCTGAGGTCGGCGCCCCCGGTGACGTCGCGGACGTTCTCCATCACCTGCGGCAGGTTCGAGAAATCGCGCCAGAAGGCGTAGAGTTCGCTGCGAGGCCGGTCGATCGTCACCGTGCGCCCGGTCACGGTCAGGCGACTGTCCTGCCTGCGCGAAACCCGCAGGGGGGCATCGTCGTCGGGGCGGTAGGCGACGCTGTTCCGGGTCTGGGCCTGATAGATGGAAAATGCCGCGACGCCCAGCAGGGCGCCGATACCGGTTGCGATCCAGAGCGTGGAGGGATCGTGGTCGCGTCGATCGTCGGAACGGTAATTTCGGAACATGGAATTTCCTTTCTTGGGGATCGCCAGAAGTTCAGAGCAATCGCGTCGGACAAGCGGCTGTTGCGCCTTGGGCGGAAGGTCGCAAAGCTGCCCCTTCCGCAGGGGAAGGGTTAGCGGATGCCGATATCTGCGCTGGAACGGGGACACAGAGCGATCGTGGGATCGGTTGAACCCCCGCAACGTGGGCATTTCAGGGTATTGGACATTCTCGAACCTCTCGCGAGCAAAACGACACGTGCCTGCCGTCCACTACGACGTTCCGTGGACTCGGCGATCGACAACGTGCTCGAGACCAAAAGCGGCCGCGTCTCGGTGTGGTTCCAGACATGGACTCGGATGTGAGGTTTTTTCGCCGCTCGTCCGGTTATCGTACGCGCCGATAGTTGCGACGGCCCTGCATCGAACGCTCTGTCGGCGTATCAAGGTGAGGCAAAGCGAGCCGAGAGTATATAAACAATGGCAACGTAGAGCGGTCAATTCGCGCCGACTGCAGCGAATGGCAGCTCCCCGCCCTTCACGTCTACTGAGCGCATACTGGCCTGGGTTCCGGGCTGAATGTCCGCATCTCCGGTGCGGCCGGGATGCCTTCGCCACCGCAGCGAACGTCCGCTCTCCGCCCTTTCGTGTCGTCCCAATGGGTGCCGACCTTGGTAACCTGCTGAATGTCCACTTTCTGAAGGCGGCCGGGGGACTATGGCGTCGCCGGCAAAGATTAGTTGCTCGCCGTCTCCGACTGCGGGCAGATTCAAGGTAACCACGCAACGCGATCTGGTTTTGCGGTACGGTCAAACGGCTTGATCGGCCGACACTCATGTCGTGGCCGCAGCTAATGCTATTTGAACAATAGGAGGATCAGCGACCTCGTGTAGAACTAGCTGGATCGAGTCCTCTAAGCCATTGGAAAGGCGTGGCCCGCAAGATGATGGAACGTAATGACCCGTAGGAAACCCGCCGAAGTGTCGTGTTTGGCAGAGATGTACCCGCCGGAACAACGGCAGGGAAGGCAGCGGTAGGCCCGGCAGGATTCGAACCTGCAACCAAAGCGTTATGAGCGCTCTGCTCTAACCGTTGAGCTACAGGCCCGCCGCACCATCCCGATTATCAGGTTGAAGGGGCCGGTCAAGCCGCGTTGATCCCCCCTTGCAAAGCGGCTATTCGCCCGGGCAGGCCACGAGGGAGACCTGCCATGTCTGACGAAACCGGGCTGACCTATGCCGGGGCCGGGGTGGATATCGCCGCCGGCAATGCCTTGGTGGAGCGGATCAAGCCGGGCGCGAAGGCCACCCGGCGCGCCGGCGTGATGGCCGGCCTCGGCGGCTTCGGCGGGCTTTTCGATCTGAAGGCAGCGGGCTACGAGGACCCCATTCTCGTTGCGGCGACGGACGGTGTCGGAACGAAGCTGCGGATCGGGATCGATACCGGCCGGATCGACGATCTGGGGCAGGACCTCGTCGCGATGTGCGTCAACGATCTGGTCTGCCAGGGCGCCGAACCTCTCTTCTTTCTCGATTACTTCGCGACCGGCGCGCTCGACGTCGAGGAGGCGGGCCGGCTCGTGGACGGGATTGCGCGGGCGTGTGGCGAGGCCGGTTGCGCTCTCATCGGCGGTGAGACGGCGGAGATGCCGGGGCTCTACGCCAAGGGCGATTTCGATCTCGCGGGCTTCGCCGTGGGCGCGATGGAGCGGGGCACGGCCCTGCCGGACGGCGTCGCAGAAGGGGATGTCCTGATCGGACTGCCGTCGTCCGGCGTTCACTCCAACGGCTTCTCCCTGGTACGCCGCGTGGCGGAGCGGGCGAATCTCGTCTGGAATGACGCCTCGCCCTTCTCGGACGGCACGCTCGGCGAGGCCCTCCTTGCGCCCACCACGCTCTACGTTGCGCCTTGCCTCTCGGCCCTGCGGGCGGGCGGCGTCCACGGACTGGCGCATATCACCGGCGGCGGACTGACCGAGAACCTGCCGCGCATCCTGCCCGAAGGCTGCGGCGCCGAGGTGGATCTCGGCGCGTGGTCCCTCCCGCCAGTCTTCGGCTGGCTGAGGGATGCCGGCGGCATCGCGCAATCGGAAATGCTGCGGACGTTCAATTGCGGCGTCGGCATGGTCCTCAGCGTCGCCCGGGATCGCGCGGACGCCTTGACGGATCTGCTGGAGGCCGAAGGCGCGTCGCCGGTCCGCATCGGCCGCGTGACGAGCGGAGAGGGCGTCTCCTACCGGGGCGGTTGGAGCGCGGCGTGAAGTCCGTCGCCATCCTGATCTCGGGCGGCGGCTCCAACATGCTCGCCCTCCTGGACGACATGGCAAAGGGCGATCATCCGGCCCGGCCTGTCTGCGTCATCTCGAACGATCCCGGCGCCGGCGGGCTGGCCCGGGCGGCCGAGCGGGGCCTCGCCGTGGACGCGGTCGACCACCGAAAGTATCGCGGCGACCGCCCGGCCTTCGAGGCCGAGCTGACTCGTCGGCTCAAGGCGCACCAGCCGGATATCCTCTGCCTCGCGGGGTTCATGCGGATCCTGACGGACGGGTTCGTCGCGCGGTGGGAAGGCCGGATGCTGAATATCCACCCGTCGCTTTTGCCGAAGTACCGGGGCCTGCACACCCACGCCCGCGCCATCGAGGCGGGGGATGAGGAGGGGGGCTGCTCCGTTCACGAGGTCACGTCCGAGCTCGACGGCGGTCCGATTCTCGGGCAGGCCCGCGTCCCGATCGTTCCGGGCGACACGCCCGAGGCGCTGGCCGCGCGTGTCCTGTCTGCCGAGCACCGGCTCTATCCCGCCGTGCTGCGCCGCTTTGCCGCCGGGGACCGAACGCCCGTCCTGCTCTGAGATAGTCCCGCCCTACGGATCCGCCGCTGTGCCGTCACGCTGGCAAGGCCCGACCAAACGAACGGTAGTGGCGGCTCGGCCGAAGCCCGTACCGCCGCCCCCTCCCGAGACGTTACTCTTCGCGCAGCAATTCCGCTTCCCACGGACGCAGCAGCGGCCGCGCCGGCGCCGGGACGCGGGGATGCGCCTTGGTCAGTTCCGGGAAGATCGCGGCCAGCTCTGCCCGTGCGGCCGGCGCCAGGGACCCGATCCCCGTTTCGCCAAGGAGCAGGCTCTCGCAGGCGATGCCCTCCGCGCTCAGGATCTCGTGATTCTCGAGCGCGATGTGGCAATAGGTGATGTCCGGAACGGAGATACGCCGGATCGTGGTGCCGTTCACCAGGGCGAGGGCAGGAACGAGGACTTCGCCGTCGTCGAACAGCAGCGGCGCACGCGCATCGCTCATAAGGATCCGGTGCTGAGCGGAGACGACGAGAGCGCGGGCGTTTCCGAGCGCACCTGCCTCGATCAGAACCGGGGCAAGCTTGCCGCGCCCCGTCACGCGCCTGGATCCGGCCCATAGGACCGGCTGCGCGCCGTTGTCCCGCGTGGTCACCAGATCGCCGATGGCGAGCGTCTCGACCCGGCGGGGGCCGTCCGGCGTATCGATCAGGGTTCCGGCGGCAAAGCAGGGGAAGCTGTCGGGCGGCTCCGAGTAGAAGGACTCGAAGGGCATCTTCTCGTGGCGCGGCGGTTCGTAGCCCGGCCCGTAGGTCATCTTGCCTTCGCTCACGCCGTTCACGTCGAACACGACCTTCTGCCCGCCGCTGTCGAAGATCTGGTGATCGTTGGAGGAGGCGCGGCCCTGAAAACGGTCGTTCTGAGGATTTAGGTGGTTGAAGAGCGGCTTCGGATTTTCGCCCTCGTCGGGATAAGCGTAGATCTCGACGAACTGACTGTTGGAGAACTCGGACCCACCATTGGTCTGCTTTACCACGATGCGGAAAACGTCCGTGGGGCCGCCGAGTGTCTTCACGCCGTCCAGCTCGACCTTCATGTCGTCGCCGTTTCCGCCAGAGTTGGCCCAGCCGTAGGTGCCGATCTGGTCACCGGTGAGGTAGAGTGTAACGTCCGACATGACATACGTCTCCAAAATACGAACTTGCGCGCTTCCGAAGCGTGCGTGTCTGCTTTTAAAGCAGGCCTTTGCGTCTCTTTGGGGACTTTTTAGAGAAACATCCATCGTGGCGCCGCGAAAATCGCGCGATCTGCACCTTTATGTTACACCAAAGCTTGTTTCCGCACCCTTTTATGCTCAAGAACTGAGCCCGGCGCGGCATTCATTCGTCCGCGACCGCGAAATACCGGAGGCCCGATGCGCACGATTACCGACACCGAGACACTGGCCGAGTTCTGCGCGCGGGCAACGAAGGGCGAGTACGTCACGGTGGATACCGAGTTCCTGCGTGAACGGACGTACTATTCCAAACTGTGCCTCGTGCAGATCGCGCTACCGGGCGAGGGGGAGGCCGTGCTGGTCGATCCCATCGCTGGCGGAGAGGCGCTGTCGCTCGAGCCGCTCTACGAGCTCTTCCGTGACCAAAGTGTGGTGAAGGTCTTCCATGCCGCGCGGCAGGATCTGGAGATCTTCTGGCACGATGGCGGTGTCATCCCCGAGCCGCTTTTCGATACCCAGGTCGCCGCCATGGTCTGCGGGTTCGGGGAGCAGGTGGGCTACGAGACGCTGGTGAAGCGCATCGCGCGCGGGACCGTCGACAAGACGTCCCGCTTCACCGACTGGTCCCGCCGCCCTCTGAGCGATGCGCAGAAGACCTATGCCATCGCCGACGTGACGCACCTTCGGGTGATCTACGAGCATCTCGCCGCCGAGCTGCAGAAGTCCGGCCGCACGGCATGGCTCGGCGAGGAGCTGGAGGTCCTGACGACGCCGGCGACCTACATGGTCGAACCGTCGGAGGCCTGGCGCAGGGTGAAGACCCGGACGAGCTCCGGCAAGTTCCTCGCTATCGTCAAGACGCTGGCCGAGTTCCGCGAGAGCTACGCGCAGGAGCGGGACATCCCGCGCAACCGCGTCCTGAAGGACGATGCGCTCCTGGAACTGGCCTCGACCAAGCCGCGGTCCCTCGAGGATCTGTCCCGCAGCCGGATGGTCCTGCGCGAGGCGCGCAAGGGGCCGATCGCCGAGGGCATCCTCGCGGCCGTCGCTGCCGGTCTCGAGATGCCGCAGGACGCCTGGCCCAAAGCGCCGCAGGACAAGGACCGCAAGGAGGTGAACCCGGCGCTGGCGGACCTCCTGAGGGTCCTTCTCAAGGCGAAGGCGGAGCAGGAGGGCGTTGCCCAGAAACTCATTGCCACGTCCTCCGAGCTCGACGCCATCGCCGCCGGCGAGCGGAATGGCCCGGCCCTGAAAGGGTGGCGCGGCGAGGTCTTTGGAACGGATGCAATGCGCCTCTGCGCGGGCGAGATCGCCCTGTCCGCCAAAGGCTCCTCGGTGCGGATCGTCGAACTCTGACCCTTTGAGGCGAACCTATCCGGGCCGGGACGCGTTCAGCCTTCCAGCACCCACAGGAAGGATACCGCCATGCGCAAGCTGATCAAGTTGTTCGCCGTCTGGAAACTGTTCCAGCGGGCGCGGCGCCGGCACTGACGCCGCCCGATACCGCGCGGACCAGGCTCCTTTCGCGTCAGCGCGACGAGGTGATCTGGTTGCGCGCGCCGCGGACGATGATCTGACGCGCACCCGCGAGGGTCTGGTCGGTCAGGAACAGACCGGCGGTCAGTTCGCGAGAGGGCTGGGTGCCCGCCGGCTTCGGCTCGGCGGGCGGGAATACTCTGAAATCGAGAACGATGGCACCGCCCGTCGGGATGGCATCGCCGTCAATTTCCGCGTTCGCAGGAACGAGGTCGGCTGACCAGAAGCCTTGGGACGGGGGAAGACCGACGGCGGACACGATGGCGCCGCCGGGTGCACGGTCCACCGAAATTTCTACGACCTGATCGACGAGGCCCCTGCGATCGACCGGGGCGGCGATATCGCCGTCCTCGACGAGCACCGGTTGGGACCGTCCGCCGCCGAACCAGTTCAACGGGTTGAGGCGGCTCTCGCGCACCGTGCCGCAGCTAGAAAGAACCGTCACAGCGGCCAGCGCGGCCAGCATCGTCGCCTTCATCATCCGTCCCCGTCCCGTTTGCCGCTCTGCGTAGCCGATCGACCCGGACTTGAAAACCCGGCCGATGCACTGGACGCCTCCGGCGCCGGCGACTAGGTCGGGCATGTCGCAGCAGGGAGCGTAATTTCAATGGCACAGCCTCAGTTCGAGGAGATCGTCGAGACCTTCGAGTTTCTGGATGATTGGGAAGAGCGCTACCGCCACGTGATCGAGATCGGCAAGGCGATGGATCCGCTGCCGGAGGCAGAGCGCATCCCGGCGACCAAGGTGGATGGATGCGCCTCCCAGGTCTGGCTCGTGCCGCAGATCGAGGGGCAGGGGCCCTCCGCCGTCTTCCGGTTTCACGGCGACAGCGATGCGATGATCGTCCGTGGCCTGATCGCGATCCTTCAGGCGCTCTATTCGGGACTGTCTGCCGGCGATGTGGGCAAGGTGGATGCCGGGGCCGAGATGGGTCGGCTCGGCCTCAACGATCATCTCTCCGCGCAGCGCTCCAATGGACTTCGCGCGATGGTCGAGCGCATCCGGCAGCTGTCCGCCCGGACCGCCGCGGCCTGAACCCTGCCGGCACGCCTCACAGGGCGGCGAGCGCCGTCTCCAGTTCGCCGTACCCGGTGAAGCGCTTCTCGTAGCGCAGGCCGAGCAGCTCGGCGGCGCGTCGCGCGCGGGCCTCCGTGTCGGGATCCTCCGCCTGCACCTGGTGGACGAGCGTCTCGTAATTGCCGAAATACATCGGGAGCAGCTCGGGATGCCGGTCGAGCCCGAGCGGGCGCCAGACGAAGGCGTCGAACTGCCGGGCGAGGAAATCGGTCAGGTAGAACGCGGTGCCTTCGCCATGCGCCGCGAAGGCCGCGTTTCCCTCGAAGAAGCTGTAGCAATGCGGCCCCTCGATCATCGAGACCCCGAGCCGTGCGCAGGTGGCTGCAAGCGCGCCGCCCGTGCCGCAATCCGCATAGGCCACGAAGACGGACGTATAATCGCCGCCGCGCTCCGTCACCGCGGCCTCCACGGCGGCCGGGATCTTTTCCGGCCTATTGTGCAGGATCGCGGGCAGGCAGGTGACGTCGAGGTGGCCCAGGCCTCTCTGCCGGGTCACGGCAAGGATCTCCCGCGCCAGTGCCCCGCAGGCGACGACGAGGACACGCCCATTGCCCCCGGGGGGCATTCCGCTTTGCGTGAGCGTATCGTCGTCGGGGAGGGCCAAGGCGATGGCCTACCGCCTGCGCCGTACGGTCCAGACCCCGGCGGTGAGGGCGAGGGTGAGCGGCAGGAGGATGGCGGCAAGCCCCGGCATTTCGGAGATCAGCCAGACCGTAGCGCCGGCGGCAATGAAGACGCTGCCGAGCAGCGTGAAGAAGACATGCGTCGGCATGGGTGTGCTGGTCCCGAATCTGTCTGGGGTAACGTCACCGCCCATGTGGGGCCCTCGCCGCGCAAGAAAAGGGGCGAAGGGCGGATCGTCCTCCGCCCTTCGCGTCAAATTCTAGGCATTCGGCTGGTTATGCTTCCGGGCGACCAGCGACTTGGCCATCTCGACGGCGACGGCCGCATCCCGGCAGTAGGCGTCCGCGCCGATGGCCTTGCCGAACTCCTCGTTCAGCGGGGCGCCGCCCACGAGCACGATGTAGTCGTCCCGGATGCCCTGCTCGCTCATCGTGTCGATCACGACCTTCATGTAGGGCATCGTCGTCGTCAGCAGGGCGGACATGCCGAGGATGTCCGGCTTCTCCGCCTCCAGCGCCTCAAGATAGGCCTCGACCGCGTTGTTGATCCCGAGATCGACGACCTCGAAGCCCGCGCCCTCCATCATCATCGAGACGAGGTTCTTTCCGATGTCGTGGATGTCGCCCTTCACCGTGCCGATCACCATCTTTCCCATCCGCGGCGCACCGGTCTCGACGAGGAGGGGTTTGAGGATGGTCATCCCGCCCTTCATCGCATTGGCCGCGAGCAGCACTTCGGGGACGAACAGGATTCCGTCACGGAAATCCTTGCCGACGATGGTCATGCCGGAGACGAGCGCCTCGGTCAGGATGCGGTAGGGCGTCCAGCCGCGTTCGAGAAGGATGTTCACCCCCTCCTCGATTTCCTCCTTCATGCCGTCGTAGAGGTCGTCCATCATCTGAGGGACGAGTTCCTCATCCGGCAGCTCCGACAGAACGAGATCATCTTCTTCGTCGGCCATGACAGGTCACTCCTGGGATCGGTGGCAGCTGCGCCCGCGTCGTTTTGCCTGTTCTTCCACTCCCTGCAAGGCCAGTCGGCTGAATTTGCGACCATGCCGCGCCCTCAAGCGACGCTTTTCGGGATCAGATCGCGCAATCGCCGGCCTCGAGGCGGCGGCTGATGGCAGGCGTGGTGCCACCCAGATGCCGTCGGAGACGTCGGGAGATGATGTCGATGCCAGCGGTCATCGCAAGCGAGGCGAGAAGCAGCACGATCGCCGCGTCGAGCCGGAACTCCGCAACCGCGCTGTCGATCCAGAAGCCCAAGGTCGCGACGCCGAGAAGGCCCATCACCGCCGAATCCCGCGCGATGATCTCCCAGCGGTAGAGACAGAGCGCGAGATAGGGAGCGAAGAGCCTCGGAGCGAGGTCCCAGCCCCAGAGCGTGAGGCCCCGCGGGGCGTCGGGCCTCAGCTCCGCCGAGATGTCCTCCCCCTGGCGGCCCACGAGATGCGCGATGATCGCGCCGTTATGGAGGCCGAGCGCTAGGATTGCGGGCAGCATGGACGGGCCGAAGACCTGCAGGAAGAGGTAGGCCAGCATGTAGTCCGGGACGGACCGGAGCGTCACGAGAAGGATATGGCCGAGATACCGTCCGAAGCGCCCCGCCACGCGCGTGACGATGGCGGGCGCACCGAGCGCGGCGACGAGGCCGGCGAGGACGAGGGCGATCTGCGCGACGACGAGGGTCGCGAGGATCCCCGGGAGCGCCTCCGACCAGATGATCTCCGAAAGCCACGGCCAGAGCGCGCCGCCGTCCCGGATCGGGGCCGGCACGATGTCCTCCGTCAGGAACCGCATCAACGCGCCCGATCCCATCGGCGGAGAGCTGAGGCTCAGCAGAAGAGTGAGGCAGGCCAGAAGCCAGAGTGCCGCGATCTTCCAGCGCATCCAGATCCGGATCGTCGCGATCAGCCCGATGTAACAAAGAAGGATCGCGCTCGCTGCCCCGTACTCGCCGAGCCTGAAGAAGCTGTCGAGTTGGAAGCCGAGGGTCGGCAGTCCGATGAAGCCGAGAACCGCGCTGGAGCGCATGCCGCATTCGAAGCGGTAGAGCGTGTAGGTCCACATCTGGGGCAGGGCGAGGGGGGCAGTGGCGTAGAGAAAGCGGGAGGCGGCGCCGGTCCCTGGCCCGAGGGCGCGGGCGGGGCGCGGATCCACGTCTCCGAGGTAATCCGAGAAGACCTTCGCGAAGATCCCGGCATAGGGCAGGGCGATGGCAAGAACGCCGGTCATCGGCGAGAGGCCCAGTACCTGCATGAGCAGGAGGGCCCAGAACAATTCGTGCACCGAGCGGACCGCCACGCAGATCCCGCGAACCGGTCTCCGTTCGTAGAACGGCGCCATGAGCAGGCCCGTGCCCGCGCCCGCGGCAACACCGGCAACCGCGAAGGCGATGGTAAGCGCGATGGCGCGGCCGATCTCCTCGATGGCGGTGAAGTCGGGACGGAGGAAGCCCGAGCCCATCCGCGCAAGGGCATCCCATGGATCGTGGCCGGCCAGCGTCAGGTCCGCGAAGGGCAAGAGAAGGAGGGCGAGCGCGGCAAAGCCGGTGACGACCCGCCCCCGCGGCCAGCCTTCAGAGCGCATAGAGCGCCCCGATCTCGGCCTCGGACAGGCTCTCCGGCGCGCCATCGAGCATCACCTGACCACCTTTCAGCCCGACGATCCGGGTCGCGAAGCTGCGTGCCAGCGCCACATCGTGGAGCGCGAGGACCGAGGTCTCGAACCGCCGGCCGATCTCGTCCAGCACCTCGGCGCCCTGGCGTTCGTCGAGCGCGGAGACGGGTTCGTCTCCGATGAGGTACGCCCCGCCGCGGAAGAAGGCGCGGGCGAGCGCGGTGCGCTGCTTCTGCCCCCCCGAAAGCCGCTCCACCGCCCTGTCGATCTCGGGGACAAGGCCAAGCGGCTCCAGGATGTCCGCAACGGCGGTGCGGTCGCGGGCGCGGGGACGGACGAGGTTGGTGAGGTTGTAGAGCGTGCCGTGATCGTCGAGCCGGCCCATGAGCGCATTGCGCAGAACCGACAGCGTCGGCACCAGCCCGGCCTCCTGCGGCACGAGGGCGACGCGAGAGCCCGCGCGCTCGAGACGCTCCCGGATCGCGCCCAGAAGCGTGGTCTTGCCGGAGCCGCTGCGGCCCAGGAGCACAACACGGTCCCCCGGCGCGAGCGAAAAGCTCACGCTCGAGAGAACCGCTGCCGAACCGTAGCCGACGCTCTCCCGGTCCAGCAGCGGCGCCGTCATCTCAGAAGGCCGAGCGCGTCGCCGGTCTCCTCGATCGGAGCGTAGTCGTCGTTCGTCGCCGGGATGAAGCCCGAGCGCGGGAAGGACGCGAGGAGGTCCGGGTCGTCCATCGACAGGAGCGCCTCCTGCACGCGGTCCGTGAAGCCCTCGCCGAAGCGGGCATCCACATCGCCCCGGATCGTCCAGTTGTAGTCGGGGTAGGGCGGCGTCTGCCAGATGATGCGCGCGTCCTCCACCTCGGGGGCCTCGTCCGTCACCGCCTTGTCGTAGACGGAGAAGTTCAGCGCGCCGACCTGCCATGCGCCCGAGGCGACGAGGCGGAGGGTCTGCGAGTGATCGCCCGAATAGCCGACACGGGAGAAGAATTCGTCCGGGGCCTCGCCCGTTTCCTGCCGGATCCAGTATTCCGGCATCAGCCGCCCGGAGGTCGAGGTCTTGGCGCCGAACGTGAAGGTGAGCCCCTCGAGCGCGTCGGCCGGGAACTCCTCGGACGGCTCGATGCCGGTTTCCGAATTGGCGATGAAGTACGTCACGAACGCCTCATCCTCGACGCCCTGCGCGATCGCCTTTGCGCCGTCGGTCAGGCGCCGCGCCTGGACCCCCGAGAGCCCGCCGAACCACGCGAGCTGGACCTGATCGTTGCGGAAGGCCGTCACGGCGGCCGGATAGCTCTTCACCGGGACGAATTCGACATCGGTGCCGAGCTCGTCCTCGAGATACTCCGCGACCTTGGAGAAGCGCTCCGACAGGGCGGTGTCGTCTTCGTCGGGGATTGCGGAGAAGTAGAGCGTCTGGGCCCCCGCGGCGGCTGGCAGGAGCGCGGCGAGAAGGGCGAGACGGGCGATGGAGAATGACATTCGGGTGCTTTCGACTGGCTGGTCCGGATGGACGGATCACACGGCGTGTCAGGCAGGCAGAAGCGGCCGACGCCGCGCGAGGGCGTCGATAATCCCCCCCGGCGGAGGGTGCAAGGCGAAGACGAGCGGCGGGCGTCATGTTCGCCCGCGCCCGGCTTCGCTCAACTCAGGATGAGGCGCAGGATCGTCAGCGCGAGGAGCGCGGTGATGCCGAAGGCGATGCCGAAGCCGGCCGCGTATTGCGCGATATCGAGCCCCTTGCCGCCGCGCTTCTTCGCCAGAACGCCGCCCCATACGGCGCCGATGACGCCGGCCAGTAGTGTAATCATGCTTGGTCTTTATCCCTGCGGGCCACGAACCGTCAGCGGCTCGCCCGGATTGAGTGTCGAAATCTCCAGAAGCCGTGCGCGGACCTCGCCGTCCGGCCCGAAGCCGTAGCGCGCCCAGCCGAGCGCATCGCTGCGCAGCGCCGCCGCGCGGGCCGCCTGGCCCTTAGCATCGAGCGCCTCCGCCTTGATCAGCATGAGCGTGGAGAGAAGGGCCGCGTTCTCCGCCGCGGCGACGGCGGGCAGGCTCTCGTCCACCATGTCGATGGCCGTGTCGGGCCGGCCGGCGGAGAGCGAATACGCGGCGAGCTGCATCGCGACATGCGCCGCCTGGATCGCGGTTTCGGGGCGCGAGCGGTAGATCGCGGAACTCTCGAGGAAGGCAGCCAGAGCAAGCTCCGGCTCCGAGTTCAGCGACAAACGGCCGAGGGCGTAGAGCGAGTAGGCCCGCCGCGAGTCGGTCCAGCGATTGGCATCGGCGATGGCGACGGCGCGCTTGGCGGCGGCGGAGCGGGCGCGGGGGCTCGTCCGCGGCCCGACAGCGCGTTCGATCTGTTCGGTCCATTCCCGCGGCGTCTCGCTCTCGAGGCGCCCCACAGGGCGGTTCCCGGCGGGGTTCAGTCGGGCAAGGATGGCAGGGAGGCGCGCGGCGACCTGCTCCCGGCTCATCCCGTTCGCGAGGGCCGGATCGTAATACGCCTTGAGGATCAGCATGTCGAAACCGGTCAGGACGGTATGGAAGTTGTCGTCGTTGAAGACCGATTCAGGCAGGCGGTAGAGATCGTTGAGGGGGCCGAGGGCCTGCGCGATCTCCTCGTGCAGACAGTCGCGGGTTTCCTGCGGGCTGACATCGCCGGGCAGGAAGACGGCCGCGCGTTCCCGCCGCTCAAGCGTGGTCCAGTCGACGCTCTGGCCGCGCCTGTCGGCCTTGAACTCCGCCCAGCTCGACACCCGCGGGACGACGAAACAGGCCGCTTGCGGAACGTAGCGCTGGAGTTCCTTGCGGGAGAGGACCTGCACCACGATGTTCGGCGTCTCGCCCGCGCCAGCGAAGCGGATGTCGAGCCCCGCCTCGTTGCGGAAGCGGGAGACGAGGCGGGTCAGATCGCCGGTCAGGCTTGCAGGGGCCGAGCCGCGCACGCCGATGGTCACCGGACCCTCAAAGCGGGTCAGGCGGGGCAGGGCGCGCCCGCTCTCCATCTTGAAGGACAGCTCAAGGAAATCGGCCGCGATCTGGGCATTGGGCCGGACGCTGCCTTGGGCCTTGGTCTGTCCGAAGGTTTTCATCG
Source organism: Tropicimonas omnivorans (assembly GCF_031846565.1). Taxonomy (NCBI): domain Bacteria; kingdom Pseudomonadati; phylum Pseudomonadota; class Alphaproteobacteria; order Rhodobacterales; family Roseobacteraceae; genus Tropicimonas; species Tropicimonas omnivorans. Next base: position 1,065,930 of record NZ_JAVRHL010000003.1, on the reverse strand, counting down.
CCGGAAGCTGCAGGGTCGGAACGACCCGCCGCTCGGCCACATTGCTTGCCTGCGGCGCACAGGAGATGAGCGTGAGTGCGGCGGTCGCGGCGACGAGAGGACGGCGGAGGAGGGAGATCAGGCGGCGGCTCACGCGGCGGCCGCCAAATCGAAGCGGAGGACGCCCGAAGTGCCTGCGGATACGCCCCAGCCGTGGATCCCGTCGCTAGCCCGCCGGCCCCTGCGCCATGCCGCGGTGTCGTCGGGCCGGGCCGGACGGATCTCGAGGGCGGGCTCGTGGGACATCTTGGTGAGACTCGCAGGCAAGGTGCGTGGGTGTGGTCACGCTAGCGGTCCCTGCAGCTCAGGTGAACCGTGACCCTTTCGCGCGGGATGAACAATGTGTGAGGCGTGGCCGGGGCGCGACGGTCCCGCCCCCATGCGCGCCATCTTGACACGGGCCCCCGCGCGGGAAATGCCATGGCGCATGACAGCCTCTTCGAAATTTGCCGCGGCGCCGCGGGGTGCGGCCGGGTCCGGACCGTCCGAAATGGACCTCTCCGGGGCGGGGATGCTTGTCGCCTTCTCCGTGCTTCTCGGCTTCAACCAGGTGCTCATCGCGGTGGTGAACGAGGGCATCCAGCCGATCTTCGCCGCCGGCCTGCGCTCCCTCGGCGCGGGGCTTCTCCTGATCCTGTGGATGCGGCTAAGGCACGGTCCCGTGCATTTGCCAAAGGGCACGAGGGCCGCCGGGGTCCTGATCGCGATGTGCTTCACCGTCGAGTTCGTCGGGCTCTACATCGCGCTCGATCTGACCACCGTCTCGCGGACCTCGGTGATCTTCTACTCCATGCCGCTCTGGCTCGCGGTCTTCTCCCACCTGTTCCTGCCGGGGCAGCGGCTCGGTGCGCCGCAATGGGCCGGGATCGGCCTTGCCTTCTGCGGCGTCGTTGTGGCGTTGACGTCGCGCGGGGACGGGAGCGGGGGCGGGGAGGCATCCCTCCTCGGCGATCTTTGCGCTCTCGTCGGGGCGCTCGGCTGGTCCGGGATCGCGCTTTGCGCTCGCGGAACCGCCCTCGTGCGGGTGCCGCCCCACACCCAGCTTCTCTACCAACTCGGCATTTCCGCGCCCATCCTGCTGGCGATCTCGCCGCTCTTCGGGCCTGTGCTGCGCGACCCGGACCCCCTGCACTGGGCGGGCCTCGGCGTGCAGGCGAGCTTCATCGCCTTCGGCGCCTATCTCTTCTGGCTCTGGATCCTGACGCGATATCGGGCCGCCCAGGTCGCGGCCTTCTCGTTCCTGTCACCGATTTTCGGGGCGGGTCTCGGCTGGGCGCTTCTCGGAGAAGAGCTCGGCCCTTCTCTCGGCGCGGCACTTGTCCTTGTCTGCGCCGGCCTCATCCTCATCAACCGTCCCGCCAGACGGCCCGCTCCGCTCTGAGGACGACGTCCGAGGCGGCCGGGGGGCCTCAGGCTTCGTCTCCGCTCTCCTGGGCGGGCAGCGTCAGGCGAAACTGGACGCCGTGTTCGGAGGGGATGCGGGTGAGGACGCCGCCGGCCTGACCGGCCGACGCTTCCATGATGGATAGCCCGAGCCCGCCCGATTTCGCCGCGCCGTCCGGGATTCCCACGCCGTCGTCACCGAGGTCGAGCAGGTAGTCGGGCCCTTCGTACCTGCCGTAAAGCCGGATCGTCCCGCCCTTGCCGTCCGGAAACGCGTGCTTCACCGAGTTGGTAACGAACTCGTTCACCAGCATGGCGACGCCCGAGGCGCGGCCGGCAAAGAGCTCGAACGGCTCCAGCTCGACGCTCAGCGAGACGCGGTAGGGCAGCTGACCCTCTGTCAGGCGGGCGACGCGGTGCAGGAACGCCTTGAGATCCACGCGATTGTAGGAGGCGGAGAGATGGAGCTGGTCGTGCAGGAGGGAGATGGACCCCACCCGCCGCTCGGCCTGTTCCAGCGCCGCCTTCGCTTCCTGTCCCTTCACCCGGCGCGCCTGCATCCGCAGGAATGCACCGACCATCTGCAGGGAATTCTTCACCCGGTGGTCGATTTCGCTGGCCAGGATACGCTGAGTGTCCATCGCCGAAAGGAGCTGGATCTGTGCGTCCACCTCGCGGCCAAGGGCGACGAGCGCTTCGCGCTGCATTTCGGTCAGCGTATGTGGTTCATGCCCGAGCACGCAAAGCGAGCCGAGCGCGACACCGGCGGGAGAATGGATGGGCGTGCCGGCATAGAAGCGCACGAACGGCTCGCCGGTGCAGATCCCGTTGTTCTTCGTCCGGTCGTCTTCGAGCGTGTCGTGGATCTCCAGCAGGCCCCCTTTGGCGATGGTGTGGACGCAGATCGCTTGGTCGAGCGGAGTTCCGTCCAGATCGGTGCCGTAGGAGGCCTTGAAGTCCTGCCGGTTGGCCTCGAGGATCGTGACCAGCCCGATGGGCACCTCGCAGATACGCGCGGCGAGCCATGCGAGGCGCTCGAAATGCTCGTTGGTGGAAGACGACATCGGCAGCGCGCGCAGCTCGGATTGCCGCTCGCTGTGCTCCGTCGTCCAGGTCTTGGAGTTAAGCGGCATCAGCCCCGTCTAGATTCGTGCGTCCGGATATGCCGACCTGTGCGTAGAGGCGGCTGTCGCGACGGAATACCCTTGTTTTGCAGCGCGGATCAAGTGCCACAGAATGTCGTGGTCACGACCTCGCCCTCTTGGGGCGGCCGGCGGAGGTCACGGGTTCCGGAAGGCGGGTCGAACGGGCGTCCGAGGGCGGCGGCCAGGCGCCGGGCGGGCGCCGTGTCGCCGGCGACGGCTGCTTGGATCGCCTCCTCGATGCGATGGTTGCGCGGGATCAGCGCAGGGTTCGCGGCAAGAAGCCGGCCCTCCGCCCCCTCCGCGCCGCCATGACGCGCAAGCCTTTCGCGCCACTCCGTCTCCCACGCTCCATAAGCGTCCCGGTCGGACACGTGATCCGCCGCGTCGCCTTCGCCAAGGGCCCGGAAGGTCAGCGTCATGTCCGAGCCGCCCTTCGCCATCAGGGTCAGCAGCCGCCCGGCGAGGTCCACATCCGCCTCCTCCTCGCCCAGGAGGCCGAGCTTGCGGCGGAAGACCCGGGCCCATTCGGACTGAAAGGCGGGCGGATAGGCGTCCATCGCGGCTTGCGCATCCTCGAGGGAACCGCCCTCTTCCTCGATCAGTGGCAGAAGACAGGTCGCAAGCTGCGCGAGGTTCCAGGCGAGGATCTCCGGCTGCTTGTTGTAGGCGTAGCGGCTATGTTGATCGATCGAGGAGAACACCTTGTTCGGCACGTAGGTGTCGAGAAAGGCGCATGGACCGAAGTCGATCGTCTCGCCCGAGATGGAGGTGTTGTCGGTGTTCATCACGCCGTGGACGAACCCGACCCCCATCCAGTCCGCGACGAGCCGCGCCTGCGCCCGGACGACGCCGTTAAGCAGCCCGAGCGCTCCCTCGGCCTCGGGGTAGTGCCGCGCGCGGGCATGATCGGCGAGCGCGCGCAGGGCCTCGATATCCTGCCGCGCGGCGAAGAACTGGAACGTGCCGACGCGGATATGGGAGGAGGCGACGCGGGTGAGGACGGCGCCCGGCAGGACCGTCTCCCGCATGACGTTCTGGCCCGTGGAAACTGCCGCGAGAGCGCGGGTCGTCGGAATGCCGAGGGCGGCCATGGCTTCGCTGACGATGTACTCCCGGATCACCGGCCCGACCCAGGCCCGACCGTCGCCCATCCGCGAATAGGGCGTCGGGCCGGATCCCTTGAGCTGGATATCCCGCCGCTGTCCCGCGCGGTCGACGATCTCGCCGAGGAGCAGCGCACGGCCATCGCCGAGCTGCGGGTTGAAGCCGCCGAACTGATGCCCGGCATAGACCTGTGCGAGCGGACGGGCGCCCTCGGGGACGGTATTCCCGGCAAGGAGCGCGACACCGTCGTCGGACGCCAACGCCTCGGCGTCCAGTCCCAGCTCGCCGGCGAGCGTCTCGTTCAGGAGCATCAGGCGCGGCTCGGCGACGGTCGACGGCTCCAGGCGGGTGTAGAACCGCTCGGGCAGGTCGGCATAGGTGCTCTCAAGGGGAATGTGCAGTGTCATGGGAGGCAGGTAGGGCGGAACCGGGGCGTTGCACAGGGGGTGAGGGTGCAAGAGCGCATGCGCACCGACAGGCATGCGCCGACCCGCCCGGGATGCAGCGCGCCTTTTCCGTCTCTAGAGCCGCCGCACCAGCCTCAGGGCGCCCTCTTCAGACCGGAAGCCGAGGCGATTCCAGTCCAGCGCCTCTCGCGATCCCTCGGTCGCGGCGATCGCCAGTGACACGAGGCCAGCCTCCTTCAGCGCCGGTATGAGGGCCGCCAGCGCCTCGGTGTCCATCCCCCGGCCTCGGACGGCCTTGCGGATGTAGAGCTCGTCGAAGCGGCCCGAGATGCCGCCCCAGCGCAGGGACCAGCCGAAGGACAGCGCGGCATAGCCGACCGGCGCATTCTTCGGACCGACGAGATAGACCGCACCATGGGGCGAGCCATCCAGAAGCGGGGAAAGAGAGCCCGCCCGACTCTCCTCGTCGCCCTTGACGCCCAGCTCTTCGTGATGGGCCGCAACCATGGGAAGCAGGCGCGCCAGATCGTCCGGGCCGCCCAGGTGAAGACGGGTTGTCATGTCGCTCAGAGTCGCCCGATACGCTCGGTGAGGAGGGAGAAGAAACCGTCCGCGTCGAGCCCGCCGATGAAGGTCGCATTGGCCTTCCGGTCAGTGACGCCCCACCAGTCCGCCACCGTCATTCCGCGCGTGAAGCGCCCTTCCGTCTCGATCTCGACGTTGATCTCGCGGCCGGTGAAGAGGTCGGGCTTCAGCAGGTAGGCGATCACGCAAGGGTCATGCAGCGGGCCGCCGTCGCCGCCGTATTTCTTGACGTCGAACCGTTCGTAGAAGTCGAGCCATCCGCAGGCCGCCTCCGCCACCGGCGTGCCGAGGGCCCGGATCGCGTCCAGCCGGGTGCGGTCGATCAGCGCCTTGTGGGTCAGGTCGAGCGGCAGGACGGTGATCGGGATGCCGGACGAAAAGACGATCTCGGCGGCTTCGGGATCCACGTAGATGTTGAACTCCGCCGTGGGGGTGATGTTGCCCACCTCGAAATAGGCCCCGCCCATCAGGACAATGCCGCCAATCCGCGCGGCGATGTCCGGCGCGCGCGTCAGGGCCGTCGCGACGTTCGTCAGCGGGCCGAGGGCGCAGATGGTGATCTCGCCGGGCGCGCCCTCCCGCACCAGCCGGATGATGGCGTCGACGCCATGTTCCTCGGCCAGCGGCATCGTCGGATCGGGCAGGTCGGTGCCGTCGAGGCCGGTCTTGCCGTGGACGTGCTCCGCCGTCACCAGCGGCTGGGACAGCGGTGCGTCGCAGCCGGCATGGACAGCGATGTCGCGCCGATTGGCCAGCTCGCAGACCTTGCGCGCGTTCACCGCCGTCAGCGGCAGGGGGACATTGCCCGCAACCGCCGTCACGGCGAGCAGGTCGAGTTCGGGGCTGCCGAGGGCGAGCAGGATGGCGACGGCGTCGTCCTGCCCGGGATCGGTGTCTATGATGATTTTCCGCGTCATGACCGAGACATGACCGGCGGCGCTCAGCTTGTCCAGATGGCGGGGGCTTTCGGACCGGCTCCAGTCCCGTCAGGATCGCTCTGACCGAAAGATCCCGGAGGGCATATGGCACTGATCTGGACATTCGTTGCCGGCCTCGGAGGGCTGGCGCTGGCGGGCAGCTTCCTCGGCGCGCTGCACCCGGCCGGGGATTCGCTGGCCGTCTTTCGCCTCTGGATCGCCGGCGCGCTCGCGTTGTGGCTCCTGCTCGGCACGGGTCTTGGCCTGTGCAGATGGACCTGGCTGATCCTGCCGGCCGTGGCGATCCTGCCCGTGCTCTGGGCCTACGGCGCGCCGGAGGGCGGGGGCGAGCGGACGATCTACCAGAAGAACATGCTGTTCCGGCCGAAGGATCTCGGCCCGCTCGAGGCGGACATCCGCAGCGCGGGGTCCGACATCGTCATGCTGCAGGAGGTGTCCGACGCGAACCAGCCGATCCTCGGCGCCCTGTCGGACATGCTGCCTTCGCAGACCTTCTGCCCGGGCCCGTCGGTGGGCGGCGTCGCCGTACTGTCGCGCTGGCCGAAGATCGACGGCACGGAGGTTTGCGCCAGCGGATTCGCGGCGATGCGGGTGCGAAGCCCGGACGGACCGCTCTGGCTCGTCTCCGTTCATCTCAGCTGGCCATGGCCGAGGGCGCAGGCGGCTCAGGTCCGGCGTTTCGAAGATCGCCTGAGCATGCTCGACGGGCCGGTGGTGATGGCCGGAGACTTCAACATGGTCCGGTGGTCGGCGGCGGTCAGACGCCTGGCGCGTGCGAGCCGGACGGCGCCGGCCGGCCGAGCGCGGGGAAGCTTCAGGCTCGCGGATGCCGTGCCGATCGCGATCGACAACGTTCTGATCCCGAGGGGGGAGCGCGGGGCGAGCGAGCTCAGGGGCCTTTTCGGCTCGGACCACAGGGGGCTCGTGGTGCGTTACTGACGCGTCAGATCAGGCCGAATGCGAGAAGCGTGGCGGTGAATAGAAGGGAGCCGATGGCGAGGGCCGGCACCAGCGCGAGGAGGAACACCAGAATCAGCGCCAGCGGCAGGTTGGTCTCGCTGTCCTCGTTCCGGATGCGCTTCAGAAGCCAGGCTCCGATGGCCGGGTTGCGCCGCTTCACCTGGCGCGTCACCAGAAGCGCCTGGGCCCTGCGGGCGCGCGCCCGCTCGCCGTAGCTCACAGGTGCCGGGGCGGGCGGCGCCTCCTCCCGGCCGGTAAAGGCGAGCGCGTCGGGGGAGGAGCTGGAGAAGTACATGTCGATGGAATCGGAGTTGCCGGCCTGCATGTTACGCCGCCTTTTCACTGGGTAAGGGAATGTCCCCTGAAGGGGGCATGACGGGACCGCCGTCCCGCAGGGTCAGGGACAGGTTCAGCGTCCCGTCGGCCTGTCGTGCGACCTCGATGCGCTCGCCCGTGGCAACGCCGAAGACGGGGGGCACGTCGTTGCCGCAGCGAAGGTGCGTCACGAGCGCGTAGGCCCGCTCCGCCATCCAGCAGAGCGGCGCCGTGCTCGGCTCGAACCGAATCGCGTGGCCGCAGATCTGCGCCGCGCCCTCGAGGTCGAACCCGACCCGGTCCGGCGGGCCCTCTGCCTCGGGGGCCAGCGGCCGGGGATGCAGGTAGACCGGCAGTGGATAGAGCATGTCCACGGCGCAGAGGAACCGGTTCGCCGAGAAGAACTGGTTCGACTGGGACCAGAAGATCGCCTCCGCCTCTCCCGAGGAGGCCAGCCAACCGGTGCAGACATGAAGCACGCTGAGCATGGTGTCGAAGGCGTCGGCCGAGGGCAGGTGCGGTAAGGCGCCGTAGGGGCCGCTGACCACGCGGATCGTCAGGGCAACGCCTTCCGCCGCGGCCCAGTCCGCCCAGGGCTCGCCGATCACGTCCGGCAGGCGCGAGGTCAGGGCGGCGGCGGTGCGGCAGGAGGGCAGAGGGCCGGCTTCGGAGGAGAGGATGACATGCAGCTCGCCAGCGTCGAGGACCACCCCGTCGGGGGCCTCCACGCGAGAGAAGACCAGCTCCGAGGCGGCGAATGTCTGGTTGAGCGCATCCGCCAGGACACGCGCGTCGAGCGCGGCGACACGCTTTGCCAGCAGCGCTGCGAAAATACTCGCGGAATAGGACGGATCACCCATGACAATTCACCGTAAGGAGGTGCGCCCGTCCTACCTTGCGCGCAATCACGACTATTTTAGGGCACCGCGCTGTACATTTCGCAGATTCCGGGAGCCGACATGAAAACGGGGCGCCGAAGCGCCCCGTTCCTGCCTTTCGGATGGTCCCCGTTCGAGCGGGGCGCCATGCCGCGATCAGCAGCTGTAGTACATCTTGAATTCGACCGGGTGCGGCGTGTGTTCGAATTCGTAGATCTCTTCCCACTTGAGCGCCATGTAGCCGGCGATCTGGTCTTCGGTGAAGACGTCGCCCTGGGTGAGGAAGCCCATGTCGGCCTCCAGTTCCTCGAGCGCTTCGCGCAGCGACGCGCAGACCGTCGGGATGCCGGCGAGTTCTTCGGCGGGCAGGTCGTAGAGGTCCTTGTCCATCGCTTCGCCCGGGTGGATCTTGTTCTTGATCCCGTCGAGGCCGGCCAGAAGCAGGGCCGAGAAGCAGAGGTAGGGGTTCGCGGCCGGGTCGGGGAAGCGGGCCTCGACGCGCTTGGCCTTCGGGCTTTCCGCCCACGGGATCCGCACGCAGCCGGACCGGTTCCGGGCCGAGTAGGCGCGCAGGACCGGCGCCTCGAAGCCCGGGATCAGACGCTTGTAGGAGTTCGTGGTCGGGTTGGTGAAGGCGTTCAGGGCCTTGGCGTGCTTCAGGATGCCGCCGATGTACCAGAGCGCCTCGTCGGACAGGTCGGCATACTTGTCGCCGGCGAAGAGCGGCGCGCCGTCCTTCCAGATCGACATGTTGACGTGCATCCCGGTGCCGTTGTCGCCGGAGATCGGCTTCGGCATGAACGTCGCGGACTTGCCGTAGGCATGGGCGACGTTGTGGATGATGTACTTGTACTTCTGGATCTCGTCGGCCTGCTTAGTCAGCGAGCCGAAGATGAGGCCCAGCTCGTGCTGACAGGACGCCACCTCGTGGTGGTGCTTGTCGACCTTCATGCCGATGCGCTTCATCGTGGACAGCATCTCGGAGCGAAGGTCCACCGCGTCATCCACCGGGTTCACCGGGAAGTAGCCGCCCTTGACACCGGGCCGATGGCCCATGTTGCCCATCTCGAACTCGCTGTCGGTGTTCCAGGACCCGTCGGCCGCGTCGACCTCGTAGGACACCTTGTTCATGCCGACCTGGAAACGGACATTGTCGAACAGGAAGAACTCGGCCTCGGGGCCGAAGAACGCCTGGTCGCCGATGCCGCTCTCGCGCAGGTACGCCTCGGCGCGCTCCGCGGTGCCGCGCGGGTCGCGGTCGTACACCTCGCCGGTGTCGGGCTCGACCACGGTGCAGTGCAGGCACAGGGTCTTCTCGGCGTAGAAGGGGTCGATGTAGCCGCTGTCGAGGCTGGGCATCAACTTCATGTCGGACTGGTCGATGGACTTCCAGCCGGCGATCGAGGAGCCGTCGAACATGAAGCCTTCCTCGAGGAAGTCTTCGTCGACCTGGTCGGACATCACCGTGACGTGCTGCAGCTTGCCGCGCGGGTCGGTGAAGCGGATATCGACGTACTCGACGTCCTCATCCTTGATTCGCTTGAGAACTTCGTTGGTCATGGACCGTGTTTCCTTCCTTGATCGTGATCGCGTTTGGTGGGGCCGCCGGAGCATGTGCTTCCCGACCTGCCCGCGCGGCGTGGCGCGAGCGGTCGGGCCGCGGCTCAGATTGCGTCTTCGCCGTGCTCGCCGGTCCGGATGCGGATCGCCTGCTCGACGGGGCTGACGAAAATCTTGCCGTCCCCGATCTTGTCGGTCTTCGCTGCGGTGCAGATCGTCTCGATCGCCTGCTCCACCTGAGCTTCGGCAAGGACGATCTCGATCTTCACCTTCGGCAGGAAGTCGACGACATATTCGGCGCCGCGATAGAGCTCGGTATGACCCTTCTGGCGGCCGAACCCCTTCACCTCGATGACGCTCAGACCCTGTACGCCCATTTCCTGGAGCGCGTCCTTCACATCGTCGAGCTTGAAGGGTTTGATGATGGCCTCGATCTTTTTCATGATTGTGGCCGACTCCCTTTCCTGTCCCGGTTCGCGAGAGACCATCAACGCCGGTAAGGGGCAATTCAAGAGGCAACGCCGTGCGGCCGCGATATGGGCGAATGATGCCTCATGCCCAAGATACGATCAGGGCGCACAATAAATGAGCAGCGTGGAAATTCATCAGATGCGCGATTGTCCGACATCCGCCCAGATGGGCGCCATCGAAACGAGCGCCATGAAGGACGGCGTTACCACGGGAGCGGAAATGATGCGGCGCGCCGGTCGCGCCTTGGCCAGGGCCGCGCTCGAGGCGTCCGGCGCAGGGCCGGGGGACCGCGCGCTGGTCCTCTGCGGGCCCGGAAACAATGGCGGTGACGGCTATGTCGCCGCCAGCGCCCTCCGCGAAGCGGGGCTCGATGTGCAGGTCTCTGCGCTCGGCGATCCTCGCAACCTTCGCGGGGACGCGGCACTCTTTGTCGAGGAATGGGGCGAGGCAATCGCTCCGCTCGATCCAGAGGCGCTGGGGCAGGGGCCGCGCCCCGCCCTGATGATCGACGCGGTCTTCGGCACGGGCCTCTCCCGCCCGGTTCCGGATGTACTTCCGAAAGCTTTCGCCGCGATCCGGTCCGCTCCCGGGGCAGGGCCGCTCACGATCGTCGCCGCCGACATCCCCTCCGGCATCCAGTCGGATACGGGCGCGCTTCTGGCGCCCGGCGGCGCCGAAGAGGTCCTCGCCGCGGATCTAACGATCGCCTTTCACGCCGCCAAGCCCGGCCATTTCCTCGAGCAGGGCCCAGCGCTCTGCGGCACCCTCGAGATCGCCTCGATCGGCCTTTCGCAGGACGATCGCACACCGCCTCTGACCGAACCACATGAGGGCGACATCACGCGCCTCGTCGCGCCGGGTGCCGCGGAGGCCGCGAAGTGGCTGGCCGGGTGGGCCCGCCCGGAGCCCGGTGGCCACAAGTTCTCCCGCGGCCACGTCCTCGTTCTCGGCGGCGGTCCGGGCAAGGGCGGGGCCGCCCGCATGGCTGCGAGGGCGGCGCTGCGCACCGGCGCCGGCCTCGTCACGCTCGGGGTGCCGGCGGATGCGATCACCGAGAATGCCGCCCGCCTCGACGCGATCATGCTCTCGGTGGTCGAGACCGCGGACGACCTTGGCGGCATGCTGGAGGACGACAGGCTTTCCGCCCTCGTCCTTGGTCCCGGGCTGGGCATCGGGGAGCGTACGCGGGCGATGGTCCGCGTGAGCCTCGATGCCAGGCGCGCCACGATCCTCGACGCGGACGCGTTGACCTCGTTCGCGGATCATCCCGAGGAGCTCTTCGACCGGCTCCACGAAGACGCGATTCTCACCCCGCACGAGGGCGAATTCGCCCGGCTCTTCCCCGACCTCGGGCTGAAGTCCCGCGACATGTCCAAGATCGACGCCGCCCGGCGCGCGGCTGACCGGGCGGGCTGCGTCATCCTGCTGAAGGGGGCGGCCACGATCGTCGCCTCACCGGGCGGCGCCGCATCGCTTCATCCCGGCCTCTACGAGCGGGACACGCGCTGGCTCGCCACCGCCGGCGCAGGGGATACGCTCTGCGGCATTCTCGCCGGCCTTGCGGCCCACGCGCCGGACGGGCGGCTTCACGGCGCCGCCGAGTGCGCCACCTCGATCCACGCCGAAGCCGCCCGCAGCTTCGGTCCGGGCCTCATCGCCGAGGACATACCGGACCGGATCCCCGACCTCTATCGCGCCCACGGCCTGTAGCGGCGGCGGACGCGACGTGTTTCTCCATCGAGCGGCCGGCACCCATGGCGTCCACCGACGCCACCGGGCTAGGAGCCGTCAGCCGTCGAAGTCGACGATCTCCATCAGGCGCACCGCCTCCGCGCGCAGGTCGGCGAGATCCTGCAGGTTCGCATCGTCGGCGTCGAAGCTGCCCCAGCTCTTCACCGTCTCGGACTGGGAGACGCTCTCGTTCACCGGGTATTCGTTGTTGATCTCGGCGTAGAGCTCCTGGCCGTGCGCCGTGGCGAGGTACTCCATCAGCCGCAACGCATTCTCACGGTTCGGAGCGGCCTCGGTCATCGCGACACCGGAGATGTTCACGTGGGTGCCGCCCTCCTCGAAGGTCGGAAAGACGAGGCGGACCGCGTCGGCCCAGGCCTGCTGCTCGGGATCCGACTGCATCAGCGCCATGTAGTAAGTGTTCCCGAGGGAGATGTCGCATTCGCCCTCGCTGATCGCCTTGACCTGCGCCCGGTCATTGCCCTGCGGACGGCGCGCGAGGTTCGCCTTCAGCCCACGCAGCCAGTCCTCGGTGAACTCGGGCCCGTGCTGCTCGATCATCCCCGCCGTCAGCGCGATGTTGTAGGGATGAAGGCCCGAGCGGGTGCAGATGCGCCCCTCCCATTCGGGATCCGCCAGCGCCTCGTAGGTCGTAATCTCGCCGTCCGCCACACGCTCGCGGCTGGCATAGACGGCCCGTGCGCGGGTGGTCAGGGCGAACCAGTCCCGGTCCGGATCGCGGTAGGCGGCCGGGATCGCCTCGTCGAGAACGTCCGACTCCACCGGCTGCAGGACGCCCGCCTGCTTCAGCGCGTCCAGTCGCCCGATATCGACGGTAAAGGCGAGATCGGCGGGGGAGCGCGCCCCTTCGGCGCGCAGGCGTTCCTCGATGCCGGTGTCGATGTAGACCGAGTTGACCTCGATCCCCGTCTCCTCCGTGAAGGTCTCGAAGATCGGGTCGATCAACTCTGGCTGACGGTTCGAATAGACGTTCACCTCCTCGGCCATCGCCGGCAGCGCGGCGCTGCCGATGAGGATCGCGGCGACGGAAATGCGAATGTCGGTCATGGGGAACTCCTCCTCCTGATTCCGACAATTGATGGCAAACCAACGGGCTCGGAGCAAGTAATTCCGATTGTTTTAATCGGACTTTTCCCGCGCCTTCACCTCCGCCCAGATGGCGTCCATCTCGGGCAGGTCCGATTGCGCCGGCGCGCGGCCGCGCGCGCCGAGCTCGTCTTCCACCGCCGCAAACCGGCGCTCGAACTTGGCATTCGTGCGCCTCAGCGCGGCCTCGGGATCCACACCGAGCCTTCGGGCAAGGTTCACCACGGCGAAGAGCAGGTCCCCGGCTTCGTCCTCGATCCTGCCCGCATCGCCGTCGCGGGCGACCTCGGCCAGTTCTCCGGCCTCCTCGACGATCTTGTCCATGACCCCGGCCTCGTCCGGCCAGTCGAAGCCCACGCGGGCGGCGCGGTTCTGCAACTTGAGGGCACGACTGAGCGCGGGCAGGGCGATGGCAACGCCATCGAGAACCCGCGTCTCGCCCCGCGCCCTGCGCTCAGTCGCCTTCTGAACCTCCCAGGCCGCGTTCTGAGCCGCTTCGTCCGCGATCCGCTCGGTGCCGAAGACATGCGGGTGCCGCAGGATCATCTTCTCGGCCGCGATCCGGGCGATATCGCCGAAGTCGAACCGCTCTTCCTCGCGCCCCATCTGGGCGAAGTAGACGACCTGCAGGAGCAGGTCCCCCAGTTCCCCCGGCACCTCGTTCCACGCCGATCGCGCAATCGCATCGGCCACCTCGTAGGCCTCTTCGATCGTGTAGGGCGCGATGGTCGCCCAGGTCTGCTCGAGGTCCCACGGACACCCGTCCGCGGGATCGCGAAGCGCCGCCATCACGGCGAGGAGACGTGGAAGGGGCTCGGCGGGGAGGGTGTCGGGATCGATCATGGCGCAGGAAGAGCCGTGGACGGCGCGGGCGTCAAGAGCCGAGGGGCAGGCGCGATGGTAGGACGGCGCGGCCCGTGGTCCGCCCGCGGCGGCACCGACGGCCAACCGAAGCGCATAGGCGTCATCACGGGCGCCGCCGACGCCCTCGCTCGTCATGCGCAGCGAGTCCTCGGCATCTTCCGCCCGCATGCAACTCTTGCGCACTCCCTTTCTGCCTAGGTCCCGGCCGGTGCGCCTCCACGGCATTTCACCTTTCCCGAAAATACCCCGGGGGAGCCTTCCACGAGGAAGGCGGGGGCGGAGCCCCAAAGGGTCCCGGCCATTTGGAAGGACGCACGATCCGGCCTTCGCACGATCCCCGGCGCCACCCGGTCCCGGCCCCGCTCGCCCGGCGCCGCGTCACGTGCGCGCAGCACGAGCTCGGGCGGCTTCCGCATGGCGCGTGCGGCCTGTAGGCTGCGCCCCATGATCACAGAGCTCGCCCATTTCGCCCTGATCCTCGCCGCCATCGCGGCCGTTGTGCAGATGATCGTTCCGATGATCGGCGCCGCCAAGGGCTGGGCGGGGTGGATGGAGGCGGCCCGGCCCGCGGCTTCGGCGCAGGTCCTGCTGACCGGCTTTGCCTTTGCCGCCCTGATGCGGGCCTTCGTCGTGTCGGATTTCTCGCTCGCGGTGGTCGTCGCCAACAGCCATACCGACAAGCCGATGCTCTACAAGATCAGCGGCGTCTGGGGGAACCACGAGGGCTCCCTGCTGCTCTGGGTGCTGATCCTCGCGCTCTTCGGTGCCACCGTCGCCTGGTTCGGACGGGGGCTGCGGACCTCGCTCAGGGCCCGGGTGCTCGCCGTGCAGGCCTCCGTCGGCGTTGCGTTCTACGGGCTGATCCTCTTGACGTCGAACCCGTTCGAGCGGCTCGCCGTGCCGCCGATGAACGGTCAGGATCTGAACCCGCTCCTCCAAGATCCCGGTCTCGCCTTCCATCCGCCCTTCCTCTACCTGGGCTATGTCGGGCTCTCGATGTCCTTCTCCTTCGCCGTCGCTGCGCTGATCGAGGGACGGGTGGACGCCGCCTGGGGCCGCTGGGTGCGCCCCTGGACGCTGGCCGCCTGGCTCTTCCTCACCGCGGGCATCGCCCTGGGGTCCTGGTGGGCCTATTACGAGCTCGGCTGGGGCGGTTTCTGGTTCTGGGATCCGGTGGAGAACGCGTCCTTCATGCCGTGGCTCATCGCCGGCGCGCTCCTGCATTCCGCCGCCGTCACCGAGAAGCGCGAGACGCTCAAGAGCTGGACCGTCCTTCTGGCCATCCTCGCCTTCGGGTTCTCGCTCCTCGGCACGTTCATCGTTCGCTCGGGCGTTCTGACCTCGGTCCACGCCTTCGCGACGGATCCGCTCCGGGGCAACGTGATCCTCGGGATCTTCACCTTCTTCGTCGGCGGCGCGCTGCTCCTCTATGCCATCCGGGCCCGCGAGATGACCGCCCGCAGCGCCTTCGCGACGCTTTCGCGGGAGAGCGCACTCGTGGCGAACAACGTGCTGCTCGCCGTCGGCGCCTTCGTCGTCTTTGTGGGGACGCTCTGGCCGCTCGCCGCCGAGATGTTCTTCGGCCGCACACTCTCCGTCGGCGCGCCGTTCTTCGACGCGGCCTTCACCCCGTTCATGATCGTGCTTGCGCTCATCCTGCCGGTAGGCGCCGTGCTCCCTTGGAAGCGTGCCACGGGGAAGGCTGTCCGGCCCCTGCGCATCGCAGCCGCCGCCGCATTCCTCGCCGCCGCGCTGGCCTGGACCCTCGGGACCGGCAAGCCGATCCTCGCGCCGCTCGGCGTCGGCCTCGCGGTCTGGGTGATCGCCGGCGCCGCGGTCGATCTCGCGCAGCGTACCGGTCGCGGGTCCTTCGCGCAGCGCGCCGGCCGCCTCCGTCGCTTGCCCGGCGCGGATTGGGGGCGGAGCGTCGCCCATGCCGGATTTGGCGTCACCATCCTCGGCATCTCCGCGCTTTTGGGCTGGCAGGTGGAGGACATCCGCGTCGCGGCGGTCGGCGAGCGCTTCGAGGTCGCGGGCTACGGCGTGACCCTCGACGATGTCACCCAAGGCCGCGGCCCGAACTACACGACCACGATGGCGGACATGCGCGTCGACAAGGGGGGCCGCGAGATCGCCCGCCTTCACCCGGAACGCCGCGTCTATCCCGTCGCCGGAATGCCGACCACGGAAGCCGCCATCCGAAGTGGCATCCTGCGGGATCTCTACCTCGTGATCGGCGCGCAGCAGGAGGGCGGTGGCTGGGCCGTCCGCACCTACATCAAGCCGTTCGCCAGCTGGATCTGGGCGGGGGCCATCATCATGTCGCTCGGCGGCGCGCTGTCGCTCGGAGACCGCCGCCTGCGCCTCGCGGCGATCCGGCGCAAGGCCGCGCCGGCCTCCGGAGTGCCAGCGGAATGAGACACCTCCTCGCCGCTGTCCTGATCGCGCTCGCAACGCTTCCCGCCCTCGCCGTCACGCCGGACGAGATGCTGGAGGATCCCGCCCTCGAGGCCCGCGCGCGGGATCTCTCGACCGGGATCCGTTGCCTCGTCTGCCGCTCCGAAAGCATTGACGAGAGCAATGCGGATCTCGCCCGCGACCTGCGCGTCCTCGTCCGCGAGCGCATCCTCGCCGGCGACACCGACGAGGAGATCGAGGCCTATCTCGTGTCCCGATACGGCGAGTATGTGCTTTTGCGCCCGGACACCTCGGGGGCGAATCTCCTTCTCTGGGCCGCGGGACCGCTGGCGCTCCTCGCGGGGCTCGGCGTGTCGGTGTTCTACATCCGCCGCCAGCGCGGCTACGACGGGGCCGGTGCCACCCATTTCAGTGCCGCCGAGCGCCGCCGTCTCGACGAGCTGACGGAGGGCGAGCAGGACCGGCACTGACGCAGTGTCACACCTCGCGCTCCCTTCCCCTCGAAGCTGCCCTCGGACATCCTTTCCGGCGCAGAAGTCACGCCGGGGGAGGCCGCGATGCAGTACGAGACGATCACCTGGGAGCTGCGCGAGGACGTCGCCATCGTCACCCTCGACCGGCCGGACGTCATGAACGCGCTCGACAGCCGGATGCGCACGGAGATCACCCATGCGGCGACGCGCGCGCCGGACGAGGCGCGGGCGCTCGTCCTGACCGGCCGGGGCCGGGCCTTCTGCTCCGGGCAGGACCTCGCGCAGGGCGCAACGCTCGACACGAGCGATCTCGAAAGCGTCCTGAGGGACGAGTACGAGCCGATGATCCTCGGCCTCGCGAATTGTCCGATCCCGACCATCGCCGCCGTCAATGGCGCTGCGGCCGGGGCAGGGGCCAACCTGGCCCTCGCGGCGGACATCGTCATCGCCTCGGAGACGGCGAGCTTCACGCAGGCCTTCTCGCGCATCGGTCTCATGCCCGATGCCGGCGGCACCTATTGGCTCCCGCGCCAGATCGGGTTTGCGCGGGCCATGGGCGCCGCGCTCCTGGCCGAGCCTGTCCCTGCCGCCCTTGCGGCCGAGTGGGGCATGATCTGGGAGGCGGTTCCGGAGGAGAGCTTCGCCGAGTTCTGGTGGTCCCGCGCCCGCCAGCTCGCGACAGGCCCGACGGCTGCCTACCGGGCGATCAAGACCGCGTTCCGGGAGGGCCTCGCCAATGACCTGCCGGGCCAGCTCGCCGTCGAAGCGCGCCTACAGGGCGAGTGCGGCCGAACCCGCGATTTCCGCGAAGGCGTCATGGCCTTCCTCGAGAAGCGTCCCGCCGCATTCGAGGGCCGCTGACGCCTCCGACCCTGCCGGCCGGCACCCCGGCGACAGCGACGCTCCGGCGAGGCCCCAAATCGTCTCGTGACCCTGACATGAAAAAAGGCCCCGCCAACAGGCGGGGCCTTTTCATGAGCGGATCGACGGGAAGCCGCCCTTAGCGGTTCTCCACCTCGATGTAGTCGCGGGCTCCGGCGCCGGTATAGAGCTGGCGCGGACGGCCAATCTTCATGTGGTCGTCCGTCAGCATCTCTTTCCACTGGGCGACCCAGCCGACCGTGCGCGACAGCGCGAAGATCGGGGTAAACATGGAGGTCGGGAAGCCCATCGCATCGAGGATGATGCCGGAATAGAAATCCACGTTCGGGAAGAGCTTCTTCTCGGTGAAGTAGGGATCTTCCAGCGCCTGCTTTTCCAGTTCCTTGGCGACCTGGAGCGTCGGGTTGTTCTCGATCCCCATCAGCTCCAGCACCTCGTCGGCGCTTTCCTTCATCACCGTGGCCCGCGGATCGTGGTTCTTGTAGACGCGGTGACCGAAGCCCATCAGCCGGAACGGATCGTTCTTGTCCTTGGCGCGGGCGATGAATTCGGGGATCCGGTCGACGGTGCCGATCTCCCGCAGCATCTCCAGACAGGCCTGGTTGGCGCCGCCATGCGCCGGGCCCCAGAGACAGGCGATGCCGGCCGCGATGCAGGCGAACGGGTTCGCACCCGACGAGGAGGCGAGCCGGACCGTGGAGGTCGACGCGTTCTGCTCGTGGTCCGCATGCAGGGTGAAGATCCGGTCCATCGCGCGGGCGAGGATCGGGTCGACATGATACTCCTCGGCGGGCACGGAGAAGCACATCCGCAGGAAGTTCGAGGCATAGTCGAGTTCGTTCAGCGGATAGACGAAGGGCTGACCCATCGAGTACTTGAACGCCATCGCGGCGATCGTCGGCATCTTGGCGATGAGCCGGATAGAGGCGACCTCGCGCTGCCACGGATCGTGGATGTCCGTGCTGTCGTGGTAGAAGGCGGACATCGCACCGACGACGCCGGTCATTATCGCCATCGGATGCGCATCGCGGCGGAATCCGGAGAAGAAGTTCTTCATCTGCTCGTGGATCATCGTGTGGTTGGTCACACGATTCTCGAAATCCTCGAGCTGTTCGGCGGAGGGAAGCTCGCCGTAGAGCAGCAGGTAGCAGACCTCGAGGAAGTGGGATTGCTGCGCGAGCTGCTGGATCGGGTAGCCCCGGTGCAAGAGCACGCCTTCCTCGCCGTCGATGAAGGTGATGTTGCTTTCGCAAGCGGCGGTGGAAGTGAACCCGGGATCATAGGTGAAGATGTCACCCTGGGCGTAGAGCTTGCGGATGTCGATCACGTCCGGACCGCAGGTCGGCGAGAGCATGGGCAGCTCCAGCGACTTGTTGTCGAAGGTCAGTGTGGCCGTTTTCGCGTCCTGTTTGTCGTCGGGCATGGATCGTCCTCTTTCGAATCCGCCGGGGCGGTATCGGTGCTGCAAACGGGGGGCCCTTGGTTCAGCCCTCCGCCGCGTCCTTGAGCCGGTCGATGGTCTCGTCCCGGCCGATCACGAGCATCATGTCAAAGACACTCGGGGTAACTGTCCGCCCCGACAAGGCAGCGCGGATGGGGCCGGCCATCTTGCCGAATTTAATTCCCCGTTCGGCGGCGAAATCGCCGCATGCCGTTTCGAGTGCGGTGCGCTCCCAAGTAGCGTTTCGCAGGTGCGGCGTCAAATCGCCGAGAAGCGCGCGGGCGTCCGGGTCGAGCGCCTTGGCTGCCTTCTCGTCGGGGGTGAAGGGGCGGCTCCCGAGGGCGAAATGCGCTTTTTCAAAGAGCTCGCCGAAGGTCTTGGCCCGTTCCTTCAGATGCGGCATCGCGGCCAGGAAGGCCGCGCGCTGATCGTCCGAAAGTGGCGGCGCCCCGGTGGCCGCGAGATAGCCGTCCGCCTCCTCGACGAGGGCGACGTCCGGTGCGGCAGCGATATGCAAGCCACTGATATGCTCAAGTTTCTTGAAGTCGAGACGCGCGGCGCTCTTGGTGATTCCGGCCAGGTCGAACCAGTCCTTGGCCTGTTCGTCGGTGAAAAACTCGTCATCGCCGTGGGACCAGCCGAGGCGCGCCAGGTAGTTGCGCATCGCCGCCGCGGGATACCCCATGGCGCGGTATTCGGCGGCGCCCGTCGCACCGTGACGCTTGGACAGCTTCTTACCGTCGGGTCCGAGGATCAGGGGGATGTGCGCGAAGACCGGGACGGTCCAGCCCATCGCGTCGTAGATCAGTTTCTGCCGTGCGGCATTGGCGAGGTGATCGTCCCCGCGGATGACATGGGTGACCCCCATGTCGTGATCGTCGACGACCACGGCAAGCATGTAAGTGGGCGTGCCGTCAGACCGCAGGAGGACCATGTCATCGAGATCGCGGCTCGCCCAGGTGACGCTGCCCTGGACGGCATCCTCGATCACCGTCTGGCCCTCGCGGGGGGCCTTGATGCGCACGACGAAAGGCTGGCCCTCCGGGTGCTCGCTCTCGGGCACGTCCCGCCAGGGGCTGGCGAAGTTGGTGGATCGTCCTTCCGCTCGGGCGGCGTCCCGCGCCTGCTGAACCTCCTCGGGGGTCGAGAAGCACTTGTAGGCCGTGCCGCTCTCCAGCATCGCCTTCGCGACCTCGCCGTGCCGCTCCGCCTGAGCGGCCTGGCTGACGGCGTCGCCGTCCCAGTCGAGGCCGAGCCAGGTCAGCCCGTCGAAGATCGCGCGCTCGGCTTCGGGGGTGGAGCGGGCCCGGTCGGTATCCTCGATCCGCAACAGGAACGTGCCGCCATGGCCGCGCGCGAAGAGCCAGTTGAAGAGCGCCGTCCGCGCGCCGCCGATATGCAGCGCGCCGGTGGGCGAGGGCGCGAAGCGGGTGACGACCTCCGTCTGCCCGGTCCCGCCCGTCGCTCTCGTCTCGTCCGTCATGGCGCCGCTCTCCGCTCTGTCCAGGGTCATCTCTGAAGGGCGGTGGCCGCGCCGGCGTTAACCTTGCGCTAACCGGTCCGCCGGTACTCGGGCGACGTGTATGCAAGCGACGTGACAGGAACAAGGGAGGCTCCGGCCGAGGGCGCGCGGCGGACCGGGCCGCACGGGTCAGTGGCGCGCGCGCTTCAGCGCCAGAGGGGGCACCTTTTGCACTGGGCGCCGGTGGCCTTCGGGGTCGGCGTCGCGATCTGGTTCGTGCTGCCCTCGGATCCGGCGCCGGCGGCGCTCGTCGCGGCGAGCCTCGCCTGCGTCGCGCTTGGTCTCGTCGCGGGGCGGGCGGGGCCGGGAGCGCCGCCGATCCTGGCGCTCGCCTTCATTCTCGCCGGCGGCATCGCGGCGGACCTGCGGGCCCGCAACGTTGGCGCTCCCGTCCTCGGCTTTCGCTATTACGGCCCGGTCGAGGGACGGATCGTCGGGATCGACCGCTCCGCCTCGGACGCGGTCCGCCTCACGCTGGCCGAGGTCCATCTCGGTGACCTGCCGCCCGCCCGCACGCCGGAGCGCGTCCGCATCTCCCTCTACGGGCCGCAGGACTATTTCGTGCCGGAGCCGGGCCGCGCGATCATGCTGACCGCCAATCTCTCTCCGCCGAACGGCCCGGCCGAGCCCGGGGGCTTCGATTTCAGGCGCCATGCCTTCTTCGGCCGGCTCGGCGCCGTCGGATACACCCGCACGCCGGTCCTCGCGATGGACGACAGCCGCGACACGGGGCCGTCCGCCTGGATCTTTCGCCTTCGCATGTCGATCAGCACCGGTGTCCGCGACCGGATGGACGGGCCGTCCGGCGCCTTCGCCGCGGCGATCCTGACAGGGGACCGCTCCGGGCTCGATCTGGAGCGGCTGGAGCATCTGCGCGCGTCCAACCTCGCGCATCTTCTCGCGATCTCCGGGCTGCACATGGGCCTTCTGACAGGCGTCGTTCTCGGCGCGATCCGGCTGGGCCTCGCCCTCGTGCCTTACGCCGCGCTGCGCTGGCCCTGCCGGAAGATCGCAGCGTCCGGCGCGCTGGTGGCGGCGGCGGGATATCTGGCGCTCTCGGGCGGGTCGGTCTCGACCGAGCGGGCCTTCGTGATGGTCTCCGTGATGCTGGGTGCCGTCCTTCTGGAGCGTCGTGCGATCTCCCTCAGGGCCGTCGCCATCGCCGCGCTGATCGTCCTCGCGCGGAGGCCCGAAGAGCTGTTGTCGCCCGGCTTCCAGATGTCCTTCGCCGCGACGACGGCCCTCGTCGCCATCTTCGGCGGCTTGAGACGACTGCCGGAGATCGGCCCGCGGATGCCGCGGATCACGGCCCCGATCCTCGCGACTGTCATGTCCTCCGCCATCGCCGGCGCCGCGACGGCCCCCTACGCCGCCGCGCATTTCGGGCGCCTGTCCGATTACGGGCTGATCGCGAACCTCCTCAGCGTGCCGGTGATGGGTCTTCTCGTCATGCCGGCGGCCGTTCTGACCGCCTGCCTCTGGCCTCTCGGCCTCTCGGGGATCGGGCTCGGCGTGATGAAACTGGGCCTCGTCTGGATCCTTCGCGTCGCCGAGACCGTGTCCTCCTGGCCGGGCGCGGTGACCGCGGTCCATGCGCCCGGCCCGGCGCGGTTCTCCCGCTTATCACACTCGGGGCGCTCTGGCTGATCCTCTGGCAGGGACTGGCGCGCCTCGCCGGCCTGCCGCTGCTGGCCGCCGCCCTCGCGCTCTGGTGGGGGACGGAGCGTCCGCCCGTGCTGATCGCCGCGTCCGGGGGGCTCGTCGGGATCATGGGGGAGGAGGGGCGCGCGCTGTCGAAACCCGTCGGGGACGGGTTCGTCGCCTCGATCTGGCTGGAGAATGACGGCGATACCTCGCTTCAGGACGCCGCCGCCCGTCGCCCCGGCTTCACCGGTCGGCCGGGGGAGCTTCGTGCGGACCTGCCCGGCGGGCAGACCCTTGCCGTCGTCACCGGCCGGGGGAACGCCGCCCGCGCCGAGGCCGCCTGCGATACGGCCCATATCGTCGTGACCACCGCCACGGACCCGCCCCGCGCCGGCCCCTGCCTGATGCTGGATCCCGAGGCGCTTGGCCGCACCGGGACGCTCGCCCTCTGGCCGGACGGGCAGGGCGGATGGCTCCCGGTCTCCGCCCTCGGCGGCGCGCGACGAGCGTGGTCGGGACGGGCCGCGGCGGATTGACCGAAGCGGAGGGCCTTTCACCCGGCCGGGCATCGTGCAATAGGGACGCGCCAATTGATACCGTCCCGAGGAGCGTGAGATGGAGATTCGAGAGGCCCTGACCTTCGATGATGTGCTGCTGGTGCCCGCGGAAAGCCGCGTGCTTCCCTCCACCGCCGATGTCGGGACATACGTCACCCGCTCCATCCGCCTGAACATTCCGGTCCTGAGTTCCGCGATGGACACCGTGACCGAGGGACGCATGGCGATCGCCATGGCGCAATCGGGCGGCATGGGGGTCATCCACCGCAACCTCACGCTGGAACAGCAGGAGGAGGAGGTACGCCGCGTCAAGCGTTTCGAGAGCGGCACCGTCTACAACCCCGTCACGCTGACACCCGACCAGACCCTGGCCGATGCCAAGGCGCTCCAGGCCCGCTACAACGTCACCGGTTTCCCCGTGGTGGACGCCTCGAGCCGTGTCGTCGGCATCGTCACCAACCGGGACATGCGCTTCGCCTCGGACGACAAGACGCCCGTCTCCACCATGATGACCTCGGATCGGCTCGCGATCCTGACCGAGCCTGCGGATCTCGACGAGGCGCGGTCGATGATGCAGGCCCGCCGGATCGAGAAGCTTCTCGTGGTGGACGCCTCCGGCAAGCTCACCGGGCTTCTGACGCTGAAAGATCTGGAAAAGGCCGTCCTCAATCCCAATGCCTGCAAGGACCGCCTCGGGCGCCTGCGCGTCGCTGCCGCGACGACGGTCGGAGATTCGGGTTTCGAGCGCTCCGAGGCGCTGATCGATGCCGGCTGCGACATGATCGTGGTGGACACCGCGCACGGCCATTCCGAGGGCGTCGCCAAGGCCGTCGAACGGATCAAGCGGCTGTCGAACGACGTTCAGGTCGCCGCCGGCAATGTCGCCACCGCCGAGGCCACCCGTGCGCTGATCGGCGCCGGGGCGGACGCGATCAAGGTCGGCATCGGGCCGGGATCCATCTGCACGACGCGGATGGTCGCCGGTGTCGGCGTGCCGCAGCTCACGGCGGTCATGGATTGCGCCTCGGCGGCGGGGGATACGCCAATCATTGCCGATGGCGGCATCAAGCTGTCCGGAGATTTCGCCAAGGCGATCGCCGCGGGCGCCTCCTGCGCCATGGTCGGATCGATGATCGCCGGCACGGACGAGAGCCCGGGCGAGGTCATCCTGTACCAGGGCCGATCCTACAAGACCTATCGCGGCATGGGCTCCCTCGGCGCCATGGCCCGCGGCTCGGCCGACCGGTACTTCCAGAAGGATGCCGCGACGGACAAGCTCGTTCCCGAGGGCATTGAGGGGCAGGTTCCCTACAAGGGCTCCGCTCAGGCGGTGGTGCACCAGCTCGTCGGCGGCCTTCGCGCGGCGATGGGATATACCGGCGCGGCGACCGTCGAGGAGATGCGCCGCAACTGTTCGTTCGTCAGGATCACAGGGGCGGGCCTGAAGGAAAGCCACGTCCACGACGTGACCATCACGCGGGAGAGCCCGAACTACCGGATCGGTTGAGGGCCGGCCGGGGCGAGGGTGCAGATCCGCCGCACGGCGGCGGCATAGCCTTCCGTTCCCAGCCCGGCGATCACCCCGTCCGCACGCAGACTGACATAGGATGTGTGGCGGAAGCTCTCGCGGCGGTGGATGTTGGAGATATGCACTTCCATCACCGGGCCCTCGAAGGCGTTCAGCGCGTCGAGAATGGCGATCGAGGTGTGCGAATAGGCGCCGGGATTGATCACGATCCCGGCCGCTTTCTGCCGCGCCTCCTGGATGCTGTCGATCAGGACGCCTTCGTGGTTCGACTGCATTGCCTTCAGCGTGAAACCGTCGGCCAGGGCCTCCCGCGCGATCCGTTCCACGTCCACGAGCGTTTCGGCGCCGTAGATCTCAGGCTGCCTCTGACCGAGCAGGTTGAGGTTGGGCCCGTTCAGAAGGAAGATCGTCTTCATGTACCACTCGCTTTTCATCTTCGCCTCGCTCACTGGCCGGTCGGGGCCGCGTCTGTCAAATGAAAGACCGCTCCGCCGCGACGCCGGGGGGAGGTCGTGACCCCGCCGGCGCGCGCCGCGGCCGCCGTCGAGATACTGGATCGCATCCTCGCGGGAGGTCCCGCCGAGAAAGAGCTGACCAACTGGGCGCGCCGCAGCCGCTTCGCCGGCTCCAAGGATCGCGCAGCGATCCGTGACATCGTCTTCGACGGTCTGCGCAGGCGACGCTCGGCTGCGGCCCGCGGCGGCGGCGAAACCGGCCGCGGGATCGTCCTCGGCCTCCTGCGCGAACGGGGCGAGGCGCCGTCCGACTGGTTCACCGGCGGGACGTATGCTCTGCCGCCCGCCACCGACGAGGAACTGTCCGCGACGGGTCCTGTCACGGAGGCCGAGACGCTTGACGTTCCGGATTGGCTCATGACCGATCTGCGCCGGTCTTTAGGTGAGGATTATTCCCCCGTTCTCAATGAATTACGGGCAAGAGCTCCGGTAACCTTGCGAGCAAACATCGCCCGGATGGACCGGGCGGCCGCTCAGGCGAGGCTTTCGGAAGAGGGGATCGAAACCGAGCCTCATCCCTTATGCACAACAGCGCTACGCGTAACAGAAGGCGCCCGCAAGATACGGAATTCGAACGCATTTATTGATGGTCTCGTCGAGCTTCAGGATGCCGCCTCGCAAGCTGCCGCCGCCATGATCCCCGTTCCGGAGCACGGCGCCATCCTCGACTATTGTGCGGGAGGTGGTGGCAAGGCGCTCGCGCTGGCCGCACTCGGCGCCACCATCGTCGCCCATGATGCGGATCCGATCCGTATGCGTGACATTCCGGAGCGTGCGACACGCGCGAAGATCGGGTCGAAAGTCACTGTCGTGAAACGAATTTTGGAGGGTGAAAGGTACCCTGTCGTGGTCCTCGATGTGCCGTGTTCGGGCAGCGGCGCCTGGCGTCGTCAGCCGGAGGCGAAATGGTCCCTGACCCCGGATCGGCTCGATGAACTGAAAGATGTCCAGGCCGGCCTTCTGCGCCGGGCCGCCGCGCTCTCCTCGGGTGCGATCGCCTATCTTACCTGCTCGCTGCTGCGCGCCGAGAACGAAGAGCAGGTCGCACAGTTCGTCGGTGACACGCACGGCTGGACCATCCGGGAGGAACGCCGCTTCAGTCCGCTCGAGGGCGGAGACGGGTTTTACGCGGCAATCCTGGTCAGGGAGAGCGGGGCTTAAGACTCCGTTAACACTTCGCGCGTCATATCGGCAGGGACCACGTAGCTTCGGGAGAGGTCCCTTGACTGTTGTCCACGCCGCTCCTGCCGGTCTTGCGGATCGCTTCCCAAGGTTTCCAGCCCTTGCCAGTGCGGCATTTGCCGCCTGCGTCGCGGCGTATCTCCTTCCGCCGGGGTTCGCAGCACTTTGCGCGTTGAGCGCGGCGGGTGTCATGGCCGCGCTCATGCTCCTGCGCGCCGTCATCCTCGCTCTCGCGCAACGCGATGTTCCTGATACGGCGTCTCTCTCGCGTCTCTTGGGTAACGATGCCGTTCCGGTCTTCGTAACGCGCTCGGATGGAATCATCGCCTTGCGAAATCCCGCTGCTGAACATCGGTTCGGGGGCAAGGGCGAGACGCTCGCCCGCGCTCTTCGAGGGACTGTCGCAGACCCCTCCGCGCTCCTGTCGCGCCTCTCGCTTTCGATCGCGGCGTCCGGCGCGGGCCGGGAAGACATCGTCGGCACGCGCGGCCACCTTCGCATGGCGGCCCATGAGATCGGGGGCGGCATGACCCTCTGGCGCATCGAGGATCTGTCGGAAAAATCCGGTTCACGGTCCGCTGAGGGCATTGGCCTTCCCATGATGACGCTGGGCGATTCGGGCGCAATCCTGTTCCGGAACGCCGCGATGCGTCGCCTCGTCGGTGCCTCGGCCCGCACCGTGGATGCGATCTTCGATGATCTGCCATTGCAAAGCGGCGCGCAGCACAATGTGCGCACGCCGAATGGCAGCGTCCGCGCCCGCATCGTCGAGATCGGCACGCCGAACGGGCGCCGGGAGGTGTACCTCCTTCCGGCGCAGGACGATCCGCTGGGCCCGGAGGAGGCCGCTTCGCTCGAGATGCTGCCCGTTGCGGTTCTGCGACTGTCGCAGGAGGGGCACGTCCTCGGAGCCAACGATCTCGCTCGCGGTCTGATCGGGCCCGAAGCCGGTCCGGGCGCGAATTTCGCCGAACTGGTCGAAGGCCTCGGTCGCCCGGTCAACGAATGGCTGCGGGACGCCGCCAGTGGCCTGACGCGGGGATCACCCGAGATCCTGCAATCCCGCCGCGGCGAAAAGAAGTTCGTCCAGGTGACCCTCAGCATCCCGCCCGGCACGGCCGGCCTGACCGCTGTCGTGATGGATGCGACCGAACTCAAATCCCTCGAAGCCAAGTTTACGCAAAGCCAGAAGATGCAGGCCATCGGCCAGCTCGCCGGAGGAATCGCGCACGATTTCAACAACCTGCTCACGGCCATCCTCGGGCATTGCGAACTCCTTCTCATGCGTCACGATGCTGGGGACGCGGAATACGCGGATCTGGTCCAGATTGAACAGAACGTGAACCGAGCGAGCAGTCTCGTCAGCCAGCTCCTCGCGTTTTCTCGCAAGCAGACCATGCAGCCGGAGCGGATCGACCTGCGGGATGTACTCTCCGACCTCGTCCATCTGCTCAATCGTATCGTTGGGGAACGGGTTTCACTGACCTTCGCACAGGCTGAAGATCTCGCTTCGATACGGGCGGACAAGCGGCAGCTCGAACAGGTGATCATGAACCTCGTGGTGAACGCGCGCGACGCGATGCCGGAGGGCGGCGAGATCTGCATAGAGACCGAGGCGCTGACCCTGACGGAACCCATGAGCCGGAACCGTGCGACTGTTCCGGCTGGGCGATACTGCGCGGTTCGCGTAAAAGACCATGGCGTCGGCATCCCCCTCGACAAGCTTGAGCAGATCTTCGAACCCTTCTTCACGACCAAGCGCGCCGGCGAAGGAACCGGCCTCGGGCTGGCAACCGTTTACGGGATCGTGAAGCAATCCGGCGGCTATGTCTTCGTCGATTCGGCACTCGGGTCCGGGACGACATTCCTTCTTCTGTTCCCTGCATGCGCCCCGGCTGAAGCGACCGCGCCTCCTCCGCTTGATCTGACACCGAGCGAGGTTTCGAGCTCCGTCGAGGAGCAGATGATGGAAGCGCGCGTGGTCGAGGCGGTCGAAGGGGCGATCAAGAACATCTCTTCGGCGGCCGATGCCAGCCGGACGGAGCCAGACCCTCAGGAGCTGATGCCAGCGGCCATTCCAGCCATCGATCCCCCTCAAGTCATCCACGACAGTTTGACGCAATCATCGATATCTTCAGGCATGATGCGAGACGGGACGTCCCGACCCGTGCCGGGAACCGATCTGGGCAAGATCCTTCTCGTCGAGGACGAGGCTCCTGTCCGTGCGTTCGCGTCCCGCGCCCTTCAGATGCGAGGTTACGAGGTCATCGAGGCGCGCAACGCCGAAGAGGCCCTATCGCGGCTCGAGGACCCGGCGCTCGAGATCGATCTGTTCGTCACCGACGTCGTGATGCCGGGTCTCGACGGTCCGACCTGGGTGCGGCGCGCGCTCGCAAACCGCCCGGGCACCGGCGTCATCTTCGTTTCCGGCTATGCCGAGGAGCCCTTCGCCGAGGAGCGCAGCCGCATTCCGAACTCGACGTTCCTGTCCAAGCCGTTCTCTCTGAACGAGCTTACCGAGATGGTGCGCCGACAGCTGCACTGACGGGACCTATTTCCTCATTGTCGCGGCGTGCAGCTCGATGTCGAACGCCAGGCTTTCCCGAAGTCGCTTTCGGAGCTGGTCAGGCAAATCAAGCGGGCGTTCGGGGGAGGCGTTGCGGATAGGTGGGGTCACCCCGGCAAGGCCGACGCGGTCTTCGAGGAAATCCAGCAGCTCGTCCATTCGCTCGTAGGCAAACAGATGATCCACGGCGATCCGGCCCCTGTTGTCTTGGAGGAACCGCCCCTGCGACCCCACGGTGGCGTAAGATGGCTGCGCATCGGACAGATACCCCTCTGCAAAGGTCGCAAAGTCCATCCCGGCCGTACTGTTCGGCGTTCCGAGAATGTCCCCGCGGGTCCTGTAGCGGTACCAGCTTCCAAGCCAGTCCACCGGTTCCCGGATCACCGCCACGCTCTTCAGCCGGGCCTGATCCTCGGGGGCGAAGAGCGGCAGGATCTTCCGCCGAAACCATCCCAGCGGCATGTGTTTGGTCAGCGGCGGGTGGCGGAAGACGATGTCGGCGCGCTGGGAGAACGCTTCCTCGAGCGCCTGCGTACCGGTCTTCGGCACCGCCAGGAGCACCAGCCCCGCATCCCAGAAAATCACCATGGCGCTGCCCTCGGGTTCGGATCGCGGATTTACTCTATCTCAACGTGTGCCGGGCGAAAATGGAGCGTGACAAAGATCTTGAATATGGTCGTGGGCGATGGCATCTGGGGATAGAACAAGTGGTGAACACGGGCAGTCATTGCCGCCCCGCGCGGCACATGGGATAAGGACGCGACAGAAATGGCCACGGCGAATATTTTCGATATGACGGACAAGCGCGCGAACGAAAAGCAGAAGGCCCTCGACAGCGCACTGGCGCAGATCGAACGCCAGTTCGGCAAGGGCTCGATCATGAAACTCGGCGGCGAGAACGCCTTGCCCGAGATCGAGTCGACATCCACCGGCTCTCTCGGTCTCGATATCGCTCTCGGGATCGGCGGCATCCCGAAGGGCCGGATCGTGGAGATCTACGGCCCCGAGAGTTCCGGCAAGACGACGCTGACCCTTCACTGCGTTGCCGAGGAGCAGAAGAAAGGCGGCGTATGCGCCTTCGTCGATGCCGAGCATGCCCTTGATCCTCAATACGCCCGGAAGCTTGGCGTCGATCTCGATGAGCTCCTGATTTCGCAGCCGGATACCGGCGAGCAGGCGCTTGAGATCACGGACACGCTGGTGCGCTCGGGCGCGGTGAGCATGGTCGTGGTCGACTCGGTCGCGGCGTTGACCCCGAAATCAGAGCTCGAGGGCGACATGGGCGACAGCTCCGTGGGCGTGCACGCGCGCCTCATGAGCCAGGCGATGCGCAAGCTCACAGGATCCATCTCCCGCTCGAAGTGCACCGTGATCTTCATCAACCAGATCCGGATGAAGATCGGCGTGATGTTCGGCAGCCCCGAGACCACGACCGGTGGCAACGCGCTGAAATTCTACTCCTCCGTACGCCTCGATATCCGCCGGATCGGCTCCATCAAGGACCGGGACGAAGTGGTCGGCAACTCGACCCGGGTGAAGGTGGTCAAGAACAAGGTCGCGCCGCCGTTCAAGCAGGTCGAGTTCGATATCATGTACGGCGAAGGCATCTCCAAGACCGGCGAGCTTCTCGACCTCGGCGTGAAGGCCGGCGTGGTGGACAAGTCGGGTTCGTGGTTCTCCTACGGAGACGAACGGATCGGGCAGGGCCGCGAGAACGCGAAGACCTTCCTGAAGGAGAACAAGGCGACGGCGCAGGAGATAGAGGAAAAGATCCGCGCCGCGCATGGACTCGATTTGCACATGTCCGACGAGGGCGGCAGCGACGATCTCGTCGAAGGCTGACGCATCGGGAGCGCCGGCCGATCCGGCTCGGCGCTCCCATTGCCAAAGTCTGCGACCGGTCCGTCCCCGGTCGCCGGCACGCCGGCTGATGTCGCAACGCTCGCCGCGCCGGAGCCAAGCCGGTAAGCACGATGTGGACACCCCCGAGCGCCCCCGTTATTGCTCTGCGGCGCAAACGCGGAGGGAGCCACGATGCCCAGCCTGAACGATATCAGGACGACTTTTCTTGATTATTTCGAGCGGCAGGGCCACCGCGTGGTTCCGTCCTCGCCGCTCGTTCCGCGGAACGATCCGACGCTCATGTTCGCCAACAGCGGCATGGTGCAGTTCAAGAACCTTTTCACCGGGGCCGAAACGCGGGACTACACTCGCGCAACTACGAGCCAGAAATGCGTCCGCGCTGGCGGCAAGCACAATGATCTGGACAATGTAGGCTACACCAACCGGCATCATACCTTCTTCGAAATGCTGGGAAATTTCAGTTTCGGGGATTACTTCAAGTCGGATGCGATCCCATTCGCCTGGGAGATGGTGACCCGCGAACTCGGCATCGACAAGAGCAAGCTTCTGGTGACGGTGTACCACACCGACGAGGAAGCGGCCGAGCTCTGGAAGAAGGTGGCCGGCCTGCCGGACGAGCGGATCCTGCGCATTTCCACCGATGACAACTTCTGGACCATGGGGCCCACCGGCCCGTGCGGCCCGTGTTCCGAGATCTTCTACGACCACGGCGAGGACTTCTGGGGCGGTCCGCCGGGCAGTCCGGAGGAGGATGGCGACCGGTTCATCGAGATCTGGAATCTCGTCTTCATGCAGTACGAGCAGTTCGAGGACGGCACGCGGCGCGATCTGCCGAACCAGTCCATCGACACCGGAATGGGGATCGAGCGGGTCGCGGCGCTGCTTCAGGGAACGAACGACAATTACGCAACCGACCTGATGCGCGCGCTGATCGAGGCATCCGCCCATGCGACATCCTCCGATCCGGACGGGCCGGGACGCACGCACCATCGCGTCATCGCCGATCACCTTCGTTCCGCGTCCTTCCTCATCGCGGATGGGGTGATGCCGTCGAACGAGGGGCGCGGTTATGTTCTGCGCCGGATCATGCGCCGCGCCATGCGCCATGCGCATCTTCTGGGCGCGGCCGATCCGCTCCTGCATCGCCTCGTGCCGGAACTCGTCCGCCAGATGGGCGGGCATTACACCGAGCTCGGGCAGGCCCAGTCCCTGATCCGCCAGACGCTGGAAGCGGAGGAAACGCGCTTCCGCCAGACCCTGGACCGGGGCCTGCGGCTTCTGGATGACGAGCTCGACAAGCTTGCGCCCGATGCGACGCTGCCCGGCGGGACGGCCTTCAAGCTCTACGACACCTACGGGTTTCCCCTCGACCTGACTCAGGATGCGCTCAGGGAGCGCGGCCGGCAGGTGGAAACCGCCGGCTTCGATGCGGCGATGGAGGAGCAGAAGGCGAAGGCGCGGGCGGCCTGGTCCGGCTCCGGAGAGGCAACCGATGCGCGCGTCTGGTTCGAGATCGCGGATCGCGTCGGCGTCACCGAGTTCCTCGGTTATGACAGCGACAGCGCCGAAGGTCAGCTCGTCGCCATCGTCAAGGACGGCGCCGAGGTCGAGCAGGCGGAGGAAGGCGACAGCGTCGTGCTGATCTTCAACCAGACCCCGTTCTACGGTGAATCCGGCGGCCAGATCGGCGATACCGGAACGGTCGCCGGGATAGAGGGCACCGCGAGCGTCGTCGATACCAAGCGGGCGGCTGGACTCTGGCTCCATCAGGCCGAGATCACCTCGGGCACGTTCGCGCTCCACACCGGGGCCGAACTCATGGTGGATTCGGCACGTCGGAACGATATCCGGGCGAACCATTCCGCGACGCACCTGCTGAATGAGGCGCTCAGGGAGCGGCTTGGCGATCACGTTGCGCAGCGCGGGTCGCTGAACGCGCCCGATCGGCTGAGGTTCGATTTCAGCCACGGCGCGGCGTTGTCAGACGAGGACAGGTCCGAGCTGGAGGCCGAGGTGAACCGGCTCATCCGCCAGAATTCAGCCGTGGAGACCCGGGTGATGACGCCGGACGAGGCGCGTGCGCTCGGCGCTCAGGCGCTTTTCGGCGAGAAATACGGCGACGAGGTTCGCGTCGTGTCCATGGGGCAGGGCGAAACGGGCAAGGGCTGGGACAGACAAACCTACTCGATCGAGCTTTGCGGCGGCACCCATGTGCGGCAAACCGGCGATATCGGACTCTTCGTCCTTCTGGCGGACAGCGCCTCGTCTGCCGGTGTCCGCCGGATCGAGGCCCTGACCGGTGAGGCCGCACGGCGTTACCTTGCGGATCAGGACCGCAAGGTGGCCGAGATCGCCGGCGTCGTGAAGGCGTCTCAGGCCGAGGTCGTGGACCGGGTTCGCATGCTCGTCGACGAGCGGCGCAAGCTGCAGGCCGAAGTCGCCGACCTGCGCAGGCAGGTTGCCATGGGCACATCGTCCGGCGGCGGCGAAGCGTCGGCGGCACCCGTCAACGGCATTCCCTTTGCGGCGCAGTCGCTTCAGGGCGTGACCGGTAAGGACCTGCCCGGGCTCATCGACGAGATGAAGGCTCGTCTCGGCTCGGCCGCGATTCTGCTGGTGGCGGATGCCGGCGGCAAGGCGGCGGTCGCGGCCGGCGTGACGGCGGATCTGACGGAAAAGGTCTCCGCGGTGGATCTGGTGCGCGCGGCGGTCGCCGAGCTCGGCGGCAAGGGCGGCGGCGGCCGGCCGGACATGGCGCAGGGCGGCGGTCCCGATGCCTCCCGCGCCGATGACGCGATCGCTGCAGCGAAGAAGCATCTCGAAGCGATCTGACCCGGCGGTGGACACGCTGGCCGATCTGATTTCGCGGTTTCCAAGAGCGGGCCGGGTGGAGGCAATCCTCCTCCGGCCCGTTCGTCTGTCGGACCCTGTTCGAGTACCGGAGGTCCAGGTTCAGGAGGCGGGTCTCGAGGGAGATCATGCGCGGCCGGGCAAGAGAGCCGTGACGTTGATCCAGTGGGAGCATCTGCCGGTGATCGCGTCGCTGGCGGGGCGGACGGAGGTCGCGGCAGAGGTCTTGCGACGCAATCTCGTCGTGGCCGGGATCAACCTGTCGGCGCTGCGCGGGCGCGAGATCGATGTCGGCGGCGCACGGCTCAGGCTGACGGTGCCCTGCGCCCCGTGCTCGAGGATGGAAGCGGAGCTGGGGCCGGGGGGTTACAACGCGATGCGCGGCCACGGGGGCTGGTGTGCCGAGGTCGTCGCGCCGGGCCGGGTGGGCGCTGGCGATGCCGTCGTGGTAATTGCCGAAGACTGACGCCCGGGTAGAGAAGAACCGCCCGGCCACGGTCACCGCGGCCGGGCGATGCTCGGTCAGCCCGCGGCGCGGGACTGACGCTTGCGTTCGTGCGGGTCAAGGAAGCGCTTGCGAAGGCGGATCGCGTTCGGCGTCACTTCGACCAGCTCGTCATCGTCGATATAGGCGATGGCCTCCTCGAGCGACATGCGAACCGGCGTGGTGAGGCGGACGGCATCGTCGGTGCCGGAGGCGCGGACGTTGGTCAGCTTCTTGCCCTTCAGCGGGTTCACATCGAGGTCGTTCTCACGGCTGTGTTCGCCGATGATCATGCCCTCGTAGATCGCTTCCTGGGCGCCGATGAACATCTTGCCGCGGTCCTCGAGATTGAAGAGCGCGTAGGCGACGGAGGTGCCGTTCTCCATGGAGATCAGCACGCCGGCGCGGCGACCGGGGATCGTGCCCTTGTAGGGCTCCCAGCTGTGGAAGACGCGGTTCAGGACGCCCGTGCCGCGCGTGTCGGTCAGGAACTCTCCATGATAGCCGATGAGGCCACGGGAGGGGACATGCGCGACGATGCGTGTCTTGCCGGTCTGCTGCTTCATCTCGACGAGATCGCCGCGGCGGGCGCCGGTCAGCTTCTCGATGACAGCGCCGGAAAACTCGTCGTCCACGTCGATGGTGACTTCCTCGATCGGCTCCATCTGCTGGCCGCCCTCGTCGCGCATGATCACGCGGGGACGGGAGATCGAGAGCTCGAACCCCTCCCGCCGCATGTTCTCGATCAGGACGCCCATCTGGAGTTCGCCGCGGCCGGCGACCTCGAAGGCCTCGCCGCCCGGCGTGTCCGTGACGCGGATGGCGACGTTCTGCTCGGCCTCGGTCATCAGGCGCTCGCGGATGACGCGGGACTGGACCTTCTTGCCGTCGCGGCCAGCAAGGGGGCTGTCGTTGATGCCGAACGTCACGGAGATGGTCGGCGGGTCGATCGGCTGCGCGGGGATCGCGGTGTCGACATCGGTGGCGCAGATCGTGTCGGCGACGGTGGCCTTGCCCATGCCGGCGAGGGAGACGATGTCCCCCGCGACGCCTTCGTCGATGGGCTGCTGCTGCAGGCCGCGGAATGCCATGACCTTGGAGATGCGGAACTGTTCGATCCGGTCGCCCTTGCGGGACAGCGCCTTGACCGTATCACCCGCCTTCACGCGGCCGCTCTCGATCCGCCCGGTCAGGAGGCGACCGATGAAGGGGTCGGCGCCGAGCGTCGTGGCAAGCATCGTGAAGGCCTCATCCGAGCGGCCCTGCTGCTTCGGCGCGGGCACGTGGTGTGTGACGAGATCGAAGAGGGCGTCGAGGTTCTCGCGCGGTCCGTCCAGTTCCACGTCCGCCCAGCCGGCGCGGCCGGAGGCGTAGAGCGTCGGGAAGTCGAGCTGGTTCTCGTCCGCATCGAGACCGGCGAACAGGTCGAACACCTCGTCGAGCGCCCGGTCGGCATCGGCATCCGGCTTGTCGACCTTGTTCAGCACCACGATCGGGCGCAGCCCCAGCGCCAGAGCCTTGGAGGTGACGAACTTGGTCTGCGGCATCGGGCCTTCCGCGGCATCGACCAGCAGAACGACGCCGTCCACCATCGACAGGATGCGCTCGACCTCACCGCCGAAGTCGGCGTGACCCGGCGTGTCCACGATGTTGATCCGGGTGTTCTTCCACTCGACCGAGGTCGCCTTGGCGAGGATGGTGATGCCGCGCTCGCGCTCGAGATCGTTGCTGTCCATGGCCCGCTCGGCAACGGCCTGGTTCTCCCGGAAGGCGCCGGACTGGCGCAGGAGTTGGTCCACCAGGGTGGTCTTGCCGTGGTCAACGTGAGCGATGATCGCGATATTGCGAAGGTCCATGGGGTCGCCTTTTCGGGAGGGGTCGCGCGGCCCCTACACGGAATGCGGCTTCATTGCGAGTCTTTATGCTGCAACGCCGCGTGATTTGAGCGGCGGCCGGGCGGCGGTTGGCGAATGCCCGCCTGCGCGATATGCCGGGCGCCACGCACCGGACGTAAGGAGATCGCCCGTGGGCAGGGACGAGCTGAACGACATCGAAGGCGAACGGCATCACCCGGTTGCGGGTCGCATCATCGTGGACAAGGACTGCGTGGCCGAGGGCGCCGCCTGGCTCGCAAGTGCGGATCCGCGCTTCGCCGAGGCGCTGAAGGCGACCGGCCCGCTGCCGCTCCGTCGGCGCAAGGACGGGTTCGAGGCGCTTCTGGCCGCGATCGTGTCGCAGCAGGTCTCCGTCGCCGCGGCGGATTCGATCTGGAACAAGCTGAAAGCCGCTAAGCTGACCGGTCCGCGCAAGGTCCTCGGCGCCACGGACGAGGAGCTGAGGGCCTGCGGGCTCTCGCGTCAGAAGATCCGCTACGGCCGCGCCCTGGCGGCGGCGAAGATCGACTATGCCGCGCTGCGTGTCGCGCCGGAGGCGGAGGTCGTCGAGACCCTGACCGCCGTGCCCGGCATTGGCCGCTGGACGGCGGAGATCTACGCGATGTTCTCCCTCGGCCGGGCGGACATCTTCGCGCCCGGCGATCTGGCCTTGCAGGAATCGGCCCGGATCCTCTTCGATCTGGAGGACCGCCCGCGGGAAAAGGCGCTGAGGGATATGGCGGAGGCGTGGTCTCCCTGGCGGGCGGTTGCAGCACGGCTTCTCTGGGCCTACTTCCACATCGCCAAGCAACGCGAAGGGATCCGATGATGCGAGAGCTGAATGCGAAGCGCGCGGGAGCGCCGAAGGGCACCGCGAAACAGATCGTGATCTTCGTGCACGGCTACGGCGCGGACGGTGCGGACCTCCTGGGACTCGCCGGGCCGCTTGCGCCGCATCTGCCCGATACGGCCTTCTATGCCCCGGACGCGCCCGACCCGTCCTCCGCCAATCCCGCCGGCTTCCAGTGGTTTCCGATCCCCTGGATCGACGACTCGAGCGAGGAGGAGGCCGCCGAAGGCCTCGTCGCGTCGGCCGAGGATCTCGATGCGTTCATCACCCGGGTTCTGAACGACGAGGGGCTGGAGGCGGATCGCCTCGCCCTCGTCGGCTTCTCGCAGGGCACCATGATGTCCCTTCACGTGGCGCCGCGGCGCGAGGACCAGATCGCCGGGATCGCCGGCTTCTCGGGTCGTCTCGTCGCGCCCGAGCGGCTGCCGACCGAGGCGCTGTCCTTTCCGCCGATCCTCCTGCTCCACGGCGACCAGGACGACGTCGTCCCCTATCCGTCGATGGACGAGGCGGAGCGGGACCTCACAGCGGCCGGTTTTTCCGTCGCGACCTACACGATGGAGGGCACGCCTCACGGCATCGCTCCGGACGGGCTGGGGCAGGCGCTCGCCTTCCTGCAGGACGTCTTCGGGATCGATTGAGCGAAGGCGGGCGTAGTCCCCCTTCGTCATATCCCTGTCACCTCCCCGGTGCATCACGTCTCCCATAGGGCGCCGCCCCCCTCATGAAGAGGCTTGCGGGACCAAAAGCGCCATATATAGTCGATCTGAACTCCGGCGCGGCCCGGCTTCCGCGACGGACGCTTCAGGGCGCTGGATGCGGGGACGAATGACGGATGGACGGTGACTTCAGAACGCAGTTCGTGAGGGAGCCCGGCGGGCTCAAGCAACATCCCGCCCTCGTGCTCAATGCGGATTACAGACCGCTTTCCTACTACCCGCTGTCGCTTTGGCCCTGGCAGGAGGCGGTCAAGGCGGCTTGGCTCGACCGGGTCCAGATCGTGGCGGAGTACGACGAGTACGTGCATTCGCCTTCGACCAGGATCCGAATACCCTCGGTCGTCGTCCTCAGAGATTTCGTCAAACCCCAGAAGCGCGTGGCTTTCACGCGCTTTAATTTATTCTTGAGGGACGAATTCTGCTGCCAGTACTGCGGCAGCCGGGGGGATCTGACCTTCGACCACGTCGTGCCGCGGGCCCGTGGCGGGATAACGAGCTGGGAGAACGTCGTCGCGGCCTGCTCCCGCTGCAACCTGCGCAAGGGGTCGAAATCCCTCCGGCAGGTCGGCATGGCGCTGCGCAAGACCCCGAGGCAGCCGGGCTCCGAGGAGCTGCGCAACATGGGCCGGCGCTTTCCGCCCGGCCACCTGCATGAAAGCTGGCTCGATTTTCTCTACTGGGATGCCGAACTGGAGGCGTGAGGCCGGATCGTCAATGCGTCGCGCTGTCCGACAGCAGGTGCATCACAAGGACGCCGGCCATGATCAGGCCGATGCCGACCACGGCCCAGAAATCCAGCTTCTGGCTGAACACGACGAGGCCGATCAGCGCGATGAAGACCATGCCGAGGCCCGACCAGATCGCGTAGACGATCCCCATCGGCATCGTCTTCAGGGCCAGCGCCATGAACCAGAAAGATGCGCCATAGGCGACGAAGACGACGATCGACGGGGTAAGCCTGGTGAATTGCTGGCTCGCCTGAAGCGCCGTCGTGCCGATGGTCTCGGTCGCGATGGCGATCACGAGATAGAGATAGGGCAGGGGCATCGAAGTCCTCAATCCGCGATGTATCGAGCGCGCCGGTGATCGAAGGCGATGACGCCATCGAGCACCGGTGCGCCAGACAGCGAATAGACCAGGGCGGACGCGGGGAACAGGGCCAGTGCGACCATGAAGATCACCGCCTATACGGTGAGTTTCAGGTCGCCGGCAAAAAATTCCATCGGGTCCCGCACCATCGGCGCCACCACGCAGATCCCGCCGGGGGACGCCTTGTGGTTCGTCTGGGCTGAGCGCAAGACCGGCGGTGCGGTCAATGACACGGCCGAGATGCCCGAGAGGGGAGATGCCGGTGGCTCGGGAGAACGACGCCGACTGCGAGGCCCCGAGCGTCCTGTGGCACTGTGTGGCGGACGGCACCGGGAGCGTAGGCAGGGGCGCTTGCATGACCCGGAACTGGACCGGCAGGATGACGCGCACCGGCCCGCACATGCATAGCGGACAGCTCAGGAGAGCTGATTTGCCTCGAAGTACGGCAGCTGGCCGCACAATGCGGCCTTCGTGACGTTCTGCCCGCCCGCGACTTTGCGTGGACGGACGGTCCTGCCTCAGGCCGCTGCCACCGATTGTCCATCCCAGGCCCTCTGCACCACTTGGGGCAGGGTCATCGGGTCGAACGGCTTCGTGATCACGTCGATGGCGCCCTGACCGAGCAGCCGGGAGACGTTCTCGGAATGGGCCTTGGCGGTCACGAAAACGACGGGGGTATTCTCTTGGCCGGGGATCTGACGCAGCCGGCTCAGCGTTTCCTCTCCGTCCATGCAGGGCATCATCACGTCGAGCAGGATGAGGTCGGGAGCAAAGCTCGTCACGAGGCCGAGGGCATCGGCACCGCTCGACGCTTGCGCGACTTCGAAGCCGCCGACACTCTCCAGGGACATCCGGGCGATGAACTGGATGTCGACGTCATCGTCGACGTGAAGGATCTTACGTAATGCTTGCATGCGTCATTCCCTTTCCTCGAATTCCGACTCAGTACGGGAACCGTCGCGCCGAAATCGGGTTATTCTGCGGCGACTTTTCGCTCGGATCCGATTTCCGCTTTCGGCAGGTCGACGAAGAAGGTCGTGCCGTAGCCGACGTCGCTCTCGAAATCGATACGCCCGTCATGCCGCTCGACGATGGCCTTGACGATGGACAGGCCGAGGCCTGTGCCGACGCGGGGCTTGCCGTCCGTGGGCCGGACTTGGCTGAATTTCTCGAACACCTGGTCGCGTTGATCTTCGGAAATGCCGGGGCCCGTGTCGGTCACCGAGATCCTCCAGTCGATTCCGGCGTCGGACAAGGCGATCTTCACCGCGCTGCCGGGGGAGGAGTACTTGCAGGCGTTCGAGAGAAGGTTCGAGACGACCTGCATTAGGCGATCGGCGTTGGCGATGACTTGGCGCGGCCCGTCATCGAGCCCCTCACCTTCGAAGCTGACGCCGAATTCGTCCCCGTACCCGCCATTGATCTCCATCGATTCCTTGAGGAAGCCGGCAAGGTCCATGGTGCGGCAGACGAAGTCCATCTTGCCGGCCTCGATCTTTTCGAGGTCCAGCATGTCGTTCACGACCAGCAGCAGTCGTTCGCTGTTGCGGTAGGCGATGTCGATCACGGGCTGGGCGCGCTCCGGCAGCTGGCCGGTGACACCGGCCCGGGCCAGCCCGAGCGCCCCCTTGATGGCCGTCAGCGGCGTGCGAAGCTCGTGGCTGACCGTGGACACGAAGGCGCGCTTGGCGGCTTCGACCTCCTTGCGCTCCGAGATGTCCCGCACCACGGCGACGTAGGCGGGCTTGTCGAACGGCTCGTTGATGATCTGGACGTTCACTTCCACAGGTTCGCCCATGTGATCTGTCTCGTAGACCAGCGACGTCCTGGTCCGGTCGTGAAGGGATGCGACGCGATCACGGAATTCTGTCCGGTCGAAATTGTGGAACGCCTCCTCGACCGACTTGTTCTTCCACTCGTCCTCGCCCCAGCCGTTTATCCCGGCCAGGTGATGCCGCGCCTTGGCGTTGGCGTAGATCAGGGTGAAGGTCACGCTGCAGATGATGAAGACCTCGTCCGACAGCTCGTCCAGGAGGGTGGTCTGCTGCTGGTAGGCCTCGGCCCGGCGAGATGCGGTGACGTCCGTACGGATGGCAACGCTGCGGATATGATTGCCGCGGGAATCGTTCAGCGGAACGATGGAGCACTGCATCGAGCGGCTCTCGCCGGACTTGGTGACAAGCGTCTGCTCGCCGGCCCAGGTCTTGCCCGCTGCCAGGTGCCCCAGGATCTCCTCGAACAGGGCGCTCTTCTCCTCGGGATAGAGGACCGCGGTGGACTTGCCGATGATCTCCTCGCGCGAATACCCGAAGACCTGAGCGAAGTTCTCGTTGATGTCGAAGATCGTGCCGGTGGGATCGGAGTAATCGACGATGGCATGCTCGCTGATCGCCTGATTGTGGATCACGAGTTCCTCGTCCTTGCGCAGCAGAAGCTTGTTCTGCAGGCGGATCGCCTGGATGCCGCGAAGGAACGCAAGAAGAAAGCCGGTACAGGCGAGAATGCCGAAGAGCAGCGTCTCGCGCGTGAGGGTCGGGGGGATCGCGCTGTCCGCGTGGTCCCAGATGACCGGGGTGAGGAAGTAGACCAACGACGTCATCGCCCCGCCGACGAGAAACGCGGAGGCCGTGGGAAAGGACATCAATCTTCGCATGGTCATCTGCCCACGTTTACGTTCGACACACTCAACTCGGCACTTTCGCGGGCGTTGCCCATGGCACGTCGTATTCATCGACCGCCATGCCGGTCATAGTCGGTCGAAAATGTGTTCAATCATTGGCGTTGTGAATGACGCTCCCGGCCGATCCGGAGCCCCGTTCGTCACTGATGATCCTCTGCGGCCTTCAGCGCAATACACAGGATATCGTCGATACTCGTCCGCGTCTTCACGAGATTCCGCGTCACGCGCGGGTCGCTCCAGGACGTCTCGGAATTGGAGAAGCCGAGGATGACGGGCGGCGGATCGCCGGCGAAGTCGAGAATGTCCCGGCCGTTCCCGTCGGGCAGGTCCAGGTCCACGATGATCACATCGAAGGCGTGCGAATCGAGCAGGCGGACCGCGGCGGCGAAGCTTCCGGCGCGGACGTACTCGGCCTGTCCCTTGAGGGCACTGCGGAAAATGTCGCCGAAGCCGCTTTCCGGCTCGACATGCAGGATCGAAGGCAGGGAGCTCTTGGCCGGGGGAGAGGCCGTCGTCCCGGCGGCGTCGATCCGCGGCAGGCGGATCCAGAACTTGGAGCCGATCCCTTCCTCGCTCTGGAAGCCGATCCGGCCGCCCATCCGGTTGACCGAGAGATTGGACACGTAGAGCCCGATTCCGGACCCGCCCTGTTCGCGGGTGGAGGAACTGTCGGCCTGTGTGAAGCGGTCGAATACCTTGTCGCGGAAGGAGACGGGAATGCCGCAGCCGCTGTCCTCGACCCAGACGGTGACGTCGTTTTCGTCCGAGCAAACCCGAAGGATGACCTCGCTTTCGGGGTCGGAAAACTTGATCGCGTTCGACAGGATCGCTTCCATTGCCTTGCCGAGACGCGCCGCGTCGACCATCGCCTCCCCCTCGGCCTCCTCGGCGATCGTCACCCTGATGTTCTTGTTGATGGCGGCCGCAGCGACGCTCTCCACGGCCTCGCGGGCAATGTCCGCGACCGGAGACGGTTCGAAATCGAAGACGGTATCGGGCGCGGTGAGTCGTTCCACGTCGAGGATGTCGTTGACCATGTCGATCAGTCGCTTCGAGTTGGTCTCGGCAATCGACAAGAGCCGCTTCACCCCGTCGGCCTGGCTCTCGTCGGCATAGAGCTGCGACAACAGGCGGATCGCGCCATGGACCGAGGTGAGCGGCGTTCTCAGCTCGTGGCTCATGGTGGCGAGGAATTGTGCCTTCGCCTCGTCGAGCTCCTTGTCGCGCGAAATGTCCCGCGCCTGGGCGACGATGATGCCGTCCATGCCTTCTGTCCCCGGATCGTAGCTCACGCTGAGACGTGCCCAACAGCCCGAACCGTCCTTCCTGCGGATGTGCTTCTCCGTCTCGTAGCGGCGCAGCGTGCCGCGCCTCAGCGCATCGATCCGGTTCCGCGAGGCCTCGAGGTCGTCCGGGAAGGACAGGGTCGACAGGGTGACACCGATGATGTCGGAGTAGGTGAAGCCGACGAGTTCACAGAAGGCATTATTGGCGTCGATGATGGCACCGCCCAGGCTGCACAGCGCGGTCGGGGACGGGGAATTGCCGACGCTTTCGCGGAACCTGCGCTGGCTCGCGGCCAGCTGGGCCTGCAGGCGGTAGTGATCGTCCAGATCGAACTGCACGCCGGTCAGGCGCTGCGGATTGCCCCTGTGGTCGCGCTCGCTGACGACCGAAACCGACCGCGTCCACATCCAGCGGCCGTCCGGGCGGAGAAACCGGTACGTGGTATCCGTGACCTCGGTTTCGCCTGCGTAGCATGCGGCATCGGAGGCGGCGACACGGGCGGTATCTTCGGGATGAACGCGGGCCAGCCATTCGGCCTGCGGGTCGAACGTGGCGCCGGGCGCGGTATCGAACCCGAGAATCTCTAGCCATTTCGGTGTGACGACGGACTTGTCGGACGGGATATCGACCTCGAAGATGCCGACCCCTCCGGCCTCGAGCGCCCCTGCCAGCCTGAGCTCGCCGGCAGACCGCTGGGCGGGGGTCACGTCCGAGACGCGCAATGTGAGCGCCGTGCCGGCGACGCCGAGGTTGTCGGACTGGGCATCGAGCGGAACCCGGGTGCCCAGGCGCGCCTCGGTCCTGATCTGGATCGGCCCCGAACCGGCTCTACTATGCCCGAGCAGCACGGCGGCGTCCTCGACGCCCAGGAAATCCGACAGGGCACGCCCCACGATCTCGTTGCCGTCCAGCTCCAGCATACCTTCGGCCACGCCGTTGGAACTGCGGACGCATCCGTGTTGGTCGACCCTCAGGAGAGCGCTCGGAGAGGATGGCAGGGATGGAAGCGGGGCCGGGCGGTCTGGCGCGTCGCCGGCATCTCGGGCGGCACCCGAAATCTGGCCGGTGACGAAATTCGGCAGTTTCACCACGGACCCTCCTCCGAACACACATAGGCGCGACCCGCGCAAAGCGGCCGATCCCTGTCAGCTGATGAGGTAGCGTCGATCATGGTGTGGTTCTGAACTGCTTGGTTTAATATGCACTAGAAATCGGTCGATTACTTTGACTTATCGTATGAGCATTCAAAATAGCGTCAAGTTGCAATACCCCGTAATGACGGGCCGTTACTGACGGTCGCAACCACCCTTTATGTAGGTGCCCCAGGGGCATCTTTCCACTCGCCTCCGGGAAAGGACCACCCGCGTGATCTCTGCACCTCCCTCGTTCGCGTCACGATTCGCTTCGATTTCCGCCCGACGTTCCCCCTTCTGCATGGGCTGCGATCCGAGCCCTGAGACGCTGGAGAGCTGGGGCCTCGAGGCGGGCCCAGCCGGACTGGCGCAATTTGTCGACATCGTTCTGGAAGCGGCCGAAGGGGCCGTGGGGATCGTCAAGCCGCAGGTCGCCTTCTTCGAGGCCTTCGGACCCGCCGGCATCGCGGAACTCGCACGTCTCATCACGGGGATGCAGGCGAGTGGCATCCTCGTGATCGCCGATGCCAAGCGCGGCGACATAGGGTCCTCGATGGAAGCCTATGCCCGCGCCTGGATCGGTGAGGGCGGCTTCGGCGCCGACGCCGTGACGGCAAACGCCTATCTCGGGGCGGGGA
The DNA here is from genome assembly GCF_031846565.1 of Tropicimonas omnivorans. Lineage (NCBI taxonomy): Bacteria > Pseudomonadati > Pseudomonadota > Alphaproteobacteria > Rhodobacterales > Roseobacteraceae > Tropicimonas > Tropicimonas omnivorans. The sequence goes on along the minus strand of NZ_JAVRHL010000003.1, from coordinate 1,022,248 downwards.
CCCTCGCGCCTCTTTTGTCCCGTGCCGCGTCCTGCGGGGCGGGGGTCTTCACGGTCGTGCGGTCATCCAACCCCGAGGGCGCGGCCCTTCAGGATGCGCGGCAGGGGGACGTCGCGGTCGCCGACGCGCTGGCCGGCGCGCTAACCGAACAGAACGCGGCCCTCGCCGCAGGAGAGCCCGTCGGTCCCGCCGGCGCGGTCATCGGCGCAACGCTCGGCGCAGCGGCCTCCGGCACGGTTGCACGATTGCCGGCCTCGCTTTTCCTCGTTCCGGGGATCGGCGCGCAGGGCGCGGGCTTCGGCGATCTCGAAGGCATTTTCGGCGAGGCGCTCCCCCGCGTGATCCCGACCTCCTCCCGCGCTGTTCTGGCGGCGGGGCCGAGGATTGCCGATCTGAAGGCGGCCCTGGCCGATCATGTCGGCGCGGCGATGGCCCTGCGGGGATGAGCCGGCCACATCTGCAACAGGACGAGGACCTCGCGCAACGGCGCGGGGTCCGACATTCGGCGATGTAAGCGGAGGAACGATCGCAGCCACAGTAAAGCCCGCCCCGATGGGGCGCCCGCGGCACGGGGATAAGCTGCTGATACTTCTGGGGGAAGTGGTAGCCCGTAGGGGGCGGGAGTAAGGACGAAGAAACAGAAGGTTAGGGCGAAGTGGGACACTCAAAGTTCTCATAGTTTTCCGCAGCATTCTGAGGAAAAAGTCCCACTGATGGACTTGACGGATTGTTTCAACTTGTCAATGGGTTGCTACGTCTAGTGCGCACTGGATGTTCAGGTTTTCCCACGTCAGGTGAGGCCCGGGCTACCGGCATGATCGGCGCTGGGAAAAGGATGTATGATTGGGTGTATGAGCGCCGGTGGGACATCCGACCATATTGCAAGCTCTAAGTGGTGGCTCAAACAATGGACAGGGTTGATTGGTTTCTCGGCGGGCTAAGACCGTCAGCGAATAGATCATCGATAATGGATCACTAGGGACCTTGTTGCACGAAGGCTGCCCGGGACTCACATCACGAGTCCAGAGGCATAGCTGGGCGGCATGTCCAAGCCTGCGCCCACCCGCTGCCGCACTCTGAACTGGTCTGCCTACAATGCCTCGCTGCGTGAGCGCGACTCGCTGAGGGTCTGGTTCGACCCGTCGGCGCCCTGGTACGTGGCACCCTCAGGCAAGCGCGGCGCGCAGCCGATCTACAGCGACGCCGCGGTCCAGGCGTGTTTGACGGTGAAGGTTCTGTTCGGCTTGCCGCTTCGCCAGACCACGGGCTTCGTGGCGAGCCTGCTGCGGCTTGCGGGCCTCGACTGGTCAGTGCCGGACTTCTCGACGCTCTGCCGACGCCAGAAGACGCTGGCCGTGCAGCTGCCCTACCGGGGCTCAGGCGGGCCGTTGCACCTGCTTGTGGACAGCACGGGCATCAAGGCCCGGGGCGAAGGGGAATGGCACGCACGCAAGCATGGTGAGGCCAAGCGGCGCGTCTGGCGCAAAGTTTACTTGGCTGTCGACGAGGCGACGCTCGAGGTCCGAGCGGTCGAAGTCACCGGCAGCGGGGTGGGCGACGCGCCTATGCTGCCGAGCCTGCTCGATCATACCCACGAGGGCGAGCCGATCGACTTCGTCACCGCCGACGGCGCATATGACGGGCGGGCCTGCCGCGATGCCATCGCCGGCCGGGGCGCCAATGCGATCATCCCACCGCGCCGCAACGCCAAGCCCTGAAAGAAGGACAGCCCCGGCGCAGGAGCACGGAACGAAGCACTGCGGGCTATCGAGCGGCTCGGCCGCACGATCTGGCGACGCTGGAGCGGCTACCATCGGCGCAGCCGCGTCGAGACTAAGATGAACTGCATGAAGCTCCTCGGTCAGAAACTCGCCGCCCGCGACTTCGGTCGTCAGACCGCCGAACTCCAAGTCCGCATCGCCATCCTCAACCGCTTTACGGCCCTCGGCACTCCCGTCACGCAGCCAGTTGGCTGAAATCGGGCGGGGAAAGGGGTTCTCTGACCTTCAGACGCTTCATGCAACAGCGCCATATTCATAGTATCGTACCTTTCTTCCTTGGAGTTGTTCTTTCCAACCAGATGGAAAATCGGTGGTTTCGATGTGAAACCGGGTCAGACGTCATAGAACCGTGAACTGACCCATCATGCCGGCATCCTCGTGTTCCAGGATGTGGCAATGATACATAAACGGCGCATCTGCCGTCGCGCGCTTGTCGAACCGCAGCAATATCTCGGTCGGACCCTGAACGTGCACGACATCCGTCCAACCGATCCGGGCCGGATCGACAGACCGCCCGTTTTGTGTGACGACCTGGAAGGATGTTCCGTGCACGTGGAACGGGTGCATCGCCATGTCCGCATTGATGCGCCAAAGCTCGGTTTCGCCGTGCGGCACCTGAAGGTCGATGCGTCCCATGTCGTAGGACTCGTCGTTGATCCCCATGATCTGTCCGTCGCGCCCGATCAGGTTGTTCAACATGCTGCCCATCATGTTCCCGGCATGCATGTTCAACGTGAAGTCGCGGCGACGCACGGGTTCGCCCAGATCGACGACGGGTGCGGGCAAGGCTTCGGGAAGGCGCGCGGGACCGGGGTTGCGGGCATCGGCGATTTCGAAGGACAGAATTTCGAGCGGCGAACCTTCGGCACCGCCGCCCATCATGCCGCCGTTGCCACCCATCATGCCACTGTTGCCCATCATGCCACCGCCCATCATGCCCGATCCGCCTCGGGTAGAGACCAGCCGTACCGCGGCGCGATCCGAGAAATCCACCACGATCTCGGCTCGTTCGGCGGCGGCCAGACGCAGGCCGGTCATGGAGATGGGTGCGGTCGGCAGGCCGCCATCGCTGGCGACCTGGTGAAAAGTCCGCCCATCCGTGAAGCTGAAATTATACATCCGCGCGTTCGATCCGTTCACGAGACGCAGGCGCACCAAACCCGCAGGGACGGTCAGCTTCGGGCGGATCGCCCCATTCACCAGAATCTCGGTCCCGTGAAAGCCCTGCATCAGGTCCATCATTCCGATGTCGTAGGTCATCCGGCCCGCGCCGTCGAAGCTGCGATCCTGCACGATCAGCGGGAAATCGTTGACGCCGTAATCGCGCGGCAACGGATCGTCGATATCGGGATCGTCGATGACGATCAGTCCGGCAAGGCCGCGATAGACCTGATCCGCCGTGCGGCCGTGCACGTGGCTGTGGTAGAAGAGGGTCGCCGCAGGGTGGTCGATTGGCAGTTCCGGCGACCAGGTCTCGCCCGGACCGAAGGCGAGTTGCGGTCCGCCATCCAGATGACCCGGCACGTGCATACCGTGCCAGTGGGCTGTGATCGGCGCGTCGATGCGGTTCGTCACGTCGATATTGGCAGTTTGTCCGCGTCGAAATCGCAAGAGCGGCCCCAGATAGTCTTGCGAATATCCCAGAGTGTCCGACCTGACGCCAGCGACAAACTCGCGGGTGCTTCTGATCGCTTCAAGGTTGTTTCCCGATCCGGGGCCAACATCCATGACCTCCGGCACAGGAAGCGGCGCGCCTGGTTCCGCCGCATTTGCGCGCCGGACGAATAAGGTGGGCGCAGCCAGCGCGGCGGTGGTGAGAGACAGGAATTGGCGGCGTTTCATTGGAAGTGCTCCGTCATGGGAAGACTTGCGTCGGCAGCGTTTTGGTTCGAGAGGGCGGGAAGGGGACAGATGCCTTCGATGACACGGCATTCCCTGCTAGTCCTTCAGCGGCAGGTCCGCCTTTTTCCAGCCCTCAAGCCCGCCTTCGATCACCGTGGCCTCGTAGCCCATCTGTCGCAGGCTGTCGGCCGCAAGCGCCGCGCGGGCGCCCGAGGCGCACAGGACGTGGACCCGGCCACCGCCGCCGCGTTTGGCGGTCAGGGCATCGTTGGCCTTGCCGGTGTCGGGGTCGGCCTGCGCTTCGGCTAGGCCGCGGGGGATGTGGATCGCGCCCGCGATGGCACCGTCGCTGTCCAGTTCGACCGGTTCGCGCACGTCGAGGATCACGTCGCCGTCCCGCGCTGCTTTATGCGCGTCCGTAGGGCTGATCGCATCGACGCGCGACCGGGCCTCTGCCACGAGGGCTTTCAGGGATTTTGCCATATTTTTCGCCTTTCAGAACTTATTGAGCGGAATCTTGAGATAGTGCGCACCGTCGTTCTCGGCCTCGGGCAGCCGCCCGGCGCGCAGGTTGATCTGCAATGCCGCCAGCATCCGGTCGGGCAGGGCCAGCGTGGTGTCCCGCGCCTCGCGCTTCTCGATATAGTCGCGCTTGTCGGTGCCGTCCTTGACATGGACGTTTCGGGCCTTGTGCTCGGCGACCGTGGCCTCCCATTCCGGCGTGTCGCGCCCTTCGGCCCCGTAATCGTGGCCGACGACCAGCCGCGTCTCCTTCGGCAGGGACAGAATGTCTTGTAGCGAATACCAGAGGTCGTCGGCCGAGCCACCGGGAAAGTCGGCGCGTGCCGTGCCGCTGTCGGGCTGCATCAGCGTGTCATGCACGAAGGCCGCATCGCCGCAGAGATAGGTGATCGAGCCCAGTGTGTGGTCCGGCGACAGCGTCACGCGCAGCTCCAGATCGCCGACGCGGAACGTGTCGCCATCCTCGAAAAGCCGGTCGAAATCGCGGTCCGGATCGAAGGCCTCGGGCGTGTTGTAATAGTCGCGCCAGAGGTCTGCGATCTCGCGCACCTTTTCACCAATAGCGTTGGGAGCGCCGATGCGCTCCTTCAGCCGCGCCGAGGCCATCACGTGGTCGGCATGGGGGTGGGTGTCGAGCACCCATTCGACGTGCAGGTCATGCTTTTCGACCAGGCCCAGCACCTGCTCCATGCTGCGCTCGCTCAGCGCGAAGCTCGCGGGGTCGAAGTTCAGTACCACGTCGATCAGGACCGCCTTCTTCGTCGCCGGGTCGGCGCAGATATACTGGATCGAGCCGGTATCGGGCTCGTAGATCCCCCAGACATCGGGGCTGTCGGGACCGGTTGAGGCCGAAAGGCGGACGATGGGGTCGTTCAGTTCGGACATGGATCACGCTCCTTTGCTTGCGAGACGGGTCGCGGATTTGCCGAGATCGGCCAGCACGATCCCGACCAGCATCGCGGGCAGGAACACCAGCGTGCCCGGTGCCCCCATCGCCAGCGATGTCCAGGCGGGACCGGGGCAGAAGCCGCCCAAGCCCCATCCCGCACCGAAGATCGCGGCGCCGGTCAGCAGCGGCGCGTCGATGGTCGTGCCTGTCGGCAGGTCGAACGTTTTACCCAGCACGGGCGCGTCGCGACGCCAGACCAGACGATAGCCCAGGAAGGCCGTCACCGACGCGCCGCCCATCACGAAGGCGAGGCTGGGATCCCACGGCCCCAATATGTCCAGGAAGTTCAGCACCTTCGCCGGGTCGGACATGCCCGACACGATCAGCCCGATCCCGAAGATCAGACCCGCGACGAAGCCCATGGCGTTGCGCATGACGGGTCTCCCTAGATGGCGTGGCGGATGAAGGTGGTCGTCGCGACGGCCGCGACGAGGAAGGTGGCGACAGCCGCCGCAGACCGCGGCGATAGACGCGCCAGACCGCAGACCCCGTGCCCGGACGTGCAACCCGACCCGAAGGCCGTGCCGAACCCGACCAGAAGACCGGCCAGCGCCATGCCCCAGAGGTTAATTGGCACGGTCTGCTGCGGTAAGGATCCCGTCGCCAGGAGCGATCGGTGGGCGCGCTGCAGGGCCAGCTTGCGCTTAGCCAATCGGCGCTCAGCCAGCACCTTGCCCGCCTTCGCGCGGCGGGCATGGTCGCGACGCGGCGCGAAAGCCAAAGCATCTTCTACCGCATCGCCGATCCGCGCCTGCACGATCTGATCGACGCGCTTTACCGAATCTACTGCGCGGATGCGGGGGACGGGGAGCGGCCCCCGGACGTCTGACCCGTTCGGTGCGGTGCGGCAAGGTCGCGTTCACGGCAGCAGGGCGCGGGGCAGGGCGGACCAGACGGGGGACCAGAGGAATGTGGTGGCCAGAAGCAGCGCGAACAGGGCCCAGAACGTGGCGCGCGCCGTGCCGCCCAGCGTCGCCATCGCGCCTTCGGGTCGGGAAAACACCGCGGGCCCGATGACACGCAGGTAGTAGAACAGCGAAAGGATTGTGTTGGCGACGGCTACAACGACGAGCCAGGCCAGACCCGCTTCGAGCGTGGCCACGAACAACGCGAACTTCCCCAGGAATCCGGCAAGCGGCGGGATGCCGACGAAGGACAGGAAGGCAAGTGTCAGGGCGATTGCCGGGCCGGGGTGCTTTCTGATCAAACCACGGTAGTCCGCGATGGCAGTGCGTCCCCGCAATTCGACGATGGCCGCGAAGGCGAGCAGGTTGGCGATGCCATAGACGCTCATGAAAGCCAGGAGCGCGGGCAGGGCGTCCGGGACCGCGCCCGCCACGGCGACGGCCATCAGCGCGTAGCCCGTCTGGCTGATCGACGACCACCCGACAAGGCGGCGTACATCGTCCTGCCACAGCGCGCAAAGGTTGCCGACCGTCATCGTCGCGGCAGCCACCAGCGCGACAAGCAGCGGCAGGGCTTGCGTTTCGGGGGTCAGCGCGACCAAGCGGTAGAGCGCCACGGCCGCGGCAAGCTTGGGGATCACGGTCAGGAACGCGGCCGCAGGGGCGGGCGCGCCTTCGGCGACGTCCGGCACCCAGGTATGGGCGGGCACGGCACCCAGCTTGAAGAACAGGCCCATCAGCACGAGGGTCAGGCCCGCAAGCGCGACGGGATTGTCCGGGATCGCGCCGGCGAGGTCGCGGTAATCGGTGCTGCCCGCCATGCCCATCACGAAGACCACGCCGATCACCAGAAGCGCGTTGGCCAATGCGCCGACCAGGAAATACTTCATTCCCGCTTCCAGCGAGATCGCCCAGTCGCGGTGATAGGCGGCCAGAACGTATCCCGTGACCGACGACAGCAGCACGCCCATCACCAGCTGCATCAGATCCGCCGCCCCCGCCATCGCCATTGCGCCGAGGGTCGAAAACAGAAGCATCGCGTAGAATTCGCCGTGTCGGCGGTCGGTGGCGAACCAGCGCGGCGCAAGGCCGACGCACAGGAGCGTCAGGCCCGGTATGGCGAACCGCGCCCATGTCGTGGCCCCGTCCAAGGCGAAGGTGCCCGAAAAGGTCAAACGGTGCGCATCGGACTGTGCCCAGGCGAAAGCCATGGACAGGGCCAGCCCCGCCGCCGCCAGCAGGGCGCACCAGCCGTGGCGGCGCTGCGGCAGGACCATCGCCAGAAGAAGCACGGCGACCGCCGTCAACAGGACCGCCAGTTCCGGGGCGAGATCGCCGATGGGCATGTCAGCCCCCCGCGCCGGGGGTCGGGATCAGGGAAGCGGCGTCGATGAGAGACAACAGCCATGTGGGCCAGATACCGATCAGCACGACGAGGATCAGCACGCCCGCCAAAAGCGCCGTTTCGGTCCTGTCGAGATCGGTGAAACCCGCGCGTTCTTTCGGCAGGTCGCCGAAGAACATCTGCCGCAACATCCGGAGGAACAGCGCGGCGGTGATCAGGATACCCAGAAGACCGATGGCCGCCAGCCAGGGATAGACGCCGAAGGCACCGAGGAAGATGTGCAGCTCGGCCACGAAACCGGCCAGACCCGGCAGGCCCAGCGACGCAAAGGCCGCCAGCGTGGCCGCACCCGTCAGCCGCGGGGCGGGGCCCGCCAACCCGCCGAAATTGGGCAGGTGGTAATCCCCGGTCCGCTGCCAGACTGCGCCCGCGATCAGGAACAATGCGCCCGTGATCAGGCCGTGGGCGATCATCTCGACCACCGCGCCGGTCATGGCCAGCTGGCGTGCGGTCTCGGACCCCAGCGCGGATCCCGCCACCGCGATGCCCAGAACGGTGTAGCCCATGTGGTTGACCGAGGTGTAGGCGATGCGACGCTTCAGGTTGTCTTGGGCGAAGGCGACGATGCTGCCCCAGAGGATCGAGATTACGCCGACGATCGCCAGCGGCAGGGCCCAGCGGGCGAAGGTGTCGGGCATCATCTGCAGCGGGATGCGGATCAGCCCGTAGGTGCCCATCTTCAGCAGCACGCCCGCCAGGATGGCCGAGGCGGGCCCCGGCGCGTTGACATGGGCGGGCGGCAGCCAGGTATGGACCGGGAAAACCGGCGTCTTGATCCCGAAGCCGATGACGAAGGCGAGGAACACCAGACCGGGCACCATCCCCGCGGCGGCCAGCGGCGGGCTGTCGATCATCGCGCGCATGTCGAAGGTCAGTGTCGGCATGTTCAGCGCCAGCACGATGATCCCGATCAGGATCAGCAGCGAGCCCGCGAGCGTATAGACGAAGAATTTGAGCGCCGCATGCTGCGCGTCGCCATGGCCCCAGCGACCGATGAGGAAATACATGCCGACAAGGCTGAGATCGAAGAACACGTAAAAGACGATCAGGTCGAGCGTGACGAAGAGACCGATGGACACGCCCGCAAGGAACGCCATCCAGGCGTAGTAGGCGCGCGCATCGTGCAGCTTCAGCGGCCAGGCGGTCGCGGCGACGAAGATCAGCGCGCTCATCAGCGCCAGCGCCAGCGACATGCCGTCGACGCCCACGCGCCAGGCGATCCCGAGGGTCGGGATCCACGGCACTTCGGCCACGGCGCGAAAGCCGTCGCCGCCGCCCGCCCAGACGATCACCAGAGCCACAAGCGACAGTGCGGCGGCCCCGGTGGCGGTCCAGCGCGATGCGACCTCGCCTAAGGGGACGAAGGCTAGGACCAGGGACGCCAGCAGCGGGATAAGAATGGCAAATGTCAGCACGGGTTCAGCCTCCGAAAATTAACAGCCCCACGGCCAAGGCAAAGCCCGCCACAAGGATGGAGTAGTAGTGATGCGCAAGCCCGGTCTGAAGCCGTCGCAGGTCCGCGCCCGCCATGCCCGCGATGCGTCCGCTGCCGTTCGGGATCAGGTCGCTCAGCCGTTCGCCCAGACCGGCACCCAGTGCGGCAAGGCCGGACGTCGCGCGCACCGCGGTCCCGACAGCGCCGCGCCAGATCTGTCCGCCGGTCGACATCGCCGCCCCGGCCGCGCCCGGCGCGAGCCCGTCCAGCGTATCGTCATCGGCGCGCGACAGGCCGTCGGCAAGGAATATCGCCACGGTCGCCGCGCCGCGCGGAATCAAGTCAATAACCCGGTCATCCGCCCGCGCGGCCATGATCGCGAGAGCATGGAATGGCCGGATGAGGCCATGTTCGTAAAGCGCGGGCAGACCCAGCCATTCCATCGCCGGGGCTTCGGTATCGGACCGCGCGGCGCGTAGGCCCGCGAGGATACCGAACGCCACGGCGGCAAGCGACGCGAGAAGTCCGAGGCGGGACCCTTCGGGCAAGTCCGCACCGATCCGGGCGGCGACAACGTCGTGGACGGGCGGCCACCACAGCGCCGAAAGCGCCAGCACGGCACCGGACAGCAGGGCGAGCCCGGCCAGCTCGCCCCGTTTGACCGTGCTATCCCGATCTTCGCCCGGCCCGAAGGCGGCGATGGCGAAGCGGGTGGCGTAGGCGGCGCTTAACCCGCCTGCGACGATGATCGCCGCGGCCCAGATCGGCCCTGCATGTTCCAGCGCCTTGACCACTTCTTCCTTGCTCCAGCCACCGGACAGAGGCGGCACGGCTGCCAGCGACAGGGCGGCGATGACCGTGAGGGCCGTGGTGACGGGCAGGGCGCGCGCCAGACCCATCCGGCGCAGATCGAACGTGTCGGTGACGCGATGGGCAACGCCTGCGGCGCAGAACAGCGCGCCCTTGCTCGCGGCGTGGACGATCAGGTGCAGCACCGCGACACCGGGATAGCCCGCGCCGATTGTGGCGATCATCAGGCCCATCTGTGCCGAGGTCGATCCGGCCAGCAGCTTCTTGGCGTGGGTCTGGCGCAGGGCCACGACGCCGCCGAGGATCGCGGTGGCAAGTCCGATCACCATCGCCGCCGGGCCGAACCCCGGTGCCGCCGAAAGCTGGGGATGCAGGCGTGCAAGGATGTAGGCCCCCGCCGCCACCATCGTGGCCGAGTGCAGCAAGGCGGACACGGATGTCGGTCCGTCCATGGCGCGAAACAGCCACGGCGCGAAAGGCACCTGACCGGCCTTCGACACCGCCGCGAGAAGCAGCCCGTACGCGGCCAGCGACAGCGGCCAGCCGTCGAGCGTGCCGAGCGCCCCATAGCTGGCGCTGCCCGTCGCGGTGACGGTCGCCATCAGCGCGATGAAAAGACCCAGATCCCCCGCGCGGGTCAGGACGAAGGCGAAACTGGCCGACAGGCCCGGTGCTTGGCTCCGCCACTTGTGCCCGATCAGGGCCCAGGAACAGGCACCGACGATTTCCCACCCGATCAGCAGCGTCACTAGGTCGGCGGCGACGATGACCAGTTCCATGCCGCCGGTGAAGACCAGCATCAATCCGATGAGGCGGGGCAGGCCGCGACCGTCTTCGTGCGATGCGGCGTAGAGCGTGATCGGCAGCAGGATCGCGGGCACGAGAAGGGCCGCGGCATGGGCCAGCGGGGGCAGGGCGGCCTGCAGCACGAGCAACTCAGACCAGACGAAGCGTCCGGTCCGGTCGCCCGAAAACAGCGCCAGGCCGAGCGTCGCGGCGGCCGCCCCGGCCCCCAGCGTCGCCAGCCGCGCCCGCGTGCCGCCGATGGCCCAGATCGCCAGACCGGCCAGAACCGGCACGTATGCTAGCGCCCAGATCATTGCTTCAGCGTTCCGATGCTTTCGGTCATGTCGGCCTGCCGCTTGCGATAGACCGCCACGATCAGCGCGAAGCCGATCGCCATTTCCACGGCCATGACCGCCATCACGATGATCGCCAGCAGCTGGCCTTCGGGCATGCCGCCCAGGTACAGGGACCAGAAGCCGATGATCGCCAGAAGCGCACCGTTCAGCATCAGTTCCAGCCCCATCATCAGCATGACGAAGCTTTGCTGGCTGAGCGCGCCGTAAAGTCCGATGCCGATCAGCGCGGCGGCCCCGAGAAGGACGATGATCAGGGTCATCAATGGCCCTCGTGATGGTGATGGCCGTGGCCGCCGCCGCCTTCCGGCTGGCGGCCTGCGGGATCGCCGCCCTCAGTCAGTCCGGGCGGACGCGATCCTTCGTCGGCCGATCCGAAACGGCCCTGTCGCGAGGACAGGATCACCGCGCCGACCATCGTGGCCAGAAGCGTGACGCCCGCGGTCTCAAAGATCAGCATGGAGGGGCCAAGGAGTTCGTGGCCGAGCTGCGCGACGACGTCGGTGTCGGCGGCGACCGGGTTCGACGGCAGCGGCGAAAGCAGCACGGCGGCAGACAGGCCGATGAAGGCGACAATGCCGGCGCCGATGGACAGGCGGTGCTGGTGGACCATGACCATCGGATTGAGGCCCGCGGGGTTCATCATGAACATGACCATGAAGATCGCCATGACCATCATTTCGACAGCCATCATGAACACGGTCGCCACACCGATATAGGGCGCGGACAGCAGCACGCCGATTGCGCCCACCGCGACGAAGGACAGCATCAGCGCGAAGGAGGCGCGCACCATGCTGTCGACGCGGAACACCCGCCAGCCGGTCCAGACGGCAAAGGCTGTTAGCAGGGCGATCATGAGGTCGGTCATAGCGCGATCAGCCCCGAAATCAGAAGGTGGAGGAAGGACAGCGGAAGCAGCACGACCCACAGGATCGTTAGCATCCGGCTGGGGGTCGTCCGCGCCACGCGGTTGCCGATCCAGACGGTCAGCGCCATCAGCGCGCCCGTCTTCAGCCACAGCCAGACCGGTCCGGGCAGCACCGGTCCTAGCGGTCCGCCCAGAAACACCGTCGCGGCGATGGCCGAGACCGAAACCAGCATCGCCAGCCGCGCGATCTGCCAGACGGCGCGACCGGCGCCGCTGTCTTCGGCCGATGTGCCCGTCGCGATATCGGCGGCGTCGGCGTAATCCATCGGGCCGCGCAGGGTCATCGCCAGGGCAACCACCATGAACAGCGGCAGGCCCAGCGGCTGGCGGATCACGTTCCAGACCTCGCGCTGGCTGTCGACGATGGCGACCAGCGACAGGCTTTCGGCGGGCAGGGCGGCGGCGATCAGCACGAACATCGAGGGCAGCATCACCGGCAGCCCGATGGCGGCATAGCGATAGGCCCCGATCAGCGGAAAGGGCGCGTTGGGCGACCAGCCGTGCAGGAAGACGGTGACGACGATCAGGGCTTCGCAACTGCCCCAGATCACGATGCCCACCGGGCTGTCGATCAGCGCCAGATCCGGCGCGAAGGGGACGACGGCGATGCCGATGGCGGCCAGCGCCAGATACCAGGCGGGGGCCAGATCGCGGTTCAGGCGGTCGGGAGCCTCGGTCTCGACCCGCTGGCGAGTGAAGAGCGCGAGGAGCGGCAGATAGGCACGGTCGAGGGCGACGGCGAACAGCGTCCCGCCGAGCAAGGTCGCAAGGACCGCGAGGGTCAGAAGCGCCGTCATGCAGCCTCCACGCCGCGCGCGGCACGGATGAGTGCCGATGGGGGCAGGGACGCGAGGATCAGCATGGCCTCGGCCCATTCGGCACCGTGCAACAGCGCGGGCAGATCGGGGGGCGCGACCGACACCGTGTCGCCCGCCAGCCAGGCGATCAGTCGGTCGCGTGCGGAGGTGCCGTCGATCCTGCCGATCCGTTTCGGCACCGCGCCCCGCAGCCACAGCGCGCGGGCGGATTGCCCGTGCATCACGCGGTGGGCGGCGCGGTCCAGACCCAGCAGCCGCAGCATCCGCGCCGCGCAGAGATCGGGCGCATCGGCATCTGCCGCCTGGGCGAGGGGTGGTGCTTGCACGTCAAGGTCGCAGATCACGTCCCCTTGCAGCGTCACCTGAAGCACCAGCCCCGGCGGCAGCATCGGCAGGAACGGACCGAACCGCGCCGTGTACCGGTCGAGTCGCAGCCCGTCGCGAATGTCCGTGCCGGTCATGGCCATGGGCCGCCCGTAGGGCGTGCCGCCCATCATCCCCTTGCCGCCCTGACCGTGGGGGCCGATGCCCTTCCACGCGTTCGGCGGCTCGTCCGGCAGATGATCGTCTTCGTCCCGTTCGCCCGCGCAAATATCGCGCCATGCCGTTTCGATCCGCGCCGCGATGGCATCTGGGGCATCCGCCTGCCACCGCAGCGTGGCCCGCGGATGGGGAAGCTGGTCGTGCACATGGGACAGCGCCTCTGCCGTGTCGCCCGGCAGATCGCCGGCGACCAGCAGGATCGCCGCATCGCGCGGGGTCGCGGCCCGGCGCAGGCCGGGCCGGGCAAGCAGACGCTCGGTTTCGGCCTGCCGACCGGGGCCGATGGCGGCGAAGACGGGCGCGGGCGACCGCGCCGCCCAACGGGCAAGACGAGTCATTGCCATCGGAAGATCCCTTCGCGCCAACCATAAAGGATGCCCACAGACAGGATCGCCAGGAACATGCCCATCTCGGCCAGCGCCTTGATCCCTTCGGAGACGAAGACCACAGCCCATGGATACATGAACATCATCTCCATTTCGAAGGCGACGAACAGAAGGGCCATGGAATAGGGGCGGAAGTGATAGCGTTGCCAGGCATGGGTGTCGGGCGTCCCCCCGCCCAGAAAAGGCATCGCCTGCGGCGCGGTGCTGTCCGCGACGGGTTGCATCGCGCGCGCCAACAGCACCGCGAGGGCCGTCCATCCGAGTATCACGATGACCGTCTGCATGTCGCGGCATACCCTGTCGATTTACCCGTCAAACCTGCGGGCGTGCGAAAGTTCCCGCTAAAGCTTGGAAAACGCTGGAAAAAGGTTCCATCGCTGGAAGGTTTGGTCGCGCGATCCGGGCCAGGCGGCCTGACCGGTCCGGTCAAGCCGACCCGCAGGATCGCCGCGGATCGGGGGCGGCCCCGCGTGCGCAGGTGGTCAACGGTAAGCCCGAAGCGCCAAGTGTGCGGCGCGGGACACCGCGAAACGGCGTCCTTCAGGGATCGCGGCTACCAGATCAGTTCCCGTCCGTGGGATACGACGTCACCACCTGACCGATATCGCCATCCCGCAGAAGGACCACATCGAACACGGTATCGGGCGTCATCTGACCCATGCCCGGTGATCCCATGGGCATGCCCGGGACGGCGACACCGCTTGCATCCGGGTAATTGGCCAGCACGTGCCTGATGTCTTCGGCAGGAACATGGCCTTCGATCACGAAGTCGCCGATCATCGCGGTATGGCAGGCCACGGCGTCCTCGGGAACACCGACGGACGCCTTGTGTGCGCGCATCGCGTCGTATTCAAGCTCCCGGATCGTGATGTCGAATCCGGCGTCCTGCATGTGATCCGCCCAGGCTGTGCAGCATCCGCAATTGGGATCCTTGAATACCGTCATGGCCGTTTCGGCGGTGGCGGTCGTGGCCGCGAGAATGCTGAAGGATGCGATGAGAAGGGCTTTTTTCCATGGATTGCGTCTTTCGTTCAGTGGATTTGAGATCGAGTGGGCGGTTGCGGGTGTGTCGGACTGGATCCGGGGAAGAACCGGGCGGAGCAGAGAGGGCCGCCGTTGCCATCGACGGCATCGAACACATCGCGGATCGCGGCGGTGACCATACGACTCTCGTGCCAATTGGTCATGGAAGGGCAAATGGGCCTTCCAGCACTGGAAGCTCAAATGCCCATCGTGTCACGGTTTCGAGAGATGCAAAGTGTCGCTTACAGCGACATGGTTTCGCGATATGAAATCAGCACGATACCGATCGGGCACAGCAAAGCCGCAAACCCCAGTCCGGCGCGCCGCCAAGGAAGCCATCCGCGACGCTGCGCAAGTCGCAGCGCTCCCGCCATTATGATCATCACCCCCAGAGCCATATGATAAAGCCATTTGGCGTGAGCGTTGCTGCCGATCTGTTCATGGACGATGAACGTGGCTCCCAGAATTATGTAGCCAATGGGCCAGACCAGGGTTGCACGGCCCCCTCGAGGCCCCGCTTTCCATTCGCCCGCGCCCGTGGCGGCAATCAATGTCGCGAACGCAAAGTGATGAAGCTGTTGCGGCTAGCGCAGAGCCCAGTGCAGCATCAGAAGGGCATCGTCGACGCCGGCTTGAAAGACGATGTAAAGTGCAAGCGTCGCCCCCGCCGCCAAAAGAAGGAGCGGGATGCCGATCCCGGGAACCGCCGCGTCGCGCCGCTGCGCCTGCTAAACGACGAGCGCCGCGATGGGAAACGAGAACGCGCCGATCAGCCAGTGACCGATGGAAATGAGCAGAGACATCGTGTCGGGATCGTGGGGCACGGGTGAACCTGTGAATTGACAAAGCTGTTCTTGGTATGCGGACGGATACTTATTCGCCGAACAAAATATCGCCACGCGCGACAGGCCGGCAGCCTTAGCCCCGTCTGCGCCGGAGAACTGCCCAGATCAGGGGAAGGCCCGTCACCAGCCCAAGGGCCGCGATGACCCAGGTCATCGGATCGCCGCCGCTCATCGCCGCCGTGCCCAGATGCGACAGGACGAAACTGGCGGGCACGATCCCGGCCAGGGTCGCGACGGCGAAGCGCCAGAAATGGATCGCGCTGAGGCCCGCGGCATAGCTGACGATATCGAACGAAACGAAGGGCATGAGACGGCTGAGAAAGACCGCCAGCGTCAATGCGTTTTGCGACCCGACAAGGCCGCGTTCGACGCCGTCGCCAAGCCAGCGCCGGATCGTTTCCCGGCCGAGGAAGCGGGCCAGTGCAAACGCGATCAGGGCACCGGTTTCGGCCCCCGCAACGACCAGCATGGTGCCGTAGACGTGACCGTATGCGGCACCCGCCGCCATGGCGATCGGCGCGCTGGGGATCGGCGACGCGACGACCGCCACGATCATCGCCAAGACAATCACGGCAGGGCCCCAAGCTCCGGCGCGGGCGACCAACCTTTCGATATTCTCGCGTTCGGCGAAGCTGCGGAGGTCTGCGATCACGGGGGCGTCCCAAAAGACGGCCACCGCGATGGCCGCCAGGGCGAGCGCCAAAAAGGCCCCGAAACGAAGAGTCCTGGCAGATGTCATGCGGTATGCATCGTCAGATCGACGGCGCGACAACGATCTGATGGGCGATGCCGTTCGTTTGCGTTGTCGATATTGTTTCCAACGTATTTGGGTCCAGCAGACGCACGCTCGCGTCTGCGTTGCTGCTGACCATCAGTCCATCACCTGTCAAGGCCATGTGGTAGGGACCATCCATCCGGACCGCGTCGCGGGCACCCGTCGCCCGGTCGATCCTGACGACCCGATCCTGGCCAAGCGCATTAACGTAGATCGCGGATCTGTCGGCCTGAACGCCATGAAGCTCTCCGCCGATCTGGTATCTTTCGACGATTTCGCCGCTATCCGCGTCGATCAGGCTGACGAAACCGGCATCGGCTTCCGCCGCGACCAGAAGCCGTTCATCGGAAAGCAGCCGGAGATGTTTCGGTCCGGTCTCCAAGGGGATGTTCCGGGCGACGAAACCCTTGGCTGGATCGATCTCGCTGATCGTCGCGTTTCCGGCGTTGGACACGAAGAACCGACCGGTCTTCGGGTCGGCGACCGCGTATTCCGGGTTCGGACCGGTCGCGATCGGTCCCGCCGCAACGCCTTTCGCAATGTCGATGATCGAAACGCCGCCCAGGGACGGGTGGGTGACCAGCGCGTAGGTCTCGGACGGATCGACGGCTACATGATGAACGATGCCCGCCACCGTCACCTTGCGGACCGGTTCGTGGGTGTCGGTATCGAGGATCGTGACGATGCTGGTGTCGCCGGAGCCTGTGGCGGACTCAGCCGCCCCGTGATGCGCGTCGTGTTCGGCATCGGTCATCTTTTCATCGTCGCCCACTGTCATTTCCGCATTTTCGCCACCAACGGACACGGTCCCCATTCCGATCGAATGAGATGATTGCAACACCGGTAAACCGGTTCCGCTCGGAGCCTCTGACAAGCTGCCTGCGATCAGAAGTTGCGCGTCGGGGGCCACCGCAAGGCCGTGAACGTTTTCGACCCCATCGATGCGCGCGACGACCGTTCCATCATCGGCAAGGTGCAGGATCGAATCCGCGTTTCCCTCAGGGATGAAGATATCTGCGGACGCGACACCGGCGGTCAGGGCTGTCGTGGCGGTCATAAGAAGCAGATTTCGCATGGAAGTTCCTTTTCATATGTCTGGTCAGAGACGTGGTGCTTCCAGCGTCGGAAGCTCAAGGATCGGAACGGTCACAGACTTGTCATTCTGTTCGGGGACTTCGTGCCGACAGGCCGACTTGACCTTCCCGCAAAGGAACCTGTCAGGCACCCTCGGAAAGAGGAGAGACCATGATTCCCGAACTAGGACATTTTGCGCTGATCCTTGCTTTGATGGCGGCCGTGGTGCAGTCGATTCTTCCGGTTCTGGGCGCCGCGCGGAACAACGCGCTGTGGATGCAAAGCGCCGTAACCACATCCGTGGTGCAGGTGGCTCTGGTAGGCCTAGCTTTCGCGGCGCTCATGCGGTCTTTCGTCGTCAGCGACTTTACCGTCCGGAACGTTGTGGAGAACTCGCATTCCCTGAAGCCGATGCTTTTCAAGGTCGCGGGAACTTGGGGCAGTCACGAAGGATCACTGGTGCTCTGGGTTCTGATCCTTGCCGTCTTCGGGGCAGGGGTCGCGACGCTGGGGCGTAACGTACCCGACAGTCTGAAAGCCCGGACTCTGAGCGTTCAGGCCTGGATCAGCGTCGGATTTCTGACATTTCTTCTGTTCACCTCGAACCCGTTCGAACGCGTCTTTCCGCCGCCGATGGACGGCCAGGACCTGAATCCGCTACTTCAGGATGTCGGGCTCGCCCTGCATCCGCCGCTTCTCTACATCGGCTATGTCGGATTTTCGATCGTCTTCAGTTTCGCGGTCGCCGCGCTGATCGAAGGGCGCGTCGACCCGGCATGGGCACGTTGGGTCCGACCCTGGACGCTGGCGGCGTGGACCAGCCTGACCGCCGGCATCGCGCTTGGCTCCTAGTGGGCCTATTACGAGCTTGGCTGGGGCGGTTGGTGGTTCTGGGATCCGGTCGAGAATGTAAGTTTTATGCCGTGGCTTCTGGGCACGGCCCTGCTGCACTCCGCGATCGTGACCGAGAAGCGGGATGCTTTCAAAAGCTGGACGATCCTGCTGGCGATCCTGACATTCTCGCTGTCGCTGCTGGGCACCTTCATCGTCCGATCCGGACTACTGACCAGCGTGCACGCCTTCGCGGTGGACCCTGAGCGCGGGCTCTATATCCTTGGCCTGCTCGGCATCACCGTGGTCGGATCGCTGACCCTCTATGCCGCGCGCGCACCGAAACTCGAGGGCGGAGGGCTGTTCGCCCCGATCAGCCGCGAAGGCGGGCTTCTAGTGAACAACCTGCTTTTGGCGACCGCGACGGCCGTTGTTCTTTTCGGCACGCTCTATCCGCTGTTCGTCGAGGCAATCGCGGACGAGAAGATTTCGGTCGGGCCGCCTTTCTTCAACGCAAGCTTCATTCCGATCATGCTGCCGCTGGTCGCAATCATGGCGGTCGGACCCCTTCTGTCGTGGAAGCGTGCCGACTTGCCCGGCGTGCTGTCGCGGTTGAAATGGGTTGCCGGTCTGACGGCACTGGCGGCTTTGGGGGCGTGGTACGTTGATACCAACGGCCCCGCTCTCGCTGTTCTGGCGATAGCGGCGGCCGTGTGGCTTCTGTCTGCCACGCTCCGCGAATGGGCTCTTCGGATAAAGCTGGGCGCAGTGCCTCTGATCGACAGCTGGCGGCGCGCAAGGGGACTGCCCCGCGCCGCGCATGGCATGACGCTGGCCCATGCCGGATTGGCAGTCTGCATCATTGGCTTCACCGGCTCCAGCGCCTGGAAGGAAGAGGTCATCAAGTTCGGCGAACCCGGCACGGAAGTCGCCATTGCGGGCTTCGATATCCGCTTTGAGGGGGTCGAGCGTCTGCGGGGGCCTAACTACATCTCCGACACCGGCACGCTGATAGTCACGCGCGGCGGTGAACCTGTCACGGTTCTGCGCCCCGAGCGGCGAAGCTATCCGGTCGCGAATTCGCAAACGACCGAAGCGGCCATCCGTTCGACGGTCGCGGGTGATCTATATGCGTCGATCAGCGCCCCGTCGGATGAGAAATCGCTTGCGGCCGGAAAATGGACCTTGCGCATCCTCTACGAACCGCTTGTCGGGTTCATCTGGCTCGGGACCGTAATGTTGGTCGTGGGCGGTATCCTGTCCCTGTCGGACCGCCGCCTGCGGGTCGGTGCGCCGCGACGTACGGTCGCGACGCCGCCGGTCGGCGCCACTCCGGCGGAATGATCGGATGGCCCGTTTTCTGATCGCATTGCCTGTCGTGGTCGCCTTGGTCATCGGCGCGGCTTTTTTCTGGGGGCTCGACCCCGACCGCGACCCCGGTGCCGTTCCAACGGTGCTGCTGTCCCAGCCCGCCCCGGAATTCGACTTGCCGCCGGTCGAGGGCGCGGGTGTTCCCGGTCTTTCCAGGGCCGATCTGTCGAACTTGGAAAGACCGGCACTCGTCAACGTGTTCGCATCCTGGTGCGTGCCTTGCCGGGCCGAACACGCGGTCCTGACGCGGCTGGTTCAGGAAGAAGGGGTCCCCCTCATGGGTCTGAACTACAAGGACAAGCCCGAGGATGCGGCCCAATGGCTGCGCGATCTTGGCAACCCCTACGACCGTATCGGGTCGGACCTGTCGGGACGGGCCGGGATCGAATGGGGCGTTTCCGGCGTCCCGGAAACGTTTGTGATCGATACGGCGGGCACTGTCGTTTATCGTCATGTCGGTCCGATCGTGGCGGCTGACGATCTGGCCAGGGTCAGGTCCGCGTTGGCAGCGGCAGCCGGAGCGGCATCATGAGGCATCTGATCTGCGCCGTCCTGTTTGCGGTCGTCGCCACCGTCGCGGCCGCTGTCGAACCCGACGAGATACTCGACGACCCCGCGCTTGAGGCGCGAGCGCGCGGTCTTTCGGCCGAGTTGCGTTGCGTCGTGTGCCAGAACGAATCCATCGACAGCTCGAATGCGGGTGTCGCGCGGGACCTGAGGCTTCTGGTGCGTGAACGGCTTGTCGCCGGAGACACGGATCAGGAGGTTCTGGATTACATCGTCGCCCGTTACGGCGATTTCGTTCTTTTCCGCCCTCCCTGGAAACCGACCACCTATGCATTGTGGCTGGCGCCGGCGGTTATCTTCCTGGGGGGAGCGATCGGCGTGACCGTGGCACTGCGCGGGCGGCGACAGCGGACTGGCGATGCCTTGTCCGAAGAAGAAACCGTGGAACTGGATGCTTTCCTGTCGCGTCAGGGGGACGGGCAATGATCTGGGTCTTCCTGATACTTCTCGCGATCCTCGCCGGAGCCGCTGTCGCGTTTCCGTCGCTGCGCGGGCCGAGCAACGACGTCAGTCGCGAAAAAAGCGCGATGGCGATTCTGACCGACCAGCTTGCCGAGGTGAGTCGGGATCGCGAACGTGAATTGATCTCGGACACCGAGGCGCAATCTGCCGAGGTGGAGATCAAGCGCCGGATGCTTGCCCTGTCGCGCAGCCCGGACCGCGGCCCGTCAACAACAGGTTCGGGGCGGGCGGCTGTCTTGGCCGCGGCGATAGCGATACCGCTTTTCGGTGCCGCGCTTTACGCGGTTACCGGGACGCCACAGGTGCCAAGCCTGACACTCGCGGATCGTGTAGCCGAACGCGCGGATGCCGCCGAGATCGCGGAACTTTCCGAACGGTTGCTCGAACGACTGGAAAGCGATCCGGATGGCGGCCCGACCGAAGGTTGGTTGCTTCTGGCGGGCGTCTACTCGCGGCTGGGCCAGCCCGACCAGGCCGCGCAGGCCTACGTGCGTGTGCTTGACCGACCGGATGCGACGTCTGCCACCTTCTCTCTTTACGCCGAAGCCCTGATCGGAGCCGAGGGCGGCATCGTCACCCCGGCGGCGGAAACGGCAATCGACCGAGCGGCGGCTCTCGATCCGAGCAATCCGGCCGCGACCTACTACAAGACAGTGGCGCTGGAACAGTCGGGTGCCCGGCAGGAGGCGCGCGATCTGTTGCTGAGCCGGCTGAATGCGGCGAACGGCTTCCAGCCGTGGATGGAAAGCTTCGTGGTGCGGGCGAATTATCTGGGTGACTTAGTCGGTGCCGAACCGATCTCGCTGACCGACTACGCGCCACTGATGCGCGGCCCGAGCCAGGATGACATCGCCGCCGTCTCCGAACTGAACGAAGAGGACCAAGGAGCCTTCATCCGGTCGATGGTCGACGGTCTGGCGGCGCGTCTGGAAGAGAACCCGGACGACCTTGACGGCTGGCTGAGGTTGGGGCGGGCCTATGACGTTCTCGGCGAGCTGGAGGAATCGATCTTGGCGTATGAGAGCGCGCAGAAATTAATAGAGAACCTTTCCCCCGACGACCCTCGGCGGATCGTCATTCGTGAAGCTCTCGGAAACTGAAACTCGAATCGATGAATAGGCTCATGACCGACAGAAGAACCTTCATCCGCGGTGCGGCTGCCGCGACGCTCCTGCGGCCGGGACTTGCCGCCGCGCATGTCGAGGCCGAACCGGTTGTGCCGACCTACGACGTGCCAGACGAGCATCTTCCGCAGCGGGTTTCAATCGAACATCTGGATCTGCGCCCCGATGAGATTCACGTATATCCATGGGAATTCGCACTCTATTGGACGCTGCCGGATCGGCAGGCCATCCGCTACACCGTCGGTGTCGGGCGACCGGGATTGTATGAGGAAGGCGAGTTCCATGTCGGAATGAAACGGCGTTTTCCCCGCTGGACACCGACGCCCGGAATGTTGCGCCGAGAGCCCGAACTTTACGAGAAGTACCGTGACGGCGTTCCGGGCGGTCTGGAAAACCCGCTGGGGGCGCGCGCGCTTTATCTTTTCCAACCCGGTCGCGGGGATACCCTTCTGAGGATCCACGGAACGCATCTGCCCGAAACGCTGGCCCGCGCGGTGTCCAATGGATGCGCACGCCTGATCAACGACCAGATCGTCGATTTCTACGATCGCGTGCCGATCGGAACGCGGGTCGTGCTGCATCCCCAACCTTCAAATTTCGGCGTATATTGAGCTTCCTTCGACGGTGGTGTTGGGTCGTCTGGATGCTTATCGCCATTCTGATCTCCGCCGTCCTTATGTCAGTGAACACCGCGGTCCACTACGTGGCATTGCGGAGGATTGCGGACGCGGTCGAGCCTGCCCTGCATCCGGGCCGATGTCTGGCACTGGGCGTGGCAGCGCTGACCGTCGCCCACCTTGTCGAGGCGCTGGTCTATGCGTCCGGGTTTTGGGTTGCGGTGCATAGTTTTGAGCTGGGCGATCTTCGCGCGACCGGCCGCGATCGTGGTGCCGATCTGACGTTCATGGACTACTTCTATTTCTCGATGGTGAATTACACGACGCTTGGTCGGGGCGATCTCATCCCGTCCGGGCATCTGCGCTTCATGGCTGCGCTCGAAGCGTTTCACGGATTTCTTCTGATAACCGCTTCGGGCAGTTTCCTGCTTCAGATCATGAGCGGCCGGAACCCCTTCGGTTCACGGGACTGACTCAGTGTTCCGCGACGACGCGATCGGATGCGGTATCCAGTGCTTTCATCACGGCGGCTTCGGTCAGTAGTTCGGGAAGGGCGATCCCTTCGGGTGCGCCCGGCCCGTAGACGGCGTCGAACGGTATGCCGTAGCGGCCATTGGCCTCCAGATACCGCCCGATTGCCGGATCCGGTCGCGTCCAATCGGCCTGCATCGCGATGACGTCCTGACGGGCCAGCGCCCCGGCCACCGCGCCGCGATCCAGGACAAGCGCCTTGTTCGCCTTGCAGGTCAGGCACCAATCCGCGGTGACGTCCACGAAGACCACATGGCCCTGGGATACGTGAACCGGGATTTCGGCGCGGTCGAAGGGCACCCAATTTGTGGCGATGGACGCCTGTGCGGTGTCCTGGGGCACAAGGACCGGAACCGCCAACGTCCCCGCCACGAGCGTCAGGGCGGCGCCGACGGCCAGATTGCGCGGCAGACGCGACGACAGGGCGAGAACGACCAGCAACAGCACCGAAGCGCCCGCGACGATACGGAACGTCGAAACGCCGGCCACGCTTGATAGCACCCAAAGCAGCCATGCCGCGGTCAGCGCCAGCAGCGACCCCAGCACGGCCTTGAGGCCGATCATCCACGGACCCGGCTTCGGCAAACGGCGCACAAGGCCCGGTCGTGCCGCAAGTGCAAGATGCGGAAGCGCAAGGCCGACACCCAGCGCGGTGAAGACGACGAAGACATCCAGCGCGCGGCCCGCCAAGGAGAAGGCGACCGCGGTGCCCAGCAGCGGGGCGGAGCAGGGGGTCGCGAGGATCGCGGCGAACGCACCGGTCGCGAAATCCCCGGCATGGCCCGACCGGCCTTCTTCGCGGGCAAGCCGCGTCATCCAGGATTGCGGCAGCGAGATCTCGAACACGCCAAAGAGATTTGCCGCAAAAAGGACGAGCACGACGATCATCGCCACCAGGAAGACCGGGTTCTGGAACTGCAACCCCCAGCCGACGGCATAGCCTGCCGCCTTCAGCGCGATAAGGGCGGCCGCCAGCAGCCACATGAAGGCCAGGACGCCCGATGCCGAGACAAGAAAGCCGCGTCGCACATGGTCTTCGCCACGGGCGCGTGCCTGCATCGCCGATGCGACCTTGATCGACAGGACCGGCAGGACGCAGGGCATGACGTTCAATATGGCACCGCCCAACAGGGCCACCAGGGCGATCCAGGCAAGCGTTCCGATACCGGGCGCGGCGGTCGCGATTGTGAAGGGCGGCGGCGGGGCGCGTTCTGTCCAATCGGGGACGATGGTACTTGCGCGGTCCCCGTCGGTGACGGTCAGGGCGATGTCACGGACGTCATCCTGACGGGCGAGTATCGGCACGCTGGCCCAGATCGTCCGGTCGCCGTCGCCCAGCCGGATATCCGGCGCGCCGAAGGCGGTGAAGCTGCCAAGCTCGGCGAAGACGTCGGGTGTCCTGAACGGGATTTCGGACTGGATCTGGACAATCAGCGTCTGGCCATCGGCATCCAGAAACGCTTGCGCGTCCCCCATCCCCGCGCCCCCCGCGTCCGGGACGCGGTTGCCCGCGGCCGCGATCAATTCGGCCGAAACGCGGTCGATGCCGGTTCCCGCCGGAATATCGAGCGCGAGATCGAAGCTCTCGGGCACACAGATATCGGAACAGACCAGCAAATCGACCGTCCCGGCCAGACGCGTCGGCACGCCCGGTTCCTGCAGCGAAATCCGCAGCGGGAAGGCGACTTCGTCCTTGTAGCCGAAGTTCTCGATCCCGAAGGCCCGGAACCGCTGGGGCGCGGGCCAGAGAAATTCGACCTCGGCCACGTTTTGCGATGCTTCCCACGTCACGGTCGGGGGAATTCCGACTTCGCCGGGCGACCGCCAGTAGGTCTTCCAGCCGTCCTGAAGGTCGATGCGAAGGGCTGCCGACAGGGTCGAGGCATCGGGCGCGATGCCGTCCTCCGCGACGAACAGCTGTGCGTCGATCGGCCCGCTCGATACGGTTTCCGATGTCGCTGCCTGCATCGGAGACGCCAGAAACAGTGCGACCGAAAGCGAACGGACAAGGTCTCGAGCCATCATTTCAAAACGCGATCCCTAGACAAAGCATCTTTCCACGCGTCCTTCCTGTCGTTCCAGTTCGATCAGGCTTCGAAGCCTGGCTTCGCCAACCACGCCGATCACCACGGTTCGCCCAACGACCATCGCTGGTGTGGCCGAAAATCGAAAAATCTGCGCAAGCGCCTTGCTACGCTCCAGTTCGTCCTCGATTTTGGGGCTGTCGATATCCCGTCGAAGCTGTTCATAGTCGACGCCGATGTCATCCGCGATCAACCGAAGAAACTCCGGCGTCGTGACGAACGCCGTGCGCAGCAAGCGTTCATGAAATTCGGTATATGCCCCTTGACGCTTCGCGGCCAGTGCGGCTTTCGCAGCCGCGATCGAAGTTTCGCCCAGAAGCGGGAGTTCGTGCCACGACACGGTGACGCCGCCCTCCTGCGCGATCCTGCCTAGGTCTCGGGTCAGGATCCGACAATAGGGGCAGTTGTAGTCCGAAAAGGACGCGACCGGGACATCGCCAGTGCCGGTATCTTCGAACAAGGTCGAACAGAGGTTGCGTTCGACCGTGGCGACCAATTCCGCCGGGATGGCAACCTTGTCCCGGTCCAGACCGACGAACGGATCGAAGCTGCCCGTCGATGAACTTCCACCGGCAATCTGGCGAAATCCATCGACCGGGGATGGTTCGAATTCAAATTCGGACCCGAACGCCGCCAGAATGTCCGGACCTTTCTGGAAGGCTGCGACCAGCGCTACGCCGCCCGCCGCCAGCAAAAGGTTTCTACGTGCTATCAAGAGGTTACCCAATCACCAGGATCATATCATCGCCGAGTGAAGTCTTGGGAATCGCCAAGTTCTCCGGCGCGGGCCCTTTTCGGATTCGACCCGACGTGTCGTAGTGCGATCCGTGACAGGGACAGAACCAGCCATCGAAGTCACCGGCTTCGCCAAGGGGAACACAGCCTAGATGGGTGCAGACGCCGATCATAACGAGGAGGTCACCACGCTCACCTATGGTGCGATTATCATCGGTTGCCAATGCACCGTCTTCGAGATTGGAGTTCCGAGCGCTTGGATCCGGTAGCGTCGCCGGATCTTCAAGTTGAGCCGCCTCGATCTCCGCCGCCGTCCTGTTCCTGATGAATACAGGCTTGCCTCGCCATGTCACCGTCAGTTGAGCCCCCTCTGTGATTTCCGATATGTCGACCCGTATCTGTGATAGGGCTTGGACATCGGCCGTTGGGTTCATCTGATTTATCAAATGCGGCAGCCCCAGCGACGACAGTTCCGGCTCCCGCAGTCGCATAGTAAAGAAAATCCCGACGGGTCGTGGGATGAGTGGTGTCGGTCATTGCAGAGCACCTCCATTCAGATCGATCGCGGTGAACCCGCTTCTGCCATCTGCGCAAACGACAGTCGCCAGACCAGTGTACGCTTCGGACGAAACACGGCAGCCCGGTGGCAGGTCGACCATGCCAGAATACTCGGTCCTATCGGGGCAGTTCGCAAAAGCGTTCGTGCACGCGCCGACAAGAAGCGGAGCGAGCACAATCATTCGCATGGTCACGCGCCGCGCAGACGGTCCATTTCGGTGGATCGCGCCTGGGCAGGAACAGCGACGATTCTCTCCCGTTCTGCCTGTTTGACCTGTTCAGAACCCTTGCCGTGGCAGGATTTGCCCATCAGGCGATGCATCACCAGATGCGCACCCACACACAGCGCGATCGGCGCGAAAACACCCGCGTTGTTCCACGAGCCGGCGATCGTTCCGCCGGCAAGAAGAAACGACGCGACCGGCACGAGCATGATCGCGCAGCACGCCATCATGCCCCATTTCATGACGCGCGCCTGGATACCGCCGCTGGAAGGTTGGTCGTTCATTTTTAGAGCTCCTTTGTTCGCCGATGTTAATTCTGGCAAACTCCAGTGCGGGAAGGTCAAGCGGTTTAGGCCGCCACCGGTCACTCTGTCGTGATCGGAAAGGGTTTGACCTTCCAGCGTTGGAAGGCCGCAAGCGCAAAGAAAATGAATTGAGGAGCAGTCATGAACCAGGGTAATCCACCGTCGCGGCGGTCGGTTCTTATCGGACTTGCCTCGGCAAGTGCATCGGCGTTTCCGTTGGCCGGTGCCGCACAGTCACTAGCGACCCCGGCGTTACGCCGCAATGCGTCCAGCTTCAGTACCCATGGCTGGCAGGACTACTTCGATACGCGTCGGAACGGTGTCATCCTGTGCGACACGGTCGGGCGCTATGTCAACTACTGGTCCGAAGACGGTTCGATCCACAAGGTCTACCCAAGTTCCGTTCCGGAATCCGACGAGCTGACGCGGCTCGGTCGGACAGAAGTGATACGCAAGGTCGAAGGCCCAAGCTGGCGGCCCACGCCGTCGATGAAAGAGCGTAATCCCGAATGGCCGGATTACTGGGCGCCCGGACCCGACAACCCGCTTGGTACCCATGCGCTTTATTTGTCCTGGCAGTATTACCGGGTGCACGGAACGAATGACACGCGCAAGATCGGGCGGCGGTCCTCGAACGGCTGTATAGGATTGTTCAACGAACATATCGCCGAACTCTTCGGCATGGCGAAGGTGGGCACTCAGGTGCTTTTGATCTGACGCCGGCGGAACATCACTTGTTTGCGGGGCGGTCAATGGCTGCCCCGTTCCAATGTCGGGACATACAATGCCAACCAAACTCATCGCCGTCACGATCGCCATCGTCGTTGCAGCCGCGGGCCTTCTGTGGTGGGCGACTGCACCATCCCAGATGGCGGGTCATTCGATGACGCCCCCCGATACGACCGAACTGGCACTGGGCGCCCCCATCGTGGACGTTTCCTTGCCGGGCGAACTGGACCAGAAAGAGGAGTTGGGAAAGCGCGCGTTCGAGGCGGCTTGCGCCCAATGTCACGGTCAGAACGCGGCGGGACAGAACGGCGTGGCCCCGCCCTTGGTCCACAAGATTTATGAGCCTAGCCATCACGGCGACGAAGCGTTCTATCGCGCCATTTCCAATGGCGTCAGGTCGCACCATTGGGATTTCGGCAATATGCCACCGATCGAGGGACTGACGCGCGCCGATGTGGGCACGATCGTTGCCTATGTGCGGGCCCTGCAAAGTGAGAACGGGATCCAATAGTGCGCATCTCTACGCTCTTTCTCGTTTTCGCGTCGGTTATTGTATTGGCGGTCCTGTCCGCCGGGTCGCCCGTGCAGGCAGGCGGGCTGCATGCCGCTCAGTCGGAAAGTGCCGTCGAGCTTGGCGAACCAGGTGCAGCAAAGGTCCAAGATCAGATCGGAGCCGATGACTGTCACGACGCGCCGGAGTGCAACATCTCGGTAGTTCTCTCGTCGGCGTCGCACGGACAAGCGTACATCGCGGCATCGTCGAAAAAGCGCCGCGTGTCGCCGTCCCTGTTCAAGCTTCTGTATTCCATGACCGATCCTCCTGTCCCACGATCCCTGTCTTGAAGCACAAGACTTAAGATCCAGGAAATACAGGAAACTCCGAGATGAAACTGAAAACCATTCTGGCGGCTTCGGTCGCGACTAGCATCGGCATCGGCGCAGTGGCTCATACGGGTGCGACCGGCATCGTGCTGGAGCGGATGCAGGCCATGAGCGCGATGGGCGATGCGGTGAAATCCGTCACGCCGATCATGAAGGGCGAACAGAACTACGACGCCGACACGGTCAGGAAGGCCGCCGCCGTGTTCGAGGAACATGCGGGCACCGCGATGACCGAGCTGTTTCCAGAAGATAACGCGAACGAGAAATCCTACGTGAAAGACGCGATCTGGGAGG
This sequence comes from Tropicimonas omnivorans, assembly GCF_031846565.1. Lineage (NCBI taxonomy): Bacteria > Pseudomonadati > Pseudomonadota > Alphaproteobacteria > Rhodobacterales > Roseobacteraceae > Tropicimonas > Tropicimonas omnivorans. The sequence continues at coordinate 993,754 of NZ_JAVRHL010000003.1, read as the reverse complement.
ATTGGGACGAGTTCGAACGCATCGCGATGCGGCTGGAGACCTTGGCCCAGGGGCTTTCGAAAGCGGCGGATAACGGTCTGGCCGATGAAGAGGCGGCGCAAGCGGATATGGGGTCCATGATGGGCGGAGACACGGCCAGCATGATGGGTGGCGATGCGTCTGGCATGATGGGTGGCGGCTCGGCCGAAACCACGTTGGCCGAGATGGCGGACATGCCTGCCGACGAGGTGTTTTCCGAGCTAAGCCGCACTTGTTCGACGTGCCATACGCGGTTCCGGCTCGAGAAGGACTAGGATCATGCGGAAATTGCTTATCACCGCTGCGGTCTTTTCCGCAGCGGCCGTCATCGGCGTGGGCGCTGTGATCGCGTGGCCCGTCAAGAACGAGGTCGCGTCGATCGATCAGCCCGGTGATCCTCAGCGCGGTGCCTATCTGGCGCGCGCCGGGGGCTGCATCGCCTGCCACACGAACTGGGAGGAGGGCGGCAAGCCGCTTGCGGGCGGTGCGCCGCTCAAGACCGATTTCGGCACATTCTATCCGTCGAACCTGACGATGTCGAAAGACGCGGGGATCGGAGATTGGTCCGTGCAGGATTTCGCGGCGTCCTTGCGGCAGGGCGTCTCTCCGGACGGCGAGCCATACTACCCCGCCTTCCCCTATCCGTTTTACCGCAATCTGTCCGATCAGGACATCGCGGACCTCTGGGCCGCGTTCCAGACCGTGGCAGCGGTGGACGAACCGGCACCGGCACATGAGGTGGGATTTCCGTTCGATCAGCGCTGGGGCCTGAAGCTTTGGCGCGGGGCGTTTCTGGAACCGCCGCGCACTAAACCGGTCGAAGGCCGGTCCGAGGCGTGGAACCGCGGCCGCTTGTTGGTGGAAGGCGTGACCCATTGCGGGGCGTGCCATACGGGCAGGAACATCGCCGGCGCGCGCGTGCTGGACGAGAAGTTTCGCGGTTATGACGGGCTGCCCGGCGGAGGCAAGTCGCCCGCCATCACGCCGGAAGCGCTGCAAGACGGGGGCTGGAGCGTGTCGGACCTAGCCTATGCGCTGGAAACCGGGATCATGCCGGACGGCGATGCGTTCGGCGGGTCGATGGGCGAAGTGGTCACCTATGGCACATCCTTCATGACCGATGCGGACCGCGAAGCGATGGCGATTTACCTTCTGAACGAGGAGCAAGACGGATGAGAGCGACAAGACGCGCGTTTCTGGGTGGTGCCGTCGCAACGGCCGGCTTGCCTCTGATCGGTCCTGCGATTGCGGCCACGGCGCCAAAGGTCATTGAGCCAAAGCCCGTGTCACACCAGCTCGCCCCGGACGGTTATCCGAAAACGGCGGTCTGGGCCTATGACGGAGCGTCGCCGGGGCCGGAAATAAGGTTGGGGCAGGGCGCACGGCTGGAGCGGCGGCTGGTCAACGGGCTCGACCAGCCGACGACGATCCATTGGCACGGTATCCGTGTGCCCAACGGCATGGACGGCGTGCCCGATCTGACCCAAACCGCCGTCGCGCCGGGCGAAAGTTTCGACTACGCATTCGACGTGCCCGATGCCGGCACCTACTGGTACCACGCCCATTGGGCGTCGCCTGAACAGGTTGGGCGTGGATTGCACGGCCCGCTGATAATCGAGGAGGCCGAAAGCGCGCCGGATATCGACGCCGATCTGGTCCTGGCACTCGATGACTGGCTTCTGAACGAAGCGGCCCAGATCGAACCCAACTTCGCCATTCCGATGCAGATGTCGCATGGCGGCCGGATCGGAAACTTTGTCACCACGAACGCGCGCCATGATTTCACGCAGGATGTGCAGCAGCACCAACGGCTGCGGCTTCGGCTGATCAACATGGCGAATGCGCGGATTTTCCCGCTGGCGCTTCAGGGTCTGGACGGTTGGGTCGTCGCCTATGACGGGATGCCGCTCGCGCAGCCGGAAAAGGTGACCTCCGAACTTGTCATGGGGCCTGCGCAAAGGATCGATTTGCTGGTCGATGTGACCGCAGCCGAGGGCGGAGAAGCGTATCTCGTGCGGCTCGACGACGACGGCGGCATGGTCCAGGCGGCGTTTCCCGTGACCGCACGGGCGTCCCTGACCCGCCGGCCCGATCCCGTCGCTCTTCCCCCGAATCCGGGCCATGCGATGGGCACGCTCGGCTCGGCGCAGACGGTCCCGATGAAGATCGAGGGCGGCGCAATGGGTCGTTTGTCGCGCGCGAGTGTCGAGGGTCGCGAGATGGGATTCCGCGAGATGATCGGACAGGGCCAGTTCTGGGCCATGGCCGGGCAGGCCGGGCTGCACGACACACCGCTCGTCACCGCGAGCATGGGCGAGACGGTCCGCATCCCTATCGAGAACGACACCGTCTTTCCCCATGCCATGCACCTGCACGGCATGCATTTCAGAGAGGTGCTCGGCGATGGCGCGATGGGCCCGATGCGCGACACGCTATTGATCGCTGCCAGAGAGCGGCGCGAGATCGCCTTCGTCGCCGACAATCCGGGTGACTGGCTGTTCCATTGCCACATGCTGGGCCACGCCGCATCGGGAATGATGCAGTGGGTGCGTGTCGTATGAAGGTGTGGATCATCATGGCGGCCGGTCTGGCGGCGGTCACCGGGGCTGCGGGATTGCTGTTTGCGCAGGCCGATCTGGACCTTCCCAACGCCACCGGCGACCCCGTTGCGGGGGCGCAGCTCTACGCCGAGAATTGCGCGAGTTGTCACGGCGCGAACCTTGAAGGGCAAGCCGACTGGCGTTCGCCCGGACCCGACGGTCGCCTTCCGGCGCCGCCCCATGACGAGACTGGCCACACATGGCACCACGGCGATGCGATGATCTTCGCCTACACCAAACAGGGCGGGGCGGAGACGATGAAAGCAGCCGGGGTCGATGACTTCGACAGCGGCATGCCGGCCTTCGGCGATATCCTGAGCGATCAGGAGATCTGGGACATCATGGCGTTCCTCAAATCGACCTGGCCCGATCGCGTCAGGGATGTGCAAGCGGCCAGAACCGCCTCGGAATCATAAGGACTGAACCATGAAGAAATTGCTCGTTCTGGCGCTTTTGGCGCTGACCCCGATGACTGCCGTTGCGCAAGATCGCTCGGACGAAGATATCAAGCGTCTGGCGCTCGAGGCCATTCTGGAGCGGCCTGAGATATTGATGCAGGCGATCCAGCTTCTGGACCAGCGCGAAGCCGCGGCGCAAAGGTCCGCTGCCGCCAAGGTTCTCGAACAGGAGCGCGATCTGCTTGAGAACGATCCCAATGCCCCCGTGCTTGGCAACCCGGACGGGGATGCCGTGGTGATCGAATTCTTCGATTACAATTGCCCCTACTGCAAACGAGTCGCGCCGGATGTGAAAGCGCTCGTCGAACACGACGAAGATCTCAAGGTCGTCTATCGCGAATGGCCAATCCTGGGAGACGGCTCGGTCTTCGCGGCGCGCGCGGCGCTCGCCTCACGCGAACAAGGGCTTTACGAGCCGTTCCACTGGGCCTTGATGGAGTTGGCCGGTCGGGCCGACGAGGCGACAGTCATGGCGGCTGCGGAAGACGTGGGGCTCGATACCGACAAGCTTCGGGACGACATGGACGCAGCCGAGCTCGATCAACATATCGAAACGTCCATGCGGCTTGCACAATTGCTTGGCTTCAACGGGACGCCGTCCTTTGTGATCGGCGACGAACTCGTGCCCGGCCTGGTGCCGCTGGAACGGCTTGAAGACCTGGTCGAAGCCGCGCGTCAGCAATAGGAAATGCCGGGGCGGGTGCTCAGGCGGCGACAGTCGCCGGGTAGCCCCTCGCCGCGAGCGCGTCGATGATCTTCTGGTCGCTTGCGGCGCTTTCCAGCGATACGATCTTGTTGCCCAAATCGATATGCGGCGTGGCAGCAGAATCCACGGATGCGATCGCCTGTTCGACCGCGGCCCTGCAATGGCCGCAATTCATGCCGGGAACGTTCAGGATGGTCATGGTCGGTCCTTTCTTTCGCTTGCCGGATATATGGGACGCTCCAGCGCTGGAGGGTCAAGCGGACGGAAATGTGATTTTGCATCCTTGACCTTCCAGTAAGGGGAAGCCCTATCTCTGGCCTATGCCTTACGAAGGAGCGTCGCCCGTGGCCCAAACATTCAGTACGATCCAGTTGACCGGGCTGAGCTGCGCGTCCTGCGTCGGTCGCGCCGAACGGGCAATTGCATCAGTTCCGGGCGTCGATTCGGCGAATGTGAACCTTGCCGACGGAACCGCTCGGGTCGCGCCGGCGGCTGCCGATCTGGGGGACATTGCCGAAGCCCTTCGGTCTGCCGGATATCCGGCGGAAACACGGGTGGAAACATTCGAGGTCGAGGGCATGTCATGCGCGTCCTGCACGGGCAGGGTCGAACGGGCGCTGGCGGCGGTATCCGGTGTGATCGCGGCGCGCGTGAACCTTGCGACCAATGCGGCGGAGGTCGAATGGCTCGCTGGCGCGACCACACCGGAGGAAATCGCCCGGGCGGCGGAGGAGGCAGGCTATCCAACGGCGCTGCGCGTTCGCGGTGACTTGTCGACCGAACACGAAGATCGGGCGACGAAAGAGACGCGAACCCTGTTGCGTCAGACTATAATCGCCGCCGTTTTGACGTTGCCGGTTTTCCTGCTTGAAATGGGGGGGCATCTGGTTCCCGGCTTCCGCGACACCCTCGACGCGACATTCGGCCGCCAGACCCTTTGGATCGTGCAGTTTGCGCTGGTCACGCTGATCCTGGCTTGGCCCGGTCGGCGCTTCATCACGAAGGGTGTGCCCGCCCTGCTCCGTGCGGCACCGGACATGAATTCGCTCGTGGCGCTTGGAACATTGGCGGCGTGGGGATATTCGACAGTCGCGACTTTCGCCCCGTCGATACTGCCGCCCGGCAGTGTCGCGGTCTATTTTGAGGCCGCGGCCGTGATCGTCACACTGATCCTGACCGGACGGTATCTGGAGGCGAGGTCAAAGGGGCGGACGGGCGCGGCGATCCGGTCGCTGATCGCCCTGAGACCGGGCACAGCTCGGGTCGAGCGACAGGGAAAAACGCTCGATATTCCCGTCGCCGACGTGGTCAGGGGCGACATGATCATCGTGCGCCCCGGGGAACGAATTGCTGCGGATGGCGAGGTCACTTCGGGACGATCCTTCGTCGACGAAGCCATGCTCACGGGCGAACCGCTGCCTGTTGAAAAACTCGCAGGCGCGCGTGTGACCGGCGGCACCGTCAACGGCACGGGTGCCTTGACCTTCCGCGCGACGGCCGTGGGCGAGGACACGGTGCTGGCTGGTATCGTCAGAATGGTGCAGGACGCGCAGGGCGCGAAGCTTCCGATCCAGGCCGCGGTGGACCGCGTCGTGCGCTGGTTCGTCCCCGCCGTTCTGGGGATCGCGGTCCTGACCGTCGTGGCTTGGTTGACCTTCGGCCCCGATCCGGCACTTGGTCTTGCGCTGGTGGCGGGCGTGTCGGTCCTGATCATCGCCTGCCCCTGCGCCATGGGTTTGGCTACACCCACATCGGTCATGGTCGGAACCGGGCGCGCCGCCGAACTGGGCGTGCTCTTCCGCCGGGGCGATGCGTTGCAGAGGCTTCAGGAAGTCCGCACGATTGTCTTCGACAAGACCGGCACCCTGACCGAAGGCCGTCCGGAATTGACCGATCTGTCGGTCGGCGAGGGCTTTGAGGAGAACGATGTCCTGAGGCTGGTCGCATCGGTGGAGGCGATGTCCGAGCACCCGATCGCGGAGGCCATCGTGCGGGCCGCCGAATTGCGCGGTCTGGACCTGTCGGGGGTGCGCGGTTTCGAAAGCATCACCGGTCTCGGTGCCCGCGCCACGGTCGACGGGCGGACCGTTCTGGTCGGCGCGTCCCGTCTGATGCAGCGCGACGGCATCGCGACCACGGCGATGGACCGAGCTGCGGCTGCAATCGGGGCAGGGGGGCGCACCCCGCTCTTTGTTGCAATCGACGGCAGCCTGGCAGCGACAATCGGCGTTGCCGATCCCGTCAAATCCAGTGCATCGGACACCGTGTCGAAGCTGAAGGGCCGCGGCCTAAGGGTCGCCCTGGTGACCGGCGATGCACGCGCCACGGCAGATGCCATCGCGCAGGAGCTCGGGATCGATCTGGTGACGGCCGAAGTCATGCCCGACGGCAAGGTCGCCGCAATCGAGCAGTTCCAGGAGCAAGGCCCGGTGGCCTTTGTCGGCGATGGCATCAACGATGCGCCCGCCTTGGCTGCTGCCGATATCGGCGTGGCAATGGGGACCGGTACGGACGTGGCTATCGAGACGGCCGATGTCGTGCTGATGCGGGGCGATCCGGCCGGCGTGTTGCGTGCGGTAGATGTCAGCCAGCGCACGATGCGTAACATTCGCCAAAACCTGTTTTGGGCTTTCGCATACAACACCGCGCTAATCCCGGTGGCCGCGGGCGTTCTGTGGCCCCTGACCGGGATGCTTCTGTCGCCGATGCTGGCCGCGGGCGCGATGGCGCTGTCCAGTGTCTTCGTCTTGTCGAATGCGCTTCGCCTGACCCGGGTTCAAACCGGCTCCGCCAAGGCCACGCCCAAGCGGCACAGCGCCAGTATCGTTCCCGAACCCGCAGAATGAAACAGAAAGGAGGCAAGGCATGAATATCGGAGAAGTTGCGATTGTGTCGGGACTGCCCGCCAAGACGATCAGGTATTACGAAGATATCGGTCTGGTTAAACCGCTGCGCGATACGAACGGATATCGCGCGTTCCGGACCCGCGACGCGCACAAGCTCACGTTTCTGGGTCGCGCGCGGGCGCTCGGCTTCTCGATCGAGGATTGCCGCAAGTTGCTTGCACTTTGGGCGGACGACACGCGTGCCAGTGCAGACGTGAAAGCATTGGCCAAAGATCATTTGAGTGCGATCGACGACAAGATCGCGGATCTCCAAGACATGCGTCAGACGCTCGACCACCTTGTTCGTGAATGCGCTGGTGACCATCGGCCCGATTGTCCGATCCTGCAAAGCATGGCCCGCCAGACCGTTATGAATTCAAAGGCATCAGGCTGATGTACTGGCTTCTGAGGCACCAAGATCATCATCGTCAATCTTCGACCCTAGGCTGCCGCGCGACTCAAGGAGGAAAAGCGAAAGTTTGGCCAACTTCTCATCGGCCAGTCGGAAACTGTCGCTCGCGTCTCCGCTTCGGTCTACCTGGCCGTCATTCGCGCCCCGCGATGAAAATCGATAGATCGCGGTTTCAGAAACCTCTCACGATTTTCTGATCGTGAACCATTGAACCTCTAGCTGGTGTAGGTCCTATCCTACTGCAAAGTATCTCGAATTCTTCGGCGACACCGGGCTGGATATTGAAGAGAGAAGCAGAACATGCTGACAAGACGCCATTTCATCATAACGACTTCCGCGCTGTTTTCGGCCGCGGCAGCAGGCCCCGCGCTTTCCAGCAGCCAGCCGACGGCAGCGGAAAAGGCCGCCTGGGACGCGCAGGTGACGCCGCCGGGCTTTGATCCGGCGACCTCCAATCCGTGGGGTCTGGATCCGCGCTTCCTGCCACAGCGGGTCGTTGCGAATGACGGACTGACACCGGGCGACATCCATGTCGACGCGGTAGCGCGGTATCTCTATCATATCGAGGAAGGTGGGACCGCGATGCGCTATGGGGTGGCCATCGGGCGGGGCGATCTCTACGAGCCGGGCACCTACACGATCAAGCGCAAGGTCGAGTGGCCGCATTGGACGCCCACCCAGTCGATGATCGAGCGCGAGCCCGAAGTCTACGCGCAGTACGAAGATGGAATGGAACCGGGTCCGAGCAATGCCTTGGGGTCGCGGGCGCTCTATCTCTATGTCGGAGACCGGGATACCTATCTGCGGATCCACGGCACGCCCTATCCGCGGTCCATTGGCTCGCGGGCAAGTTCAGGGTGCGTCCGCATGGTCATGGCACACATCAATCAGCTTTACCCAAGGGTCGAACTCGGTTCGACCGCGTATCTTTACTCGGCCGACGACAGCGTATCCCCGCGCAGTTGAAGACGCGAAGCCACGGCTTCCGGCGCAAAATGTCGTCGGAAGTCGTCCGATCAGACGGTTGCGAGTCGTCCGGTAGCGGCGGTCACGTTTCGGAGGGTGCACAAATCTGCTGGCCACCCGGTGTGCGAAGCGGAAGCTCGGTCGTCTCGACACGCCCGGCATGGCGATACCAGTAGCACCCGTCTTCGGGTCTCAGCCGCGCCGTTGCAACATCCTGATCCGGTGCCGCCAAGGCAGCTAGTTGGGCCTGAACGGCCTCTTGCTGACGCGTCTCCCGGGCTGTGCCGTCAAGCGTCGAGCACCCACCAAGGGCGAGCGTTGCCACCACAAAGCCTATCAGTCTGACGCGCATGGCCATTTTCCCATCGTTTCCCGTTTCGGCGACAAGCTTTTTCATTCCCCTGTTCGATGAACAACGCAAAAACGAGATTGGGCCTTGAAGCTCTAGCTGCTGTAGGAGCTATCTCCATGTCTGAATTCGCAAGTTTGCAGGTCCGCCAATGCCTTCCGATCCTCCTGTTCACGATCACGTCACCGCACGTCGGCAAGAGGCTAGTAGTTGCTGCGGCCATGCTCACGATGACAAAGAGATACCGACAACCGCGACGACACCGGTGGAAGGACGCAGTTTCCAGGTGTCCGGTCTCGATTGCGCGGAAGAGATCGGGATTCTCAGCCGTGCCATCGGACCCGAGATCGGCGGAAAGGAACATCTGGCCTTCGACGTCATCAACGGGCGCATGACCGTTCTGGACAGCGCCCGACCCGTCACGGACGATCGGGTCGCGGAACTGGTGGCAAGCACCGGAATGACTGCTCGTCTTTGGGATGCTAAAACGGCTTCGGAAGACCAGGCCGCCTATCTTGCGCGTCAAAGATGGTTCACGATGCTCAGCGGCGGCTTCTGGGCCGCTGGCTTCTTTTGGCACCTGATCGAGACCGGGCTGGGCGGCGCAGTCGGCATATTCTCGGGCCATGGCGATGCCCCGATGCCCCTGACCGAGGCAGGGCTGTTCGGGATCGCGATCCTGTTCGGTGTCTGGCTGGTCGCGCCCAAGGCGTGGTCCTCGGCGCGGCGGCTTTCGCCGGACATGAACCTGCTGATGGTCGTGGCCGTCGCGGGCGCAATCGGCCTGGGCGAGTTCTTCGAGGCGGCGACGGTGGCCTTCTTCTTCTCGCTCTCGCTCTATCTTGAAAGCTGGAGTGTCGGGCGGGCGCGCAATGCGGTCTCGGCGCTTCTGGATTTGGCGCCGCCCACGGCACGGCTGATCCGGGCGGACGGCAGCGAGGCGGATGTTCCGGCGGCGGAAGTCGCCGTGGGGGACAGTTTCATCGTGCGCGGCGGTGACCGCATCGCGCTCGACGGCGAGGTGACGGACGGTGCCGGCGCGGTCGATCAGGCCCCCATCACCGGCGAAAGCGCGCTGGTCGCAAAGGAGCCCGGCGACGAGGTTTATGCGGGCACGATCAACGGCGAAGGCACGCTGACAGTGCGCGCGACGAAACTCGCCTCCGATACGGTATTGGCAAAGATCATCCGCATGGTCGGCGACGCCCATGCCCGCCGCGCGCCGGTGGAGCAATGGGTGGCGAAGTTCGCGCGCGTCTACACGCCTGTCGTCATGCTCTTGGCGGTCGCAATCGCGCTGCTGCCACCGCTCGTTCTTGGCGGTGCCTGGGACTTCTGGTTCTACAATGCGCTGGTGCTTCTGGTCATTGCCTGCCCCTGCGCGCTGGTGATCTCGACACCCGTATCGATCGTCGCGTCGCTGACCGCGTCCGCGCGGGCAGGGGTTCTGATCAAGGGCGGCGCCTATGTCGAGGCACCGGGACGGACGACGGCGCTGGCGATGGACAAGACCGGCACGATCACGATGGGCGAGCCGGAGGTGGCGGGTATCCATCCGCTTGGAAATGCCAGCAAAGCCGAACTGCTTTCCATTGCCACCGCGCTGGAGGCGCGTTCTTCGCACCCGCTGGCCCGCGCCATCCTGGACCGTGCCACAAAGGACGGACTGACCGTCACCGCGGCGGACGAGACGCGCACGGTGCCCGGCCGGGGCCTGGAAGGGCAGGTCAATGGGCGGTCGATCTGGCTGGGTTCCGATCGCTTCGCCGAGGAAAAGGGTTTCGGCAACGCGATCCCCGGTGACCTTCGGAACCGAATCGAAGCGGGCGGATCCACGCTCGTGGCGGTCGGCGACGATGCCGGAGTCGTCGGCGTTCTGGAATTGCGTGACCGGATCAGGCCGGAGGCCAAGGGCGTCATCGCCGCACTGCACGCGCAGGGCGTGAACACCATCGTCATGCTGACGGGCGACAATGCACGCACCGCGCGGGCCGTTGCGGCCGAAGTCGGGATTGACGAGGTCCGCGCCGAGCTTCTGCCGGAAGACAAGGTCACGGCCATCGGGGAACTGGTCGCCAGGCACGACATGGTCGCGATGATCGGTGACGGGGTAAACGACGCCCCGGCGATGGCGCGGGCGCATTACGGCATCGCCATGGGGGCGGTCGGATCCGACGCGGCCATAGAGACGGCCGACATTGCCCTGATGACCGACGACATCGCCCGTGTTCCGTGGTTGATCGGCCATTCGCGCCGCACCATGTCGATCATTCATCAGAACATCGGCATCTCTCTGGCAACGAAGGCCGCGTTCGTCGTGGCCACCGCCTTCGGACTGGCGTCGATGTGGGGGGCCATCGCGGCTGATGTCGGCGTGTCGCTGCTGGTGGTCGCCAACGCTCTGCGTCTGCTGAACGCCGCCGGGCGCAAGTCACCGCCCGAGGGTGGCGAGCCGGTGGGTGAACGCATGGCACAGGGCGCGCTGGCGCACGGGCATTGATCCGGGCGCATTCTTGTGGCTTATCCGACGAAGTAGAGAACCTCGAAAACGGGGCATCCATCGATGCAGTATATCAGACTCACGAGACGGATTGCGCTGCTTGGCGCTGTGGCCACGCTTCTGTCGGCCTGTGCGACCAAGTTCCGCAGCTATGATGGCCCACAAGTCACGCGCCTGCGGCTCTTCAAGGGAAGGCGGTTGCTCGTTCTCGATGGCGCCGAAGGGGCGCTGCGCACTTATCCCATCGGACTGGGTTTCGCACCGATCGGTCACAAGCAGTTCGAAGGAGACGGACGGACGCCTGAGGGATCGTATGTCATCGACCGGCGCAATCCCGACAGCCGATTCCACCTGTCGATTGGTATCTCCTATCCGAACGCGCAGGACCGGGACTTCGCCGCCGCTGAAGGCAGATCGCCCGGGGGCGACATCTTCATTCACGGTGGGCCACGTCCCGGTATCGATCCGGTCGACAAGCGCGACTGGACGGCGGGCTGCATTTCGGTGACGGATCGGCAGATCGAGGAAATCTACTCCATGGTGCGGAATGGAACGCCTATCGACATTTACTCCTGACCAACCCTCGAGTTGTCTTTGCGTCGCTCGAGGACAGATGCCAGAAGCAGCAGCCCGACGCCGCAGACCACAAAGACATCCGCCAGGTTGAAGGCGGGCCAGTGCAGCCGCCCTACGTAGAAATCCAGGAAGTCAGTGACCCCGCCGAAGCGCACGCGGTCGATGACGTTTCCAAGCGCGCCGCCGATGATCACCCCATAGGCCAATGCCTCGATCCGGCTGTCCGAGCGATACAACATGACGGTCAGCCAGAGGCAGATACCAAGTGCGAGAAGCGCGAGGCCCCACCATGGCACACCGCCAAGCATACCGAAGGTCACGCCGTCGTTGCGCCCGAAGACGAGATTGAAGCCTGGGCCAACGGCGATTCCGGTGCCCAAGGCACCGGCATTCGCGACGACAACTGCCTTCGTTGCCTGATCGGCGATGATGGCAGCAGTCGCGATGGTCAGCCCCAGGGCGCGCGGGCTGTTCATATTCGTCATGATCTCATCCGAGCCAAACGTCGAGGAACAGCATGAGAACCAGCCCGACCGACAGGCCAAGCGTCGCGCGGTTCTGGTTTCCGCTCCGGTGGGTTTCGGGAATGATCTCGTGGCTAATGACGTACAGCATCGCACCGGCCGCGAAGGCGAGACCCCAGGGCAAAAGCGGTTGCGACAGGCTGATGATGCCGGCACCGATAAGCCCGCCGACAGGCTCGATCATACCGGTCAGAGCAGCGATGCCCCAGGCGCGCCACTTCGAATAGCCTTCGCCCAGCAGCGAAACCGCCACCGCGAGCCCTTCGGGCGCGTTCTGTAGGCCGATCCCGAGCGCGAGCGGCAGGCCGCCGGAAAGACCGTTGGCACCGAAGCCGACCCCGACGGCGAGGCCTTCGGGGAAGTTGTGGATCGTGATCGCGAAGATGAACAGCCACACACGCCGCAGGGCGATCGCGTCCGGCCCTTCGCGGCCCGTCGAGAAGTGCTCGTGCGGCAGCTTCTCGTTCAACAGAGCGACGGCGCCCATGCCGAAGAGGATCGCGACACAGACGATGGCGGCTGGCACGGCACCGTTCTCGAACTGACCTTCGGCTGCGTCCAGGGCCGGAATGATCAGCGAGAAGAACGACGCTGCCAGCATGACGCCGGCTGCAAAGCCGAGCGACAGGTCCCTCGTGGCTCGCGACGGGATACGACCGAACAGCACCGGTACTGCGCCGATTGCGGTCAGCGAACCGGCCGCGAGGCTTCCGAAGAAGCCGAGCGCTATCGGAGACAGTGATTCCAAATCGGATTCCCTTTAGTCCTTGGTCAGTTGCCGGGATAGCTGGCAAAAACCTCTGTCGAACCATCTTCATAGATCAGAAAGACATCGTAGGCATCGCGGCGACTGCCTTGATCCATGCCCGGAGATCCCAGCGGCATCTTTGGCACGGCGAGGCCCACGGCCTCCGGGCGTTCCTCAAGCAATCTGGATATGTCCGCAGCCGGGACATGGCCTTCGATCACGTAGCCATCGATCAGGCCCATATGGCAGGACACCATCCGCTGAGGAACGCCGTTGTCGAGCTTGAAGCGGACAAGAGTTCCACCGAACATGTCGTGCCCGGTCGTCTCGAAGCCGTTTTCGTCGAGATGGTTCATCCAGGCGACACAGCAGCCGCAGCTGTTGGTCTTGTAGACGTCGATCTGCGATTGCTCTGCGGAGACCTTCGCAAACGGAAAGAGTGCAAGGGCGCATGACAGGGCCATAATCGATCGTTTCATTGGTCAGAGTCTTTCGTTTGGATTCGTCGGAAGAAGACCGGCGAGGTGCTCGTCAAGCAAAGTCCGCGCCGCGCCAAGACGCATGATCGCATCGTCGTTCCGCTCTTCGTGTTCTACGGCTTCGGCGAGACGGTCGTCGGAAAGAGGATCGGTCGGCCGCCCATTGACGCGCACCTCGTAGTGGAGGTTGGGACCAGTCGCGGTACCGGTTGCACCGACGCGGCCGATCGTATCGCCCGCCGCGACGCGATCGCCCACCGCCAGCCCGTCTGGAACCGCGCTGAGATGCGCGTAGCGAGTCATGGTCTCGGAGCCGTGCGAGATTTCAACAACCCGCCCGTAGCCGCCGCGTCGCCCGATGAAGCTGATACGTCCGGGCGCGGTCGCCGAAATCGGCGTGCCGCGCGGCGCGGCGAAGTCCACCCCGGTATGCATGCGGGTATCGCCATAGACCGGATGCGCACGGCGACCAAAGACAGAACTGAGACGCGCACCTTCGACGGGCTGGGCAAAGACGCGCATCGTCTCGCCGTCCCGATAGATCGTGGCCCGGCCGGTGCCGTCTTCGGGCCAGACAATCTCGAATTGCGTATCGCCGAGGTCGAGCACAGCAAAATCCAGTTCGGGTTGCCCGATCACCCCGCCTTCGACACGTTCCTCGCGCCACATCAAGCGCATGATTTCGCCGCCCGACAGGTCACGCCGAAAGTCCACAGTGCCGCCCAGCATTTGCGCCAGATCGACTGCGAAGCGCGCGGGGATACCGGCGTCAGCGAGCGCCGCGAAGAGGGAGCTCTCGATGCGCGTTTCTGCCGCGCGGATCAGCAGCTCGGATTCGGGGGAAAGAACACGGGTCGCGACATCCGCACCGAAGACGGTTTCGATCCGAACGCCGTCGTCGACATCCAGCACCACCCGCTGCAAATGCCCGTCATGCCCTGTCTCGACAGTAAGTCCATGTCCCGGACGCAGCCGACGCAGATCGTATTCCGCTGCAAGCGCCAGGGCGATTTCGGCTCGCTCTGAAGCTACGAGGCCAGCTTCCGCCAGAACGGTATCGAGCGTTTCGCCAGAGGCGATTTCGCGCGACCAGACCTCCAGAAGCGGCTCGATGACTGGCGCGGAAGTCTCGGCGATCGCGGAGGCAAGAGGAGCTGGAGAAGTGAAAGTCGGCGCTACCTCTTTTTTACCCATATCCAAATCGTTTGCGTCCGAGTTGGAGAAAGTGGGCAAAGGCATAGGCTCCGGTATCCAGGTGGCGGCATTGCGAAGGGAGGGCGGAACAGGCTCCTTTCCCAGTTTGTCGAATAGAAGAATGCCGCCCGTTGCGATGCCGCCCGCCGCGAACAGTCCTGTCGCCAGATATCTGATCTTCATGTCGCCTCTTCCGTTTCTTTTTTCATCGTGCGCCGGATTTTCGGCACCGCGAATTCCCGCGGTTCGTGATAGTCGATGGTCGTGACGAACCAGCCCTCGACGTCGAACAAGAACACGCTCGCCGTGTGGTTCAACGTGTAGTCACCGCCTTCTGTCGGTACTTTCTCGTAGTTTGCGCGGAAACCTTCAACCGCACGGGCGATCTGGTCGTCGGTGCCGGTCGATCCCTCGATTGCGGGATGAAAGTGGTCGACATATTCCGCCATGGTCTCGACCGTCTCGCGGTCGGGATCGACCGTGATGAACACGACATCAAGCCGTCGGGCATCGCCGCCCAGTGCGTCCAACCAGTCCGAGATATCCGCCAACGTGGTCGGGCAGACGTCCGGGCAATAGGTGAAGCCGAAGAAGATCAGCATTCATCGCCCCGCAAAATCATCTTGCGTCCGGACCATTCCGGTGTGATCCGAAAGTTCGAACTCGGCTTGGATCGCATTTCCGGTCTTCCGCGCAGTGTCTGAGCGGTAATCCACCCGAAGCAGGAGCCACAGAAAAACAAGCGCAGCGATACCTACCAGCGTCCAAAGGGATTTCTGCAGAAACGTCATTCTCAACGTGGCTCGGGATCTCTGGGACCTTGTTAGCGCGGGAGATACATCCTCCAGCTGCTAGAGGTTCAAGCCATTTCCGTCGCATAAGTCGTTTCGTCGCAAATCTGTGATTGGAGCGAAGAACGCTTGCCAGCCCACGATTCGAAATCTACCGAAGCTGTAGCTTTAAAGATGTTGGACATGCTGACGATTGGTAATCTCGCCAAGAAGACCGGGACCAAGGTCCAGACGATCCGCTACTATGAACAGATCGGCTTGATGCCCGAGCCGGAACGAACGGCGGGCGGTCAGCGTCGCTACGGGGAGGACGAACTCGACCGGTTGGCTTTTGTGCGCCACGCCCGTCAGCTGGGATTCACGCTCGAAGCTATCAGGGAGCTTCTCGACCTAAGCGATGAACCCGACCGGTCTTGCGAGAACGCTGACGCAATCGCGCGTCGGCAGCTTCGCCAGGTTGAGCAGCGCATCGCGCGTCTCGAGGCCTTGCGCACCGAGTTGAAACGCATGGTGCGCGAATGCGCGGGCGGACAAACGGCCGATTGTCGAGTGCTTGAGGTCCTGCGGGACCATTCGGAGTGCCTGACCGATCACGACGAGATCGGTGCTTAGGCCCTCCCGTACGGGAACAATGAGTTCGTCGATCCGTTTGGACGTCGCCGCCAGGGAGACACGCGTTGAGCGAAAGCATCCAGCCGAAAGACGCGCGCCAGCGCCGCGTCCTGTGGATCGTGCTCTTGCTGAATGCCGCGATTGCGGTGGCGTTCTTCATAACCGGCGCGTTCGGCGACTCCACGTCGCTGATCGCCAACGGCCTCGACAACACATCCGACGCGTTCGTCTATGCCCTGAGCCTGTTCGCGCTGTCCCGGTCGGCCAGATGGAAGCGGATCGCGGCGACCGTCTCCGGGAGTGTGCTGATCCTGTTCGCCGTCGGTATCTTGTTCGACGCCGGTCGCCGCTACCTCGAAGGATCGGAACCGCTGGGCCTTGTGATGATCGTGATGGCGCTGATCGCCGCCGCTGTGAACCTCGTCTGCGTCGTTCTCTTGCGCCGGATCTCCGATCCGGATGTCAACGTGCGCGCCGCCAACATTTTCACGATGAACGACTTTCTGGCAAATGCTGGCATTATCGTCGCCGGCACGCTCGTCGCCTGGCTGGGGACCAACTGGCCCGATCTGGCGGTCGGTGTCGCCGTCGCCGTCGTGGCCGCCTGGGGCGGAATCGAGATATTGAAGGATGCGCATGGAGAGCATCACGAGGCTGTCCACGACGATCCTGTCGGTCAGAAGGCTCGCGAGGCAACCCCGGACTGACATGCACGCAGCTGTTGCGTATCCGCTGGCCGCATTGGCCGAGATTGCCGGTTGTTTTGCGATCTGGGCGTGGTGGCGTCTTGGGGCCACGTCGCTCTGGCTGGTGCCCGGAATCCTTTCGCTCGCGATCTTCGGATGGCTGCTCGCACAGGTCGAAACCGTCGTAGCGGGACGCGCCTTCGCAGCCTACGGCGGGGTTTATATTGCTGCATCCGTTCTGTGGATGTGGTTGGCAGAAGGACAGCGACCGGACAGGTGGGACCTAGCTGGAACCGCAATTTGCCTGATCGGGGCGACGATCATTTTGGCCGCGCCGCGTGGCACGTGATCAAAGGACTTGAACCTACAGTAGCTGTAGCCCCTACATCCCTCTTCGAACGATTCGAGGAGCCCTTTCGTGCCGCACGACCACAGCCACACGCACCTTGATCCTGAGTTCGGCGACCGCCGCGTCTCTATAGCGATCTGGGCCAACGGTATTCTGACGGTCGCGCAGATCGTGGGCGGCATCCTGTCCGGCAGCCTCGCCCTGATCGCCGACGCGCTGCACAACTTTTCGGATATGGCGTCGTTGGTCATTGCCTTCGTGGCACGAAAGATCGCGCGGCGTCCGGCGGATGAGCGTATGACCTTCGGATACGGACGGGTCGAGATCGTCGCCGCGCTCATCAACTACACGACGCTGATCCTTATTGGTTTCTACCTCATCTACGAAGGAGGAATGCGGATCATCGACCCGCCGGAGGTCGGTGCGTGGACCGTAGTGATACTCGGTGGAGTGGCACTGGTCGTGGATACACTGACGGCGGTTCTAACCTATTCGATGCAGAAGGGCAGCGTGAACATCCGCGCGCTGTTCCTGCACAACCTGTCGGATGCACTGGCATCGGTTGCCGTGATCGTGGCCGGGACACTCATCCTGCTCTACGACATGTGGTGGGTCGATCCCGCGATCACGATCGGTATCGCGCTCTATATCCTCTATCTCGCCATCACCGAGATAGTTGGCCCGATCCGCACGCTGATGCTCGGAAGCCCGCCGGATATGGACAACCGGGCGGTCATCGACGCGATGCGCGACGTAGACGGCGTGGCCGATGTCCACCACGTCCATCTCTGGCAGATGCAGGAGAATGAGGCCGCGCTCGACTGCCATGTCGTGCTGACCGATGGGGGCTGGGACCGGATCGAAGACATCAAGGCCGCGATCAAGGGCCGACTCAAAGATGAATTCGGCATCGGGCATTCAAGCCTCGAATTCGAGCATGAAAATCGCTCGCACGAGAATGCCGACCTCTACGGCCACGGCAAGTCCGACAAATAGGAAAATTCCCATGTTTACGGAAATCGAGACGGCGGACAGCAATGTCATCGGCATCGCCTGCCGGGGTAAGCTGAGCGAAAGCGATCTGGAGAGAATGCACGGGCTTCTGCACGAGCGGCTCGAAAGGCCAGGCAAACCTGGTTTCGTTCTCGATCTGACCGACTTCGACGGCTACGACGGCCCGTCTGCGATGCTGGAAGACCTGAAGATCGACACCGCCCACGCGAACGACTTCAGCCGCGTGGCCATCGTTGGCGAAGGCGTCCTTATGGAATGGGGCGCGAAACTGGCCGACGCCCTGACCCAAGCCGAGATGCGCAACTTCGACCCGGCTCAGATGGATGCGGCAATCGAATGGGTGCGTGGAAGTTAGAGCGGTACATGCGAGAAATGCCCGCATCGGAAATCCTCCACTCGAAGACCAGCATCCCGCGCCTCGACATCGTCGATGTCGTTCGAGGGATCGCGATCGCGGGTGTCGTGCTCTTTCACCTGGTTTGGGACCTCGCCTTCCTCGGCGTCATTCCTTCGGCGGTCTCCGTCCATCCACTCTGGTTGCTGTTCGGTCGCTTGCTCGCGGGAACGTTCATGGTCCTGGTGGGTATAAGTCTCGTACTCGCAACAGCGGGCGGTTTCCGGCGACAGGCATTCTTACGACGTCTCGTCGTTCTGATTGTGGCCGCGCTGATCATCAGTGTCGTAACCCGCGTGATTTTCCCGCAGAACTTCGTCTATTTCGGCATCCTGCACGCGATCGCGGTCGCGAGCGTGGTCGGCGTTCTCGTTTCACGGCTCTCCACATCCGTCATCGTGGGGCTTGGCTTCGCGACCTATGCGTTGGGCTTTCTCTGGACATCGGAAACCTTCGATCCGCGATGGCTGGCCTGGACCGGCTTCGCGGCCTCTCCACCGCCCAGCAACGACTTCGTTCCCTTCTTCCCGTGGATCGGATTGACGCTGTTCGGCATCGCAGGAACCCGGATCGCTTTCGCGCGAAACTTGGTCCGATACGCTCGCCCGTTGCACGGACACACGGCGCGATCTTTGGCATGGCTCGGCCGACACAGCCTGACGATCTACCTGATCCATCAACCCATACTGCTTGGCCTGCTGATCCCGATCGTCAATCTTACAGGTTGAAAAAGAATGCAGGCCCGTGCCAAAGACGAAGCTTGAAGCTGATACATCAGGTTGCGCTGATCACGGCAGCGGCACTGCGGCAGAAACTGCTGGCATCAAGACGGCCACTTGTCCGCTGTGTAGCGTTGTCCGGTGAGGACCCAGTCTCGATCTTCGTTACCAAAACACCAAGGTTCGCTTCGACGAGGCTACCGAGACAGGGATGGTGATGCCTCATTGTCGTCAAACCCTTCACCTTCAAAATTGGAAAAGGTGAGCTATTGGGTATACTTCCCGTTCCGTATCGCTTTACAGGTTAGTGGCCCTTACTCAAAAAACGCGAAATAGATAAGCCAGTCCAGATAATGTGTGGGGGCAGTGACAGTGAGTAATGACCACAGTTGAGTTCCAATACGTTCGGCTTTGCTCCTCCGGCCTCCAGCTTTGCTATAAACTTCTTCGATAGCGCTGGTATCACGACCGTGTCCCTTTTCGCCACCACCAAGAGTAGATCAAGATCCGGTCTCGCTAATCTTCGTGTCCAGGCTGCAAGACTGATCGGAGCCCAAGCCCGTCGTAGGTCGGCTAGTTCGATCTTATTCTCAAGACTGGCGCGAATGTGTTGAGTGGCGCGACCGGTCCATACCATGTCCGGGAGGCTTCCGGCTGTCAGGACAAGCGCAGCCTTTCCGACGGTCTGTTCGTGGGCAGCTACCAGGCCGGCAGTCCAAGATCCAAGACTAAGGCCAAGAACCGAGAAACTCTTATATCCTTCGCTTTCCAGAATCCGTATGAGCTTTCTACCGTCTAAGACAGCCTGTCGCATGGACTGGATGGTACGGCCGAGATTTGAGCTGAGCATGTAATCCGCATGCAGGGACCCATGACGCCTTCGTTCAAAGTGATACGGCATGGCAATCTCGACGACTGTGATTCCTTGCCGTGCGAGATATTTTGAAAGTTGACGGTAACGCGCTCCCGCATTCCAATGATGGAAGATCAAAAGCGCGTGCTCGTTTATTCGAGTCTTCGTTACCTTCGCCGAGACGACGTTGTTCTCTTCGGTGTCAGTTGAAACCGACGACGGGAATTCAATCCATCCATCTTTCCACTTAACGCCCAAATTCTGCGTGTCCGGTTCGTCGAAAAAGGTTGGGTCCTCCGCAGTCATGGCGGCAAGAGCGCAAAATTCCCTTATACTCCTCACTTTCCTCGCGCCTGGACATGCTAGTTCCGCGTCAAGCGCGAAATCACTCCTGTGCTTCAGCGCATTTCCGCGCTGCACCCGATGCTCATCCCACCGATCTAGCAATCTATGATACATTGCGGCGATCCTCTATCTCGCGTGTTTGGCGCATGCTGAAAGCAGGATTGAAAAGTCCATATATCGAGAGCAATACAGTTACACCCAACAAGGCTGAGAAACCCGAAAAGGCACCGATCGAAAGATATCCAGTAGTAAGCAGAACTACGACCACCGCCATCTTGCGCAGCTGTTTTCTAGATCCGCTAAAACGACCCAGAGCATAATGGGCCTTGATCACGGTCAGCCAATGGCGGACGAAGAGGGCGAGGGTCTCGAGGGCGATGGTCTGGTCGCGTTCCAGCCGGTCCTGCGTGCGGTTCAGCCGGTCGAGCCGCGCGGAAAGCGCCGCTTCGAGCCGTTCGCTCGCATCGGGGGTGACGAACGACGCAATGGCGGCTTCCGCGACGAGGGAGAGGGACCGGTCGCGCCGGTCGGCGTAGGCCGTCAGCGCATCCATGACGGCGGGCTCGAGATAGACGGAGAGGCGGGCCTTGCGCATCGGTGTTTCCTAGAGGTCGATGCCGTCGCCGGGATCGAGTGCCGCTTGCCTTGCCACGGCGCTGAAGCGCTGGCGCTCGCGCCGCAGGGCCTTCGCGCGGACCGCATCCTCATCGGCATCGTCGCCGGACGCCGTCTCGTCGAAGTCGAACTCTTCCCGCGCATGGACGTCTTCGGGGCTGAGCGCGACCTCTACCGGCAGGTCGGGCGCGCGGCGGACGCCGCCATCCTCTTCCTTGGTTCCGGCCTTCTGCGCGTCATCCGGCACGGCAGGGCGAGCCCGGACCGCGGCGATCGTCGGGCGCGCGGTCCAGTCATCGGCCGGTGGGACGCCGTCGCGCTCACATTTCGCAGGATCGGGCGGAGCCAGAATGCGCCGCTGCAACTGCCGGTCCTCGAAATAGCGCGCCTTCTTCGCCCGGATCGGCGGTGCGCCCGAGACGAGGATCAACTCGTCCGTCGATGGCAGCTGCATGACCTCGCCCGGGGTCAACAGCGGCCGCGCCGTCTCCTGACGCGAGACCATGAGATGGCCCAGCCAGGGCGAGAGCCGGTGCCCGGCATAGTTCTTCATCGCGCGCATCTCGGTCGCCGTGCCGAGCGTATCGGAGATGCGCTTTGCGGTGCGTTCGTCGTTGGTGGCGAAGGCCACACGGACATGGCAATTGTCGAGGATCGAATTGTTCGGCCCGTAGGCCTTTTCGATCTGATTGAGCGATTGCGCGATGAGGAAGCTCTTCAGGCCGTAGCCGGCCATGAAAGCAAGCGCGCTCTCGAAGAAGTCGAGCCGCCCGAGGGCCGGGAACTCGTCGAGCATCAAGAGGAGCCGGTGCTTGCGGGTCTTCGCCTCCAGTTCCTCGGTCAGCCGCCGTCCGACCTGGTTCAGGATCAGGCGCACGAGCGGCTTGGTGCGGGCGATGTCCGAGGGCGGGACGACGAGGTAGAGCGTCGCCGGGCGATCGCCTTCGACGAGATCGGCGATGCGCCAGTCGCATCGGCGGGTCACCTCGGCCACGACCGGGTCGCGGTAGAGCCCGAGAAACGACATGGCGGTGGAGAGCACGCCGGAGCGTTCGTTGTCGGATTTGTTGAGGAGCTCGCGGGCTGCGCTGGCCACGACCGGGTGCGGCCGGTCGCCCAGATGCGGCGTCGAAAGCATGCTCCGCAGCGTCGCCTCGATCGGATGGGCCGGGTCGGACAGGAAGGTCGCGACGCCCGCGAGGGTCTTGTCGGCGCGCGCATAGAGCACGTGAAGGATCGCCCCGACGAGCAGCGCGTGGCTGGTCTTCTCCCAATGGTTGCGCCGCTCGATCGAGCCTTCGGGATCGACGAGGATGTCGGCGATGTTCTGCACGTCGCGGACCTCGCTGTCGCCGCGCCGCACCTCGAGTAGCGGGTTGTAGGCCGCGCTTGCCGGGTTCGTCGGATCGAACAGAAGGACGCGCCCGAACCGCGCGCGCCACCCGGCCGTCAGCGTCCAGTTCTCGCCCTTGATGTCGTGGACGATGGCCGAGCCGGGCCAGGTCAGCAGGGTCGGGACGACGAGCCCAACGCCCTTGCCCGATCGGGTCGGGGCGAAGCAGAGCACATGCTCCGGTCCGTTATGGCGGAGATAATCGCGCTCCCAGCGTCCCAAGACGGCCCCGTCGGGCGTCAGCAGATCGGCGGCGCGAACATCCGACATTGTCGCCCAGCGGGCCGAGCCATAGGTCGCCACATCCTTGTCCTCGCGGGCGCGCCAGACGCTCATGGTGATGGCGACGGCCACTGTCGCGAAACCGCCGGTGCCGGCGATGATTGCGCCTTCGACGAAGACGCGCGGGGCATAGGCGTCGTACCAGTACCACCAGAGGAAGAAAGAGGGCGGCGGATAGACTGGCCAGTCGCCCAGTTCGAACCACGGCGCGCCGAGCTGCGCCTGGAACCCGAGACGCCACGCCGTCCACTGCGTCGCGGCCCAGACGAACAGGAACGCGGTCAGGCAGGCTGCGAGGATCTGGCCCCAGAGGATCTTGGTCGCGTGCATGCGCGGGAGCAGACGCGAGCAGCGGGCGGAAACAAGGATGAAGGTACAGACCTCGAAGTGCCGGGTAGCACGGCGTAGAAAACGGATGGTGCGAGAGGACCGACTTGCGGCTTGGTCAGACCGACGGCCCCCTCTGGCGACCCGGGGTCCAATCGATTCCGCCAGCCGCCGTGACCGTCCCGGACACCTGCTGCCCGATCCGGCGTTCCAGCGGCTGCGCCCACGGCACAAGCTGGAACCCCAGCCCGTTGTCGATCATCGCGAAGCGTCCCGAGGCGAGCGTCACGCGGCGCGTCAGGAGACCGGAGACATGCGCGCCTTCTTCCGCGGCAAGGGGCGGCAGTCCCGTCTCCCTGCCGATCCGTTCCCAAGCGGCAGCGAGATCCCTCTGCCGGAGGGTCGCGATCAGATCGCGGGAGAGGCGGAGCCGGTCCCCGCTCCGCATCGCCAGCCCCTCGCCGACGAGATGGTCGGCTCGAGCGGAAAGGGCATCCCGAACCTCCCGGCCGAACCCTGTTCCGGACAGCGCGGCCGGCGCCGTTCCGGCCAATTGCCGGTCGAGCCAGGTCGCCCCGTTCGCAATTGTTTGACGCTGCAGGTCGAAATCTGACCGAACGGAAACCACCAGCCGCGACGTCCCACGTGCCGGCTGCGTCCAGCGCGCCTCGACGATGCCGCCAATCGGCGCGTCGGAGGCCGCGTCGAGATCGGCGAGGGCGACATGGTGCGTCCGTCCGTCGACACCGTCGATCACGACGAAGGCCGAGCCGGTCAACTCATCGTCGAGCCCGCGTGCGGCCATCCGCCCGAGGATCGATCCACTCTCCGGCGGCCCGTCCGGCACCAGCCCGGCCGTGCCGCGCGTCGCGGCCTCGGCACCGAGCGCGTCGTGCAGCCGCGCGATGATGTCGCCGCGGCGTTGCATCTGGCGCAATCCCTGTTCGGCATCGTCGGCCAGACGCCATCGCCCGCTCTCGATCGGATCGGCGAGTCCGAGGCGTTCGAGATGGCGGACGCGGCCGATTCGCAGCGGCGCGGTCTCGTCCTGTCTCTCGCCGAACCGGGGGCGGAGATCGACGACGCCGTCGACGGCATCGCGTTGAAGCGTCCTGTCGAGGCCGGTCCATCGGTCCGCCTGGACTTCGCGCTCCAACCCGGATCGAATTTCCAGATCGCTTCGCGGTCCGAGCTCGAGGGTCGCGCGTTCGGACGCCCGGCCGCGCAGCCCGCTGCCGATATAGTCCCGTGCGATGACGAGATCCTCGCCGGTATCGGTCCGCCCGCGGACGAGGACATGGATATGCGGATGCGTGGTGTTCCAATGATCGACGGCGATCCAGTCGAGCTCGGTGCCCAGATCCTTCTCGGCCGTCGCCATCAGGTCTCTCGTGAAGCTTTGCAGGTCCGAGAGCTCGGCCGCGTCTTCGGGTGACACGATGAAACGGAAATGGTGACGATCGTCCTCGCAACGTCCGGCGAATGCCCCGGCATCGACATCGACCTCGTACGCATCGAACATCCGGCCGGGTTCGCCGTCGCGGGTCACGCCGTCGCGCCTGAGATAGGCGAGATGGGTGGAAAGCGGCGCCGAGCGCCGATTATGGCGCACCACCCTGGCTTTCACGGCCACGCGGCGGGCATGCGGTCCGAGCCCGATGCCGGCGCGCAAGCTGGCGGAACTCCCGCGCCCGAAACTGCTCTTGGATCCTGATCGCGCGCGTTCGCCGCGCTTGACCCCACCCGCCCGGTTGGCGGCCTTCAGCGCCTGTGCCACGAACGGCTTGGTCCGCGTCGACCGGCCCTGGCGAATGCGGCCGGGTCGAATGCTGAACTCGTCCTCGTGAGCCATGGGGAAATCCTCGCGATGTGCAGAAATGGGTGCAATCCGAGAGCGTTACGGGTTGGCTGAAGGTGCGGCTGAAATTCGCACCTCGCGCTATACCTCGTGAAATCAACGCGTCAGCGGCCGACCCACACCCGCGCACCTCGCGGCTTTTATCTTGCCATCCAGCTCTTCCGTCTCCGGGTTCCCGCCCGAACGCCGAACAGCGCACGATTGTGGACGCGGCAGCACGCTCGGGGGCAAAAGCATGCCTCATCGCCGATCCTCCGCACCGCGGCGGACGAAGAGGCTGTCGGAGCCCTCTGCTACCCCTTCGTCGGGGCCGAACGGCGCAGGATCTTCTGCGACGGATCGGGCTTCGCGGCTATACGAACCTTCTTTGATGGATCGTGGACGGTCCGCACCCGGCGGGCTCCCGCGCTGCACGAAAATTGGCGCGTCGCGGAAATCCGACGGGCTGTCCGGCGGTACAATCGCGGCAGCGTCGCCGCTCATCGATGGAAGTATGGCGGCAATATAGGCGCGGGTCTCGCGGGGCAGGGGGCGACCAATCTGCAGCAAGTCGTCGACGCGCGCCGGACCGGCATTGTAGGCGGCGAGCATCCTCACGACGGTGCCGAAGCGATCGTGCATCTCGCGCAGATAGGCGGTGCCGGCGAGGATGTTGTCGCGCTCGTCGAACGGATCGGGCCCAAGGCGGTAGCGCGCCTGAAGCTCCGCCCAGGTGCCGGACATGATCTGCATCAGGCCGATCGCACCCTTCGGCGACACGGCGCGCGGGTCGCCACCGCTTTCGCGATGCATCACGGCCCTGATCCAGATCTCCGGGATGCCGAAGCGCTGCGACGCGTCGGCGATATGAATGGCCCGAGCGGTGCGATCCTCGGCTGCGGGAGATACAGTCTGAGCGGTCGATGGCTTGACCGGAAGGACCATCAGAACGACGACACACAGACTCAGCACCATCGCCAACGCAGTCGACGTGCGGCGCGGACTTGCAGCAGGGCAGGGCTTTGTGCGGCTGGATTGTGCGGACGAGTTACGCTGCATCATGGCGTCGCCCGGGTCCGGATCGGAACGGCCCGACCGCGAAGCGCCGACACCGGCAGCGGACCGAAATACCGCCCGTCAAGCGAGTCCGGCGTGTCCACGTTCAGCAGGAAGACCTGACCTTGCCGGAGTCGATGGCAGCCGGACCAGCTCGGCAACGAGCGTCCACGACTGTCTTCGGCGCGGGCTGCAGCAACCGCCTTCCCGTCGAGCCGGACGATCGCACCATTTCGGCAGATCGTCTGGCCGGGCAGCGCGGCGACGCGCTTCAGCATCGGCAGGCCGCGCGGAAGATACCCGCGCCGATCCAGATAGCGAGCCAAATCCTCCGGCGGTTCGACGAGGACGAGATCCCCGAGCTGCGGCGACGATGTCGGGAGAACGGCGTAGAGACCGACGGGGACGCTGGCGCTCGCGTTCCAGATCACTCGGGGAGCGACGTCGATTGCGACGGTCGACAGCGTACCGGCGCACAGGGTGGCGGAGAGCATGGCGACAATTCTCATGGCGTCACCGATTGGCGCAGCAGCCAGGCGCGATGCCGATCGAGCGTGTAGGGCTCGGCGGCTCGGCCGAGGCTCAGACGGTTGTGGACATGCCGCCAGTGTTCCGGGCAGACGCGCTCCGGCGCGATGCCGAGCGCTTCGATCCGATCGATGGTCTCCAGCGCCGCCTCGACCTTCGGCCAGCCGGAGAGGCGCAGCAGGCATTGCGCGCCCGGTGTCACGCCGGGAATCGCGACGCGCTCTGCGCGCTCGCCGCCTGCGCGCAGGATGTCGATCCGGGAGAGCACTGTCCCGTAGGCGTTGGCCTGCCAGCGGACGTAGGCGAAGACGCTTCCATCCACGAACCCGACGATCCGCCAATGCCGATCGACGATCCGTTCGCGCGCGATTCGACCGAAGCGGATCCACTGCTCGATGCGCCCTTCGTCCCAGATCAGGGTGACTTCCGTGAGGCCTGCACTCCCCGGCACGCTCATTCCTTGCGCCCCCTTGCGGTCGGCGGATGGCCGCGATCGGGGCTGGTTTTCCACAGGGCGTCGCTGGCCTTCCGGAAGTTAGATTCTCCTTTAGATTCTTTACGGTCGCCATTCCGCGTTTGGTCCCAAAGGGTTGGTTGCGATCCGTGCGCCTGATCTGCCGATAGGGATGCGCCCGATCTGCCGATATGGTTTGCGCCTGATCTGCCGATACTTCGCAGCACCGCGGCGACCTTATCCACAGGGCTCGCGGGCCAGAAGCGGAGCATCTCGGCCCCGGTGGCATCACGCTCGATGTTGAGCGCGTAGCCGGGCAGGGGCTGGCGGGCGACGATCCGGCGCAGGTCGAGGGCGAAGTCGGAGGGTCGCGCCAGGCTGCCGGATTTGGCGTGGAGATGGCGAAACTGGAAGGCCCAGCCCCGAGGCTGGCGGCCCGCATGCTTGCGCGCGACGCGGTAGAGCCAGCGCTCGATCCCGCCCCTGAGCTGGAAGTAGGCCGGATCGATCGTGAGAACGAGCGAGTGGTCGAAGACGCCCCTGTAAAACCAGTCGGGCAGGACGAACTCCATGCCCTCGCAGCGCCCGGACGCGAGCATCCGCTCCTCCCATTCGTTGATCCAGGAGAAGCGATGGCGGCGCCATTGCGGGCCGTTCCGGATCGTGGTGCTGACGGCGGTCGATTGCAGCCGCGTCAGCGCGCGCTTCAGGAGATCGTATTGCTGCTTGCCGGTTCCGCGCCCGACCGAGGTTAGCAGTTGGTACGGCGTGAAGCGGAAGTAGCGCGAGGTCGGCAGGCCGGCATTCGCGGCATCGACCAGCTGGCTGCCGGCCCAGATCAGGATGTCGGCATCCCAGATCGAGGCCATGCCGTGCTCCGGGACGGCGTGGACTTCCACCTCGACGCCGCCCGATCGGTAGAGGATCGGCGTCACCCGGCGGCTCTTCGACAGCGAGAAGAACGGCCGCTCCATCAGGTCGCGCTGGTCCCGACGGGGCGGGCCATCCTGCCGGATAGGCTCGAAGGGCAGGAGGAGCGATCGTTCGCTGGACGCGTGTCGGTGCGAGGACATCGTCCGGCTCAGCCCCTACGCGGCGCGCCGGCATAGGCCGCAAGCCGTGCCGGGTGGCGCTTCGCCGGCAGTACCTCGTCGGCGCAGACATCCGACGTCGAACGTTTTTGTCCGCGGTCGGCCCAGGCCTGCAGATCCTCGACCGAATAGACCACGCGGCCGCCGATCTTCCGGTAGGCCGGGCCGGTCCCGTAGGTCCGGTGCTTCTCGAGCGTGCGGCCCGAAAGGCTGAGGAAGCGCGCGGCCTCGGTCGTTCTGAGATAGCGGGGCGGCAATCCGGCGAGGGGATCGGGCATGGGGGTGTCTCCTGAGGGCTCTCGGCGCCTGCGGGACATCCGCAGCGCATCGAGGCGCACCATCGGAGACGGAAGACGGCGTGCTCAGGGTCGGAGTTGAAGGGGGTCAGGAGCGACCTTGACGTTTCGGCGGGCGCAGGAGGTCGCGGTAGTCCCGGGCAATATAGCGTGTCCCGTCGCGCAGCAGACGGCGGAGCGCGCTGCGCTCGTGGCTCGACGCCCAGTCCGGACCCGGCGATGCGCCGAGCACCCGTTCCGCGGTCGCCCGCTGCCCGAGCCCGGCCGCGCGGAGGTCGCTGGCATAGAGCATCGCGGCCAGCCGGGTGTGATTGCGTTGCGGCCAGGAAACGTCGGGAGGCGACCGGGCGGCGGCGGGATTGGCCATCGCCCGCCAGAACCGGAGCGCGACCTCCGCGCGCTCCCGGGCGTAGGCGTCGGGCTGGATGTAGATGCCGAAACGCGTTTCGGGTTTCGGCAGGGTCGTTCGCTGCGGCAGCCAAAGCCGGGCCGGTCGCGCGGAGCCAATATTGGCAAGGATGTGAAGACCGTCCCCGGCGAAGAAGATCTCCGCTCGGCCGGGCCAAGTCCCGAGGTCGAAGGCAAATGCGGACAGGTCGCCCGCATGCCGCCGTTCGGGCACAAGGCAGACGCAATCGATAATATGATCAGGCCGCCAGAGGGGCGTGGCCTCGTCCGCGCGCAGATGCCGGTCCGGCGCGAAACCAGAGCCCCCACCGCGCGATGGCGTCGGCGCGGTGGGGGCTCTCCGGTGGTTTGCGGTGGGTCCGTCGCGGAGGATCGGGCGCGGAACTGTCATCTACGGCAATTTGACCGCGGCCGTTCGCCTGATCGACGTCTTCGTGGAACTCCGGGTTCCGGCGCAGGAATTCCCACGCAAAATCCGCATCGTCGAGATCGAGTGCATAGCGATAACTCGCGGGAATGCGCCAGGCTCCGGTCTGCGTCATCGGCCATCCCCGATCGTCGTGAGCACACGTCAGGCGTGCAAAGACCAAGCATCGGAAACGGCAAAGATGTGGGGTAGGGGTGACCGCGCTATTGCGGCATAGGCAAAAGGCGATAGCGCAGGAAATCGGTACGTTCTCCGGCGGAAATCAGCCCGGTCGCGCGTTCTGCAGGAGCAGTTTATGGCCTGCCTCGGTCATCCACTGCGCCCGTTTCAGGTGGGTCTCGTAAGCGCGACGCGCTGCTTGGGGCTCTTCGACGGGATCGAGCCCGAGGACGATTCGGGCCACCTCGTCCCACGGTGCATTCTCCGCGTTGGCGTCGAGCAGGCGGAGATACGTGACCATGTGGGTCCGGTCGTAGGGTGTGAGATCGGGATCAGAGGGGGCCTCTGGCGCGATCTCCGGGTCAAGTTCAGGTCGATCGGTTTTGTTGTTTCGCGTATGGGAAATGGCCTTCCGCTCCTCAAATGCTTTGATGTCTTCTATACGCCATTGGTCGCGATACTCAGGTGCTTTTGCCGACAGAGTTCGTGGCACGAATTCCGAGATGCCGCCAGTTATCCGCTACTATGCCATCGTGCCGGGACGGTACTATAGAGGCAATACATATTATAGTTGATAAACTTATAATATGTAGGCTGCGACCGCTCGTGCATGGATATGCGGAGACTGGTCGGCCGAAACTTTGCCCGCTTGCGGCAGGAGCGGGGCCTCACACAAGAACAGGTCGAGGAATTGTCTGGGTTCAGCCAGCAGTATCTCAGCGGCCTCGAGCGTGGAAGGCGGAACCCCACGATCATTACGCTCTACGAATTGGCTCAGGCCTTGGGCGTCGATCACTTGGACTTGCTGAGGCCTGACGACGAAGTGCGCTAAGGATGCATGTCATCGGCATTTGCTCGCGCGCCTGCGGCGGGTTCATCATCGGGTTGTTCACGCGCGTGGCCCCGCCCGATCGCTCGGGCGGGGCGATGGCGATCCTCAGTCGCCGTTGGTCCGGCGGGCCCGGGACCAGATGAGGGAGTAGCCGTCGCCGTCCTCGTCGTCGAAGAGGTTGGCGTAGATCGGCGCGGTGAAGCTCGGATCGTCGAGCTTGAGCCCGAGATAGGCGCGGCCCTCGGTCGAGGTCTTGGACCAGGCCGCCCCGATCTCGGCGCGGCCGACGAAGACCCGGTGGGAGGGGGCGTTGTCGGAGGTGCGGCTGTCCTCGGGGACGATGCGGACCGCCTTGGCTTGGACGCTGAGGGTGACGATTTCGCCGGTATATTCGCTGCCGGACTTCTTGAAGGTGCCGATGGTCGCCATGTCGTGTCTCCTGATCGCTGTTGTTTCGAACCCGCGCCCATCGCGGCCTCGATGGTGATCGACAGGGCCGGGACGAGCGCCGACGCAGTCGGTACGGCCCGCAGCGCCGCGGAGGACGGCGCAGCCGGGGCTTTCTTGGACCCACCCGGGTCGTCCGCGAGGAATGGCCGAAGGCCAGGGGAAGAAAGCTCCGGCGGAGCCGTTGCGGCCAAGGCGATCGAGGCGCCAGCCGATCCCGGCCAGATCAACACCTCGAGAGGTCCGCGTGCGGGCGGGTGCCGGGACGACGCCCCGATCGGGAGACTGGCGGCCGTCGGTGCCCCGCTTCAAGTCTGGCGAATATTCCGTCGCAGAAAGAGAAGCCTCGGCGTGTAGACGGGCCGGATAGCGCTGAGGAGAACGGCCGCGCTCCGAATGCCTCCCGCAACTGGATCGACACTAGACGCAGCGAGATTACCCGGCACAGCGAGGCCTCGACGGAGGAGAGCCGCTCCCGTCGCGGCAGGGCGCTGCGGGCCGCTGCTCGCTCCATCCCGGCCTTCTTCGACAGAGAGGATGGCGGCGTCTCCCGTTGGTTCCAGCCTGCCGGTCAACGGGGAAGGATCGTCGCCTCTTCCCCGTCGATCGGATCGGGGCCAGTGCCGAAGAGATTGCCCATGCGGACCCAGGCCGTGCCGCCGATGATAAGACCGCCGAGACCGCCGAGCACGACGCGAAAGAATTCGGCATCGAACCCGATGCCGGACAGCCCATGGACGGCGTAGTATCCAGAGAGCGCCGCCGGGAGGGCATAGACCAGCGCGACACCGGCCTGCAGCCACGGATTGCGGAGGATGGCGATGAGGAGCTGGCCGAGGACGAGTGCTCCGATGCCAGCAAAGAACCCGGCTCCGAGCGCCTCTGCAAGGCCCGCGCCACTCTCATTCGCGTACATCCCGACGGTCAGGCCGACGAAGAAGGGCAGCGCGTGGATCGCGAGGGTGAAGAGGAGCCAAAGCAGGATGCCGAGGCCGAGAAGACTGACGAGGCTGCCGATGAACATGATGCGTTCTCCCGTATGGGTTGTCGAACGCGCATCCTCCACCGCCAAGCGCCTGCAAGCATCCTAACAGATTTTCGTGGTTCTTCGGAGGACATTGCGCGCAAGGGAATGTCGCCGCACCGGCGGGACGCGAAATCCCGCTGATGCAACGGTGTAGCGGTCAAGGAGGCGCTTACGCGCCGCCCCGGTCACGGAAGTCGAAGAGCGGGATGCCGAGCGTGCGGGCCTTGTCGGCCAGGTTGTCGGTGATGCCCGTGCCCGGAAAGACGATCAGGCCCACCGGCAGGGTGTCGAGCAGACTGTCGTTGCGCTTGAACGGGGCCGCCTTGGCGTGTCGCGACCAGTCCGGCTTGAACGCGATCTGGGTGATGCCGCGATGTTCTGCCCATTTGGCGGCGATGAGCTCGGCACCCTTCGGCGATCCGCCATGGAGCAGCACCATGTCCGGGTGCTTGGCCTGCACCTTGTCGAGCACGGCCCAGATGCGATTGTGATCCTGACAGTCCATGCCGCCCGCGAAGGCGATCTTCGTGCCCTTGGGGATCAGCAGGGTGCTGTCGGCGCGTCGCCTGGCCGAGAGAAAGTCCCGGCTGTCGATCGTGGCCGCGGTCAGATGCCGATGGTTCACCCGGGAGCCCGAGCGCGGCGTCCAGGGCGATCCGGTGAGCCGGAGATACTGGTCCGCGGCGCTGTCGCGGAAGACCTCCAGGCTGTCGCGGCGCTGCAGGAGGCCCTGTCCGATCTCGATCAGGGTCTCGAGCTGGACCGCGGCGACCTCGGACCCGTCCTGTTCCCGCTGCCCGCGCTTCTGCGCCTGTTCGTTGTCGTCGAGCTTGCGCTCGATGCGAAGGACGGCGCGGTGGAACATGTTGACGCTCGACCAGAGCAATTCGTCGAGGTCCCAATCGAGCGCGGTCTCGGCCATCGCGGAGACGAGGACGGTGAGGATGTCGGCGGCGGCGCGGGCGGCCACGTCGTCGTCGGGGCAGTCGCGGGGATCGGGCTCGGAGGCGGAGGGTCGGTATCCGTGCAGTTCGAGGTCGGCGAGCACCTGCGCGGTGGCGGAGGGGGCGGTTTCGGCGATGTCGGGATAATCGGTCATGGGGTGGCTCCTCGTCGGGGGACCGCGCCTCGCGCGGCCTTCATGGCGACGGGACGCGGCCGGCGGGACGGACCTGCACCGGCGCATGCCCCCGAAGGGATGCTTTGCGGTTACCCCATGGGCGCGTCGGCCGGAGCGCAGCGGAGGATGGCGGGGGGCGGCTCTTTTGGATCGCGATGCAAAGCGCGGCGCCTCTCGCCGCGCGGCGGAAAAGAGCCGCCCCTCGCCATTGCCGGCCCGGCCCGCTTGCCGCAGACCACAGCCCTTTTTGAAGGCCGTGGGCGCGGCTCTCCCTCGATCCGGTGCCGCCACGCCGGCAACGTTCCGGGATCGGCGCGGTCCGCTCAGGCGGTCTTGTCGCGCTGCCCGCCGATCGGCAGGAAGCGCGCGGCATCCTCGGGCGCGAGCTGGCTCCGCAGGTGATGCCGCAGCCCATCCGCACCGAACGTCATCAGGTCCTCGTTGAAATCCTCTCGCGACGGGGTGAGCGGGATTGCATCGATGCCGAGGCTCTTGGCGCGATTGGTCAATGTCTTCATCGCGGCGTCGCCCGCCGGATCGACATCGCGCAGGATATAGAAGCGGCGGAGCGCGGGGGAGAGGTCGATGGCGGCCAGATGCGCGGCGGAGAGCGCCGCGATGCCGGGCAGGGCGGGAAGGGCTTGCCGCACCGACAGGACGGTCTCGATGCCTTCGCCCGCGGCCAGGATATCGGCGGTCGTGCCGAACCGGACGCCACCCCCGCGCAGCCGGCCCATGGCCCGTCGCGGCGTGTCGATGGGCGCCTTGCCGAGATTGGCGCGGCTGAACCCGTCCGGGTCGAGCCAGGTCCGGTGCACGCCGGTGAGGGTGCCGAATGAATCTGTGACGGCCGCGATGAGCGCGGGCCAGGTCTCGGTCGGGCTATACCGATCCGGGCGATAGAAGCAGGTCGGATGGAAGCGCAGCCAATCAGTGCCCGCAAGATCGGCGATGCCGCGCGCGGCGAGATAGGTCTCGGCCAAGGTGCCCCGGATTTGGCGTGCCATGGCGAATAGGCGTCGCGCAGCATTTGGTGATCCGGACGCCACGCGCTCGATCGTCGGTCGGCCGTCCGGCTTCGGCAGGTGCAGGAAGCGCCGCGCCTCGTCGGCCACGTCCGCAAAGTCGGTCAGGCGGCAGGTCTCGCGGATGATGTCGAGCAGGTCGCCGTGCTGTCCCGTCGCGGCATCGGTCCAGCGCCCTGCCGCGCCCGTGCCGCGGGCGGGCCCCGTCAGCCGGACGAAGAGGGATCGACCGGGATCGTTGTCGAGATTGCCGACGAGCCAATAGGATCCCTGACGCCTGCCGTTCGACAGGTATTCCCGGCAGACCGCCTCGGCGTGGGCCGCGAGATCGGCGGCGAGGTCTGATGCGCTTTGCATGGATCGGCCTCCGTTCGGCAAAAAAAGGCCCACCGTCGGTGACGGCGGGCCCAAAGGGAGTGGGAGGGAGAGGCGTTACTCCGCCGCTTGGAGCGCATCCGTGGGCTCGTCCCCATCGTCGCCGTCCTCCGCGTTTGGGTCGATGGCCCGTTCGCCGTCCTCCGCCGCCGTTTCTGCGACGTCGGCATTCGGTGTGCGCAGCGGCTCCGGCACCCAGCCGCTGTCGGCGAGCAGCGTTTCCGCCTCGCCGGCCATCTCCGGCTTCTTCAGGTGGTCGATCAGCTGCGCCTGCGCGCTGCCCTTCGCCTCCGCAACCGCTTCCAGGATACGCGCCTTCGTCACCCGGCCGAGATAGGTATCCACGGTGGGTCGCCACCCCGCCGTCGCCATGTCGAGTCCGGTCGCCTGCGCGATCCGGTCGGCGTGGGCAAGCGCACCGGGTCGGCGATGGTAGGCCTCGTCGATTGCATTTACCGTCAGCCCGACGCAATGGGCGAAAAGCGCGCTCCGGCTCTCCGCATCGAAACCCGCCAGCGCGTCCCAGAGATCATCGGAGGCCTTCGGCAGCTGTGCCGCCCAGCTCTCATGCCGCGTATCTATCGCCTGCGCCGATGCGCTCTCGGCGAGGCCCGGTGCCTGCGCGCCGAACCCGACCGACTTGGCGTCGATCTCGAGGCAGCTGTCCGGCGCGTAGCGGTAGAAGAGCTTCAGGCACATCGCGTGCAGCGCGGCGCGGAAGGCCAGGTCCGGATCGCCCGCCAGCGCGTTGCGCAGCGCTAACGTTCGATGCGCCGTAAGTTCCGCCACCAGTCGATCCGGCAGCGGCTTGATGCCGTCCTCCTCTGGCGCGTCGTCCGGCTCGGGCGTCTCCGTGCCCTGCGACATCGCCGCGTCTCCGTCCGCCTCCGAAGCGTCCGGGTCTTCTGAACCTGCCTCCGGTTGCTCGATCGGCACCTCGTCCTCCGGTCGCACATAGCCGCGCTCGATCCGCAGGGTGCCGTCATGGTCGAGGCTGACGAAGACTCCCGCGCGCGCCATCTCCTCGGCATCGAAGCTCAGGGGACGGTCCCGGTAGGCCTCCATCGCGTCCTCGATCTCGCCCAGGCGCGCGTCGACCGCGTCGGGCAGTTCTTCGGTGCTGTCGTACTGCTCCTCGAGCCGATCGAATTCCGCCTTCAACGCCTCGTAGGCAACCGTCTCCTCGTCGGTCGGCTCCATGGGATCGCCGATCAACCGGCGCAGGCCGAAGCTGTGGCCATAGGCGAAGTCCGGTGCGGTCTCGACCCATTTCCAGCCCTCGGCCGCGATCTCGGCCGCGGCGTCGTTCAGCCCTTCGGCGACCATCCGGTCGAGCAGCCCCGCATCCTGCAGCCAACCGCCGTCGTCGGATTGGAACAGGTCGCGCAGGATCGCACCGCCGGCCTCCTCGTAGGCCTCCAAGCCGACGAAGCGAGCCCGTTTGTCGGACGCGCGCACCGTCGCCTCGGTCAGCATGCGTCGGATCGTATAGGGCTCCTTCGAATAGCCCTGCGCGATGGCGGCCCAGACCTGTTCCTGCCGCTCGTGGTCGGGATTGACGGTGAAGGCCATCAGCTGCTCCAGCGTCATGGCGTCCTCGGCGTAGATATCGAGCAGGGCAGGGGCGACCGAGGCCAGCTTCTGCCGCTGCTTCACGACACCGGTCGAGACGAAGAACGCGGCGGCGATCTCTTCCTCGCCTTTGCCCCGCTCGCGCATGGCCTGGAAGGCGCGGAATTGGTCGAGCGGATGCAGCGGCGCGCGCTGGATGTTCTCGGCGAGACTGTCCTCCTCGGCGACGCCATCCGTACGCACGATGCAGGGCACGGGTGCAGTCTTGTTGAGGCGCTTCTGCTTGACGAGTAGTTCCAGCGCCCGGAAGCGCCGCCCGCCCGCGGGGATCTCGTAGAGGTCGGTCTCGGCACCGTTGTCGTCCAGCAGGGGCCGCACGGTGAGGCTGGCGAGCAGCGTGCGCCGGGCGATGTCTTCGGCCAGCTCCTCGATCGAAACGCCGGCCTTGATGTGCCGGACATTGGCCTGGCTGAGACGGAGCTTGTCGAAGGGGATGTCGCGCGAGGCGCTGAGGGTGATCTTGGTCTTGGCGGTCATGGGTCGTCTCCGTGACGGATCGGCCGGGAGCCACTCCCCCGACCTTCCGAACCCGTCACGAAAACCCCCTCCACCCTCTTTCTCTCCGGCCGCGACCCAGCCGCGAAGGATACGCCCGAGAAGGCCGGGCAGAGGGGGGAGCGACGCACCGGATGGAGTTTGGGCTTAGCCCACGCGTTCGAGCAGCGCCTTCGCCCGCCCCTCCATCGCAAGCCGCGCATCCTGCTGCGTCTTGCGTCGCGCGACCGCCGTGATGCCCTGCACGAAATCGAAGACGCTTTCCGGTGGATGGCCTTCCTCGGCCAATACCGTCTCGACGATCTTCGAGGTCTCCGCCTTGCCGAAGCCGCGCTTGCGCAGGAAGTCGGTCCGATCCTCTTCGGTGCGGGCGACGATCCGCTCCCGCGCGGCCCGGATGCCCTGGACGAAGGGCGCGGGCGAGGAGTCCGCGAAGGTCGCAAGGGCGGGGGCCGCCTCGTGCGCGAAGCGGTTCGCCGCGTGCTTGGAATGCCGGATCCTGATCTCCTGGAAGTCCTCGACGCCCCAGAGATTGCGGTTCTGGCAGACCGCTCGGAGATAGAAGCTGGCGATGCCGAGCGTCTTCGCGCCGACCTCCGAGTTCCAGCAATAGAACCCCCGAAAGAACAGGTCGGGCGAGCCGTCTGGCAATGTCCCGGCCTCGATCGGATTGCGATCGTCGACGAGGAACAGGAACACGTCGCGGTCGGAAGCGTAGAGCGTCGTCGTATCCTTGGTCACGTCGACATTCGGATTGTAGAGGCCGGTCGACCAGTCGAGCACGCCCGGGACCTTCCAGCGCGTTTCGCCGACGCCGTCGCCCGCGATCCGCTGGACCGCCGCGACCAGCTCGTGGTCGTAGATGCGCCCGTAATCGGGACCAGTGACGGCCCGCAGTTCAGCGCGTCCGTTGGTGGTCTCGAGTATCTTGACCTGTTCGGCCCGATGCGAGGTCAGGCCGTATTGCAGGTTGATCCCTGCAAGTGCCGCAGGAAGCTGGCGCAGATAGGTCGCAGGTGCACCGACGAGGCTCGTGAGCTGGCCGAAGCTCCAGTGGGTCGGGGCAACGGGCCCGTCGGCTCCGGGCACGATAAGCGCCAGCGCCTCCGGATCGTCGCGGCTCGCGTAGACGCGGATCGCCGCGCTCTCGACGATGCGCGTCCGGCTCCGATCCGCGCGGCCCTTGACCGCCGCCTTCAGCGTCGACAGCGAGAGGTAGCGCTGGTCGTCGGGCCGCGCGAACCATTCCGACGAGACGCGACCGTCATGGCCGCCGCGGGATACATCTACCTTGTAGCCGCTCGACGCGTCACGAGGGTCGTCCTGAAGTTCGATATCGGTCATGTCGTGATCTCCGTGACGGGCGGCCGCGAGGAACTCTCCCGACCTCCAGACCCGTCACGGCGACAGCCGCAGGCCTCTGACTCTCGGACCGAAACGCGCGCGCTACGATCAGTTTCCGTACCACGACGGGAGATGCCTTCTCGATTTAATGATCAAGCTGATCGACAGTCTCCATCGAGGTTGTCGAAGGAGGCACGCTTGATATGCTGGAGCGAAAGTCGGCGAACAGTAGCTATTGCTTACCCCCGGAGCGGCGCGGCCTTTCCCGGCGCGAGGCTGCCGAGTATATTGGGGTGGGTGCGTCGAAATTCGACGCGTTGACGGCGGATGGCCGGATGCCGCCACCAAAGCGCATCGACGGCCGCCGGGTCTGGGACCGAAAGCAGGTCGACCGAGCCTTTGATCGTCTCGAAGGCGGAGCAGAAATGGTAGATAACCCGTGGGACAATTAGGCCTC
Source organism: Tropicimonas omnivorans (assembly GCF_031846565.1). Classification (NCBI taxonomy): domain Bacteria; kingdom Pseudomonadati; phylum Pseudomonadota; class Alphaproteobacteria; order Rhodobacterales; family Roseobacteraceae; genus Tropicimonas; species Tropicimonas omnivorans. The sequence continues at coordinate 955,949 of NZ_JAVRHL010000003.1, read as the reverse complement.
TCGCTGATATGAAGATGCGCCGCATGAAATATGTGGTGGAGGACACCGATCGTCATGGCAACGTTCGCATTTATTATCGGCCGCCGGGACAGCGGAAGACCAGGTTGCGAGGTCCGGTCGGTTCGCCCGAATTTCTTTCAGATTATCAGGCAGCCGCATCGGCACAGAAACAGTCTTCCAGAAGTCGTGCTGCAACGGGGGCCAAGAAGGTTCAGCCGAAGACGCTTCGTTGGCTCTGCGTCCAATACTTCAAATCGCCGATGTATCGGCAGCTTGATCCCTCGACGCGCCGAACCCGTCGTTCCATCCTCGAGAGATTTTGCGATACGAACAATGATGGCGATAAGCCCTATGCGTTTCTCCTGCCGCGCCACGTTAGATCGCGGCGGGATGCGATGATGGATACGCCGGCAGCGGCGAACACCATGATCAAGACCCTGCGCCAGCTCTTTAGATTTGCCACGCGTTACGACCTTCACGACACTAATCCAGCCGGGCAGGTCGAGTATCTTGCGACGAACGCCGATGGATATCACTCATGGACACTCGAGGAAATTAAGGCCTACGAGGCGACCCACCCAGTTGGAAGCATGGCCCGGCTGGCGTTGGCGTTGGCGCTCTACACCGGTCAACGCCGATCCGACCTGGTTCGGTTTGGCTGGCAAGATCTCCGGGAAAGCAGCGATGGGGTCGTGTGGTTGTCTTTCACCCAGCACAAGGGACGTAACCGCCATCCGATCACCCTCGAGATCCCGATCATCCCGGAATTGCAGCGCCACCTGGCAACCGAGGGAACCGGCGATACAACCTTCCTCGTGAACGACTTTGGTCGTCCGTTCACTGCAGCCGGGTTCGGCAATCGATTCCGCAAATGGTGTGACGCGGCAAACCTGGGAAACTGCTCGGTGCATGGCCTCCGCAAGGCCGCCGCTGCACGGCTGGCGGAGCTCGGGTGCAGCGAGTTCGAGATCATGGCGATCACTGGCCACCAGACGTCCAAGGAGGTGACGCGCTACACCAAGGGGGCGTCCCAAAAATTGCGCGCCGCCAGCGCGTTTCGGAAGCTCACTGGACCGACATCCGCCACCAAAAGTGTCCCACTTTTCACAGCCCAACCAACCGGTGGGACTATTTCTGGTCCTAACGCTAGGATATCAAGAGATAATTTTGACAAGTGGCAGCCCGTAGGGGAATCGAACCCCTCTTTCCAGGTTGAAAACCTGGCGTCCTAACCGATAGACGAACGGGCCGTGCCGTTTGGTGAGGCGGTGTCTAAGAAATGCGGCGGGCGGGTGCAAGAAGATTTTTCGCGAAACTTGTCATGACCTTGGGGGAGGCTGGAAAGTCAGGCTTTCGCGGCGTCCTCAAGCCTGAGCTGAGCGCTCCTGCGACCGTTCCAGCTGTTGATCTCGAACCGCCCCGCAAGATGGAAGCGCGCCCCGCCATGGGCCTCGAGCGCCGGGCCGAGATCGGAGCGGAAGACGCCGAAGGCGATGGCGTCGAGGCGCGGGCCGAGGCCATCCGACACCGTGAGCTTCAGGTGTCCGTCGCCGACGCGGCGTGCCGAATGGATCGCGGCGCCCGGGATCGCGAAGCGCGGGGCAGGGGCCGAGGCGCCGAAGGGCCCGGCGCTCTCGAGGGCTTCGATCATCTCCACATTCGCGGCACCCGGCATCATGAGGCCGTCGAGCCGCAGCTCCCGCGCGGCACCCGAGCCCGAGCCCTGCGCCTCCAGAAGCTCGCTCAGTCGCTCCATCGCGGCATCGATCCGGCCGGCCTCGGCGGTGAGGCCCGCCGCCATCTTGTGGCCGCCCCCCGCGATGAGAAGCCCCTCGCGCGAGAGACGATGGACCGCGGCGCCGAGATCGATGCCGGGCACGGAGCGACCGGATCCCTTGCCGATCCCGCCATCGGTGCCGATGACGACGGCTGGGCGGCCGAAGGCTTCCTTGAGGCGGGAGGCCACGATCCCGACGACGCCGGGATGCCAGCCGTCGCCAGAGGCCCAGATCAGCGGTGCATCGGCGCCACGCGCGATGGCTTGCTCGGTCGCTTCCTCGGTCACGCGGGCCTCGATGTCCCGGCGCTCGCCGTTCAGCGCGTTCAGCTTCTCGGCGAGGGACTGCGCTTCGGGGCCGTCGCGCGTGGTCAGAAGACGGGCGCCGAGATCCGCGCGGCCAATTCGCCCGCCGGCATTGATCCTGGGGCCGAGCATGTAGCCCAGGTGATAGGCTGCCGGCGCCTCCGACAGTCCCGACTCGTCGGCCAGTGCGGCAAGGCCTGGCCTCGCGCGGCGATGCATGACGGCGAGACCCGCCCGGACGAAGGCGCGATTGACCCCGATCAGCGGTGCCACGTCCGCCACCGTCGCTAGGGCCACCAGATCGAGAAGCGGGACAGGGTCGGGTGTGGGATGGCCGGCACCGCGCGCCTGCCGGTTCGCCTCGACCACGGCGAGGAAACAGACGGCGGCGGCACAGAGATGGGCGAGGGCGCCGCTCTCGTCCTGGCGGTTCGGGTTCACCACCGCGACGGCGCGGGGCAGTGTTTCGCCACCGAGGTGGTGGTCGAGGACGACGACATCGGTCATCGCCGCGGCTTCCAGTGCCTCGTGGGCAAGGGTGCCGCAATCGACACAGACGATGAGGTCGTGGCTCGCGGCCAGTTTCTCCATCGCCGGCGCATTCGGTCCGTAGCCCTCCGCGATCCGGTCGGGCACGTAGATCGTGGGCGTGAGCCCATGCGCCGCGAACCAGTCGTGCAGCACCGCGGCGGATGTCGCTCCGTCCACGTCGTAATCGGCGAAGATCGCCACGCGCTCCCGATCCGTCGCCGCCTTGAGGAGACGGGCCGACGCGATCTCCATGTCCTTGAGACTGCGCGGATCCGGCATCAGGTCCCGCAACTTCGGTTCGAGATGTGCGGCGCAATCAGGACCGGCGACGCCGCGCAGGGCGAGGATGCGGCAAAGGGCATCCGGCAGGCCGGTTTCCTGGACCAGCGCCTCGGCCTTGCGATCCTCCTCGACGGTGGGACCGGCCCAGAGCCGTCCCGTCAGCGAGGAATCGACGCCGAGAAACGCCTGCGTGACAAGGTCGCGCGGCATGTCCTGCCCCCATATATTGTAGCTTTGCCGAGGATGCACGCTAGGCAAGGCGGGGCCGGGGGTCAAGGGGACCGGTAGGGCGTTCCAGCCGTCACCGCTCCGCTCGGGGACGGGGGACGTCGTCCTGATGCAGCCGGGTCGGCGCGCGGGACAGGCGCGTTTGGCAAAGCGGAACCCTGCGGAACACAAGTACCGGCCCCAGGCGTTGCCGATCCAGAGCCGATCGACAGGAGGGCCAGATGGCGAAGAAGGATCCCGGACCGCAGGTGAAGGACGACGAGACCTACGAGGCGCTGCGCGATGAGGGCGCTTCGAAGGAAAAGGCCGCCCGCATCGCCAACGCGCAGGCAAACGACTCTCAGTCTCCGTCCAAGAAAGGTGGCAAGAGCCCGCCCTACGAGGAGTGGACGAAGGACGACCTCTACGAGCGCGCCCAGGACATCGGCATCGAGGGCCGGTCGGACATGGACAAGGACGAGTTGATCGAGGCCCTGCGCAATCACTGACGGGCCATGCCGCCATGGCCCAAGGGGGGGGAACGGACGATCGCCGAAACGTGTTCAGTCCGCAACATCTCAGGAAAGGAGAATTGTCATGTCCTACAAGGAAGGCGACAAACTTCAATGGAATTGGGGCAACGGGACCGGCACCGGCACCGTTTCCAAGGTTTACACCCAGAAGATTACCAAGAAGATAAAGGGCAACGAGGTCACACGCGACGCGAGTGAAGACGAGCCGGCCTATCTGCTGAAGCAGGAGGATGGCACAGAGGTTCTGAAGTCGGAGTCCGAAGTGAAGAAAGCATGAACGCAAGGGAAGACGACGATCCGGCGCCACGCCGCAGCCGCCGGAAGAGCGCGTTCATGCGCGTTGCCGTCTGGACCAAGGCGGGCGGCGATGTCTTGCGGACGATGGACGAGAAGAACCTCTTCCTGATGGCCGCCGGTGTCGCGTTCTTCTCCATGCTGTCGCTCTTCCCGGGTCTCGCGGCCCTCATCGCGATCTGGTCGCTGGTGTCGGATCCCTCCGTCGTCGAGGCGCAGCTGATCCTTCTGGCCAATTTCGTGCCGGCCGAGGCCTACAAGCTGATCGGCGACCAGGTCCGCGCCGTTACGTCCTCCTCGACCGACACGATGACCTGGGCGTCCGTCCTGTCGCTTCTGTTCGCGCTTTGGTCCGCCCGCCTCGGGGTTGATGCCCTGATGAGGGGGGTGAACGCCGTTTACCGCGAGAGCAACCGCGGCGGTCTTCGGCATATCCTGGCGGCGGTGGTGCTGACGCTGTCGCTCGTGGCGCTCGGCATCGTCACGCTCGGCACCGTCATCGTCACGCCCATCGTCCTCGCTCTCTTCCCCCTCGGCCCCATCGCCGGGGTCGTCGCCCAGGTCATGCGGTGGCTGATCGCGGGGGTCGTGATGCTCATCGCGCTTGCCCTCGTCTATCGCTTCGGGCCCAACCGGCGCGGCGCGCGGGCGGCCTGGATCACGCCGGGCGCCTTTCTCGCGCTGCTTCTCTGGGCGGGCGCGTCCGTCGCGTTCTCGATTTACCTGACGAATTTCGGAAACTACAATCAGGTCTACGGCTCCATCGGCGCCGTTATCGCGCTTCTGATGTGGCTCTTCATCAGCGCCTTCGCGGTTCTTCTCGGGGCGTCCCTGAACGCCGCGCTCGAATTGCGCACGCGGCGGGACAGCACGGTCGGTCGGCCGCGACCGCGCGGCGAACGTGGCGCCTATGTCGCCGATCATTACATCCCGTCGTGATCCGTCATGCCGCAGCAGGGTCTCGTCTATTATCCTGACAGCCGCCCCGGCATACGGCGGGAGAAGCGCGGGACGGGGTTTTCCTACATCGCACCGGACGGAACGCGCATACGCGACGCCAAGAAACGCAAGGAAATCGCGTCGCTGGCCGTTCCGCCGGCCTATATGGACGTGTGGATCTGTCCGTTTCCGAACGGCCATCTGCAGGCGACGGGGACGGATGCGCGGTCACGCAAGCAGTACCGCTACCATCCCGACTGGACCGAGTTCCGCGCCCGGCGCAAGTTCTCGAACCTCGCGGCGTTCGGGGAGCATCTGCCGTCCCTGCGTCGCTGGATCTCCAATGCCCTCAGAGCCGAAGCGGGCGATCCGGAGCTGGCCATCGGGGCGACGCTCGCGCTGATCGACCGGACCTCGATCCGCGTCGGCCATCCCGATTATACCAGTCAAAACAAGAGCTACGGGGCCACGACGCTCCGCCGCAGGCATGTCGAGTTCGACTGCGGCAGGATTGCGCTGAACTATACCGCCAAGGGCGGACAGGAGGTCGAGACGCAGATCCACGGTCCCGCGCTTGCCCGCGCGCTCCACCGGATCGACGATCTGCCCGGCGCCGAGCTGATCGGATGGACGGACAGGCACGGTGAGTGGCACGCGGTCCGGTCCGAGCAGCTCAGCGACCGTCTTTCGGAAATTTGCGGATCCGGAGCGACCTGCAAGACCTTCCGCACGTGGAACGGCACCCTCGCGGCATGGCGCCACGCGCTGTCCTGCGGGGCGGAGAGGCTCACGATTTCGGGCATGGCAAAGGCGGCGTCGGAGGCGCTGCACAACACGCCGACCATCGCGCGCAACAGCTACATCCATCCCGAAATCATCGCCCTCGCTGAAATGGACGGGGAGGAGCGGGTCGCACTCCTTGCGCGGCATGACGTGCCGTCCTCGGGGGAGTATCGCGCCGGGGAGGAGGCGCTCCTGTCCTTCCTCGCGGCCTGAGACGCGCCCGGTGCTGGCGCTTGGCCGCCACGGACGCTATCTCGAAAGCCCAGACCGTCACCGCCCGACCGACCCCTGAAGAAGCGCGCCCTCCGCCTCATGCCCGCACAGACTGAAGACATCCCCGTCGAGGAGCTCTCCGCCACCCAAGGCGAGGAGGAGCTGGCGCGGCTTGCCGGCCTTCTGGCCCGTGCGAACGACGCCTATCACCAGGCCGACGATCCGATTCTGACCGATGCCGACTACGATGCGCTGAAGCGCCGGAACGCGGCGATCGAGGCACGGTTTCCCGAGCTGAAGCGGCCGGACAGCGCGACGGATGTGGTCGGCGCGGCGCCTGCTGAGGGCTTCGAAAAGGTGCAGCATTCCAGACGGATGCTGTCGCTCGGTAATGCGTTCGAGGCTGGCGAGGTCACCGATTTCGCCGCCTCCATCCGCCGGTACCTCGGGCTGGCGGCAGATGCTCCGCTGGCCTTCACCGCCGAGCCGAAGATCGACGGGCTGTCCCTTTCCCTGCGCTACGAGGGTGGCCGTCTCGTCCAGGCCGCGACGCGGGGGGATGGCGCCACCGGCGAGAACGTCACGCGCAACGCGCTGACCGTGAGCGACATCCCGGACCCGATCGAGGGTGCGCCGGATCTGCTCGAGGTGAGGGGCGAGGTCTACATGTCCCGCTCGGACTTCGCGGCGCTGAACTCGCGTCAGGAGGCAGCGGGGCAGCGCCTCTTCGCGAACCCCAGGAACGCCGCCGCCGGCTCCCTCCGCCAGCTCGATCCGGCGATCACCAGAACCCGCCCCTTGCGCTTCTTCGCATATGCTTGGGGGGACCTGTCCGAGCCGCTCGCGGACACCCAGATGGGCGCCATCGAGCGGCTCGAAGCGCTCGGTTTCGCGGTGAACGATCTCACCCGGCTGTGCGAGACCGCGGAGGACATGATCGCGCATTACGATGCCATCGCGGCGCAGCGGGCGGATCTCGACTACGATATCGACGGCGTCGTCTACAAGGTGAACGACCTTGGCCTGCAGGAGCGCCTCGGCTTTCGCTCCACGACCCCCCGCTGGGCACTGGCGCACAAGTTCCCCGCCGAGCTGGCCTGGACGCGTCTCGAAGGGATCGACATTCAGGTCGGCCGGACGGGCGCGCTCAGCCCCGTGGCCCGTCTGCAGCCGGTGACGGTGGGGGGTGTCGTGGTGTCGAACGCCACGCTCCACAACGAGGATTACATCGCCGGGTGGGACAATACGGGCGCTCCGATCCGTGAGGGGCGGGACATCCGGGAGGGCGACAGGGTCCAGGTCTATCGCGCCGGCGACGTCATCCCGAAGATTGCCGATGTGGACGTCTCGGCCCGCCCGGCGACGTCGGAGCCGTACGTCTTCCCCGAAACCTGCCCGGCTTGCGGACAGGCGGCGATACGGGAGCCCGGCGATTCCGTCCGGCGCTGCACTGGGGGCATGGCCTGTCCGGCGCAGGCGGTGGAGCGCCTCCGCCACTTCGTCTCCCGGCCTGCATTCGACATCGAGGGGCTGGGAGCCAAACAGGTCGAGGCCTTCCACGCGATGGGCTGGATTGCCGAGCCTGCTGATCTCTTCACCCTTGCTGAGCGCCACGGGGAGAACCTCCGCACGCTGGAGGGCTGGGGTGAGAAGAGCGCCGCCAACCTCGAAGCCTCCATCGAGGCGCGGCGCAGGATCGAGCTGCCTCGCATGATCTTCGCCCTCGGCATCCGCCATGCCGGTGAGGTCGCCGCCACGGATCTTGCGCGTCATTACGGCGACTGGTCCGTCCTGTGCGCCGCCCTCGATGCCGCCGCGCCGGCCGCGCGCACCTATCGCGAGGCGGAGGAGGAGGTGGCGGCGGAGCGGGCTGAGGCGGGCGCGGACGGGCGGCGGGCGCAGGTCTCCCGGATCCGCGATGCCGCTTGGTCGCGGGCCGATCTGCCAGAGGGCGCGAAGGCGGCATGGGACGATCTCGTCGGGATCGAGGGCGTGGGTGCGGTGCTCGCGGATGCCATCGTCACCGCGTTCGACCAGGAGGCCGAGCGCGCCTCCATCGACCGGCTCGCGAGCCAGCTCGACATCCTGCCCGAAGAAGCGCCGGACACCGCCGGCAGCCCCGTTGCGGGCAAGACCGTGGTCTTCACCGGCACGCTCGAGAAGATGACGCGCGCCGAAGCCAAGGCGCGCGCCGAGAGCCTTGGCGCCAAGGTGTCGGGCTCCGTTTCGGCGAAGACGGACATCCTGGTGGCCGGGCCGGGGGCCGGATCGAAGGCGAAGAAGGCGGCTGAGCTCGGGATCGAAACGCTGGACGAGGACGGATGGCTGAGCCTGATCGAGGGGGCGTGACGGGCCGCCCGCCCGAGCTGTTCCCGCTCTTTGCCGGCATCGACACGCTCCCCGGCATCGGTCCAAAGATGGCCAAGGCGCTGGAGGGCGCCGCCATATCCCGTCCGAGGGACCTCGTCCTCACCCTTCCCCAGTCGGGGATCGACCGCCGCCGGGTGGACACCATCCGCGACGTGGTGCCCCCTTCGGTCGTCACCATCGCCGTGACAATCGGCCGTCACCGCCCGTCGCAACGGCGGGGCGGTCCGCACCGGGTCATGGTCGAGGACGGCGCCGGCAACGCGTTCGACCTCGTCTTCTTTCGCGGCGGCGGACCGTGGCTCGAGGACCAGCTTCCCACCGGCGAGCGTCGCATCGTGTCCGGAAAGCTGGAGCTGTTCGACGGGGTCGCGCAGATCGTCCACCCCGATCACATCGTCCGGCCAGAGGACGCGGCGAAGATACCGGAGTTTGAGCCCGTCTATCCGCTGACAGCGGGAGTGACGCAGAAGGCGATGTCGAAGGCCGCGGCCGCGGCGCTCCATCGCTTGCCGCAGGGGGACGACTGGATCGATCCCGGCGTTCTGGCGCGAGAGGGCTGGCCTTCATTCGCAGACGCTCTCCGAATGGCGCATGCACCGCGCAGCATGGCGGAGCTGGCGGCCGAGGCGCCGGCCCGTCGCCGCCTGGCCTATGACGAGATGCTGGCGCACCAGGTGACGCTGGCCCTTGCCCGGGCGCGGCGGCGGGAAAAGCCGGGCCGGGCGACGGCAGGGGACGGTGCGCTCCGCGCCCGGGTACTGGGCGCGCTGCCCTACGATCCCACCTCCGCGCAGGCCCGTGCCATGGAGGAGATCGCGGCGGACATGGCGGCGCCCCGGCGGATGAACCGGCTCCTCCAGGGCGATGTCGGCTCCGGCAAGACCCTCGTCGCGTTCGCCGCGCTTCTGACCGCGGTGGAAGCCGGCGGGCAGGGCGTCCTGATGGCGCCCACCGAGATCCTCGCCCGTCAGCACATGGAGAGCCTCGCCCCGCTCGCGGAAGCGGCCGGTATCCGCCTCGCGGTGCTGACCGGGCGGGACAGGGGCGCGGATCGCGCACGCCTCCTGGGGGACCTCGCGGAGGGCCGCATCCGGATCCTCGTGGGAACCCATGCCGTCTTTCAGAAGGATGTCGTCTTCGGCGACCTGCGCCTCGCCGTGATCGATGAGCAGCATCGGTTCGGCGTCGCCCAACGCATGGAACTCGGCGCCAAGGGCGAGCGGATGGACATCCTCGTGATGACGGCGACGCCCATCCCGCGCTCCCTGTCGCTTGCGCAATACGGCGACATGGACGTCTCCGTCCTCGACGAAAAACCGCCGGGACGCACGCCGATCGTCACCTCCTCCGTTCCCATGGCGCGCCTGCCGGACGTGGTGGAGCGACTGCGGGGCGCCATCGCCGAAGGCCGGCAGGCCTACTGGGTCTGCCCGCTGGTCGAGGAGAGCGAGACAGCGGACCTCACCGCCGCGGAAGAGCGGTTCAAGCGGCTCCGGGCGGCCTTCGGCGACGATCAGGTCGGCCTCGTCCACGGGCGCCTCACACCGGCGGAGAAGGACGCCGCCATGGCGCGCTTCGCCTCCGGGCAGACCGCCGTTCTGGTGGCGACCACGGTCATCGAGGTCGGCGTCAACGTGCCCAACGCGTCCATCATGGTGATCGAGCAAGCCGAGAGTTTCGGCCTCGCGCAGCTCCACCAGCTTCGGGGTCGCGTCGGCCGGGGCGCCGTCGCCTCGACCTGCCTGCTTCTCTACCGGGCGCCGCTGGGGGAGACCGCCCGTCGCCGCCTCGATATCCTGAGGCAGAGCGAGGACGGCTTCCGCATCGCCGAGGAGGACCTCGCGATCCGGGGCGCCGGCGATCTGATCGGAACGGCGCAATCCGGCATGCCGCGGTTTCGTATCGCCGAGCCCGAACGGCAGTCCGGCCTCATGGCCACGGCGCAGCGCGATGCCCGCGCATTGCTCGAGATCGATCCTCGGCTCGAGGGGCAGCGGGGCAGGGCGATCAAGATCCTTCTGTGGTTGATGGAACAGGACCGCGCGATCCGCCTGATCGACATAGGCTGACCGGGCCGTTCCACCTGTGTTCTCATTTTTCCCGGTATGTTCTCATAAAGTTCTTGCTTTGGGTGGCTCCCTATGAGAACAAATGAGCAACGGTTAACGTGATGAGGAGAAGACCTGATGATGATGTCGGACCTGAAAATGCTGATCGCCCGCTCCGGCAACACGCTTCTCGTCGATGCGCTCGGCGCCCTGTCCCTCGCCGTGATGCTGATCGCTGCGCTTCACTTGCCCGGCGCGGCCTGATCGCCGCGCCCGATTTGCCCGGAGCGGCCTGACCGCCGCTCCGCCTGCCCGCGGTCCGGGTCAGCGGGGGTGGTTGCCTCCCCCTCGTCTGTCCAGTCCCCCGGACGGTATCCCCAGGGCCCGCCTCGGCCCTGTCCGCTCCCGGTCCCGGACCGCAAACTCAAGGGTCGCCGTCGCCATCTGGCGCGGCGGCCCCTTTTTTATCCGATTGTTGCCTGTTCTTTGCCTCACGGATCAGTTTATGACCGAGGCGCGAGGTATGTTGGAGGCGCCATTGATTGTCGACGCCGCGAAGATCGCGACACATAGCGGGCGGGACGGCTTCTGCCGCATCCGCCATTTCGAGGAACCGGATCGGTTCGGCTTCCCGCAGCTCCTTGCCGATTTCGACCGCCGTCACAGGCGCAAGGCCCTGCTCGACGATGGGCTGACGCGCTTTTCGGACACGAGCCCGCATCTCGGTCCGGACGACTCGCTTCTCTGCCTCGCATTCACCGATCTCGTGCCTGCGCTTCCGCTCGGGCGCCGCTGGATCGCGCTCGATCATGCCTGTGCCACGCACCGGCTGCCGATGATCGCGACAATCCTCGAGCCGCGCGACGGGCTTGCAGGCTCGCTCCTGCGGATCGCGAAGGATCCCCGCAATCAGAGGTCGAGCGAAACCTACGTCGAGGCGCTCGGAGCTCTCGGGCTCTTGTGCGGGGCAGACACGGTAGATCTTCTCAGCGACACGGTTTGCCCCATCGACGCGACGCCGGAGCTGCTCCGAAAGGTCTCGGCCGACGCCGATGATCTCGTTCTTCTCGCGCGGACGGGCCGTGCCGCTCCGGTCATCCTGTTCCTGACCGGCTCCTGATCAGGCGGATCCCTTCCGGATGGTGAAGGCCGTCCCTCCGGAAATATCCTCCGCGCCGAGGAGTGTATGACCGCTTTCGGCACAGAAATGCGGCATGTCGATCAGGGCAGCGGGGTCGTCGGTCAGGATGCGAAGCGCGGCGCCCTCCGGCAGCGCCATAAGTCGCTTGCGCGCGCGCAGAACAGGCAGCGGACACAGCAGGCCGAGTGCGTCGACCTCCTCGGCGATATCGTTGCTGCCTGTCCCCATCTCGTCACCATTCTCTCAGATATTGCTTGCCATCCGGGGCCTTGCAGGAAGGATAGCGCCATGAGCGATGCCCCCGCCACCCTCGAGACGACGCGCGGCGATCGTGCGGTCAGGCGGCGTACGGTCTTCTATATCCCGGGCTTCGATCCATTCCACCCTCGCCGCTACCGCGAACTCTATCGAAAGGAGGGCGCGGCGCAGGCGGCGATCGCGGGCTACGAGCTGCGCCAAGCGCAGCTTCCGGGGTCGGGAGGGGTCGGCTGGACGGTTCAGGCGGACATTGAGGGCGAACGGACCGAGGCGGAGATCCGCGTCCTCGTCTGGGCCGACATCGTCAAGGCCTCCATGGGGACAGGAATCGCGCGCACCTATCTCGATCTTTGCCGTACGGCCTGGACCTATATCGCCTCGGGCGCGCTTGGGCGCCTGATGCGGCTGCGCAAGGGCCCGGTGATCGCGGCGCTCTATCCGGTCGCCGTCCTACTCGGCCAGCTTCTGATCGCCTGCGCGGTGGCCGCGGGGATCGGCGCGCTCCTGTCGCTGGCCGCGGCGCCCCTTGCGTGGCTCGGGATCCTCGCGATGCCGCCTGTCCTGATGTGGTTCCGCAGTCACGACAACCGCATCTTCGCCTATTACCTGATGCACGATTACGCGTTCACGGCGCAGTATCGCGGGGCCAATCCGCCCGCTCTCGAGGCGCGCATGGCGGGGTTCAGGGAGGCGATCGAGGAAGCTCTGCGCGGCGATGCGGACGAGGTTCTGGTGGTCGGCCACTCGTCGGGCGCGCATATCGGCGTCTCGGTCCTTGCGGATCTCGTTCGGGGCGGCGGCGCGGGTCCGGAGGGGCCGGCGCTCTCGTTCCTCTCGCTCGGCCAAGTGATCCCGATGGTGTCCTTCCTGCCGGACGCCGAGCGTCTCCGCGAGGATCTCCGCTGCCTGTCACAGCAGGGCGACATCGCGTGGATCGACGTCACGGCGCCGGGAGACGGCTGCGCCTTCGCGCTCTGCGATCCGGTCGCGGTCAGCGGTGTGGCAGGGTCCGGGAAACGCTGGCCGCTGGTCCTCTCGGCGGCCTTCACGCAGACGCTGTCCCCGGAGCGATGGTCCGCTCTGCGCTGGCGATTCTTCCGGCTGCATTTCCAGTATCTCTGCGCCTTCGACCGCCCGGGCGATTACGATTACTTCCGCATCACCGCAGGTCCGCGCACGCTCGCCGCCCGCTTCGCCCACCGCGCCCCGTCGGCCAGCCGGATCGAGACACCCGTCTCCCCCCATGTTCGCCGCAGGGACCCGCAAATCGCATGATCCCGCCGAAGCCAGCCGCGCGCGAGGGGCGTGTCTCCCTTCTGCGATATCTCAGGCTGTTCCGGGCTGACATCCTCTCCGCCCAGCCGGAGAAGCTCTACCGCGCCTGGATGGCGGAGTTCCGCACGCCGTTCTTCCGCTCCTACATGATCGGACAGCCGTCCCTCGTCGAGCTCGTCCTGAAGGAGCGGCCGGGGGATTTTCCGAAATCGAACCGGGTGCGGGAAGGGCTTGCGCCGCTTCTGGGAAACTCCGTCTTCGTCACCAATGGCGAGGACTGGACGCGGCAGCGGCGGATCATCGATCCCGCCTTCGAGGGCGGGCGGCTTCGCCAGACGTTTCCCGCGATGCGCGATGCGGCCGTGGCGACCCTTGCGCGGCTGGACGCGCGCGCGGATGGCTCAGAGGTCGAGATCGAGGCGGAGGCGAGCCACGCGGCGGCGGACGTGATCTTCCGCACGCTCTTCTCCATCCCCATCGAGCATGAGGTTGCCGCCGAGGTCTTCGCCGCGTTCCGCGCCTATCAGCGGGAACAGCCGCTTCTGAACATCGCCGCTTTCCTGCCCGTGCCCCGCTGGGTGCCGCGCCTCCATTCGCGCCGCGCGCGCGGCTCCGCCCGGCACATCCGTGAGCTGATCGCGCGCCTCGTCAGGGAGCGCGCCGCGCTGATCGAGGCCGAACGCGCGGCGGACGATCTCGCGACGAAGATCATGACGACGCCGGACCCGGAGACGGGGGCGCGCTTCGACGAGGCGGAGATGGTGGACCAGGTGGCGATCTTCTTTCTCGCCGGGCACGAGACCAGCGCCTCCGCCCTCGGCTGGGCGCTCTGGCTTCTCGCCGCGTCGCCGGACTGGCAGGAGAGGGTCGCGGCCGAAGGGCGCAGGCTCGGCGATCTCGAGGCGGCATCGTTCGGAGCGATCGCCGGTCTCAAGGTGACGCGGGACGTGTTCCGGGAGGCGCTGCGCCTCTACCCGCCCGTGCCGATGATGGTCCGCGAGGCGCGGTGCCCGGAGCGGTTCAGGGACCGGCCCGTGCCGGCGGGATCGCAGATCATCATCTCTCCGTGGCACCTTCACCGCCAGTCCCGCCTCTGGACGGAGCCCGATGCCTTCGACCCGGGCCGCTGGGGAACCGAGAACGGGAAGGCCTGCCAGCGGGAGGCCTACATTCCCTTCTCGGCCGGTGCGCGCGTCTGCCCCGGCGCGGGGTTCGCGATGATCGAGGGCGTGCTTTTGCTTGCCTCCATCGTGGGGCGCTACCGGCTGGACGTCGTGGAGGGGAAGCGTCCCGTGCCAGTCGCGCATCTGACGGTGCGGGCGAGGGACGGGATCTGGCTGAGGCTCACGCCCCGCTGAGGCGGGTTTGAAGGTCGCGCAGAACGTGGAGGCGGATGGCGGTGGCCAGACCGATCTGTGGGTCGCGCTCGGCATCGATGCGCGCGGCGAGCGTGTTGATCGGCAGGTCCTCCCGCCGTGCGCAGTCACGGAACGCGTGCCAGAATTCATCTTCCAGCGTGACGGACGTGCGGTGCCCGGCCAGCGTCAGGCTGCGTTTGCGTGGGCGGCTCATCGCGGCATCGCGCGGGGCAGGATCTCTGGGCCGTAATCCTTCAGCTCGCGCCCGGCCCCGGCAAGGTCTGACAGAAGCTGCCTGCGAAGCGTCCTGTCCCGGCGGTGGCCGTACCGTGCGCCGGGGTGAAGGCTCTCGAGCGGCACACCTCCGGCGAAGATCACGGCATGACGCTCGAGCAGGATCTGCACGTAGGTCACCGCCGCGACCGGAGCGATGCCGACGCCCTCCAGGTCCAGGCAGGCGACGGCGGGAACGATCATGCGACGCCCGCCCACCCGGCGCACCATGCCGGCACGGGGCGATAAGCGGAGGGGCCGGCGCGGGGCGCCGCCGCCGAAGGCATGGGCCGCGACGAGGATGGGCGAAAGGCCCGGCCCTTCGGCAATACGCTCGGCGGGCAGGGGGTGCCGCCGGGTCCAGAGGATGCGAACCGGGCCGCTCTCGGTCAGGACGTGCTGGCCGGCGCGGAGTTTCCCGGCCGCACGAGGGCCCTCCGGCGTCATCACCCGCGCCTCGGCCGCGACGGCGGAGGCGAGGAAGGCGCCCGAGAGGCGTGCCGCCTCGGCGGAGCCCTCGCTGAGGAGAAGGGGGCGCCGGCGCCCGGGAGTGTCCCGGACGGGTCGCGCGATGTGGAAAGCCTGCGAGGGCAGGGAGCTCATGCCGTCATCCGTCTCCGAGATGGACGCAAGTATGAGCGCGAATCGCTGCGGATGGGAGCAGACGGCACGGACGACCGGGTGACATGTGGCCACCATGCACATGGGTGATGCAGGGGCGCCGCAATTTCACTCGGGGTCATCCTCCCGTTTCCCGGCATCGTGGGCCCGCCCCGCGCGTTCGTTCTCGGCGCGCGCGGCTTCCTTCCGGGCCTTGGGCAGGCCGTGGAAAGCGGCGTTCCGATCCGCCGCCTCCTTCTTCTCTGCCCGGGCCCGCGCCTTGCGGACCCGGTTGAGGTTCACCGGCACATCCGCCATGGGCTCAGGCCTTCTTCGGGCCGACCATGTTTTCGGGCCGCACCACCGCGTCGAACGTCGCCTCGTCCACGAAGCCGAGCGCGACGGCCTCTTCGCGGAGCGTCGTGCCGTTCTTGTGAGCGGTCTTGGCGACCTTGGTGGCGTTGTCGTACCCGATCTGCGGCGCAAGGGCGGTGACGAGCATGAGGCTCTCGCGCATCAGCTTGTCGATCCGGCCCTCGTCGGCCCGGAGCCCGTCCACGAGATTGTCGGTGAAGGCGACGGCCGCATCGCCCAGAAGCTGCATCGACTGCATCACGTTGTAGGCCATCATCGGCTTGTAGACGTTCAGCTCGAAATGCCCCTGTGAGCCGGCAAACCCGACGGCGGCGTCATTGCCCATGACGTGGGCGCAGACCTGCGTCAGCGCCTCGCATTGCGTGGGGTTAACCTTTCCGGGCATGATCGAGGAGCCCGGTTCGTTCTCGGGCAGGATCAGCTCGCCAAGGCCGCAGCGGGGGCCGGAGCCGAGAAAGCGGATGTCGTTCGCGATCTTGAAGAGCGAGGCCGCGACGGTCTTGAGGGCGCCTGACATCTCGACCATCGCGTCATGCGCGGCCAGCGCCTCGAACTTGTTGGGCGCGGTGACGAAGGGCAGGCCGGTGATCCGGCCCATGCGTTCGGCCACCTCTTCGGCCCAGCCCTCTACGGTGTTCAGACCGGTGCCGACCGCGGTGCCGCCTTGTGCCAGCTCGTAGATCCGCCCGAGCGCACCCTCGACGCGGGCGATCCCCATGCGGACCTGATGCGCATAGCCGGAGAATTCCTGCGCCAGCGTCAGCGGCGTCGCGTCCTGCGTATGGGTGCGGCCGATCTTGATGATGCCGTCGAAGGCGGAGACCTTGGCCTCGAGGGCCGTCGCCAGCTTCTCAAGGCCCGGCAACGTCACGTCCCGCGCCATCATCGCCGTGCCGATATGCATGGCGGTGGGGAAGGTGTCGTTGGACGACTGGCCCATGTTGCAGTGGTCGTTGGGGTGGACCGGATCCTTCGAGCCGATCGTGCCGCCCAGCATCTCGATCGCACGGTTCGCGATCACCTCGTTGGCGTTCATGTTCGACTGGGTGCCGGACCCGGTCTGCCAGACGACGAGGGGAAAGTTGTCATCGAGCTTGCCGTCGATGACTTCCTGCGCGGCGTTCTGGATCGCCTCGCCGATGTCCTTCGGAAGCTTGCCGCTTGCCGTGTTCGTTTCGGCGCAGGCCCGCTTGATCACGCCCAGGGCCCGCACGATGGCGACGGGCTGCGTCTCCCAGCCGATGGGGAAATTCCTGAGCGAGCGCTGCGTCTGAGCGCCCCAGTACTTGTCGCCGGGAACTTCGAGCGGGCCGAAGCTGTCGGTCTCGGTGCGGGTCTCTGCCATGGCGTCCTCCGAATGGGTCGCCCGGGGGTTTACCCGCAGGAGCGTGGCAGGGCAACGCACCCCGCCACCATGCGGGCGCTAACAGCACCCATGCGGGCGCGGACGACGCCCGCGCCGGGTCAGGTCTTCCGGAAGCTGTCGAGCCGGACCACCTCGGCGTCGCCCTTCGGCGCCTCCTCCTCGACGGAGCCGTCGGAGAAGGCGGCCTCGTCCACGAACTCGTCCTCCTCGTCGTCGTCGTTCGCGGCATCCTGCGTCTCGAACCGCAGGCCGAATTCGACGGAGGGGTCCACGAAGGTGCGGATCGCCTCGAACGGGATGTAGAGCGGCTCCGGGCTGTCGCCGAAATTGAGCGTGATGTAGAACCCGTCTTCGGTCACCTCGAGGCCGGAGAACCAGTGCTGGATGACCACGGTCATGTCAGCAGGGTACCGCTGGCGCAGCCAGTCGGCGACCTCGGTGTCGGGATGGCCGGTGTCGAAGGTGATGAAGAAATGATGCTCGCCGGGCAGCCCGCCCGAGGCCACGTCCCGGAGGACCTGTCGGATGAGGCTGCGCATCGCCTCGTGCATCAGGTGCCCATATTCAATGGTGCGCGACATCTGGTATCCCGGAAATTGCGGCGCCGCAGAAATCGGCGTCACGTCCAACATAAGAGATTCGAACCGGAATGACAGCCCCCGCCGCCGGGGCAGTCTTTCCCATGAAACGGGCAATCTTGCGCCGGAGCGCGCACGGATAATCCCGGGTCTCTCTTTCGTCTCAGGCGGCGCTCTCGACCGTCGCCATCGCGTCCGCCGCCGCCTCGAAGACCAGCAGGATCGAGGCGTGCCGGTTCTTGAAGTCCCGCGCCGGAACCAGCGCTTCCAGCCCATCGAAGGGGGCATCCGGCACCGGGCCATCCTCCTTCAGCATGGCGCGGAGCTGGTCCCGCCCGCGCTCGATCTGCTCCCGCGTGGTTCCGATGGCGGATTTGCCGAACACCGCCGAGGACGCCTGGCCGAGCGCGCAGGCCTTCACGTCCAGCCCCAGCTCCGTCACCCGGCCCGCCTCGGAGACCACGTCCACCGTCACGGTCGAGCCGCAGAGGGGCGAGCGTTTCTTGACACTGGCCTCCGGCGCGTCGAGCCTGCCGACGTTCGGGATGTCGGCGGCAAGGGCGAGGATACGCCCGGAATAGAGCTTGACGAGATCGGTGTCGGTGGTCATTCGGAGCCTTCCTGCGCTGGTCCGACAGATAGCCATGCGCGCGAGGAATTCAAAGGAGCCTTGATGTCCTTCGATGCCGAAACGCTGCGCTACGATGCCGCCGGTCTTCTTCCCGTCATCGCCCAGGAAGCCACCACCGGCGAGGTCCTGATGCTCGCCTGGATGAACGCCGAGGCCGTGCGCCGGACGCTGGAGACCGGACGCGTGACCTATTGGTCCCGGTCGCGTCAGGATTTCTGGATCAAGGGTGAGACATCGGGCCACACGCAGGAGCTGGTCGAGCTGCGGATCGATTGCGACCGGGACTGCCTCCTCGCCGTCGTGCGCCAGACCGGTCCGGCCTGTCATACCGGGCGCCGCAGCTGCTTCTACACCGGTATCAATGCCGGCGAGGAACTGGAGCTATTGAAGCCGGAGGTTTGACCGCTCAGAGCCCGATGAGCGCGCGCATCTCGCCGGCGCTCATCCCAGCCTCGCGGTAGGCACAGATCGCGCGGGCATCGTCCCGCTTGGCGAGCCGCTTGCCTGCGTCGTCCCGGATCAGCCGGTGATGGAAATAGGCGGGGCGCGGCAGGCCGAGCAGGATCTGCAAGAGGACGTGGATCGGCGTCGCCTCCGCGAGGTCCTGTCCGCGCACGACGCAGCTCACGCCCTGGGCCGCATCGTCCACCACGACGGCAAGGTGGTAGGACGCGTCCCATCCGCGCCGCGACAGGACAACGTCCCCGACCTCCTCCGTCATCTGCCGGCACGTCGCGATCCGGGGCCCCGGCGCCTCGCCATGCTCCTCGAACCGGGCCGTCCCGGCACGCTCCATCGCCAGCCCGATGTCGAGCCGCAATGCCTCGTGCCATGGGACGGGCCCGGTCCGGGGTGCCCCGCGACAGGTGCCGGGATAGACGATCCCGTCCGGCCCGATCAGCGGATCGCCCCCTTCCTGCGGCGCGCGCGCAGCGGCGCGGATGTCCTTCCGGCGACAGGTGCAGGGATAGAGAAGGCCCGCATCCCAGAGCTGCTGGAGGGCGCCCCGGTAGGCTGCCCCGCGCTCCGACTGACGCATCACCGGCTCCGGCCATGACAGACCGAGCCAGGAAAGGTCCTCAGCGATGAGCGCCTCGAAGGCGGGCTTCGAGCGCTCCCGATCGAGATCCTCCAGCCGGAGCAGGAAGCTGCCGCCGCGCTCCTTTGCCATCTCGAAGGCAAGCCCCGCCGAATAGGCATGACCAAGATGCAGCGGCCCCGTGGGCGAGGGCGCGAAGCGGGTCACGAACGCCGCCCCCTCGGGCAGGCTCATGCCGGGGCCGTCACCGGTGCCGTCGTCTCCAGCCAGTCCGCCCACGCCGCCTTGGCACGGTCGGTATAGGCCTTGTAGCGCTCGCGGCGCCCCTTGCGGCCCCCCTTGGCATCGATCGGGGGGAAGAGCCCGAAATTGACGTTCATCGGCTGGAACGTCTTCGCCTCGGCGCCACCGGTGATGTGGCTCAGAAGAGCGCCCATCGCGGTGACATGCGGCACCTCCGGCAGGGTGCGCCCCGCCAGTTCCGCCGCGGCCAGACGCCCCGCGAGAAGTCCCATCGCGGCGCTTTCGACGTAGCCCTCGACGCCGGTGATCTGACCCGCGAAGCGCAAGTGAGGCGCCGATCTCATCCGCATCTGCGAATCGAGCAGCGTCGGCGAGTTGAGGAACGTATTGCGATGGATGCCGCCGAGCCGGGCGAAGCGCGCTTCCCCGAGCCCGGGGATCATGCGCAGGACCTCGTTCTGCGCGCCGTAGCGCATCTTCGTCTGGAACCCGACGATGTTGTAAAGCGTGCCGAGCGCGTTATCCCGCCGGAGCTGGACGACGGCATAGGCCTTTTCGTCCGGCTTGTGCGTGTTCGTGAGGCCGATGGGCTTCATCGGTCCGAAGCGCAGTGTCTCCCGCCCGCGCGCGGCCATCACCTCGATGGGCAGGCAGCCATCGAAATAGCCCGCCGTCTCGCCCTCGTGGAATTCGGTGACGTCGGCGGCGAGGAGCGCGTCGATGAAGGCCTCGTATTCGTCCTTCGTCATCGGGCAGTTGATATAGGCGCGGCGCTCCTCCTCGGTCTCGCCCTTGTCGTAGCGGGACTGGCGCCAGGCGACGTCCATGTTGATGCTGTCGGCATAGACGATGGGCGCGATGGCGTCGAAGAAGGCCAGTGCCTCCTGGCCGGTATGGCGGGCGATGTCCTCTGCAAGCGTGCCCGAGGTCAGCGGGCCGGTGGCAACGATGACGGGCCCGTCGGTGGGAAGCGCGGCGATCTCGCCTGCCCGGATCTCGATCAGGGGGTGCGCCTTCAACCGCTCGGTCACGCCGGCGGAGAAGGCATCGCGATCGACCGCGAGAGCGCCGCCAGCGGGGAGACTGTGCAGGTCGGCCATCTCCATCAGGAGCCCGCCCGCCTGCCGCATCTCCCAATGAAGCAGGCCGACGGCGTTGCTCTCGTCGTCGTCCGAGCGGAAGGAGTTGGAGCAGACCATCTCGGCAAGGTTGCCGGTGCGATGGGCGAAGGTGCCCGTCTGGGGCCGCATTTCGTGCAGGACGACGGAGATGCCGGCGCCCGCGGCCTGCCAGGCGGCTTCGGAGCCGGCCATGCCGCCGCCGATGATATGAAGGGTCTGTGTCATGCCCCGCATCTAGGACGACGCGCGCCGGGACGCAAAGGGCAACGTGACGGGGCGCCGAACTTTCAGGTCCGGCGCCCCTTCATCTTTTCTCGATTACCCCGGCGCGCCATACGCGATGGCGGCGGGCTTGGGGTCGGGCATTTCTCAGAAGGCGAAGCCGATCCGCATGCCGACCGAGAGCGCGGTGCTGTCGCGGAACTCGGCGCGGGCCACGTCGGGCGTGCCGGTCTCGGCGGTCGCGTCGCCGAGCCAAGCGTAGCGCACCCCGCCCGCAAGCGTCACGCCGCCGTCGAGATCGTAGGAGCCACCGATGGCGATGGCCTTCTGGCCGCGCGTGGGCGCAAGCGGGGAGACGAGCTCGTCGTCCCCGGTCTCGGGCTCGTAGGTGAAGGAGGCCTGCGCGGCGAACTGTTCGGTGAAGCGGCGGCCGACGCCGATCGTGTACGTCCAGGTATCGTCCAGATCCACGAGCCCGCCGCCGGTCAGGTCCTCGAAGTTCTCGGGGTTGATCTGGAACTCGGACCATTCCGCCCAGCGGATCGAACCGAAGACCAGAGTGTCCTCAGCGACGCCCGACTGGAAGTCGATGTTGACCGATTGCGGTGTCTTGACCTCGGTGGTCGAGGAGCCGCTGAGGGCAGCGGCCGCGCCGGCCGCGACGCCTGCGCCTGCGCCCGGGGGCGTCCCCGGCGCGCCGACGAGGGTCGTCCCCACGCCGGTCAGCGGAGCGGTGTTGTAGCTTTCGGTCGTGTCGAAATCGTGCTCGATCTCGGTGCTGTAGGTGAGGGCGACGCGCAGCGCGATCGCCGGGATCTCGTAGGCGCCGCCGATGACGTAGCCGACAGACGTGTCGTCCTCGAGTTCGACGTTGTAGCCGTTCACGGGGCCGTAGGACGTCCCGCGCAGGGAGATGTCACCAGAGGCGCGCTGGACGCGGATACCACCATGCGCGGACCAGTTATCGTCGAAGGCGTAGCGCAGGAGCGCGGTGAGAGAGGAGCTGTCGGCCTTGGCCCGCGTCCCGCCGAGTTCCGTCGTCGAATTGTCGCCCGAATAGGCGATGTCCGCCCCGAACGCCTCGTCGAAAAGGAGCGCGCCGGAGATGGTGCTGTTGAACTGCCACTTGATGCCGGCGCCGACGGTGTTGAAGCTCTCGCCCACGTCGTCGTACTCGGTCCCGCCGTCGATCGCGTTCTGCAGCAGCGGGAAGCCCCCGGTGGCGGGGCTTGCGGGCGCGAGGCCGGTGGCGTCCGTGCCCAGACCCTCGCCGTTGAGGTCGGGATTCGTGCGGGAGAAGGAGAGCTCGGCATAATTGCCTTCGCTGAACAGCAGGCCGATGGGCTGGCCGGTGCGGTCAAGTCCGCCGGCATGGGCCGCAGTGGATGCCAGTGCAATGATGGACGCCGTCGCTAGGTACCTGGTCATGGTGCTCTCCCTCCCAAGAGACGCCGGCGGGCCCGGTCGGAACCGCTCGGTCTACGATGGCCAAACCTGCTCTGCGGGCGAATTTCGGTCAAATCGGACGCTGGGTCACATCCTGTACGCTGGGTAAGTTGCGACGCTTTTGCCACAGGCCCGCCCGCTACGTCAGCGATGGATCAGGGCAGGCCGAGGAGGTTGCCGCTCTTGCGGAGCGCCGCGATATCGCCTGCATCCTTTGAGATCCGGCACGCGAAGCCCTCGCCGGTCTCGCTGAGCGCGGCGAGGAGGGCGGAGAGCTGGTGATATTCCGACGAGCCCTTCGCATAGGCGCCGCTTTCGAGCGCGTAGGAAACCCGAGACCAGAGGGCCGGCGTGAAGCGGTAATGAAGGATCGGCAGCAGCATCCGGCCCGACATGGGCACGGTGGCCCTGTGGGAATGCAGGAACATGTCCTCCGGCCCGAACTTCGCCAGCGTCGGCTTGTGGAGGGTCAGGTCGGTCAGCGTCCGCACGCCCCTGATCCGCGCATCGAGCCGCCTCCGCAGCGGCGGGCGGGGGGCGAGGCCGTGGCGTGCATAGAGACGCATCCGCGCGCCGGCATAGGCGACCTTGGGTGTCCCGCCGTCCGATTGGAGATGCAGGTGCCGCCGCGCATCGAAGAGCCAGCGCCCCTCCTGGACGCCCTTCGCGGCGGGAGCGCCCGGGCCCAGCTCCTCGAGCCGCTCGGGATAGACATCGAGCATGACGCCCCAGGCGCCCCGTACGCCCTCCGCCTCGAGCCGCGACGCGACGCCCGGAAGGGTCGTCCCCTCCGGCAGGGCGATGAACTCGTCGAGATCCGCCTGAAGCGCCCACCTGCCGACGCAGAACCGCCGCATCAGGATGGACCGCCACAGATGCATCCGCCGAAGGTGCCCGGCCTTGAGCCGCGGGTCGATGGCGAGGCCGTCCACCGGATCTCCGTAGCGGCCCCGGGCGCGCAGGAGCATCACGTCATGCTGCGCCCCGAGATATTCGGCTGAGCCGTCATCCGAGCGGTCGTCGACCACGATGAAGCGATCCGCGCCGATCTTGCGGTAGTGATCGAGAAAGGCGGGCAGGAAGTACATCTCGTTGCGCATCACCGCGATGACGGTGAAGCCGGGCGCGCCTTCCAGGCCTGCGCCAGAGACCACGCTCAGATCATCGTGGCTCATCAGGGACATCACTCGCCCCCCGAGACGGTGGCCGGAGGGAAGTCGAGCGGGTGGCCGAGACTTGCTTCGGTTCGCTCCCGCGCCGCCCGGAACTCCCGCCAGAACATCGCCCGCATGCGCCGCTCGCGCGGCTTCGTCAGCAGATGCAGGCGAACCGGCGCCGTGGGGGAGTGCCAAGGCTTCTCGAAGCCCGTGAAGTGGCAGATCGCGGGATCGGTCCGGCTTTCCCTGAACCTGTCGCGCAGCTCGGGGGGGAGGGCGCGCCGGTCCGTCCGCGGATTGCCCCAGCCGCTGTTCCAAGTCGGGTCCAGCAGGTGGATGCGGCCGGCGAAGACCACGTTGATCCAGTCCTGATCGCGGGACGTGACCCGCGCCGTCGCCTCGATATCGCCCATGAGCGCGTCGAGGCCCTCCGCCCGGATGCGCGGCAGATCGAGCAGCATGACGCCGGAATTGACGTAGGTGCTCATATCGAGGCCACCCATCCGGTCCGATCGCCTGGCGATCTTCGCTGCCGCCTCCCGGGCAGCGCGGCCCCTCGCCGGTGCCGCGAGGGCCGCGGTCACGCCCGGTGCGAGACAGGCCGCGAGACAGGCGCCCTCGATATTCGTTTGCCACAGTGGCGTCAGATCCTTGCGGACGATGGTGTCTCCATCGAGATAGAGCACCGGACCGTCATGGAGCGCAGGGAGCAGAAGCCGTGCCCGCGCGGCGAGCGGCAATCGCCCCCGCGGCAGATGCGCAAAGGCCGAGAGGTCCACCGGCCGGACCTCGATCTTGGCCCCGAACGCCTCGGCAAGCGTCCTTGCATCGCTTTCGAGCCGATCCGGCGGCCCGGTGGGATGAAGCGACACCCGAACCGGGCCGGGCGTCCGCTCGAGCGCCGTGAGGAGGGACACGAGCGTGCACCCCTCGAAGGCGGGATCGAAGAAGTAAACGAGATGAGGAGCGCCCCGTGTCATGCGGGGGGCCTCACATCCGATAGGGGCTGACGCGCCGGCCCGTGTCCGTCCAGACCGAGGGCGCAAAGGGTACGGGGCCACTCGAGCGGGCGGGCGTGTCGTGCGGGCTCAGTGGCGGAGGTTTCCGGTCCCATGCCGCCTCATTCCCATTCGATGGTTCCCGGGGGCTTCGAGGTGACGTCATACGTCACGCGGTTGATGCCGCGAACCTCGTTGATCAGCCGGGTGGCGGTCTCGCCGAGGAAGTCGTGCGTAAAGGGATAGTAATCCGCCGTCATCCCGTCGACGCTCGTGACCGCACGGAGCGCGCAGGCGAAGTCGTAGGTGCGGCCGTCGCCCATCACGCCCACGGTGCGCACGGGCAAAATGGCCACGAAGGCCTGCCAGATCTCGTCGTAGAGGCCGTGCTTGCGAATCTGGTCGATGAAGACGGCATCGGCCTCCCGCAGGATCGCGAGTTTCTCGCGGGTGATCTCTCCGGGGCAGCGGATCGCGAGGCCGGGGCCGGGGAAGGGGTGGCGGCCGATGAAGCTCGGCGGCAGGCCGAGCTCGCTGCCAAGGGCGCGGACCTCGTCCTTGAAGAGCTCGCGCAGGGGCTCGACCAGCTTCAGGCCCATCTTCTCCGGCAGTCCGCCGACATTGTGGTGCGACTTGATCGTGACGGAGGGGCCGCCGGAAAACGAAACGCTCTCGATCACGTCGGGATAGAGCGTGCCCTGGGCCAGGAACTCCGCGTCGCCGGCCTCGGCCACCTTGTCCTGGAAGACGTCGATGAACAGCCGGCCGATGGTCTTGCGCTTGATCTCGGGGTCGGACTCGCCGTCGAGCGCGGTCAGGAAGCGATCCGATTCCTCGGCGACGATCAGCGGGATGTTGTAGTGGTCGCGGAACATGGTGACCACTTCCTCGGCCTCGCCCTTGCGCAGAAGGCCGTGGTCGACGAAGACGCAGGTGAGGCGGTCGCCGATCGCCTCGTGCAGAAGAACGGCGGCGACGGAGCTGTCCACGCCACCCGAAAGGCCGCAGATGACCCGCCCCTCGCCGACCTGCTCGCGGATCTTAGCGATGGCCTCGTCGCGATAGGCCGCCATGGTCCAGTCACCGGTGAAGCCCGCGAGGCGGACGAAGGCGGAGAGGAGGGCCCGGCCGCGGGGGGTATGATGCACCTCGGGGTGGAACTGGACGCCGTAGAAGTGCCGTGCGCGGTCGGCGACGATCGCGAAGGGCGCGCCGGGGGAGGTGGCAAGCACCTCGAACCCGGTGGCAAGCTCGGCCACGTGATCTCCGTGGGACATCCAGACCTGTTCGTCTCCTCCCTCGAACCAGCCGTCGAGGAGCGGATCGCGAAGGTCCGAGGCGGTGACGCGGGCGCGGCCGAACTCGGCCGAATGGTCGCCGCGCTCGACCCGTCCGCCGAGCATCTGGGTCATGACCTGCTGGCCGTAGCAGATACCGAGGATCGGCACGCCGAGCTCGAATATCTCCTGCGGCGGTCGTGGGCTGTCCGCGTCCGGAACCGAGGCCGGACCGCCCGACAGGATGACAGCCTGCGGGGCGAAGCGGGTGAGGAAGTCCGGCGTCATCGCGTTGAAGGGATGGATCTCGCAATAGATGCCGAGTTCGCGCAGACGGCGGGCGATGAGCTGCGTCACCTGGCTGCCGAAATCGACGATCAGCATGTTCTGGTGACGGGTGGCGGCGTCCTCGGCCCTCTCGGGCGCGGCGGAATTCTCAAGCTGGGTCATGTCCGCCCGATTAGGGCGCCGCGACGCGGCGCGCAAGAGGCACGGGCGGTGACGGGACCGTACTCGGGAGGGAACCGGTCCCGGCCTGGTGGTCGCGCGGCTT
Organism: Tropicimonas omnivorans; assembly: GCF_031846565.1. NCBI lineage: Bacteria > Pseudomonadati > Pseudomonadota > Alphaproteobacteria > Rhodobacterales > Roseobacteraceae > Tropicimonas > Tropicimonas omnivorans. Next base: position 929,755 of record NZ_JAVRHL010000003.1, on the reverse strand, counting down.
CGGCGAGGGTCTTCCGAAGAAAGCTGCCCCCCGGGGGGCGCTCAGCCGGGCAGGGTCAGCGTGATCGGCCCGCGGTCCGTGGCGACGACGGTATGCTCGTACTGGACCGCCGGCGCGGCGGGTTCGCCGTAGAGCGTCCAGCCATCATCTCCGCTCGTCGCCCAGAGGGCGCCGCGGGACAGGAAGGGCTCGACCGTGAGGACGAGGCCCTTGGTGATGCGTCGGCGCTCGGAGCGGGTCGGCCAGGTCGCGATCTCCTCGGGATATTCGTGCAGCGCCCGTCCGATGCCGTGGCTCGCGAGGTTCCGGATCAGGGTGTAGCCGCGCTCGGAGGCGAACGTGCCGATCGCCTCGCCGATGGCGGCGAGGGGGCGGCCGGCGCGGACCTGGCCCATTCCGATCTGCCGCGCGCGTTTGCCGTCCCGGCAGAGCCGATTGAGGGAGGGGGCGAGCTTTCCCATCCCGAAGGTGGCGCCAGTGTCGGCGTAATAGCCGTCCTTAGACGCGGAGACGTCGATGTTCACCAGATCGCCTTCCGCGATGACGCGGTCTCCGGGAATGCCGTGGGCAACCTGCTCGCCGACGCTGATGCAGGTCGCGCCGGGGAAATCGTAGCTCGTCCGCGGGGCGGAGAGGGCGCCTTCGCGCTCGAGCATCTCGGAGCCGATCCCGTCCAGCTCCCGCGTGGTCATGCCGGGCTCCATCGCGGTGGCCATGGCCTGCATCGTGTCGGCGACGATCCGGCCGATGATCCGCATCGCGTCGAGCTCGTCCTGATGTTCTATCGTCATGGTCCGCCTTCGTTGCTCGCGCCGGCCGTCGGGGCCATGCGCTTCTTGCAGCCCGGCGCGGGGAAGTCACGCTCCCCCGGTCGGGCAGATGTCGCTTTTCCGCGCGGCGGCGGCGCAAACGCTCCAAATGCAGCCTGCCGCCTAGGTTAGGAACGAAGTCGACCGAGGCCAAGGAGGCGCAGCCCATGTCCGAGACCGCAACGCGCCGCAGGGGCGGCGGAGGCGCCGCACGCCGCGCCGAGCGCACGGCCGTGCGTTTCGACTGCGCGGGCTACATCACGCGCAAGGTCCCGGATCTGGACTACCACCCCGAAGAGGCGCTCGCGGTCATCGAGGCGAATGCCGACACGGTCCTGCAGGAGATCGGCGTCGTCTTCTCGGAGAACCCGAAGGCCCTGGAGCGCTGGCGCGACGCCGGTGCGGACGTGCAGGGCGAGCGGGTGCGCATCCCGAAGGGGCTGGCGCGGAAGCTGTGCGAGACGGCGCCGGGGGAATTCGAGCAGATCGCGCGCAACCCGGATCGGAACGTGCGGATCGGTGGGCGGAATCTCGTTCTGGCGCCGGTCTACGGGCCGCCCTTCGTGCGGGACGGCCATGGCGGCCGGCGCTACGCGACGATGGAGGATTTCCGCACCTTCGTGAAGCTCGGCTACATGTCCAAGTGGTTGCATCACTCGGGCGGGACGGTCTGCGAGCCGACCGATATCCCGGTGGCCGAGCGGCACCTGGACATGCTGATGGCGCATATGACGCTGTCGGACAAACCCTTCATGGGATCGGTCACGGATCCGTCGCGGGCGGCGGATTCGGTGGCCATGGCGGACATCCTCTTCGGCGGGCTGAACGGGCGGACGGCGATGACGTCCCTCGTCAACATCAACTCCCCGCTGACCTTCGACGCCACGATGATGGGCGCGCTCGAAACCTATGCCGAGGCGATGCAGGCCTGCATCGTCTCCCCGTTCATCGTCGGCGGCGCGATGGCGCCCGTCTCCACCATTGGCACGCTGACGCAGGTCCTCGCCGAGGTGATGGCGGGGGTCGCCTATTCGCAGCTCGTGAAGCCCGGCGCACCGGTGATATTCGGCGCTTTCGTGACGTCGATCGACATGAACTCGGGCGCGCCCACCTTCGGCACCCCCGAGGCCGCGCAGGTGACCTACGGGGCGGGACAGCTCGCCCGGCGCCTTGGCCTGCCGTTCCGCTCGGCCGGGGGCTTCACCGGCTCCAAGCTGCCGGACGCGCAGGCCGGCTACGAGAGCGCCAACTCGCTGAACATGGGCCTTTTGTCGGGCGTGAACTTCATGCTCCACGCCTGCGGTTGGCTGGAAGGCGGGCTCGTTGCGAGTCCGGAGAAGTTCATCATGGACGCCGACCAGCTCGGGACGCTGCACAAGCTCGCAGGCGGCGCGCCGCACGACGAGGGGGCGCAGGCGATGGACGCGCTGCGCGAGGTGGGGCCGGGGGGGCATTACCTCGGCTGCGCCCATACACAGGCCAATTACCGCGACGCCTTCTGGCGCACCGAGGTTCTGGACTACAAGCCGTTCGAGACCTGGGACGAGGAAGGCGGACGGGACACGATGGCCCTCGCCACCGCGCGCCTCGAGAAGATGATTGGCGATTACGTGGCGCCGCCACTCGACGCCGCGCTGGCCGAGGAGCTCGAGAACTTCGTCGCCCGGCGCCGCGGAGAGCTCGCCGAGAGCTGAAAAGGTCCGGCCGGGCGCGAAATGCCCGGCCGCCTCACGATCAGATCGCGCCGGCTCGCTCCTGCGGGCCTTCGGCGGCAGGCGGCGGGGTTCGGCCCATGAGCCGGGCCTCCGCGGTGAGCGCGATCATCACGTCGACATGGCGCAGGGGCGAGTAGGCCGCGTCTCGGCGGCAGCGCACCTCTTCAAGCACAGCTTCCTCGGCAAGAAGCCGGCCGAGCGCGGCTTCGGAGCCGGGCACGTCCTCCTCGCCGAACAGGCGCGGCAGGTCGCGGCGGCGATCATAATCCTCGGCCCCGATCCGCGCGGCCCTCACGAGAAGGGACGGGCGGCGAAGCGTGGCGATGGCGTCATGCAGCGTGGTCATGGTCGTTCTCCCCAGGGACAGACACACGCATAGGCTGATCCGATTTCCGACGACGTTGCGCGCCCGGCGGTGGAACCGCTCGGACGCACAATGAAAAGTTTGCATATTGCGAACAAATTTCTCCTTAAGGCGCTAAAGTTCCTATAATGGAAACAGTAACCCTGAGGTTGAATCAGCGGGGTGGATGGCGCGCCAACGGGAAGGAGGAGCCGGCATGAGGTGCAATGACGAGATCTGTTCCGCTCTGCCGAGTCCCGCCTGGGTGCCGCCGGCGGCGTGCGAATATCTTGCGCATACCGAGATGGGCTTGCCGATTCGCGCCCTCGCGAGGCAGCTCGGTTGCCATCCTTCGACGGTGATGCGGCGGATAAGGCGTTACGAGCTGCGCCGGGACGATCCGCTGGTGGACGAAGCGCTCACGTATCTGGGGGCGCTCTGCTGTGCTCCCGTGACGGCGGTGTCCCGGGCCGAAACCGGGAATGAGACCGACGAACCTGTGGGGAGACGTAACATGACCATTCTGTTCAAGCCCGAAGCGGAACTGTGCGACGAGGTGACCTTGCAGAAGGAAGGCTGCCGTATCCTGCGACGTCTGACGGAGACCGGGGCCATCCTCGTCATCGCGGTCGGCATGGAGAAGGCGGCGGTCCTGCGCCAGGCGAGCGACGGGCAGACGACGCGGATCGCAACGCTGGACCGCTCCGTCGCGCAGGCCTTCGCGCTCAAGGACTGGATCTCGGTGGTGCAGGACGGGAAGGTCACGACCTACCGCATCACCCATGCCGGACGCTCCGCACTGAAAAGGATGCTGGCCGGAGCGGAGCGCGCGCGGACGGGACTGGCCGAGGCGCAGACCCCGTTCGCCGCACAGCACGGGGATTGGTCCGAGACCGACATCGAGGATGAGGACAGCCCGGGCAAGCGCCGCCGGGTGCGCTACAACATGGCCGAGAGCCCCGTCGTCGCGCTGTCCCGGCGGCGGGACAAGGATGGCACCCCGTTCCTCGCGCCGGACCTCGTGGCCGCGGCGGAGCGCCTTCGCGAGGATTTCGAGCTGGCGCAGATGGGGCCGCGGGTGACGCAGAACTGGGAGCGGTTCCTGACCGCCGGCGTCCGCGGTGGCCCGGGTCATGCCCAGCAGGCGAACGGACCGCAGGGCGCGCGGGAACGCGTGGCGCTGGCGCTGAGGGATCTGGGGCCGGGCCTCGGGGACATGGTACTGCGCTGCTGCTGCTTCCTCGAGGGGCTGGAGGCGACGGAGAAGCGCATGAACTGGTCGGCCCGGTCCGGCAAGATCGTGCTTCGCATCGCCCTGATGCGCCTCGCCCGGCACTACGAGGACACCTACGGCAAGGGCGGCGCGCTGATCGGGTGATCGGGGGCCCGGGGCGGGACGGTCAGCCGCACTCCGCCGGGAGCTTTTCCATGCGAAAGCGCGTCAGCTCCACGTCCCTGCGCTCCACCGTTTCCCCGGCGATCACGCGCCAGCCGTTCGCCTCGAAGAAGGGGCGGGCGGCCTTGCTTGCGAAGGTCCGGAGCGGCGAGGCGCCGTTCTCCGCCGCCCAGGCTTCGCAGGCTTTCAGCAGATGACGGCCGATGCCCTTTCCGGCGCAGGAGGGCATGACGAAGGCCAGATCGACGAGACCGTCTCCGTCGATCGTCATCAGGCCGACGGTCTCCTCGCCCTCCACGGCGACGAAGCCCTCTTGAGCGGCCATGCGGGCCTTCCAGTGATCGAGGTCGATGGTGTCTCCCGCCCAGGCCCTGCGCTGCTCGGAGGTATAATGCGCGCGCGTCCCGTCGTGGATCGCGCAGAAGAAGATCCGCCCGGCATCGTAGTAGTCGTCGGGTGCGAGCGGCCTGATCCTGACATCCAATTCGGCTCTCCGTTTCGGTATTGGAAACAAAAAGGGTGCGGCCTGAACCGCACCCTTTTCATCGTTTCTAGACGTCGTCCGACTCAGGCGGCAGACGCGTTCGCCGCGAGGCTGCGCAGAACGTAGTGGAGGACGCCGCCGTTCTTGACGTAGTCGATCTCGACTTCCGTATCGATCCGGCACTTCACCTCGATCTCCTTCTCCGTCCCGTCGGGATAGGTGATCCGGGCCTTCAGCATCGCTGCCGGCTTCAGATCGGGATCGGAGAGGCCCTCGATATCGAAGGTCTCGTCGCCGGTCAGGTTCAGCGAGGCGCGGGTGTCGCCTCCGGTGAACTCGAACGGGACGACGCCCATGCCGACGAGATTGGAGCGGTGGATACGCTCGAAGCTCTCGGCAATGACCGCCTTCACGCCCAGAAGCGCAGTGCCCTTGGCCGCCCAGTCGCGGGAGGAGCCGGCGCCGTACTGCTCACCGGCGACGATCACGAGCGGAATACCCTGCTCCTGGTAGGCCATCGCCGCATCGTAGATCGGCATCTGCTCGCCGTCCGGCCCCTTGGTGAACCCGCCTTCCACGCCGTCCAGCATCTCGTTGCGGATGCGGATGTTGGCGAAGGTGCCCCGCATCATCACCTCGTGGTTGCCGCGCCGCGAGCCGAAGGAGTTGAACTCCCGCGGGGCGACCTGGCGATCGGTGAGGTATTTGCCCGCCGGGGTTTTCTCCTTGAAGGAGCCCGCCGGGGAGATGTGGTCCGTGGTGACCATGTCGCCGAGGATCGCCATGACGCGGGCGCCCTTGACGTCATCGATGGTGCCGGCTTCCGGGCTCATGTCCTGGAAGTAGGGCGGGTTCTGGACGTAGGTCGACGTGGACGGCCAGTCATAGGTCAGGTTGTCCGTGGTCTCGACCGAGCGCCACTTCTCGTCACCCTCGAAGACGTCGGCATACTTCTCCTGGAAGCTCTCCCGCGTCACGGTCTTCTCGACGAGGTCAGCGATCTCCTGCTGGCTCGGCCAGAGGTCCGCCAGGAAGACGTCCTTGCCGTTCTGGTCCTGACCGATGGGCTCCCGCGTGATGTCGATGTTCATGTCACCGATGAGCGCGTAGAGCACCACGAGCGGCGGGGAGGCGAGGTAGTTCGCACGCACGTCGGGGCTGATCCGGCCCTCGAAGTTGCGGTTGCCGGACAGGACGGAGACCGCGATCAGGTCGTTGTCGTTGATCGACTTGCTGATCTCGGGCTCCAGCGGGCCGGAATTGCCGATGCAGGTCGTGCAGCCGTAGCCGACGAGGTTGAACCCGAGCGCATCGAGATCCTCCTGCAGACCGGCGGCCTCCAGATAGGCGGAGACGACCTGCGAGCCGGGCGCGAGGGACGTCTTGACCCAGGGCTTGCGGTCGAGGCCCATTTCCCGCGCCTTTCGGGCCACGAGGCCCGCGCCGATCATGACGTACGGGTTCGAGGTATTGGTGCAGGAGGTGATCGAGGCGATCACGATCGAGCCGTCGTGAAGCTGGTAATGCCCGTCTTCGGTCTGCACGAAACCGCGCTTGTGATGGCCCTGGTCGCCCGGGATGTCTTGCGGTTCGGGGGAGCCGCCTTCGCCTTCCCAGCGGACCTCGGAGCGCTCGGAGGTGTCCTTGCCCTCGCGCTGACCTCGGATGTACTCGTGGAACGCCGTCGCGGCGTCGTCGAGCGCGATGTGATCCTGCGGACGCTTGGGGCCGGAAATGGCCGGCACGACGGTGTCCATGTCGAGCTCGAGCGTGTCGGTATAGACCGGCTCGTAACCCGGCTCCCGCCACATGCCCTGCGCCTTGGCGTAGGCTTCGACGAGCGCGATGGTGTCCTCGTCGCGGCCGGTCTGCTCGAGGTAGCGCAGGGTGACCTGGTCGATCGGGAAGAAGCCGCAGGTGGCGCCGTATTCGGGGGCCATGTTGCCGATGGTGGCGCGGTCCGCCAGCGGAACGGTGTCGAGGCCGTCGCCGTAGAATTCGACGAACTTGCCGACCACGCCCTTCTCGCGCAGCATCTTCACCACGCGCAGCACGAGGTCCGTCGCGGTGGTGCCTTCGCGCATCTTGCCGGTCAGCTTGAAGCCGATGACCTCGGGGATGAGCATGGAGATCGGCTGGCCGAGCATGGCCGCCTCGGCCTCGATGCCGCCGACGCCCCAGCCAAGGACGGCCGCGCCGTTGACCATGGTGGTGTGGCTGTCGGTTCCGACGAGGGTGTCGGGATAGGCGACGAGCTTGCCGTCCTGATCCTTGTCCGACCAGACGGTCTTGGCGAGGTACTCGAGGTTCACCTGGTGGCAGATGCCGGTGCCCGGCGGAACGACCCGGAAGTTGTCGAACGCCTTCTGACCCCACTTGAGGAAGGTGTAGCGCTCGATGTTCCGCTCGTACTCGCGGTCCACGTTCATCTGGAAGGCGCGCGGGTTGCCGAACTCGTCGATCATCACCGAGTGGTCGATCACGAGGTCGACCGGGCTGAGCGGGTTGATCTGCTCGGCATCGCCGCCGAGACCCACGATACCGTCACGCATGGCGGCGAGGTCGACCACGGCCGGAACGCCGGTGAAGTCCTGCATCAGCACGCGCGCGGGGCGGTAATTGATCTCGCGGCTCGATTTGCCGCCGTTCTCGGCCCAGTCTGAGAAGGCCCTGATGTCGTCCTCGGACGCGGTGCGGCCGCCATCCTCGAAGCGCAGGATGTTCTCCAGCACGACCTTCAGGGCGGAGGGAAGGCGCTTGAAATTGCCAAGCCCCGCTTCTTCGGCCGCGGGGATGGAGTAGTAATCGTAGGATGTTCCTGCGGCGTCCAGCGTCTTGCGGGTCTTCGCGGTATCCTTGCCGACATTGATTGTCATGGGGGGCTGCCTTCCTCTGCCAAGGGGTTGCTCGCCGCCGTCAATGTAACACGCGGCAGCGCTGTTCAAGGGTCCTATACGCGCGATCGCCCGGAATGTATACCGTGGTATGCATCATTTTGACCGTCCGGCCGCGTGACTTGCGCAACACCTCGCGACCTATCGCAGAACCTTGATTGGCCGGGTCCGGCACGTCAGGACTAGGAAGAGGGCCTCAAACCGAAGCCGCGGGACGCATACCAACATGGCACTTCCCAGACGACGCCTGATCGCATCGGCGCTCGCCGTAGCGATGACGGTCCTGCCATCCCTGTCGTCCGCGGACGATTCGCGTGTTCTGGTCGAGCTCTATACGTCCCAGGGCTGCGCGTCCTGCCCGCCGGCGGACGAACTCCTGCACCGGCTGGCGGACCAGGAGGACGTTCTCGCCCTGTCACTTCACGTCGATTACTGGGACTACATCGGCTGGAAGGACAGCTTCGCGAGCCCGGCCTTCACGGCGCGGCAGAAGGAGTATGCCCGCTCTGCCGGCTCGCGCAGTATCTACACGCCCCAGATGATCGTGGACGGAACCGAGCATATCGTCGGCTCCCGCCCGATGGAGGTCGCCGGCGCGATCGAACGCCGCCGCGCCGGGCAGGATCTCGATATCGGCGCGACCCGCAGCGGATCCGATCTGCGGATTGCGGCCCCGGTGCCGGAAGGTGGCGTCGTGTCGGGCCCCTATGACATTCACCTCGTGACGTGGACGCCGCAGGAAACGGTCGACATCGCCCATGGCGAGAACAGCGGGATGAGCATAACCTACACCAATATCGTGACCTCCTGGACCACGCTGGAGCAGTGGCAGGGCGACGCGCCGCTGTCTCTCGATGTGGCAGCGCCGGAGGAGGCGCATGCGGCGGTGATCGTCCAGGTGGCCGGGCACGGCGCCGTCGTCGGCATCGCCGAGCTCGACTGATCCCGAAGGGGCAGGGCGCCCCCTCATCCCCCGGGCGTCATCCTCCTGCCTCATTTGAGCCGCAAAGAAGCTCCAGCCTGATACGGTAACAACCGTCCATCAGGTGCGCGCGATGCTGTCCCGATCCGCCAGTTCCTTGTCGGCAACGACCCTCTTCGAGCTCAATCGGGACATCGCGGTCTACCTGGTCGTGGTCGCGGCAGCGATCGGCACCGCGGCGGGCGTCGGCCTGCTGCTCTTCGACACCGGCGCGTCTCCCTCGTCCGTCGGTTGAGCGGGAGGGCAGGGCGGGACGAGACCCTCTCCCACCTTCGCCTCGCTCTGCCTCCCGCTGGAGGGGCGTCCGCCCTCGGGCGCCCCTTTCCCTGTCGGATCCGACGGACGGCCTGCGCCGCGCCGGCCCCCCCGACATCGTGCTCGGTGCGGGGCCGTCAGGTCTCGACCGGCGATCCTCCGCTGCCGTCTCATCAAGGGCTTTCCAGTTTTGACAAGGCTAGCGGTTGCCGGTAGCTAGAGCGCAAATAATGACGATGCCTTCGGGGGGCAGTGGCTATGATTGATCCGGCTCGGACGGATACGGGGCGCGTGGCCCCCTTCTCCATGATGCGCAAGCACTGGTCCCGCCTTTCGTCGACCTGCGCGGTCGCCTGCCTGACGGTGTCGCTCGCCGTGACACCGGCCGGCGCGCAGAGCTACCAGTTCAGCACCATCGACGTTCAGGGCAACGAACGCGTGGATGACGCGACCGTCGCCTCCTATACCGGCATCGGCCGGGGCCAGACGGTCAGCGGCGGCGCTCTCAACGATGCCTATCAGGCGCTCCTGCAAAGCGGCCTCTTCGAAAGCGTCGATCTCGTTCCGCAGGGATCGACCCTCGTGATTCGCGTTCAGGAATGGCCGACGGTCAACGTCATCTCCTTCGAGGGCAACCGCCGTATCGACGACGAGCAGCTGGGTGCGATCGTCGAATCCCAGACCCGCCGTGTCTTCAGCCCGGCCCAGGCCGAGCGGGATGCAGCCGCCATCGCCGAGGGCTACCGCCAGTCCGGCCGCCTCGCGGCCTCCGTCGAGCCGCGTGTCATCCGCCGGGACAACAATCGCGTCGACCTCGTCTTCGAGATCACCGAGGGCCGCGTCTCCGAGATCGAGCGGATCTCCTTCGTCGGCAACGATGACTATTCCGACCGTCGCCTTCGCCGCGTTCTCGGCACCAAGCAGGCGGGCCTCTTCCGCCGCCTCGTGCAGCGCGACACGCTCGTCGAGGAGCGCCTCGCGTTCGACCAGCAGGTCCTGCGCGATTTCTACCTCTCCCGCGGCTATGTCGACTTCCGCATCCTGTCCCTCAACAACGAGGTAACGCGGGATCGCGGCGCGGTTCTCACGACCTACAACATCCAGGAAGGCCAGCAATTCCGCGTCGGCGGTGTGTCCGTGTCGTCCGAGATCGAAGGCCTGGACACGTCCGGCTTCCGCGAGGCCGTGCGGCTGAAATCAGGCGTGGTCTATTCCCCGGCGCAGATCGAGAACGATATCGCCCGGCTCGAGACGCTCGCCTCCCGGCAGGGTCTCAACTTCATCCGCGTCGACCCGCGCATCACCCGCAACGACCGCGACCTGACGCTCAACGTCGAGTACGCGATCACCCGCGGCGAGCGCATCTTCGTCGAGCGGATCGATATCGAGGGCAACACGACGACCCTCGACCGGGTCATCCGGCGGCAGTTCGACACCGTCGAAGGCGATCCGTTCAATCCGCGCGAGATCCGCGAGGCCGCCGAACGGATCCGCGCCCTCGGCTTCTTCGCCAACGCCAATGTCGAGGCCCGCGAGGGCACGTCGGCCGATCAGGTGATCGTGGATGTCGACGTCGAGGAACAGCCCACCGGCTCGCTGGGCTTCGGCGCGAGCTATTCCACCAACAGCGGCGTCGGCTTCAACATCTCCTTCGCCGAGCGCAACTTCCTCGGACGCGGGCAGTCCCTCTCGGTCGATCTGAACACCACCGGCGCCACCCGCGCCTTCGGGTTCGACTTCACCGAACCGGCCTTTCTCGGCCGTGACGTCGCCGCGGGCCTCTCCGCCTACTACCGCGAAAGCGACAACGACAACGCCCGGTACAACACCCGCCGCGCCTCGTTCTCGCCCTCGCTGAGTTTCCCGGTGTCCCTGAGCACCCGCCTCGGCGTCCGCTTCGACGTGAATTACGGCGAGGTCTTCGGCGTCGATCAGGGGTTCCCCGAGGATAGCGACGATCCGGACGACACCGGCTCCTCCGCCATCCTTCGGGCGGAAGAGGACCTCGGCGAGCAATACGCCTTCTCGCTCGGCTACACGGTGGCCTACAGCAACCAGCGCGTCAGCCTCGATCCCAACATGCTCTATCAGCTGCGCTTCAGCCAGGATTTCGGCGTGCGCGACGAGGCGACCTTCATCAAGACGGAAATGCTGGCTCGCGCGCGGAAGGCGTTCCCGAACCCTGACGTCAACTTCCTCGCCGAGTTCGAGGCCGGCGTCCTGGCCTACGAGGGTGGCGACAGCCGGATCATCGACCGCTTCACGCTGAACGGAAAGATGCGCGGCTTCGAGCCGAACGGCGTCGGCCCGCGCGATCTGAACGTGTCCAACGAGGATGCGCTCGGCGGCAATATCTACGCCGTCGCCCGCTTCGAGGCCGACTTCCCGCTCGGACTGCCGGAGGAATACGGCATCGCCGGCGGCGTCTTCGCCGATGTCGGCTCCGTCTGGAGCCTCGACAATACCGGCGGCGGTCCGGACGGTGACCAGGAGGTCGACGACGGCTTCGCGCTGCGCTCGGCGGCCGGTGTCGCGCTCTTCTGGGACACGCCCATCGGTCCGCTTCGGTTCAACTTCTCCCGGCCGATCCAGATGGAGGATTACGACGAGGAGCAGAACTTCGAGCTGACCGTCTCGACCCGGTTCTGATGGGTCGTCGCCTGACAGCGGGGGCGGCCCTCGTGGCCGCCGCTTGTCTTCCCCTCGCTGCCGCCGCGCAGGAGGGAGAGGCCGCCATCCCCCGTCCGCAGCAGGGGCCGCTGCAGGATCAGACTGTCGTCATCGCGCCCTTCCTGACCCTCGATCAGGACGAGCTCTTCGACGAGTCCCTCTACGGCCAGCGCATCGAGGCGGAGATCGAAGACGCCTCCGCTGCCCTGGCCGAGGAAAATCGCGAGATCGAGGAGGAGCTGACCGCCGAGGAGCAGCGCCTGACCGAGCTGCGTAGCCAGCTCGATGCGGACGAGTTCCGGCGCCTTGCCGATGCCTTCGACGCGAAGGTCGTCGACCTGCGACGTCGGCAGGACACCAAGACCAGGACGCTGCAAGCGCGACGCGATCAGGAGCGGCAGGCCTTCCTGCAGCGCATCCTGCCGGTCTTGTCCGAGCTCGTGCGCGAAAGCGGCGCCGTCGCCATCCTCGACAGCCGCGCCGTTTTTCTCTCCTCGGAGAGCATCGACGTCACCGACGCGGCGCGCCGCCGGATCGACAGGGATCTCGGCGACGGCGCGGACCTGCCGCCCGTGACAGGCGATGTTCCGAAGAGCGGCGACAGCCTCGATCCCCCGCCGCAAGCGGAGGAGCCCTCGAGGATCGAGCTGCCCGCACGATCCGCGGACTGACCGCGACTTGCCGCGCCCGCGGTCCGGGTGCTAGTCAAGGCGCGGCCGATCCCAAGGAGCGAGTGATGGACCCCCAAACGACGCGCGAGGCCGATCTCGCTCTCATCCAGCGGATCATTCCGCACCGCTATCCCTTCCTGCTGGTCGACAAGGTGCGGGACATCGTTCCGAACGAAACGGCCGTCGGCATCAAGAACGTGACCTTCAACGAGCCGCATTTTCAGGGTCACTTTCCCGGCGCCCCGATCATGCCCGGCGTCACGATCATCGAGGCGCTCGCGCAGACCGCCGCGATCATGGTCGGCGTGTCCCTGGATCTCGCGGACAAGAACATGCTCGTCTACTTCATGGCGATCGACAAGGCGAAGTTCCGCCGCAAGGTCGTCCCCGGCGACGTGCTCGAGCTTGCAGTCACCGTCAAGCGCGGCGGCGGCAAGGTCTGGAAGTTCGAGGGCCGGGCGACGGTCGAGGGCGAGATGGCCGCCGAGGCCGAGTTCACCGCGATGATGGACATGCCGAAGGCGGATGCCGCCGGCGCGGAGGCCTGATCCTTGGCGATTGACCCGACCGCCCGCATCCACCCGCTGGCCGCCGTCGAGGACGGGGCCGAGATCGGCCCAGGCGCCACGGTCGGCCCCTTCGCCGTGATCGGCGGGAAGGTCACCCTCGGTGCGAATGTCGAGATCCGCAGCCATGCCATCGTCACCGGGCGCACCCGCATCGGCGACAGCACGGTCGTCTTTTCCTTCGCCGTTCTGGGGGAGATCCCGCAGGACCTTAAATTCGCCGGCGAGGAAACGGAGCTGCGCATCGGTGCGCGCTGCCGCATCCGTGAGCATGTCACGATGAACACCGGCACGGCCGGCGGCGGCGGTCTGACCTCTGTCGGCGATGACGGCCTGTTCATGGCCGGGAGCCACGTCGCTCATGATTGCGTGGTCGGCAACAACATCATCATGGCGAACAATTCCGCCCTAGCCGGGCATTGCGTGGTCGAGGACGAGGTCATCATCGGCGGTCTCTCGGGCATCCACCAGTTCGTGCGTCTCGGCCGCGGCGCGATCATCGGCGCGGTCTCCATGGTCACACACGACGTCATCCCCTTCGGTCTCGTGCAGGCGCCACGCGGACGGCTCGACGGCCTGAACCTCGTCGGTCTGAAGCGGCGCGGCGTTCCGCGGGAGGACATCACAGCCCTTCGCGCCGCCTATCAGATGCTGGCGCAGGGCGAGGGTGCATTCCAGGAACGGGCCCGCCGCCTCGGCGACGAGACGGACAGCGACTACGTCCGCCAGATCGTCGAGTTCGTCACCGGCGCGTCGGACCGGTCCTACCTCAAGCCCGAATGACGGTCGCGCTGGTCGCGGGGTCTGGGCGCCTTCCGGCGATCCTTCAGGCGCGGCTGGGACCGGAGGCTTTGCTCTGCGCGGTCGAGGGCGCCGCCGCCGGGCTGGGTCGTGCGCCCGATATGGTCTTCCGCATCGAGACGATGGGATCCGCCATGGCCGAGATGCGGGCGATGGGGGCAACCCGCGTCTGCCTCGCCGGCGCCATGCGCCGCCCGGCCATCGATCGAAGCGCGGTCGACGAGGTCAGTCGCCCGATCCTCGAGCGCCTTCTACCAGAGCTGTCGAAGGGGGACGACGCCGCCCTCCGGGCCGTTCTGTCCGCGTTCGAGGAGGCGGGCCTGACCCCGATCGCGGCGCATGAGATTGCACCGGACCTTCTGCCTCCGGCCGGTTGTCCGACCCGCGCGGCGCCGGGCCCGGACATCGAGGCCGACCGCCTTCGTGCCGCTGCCATCGTCAGCGCGCTCGGTGCCTCCGATCTCGGACAATCCTGCGTGGTTGCCGGGGGGCAGGTGCTCGCCGTCGAGGCCGCTCCCGGCACCGACTGGATGCTGGACAGTCTGGCCGGCGAGGTTCCCGGGCGACCGGACGGGGCGCGAGGGCTTCTCTGGAAGGCGCCGAAGCCCGGCCAGGATCTGCGCGCGGACATGCCGGCGATCGGTCCCGAGACCGTGACACGCGCCGCGGCGGCCGGTCTCGCCGGGATCGCGGTCGAAAGCGGCGGCGTCCTGGTGCTCGATCTGCCCGAAATCGTCGCCCGCGCCGACGCTGCCGGTCTCTTCCTCTGGATCGCCCCATGACGCATGTCTTCGTCATTGCCGGCGAAGCGTCCGGGGATACCCTCGGGGCTGGCCTCATCGCCGGGTTGCGGGCGCGCGATCCCTCCCTCGTCGTTTCTGGTGTCGGTGGGCCGAAGATGGCGGCCGAGGGGCTGACGTCGCTCTTCGACATGGACGATCTGTCCGTCATGGGGCTGGCGGAGGTGCTCGCGCGATATCCGCTTCTGAGGCGGCGCCTGAAACAGACGATTGCGGCCGGGGTCGAGGCCGCTCCCGATGTGGTGATCGGGATCGACAGTCCGGATTTCTGCCTGCGGGCCTATCGCGGAATACGCGCGGCGCGTCCGGATCAGCGGATCGTACATTATGTCGCGCCGTCCGTCTGGGCATGGCGCCCCGGGCGGGCGCGGACGATGGCCCGCGATGTCGACCAGGTTCTCGCGCTTCTGCCGTTCGAGCCGCCCTACATGGAAGCCGCCGGGATGGAGTGCGACGTCGTCGGCCATCCCGCGGCGCGCGCGCCGGTCGCCTCGACAGAGGCCGCGGAGGCGTTCAGGGCACGGCATGACATCGACGGTCCCCTTCTAACGGTCCTCCCCGGCAGCCGGACGTCCGAAATTGCACGGCTTGCAGAACCGTTCGGAGAAGCGTTGAAGGCGCTGGGGCGCAGCGGCCTGCGCGTGGTCGTTCCGGTGGCCCCGGGCAAGGACGCCGAGGTCGCCCGGGCGACAGTGGACTGGCCGGGCGCCCCGATTCTTCTTCCGCCGGACGAGGTCGAGGATCGGCGGGCTGCGCTCGCTGCATCCGACGCGGCCCTCGCGGCGTCGGGAACGGTGTCACTCGAACTCGCCCGGGCGGGGCTGCCGATGGTCATCGCGTATGACATGGCCCCGCTCAGCCGCTGGATCATATCGCGGATGCTGCAGGTGGATACGGTGACGCTGGTCAATCTGGTGTCCGAAAGCCGCGTCGTTCCCGAGTTTATCGGGAAGAATTGCCGGCCGGCCGGGATCGCGGGGGCGCTGGCGCACCTGCTCGATGATGCCAAGGCCCGCCAAGCGCAACTGGACGCCATGGCGCTGACCATGGAACGGCTCGGGGCGGACGGGCCGCCGCCCGGGGACCGCGCAGCCGAGGCGGTGCTGCGCCGGCTCGAGGACCGATCCTCGCGGCACCGCTGAGCCCGGCACGGGGCCGGCCATGATCATTCCTCTGCCAGTAGGAGGATCTCGCTCGCGTCGATCAGCTCGCGAATGGACGAGATGACGGCCGTTATCGCCTCCTCGCCGTCGTCGTCGCTGATGGGCCCCTGTTCCTCGATCTCCTCCCGCAGACTGTCCGCCATCCGCTTGGACATGTTGTCGAGAAGGAAATCACGCGACGGCTCCAGTGGGCCGACGGCAAAGGCGAGGGCCTTCAGAAGAACGCCGGGCTCTATGACGCGCACGACTTTCGGGACATCCCGCGGATCGATGCGCGCGGGGATGTTGGAGAAGGTGAAGATCGCTTTTCGGACTTCCGCGGCGAATTCTGAATCGGTTTCGTCCAGCCATTCCAGAACCTCGTCCCGCGTCGCTGCACGGGAGGAATTGAGGATCGCGCCGACGCGTTCGACGGGGCGGATGTCGAATGCGGTGGCGGGTTCCGCATCGAGCTGCTGGGCGAGGGAGAGACCGATACGCCGGACGGTATCGGGTGCGACGCGTCCCGTGCGCGATATCGCGTAGGACAGCCGTCGCGCCCGCTCGCCGGGCAATTTGCCGAGGAGGATCGCGGCCCGGGCGACATCCAGCTTGGACAGAAGGACGGCGCCGACCTCAACCCCCTCGTCTTCGAGCACGCCCAGGAGGCGTTCGTTGTCGAGCCCGGCGATCCGAAGCCAGGGGTCACCCTTGGCCGCGACGCCGGATTCCCGGCGCAGCCGGGAGATCGTCGCCGGGCTTATATGTCCGTCCAGGAGATCGAGGGCATCGGCGAGCCCCTCGGGGAAGGTGAGGCCGACGCGGCCCAGAACCTCGCAGAACTCCGCGGCCACGTCCTCCACCACGTCCTTCTCGACCAGTCCCATCGATGCGATCTGCTGCGCGAGGGAGACCTGCAGCCCCTCCGCGAGATCTTCGAGGGAGAGGGCCGCGTCACCTTCGATCATGAGCCGCACGACGATGGCGGCCTTTTGTTTCCGGGTCAGGTGATCGCCCGCACCCGTACGGGCCGGAAGCGGCGCATCTCCGGCCGGAGGATTTTCGCCAATGGGCATGGCCAGCGGCATGGCCATGGGGATCGCCAGGGGTTGCAGGTCGTTCGGCACGCGCCGTCGCTCCAGGTCAGGTCTCAAACGAGACTCTGATTTAGCGACGGCGCCTTAATGCGATGTTACGGCCAGCGGAGGAAAGATCGCAAGTCCCGAGGCAGGAGGTTCAACTCCTTATCACGAAACGACAAATATCAGACCTCGCCGAAAACCCGGCGGAAGATCGTGTCGACGTGCTTGGTATGGTGGCCGAGATCGAAGACAGCCTCGACCCCGTCTGTGCCGAGGGCATCCATCACCTCTGCGTCGGCGAGCAATTCCTCTTTGAAGTCAGCGCCTTGCTCCCAGACCTTCATGGCATTCCGCTGCACCAGGGAATAGGCGCCCTCGCGGGTGACGCCGGCCTGCGTCAGGGCGAGGAGTACACGCTGGGAATGGACGAGACCGCGGAACTTGTTGAGATTCGCCATCATGTTGTCGGGATAGACCACGAGGTTCTCGATCACGCCGGTCAGCCGTGCGAGCGCGAAATCGAGGTGGATCGTCGCGTCCGGCCCGATGCCACGCTCAACGGAGGAATGCGAAATATCCCTTTCGTGCCATAGCGTCACGTTCTCGAGCGCTGGCGTCACGGCGGAGCGGACGAGGCGGGCGAGACCGGTCAGGTTCTCGGTCAGGACAGGGTTGCGCTTGTGCGGCATGGCCGAGGAGCCCTTCTGGCCCTTCGAGAAGAACTCTTCCGCTTCAAGGACTTCTGTACGCTGCATGTGGCGGATCTC
This sequence comes from Tropicimonas omnivorans, assembly GCF_031846565.1. Lineage (NCBI taxonomy): Bacteria > Pseudomonadati > Pseudomonadota > Alphaproteobacteria > Rhodobacterales > Roseobacteraceae > Tropicimonas > Tropicimonas omnivorans. Next base: position 912,378 of record NZ_JAVRHL010000003.1, on the reverse strand, counting down.
GGTCGCCACGTTCTCGATCGAGGAGGCGATGACGCCGAGGGTCGCGAAGAACATGGCGTGGCGGTCGCGCGGGATGACCTGTGTGCTGATTGGTTCGGGAACAAGCCCCAGCTTGGCGCAGACATGCTCTTCGACGGACGGATCGATATTGGCGAAGGTGCCGACGGCGCCGGAGATCGCGCCGGTTGCGACCTCCTCGCGGGCGCGCAGGAGGCGCTCCCGGCCACGAGCCATCTCGGCATGAAAGCGGGCGAAGGTGAGGCCCATCGTGGTGGGCTCGGCATGGATCCCGTGGGAGCGGCCGATGCGGACCGTATCCTTGTGCTCCATCGCCCGTTTCTTCAGGGCATCCAGAAGCCCGTCCATGTCGGCGAGGAGAATGTCCGCGGCACGGACGAGCTGGACGTTCAGCGTCGTGTCGAGCACGTCGGACGAGGTCATTCCCTGGTGTACGAACCTGGCCTGATCCTCACCGACGATTTCGGACAGGTGCGTGAGGAAGGCGATGACGTCGTGCTTGGTGACGCGTTCGATCTCGTCGATCCGGGCGACGTCGAACTCGGTGCCTTCGGCGGTCCAGACAGCCTCGGCGCTCTCCTTCGGAATGACGCCGAGAGCCGCCTGTGCATCGCAGGCATGGGCCTCGATCTCGAACCAGATGCGGAACTTGGTCTCGGGCGACCAGATGGCTGTCATCTCGGGGCGGGAATAGCGGGGGATCATCGTGGGCGCCTTTCTGAGGCTGGCTTTTGGGCTTTCGCACGGGGCGGCTCGTCCTTAGCCTCGCCTCCCTGTGGCGGCAAGATGCGGGGGGCGATGCCGGAGCTTGCGAAGTTCGAGGGGCGCTGGTCCCTGGACCGGTCCATCGAGGATCGGCGCGCGGGGCAGACCGGCCGGTTCGAGGGCGACGCCGTGTTCGACGCGTCGCCGGACGGTCTGATCTACCGCGAGGCCGGATCGCTGAGACTGGGGCAGGGGCCTGCGATGCGGTCGGAGCGGCGGTATGTCTGGCGGGAAGCGAGCGGAGGGATCGCCGTGACCTTCGAGGACGGTCGGCCGTTTCACCGGTTTTCCGACACCGCGCCGGAGGCGTTACATCTTTGCGGTCCCGACAGGTACGAGGTCGCGTACGACTTTTCCGGCTGGCCCTACTGGACGGCGACCTGGACCGTTTCGGGACCTGCGAAAGATTACACGATGACCAGTCGGTACAGGCGGTAGGCGGCGTGATATCCGCCGCTTACGCGATGTGATTCCCGGCGATCCGTCGCCGCATCGGCCGCTTCGCCTTGAACGGGGCGCCGCTTTGCGACAAAGCTGGCTCACCGAGAGGATTGCCTGGGAGAATGAGCATGGCATTAGCGATGACCGGCCGGATGACACTGGCCGAATCGATTGGGCCGCTTGAGGGCCGCGAGGCGCAGACGAAGAACGTGCTGCTCGTCGCGGTCGGGATCGTCCTTCTGACGGTCGCGGCGCAGATCAAGCTGCCGGTGCCGCCCTCCCCGGTGGCGGTGAACCTCGGGACGTTCGCCGTTCTGACCATCGGCGCCGCCTACGGGCCGCGCCTCGGCCTGACCACGATCCTGCTTTACATGGCGATCGGTGCGCTTGGCTTCGACATCTTCCAGAGCTCCACCGCCGAGATGAACGGCGTGAGCTACATGATGGGCACGACCGGCGGCTATCTCGTGGGCTACGTGCTTGCGGTCGGCGCGATGGGGCTTCTGGCCCGCCGCGGCTGGGACCGCTCGCCGGTGAAGATGGTCGGCGCGATGCTGATCGGGAACGCCGTGATCTACCTGCCCGGCCTCGCATGGCTCGCGGTCCTGATCGCGGGCGGGATGCACCAGCCGGAGGTCTACAGCTCGGTCTTCAATCAGACGCTGGCCTGGGGCGCGCTGCCGTTCCTCGTCGGGGACGCGATGAAGCTGGCTCTCGCCGCGCTTCTGGTGCCTGCGGCCTGGAAACTCCTCGGCCGCAAGTAACGCCGATCATAGAGTTTAGCGATCAAAGCGCCCTCCGGATCTCCGGCGGGCGTTTTCGCGTTCGAAAAGGGCAGGAGGGCGCCGCTCGTTCCTTGCATCTTCCGGCACTTGTCCAGAGAGTCGCCGTCGACGGCGGCTCTGCCCCTTTCTGTCGCGTGCCTAGGCTTTCCCGGGCGCCTCGATTGCGCTAACGGCTCCATCTCGTGACGCCGGCAGCCCGGTGGACGGAGCCCTTTGCCAAGGAGCTAAACGCAGATGGTAGCGCGCATCATTCCGGTCGACCCGTTCGACCTCGTGATCTTCGGCGGAACGGGTGATCTCGCCCGGCGGAAGATCTATCCCGGTCTCTATCAGCGCATGAAGGCGGGGCAGATGCCCGCGGAGGCCCGCATCGTGGGCGCCGCGCGCTCGGAGCACGACGACGAGGAATTCCGCGGCATCGTGCGGGACGCGCTGATCGAGTTCGTGCCGGAGAAGGACATCGATTCCGAAACGCTGGAGGCCTTTCTCGCCTGCCTCTCCTACGAGGCGGTGGATGCCCGCGGCGATGCCGGCTGGGAGGAACTGAAAGGACATATCCGCGACGGCGTCGTCCACGCCTTCTACTTCTCCGTCGCGCCGTCGCTCTTCGGCGATCTGGCGGAGCGGCTGCATACCTACGGCATGGCGGGCGACGGGTGCCGCATCGTCGTCGAGAAGCCCTTCGGACACGACCTCGCAAGTGCCAAGGAACTGAACGCCACGCTGGAGAAGCACTTCTCCGAGGAGCAGATCTACCGCATCGATCATTACCTCGGGAAGGAGACCGTCCAGAACCTGATGGCCGTGCGCTTCGGCAACGTGCTCTTTGAGCCGCTCTGGAACGCGCAATATGTCGACCACATCCAGATCACCGTGGCCGAAACCGTCGGCGTCGGCGGCCGGGGCGAGTATTACGACCGCTCCGGCGCCATGCGGGACATGGTGCAGAACCACCTCATGCAGCTTCTGTGCCTGATCGCGATGGAGCCGCCCTCCCGGTTCGGCTCGGACGAGGTGCGGGACGAGAAGCTCAAGGTGATCCGGGCCCTCGAGCCGGTGCAGCCCCATCACATCATCCGCGGCCAGTACGAGGCGAAGGGAGACGAGCCCGATTTCCGCGAGGATGCCGGCGATCCGCGTTCGCGCACCGAGAGCTTCATCGCCCTGCGCCTCGCCATCTCCAACTGGCGATGGGCGGGCACCCCGTTCTACCTGCGCACCGGCAAGAAGCTGAAGGCGCGGACCTCCGAGATCGCCGTCGTCTTCAAGGACGCGCCGCACTCGATCTTCGACGAAACCGGCAAGAGCCACCGCAACATCCTGACGATCCGGCTCCAGCCCAACGAGGGCATGGAACTGTGCGTGACGATCAAGGAGCCGGGTCCGGGGGGCATGCGCCTCGTGGACGTCCCGCTCGACATGACCTTCGCGGATGCCCTCGGCCCGGATGGCGCCGACATTCCGGAGGCCTACGAGCGGCTCATCATGGACGTGATCCGCGGCAACCAGACGCTGTTCATGCGCGGTGACGAGGTGGAGGCAGCCTGGGCGTGGACCGATCCCCTGATCGCGGGGTGGGAGGCGCGCAACGATGTGCCGAAACCCTACGAGCCCGGATCCAGCGGGCCGGAGGATGCGTTGATGCTCATGCACCGCGACGGACGCAAATGGCGGGAGATCAAGGCATGAACTTTCAGGAATATCCCGACCGCGAGATCCTGATGATGGATCTGGCCGACCGGATCTCGAGTGAACTCAAGGGTCATCTGCTGACCAATGACCGGGCAACGCTCTGCATTCCCGGCGGCTCCACACCGGGGCCGGCCTTCGACATCCTGTCCGGCGTGCGGCTTCCCTGGGACCGTATTTCGGTGATGTTGAACGACGAACGCTGGGTGCCGGAGGACAGCCCGCGCTCGAATACGCGCCTCGTGAGGGAGCGGCTTCTGACGGAGCATGCCGCGGCCGCGCAGATGGTGCCGCTCCATGCCGATGTGCCGACCCCGGAGGAGGGGCTGGGCGCACTGTCCGACGATGTCGAGGCGCACCTGCCGATCACGGTCCTGCTCCTCGGGATGGGGACGGACGGGCACACCGCCTCGCTCTTTCCGGGCGCCGACCAGCTCGAGGCCGCCTTCGCTCCGGATGCGCCGGCGCTCATGGCCATGCGCGCCGAAGGGGCGGACGAGCCGCGGATCACCCTGTCCGCCCGTGCCTTGCGCACGGCGATGAGCACGCACGTGCTGATCACCGGCGCGGAGAAGCGCGAGGTGCTGGAAGCCGCCGCGAAGAAGCCCGAGCTGGAGGCGCCGATCCGCGGCTTCCTCGGCGCCGCCACGGTGCATTGGGCGGCGTAGGACCGCCCCGCCCGCTATACGTGAACTTCAAAGGCGCCGCCCGCGGCAAGGGACCCCTCTTGCAGGCGCCACGACCTGAGGGAGCCGATCCGTAACCATGCTGGACAAGTTGAAGGCGCACCGCGCCAAAACCGAAGGCCGCACAATCGCAAGCCTGTTCGAGACGCCGGACCGCGCGCACCGCTTTTCGGTCGAAACAGGGGATCTGCTGTTCGACTATTCCAAGACGAGCATCGACACCGAGGCCCAGTGGCTGCTGCGGCAGCTGGCCGAAACCGCCGGCGTGGCCCGGCGCCGGGACGAGATGTTCGCCGGCAAGGCGATCAACGAGACCGAAGGGCGCGCCGTCCTGCATACCGCTCTGCGCAACATGGACGGCGATGCGGTCGAGGTGGACGGCAAGGACGTGATGCCCGGCGTTCTGGAGACGCTCTCCCGCATGTCGGACTTTGCCGAGGAGGTCCGCGAGGGACGGTTCGAGGGGCAGGGCGGCCGGATCACGGACGTGGTCAATATCGGCATCGGCGGCTCGGACCTGGGTCCCGCCATGGCGACGCTGGCGCTAGCGCCCTACCATGACGGCCCGCGGTGCCACTTCGTCTCCAACGTGGACGGCGCGGATATCGCAACTGCGCTTCAGGGGCTCGACCCGCAGACGACCCTTGTCATCGTCGCCTCCAAGACCTTCACCACCGCCGAGACCATGACCAACGCCGAGACCGCGCGCGACTGGATGGGCGAGGTGGTCTCCGATCCCGCATTCCAGTTCGCGGCGCTCTCTTCGGCGAAGGACAAGACAGCGGAGTTCGGCATCGATCCCTCCCGCGTCTTCGGCTTCGAAGACTGGGTCGGCGGGCGCTACTCGATGTGGGGGCCGATCGGCCTGTCGCTGATGATCGCCATCGGGCCGGACGCGTTCCGTGCCTTCCTGCGCGGCGGGCAGGCGATGGACCTGCATTTCCGCTCTGCCGAGATGAAGGAGAACATGCCGGTTCTCCTCGCCCTCGTCGGCATCTGGAACCACCAGGTCTGCGGCTATCCCACGCGCGCGGTCCTGCCCTACGAGCAGCGCCTCGCGCGACTTCCGGCCTATCTGCAGCAGCTCGAAATGGAGAGCAACGGCAAGCGCGTCCGTATGGACGGCAGCGCGCTGGACGAGGTGTCCGGGCCCGTCGTCTGGGGTGAGCCCGGCACGAATGGTCAGCACGCTTTCTACCAGCTCATCCACCAGGGCACCGGCGTCGTGCCGTGCGAATTCATGGTCGGGGCCCGCGGGTTCGAGGACGAGCTGGAGCACCAGCACACGCTCCTCGTCGCCAATTGCCTCGCGCAGGCCGAAGCGCTGATGCGGGGGCGCTCCATGGACGAGGCGCGCGAGATCATGCGGGGGAAGGGCCTCGAGGGAGACGAGCTGGAGCGTCAGGCCGCCCACCGTGTCTTCCCGGGAAACCGCCCCTCCACCATGCTGGTCTATCCCCAGCTCACCCCCGAAATCCTCGGTCAGATCGTCGCGCTCTACGAGCATCGCGTGTTCGTCGAGGGGGTGATTCTCGGGATCAACAGCTTCGATCAGTGGGGCGTCGAACTCGGCAAGGAGCTTGCGAAATCGCTGGAGCCGGTTCTGACCGGTCAGGACGCCGGTACGGACAAGGATGAATCGACCCGCATGCTGGTCGCGCGGCTGCGCGCGCTGAAGTAAGAGGCTCGGCCGGGCCACTCGCGACGCTGCCGCAGATCTGGGCGCGCGAGTCGCGGCCGGAAGCGCGCGTTTGCGTGGACCTGCGGACGATACCACGTGTCCCGTCGCGTGGCCTGCAGGCGCGCCCCTCGGGTGGCTCCGCTAATCATCGTAGGCCGGTGAAGGCGGAGACAACCGCCGCGGGGGGGCGACACGGGGCACGACCGACCTATCCTCCATGCGGGAAGCGGCCCTCTGCCGCGCAAGATGATACGGACAGGGAGATCCCATGAAAGCCCTCATTCTCGACAAGCCCGATGGCGGCGACGTTTCCTCCGAAATCCGCGAGACGGCCGAAGACAGCCTGCCGGACGGCGACGTGACGGTGGCGGTCGAATATTCCACCGTGAACTACAAGGACGCGCTCGTGCTCGCGGGGCAGGGCGGGCTCGTGAAAACGTACCCGCATGTGCCCGGCATCGATTTTGCCGGCACCGTCGAGACCTCCTCCGATGAGCGCTACGCTCCGGGAGACCGCGTGATCCTCACCGGATGGCGCGTCGGCGAAATCCATTGGGGCGGCTACGCCGAAAAGGCGCGCGTAAAGGCCGACTGGCTCGTCCCGGCGCCGGACGGACTGGACGCGCGTGCGGCGATGGCGCTTGGAACGGCCGGCTTCACGGCCATGCTGGCGATCATGGCTTTGGAAGAGCACGGGCTCACGCCGGATCGGGGCGAGGTCCTCGTGACCGGCGCGTCGGGCGGCGTCGGCTCCGTCGCGACGGCGATCCTGTCGCGCCTCGGCTACCATGTCGCGGCGGTGACCGGCCGGCCCGAGCAGGAGGAGTACCTGCGATCCCTCGGCGCCCGCAGCATCGTTCCGCGGTCGGAGCTGTCCGAAGGCGGCAAGCCGCTCGAAAGCGAACGCTGGGCGGGATGCGTCGACGCGGTAGGCGGCACGATGCTTGCCCGCGTCCTGTCGCAGATGAAGCATGGCGGCTCGGTCGCCGCGGTTGGCCTTGCCGGCGGCTCGAAGCTGGAAACGACGGTGGTTCCCTTCCTGCTGCGCGGCGTGAACCTCCTCGGCATCGACAGCGTGACCGCACCTTACGCGAAGCGCGTGACGGCCTGGGACCGGCTCGCCCGCGACATGCCATCCGAGCTCCTGGAGCAGACGATCCGCATGGCGACCCTCGAGGAGGTGCCGCAGATCGGGCGCGACATGCTTCAGAACAAGACCCATGGCCGGGTCGTGGTCGACCTGTCGGAATGAGTGACGGCGATACGAGCAGCCCGATCCTCTTCTGGTTTCGCCGGGACCTGCGCCTGTCCGATCACCCCGGCCTGTCCAAGGTTGCATCGACGGGCCGTCCCGTCATACCGGTCTTCATCTGCGATCCGAGCGTCGACGGTCTCGGCGCCGCGCCGAAATGGCGGCTCGGGGAAGCGCTGCGCGTCTTTTCGGAGGCGCTCGAGGCGAAGGGCAGCCGCCTGATCCTTCGTCGCGGAAACGCCCTGCCGATCCTGCGCGGGCTTGCGGAGGAGACGGGGGCAGGCGCCGTGCACTGGTCCCGCCTCTACGATCCCGACGCCCGCGAGCGCGACGAGGCGGTGAAGTCGGATCTCAAGGGTGACGGCATCGAGGCGGTGAGCCATGCCGGACATCTTCTCTTCGAACCGTGGACCGTGGAAACCAAGCAGGGCGGGTACTACAAGGTCTACACACCGTTCTGGCGCGCGGTGAAGGATCGCGATCCGGGCACGGCATCTTCCGCCCCGAGCGAACTTGCGGCGCCGAAGCACTGGCCCGACAGCGACCGGCTGGGTGACTGGGACATGGGCGCCGCGATGGATCGTGGCGCCGCCGTGGTCGCGAAACATGCCCGCGTGGGCGAGCAGAAGGCGCAGCAGCGCCTCGGCACCTTCATCTCGAATATCATCGAGGGCTACGACGCATCGCGCGATCTGCCGGGCGAGGACGGCACGTCCCGCCTCAGCGAGAATCTCACCTATGGGGAGATCGGCATCCGTGCCTGCTGGGAGGCCGCGCAGAGGGCGCGGGAGGACGGCAAGGATGGCGCCGAAACGTTCCTCGGCGAACTCGTCTGGCGCGACTTCGCCTATCACCTGCTCTACCACACGCCGCGTCTCGTCTCCGGCAACTGGCGCGAGGAGTGGGACGCCTTTCCCTGGAACGAGGACGAACGGAGCGCCGAGGTAAAGGCCTGGAAGCAGGGGCGGACGGGAATGCCCTTCGTCGATGCCGCGATGCGGGAAATGTTCGTCACCGGAACGATGCACAACCGCGGACGGATGATCGTCGCGAGCTACCTGACGAAACACCTGATGTGCCACTGGAAGATCGGGATGAAATGGTTTGAGGACTGCCTGATCGACTGGGACATCGCCAACAACTCGATGGGCTGGCAATGGGCGGCCGGATCGGGACCGGACGCGACGCCCTATTTCCGCGTTTTCAATCCCGAAACGCAGATCGAGAAGTTCGACCGGGACGGCGCCTATCGCCGCGCCTTCATCGCCGAGGGACAGGAGGATCCGCCCGAGACCGCGCTCGACTACTTCGAGGCGATTCCCCGGCGCTGGACGATGTCCCCGGCCGATGAATATCCCGAAGAGCCCATCGTCGGTGCGAAAGAGGGCCGTGAGGCTGCGCTCAAGGCGTACAAGGAGCGGGACTTCTGAGGGACTGTCGGCCCGCATCGTGACGGCGAGGCCCGGCAGCGCCCGACCCTCGGCGAGGACGGGGCACGCAGGCCCGCACGATCCTCACTGAACCCGCATTCCGCCGCCCCGTCCGATACGGTCAGCCTGCATCCAGTCGGGCAGGAGGCCGAAATGCTCCAGCCCGAAGAGGGCGAGACAGGCCGCGATGATGCTGAGAATCAGCAGGAACCTGCCCCAGGACGGCGGGTTCTGCACCAACCGCTTGGCCCGCAGGAGGTGCCGCGGGTTCAGCATCAGGTCTCGTCCGTGAAGCGGACCGAGCCGATGAAGGGCAGGTTGCGGTTGCGCTGCGCGAAATCGATCCCGTAGCCGACGACGAACTCGTCCGGGATCTCGAAGCCAGTCCACGACGCCTTGAACGGCACTTCGCGGCGGGAAGGCTTGTCGAGAAGCGCGATGGTCTCGAGCCGCCGGGGGGAGCGGCTCTTGAGGAGCGAGGTCACGTGGGTCAGGGTGTGCCCCGTATCGACGATGTCCTCGACCACGAGGACGTCCCGTCCGCCGATCTGTCCGCGAAGATCCTTCAGGATCCGCACCTCGCGGCTCGACGTCATTCCTGAGCCGTAGGAGGACGCTTCGAGGAAGTCGACCTCCACCGGCATGTCGTGAAGTTCACGCACGAGGTCGGCAATGAAGACGAAGCTGCCGCGCAGCAGACCGACGACGACGAGCTGGTCCGTCCCCCTGAACGCGGTCTCGATTTCGCGGGCGAGGTGCTCGATTCGGGCGGCCACTGTCTTGGCACTGATCATCGTATCGATGACGTATGGGCGGTCTGTCACGGCTTTTGTCCTTGATCTGCGCCCGCACCATACGACATCAACCGGTACAGTCCACCAACGCACCGGCGCCATGACCACGCATTCCGAGACCCGCACCGTTCCATATACCGCTCAGCAGATGTTCGACCTTGTGGCGGATGTCGAGCGGTACCCCGAATTCCTGCCCTGGACAGCGGCGGCGCGAATCCGCTCTCGCCGCCACGAGGGCACGGCGGAGATCATGGAGGCGGATCTCGTGATCTCCTTCAAGGTCTTCCGCGAGAAGTTCGGCTCCCGCGTCACGCTCTGGCAGGAGGACGGGCGCATCAACACCGAGTATCTCGACGGTCCCTTCCATCACATGATCTCCAAGTGGGGGTTCGTGGATGTGGACGGGGGCTGCGAGATCCAGTTCTACGTCGATTTCGAGTTTAAGAACAGGCTCTTGCAAGGCGCAGCGGGGATGTTCTTCAACGATGCGATGCAGCGGATCGTGCGCGCCTTCGAGCGTCGGGCGGCCGAGCTCTACGGGCCGAAGGGGAGCGTCTGAAGCTCAGTCCGTCAGGACGCGGATGAGCATGGCCAGGGCGTGATCCACGGCCGCCAGGCGCACCGCCTCCCGGCCGATCGCGCCGAACTCGACCGTCTGGCCCAGCGTGCTCTCTCCGATCCGGGCGAGGCCGAAGCAGACCCGGCCCTCGGGCTTGTGCTGCGAGCCACCGGGCCCTGCGATCCCGGTCACCGAGATGGCGATGTCCGCTTCGGACCGGCGGAGCGTTCCGGTCGCCATCTCCCGCGCGACCTCCTCCGACACGGCCCCGTGCGCGAGCAGAGTCTGCTCCGAAACGCCCAGCACCGTGACCTTCGAGACGTTGGAATAGGTGATGTAGCCGCGATCGAGGATGCCGGAGGCCCCGGCCGGAGCGGTGATCGCCCCGCCGAGAAGGCCGCCCGTGCAGCTTTCGGCGACGGCGATCCTCGCGCTCTGCGCGCGGGCCGCCTCGAGGAGTTGCTCCGCCGGGCTCATGACATCAGCACGCCGTGGGAGATGGCCGCGGCAAGCGCGACGACAATTGCCGCCATGATCCCCGCCGCAACGTCATCGAGCATCAGCCCCTCCGGGGTTCCCATCCGGTCGGCCCTCCCGACGAGCCAGGGCTTCCAGATGTCGAAAAGGCGGAACATCGCGAAGGCGCCCACCCAGCCCGGCCAGGGAAAGAGCCAGGGATCCGCCCCGGCAAACCAGAGGCCGCCGGACAGGGGCAGGAGCGCGATCCACATGCCCACCGCTTCGTCCACGACGATCCAGGACGGGTCGTGATCGCCGGAGCGGGTCTCCGCCCGCGCGGCCCAGAGCCCGACCCAAAAGAGCGCGATGGCAGCGACGAGGAGCAGGGGAAAGCCACCGAGACCGTGCAGCAGGTAGCCCACGAGGAGCGCGGCGGCGCTGCCCCAGGTTCCGTTCGCCGGGGAGATCAGTCCCGAATAGGCGAAGGAGGCGATGAAGCGGGTCATGACGTCTCCGAGACGAGGGTTGCCGTGGCGATGGCCGCGATACCCTCGCCGCGACCGGTGAAACCGAGCCGCTCCGACGTCGTCGCCTTGACCGAGATCCGGTCCGGCGTCGTGCCGAGGATCCCTGCCAGACGCGCCGACATGGCGGCCGCGTGGGGGCCGATCTTCGGCTCCTCGCAGATGAGTGTGACATCGGCGTTCGAAAGACGGAAGCCGCGACCGGAGGCGATGTCGGCGGCGCGCGAAAGGAAGATCTCGCTGTCGGCGCCCTTCCACTGCGGATCCGACGGGGGAAAGTGGCGCCCGATATCGCCCTCGGCGAGGGCGCCGAGAATCGCATCGGTGAGCGCGTGCATCCCGACATCGGCGTCCGAGTGGCCGGACAGGCCGCGGCCATGGGGGATGCGGATGCCGCAGAGGATCACGGCGTCCCCCGGTCCGAAACGGTGGACGTCGTAGCCGTTGCCCATGCGGATATCCATCGGCGTGCCTTCCCGGGTCATAGCCTCCGCGCGCCTCATGTCGGCGGCGAGGGTCAGTTTCAGGTTCCGCTCCTCGCCCGGAACCATGACGACGTCCAGCCCCGCCGCAAGGGCCACGGTGACGTCGTCGGCCGGATCGCCCGGCGCGTCCCACCCGGCATGGGCCGCCGCGATGGCCTCGTACCGAAAGCCCTGCGGCGTCTGAGCGCGGTAAAGGCCCTCCCGCGGCACTGCGCCCTCGATGCGGTCCGTGGCGCTCCGCCAGAGGGCGTCGGTCACCGCGATCGCAGGCGCCGCTCCGTCGTGGGCATCCAGGGCCTCGCTCACGCGGGCGATGGTCTCCCGGTCGATCAGCGGGCGGGCGGCATCGTGGATCATGACACGGTCCGGCGGCGCATCCGAAAGCGCGGCGAGCCCCGCCCGGACAGAGGCCGCACGGCTTGCGCCGCCCGTCGCGATCGTCACCTCCTCGGGCAGGATCGCCCGCGCGGCCTCCGCGTCATCGGCGGCGACGACGGCGACGACGCGCCGGATGCCGGGATGGGACAGGAACGCGGCGGCGGAGCGGCCGAGGACAGGCTGGCCGGCCAGCAGGCGGTACACCTTGTTCTGGCCGCCCATGCGGGTCCCCTTGCCGCCGGCAACGAGGATCGCGTCCGTCACGCGTCTCGCGACATCGGTCACGGGCGGATCCGGGGGCGGTCTGAGGGTGTCGCGGGACGCATCATCATGGCAATCCTCATTAGCCGCGAGCTCGAAGCAGAGCAACGCGGAAGCCTTTGCCCTCCCAACGCGCTTAAAAAACGGGCATATGAGAAACCGGGAGGCTGATGGCCATGCGTCAGGCTTCCGTCCGCGCCGGACCGCGGGATAAGAGACCGCACGCACAAGGATTGAGCGTTTGACGCATCGCCAAGCACAAATCACAGGAGGCGGGGCGGAGCGCCCGCTCGTCGCCCTCGCGCCGATGGCCGGGATCACCGACCGGCCCTTCCGCCGGCTTGCCATGCGCTTCGGCGCCGACCTCGTCGTGTCGGAAATGGTCGCGAGCCGGGAGATGGTGACGGCGCGGCGCGGCACGCGGGACAAGGCGCTCGGCGCGGACATGCCGGGAACGGCGGTACAGATCGCGGGCGCCGAGGCGCACTGGATGGCCGAGGCGGCCCGGATCGCCGAGGACATGGGCGCCCGCGTGATAGACATCAACATGGGCTGCCCGGCGAAGAAGGTCACGGCGACGGCCGGCGATGGCGCGTCGGGATCGGCCCTCATGCGCGACGTGCCGAATGCCCTGCGGCTGATCGAGGCCGTGATCGTGGCGGTCACAGTTCCCGTGACCCTCAAGATGCGGCTCGGCTGGAACGAGGAGAGCCTGACGGCGCCGGAGCTCGCGGCCGGGGCCGCCGCGCTCGGCGTCTCCCGCATCACCGTCCACGGCCGTACGCGCTGCCAGTTCTACAAGGGCCGGGCCGATTGGGCCGCAATCAGGCCGGTCCGCGAGGCGCTGCCGGCGGACGTGCCCCTCATCGCAAACGGAGACATCTGTTCGCTCGGCGATGCCCGCGACGCGCTGGCCCAGTCGGGTGCGGACGGCGTCATGATCGGACGGGGCGCGCAGGGCAGGCCCTGGCTTCCGGGACAGATCGCCGACGCGCTCGGCGGCCGGGTTCCGCGTCCGGCGCCCGAAGCGGGCGAGCTCGCCGCCCTTGTCCGCGAGCACTACGAAGAGATGCTGTCGTTCTACGGGCCGGGGCTCGCCGTGCGCGTCGCGCGGAAGCACCTCGGGTGGTATCTCGAGGCTGCCGGCGATCCCGCCGGCCTTCGCGGCGCTCTCATGACCGAGACAGATCCCGCTGCCGTCCTGTCGCAGATATCCCGCGCCTTCACCCCGGCCCGGAGGAAAGCCGCATGAGCGACGAGGGGCATCGGCTCACGGGCGAGATCTGGGCGTCGCTGCCAGTGCCAGCTCTCCTTCTGGACGCCGAGGACCGGATCGACGCGCTCAATCCCGAGGCGGAGGCCTTCCTGAATGCCTCCCTGCGCTCGCTCAAGGGCCGGTCCGTGCACGATTGCCTCATCGTCGATGCGCCGATCGAAGGCGCGCTGACGCGGGTCCGGCTGAACCGCTCGCCGGTCTTCATCAACGATTCGGACGTTGGGACGCACGAGCGCGCGAGCGTGGCCTGCAATCTTCAGATCGCGCCGCTCACGGACCACCCCGAGATCCTGCTCGTCGTCATCGCGCCGCGCCAGATCGCGGGCCGCCTCGGCCGCGCGCCGGGCGCTGCCGCACGCTCTGCCATCGGCATGGCCGAGATGCTGGCGCACGAGATCAAGAACCCGCTCGCGGGCATCTCGGGGGCCGCGCAACTTCTGTCGATGTCCCTCGAGGGCGAGGACCTGGAGCTGACCGACCTCATCGTCGCGGAGACCCGCCGCGTGGTGCAGCTCCTCGAGCAGGTGGAGCAGTTCGGAAACCTGCGTCCGCCGCTCACCAAACCGGTGAACCTGCACGATTTGCTGGACCGCGCCCGCCGCTCGGCCAGCGTCGGCTTCGCCGCGCACATGCAGATCCACGACGATTACGACCCCTCGCTGCCGCCGACGCTGGCCGATGGCGATCAGCTGCTGCAGGTCTTCCTCAACCTTCTGAAGAACGCCGCCGAGGCGGTCCAGCGCAGCGGGCAGGGGACCGGCACGATCCGCTTGCGGACGTTCTACGAGCCGAGCCTCAGGGTGCGCGGCGCGGACGGCGTCGCCCTCGCGGTGCCCCTGCAGGTCGAGATCGTCGATGACGGGCCGGGCCTGCCGCCAGAGATCGCCGACGAGATCTTCGAGCCGTTCATCTCGGGACGGGAGAACGGGACCGGCCTCGGCCTCGCGCTCGTTTCCAAGATCGTCACCGAACATCGCGGCTGGATCAGCGTCGAGAGCGCTCCCGGCCGCACCGCCTTCCGCATCTCGCTGCCCGTCGCCCCGGAGGGCGGGGCCCCGGACGCCAACCAGGAGACCTGACCGAATGGACGGAACGATCCTCGTCGCCGATGACGACCGCACGATCAGGACCGTGCTCACCCAGGCGCTGACCCGCGCCGGCTGCAAGGTCCATGCCACGTCCAGCCTCGTGACGCTGATGCGCTGGGTCGAGGAGGGCAAGGGCGATCTCGTGATCTCGGATGTCGTCATGCCGGACGGGAACGGGCTGGAGATGCTGCCCCGGATCGGCTCCGAGCGGCCGGGGCTTCCGGTGATCGTGATCTCGGCACAGAACACCATCATGACGGCGATTCAGGCGGCGGAGGCGGAAGCCTACGACTACCTGCCGAAGCCCTTCGACCTGCCTGACCTGATGAAGCGCGCGGCGAAGGCGCTCGAGGTGAAGCGCCATGCCGGCCAGACCCGTAGCGCGCGAGGCACGGTCGAGCGGCCGGAGGCGGCGGCGACGGACCTGCCGCTGGTGGGCCGGACGCCGGCCATGCAGGCGCTCTACAGGCTCGTCGCGCGGGTGATGAACACGGATCTCGCGACCCTGATCACCGGCGAAAGCGGCACCGGCAAGTCCCTCATCGCGCGGGCGATCCACGATTTCTCCGACCGCCGGTCGATGCCGTTCGTCGTGGCCAGCGCATCGGACCTCGCCGGCGTCGACGGCCCCTCGGGCATCGTCGCCAAGGCGCGGGCGGGGTCGATCCTGTTCGACGAGGTGGCCGATCTCGACCTGGACACCCAGGGGCGCCTCGTGCGCCTGCTCGATGCCCTCGGCGATTCCGCGCCACGGATCATGGCGACGAGCCAGTCGGATCTGACCGAGCGCATGGAGCGGGGGGCGTTCCGGCAGGACCTCTTCTATCGCCTCGGCGGCGTCACCATCGCCGTGCCCGCCCTGCGCGAGCGGGTGGACGACATTCCGCTCCTGGCCGAGCATTTCCTAGCCCGAGCGGAACGGGACGGCGCGCCGACGCGCCGCTTCGCCGAACCGGTCATGGACCTGATCCGCGCCTATTCCTGGCCGGGCAACGTGCGCCAGCTCGAGAACATCATCCGTCGTCTCGTGGTGACCTCCCCCGAGGAGGAGATCGGCCGGACGGAGGTGGAGCAGGTCCTTGGCAACCAACCCGAGATCGAACCCCTCATGGGCGGCGGGTCAGGGGAGAAGCTCTCCGCCTCCGTTGCCAAGCATCTTCGGCGGTATTTCGACCTTCACGGCGGCGTCCTGCCGCCTCCGGGCCTCTACCAGCGCATCCTGAAGGAGGTCGAGGTGCCGCTCATCGAGATCGCTCTCGATGCCACTGGCGGGAATCAGGCCAAATGCGCCGACCTTCTCGGCATCAACCGCAATACCTTGAGAAAGAAGATCACGGACCTCGATATTCGCGTGACACGCCGCCGCAAATTGATGTAAAGCTGCAACAGAGCCGTGACATCGGGGCCAAGGCCCCCTAACGATCACGGATTTTGGCGGAACGTCGCGCGACGGCCACGCTCCCGTTCAGAAGGGGCGGCCCCGCTCGACACGAGGAAGAGCGAGGCTGTCTCTTGGCAAGCCACAAACAGCGTCTGAGCTGGGAAAGAGTCGCGCGCCTGCGACGGACGCGCGCCATCCGCACGGGGTCTGCCCTCGGGCTGGTCGTGCTCGGTCCCGTCCTCGTCATCGGGACGTTCTGGGTCCTCGGGCCATTGCGGCAGGGCGCGACGTCGCCCTGGCTCCGGGTCGTCCTCCTGATCGACCTCGTCTACATCCTCGCCGTTGCCACGCTGGTCCTTGGCAGGGTCGCCCGCATGGTCGCGGAGCGCAGGGCAAAGTCGGCCGGATCCCGGCTGCACCTGCGATTGACCGGTGTCTTCGCCCTGATCGCGCTCATCCCCACGGTCCTTGTCGCCGTCTTCGCCGTCCTGACGATCAATGTCGGTCTCGAAGGCTGGTTCTCGGACCGGGTTCGCAACGTCGTCGGTGCATCGTTGTCCGCAGCGGAGGCCTACGAGGACGAGCACCGGCGGGACCTGACGCAGGATGCCGCGGTGCTCGCCGGGTACCTCAACGTCGCCCGCTCGGCGCGCTTTGCCCTGTCGGACGGCGAGATACGCCAGCTTCTGACCCAAGGGCAGGCACAGGTGCAGCGCGGCCTTCGGGAAGCCTATGTCATCGACTCGGACGGCGAGATCCGGGCGCGGGGCGAGCGATCCTATCTCTTCGATTACGAACGCCCGAGCGAGGAGGCAATCGCGCAGGCCGCCGGCGGTGATCCCGCGATCATCGAGGATTGGGACGCCAACGAGTTCCGCGCCCTGATCCAGCTGACGGCCTTCGCCGACCGGTTCCTCTATGTCAGCCGCGAGGTGGATGGCGAGATCCTTGCCCTGCTGGACGACACGCAGGAATCCGTTCGGCTCTACAACCAGCTTGAAAGCGAGCGGGGGCGGCTCCTCTTCGAGTTCGGTCTCCTGTATCTCGGCTTCGCGCTGATCCTGATCCTCGCGGCGATCTGGCTCGGCCTGATCTTCGCCGAGCGTCTGTCGAAGCCGGTGGGCCGTCTTGCGGGCGCCGCGCAGCGCGTGGGCGACGGCGATCTGAACGTGCGCGTGGTGGAGGCGGACGGCGAGGACGAGATCGCCATGCTGGGACGCGTCTTCAACCAGATGACCCGGCAGCTGAAGGGACAGCGGGATGCGCTGCTGTCCACCAACGCGCAGATCGAACGCCGCCGCCGGCTTTTCGACAGCGTCCTGTCCTCGGTCACCGCGGGGGTGATCGGCCTCGATGCGGAGGGCCGGGTGGACTTCATGAACCGCTCCGCGCTCAGGCTTCTGGAGATTGAGGAGGGGCAGGATCATCACGACGCGATCGGCCAGACCGTGCCTGAATTCGCCGGTCTTCTGACGCGCCTGAGGTCGGGGGAGCGGGGCGTTGCCCAGGAGGAGATCCGGCTGTCGCGGAACGGCAAGCTGGAGAACCTGCTCGTCCGGATGGCCGAGCGACGCTCCGAAGACGGTGACCTCGAGGGCTACGTCGTGGCCTTCGATGACGTGACCGAGCTCGTCTCGGCACAGCGCATGGCCGCCTGGGGGGATGTCGCACGTCGCATCGCCCACGAGATCAAGAACCCCCTGACGCCGATCCAGCTGTCGGCGGAGCGCGTCCGGCGCAAGTTTTCCTCCCGGCTCGACCCCGAGGAGGCCGAGAGCCTGGAGCAGTTGACGGGCGTCATCATCCGCCAGACCGGCGATCTGCGCCGCATCGTGGACGAATTCTCCAAATTCGCCCGGATGCCCGAGCCGGATCGGCGGCGCACGGACCTCGTCGTGCTCCTGCGCGACGCGGTGACGCTCCAGTCCCAGCAGCTCGACGAAGCCCTTTCCGCCGACATTCCCTCGGAGCCGATCCCGGTGGATGTCGACGAGACGATGATCGGGCAGGCGCTGACGAACCTCATCAAGAATGCCGGCGAGGCCATCGAGAGCCTGCGCGAGGCGGGCGCGCCCGAGGACTTCTCCCCCGAGATCCGCGTCTCCTGCGAGACCGGAGCGCGGACGGCGACGATCCGCATCATGGATAACGGCATTGGGCTCCCGGAAGACCGCGCGCGGCTTTTCGAGCCCTACGTGACGACCCGCGAGACGGGCACCGGCCTCGGCCTGCCCATCGTGAAGAAGATCATCGAGGAACATGGCGGGAGCTTCGATCTCGAAGACGCCCCGCCGTTCGGTGGAACCGACCGCGCCGGGGCGATGGCAGTCATCGTCCTGCCCCGCGCGGTGCAGTTCGAGCAGGCAGCAGAATAAAGAAAAATGAGAGGGAGCAAGGGATCATGGGCGACATTCTGATCACTGACGACGAGCGCGACATCCGCGAGCTTGTCGGCGACATCCTGAAGGACGAGGGCTTTTCGGTCCGGCTCGCGGCGAATGCGGACGAGTGCATGTCCTCGATCAACGCCGAGCCGCCCGCGCTGATGATCCTCGATATCTGGCTGAAGGACAGCCGGATGGACGGGATCGACATCCTCAAGACCGTGAAACGGGACAACCCGGACATCCCCGTCGTGATCATCTCGGGCCACGGGAACATCGAGATCGCCGTCGCCGCCATCAAGCAGGGTGCCTACGACTTCATCGAGAAGCCGTTCCATATCGATCAGCTCATGGTCGTGATCCGCCGGGCGATGGAAACCTCGCGCCTGCGCCGGGAGAATACCCAGCTTCGCCGCCGGGAGGTGGTCGCCGCGGAGATGATCGGTGCAAGCTATGCCTTCAAGACGCTGAAATCCCAGCTCGAGAAGGTGACGCGCTCCAACGGTCGGGTGATGCTGACGGGGCCGGCCGGGTCCGGCAAGGAAATCGCCGCGCGCTTCATCCACCAGAATTCGGCGCGCGCCGACGGCCCGTTCGTCACCGTCCCCTCCGCCTCGGTGGAGCCCGAGCGGATGGAGGAGGTCCTCTTCGGCCGCGAAAGCCCCGAGCGGGGGATCGAGCCGGGCCTTCTGGAGCGGGCCCATGGCGGCATCCTCTACTTCGACGAGGTGGCGGACATGCCACCGGGCACCCAGTCCAAGATCCTCCGCGTTCTCGTCGACCAGCAATTCCAGCGCGTCGGCGGCACGGACAACGTTCGCGTGGACATGCGGGTGATTTCCTCGACCAACCGTGATCTTGCGAACGAGATCTCGGCCGGCCGTTTCCGGCAGGAACTCTATCATCGGCTGAACGTGGTCCCGATCCGTGTGCCGGGCCTCGACGAGCGCCGGGAGGATATTCCCGAGCTTGCGAGCTACTTCATCCAGCAGCTCAACCAGACCCAGAGCCTGCCGCTGCGGGAGCTCTCGGACGAGGCCGTCGCGCTTCTCCAGACGATGCACCTGCCGGGCAACGTCCGCCAGCTCAAGAACCTGATCGAAAGGGCGCTGATCCTCGGCGAGACCGGCGAGGCGATCGGCCCGCGGGAGCTCGAAGGCGGCGATACCGGCGACAACGAGGAGGACCGCGTGGTGCTGTCGGGCGCGCTGGCGACGCTGCCTCTGCGCGAGGCGCGCGAACTTTTCGAGCGGGAGTACCTGCTGACGCAGATCAACCGCTTCGGCGGCAACATCTCCCGCACCGCGACCTTCGTCGGCATGGAGCGAAGCGCTCTTCACCGCAAGCTCAAGTCGCTCGGCGTGGTGACCTCCAGCAAGGCAGGCGGCCGCGTCGCCCATGTCGAGACGGCCGGGCAGGAAGCGGCGGAGTAGGGCGCCGGAGGGGGCGGCTCCGGCCGCCCCTCTCGCCACCCCTCTTGCTCGGTTGTCTCGCGCCGGCCTGACCGCGAGGTCAGGTCGCGCGCACCCTCCCGCTTACGCGGCGCCCTTCGCCTTCACCTGGAGCCGCCGCTCGTGGAGCGCGGGCTCGGTGTAGCCGGACGGTGCGATGCGACCCTTGAAGACAAGGTCGCAGGCGGCCTGGAAGGCGAGGCCGTCGAACTCCGGTGACATCGGCGAATAGGCCGGATCGCCGGCATTCTGCTCGTCCACCATCTGTGCCATGCGGCGGAGTGCTCCCATGACGGTCTGCGCATCGGTCAGGTCGTGGTGGATCCAGTTCGCAAGCGCCTGCGATGAAATCCGGCAGGTCGCCCGGTCCTCCATCAGCCCCACGCCCTCGAGGTCCGGCACGGTGGAGCAGCCGATCCCCTGATCGACCCATCGCACCACGTAGCCGAGGATCCCCTGCGCGTTCAGGTCGGTCTCGGAGGCGATCTCCTCCGCCGACAGTTCGGTCTCCAGAAGCGGGATCGTCAGGAGGGCGTCCAGCCCTTCTCGGGTCCCGCCGCCGGTCTCCTCGGCGATCTCGTAGAGCCGCTTGAAGACGTCGACCTTGTGGTA
Organism: Tropicimonas omnivorans; assembly: GCF_031846565.1. NCBI lineage: Bacteria > Pseudomonadati > Pseudomonadota > Alphaproteobacteria > Rhodobacterales > Roseobacteraceae > Tropicimonas > Tropicimonas omnivorans. The sequence continues at coordinate 891,979 of NZ_JAVRHL010000003.1, read as the reverse complement.
ATGGGTGGCATGAAGGATGGCCGCGGTGGGCGAGGGGACCCAGGCGCAGGTCGCCCCGGCCTGCGGATGAGCGATCTTGGCCTCCAGCATGGCGTGCATTTTGTCGGGCATCGCCCACATGCCCTTGCCGATCTGCGCCCGCCCCTTCAGACCGCAGGCGATGGCGATGTCCACGTTGCGGCTTTCATAGGCAGCAAGCCACTCCGCCGATTTCATCTCCGCCTTGCGCTTCATCGGCCCCGCTTCCATCGCGGTATGGATCTCGTCCCCGGTGCGGTCGAGGAAGCCCGTGTTGACGAAGGCGATCCGGTCCGACGCGGCCTCGATGCAGGCGGCGAGGTTGGCGGATGTCCGGCGCTCCTCGTCCATGATCCCGATCTTCACCATCCTTGCCGGCAGCCCGAGCGTCCGCTCCACCGCATCGAAGATCCGGCAGGTCAGCGCGACCTCCTCCGGCCCGTGCATCTTCGGCTTCACCACGTAGATGGAGCCCGCCGGGGAGTTGAAGGGACCGCCCTCCCGCTTGAAGTCATGGATCGCACAGAGGGTGGAGACGAGGGCGTCGAGAAGACCCTCCGAGATCTCGGCACCGTCTTCGTCGAGGACCGCCGGGGTGGTCATCAGGTGGCCAACATTGCGCACCAGCATGAGCGAGCGGCCCTTGAGGAGGCGCGGTTGCCCGTCCGGGCCAATGAAGCCGATATCGTCGTTCAACTCGCGGGTGAACGTCTCGCCGCCCTTGGTGATCTCGGCCGTGAGGTCACCTTTCATCAGGCCGAGCCAGTTGCCGTAGGCCAGGATCTTGTCCGCCGCATCGACACAGGCAACCGAATCCTCCAGGTCGACGATCGTGCTCACCGCGGCCTCGAAGACGATATCGGCGAGGCCGGCGGGATCGGTCTTGCCGATGGGATGCGTGCGGTCGAGGAAGAGAACGAGATGCAGCCCGTTCGCCCGCAGGAACACGTCCGAGACGTTGTTGTCCGGGCCGCGATTGAAGCCCGCGAACTGGCGCTCGTCCTTGAGCGTCGTGGAGCCCATCGAGCCGATGACCATGAGTTTCCCGCCCGAGGGCGCCAGCGCCTGAACGTCCGACCAGCTTCCCTTCGTGAGCGGAACCACGGCATCGAGATGCGCCTTCGCCCAGGCGACGACCTGACGGCCGCGCTCAGGGTCGTACTCCCCCTTCGGAGCCTCCGAGCCAAGCGCGTCGGTGCCGTAGAGCGCATCGTAGAGCGAGCCCCACCGGGCATTCGCGGCATTGAGCACGTACCGAGCGTTGGTGGCCGGCACGACGAGCTGCGGACCGGCGACGGAGGCGATCTCCGGATCGACGCGGCTGGTGTCGACCTCGACCCCGTCTGGTTCCGGCAGAAGGTAACCGATCTCTTCGAGGAAGGCGCGGTAGGCAGCGGCATCGTGCGGCTGGCCCCGACGCTCGACATGCCACGCGTCGATGGTTTCCTGCAGCTCGTCCCGCCGTTCGAGGAGGGCTCGTGTCGTCGGGCCGAACGCCTTCACGAGACCGGACAGGCCCGCCCAGAACTGATCCGGCTCGACGCCGGTCCCCGGAAGCGCCTGCTCCTCGATGAAGACTGCAAGCTCGGTGGCGACCTGCAAACCGGTCTTCTCAACACGATCCGTCATCGAAATGTCTCCCTGATCGAATGTGGTGGGCGGCGGGCGGACCGCCTGCAATTGCGCCGAACTTTAGAGGGAAGACCCGAGGCGAGTAAACGGCGCGGCACGGGCGGGACGTCCAAAAGCAACGGTTTGGCAAGGATCTTCTTCTAGCGTTGCGGCCGGGCTGGTTTGGAGAGGGACGACATGCGCCATCTGGTTGCCGGATACGATATCGCCGACATGACCCTTGTCTCGGGGGTCGATCCGTTCTCCTCGGACACGCATGCCACGTCCCTTGGCGTCGTGATCCGCCTGAACGAGGGTGCACGGCCGGACCTGATCGAAGTCGAGGACGGGGACACCTGGTTCGAGGATGGCGATGGCTCCCAGGATCTCGTGTCAGATCTGGAGCAGGACGGACAGATCGCGGATGCCGGAGAGCGGATCACGCCCGAGTATTCCTATCTCATTCGCCCCGTTGATGCGGTGGATGCCTCGCAGGATATCGAGATCTACGTCTACGAACTCGGGCTCGACAATGACGCTGACGGCCTCGCCTCCACCGCGCAGCTGGAGCCGGGCAAGGATTACCGGATCATCTCGGTGCTCGATAACAGTCCGAGCATTCCCTACAGCCAGCTCTTCATCTGCTTCGCCGGCGGCACCCGGATCGCCTGCGAGGGGGGAGAGTGCGGCGTCGAGGATATTGCGGTCGGCGATCTGGTGATCACCGCGGATGCCGGGCCAGAGCGCGTGGTCTGGCGCGGTGAGCGGCATCTGGATGCACGCGCGCTCGATGCCAATCCCGCTCTTGCGCCCATTCGCATCGCGGCCGGCGCGCTTGGCGGGGGCACGCCCCGGAAGGACCTGGTCGTCTCGCCACAGCACCGCATCCTCGTGGATTCTCGGATCTCCCGCCGCATGACGGGAGGCGAGGCGCTCGTCGCCGCGAAGCATCTCGTGGGCTTGCCGGGAATCGCAGCGGTCTCCGTCGCGGAGCTGCCGGACGGAGTGACGTATCACCACCTGATGTTCGACGCGCACCAGATCATCTTCGCCGAAGGCGCGCGGGCGGAATCCCTGCTTCCGGGGCCGATGGCCCTCGAGACGCTTTGTCCCGCCGCCCGGCGGGAGATCGCTGCGATCTTTCCGGGCCTCTGCACGCGCACGCCCCCGGCCGCACGCACGACGCTGCCCGGCCGCCGCGCTCGGCGCCTCGCCGAACGGCATCTGAAGAATGCAAGGACGCTCGTGGAGGTGTGAGCGTCAGCCCTCGCGCTTGAGCGCCGCGGAGAGCCAGAGCACCACCAGGACGAGGGAGAGAAGCGCATTCCAGCCGGCCATGGACAGGCCCAGAAGCGACCAGACGACCTGATCGCACATCACGACGCCCGTCGGCGCATCGGTGGACAGAAGATCCGCGCCGCCGAGACCGGAGAGACCGGCGCCACCGCCCGTGCAGGACGTCGGCCCCGGCCAGAGCCCCCATTCAACGCCCGAATGGTAGATGCCGATACCGGCGGTGATGGCTGCGGCGAGTGCTCCGAACCAGGCCAGGGCCCGGCTCCCGAGGGCCAGCGCAGCGACGCCGATCGCGATGGCCGCCGCATGCGGCCAGCGCTGCCAGAGGCACATCTTGCACGGTGCATAGCCGCCGATGTGCTGAAAGGCGAAGGCGCCGAGGAGAAGCGCAGCGGAGCCGAGCGTGGCGAGCAGAACGAGCGTGGTGCGGGTCACAGGAACCTCACTGCGAGAAATCCACCGATCAGGGCGGCGACGAAGAGGGTGAAGACGAGGGCGAGCCGGCGCTCGATGAAGTGCCGGATCGGCTCCCCGAAGCGCCAGAGAAGCGCCGAGACGATGTAGAACCGCAGGCCCCGCGCCACGATGGAGGTGACCAGAAAGGTGCCGAGCGGCATCCCCGTCCAGCCGGACATGATCGTGATGACCTTGAAGGGAAAGGGCGTCAGTCCCGCCACCAGGACCGCCCAGAAGCCGAGGCCGTTGAAGCGCGTGTTGAACTCTTCCATGCTGTGCGCCTTGCCGAGCGCTTCGAGCACGGGTTGCCCGACCTGATCGTAGAAGAAGGCACCGATGACGTAGCCCGCGAGGCCGCCAAGAACCGACGCGATCGTCGCGACGGTCGCGATCAGGAAGGCCCGGCGGCGCTGTGCCAGGATCATCGGGATCATCAGGATGTCGGGCGGAATCGGAAAGACGGAGCTTTCGGCAAAGGCCACGGCGGCCAGCGCCCAGAGCGCCCGAGGCCCGGCGGAAAGAGCCATCGTCCAGTTGTAGAGGCGAGCGAGCACGGGCGGCGTTCCTCTGGGCGGAGTGTCCGGTGGACATGACGCGCGCCGCAGCCGCGGTCAAGGCTGAGGCTGAGGCTGAGACTTGGACGCAAGGCGGCAGGGGGCGGTCCGGCTGCGATGTCCCGGCATTGTCCCCGCGGCGCCGACCGGCTAGAGGGCGCAGCACTTCAGACCCGCCGCGGGAGGGTGCGCGTTGAGGGGGATCGGCGTCCTGATCGAGCGGGCCGCGCGCGGCATGGCCGTCCTTGCGGGGATCGGACTTCTCGGCCTGTCCGCCATGGTCTGCGTCTCGGTGATCGGCCGCGCGCTGACGGGCCTCGGGCTCGGGCCGGTGCGCGGGGATTACGAGCTGATGGCGAACGGGTGCGGCATCGCGGTCTTCTGGGTCCTGCCCTGGGCCACGCTATCCCGCGCCCATGTGAGGGTGGATATCGCGGCCTCCCGGCTTCCGGCGCGCCTCCGGGAAGGCCTGGGCACGCTCGGCGATCTTTCACTGGCCCTCGCGGCCTTCGTCATTCTCCGCCAGCTCTGGCTCGGCTTCGGCGAAAAGCTCCCCTACGGCTCCGAGGCGCTGCGGGCCGCGCTCGGGCTCGCCGCGCGGCCGTATTATACCGAGACGACCTTCGATCTGGGCCTGCCGGTCTGGGCGCTGCTCGCGGCGGCTCTGGCGGGCGCGATCATGACCTTCGTCGCGGCTGTGCGGGCGGCCTGGGTGTCGCTTGCCGAGGCGATGTCATGACCGGGCCTGCGCTCGCAGCCCTCGTCTTTGCCGGCGTGATCGCCGCGATTTTGGTGCGTATCCCCGTGGCCGTCGCCATCGGCGGTGCCGGAATCGCGGGAACATGGGCGATCCTCGGCAGTGCGGCGGGGCCGATGAGCCAGTTGAAGACGCTGCCGTTCGATATCTTCTCGACCCCCTCGCTCGTCATCGTCCCGCTGTTCCTGTTGATGGGGCAGGTGGCCACGCAGACGGGCCTCTCCGCGGCGCTCTTCGGCGTCGCCGGGGACTGGGCCGGGCATCGCCGGGGCGGAATGGCGCTTGCCGGGATCGGCGCCTCGGCCGGTTTCGGGGCGATCTGCGGCTCCTCGCTCGCCACCGCATCGACCATGGCGCAGGTCGCGCTGCCCGAGATGCGCGCGCGGGGGTATTCGGACGCGCTGGCGGCCGGGACCGTGGCGGCGGGTGGAACGCTGGGCATCCTCATTCCGCCGTCCGTGATCCTCGTGATCTACGCCATCATGGCCGAGGCCAACATCGTGACCCTGTTCGCGGCGGCCCTTCTGCCCGGGCTTCTCGCGGCGGCCGGATATGCCCTCGTCATCACACTCTACGTCCGCATCGCGCCGGAGGCAGGACCAGCCGGAGCGCGCGCGCCGCTCAAGGCGCGGCTCGCAGGTCTGTCGCAGGCATGGCCGGTCCTCGCGATCTTCGGGCTGACCATGGGCGGCATGCTCCTCGATCTCGACTGGCAGAGTGCCGGTCTCCAGGCTCTTTTCACGCCAAACGAGGCGGCCGCTTTCGGCGCGATGGCGACCGTCCTTCATGGCGCCCTGACCGGACGGCTGAACCTCACCGGTCTCGTTGAAGCCATCCTCGAAACGGCCCGGACGACGGCGATGATCTTCGCGATCCTCCTCGGGGCCGAACTCTTCAAGGGGTTCCTCGCCCTGACGCAGGCCCCGCAGGCGCTGGCGGGGTGGGTGGAGGCGGCCGGAATAGCGCCCGTCGTGGTCCTTGCGGCGATGCTGCTGGCCTACCTCATCTTCGGCTGCGTCATGGACAGCCTGTCGATGATCCTCCTCACGGTGCCGGTCTTCCTGCCGGTGATCGAGGCGCTGGATTTCGGGCTCCAGCCCGGTGAGGCCGCGATCTGGTTCGGCATCCTTGCGCTGATGGCGGTGGAGGTGGGATTGATCACGCCGCCGGTCGGGCTGAACCTCTTCATCCTGTCGGCGGCGGCGCCCGGGATCGACGTGCGCCGGATCTGGGCCGGAGTGCTGCCCTTCATCCTGTCCGATGTCGTACGGATTGCGATTCTCGGCGCACTTCCGGCCATCTCCCTGTGGTTGCCGCGCTGGCTGGCGGGTTGAGGCTGGCGTCGCCCGCGCGGCTCGGTTAGGTACCAAACAGCAGGCCCGAGTGGCGGAATGGTAGACGCAGGGGATTCAAAATCCCCCGCCTCGCGGCGTGTCGGTTCGAATCCGACCTCGGGTACCACCTGTACAAAACGGCGTTCGAGCGCGATCACCGGGACGCGGCAGCCCGGCGGGCGCTGACGGTTTTCCACTGGGTTTCCCCGTTCACTCTTCGCGCCCCATCTGTTCCCGACGAACCTGAGCCTGCTTCGATATCCGGCTGTCGAGTGTCATCAAGGTTCATTGATCGTCACTGTGACCGGCACGGCCCCAAATCCGCCTCAATCATAGTTAACGTCCTATGGAGGTGGGGCGGAGATCGCACTCGCCTCAATAAATCTCACGCAGCGGATCAGCAGTGCCATGAACTTCAGCCAGTTTCCCAAGCTCTCCACTACCCTGATCGGCTCGGCGATCGCGGCGTTCCTGCTGGCGATCCTCGTGGTCACGCTCCCGATCCGGTCGCATGTGAATGCCTTCGAGCGCAACGTGCAGTCCGAAGGCGTGACGCGCGCCGGACGCGCCCTGCAACTGGCCGTCTCCAAGACCATGGAACGCGAATGGCGCAGCCTCGAAGCCGTCGCGGCGCAGGTCGACATGAGCAACCAGAAAGGCATGCAGAACTTCGCAGATGCCGTTCCGCGCGCGAGCTCGGCCATCGCCTGGACCGGAATCGTCGCCGCAGACGGGCGCATCGTCGCCGGCACCGGCGGCATCGAGGTGGGATCCGATGCCAGCCAGGAGCGGTGGTTCCGCGAAGGCCGCGCGGGCGGCAGCGTCAGCTCGGTCTATCGCCGCGAGGCGCTCGGTGACGACAGCGACGGCCTCATCAACATGTCCGCCCCCGTGCTCGACCAGATGGGCCGGAGCATCGGCGTCGTGGTCTACAGCCTGCGGATCGACTGGCTGACGGCCTACATGTCCGATGCGGCGCGCGAACTCGGCCTCGATATCGCGGTCCGGGACGAGGAGGGCCGGATGGTCCTGGAACTCGACGAGCAGATCCAGGGCCCGCTCGACCCGGATGTCATGGCGCTGTCCGAGATCGGCCACGACCTGACCCGCTTCATCCCCGCACAGAACGATCAGCCGGCCCATGTCCTCGGGGTGTTTCCGAGCATGCTTCAGGGCGAACTGCCCCATTTCGGATGGGACCTCGTCGTCCGCGTGCCCGCGCTGCAGGGGCAGGCGAGCCTCGCCGCGTTCATGCGCAAGATCAGCTGGTCCATCGCCGCGCTCTTCGTCGCGCTCGGCTGCGCCACGGTGTTCTACACGGTGCACTTCCTGCGGCCCATCGAGGAGCTGTCCCGCGTTGCCGGCAAGATTGCCGACGGGGATGCGAGCTACCCGCCGGAGCGGACGTCCTCCCGCGAAAGCGCGGCGCTCTCGGCGGCGCTGGTGAGGATCCAGAGCAGGCTCTTCGACAAGTCGATCACTCCCGCCGAATAGGGGACCCTCCCGGTTCTCAGTCGGCGCAAGGCGCCTCCGCGGGGATCTGCGGGGGCGCTTTTTTAGTGTCGCGGTCCCTCGCGCGGCGACCTCTCGGTCAGCGTTCCGGCCGGACGACCATGACGGGCGATGGAGGGGCCCGTAGCCTACGCGGACGGTGGCGGGCTGGACGGGCAGGAGCGGCGGATTTCGGAGAGGTTCGCCTGGACGGGCTCCGATCCGGTCACCGAGAGGGCCCGATGCTCGTTAGACGCCTCGTGAAGTCGCCGATCAGTTCGCCGTAATTGGAGCGCAGAACGCCCGGCGTGACCTCGTCCTCGGCGTGAAGGCGAATGATCAGGGCCTCCCGCTCCGCCTCATCCGGCTCGAGCCGGACGAGAACGGTTCCCGACCGGCACAACAGGACCACGCCGTCCACCGCGCCGACATCACGGATCTGAAGGGTCAGGACACTGCCCGCTGGAAGGTCCTGGCCGCGGAGCCGCGCCGAATCCCGTGTCAGCTCACTCATCCAGACATTGTGCCGCCCGCCGCCCGGAAGGGAGACCTGCGTCAGCTCCGGAGCGTCGGCGATGTGGACCTCCCTCCGGGGCAGCTCGACGCAAGCCAGGACCGTCATCACCAGCACGACGAGATTGTAGATCGTCCAGAACAGCACGACGCTCTTGCCGTCGCCGGCGTCGTAATAGGCGAAGGCATCGAAGAAGATCCCGAGCGTGAGGCCAAGCACCGTCAGGCCCAGCAGGATCGCGAACGGCCGCATGATCGCCCATTGCACGACGATCCGCGATCGGTCGCCGCCCTTGGCCGTCACGCTGAACGGGTGCCCATGGGGCCTCAACAGCCCGGTGATGGCGGCGCGGGTGATCGGGAAGGCGCCGACGAGCTGGCTCACGTCATGGAAGATCGGAACGACCATGCCCGGGGACAGGAGCGTCGAGGTCAAGAGGACCCAGGCGTAGTACGTGCCGAAATAGGAGATCACGTCCGGCACCGCCGCGTTCACCACGGTGATGTTGAAGAACCAGTAGAGCAGCGGAAAGACGAAGGCGGCGATGCGGAAGACGAAGGAGAAGAGCCAGTAGAAGGCCGAGTCGATGACGCTCCATCGATCCCGCAGGCGCATCCTGCGGCGGCTGAGCGGGCCGAGGTCCGATCGCGCGATCTGCATGAGGCCCAGGCACCAGCGCGCGCGCTGGGTGACGTATTCCTTCAGCCCCTCGGGCGCGAGCCCCTCGGTCAGGGCCTCGTTGAGGTAGACCGTCCTGAACCCCTTCTCCTGAAGGGACATCGTCAGCATGAAATCCTCGGTCACGCTCGAGGTCGGGAAGCCGCCGATGGCCTTGACCGCGCTCATCCGGGACATCGAGGAGGTACCGCAGCAGATCGCCGTGCCCCAGGCGTCCCGCGCCGGCTGCATGTGGTCGAAGAAATACCGCTGCTCGTCGGGATAGGAGCGCGAGAGACCGAGATTGTGCTGGATCGGGTCGGCGTTGAAGAAGTGCTGCGGCGTCTGCACCAGACCGACGGTCGGATCATGAAAGAGCGCGAGGGTGCGGCTGAGAAATCCGCGATGGGGCACGAAATCGGCATCGAGCACGGCGAAGAACTCGGGCGGCTCGGCTTGTGCGTTCAGCACGCCGAGCGCGTGGTTGAGGTTGCCGGCCTTGGAGCCCTTGTTGTCCGGGCGGGTCAGGTAGCGCACGTCGCGCGCCGCGCAGTAGTCCCGAAGCCAGCCGCGCCGCCCGTCATCGAGAACCCAGATCTCCTTGCGCTCGTAGGCGAGGGCGCGGGCGCCGGCGATCGTACGCTCCAGAACCTCCAGATCCTCGTTGTAGGTGGCGATGAGCACGGCGATCCTGGGGGCTCGTTTCCGGCTCTTCCACCAATCCAGATTGGCGTTTACCTCGTCACTGCGCTCGCGGGTGCGGGACATCAGGACGAAGGCGCTGATCGAGCCCACGAGCGCGGCGAGTTCTATGAGGTAGAGCGCGCCACTGGCGATGAAGTCCACGGTAAGACCCGGCGGTGCCAGGGTCTCCGTCCCGCGCCACCAGATATAGCGTAAGGCCAGAAAGATCGACACGCCGTAGAGCGTCACGCGCTGCCATGTCCGGGTGCGGGACACGGACCCCTTGAGAACGAGGCCGAGCCCGAGGATCAACAGGATCGGGATGCAGGCGGATTGCGTGGGCGTGAGGTAGAGGTTCATCCGCGCCCGCCATCGCGGCGCAGCCAGTCGAGCGGACGCGCATCGAAGAAGACCCGCCCGGTCCGGCCGATCGCGCAGGCCAGTTGCGGGTCCGCCGCCAGGCGCGGGATGAGGAGCGTCACGTCATACCGCTCGAGATGGCGCGGCCCCGGCTGAACGGCGAGATTGCGGTAGATCGTGTCCGCGCCGCTGCCGGCAAGGCGGGAGATGGTTCCCTCGAACGTTTGATTGACGCCGGAGGGGCGGAAGGTCGCGGACTGGCCGAGGCGGAGCGTGTTGTAGACGTTCTCGGTCACGGAGAGGGACAGGATGACCGAGCTGCAATCGGCCAGCGTCGCCACGGCGTCCCCCCGCTGGACCGTCTCGCCGTCGGCGACGTGAAGTTCCCAGAGCAACCCCTGCACCGGCGAGGTGAGCTCCGAGGTCGCGGCCCTGTTGGTCGCGGCGCGCGCTTCGGTGAGGCGAATCGTTCGCGCGCGACGGCTGGCGCGGGCTTCCTGCAGCCTAAGGCGCAAGCTGGCTTCCTCCTGCCGCAACGCATCGAGGCGCTGGCCGGAATAGGGCGCATCGTTATAGCCGTCGCCGAGGAAAATGCCGTCGCTGCGGAGGGCGTCGAGTGCGATTTGCGCTTTCTCGAAGCGCTCCTCGGCGTAGTTCAGCGCCAGGGCATAGGTGGTGGGTTCGGCGCGGGTGCGCACGGTGTCTTCGTCGAGGATCTCGGCAAGCTCCTGATCCTCCGGGTCGAGGGAGCCCCGCTCGCGCAGGATGTCCAGCCGGCCGGTCGCATGCTCCAGCTCGGTCTCCAGTTCGCGGATGCGGGCCGCTCTATAAGTCGCAAGGCGCGCCTCGGCATCGGCCCGGTGAGACGCGTTCTCGACCAGTTCCTTCTCGAGCCGGGCAATCTCCGCGCCGGCGATGCCGACCTCCATCGCGATATCATTCCGGCGGACCCGGTCTGCCTGCGGATCCTGGACCGAAGCGACCATCTCGGCGCTTTCCATGCGGGCGCCGAGCGTTTCCTGCTCCAGCGTGACCGTTCCGGCGATCGGGCTGCGCAGGGTCACGAGACGCGTGTTGACGAAGGCGTTGGCGCTGGCGCCGGACAGCTGTTCCCCGATGATCACCCAGATCGCCGCGATGATCAGAAGAAGTCCGATGCCGAAACGGATGATGCGCATTAGGTCAGCTTTCCAGGTGAAGGTCGGGTAGGTTCTGCGCTTCGAATTGCAGATCGCAATGGCACGAAAAAGGCGTCGACCCGATCGCGCGGAGGGCGTGGCGTCGATGCCGCACTACCGCGGCACGCACCATTCAGCCCCACGGCCCGCCTTCCCGCGCGGCGATGTCCGCAAGAAGGCCGAGCGTCGCGGGGTAGTAGGGCTGGGGGCGGTTCCGGGGCGGCTCGAGATCGGGCCGGGGGGCTCCGGCGGGCGCGGCGACGAGCTGCCAGAGCGCCCGGTATCCGGGATAGTCGCTGGCGTCCGTGACGATCCCGTCCCGGGTGACCCTCGTCGGAACGTGGCCCTGCGGCAGGCCGGGCAGGGCGTGCACCAGGATCCGGCGGGCTGCCTGAGCCGCCTCGTGCTCCGCGCGCCCCGACCAGACGAGATAAAGCGCAATTCGAAGCGCGTCGTAGCCCAGTCCGCCGAAATAGCCTCTGGCCGTAACCGCGCCATCCGCGGTGACGGCCAGCCAGTCCGGCAGCCAATCCGTGGTCCCGATCTCCGACAGGAGCCGTTCGCCGTGATCGGCGGCGCGAATGAGGACCGGGAGGCCGGCCGCCTCGCCGAGTTCCCTGAGCGCGCGGGACATGTAGTAGGACGGATTCAGGAGCACCGCGCGTCCATCCCCCTCAGGGTTGGCGAAGGGCGCGAGCAGACGTTCCGAGGGGGCGCGGGGATCGGGAACGAGACAGAGCGCGGCAATGTCCCGGGCAATCCGGAGGGCCTCCGGTCGGTACGCCTCCCGCCCGGAATCCCGCGCTGCGCGGAGGAGCGCCCAGGCGCGGAAGAGGTCGCCATCCGTCGCGGTCTGGGGGTCGGCCGTCCCAGCCTCCGGCCGCCAGCGCCAGGCCATCAACGCATCGCTCCGCACGGCAAGATGCGTCCGTGTCCAGCTCTCGATCCGGTCGAACGCCTCGTGATCGCCATGGGCTTGCGCAAGAAGGAGGGCATAGCCCTGGCCTTCCGAATGGCTGATCCCGTTCTGAAGATCGTCCGTCACCCGCCCCGAGGCCGCGAGGAACGCGGCTTTCCATGTCTGCCAGGCCGGGACATCGGCGCGCGCGGGGAGAGCGCCGTGCGCCAGTGCAACGGCGCCGAGAGAGGCGCAGGCCGATCTGCGGGTCATCATCGAAAGGCGGGGTCCGGGCGCGGGAAACATTACGGGGACCACGATGCGCCGGTGCGGTCAGCGGCCTCAACCCCGACGGGAGAAGGCTGACGCGGTCGTGAAGCTCCCCCGCCCGCGATCCGTACGGGCGGGCGGGGGGCAATCGGTCAGGGTGTTGGCGGTCAGGAGGTGGCGGCGGTCAGCGCCTGGTCCAGATCGGCGATGATGTCCTCCGCCTCTTCGATGCCGATCGAGAGGCGCACGACGTTCGGCTCGGCGCCGGCCTTTACCTGCTGTTCCGCCTCGAGCTGGCGGTGCGTCGTGGAGGCGGGGTGGATGATCAGGCTGCGCGTGTCCCCGAGGTTGGCGACATGGCTGAGCAGCTTGAGACTGTCGACCAGCTTCACGCAGGCGTCGTAGCCACCCTTTACCGCAACGGTGAACAGCGCCCCGGCGCCCTTCGGCACGACGGTCTTGGCGCGTTCGTAATAGGGAGAGGATTCAAGGCCGGCATAGGTCACCTGCTCGATCCGCGGATCCTTCTCCAGCCACTCCGCGACCTGCCTGGCGTTCTTCACGTGCCGTTCCATCCTGAGCCCCAGGGTCTCGATCCCCATCAGCGTGTAATGGGCGCCCTGCGGGTTCATCGTCATGCCCAGATCGCGCAGGCCGATGGCGATGGAGTGGAAGGTGAAGGCCATTTCGCCGAGCGAGGCGAAGGTCAGACCGTGATAGGCGGGCTCGGGCTGCGAGAGGGACGGGAACTTGTCGTTCCGGCTCCAGTCGAACTTGCCCGAATCGACCACGATCCCGCCCGTGACGGTGCCATTGCCCGTCAGGTACTTCGTGGCCGAATGCACCACGAGCGTCGCGCCGTGCTCGATCGGCTTGCAGAGCCACGGCGTCGCGGTGGTGTTGTCGACGATGAGCGGCAGGCCGTTGCGGTCCGCGATCTCGGCCAGCGCGGCGATGTCGGTCACGTAGCCGCCGGGGTTTGCGATGGTTTCGCAGAAGATCGCGCGGGTATTCTCGTCGATCGCGGCTTCGACGGCGTCCAGATCGTCGGTGTCGACGAAGCTGGCGGACCAGCCGAAGCGGCGGATCGTCTGGCTGAACTGGGTGATCGTCCCGCCATAGAGTCGCGAGGAGGAGACGATGTTGCAGCCCGGTCCCATCAGCGGGAAGAGCGCCATGATCTGCGCCGCATGGCCGGAGGAGCAGGCGATGCCGCCGGCCCCGCCTTCGAGCGCGACGACGCGATTGGCCAGCGCCATGACCGTCGGGTTCGTCAGGCGCGAGTAGATGAAGCCGACCTCTTCGAGGTTGAACAGCCGCGCGGCGTGATCGGCGTCTTTGAAGACGTAGGAGGTGCTCTGGTAGATCGGGATCTGGCGTGCGCCGGTGGCCGGGTCCGGCTCGGCGCCGGCATGAACCGCGAGCGTGTCGAAACCGAGGGGTTTGTCGGTCATGGGATGGGTCCTCCTGAAGTGCGCTCGGACCGTAGGGCAGGGCGCGCCCGGTTGGAAGCCGGTTCGGTGACGGTGCGGCGCGGTGACGGTGCGGCGGGGGCTACCGCCGGGGGAGTTGCGGGATCGCCGTCACGGAGGTCACCCGGCCCTTCTTCACCCGCATGGCGAGGAGGTAGCCTCTCCCGTAAGGAGAGGAGACGGTAGCCGGGCCGACGAGCCAGCCGAGGTTCTCGTCCCGGTCGTAATATGCCGTCGGCTCTCCCAGAAGCGCGACGACATCCTCCCGCGTCATCCCGACCACATCGTGATCGGCGAGAAACTCGTGCACCATCGTGCCGCGCGTCTCCGTCCCCGCGGCCTCCCACCGATCCGGCGAGAAGGGTTCCGTGCCGAGCACGGACCAGTCGGCCCCCGTACCGGCGCCGCAATCGGACAGCATCGAGATCAGGATACCGAGCGCCATCGCCTTCACGGAGCGGTCTGGAGCTTGCCCGCGTTCAGCGCGGAATAGCAGGCGTTCGACAGCTGCGAATTGCTGTCGGGAAAGCCGGTCCAGTCCGGCAGGATGTTGCGCAGGTCCCCGCCGCCGATGGTCAGACCGATGGAATTGTTGTGCAGGTCCATCCGGGACTCCGAGGGGTGCGGGCTGCCGTATTCATGGGCCGAGGTATATTGCCACGCCCTGAGATAGCCCATCTCCCGGGCCAGGTACGCCGACCAGAAGCAGTGGCGGAACGCGTCTGAGTTGTCATTCCGCCCGTTGTAGCCGAACCGCGCCGTGGTCTCGTTGTAGGCGATGTCCTTGCTTCGGTAGATCGTGGGGGCGAGGTGAGGGTTCATGGCCAGAAAGGCCTTCTCGGCGACCGTCAGATCGCTCCACTGTTCGTAAAGACCCATGGCAAACCGTTCCAGTCAGACGTCATGCACACGCTTTGGGAAGAGTATGCCGGTACGCCTCTCGTCTGGCAATCGTGTCGGGGATGATTCGCGAAAGCGGCGCGCGGCGCGCAAAGAATGTGAACAATTGAGCATCAGCTTGGCGATTGATGAACGGCTGACTGGACGCGCTTCGCTCGTGACCTGTCTTTTCGGATAGGTCCCGGAAACTTTGTGACGCCTTGTTTTAACCATGTTTTACGATTTGCCGTATTGCGTTGGACCGGAGCACTTCTCGCCGTCTGGTAGACCATGGCTTCGCGTAGACACTTATAAAAGAATGTATTTTTGCAATAATTGCACAGAGGGCAACGTTTACGTATCGGAAACGTTCGTCTCAAGGATGCGGTAAAGTGTCCCGATCGCCGCCTTCTTGCCGTCCCAATTGGGCTCCGCTCGCGCCATGATTGCGCCACTTTTCACTTTCGATTTCGGCAGCTTGGCGCGTATATCGGTCATGCCCGACTGGGGGGCGAAGTTTGCTGGCTGCGGGGGCGGCCGCACTCGAACCGCGGTGCGACGCATCGCGGGGGGTTTGGGAAGTGTGTAGCTCGCGTGTATCGAGCGCCTTGCATGACGGGGGCTTCGGCCTTCCTCCGCAGGTTCCTGCAAATCGCCTGGCGTGTATCTGCCGGCGTCCCACCCCCCCGCGCCGCGCGCTCAGCGATCCGTGTGCCGGCCGCATTCGCGCGGTGCTTCGCCCCCCTGAGGGTTCGAGACATGCCCGGGGCCGAAACGTGCCATGATGCTATCATTTTTTGGAAGTCTGTTCGTTCCCGACGGACCGATCGGTCCCTGTGACGTAACCGTGCCGGGCGCCGCCCTGTGCCAGCCCACGTGAGTTTGAGGAGGCGGACATGACCTATTCATCCGGCGACACCACCTACAGGATCGTCTTCGAAAGCCTCCACAAGGGGGATCTCGTCTCGAACCAGTACGAAGAGTACGGGGTTCGCATCAGTTCGGCCGATCCGAACCATCCTCCCATGATCTTCGACACGGCGCATCCGACCGGCGGCGACTACGATCTCGGAACGCACTACCAGGGCAAGGCCCTCATCCTTTCGGAAGACGGCGACAGCTCCGATCCGGACGACAATGCCGGCGGCGGCACCATCGCGCTCGACTTCGCGTCTCCCTCCGAGGTCAACAGCTTCCGGGTGATCGACACCGAGGAAGGCGGCACGGTGAAATTCTTCGCCGCCGACGGCAGCCTCATCAGGTCGGCGGAGCTGCCGCATACCGGCAATGGCGGCATCTGCGAGGTCAATTTCGGTGTCGAGGACGTCTCCCGCATGGAGATTACCCTGAACGGCTCCGGTGCCATCGACGATGTCTGCTACACAATCGGCGATACCGAGTTCGACGACACGCCGGGTGGCCCCTCGGACAGCCTCGACGGCTATGTCGAGGGCACCGCCGGCGACGACCTGATCAACGAGAACTACACCGGCGACCCCGAGGGCGACCGCATCGACAACGGCGATGCCATCCTTCCCGGCGAGGGCCCGAACGACGATATCGTCTATGCCGGCGGCGGATCAGACACCGTTTACGGCGGTCAGGGCGACGACGAGATCTACGGCGACAGTGTCGCCCCCGGAACCGACACCGCAGGCGGCCCCACGGGCGGCACGGCGGAATCCTTCGAATGGAGCAAGCTGCCGGACACCGACCGTTATGGTCACGGAACCGTCGACGACGGGGAGCATATCGACGGCCACACCTTTGCGCAGGACACCGGCTCCGTCACCGTCACGGCCAAGGTTCCGCACGCTGGCTGGGGCCGCGCCGAAAGCCAGTTCGATGATGACGGTATCTTCGTCACCGGCGACGCAAACCCCAACTCCGCCCTTCAGTCGATGGCCGAGAGAGGTGAATGCGCGAAGTACGAGTTCGGCTTCTCCGAGGCGGTCACGGGCGTGTCCTTCACCGTCACCGATATCGACGTGAACAAGGGCAGCGTCACGATCAACGCCTACGACGCGGACGGCAAGCCGGTCGATATCGACTTCACCCCCGGTGACGAGCTGCTCCGGGACGGGAACACCTTCACAGCGGACAGCACCGATAACGACACCCAGACGGACCCCGATGCTTCCGTCACCGTGAACATCACCGGGCCGGTCAGCCGGATCGAGGTGATCCACGACAACGTCGGCTCTGGCACCTCGGGCATCTTCATCTCGGATGTGGCCTTCACGGCGGGGGCGGAGTTCCTGCCCGCCGGCCCCGGAGAGCCGGGCGACGACCGCCTCTTCGGCGGAGACGGCGATGACGTCATCTACGGCGAGGACGGCAACGACACGATCGACGGCGGCACGGGCGACGACACGCTCTACGGCGGAGAGGGTGACGACATCATCCGTGGCGGCGACGGCTCCGACCATATCGAGGGCGGCGCCGGGAACGACCGGATCAGCGGCGGCGATGGCGGCGATTTCATCGACGGCGGCGACGGCGACGATTACATCGAAGGCGGCGAAGATGCCGACGTGATCCAGGGCGGTGCCGGCAACGACACAATCCTCGGCCAGGGCGGCGACGACGAGATCGACGGCGGCGACGGCGACGACACGATCATCGGCGGTCGGGACAACGACATCATCCGCGGCGGCGCCGGCAACGACAAGATCGACGGGAAATCCGGCGACGACACGCTCTACGGCGGCAGCGGCGATGACGAGATCATCGGCGGCGGTGGCAATGACGTGATCTACGGCGAGGACGGCAACGACACGATCACCGGCGGAAACAACGTCGACATCATCGATGGCGGGGCTGGCGACGACACGATCCATGGCGGCGCCATGGGCGACAAGATCACCGGGGGCGACGGCAACGACACCGTTTTTGGCGGCAATGGCGACGATTACATCGACACCTCCGCTCCCCTGAGTTCGAAGCCCCTCCCGGACCGGGGATATCCGGGCCTGTTCCCGTCCGATCCCGACCCCGACAATGACAAGGATTACGTCGAAGGCGGTGCCGGGAACGACACGATCATCACCGGCGACGATGATGACGTGATCTTCGGCGGCACCGGCGACGACACGATCAATGCCGGCCTCGACGACGACTATGTCGACGGCGGCGAGGGCAACGACACCATCATCGCCGGCGAAGGCTCCGACGAGGTCTATGGCGGTGCCGGTGACGACACGATCTACGGTGGGCTCGGCCCGTCCGTGCCCTTCGACCAGCTCAACGTCCGCGACGATCAGGGCGACAAGGTCACCGACAACGGCAAGGATGTCATTCACGGCGGCGACGGCAACGACAGGATCTTCGGCGAGGACGATGCCGACGAGCTCTACGGCGACGCCGGCGATGACTATATCGATGGCGGGATCGACGACGACTATATCGACGGCGGCGATGGCAACGACACGCTCCTCGGTGGCCAGGGCGACGATACCATTCGCGGCGGTGCCGGCGACGACACCATCTTCGGCGGCGATGGCAACGACACCATCCATGGCAACGAGGGCAACGACACCATCGATGGCGGCGCCGGTGATGATTACATCGCGGGCAATCAGGACGACGACACCATCGAGGGCGGCTCCGGCAACGACGTGATCTACGGCCAAGGCGGCAATGATCGTCTGTCGGGAGGTGACGGCGACGACTGGATCCAGGGCGGTCGCGACGACGACTACATCGACGGCGGCGCCGGGAACGACACGCTGCTCGGTGGCGCCGGGGCCGACGAGATCCATGGCGGTGACGGTGACGACATCATCGACGGCCAGGGCGGCAATGATGTCATCTACGGCGAAGGCGGCAACGACACGATCAACGGCGCCAACAACGAAGACACCATCTATGGCGGCGACGGGGACGACACGATCCACGCCGGTGCCAGTGACGACATCGTCTACGGCGGCGCCGACAACGATACGATCTATGGCGAGAACGGCGACGACGAGCTTTACGGCGAAGACGGCGATGACGCCATCGACGGCGGAAAGGGCAACGATACGATCACCGGCGGTGCCGGCGCGGATCGCCTCTCCGGCGGCGACGACAGGGATACCTTCTTCGGCGGCAATGGCGGTGACTTCGTAGATGGCGGCGCGGGCGGCGACGACTTCGACACGCTGGACCTGACCGGCTCCGACGTGGACTTCATCACCTACACGTCCGACGACCGGGAGGACGGGACCGTCACGTTCAAGGACGGCTCCTCGATGAAGTTCGAGGAGATCGAGAACGTCATTCCCTGCTTCACGCCCGGCACGCTGATCGCGACGCCGCAGGGCGAGCGCCCTGTCGAGGAGCTTCGCGTCGGCGACAAGGTCATCACGCGGGACAACGGCATTCAGGAGATCGCCTGGGCCGGCCGCAAGAATGTGGACCTCGCCGGTTTCGAGGCCGATCCGTCGCTTCGTCCGGTGCTGATCCGGGCCGGCAGTCTCGGCCACGGTCTGCCGGAGCGGGACATGCTCGTCAGCCCGAACCACAGGATGCTGATCGCCAACGAGATGACCTCGCTCTACTTCGAGGAGCACGAGGTTCTCGTCGCCGCGAAGCACCTCGTCGGTGCGCCCGGCATCGCCAAGGCGGACTCTCTCGGCACGAGCTACATTCACTTCATGTTCGAGCAGCACGAGGTCGTGCTGTCGGATGGAACATGGACGGAGAGCTTCCAGCCGGGAGATTACACGCTCAAGGGCATCGACGAAGCCCAGCGGGCGGAGATCTTCGCGATCTTCCCCGACCTGAAGACCTCTGCGGGACGGACGGATTACGCGGCGGCGCGCAAGATCCTGAAAAAGCGGGAAGCAAGCCTTCTCGTCATGTGATGTGAGCGCGTCCGCGCGGCCGCCTCGCGCGGCCGGGTGCGATCTCGACAACGAAAAAGGGCGGTCCCGACGGTTCGGGGCCGCCCTTGTTTCGGCGCTGTGCCGGATCGCGGCGACGCCCCTTACCGGCCGGTTTCCCTGCGCCACGCTGCCCAGTCCTCCGGCGTGTCGAGATCACGTAGCGCGCGGCGGCCGGGCAGGTGGACGAGGTGGAGGCGCTTGCCGGCCGCGGATACCGCCGCGCGCCCGCCATCATCGCCGGAAAGCCGCAATAGCTCCGGGATCAGCGACGCGTCGAAGAGGATCGGATGGCCGGGCTCCCCGTCTTCCGTGACCCCGCGCCAGACGAGGGCGTCCGGCGCCTCGCCGGGTGCCGAGAGGACCGCTGCGATATCCTCCCGCCCGATTTCCGGCATGTCCCCCAAGAGGATGAGCAGGCGGGGCAGGGAGGCGAAGGCGGCCGCGCCCGTCCGGATCGTCGCGCCAATTCCCTCCGCATGGTCCGGAACCTCCATGCGCGCCACGTCCAGCCCGTCCAGCACCGCGGCGCGAGGATGATCAAGGCCGGGCAGCAGGACCGTGACCGGGCCCGACCCGGTTGCCCTCGACGCGGCCAATGCCTCCGTTGCGGTCCGGCGCAGGAGAGGGACACCGTCCACCGGTTCGATCAGCTTGTCCCGCCCGGCCATGCGGCGAGAGGCTCCGGCCGCGAGAATGAGGAGCGGGACACCTCTGCTCATGCGCCCTTCGCGAGGGGGTGATGCGTCGTCACCAGCTCCCTGAGCCGTTCGTCGAGAACGTGGGTATAGATCTCGGTCGTGGAGATGTCGGCATGGCCAAGGAGCGTCTGGATCGCACGAAGATCCGCGCCACCGGCGAGCAAGTGGGTTGCGAAGGCGTGGCGCATGGTATGCGGCGTGACCTTTGCGGGGGAGACGCCCGCGGACACGGCAATCTCCTTGATGAGCGCATAGAAGCGATGGCGCGTCAGGTGCCCGGCCGAGCCCGAGGAGGCGAAAAGATAGCGGGATGCCGACGCGCCGCGCTCCGTCCTCGCCAGATCCTCGGCCGCGTCGCGATGGTGCAGCCAAACCAGAAGCGCCTCCCGTGCGGGAGGGGAAAGCGGGACGAGCCGCTCCTTCTCCCCCTTGCCGCGCACCAGCAGCATCCGCGGATCGCCTCGCGCCGCGCTCACGGGAAGAGAGACGAGCTCGGAGACACGCATTCCCGTCGCATAGAGAAGCTGCATCAGGCAGCCGTTCCGCGCGCGGTCGGCCGACGTGCGGCCCTGTTCGGCGGCGGCGGCGAGAAGCGCGTCCACCTCGGCATGGGTCAACGTCTTCGGAAGGCGCACCGTGCGGCCAGGCCCCTTGAGGCGAAGCGCCGGATTGTCCGCGCGCCATCCCTCGTCATAGGCGAAACGGTAGAGCTGCCGGATCGAGGAGAGGCGCCGTGCCCGTGTCGAGGTGGCCAGTCCCTGGGCGTCACAATGGACGAGGTAATCCTCAATCTCATCCCGCCCGAGGTCGGCGAGCGCATGGCCCTTGTTCCCAGCCCAGGAGGCGAAATCGTTCAGGTCATGGCCATAGGCGAGACACGTGTTGCGGGAGGCATCGAGCTCCGCAGCCTGCGCATCGAGAAAGGCGGAAATCCAGCCCGCCGCGCGGGCGGGCGCGCTCATGCCCCGCGCTCCAGCAGCATCAGTTCGAGGCCGATACGTCGCGCACGGTTCTCGAGACCGACATCCCGCAGGAACGCCAATGTGCCGGTGATCGTGCCGTAATCCGTGCCACGGCCCCTCGCGATGCGGCCTGCCGCGACCAGGAGCGCTTCGCCAAGTTTACCCTCGCTTCGCAGGCTCTCGAGAGTGGCGGGAAGGTCGGGGGCCGGATCCTCGGCGAACGCATCGGCGATGGCGGTCGCGAGCGGAGAGATAGCCGTGGCCGCGCCGGGCATGCCACGTGCGAGAGCGACGAGAAAGATCGCCTCGGCGCCGCTCGGTTCGGCCGAGGCGGCGATGCGCTCGTAGGACGGGGTCAGGAGGCCGATCCGAAGCGCCAGATCCGCGGCGCCGGGGGGCAGATCCATCTCTGCAAGGCGCGTTCCGTAAAGCGAGGCGAAGGCGTGATCCAGTCCGGCGGACCGCATGGTGTTCCAGGTGCCAGGCAAAAGCTCGGCCACGGGGCGGGGGCGCCCGTCTTCCATGGCCGCCTCGAACTCCTGCATCGCCGCCACGCGGTCCCAGACCCCGCCGGAAGCGGCCGCCTCCCGCTCGGCATAAAGCGTCGCGAGGTCCTGGGGGGAATAGACGCCGGCCCGCGTCAGCCGCTCGCCCGCCTCGACGCGGGTTCGCCAGGAATTCGGTCCGTGCAGGTCCGAATGGGCGAAGGCGACGGGTAGGGCGGGCCCGTGCAGCGGCTCCCCGATGGCCTCCCGCATCTTCAGATCGAGCGGGGTCGGATTCTCGATGGGCGGCATCGGCTCGGCGCCATCTGCGATCGCGGCATCGAGGAAGCGGGCGAGGAGCTCGTCCTCTTCGGGAGTGAGCTGTCCCAGCGCCTCGGCAGTCTCCAGCGTCAGGGCCGCCGCGGGCCAGTCGCCCGTGCGGGCGAGGCAGAAGACCCGGGCGGGAATCGAGGGGGCGATTCCGGGCGTGCGCCGCAGATCCGCGCAGGCGCGGTCCTCGTGCCCTGTCAGGAGGGCGACATCGAAGCCGCGGCGGAAGATCGCTGGCACGCCTGCGTCCGCCTTTCTCAGAAGCTGCCCCGCGGAGGACAGATCGCCGAGCGCGAGAAGCGCATCCACCCGCGCCAGAAGAAGGCGCCCGTCCGGGCCCGCGTCCTTCGGCGGGTCCACCTCCGCCGTCAGCAGAAGCTGATGCAGATCCCGAGCGGCGGGCAGGGCGGAGGCGGGAAAGCCGGACATGCGCCGCGCTAGCGCCTCCGTCGAGGACTTGCCCCAGAGATCCGCCGGCAGGCCCGTCTGGGAGCGCGGTACGAGCCCGATCGCGTCGGGCATCGGCATGTCCAGCGGCCGAACGGTCACCTCGGGAAAAGCCGCGCCGGACGAGACCGGCGGCTCATCCGGACGGGTCGGCTCGGCGAGGACGTCTGACAGCCAGTCGACGCCCGAAAGCGGCGCCTGAGCCGCTGCCGGAGCTGCAAGCCCGGTCAGGAGCGGGAGGCAGAGAAGGGCGCTTCTAGTCCACATCAAGGGTCACGGGCTCGGTCACGTCCTGCTGCTGCGGCGTCAGGTCACCGAAATAGGCAAAGCCCACCAGCCCGATGGCGCCGATCACCGCGAGGAAGAACAACAGCTTGATCAATCGCCACATTTTTCGCCCGTCCTTGCCTGTCCCTTGCCGCCTCTCCGGACGGACCGTGGAAACTTATATATGGCATCGACGGCGGTTTCACGCCATTCAGGGGCCAACACGACAATTTGCGCGGGATCGCGCCCGCAAAAGGGGAAGCACGATGCGCGCGCGCCTGAGGAAACCCGTCGCCCTCGTCGGCATGATGGGAGCGGGGAAGACCGCGGTCGGACAGGCCCTGGCCCGCCGCCTCGGCGTGCCGTTCGTGGACAGCGATTCGGAGATCGTGAAGGCGGCGAACATGTCGATTGCCGAGATCTTCGAGCGCGACGGCGAGCCCTTCTTCCGTCTGAAGGAGCGACAGGTCCTCCAGCGGCTGATCACCGGCGAGCCCGCGATACTCTCCACCGGCGGCGGCGCGTATCTGGGCGCGGAGAACCGCGACATCATCTCCCGCGACGGCGTTGCCGTCTGGCTGAAGGTGGATATCGCGACGCTCTGGTCCCGCGTGCGTCACAAGGACACGCGTCCGCTCCTGCGCACCGCCGATCCACGCGCCACGCTGGAGCGCATCGCGTCTGAGCGCGAGCCGGTCTATGCCCTGGCGGATCTCACCGCCGAGGCGGATCCGTCTTATTCGGTCGCCGATATGGCCGAGGAAGTGACGCGCATTCTCGCCACGCGGACCGACATTCTGGAGAGGACCCATGCCTGACGTCCATGTCCCCCTTGGATCCCGCGCCTACGACGTGCGCATAGGCCAGGGCCTGATCGCCCGCGCCGGCGAGGAAATCGCACCTCTACTGGCGCGACGCCGGGTGGCGGTCGTGACCGAGGAGAATGTGGCCGCGCTGCATCTGGGGCCGCTTCGCGACGGGCTGGAGGCGGCCGGGATCGATTGCGCGTCGCTTGTCCTGCCACCGGGCGAGGGCACGAAGTGCTGGTCCCAACTGGAGCGTGTCACGGAATGGCTGGTTGCCGAACGCGTCGAGCGCCGCGACGTCGTCCTGGCGCTCGGGGGCGGCGTGATCGGCGATCTTGCGGGATTCGCGGCGGCGATCCTGCGCCGGGGCGTGCGCCTCGTGCAGATTCCGACGAGTCTTCTGGCGCAGGTGGACAGCTCCGTCGGCGGCAAGACCGGCATCAATTCCCCCCTCGGGAAGAACCTCATCGGCGCCTTCCACCAGCCGAGCCTCGTGCTGGCGGACGTGGACGCGCTGGAGACGCTCCCGGAGCGGGATTTCATCGCGGGCTACGGCGAAGTGGTGAAATACGGGCTTCTGGGGGACGAAGGCTTCTTCGGCTGGCTCGAGGAGAACGGCCAGGCGCTGGCGCGCGGCGACGGGGCTGCCCGCGCGGAGGCGGTTCGGCGCTCCGTTCAGATGAAGGCGGATATCGTGGTGCGGGACGAAACCGAGCAGGGCGACCGCGCGCTCCTCAATCTCGGCCATACCTTTGGCCATGCGCTCGAGGCCGCGACGGGGTACTCGGACCGGCTGCTGCATGGTGAGGGCGTCGCGATCGGCTGCGCTCTGGCCTTCGACCTCTCGGCGCGCCTGAACCTCTGTCCGCAGGAGGAGCCGAGCCGGGTGCGCGCGCATCTCGACCGGATGGGAATGCGGATGCGTCTTTCGGACATCCCTGGCGACCTGCCGGACGCGGAGGGGCTTCTTGCCCTGATGGCTCAGGACAAGAAAGTTGTGGACGGCCGGCTGCGCTTCATCCTGGCCCGCGGGATAGGGGACGCTTTCGTTACGTCGGACGTGCCGCCGGATGCGGTGCGCGCCCTCCTCGAGGACGCGCTGGCCGCTTAGGCGAGGGTGGACTTGCTGCGCGCGGCGTCCACGCTCCAGACACCGGGGCCGGAGAACACGAAGTACAGGAACACGAAGCAGTAGAGGATCGCCGCGTCGCCGCCGTTGAGCGCCGGAAACGCGCTCTGCGGTGCATGGGCAATGAAGTACGCCGCGGCCATCAGGCCGGAGCAGATGAAGGCGACGGGGCGGGTGAACAGACCGATCAGAAGCAGGATGCCGCCCACCAGCTCGATCAGGCCGGCGATGCCGAACATGGAGAGAAGCGGGGGGTTCATGTCGCTGGCCGGGAAGTTCAGCAGTTTCTGGGTTCCGTGCGCCAGGAAGATGAGGGCGGACACGATGCGCAGGACGCTGAGCATCTTGGGGGCGTGGGCGGTAAGGGCGGTCGACATGAGATATCTGCTCCGATGCAGTGTTTCGTTGCGATCGAGGTACATCGAAGTGCGGCCGCCCCGCTATTGGCGCCCCGGCGCAGGACCCGTGCGCATTCGCGCAACCGGGCCCCGCGACGGAAAGCAATTCTAGAACGGGATCTCGTCGTCGAAATCGCTGCCGCCGGGACCGGAGGAGCCGCCGGTGCCGCGGTCGTCGTAACCGCCGCCGCCTCCGCCACCACCACCGTAGCCGCCGCCGCCGGATCCGCCGCCATAGTTGCCGCCGCCGGATCCGCCGCCATAGTTGCCGCCGCCGCCGCCGCCGCCTTCACCGCGGCCGTCGAGCATGGTGAGCGTCGAGGTGTAGGGCCGCAGCACCACCTCGGTCGAATAGCGATCGGCGCCGGACTGGTCCTGGTATTTCCGCGTCTCGAGCTGACCCTCGATATAGACCTTGGAGCCCTTGCGCAGATACTGCTCGGCGACGCGCGCCAGCGGCTCCGAGAAGATCGCCACGGAGTGCCATTCGGTCTTCTCGCGGCGCTCGCCCGTATTCTTGTCCTTCCAGGTGTCGGACGTCGCGATCCGCAGGTTGCAGACCTTTCCGCCGTTCTGGAAGGTCCTGACTTCCGGGTCCCGACCCAGATTTCCGATCAGGATGACCTTGTTCACCGATCCGGCCATGCGACCCTCCGATTTCGGGTGTTGTTGAATGCCGCCGGTTACACCACCTGCGGCCCGCCATGGAAAGTCAAAACCGGACGGGCAGGGCGCTCCTTGCTGCCGTCATCGCCGAGCGGATCCCCGCCTCCCCTTATCGCGGGGTGGCGAGCCATTGCCCGATCGTCTAGCATCGCGTCCAAACGACAGGGACAGTCAGGACAACCACAATGCAGCGGATCATTGCCGCGGCCCTCGCTGCCGCCTTCATCTTGCCGACCGGGGCGCTTGGGGACACCATCGTCTCCTCGAAGTCGCGCTCCAAGCAGTTCGCTGCGCAGACGCGGTTTCTCGATAATCGCGCCTCGGTCCAGTACCGCGCCTCCGTCGGCATCGCTCCGCCCTCCATCGTCGCTCCGTCCAAGTACAGCGAGGGGCCGAGCTATTCGGGACGGTACCAGGGACAGTTCGTCGAGGTCGCCCGCGGCGCCGCCCGAAAGTACAACGTGCCGGAGGACCTCTTTCTGCGCCTTGTACAGCAGGAAAGCGGCTGGAACTCGAACGCGCTCAGCCACAAGGGCGCCATCGGCCTTGCCCAGTTGATGCCGGGCACGGCGGCGAGGCTGCGAGTCGATCCGCACGATCCGCAGCAGAACCTCGAAGGCGGGGCACGCTACCTGCGCATGATGTACGACCGGTATCGCGACTGGCGCCTCGCGCTTGCCGCCTACAATGCCGGCCCCGGCGCGGTGGACAAGCACGGCGGCATTCCGCCCTACACCGAAACGAAGGTGTACGTCGTCAAGATCATGGGCAGCTGACGGCGCCGGCGGCCACTTCGCAGCGCCAGCGCCCGGCGACCCCCGGGCTTGACTTCGGACGGGCGAGAGGGCATCTCCCACGTCGTTCGCCAAGCATGGCCGCGTGAGACGTCCCCATCTTCGTGGGACGCCGGGCCGGCGGACGATTTGAGTTTCCGACATCACGCATTGGGGACACGCGCCGCCGCAGGCAGCTCCGGACAGACGGTCCGGCGCCGCGACTCGCGTCGGAGAACCCCATTCCGGGGCGGCCCTCGCCGCTCTGGTGCCGCGCCGGGCCGCAAAGGCCCCGAGCGCCGCGAAAGGACATTTTCTTGGATTTCGACATGCTGGGGCTCGACCCCCGTCTTCTGGATGCGCTGAAGCGCACCAACATCTCCGAGCCGACGCCGATTCAGGCCCAGGCCATTCCCCACGCGATGAACGGCCGCGACGTGCTCGGGCTCGCGCAGACCGGGACCGGCAAGACCGCCGCCTTCGGCCTGCCGCTCGTTCACGCGCTGATGACCACTCACGGTGGCCGCCCCACGCCGAAGCAGCCCAAATCGCTGATCCTCGCGCCGACGCGGGAGCTCGTCCGTCAGATCGCCGAGACGCTGTCGCACATGACGCAAGGCACCCAGATCCGGATCCAGACGATCACCGGCGGCGTCTCGCCGGGGCCGCAGATCCGCAAGATGGAGAAGGGCTGCGACGTCCTCGTCGCCACGCCCGGCCGTCTGATCGACCTTCTGGAGCAGGGCGCCGTGAACCTCGCCGGCACGCCGTTCCTCGTGCTGGACGAAGCTGACCAGATGCTGGATCTCGGCTTCATCCATGCCCTGCGCAAGATCGCCCGGCTCCTGCCCGAGGACCGGCAGACCATGCTCTTCTCGGCCACGATGCCGAAGCAGATGAACGAGCTGGCCAACACCTACCTGCGCAATCCCGTGCGCGTCGAGGTGTCTCCCCCGGGTCGTCCCGCTGACAAGATCGCGCAGTATATCCACTTCCTCGACCAGTCGGAGAAGCCCGCGCTGCTGGCCGATCTCCTGGACGAGCACCGCGATGAGCGCGCGCTCGTCTTCGCCCGCACCAAGCACGGCGCGGAGCGGCTCATGAAGGGCCTCGACAAGTCCGGTTTCGCGGCCGCGTCGATCCACGGCAACAAGAGCCAGGGTCAGCGTCTGCGGGCACTCGACGGGTTCCGCGACGGGGATATCCGCGTCCTGGTGGCGACCGACGTCGCCGCGCGCGGCCTCGACATTCCGGACGTGCGCCACGTCTACAACTATGACCTTCCGAACGTGGCGGACGCTTATGTCCACCGCATCGGCCGGACGGCACGCGCCGGAGCGTCCGGACGGGCGGTGGCGTTCTGCTCGCCCGAGGAGATCGACCTCCTGAGGGATATCGAGAAGACCACGAAGCTGCCGATCGAGGTTGCCGGCGGTGAGCGTCCGACTGGTCCCGCGCCCAAGAAGGCCGATGGCGGCGGTCGCGGTCGTCGCGGCGGCGGCGGCGGTGGCAAGCCCGGCGGTGGTGGCGGCGGTCGCGGTCAAGGCCAGGGCCAGGGCGCCAGGGGCAAGCCCGGCGTCACCGCGTCCAAGCCGAAGCGCAATCGCCGCCGGGGTCGGAGCAGCAACGCGGCCTGATCCTTCGGGGTAGACATGAAAAAGGGCGCGGGAGGCATATGCTCCCCGCGCCCTTTCTCGTTCGGTAGCCCAGTGGTCAGGTGTGCGCCTTCGCCTTCAACTCGGCCTGCCGTGCAAGCGAGGTGATGTTCGGGCCGGCCGCTTTCGGCACGATCCGGTAGGCGGCGTTCACGAAGCAGAAGAACGCGAAGCACAGAAGGCCGAGGGCCAGCGCCGTGACCAGGACCCGGCCATAAGCCTGCTGGGACAGCCAACCGAAGGCTGCTTCCATGCCGCCGGCCTCGCTGGGGTTGGCGGACATCGCGGCGTTGACCAGAAGGCCGCCGATCACCGTCACGACGACGCCCTGCGCCGCGACACCGGCCTTCAGCAGCCAGTTGTAATTCGTGGTGAACTTGTTGGCCATCAGGTGCTCGCGGTACTTCTCCTTCCACGCCTTGACGAGATAGTAGAGCCCGGCGCCGATGACGATCACGCCGCCGATGCCGACGATCCACCGGCCCGCGGGCGCTTCCATGATCTTGCCGACCCATTCGACGATGCTGGAGCCTCCGCCGCCGCTTCCGCTGCCAGAGCCGCTACCGCTGCCGGAGCCTCCACCCGTGCCACCGGTGAACAGGAGCGAAATCGCGACGAAGGCGAAGGCGAGGTGAATGACGCCGGTCACGATCATGCCCGTGCGGGCGATCATTCCCTTGCCGTCCGAGCCGTAATCCTCGAGGTCCCAGATGCAGTCGATCACGCGCCAGGCGGCGTAGCAGATCATGCCGATCGCGATCAGCGCGAGGACGATGCCGCCCCATGTCGTCGTCTCGAGCTGGGCCAGCGCCTCGCTCGTTCCCTGTGCGGTGCCACCGCGCCAGATGGCGTAGGCCGAATAGCCGCCGACGACCGTGTAGATCAGCCCGCGGCCGCTATAACCGGCCCGCATGACCGGAATGGCCCACGAGAAATCGTTGTGTGACATAGCGTCTGTCCTGCCCGTCGTTCAGAATTTTCTGGCGGACCAATGCGCGGGAAGCGGTTCACGTTCCCTTGAATGACGCGCGCCCGGGCTCACCAGTCAGGCGAGAGGGGCCGGGACCGGCTGCTTTCGCGGAATTCCGACGGGCCGATCCCGGCTCGGGCCCGGAAAGCGTCGGCGAAGTCGTCCCGGCTTCGGAAGCCCAACATGAGCGCGATGTGATCGGGCGGCAGGGCGGTCTGCGCCAGAAGCCGGCGGGCCTCGAAGGCGGTGCGGTCCGCCAGGATATCTTCCGCCGTGTGTCCGCAGGTCTCGAGGCAGGTTCGGGTCAGCTCGTCCGCGCTGACGCCGAGCTTCAGGGCGTAATCGGCGATGGTCTGGCCGGTATAGAGCTTGTCTTCGACAAGTGCGGTAAAGGCCCGGGCGAGGGCGGAGGCTTTTTGCCGAGCGCCGTCTCGCGCCTCACCGTGGTCCTTCATGATTTGCCGTTCCAGCCAGAGAGCGACGAGACTGCCGTGAAGCGCTATGGCGCGCTTCCGCTCCGGGCGATCGGCGTCGATCTCGCGCTGCAGGGCCTCGATCAGGCTCGTCATCTCGCCCTGCGCGCCGGCATCCCTAATCCTCAGATGATGCGGGGAAGCGGGCAGGGACGACAGATCTGCCCCGAAACGAAGTGCTGAGCCGAAGGTGGGCGCAGTGACCTCGATGCCGTGCATGGTGCGGGCCGGGATGTAGATCGCGTTATGGGCGCCGTAGCCCCGCGTCGTGCCGGCGACCGTGATCCGCCCTTGACCGCGCGTGACCCAGAGGAGCAGCGTCTCGCGACGGGAGCGCATCGCCTCGGACCGCCAGCGCCCGCCATGGGTCAGACGCTGGAGCGGAACCAGTCTCACCGCCTCCGGCGCTTCGGTGAGCGTCTTCGCGGACCTGCTGCTGAAGCCTTCGGGCATCGCATTCTTCCGGCGACCGGCCGCTTGACGTTACGGCCGATCGTTAGCCTGCATCCGAACGGGCGCCGGAATCAAGGCGCCTCGCGCGGGCCCTGCGCTAGAGCTGCCTGATCTTCAGCCGCGTGATCCGATTGTCCTTTCGCGCCAGCACTTCGAAGCGAAAGCCGTGAAACGAGAACACCTGGCCCTGCGTCGGGATTGTCTGCGCCTCGTGGATGACGAGACCCGCGACGGTGTTGGCCTCCTCGTCGGGCAGGTTCCAGTCGCGCGCGCGGTTGAGGTCGCGGATCGTCATCGCTCCGTCCACCAGCCAGTCGCCCGTCTCGGTGCGCCTCATCGGGCGCTCGCCGGAGACGTCGAACTCGTCGGTGATCTCGCCGACGATTTCCTCGAGAATGTCCTCCAGCGTGATCAGGCCCTGCAGCGCGCCGTACTCGTCCACCACGAGGGCGAAGTGCGTGTGACGGCGCAGGAATTCCCGCATCTGGTCATCCAGCGTGGTGGTCTCCGGCACGAAGTAGGGCTTCATCGCCACGTCGAGCACGCGGAACTTCGCAAGCGCCTCGGCGCCGGCTTCCGAGGTGGTCAGCTTGTGCATGGCCCGGAGCAGATCCTTGGCATGGACGACCCCGACGATGTTCTCGTGATCGCCGCGATAGACCGGCAGGCGGGTATGCGGCGAGGCGAGGGACTGCGACAGGATCGCGGAGGGCTCATCATCCGCGTCGATCATCTCGATCTTGGAGCGGTGAAGCATGATCTCCTCCACCGTTCGGTCGCCCAGGTCGAGGGCGCCCAGGAGCCGGTCCCTGTCCTCCTTCTCGACGACGCCCTCGGAATGGCCGATCTGAAGCGCACCGACGATTTCCTCCCGCACCGACAGCAAGGCGAGGTCCGGGTCGATCCTGAGGCCGAAGATCCGCAGCACGCCGCGGACGATCGCCCGCACCGCGGAGACGGCCGGAGACAGGACCAGGATGACGATGCGGATGATCGGCGCGGTCTTGGAGGCCGCGGATTCGGGATCGGTGATCGCGTAGGTCTTGGGCAGCACCTCTGCAAAGATCAGCACGAGCGCCGTCATCACCAGCGTTGCCAGCGCCACGCCACCATCGCCGAGAAGGCGAGTGAAGAGCGCCGTCGCGAGCGAGGTGGCCAGAATGTTGGCAAGGTTGTTGCCAAGAAGGATGCCGCCGATCAGGCGTTCGTCGTCTTCCTTCAGCGCAAGGGCCCGGCCCGCACCGGCGGAGCCCTTGTCGGACATCGAGCGCAGCTTGCCGCGGGAGGCGGCCGTGAGCGCGGTCTCGGATCCCGAGAAGAAGGCCGAGCAGATCAGCAGCACCAGAATGGCGGATGCCGTGATCCAGAAGGCGGCGTCGAGAAGGGGAGGGGCGGTCTCGGTCATGATGTCCGGTCCAGAAAATACCGAGAGACTTATGCGGCTCCTCCGCCCCACCTTCAAGCGCGGGCGAATGGGGCGCTCACCGCAACGATGCGATCCGGCACTCTTTGCCGCGTGCCATGCACGCAGCGCACGGCAGGCGCCCGCCGCACCGTGCGAACGCCTTTGGACAATCCGTCCGAAAGTCCCTATGTGGAGGGAAACCGAAGAGGGCACCGATGCCACGCGATCTCAAGATCCCCGGAGAGCGCCATCCAGAAAAGGCGCACCGCGCGGACAACGCGCAACCCAAGAAGCCTGACTGGATCCGGGTCAAGGCCCCCACCGGCGAGGGCTACAAGAAGACCCGCGACATCATGCGCACGCATCGGCTTTCCACCGTATGCGAGGAGGCCGGCTGCCCGAATGTCGGCGAATGCTGGAGCCAGGGTCACGCCACCATGATGATCATGGGCGAGATCTGCACCCGCGGCTGCACCTTCTGCAACGTGGCCACCGGCCGTCCCGACGCTCTCGACGTGTTCGAACCCGGGCGCGTCGCCGATGCGGTTCAGAAGCTCGGACTGTCGCATGTCGTCATCACCTCGGTGGACCGGGACGACGTCGAGGATGGCGGGGCGGAGCATTTTGCCCAGACGATCCGCGCCGTCCGCCGGCGCTCGCCCGAGACCACGATCGAGATCCTGACGCCGGACTTCCTCAAATGCGCCCCCGAGGCGCTCGAGGTGGTCGTCGCGGCGAGGCCCGATGTCTTCAACCACAATCTCGAGACCGTGCCGGGCCTTTACCCGTCGGTGCGCCCCGGCGCGCGCTACTTCCATTCGCTGCGCCTTCTGCAGCGGGTGAAGGAGCTCGACCCGACGATGTTCACCAAGTCCGGCATCATGGTCGGCCTCGGCGAGACCGGTGAGCAGGTTCGGCAGGTGATGGACGACATGCGCGCCGCGGATATCGATTTTCTGACCATCGGCCAGTATCTCCAGCCGTCGTCCAAGCACCACGGTGTGGACCGCTTCATCACGCCAGACGAATTCGCGTCCTACGAGCGGTCGGCCTATGGCAAGGGGTTCCTCATGGTCTCCGCCACGCCGCTGACGCGCTCGTCCTATCATGCCGGCGACGATTTCGCCCGCCTGCGCGATGCCCGTCTGAAGAAACTGGGCGTTTCCTGAGCCGGCTCGGCGCCTGTCACATGACCGTCACCGCGTCGTCATAGGCGGTGACCCAGCCGGCTGGTGCCGGACGAGAGTTGAGGAGTTTCGCTCATGAAAATCGCTGTTTTAGGCGGAGACGGGTTTTGCGGATGGCCGACGGCCCTGCACCTGTCCGATCAGGGGCATGATGTGCATGTCATAGACAACCTGTCTCGCCGCTGGATCGACGCCGAGCTTGGCGTGCAATCCCTGACGCCGATGGACAGCATTCAGGAGCGGGTTCGGATCTGGAAGAAGGTTACCGGACGCACCATCGAGTTCCACAAGATCGACCTCGCCAAGCAGTACGACCGCCTGCGGCTCTGGCTGAGCGAGGAGAGGCCGGACGCGATCATACACTTCGCGGAGCAGCGCGCGGCGCCCTATTCGATGAAGTCCGATTCCCACAAGGTCTACACGGTCGACAACAACGTCCGCGGCACGCACAACCTTTTGGCCGCCATGGCGGAAACCGGGATCGACGCGCACCTAGTGCATCTCGGGACGATGGGCGTCTACGGCTATTCCTCCGTCGGCGCGCCGATTCCGGAAGGCTATCTCGACGTCGAGATCGATACGCCCTCCGGGAAGAAGGGGCAGGAGATCCTGTACCCGACGAAGCCCGGCTCGGTCTATCACATGACCAAGTCCCTCGATCAGATCCTCTTCCAGTTCTACGCCCAGAACGACGGGCTGCGGATCACGGATCTGCACCAGGGCATCGTGTGGGGCACGCATACCGAGCAGACCAAGCGCCACGAACAGCTCATCAATCGATTCGATTATGACGGCGACTACGGCACCGTTCTCAACCGCTTCCTGATCCAGGCGGCGATCGGCTATCCGCTCACCGTCCACGGCACGGGCGGGCAGACCCGCGCCTTCATCCACATCCAGGACACCGTGCGCTGCATCGAGCTGGCGCTCGGAGACGCGCCGGAGCGGGGAGACCGGGTCCGCATCTTCAACCAGATGACCGAGACGCGCCGGGTTCGCGACCTGGCCGAGCTGGTGGCGAAGCTGTCTGGCGCGGAGATCGCCTACCTGCCGAACCCCCGCAAGGAAGCGGCCGAGAACGACCTGATCGTCGACAACAAGCAGTTCCTTGCGCTCGGACTGGAGCCGACCACGCTGGCCGAGGGGCTCCTCGAGGAGGTCGTCGAGGTCGCGAAGCGATACGAGCACCGGATCGATCGCAAGCGCATCCCGGCCGTGTCCGGCTGGACCAAGGACCTGGCCGCGCGAGCCGAGAAGGACCCCGAGGGCAACCGGATCCGCTCGGTCTCGTGAGCCTGCCCGACGGTCTTGTCGCGGATCGGAAGGCGCGGGGGTCCTGCGCCTTCGTCACCCTCGTCACGAATCCCGATTACGCTCTTGGCGCCAAGGCGCTCCTGCGCTCCATCCGACATGCCGGCACGGACGCCGATCTCGTCGCCCTTCATACCGGTCAGGCGGGAGATCTGTCCGAGCTTTCGTCGCTCGGCGCCCGGCTCGTCCAGGCGGATCTGTTGCCCACGTCGGACGCCTTCAACGCGGCCCACGCCAAGGCAAGGCTCCACGGCGCCGCGCCGTTCACGAAGGGGGAGAAGCCGCCCTTCCACACACCGCTCGACAATTTCGCCAAGCTTCGGCTCTGGCAGCTCGACTACGAGCGCGCGGTCTTCATCGATGCCGATACGCTGATGCTGGCGCCCTGCGACAAGCTCTTCGGATACCCTGAGTTCTGCGCCGCGCCCAACGTCTACGAAAGTGTCGCAGACTTTCATCGCATGAATAGCGGCGTCTTCACGGCGCGGCCGAACCCCGCGACCTTCGAGGCGATGCTCGGCGCGCTCGATGCGCCTGGCGCGTTCTGGCGGCGCACGGACCAGACGTTCCTCGAAAGTCATTTTCCGGACTGGCACGGCCTGCCGGTGTTCTGGAACATGCTGCAATATGTCTGGTTCGCGATGCCCGAGCTCTGGGACTGGCGCGCGATCCGCATCCTGCACTTCCAGTACGAAAAGCCGTGGCAGGATCATGCCAAGGCGGACCAGCTCCGCCCGCTGATCGACCTTTGGGCGCGGTTCGCGGACGGCGCCCGGATCCCGGACATCGCGTCCCTGCCGAACCCCGCTCGCTGATGCGGATCGCGATCACGGGAGGGACCGGCCTCGTCGGGCGTTTCCTGACACGCGCGGCGACGAACGCGGGGCACGACGTGATTCTCCTCGGTCGCACGCCACCCGGGAAGCTGTTCCCCGAAGCGCAGTACATGCCATGGCAGCTCGGCCAGCGCCCCGACCTTTCCGGCGCCGACGCCCTGATCCATGCCGCCTTCCGTCACGAACCCGGCCGGTATCGCGGCGGGGAGGGAGACGATCCCGAAGGGTTCTCACGGGCCAACCTCGATGGCACGCTTCGCCTCTGGGACGCGGCCGAGCGCGCCGGGGCGCATGTCGCCTTTCTCTCCACCCGCGCCGTCTACGGGGATTACGCCCCCGGCACCCGCCTGACCGAAGACCTGCCGCCGCGTCCAGACACGCTCTACGGCAAGGTGAAGCTCGCCGCCGAGGAGGCCCTGGGGCAGGGGGGAGCGAGCCTTCGCGCGACAGGCGTCTACGGCCCCGCAGGGCCGGGTCTCGAGCACAAGTGGACAGGGCTTTTCAGAGACTTCGCTGCCGGGACGCCCATTTCGCCGCGAGTCGCGACCGAAGTTCACGGGGAGGATCTCGCCGCTGCGGTTCTCACCTGTCTGAACCTGCGCGCGACCGGTCCGCTCAACGTCTCGGACCTCGTCCTCGACAGGCGCGACCTCCTGGGGCGGGTATCGGAGTTGACCGGGATCGACGGGCCGCTTCCGGATGAGGCCGACAGGAGCCGCGTTTCGGAAGCCGACTGCTCCCGCCTCCGCGATCTTGGCTGGCGTCCCGGCGGCTGGGACAGGCTGGAGGCCGACCTGCCCGAGCTGGTCCGCGCCGCGCTCTAGTTCGACGCCTGCGTTCGCCCGCCCGACGCTGCATCGAGGGCCGACAGGACGGCATCCCGTGTGAGAAGCTCCGGCAGGGCGATCCCCTCGGGCGCACCCGGGCCATAGACGGCATTGAACGGAATTCCGTATCTGCCGAATGTTTCGAGATATTGCGAAATGGCGGGATCCGGTCGCGTCCAGTCGGCGCGCATCGCGAGGATTCCCTCCGCCGACAGCGCCTCGACCATCTCCGCCCGGTCCAGAACCAGTCGCTTGTTCGCCTGGCAGGTCAGGCACCAGTCGGCCGTGACATCCACGAAGACCACGTCGCCTTCCGAAACCCGCCGCGCAATCTGTCCCCGGTCGAATTCAGACCAGATCCCGGAGGCGACCTCCGGCCCTTGCGCGGCCGTCACGAGGCGCGGTGGAAGGACGATGCCCGCTCCGAGGATCGCCGCGAGGCCGAGGGCGATCGCGGATGGCGGCAGGATCCGCGAGCCCCTCCAGAGCACCACGACGAAGAGCGCTGCGAGAGCGGCAACGACGGCCGCCGCCGCCGGTCCGGCCACCGCCGAAAGAACGGCCAGAAGCCAGATCACCGTCAGTGCCAATGCCGCGCCGAGGGCGACCTTGACGAGAAGCATCCAGCGCCCCGGTCTCGGCAGACGCGTCAGAAGGCCGGGCGCCGCGGCAAGGGCGAGGTAGGGCGACGCGAGCCCGATGCCGAGCGCGATGAAGACGACAATGACATCCACCGCGCTCCCCGCGAGCGCGAATGCCACCGCCGTGCCGAGAAAGGGCGCGGTGCAGGGTGTCGCAAGAACCGCCGCCAGCGCGCCGGTCGCGAAGTCGCCGCCATAGCCGGGCGCACCGTCCGCCCGCGCCAGCCGCGTTTGCCAGGCTGACGGCAGGCCGATCTCGAAGAGCCCCGCGAGATTCGCCGCAAGCGCCGCGAGGCAGACGATCAGGACGGCAAGGAAGGCCGGGCTCTGGAACTGCAGGCCCCAGCCCATGGACAGTCCCGCACCCCGCGCCGTCAGGGTCACGGCCGCAAGCGCGACAAAGAAGGAGATGACGCCGGCCGCGGACACGAGGAACCCCCGCCGCACCCGCGCCGGACCGTGGCCGCGCGCTTTCATCGCGTGACCGAGCTTGATCGAAAGGACCGGCAGGACGCAGGGCATGACATTCATCAAAAGCCCGCCCAGAAGCGCGATTCCGGCGAAGACGGCCAGCTCGGCCCAGTCCGTTCCTGTACCGACCGCGCTATCTGGGCCCGGCGGCGCTGCGGCATCCCAGCTCGGCGCGAATTCCGCCGCGGCCGTTCCATCGGTCAGCGTGACCCGGATCGGCGCGCCCGGATCGCCCGGGGAGAGGACCGGAAACGCGGCCCAGAGCCCGTTCTCCGTCAGCCGCAGATCCGGCGCCCCGAAGGATGCAGGGTAAGCGCCGTCCCATTCCGGGAAGACCTCCGGCGCCGCGAAGCCCCCAGGCCCCGTCGCCGTGATCACGAAGTCAGTTCCATCCGCTGACAGCGCTGCGGCCCCGATCCTCCAGGGGGATGCCTCTCCCTCCGTCGGCACGCGGGCGGCATGATCCGCGATGAGCGCCGCCGATGCGTCGTCGATCCCGGTGCCGCCCTCTATGGCGAGCGCGAGGGAGACGTCCTGCGGGATGCAGACCTCCGAGCAGACGAGAAGGCTACCGTGGCCCTCAAGCCGCGCAGGCGCACCGGGATCCTCGAGCGTCACGCGCAAGGGAAAGACGACCCGCTCGTCGTAGCCGTAATTCTCGATCCCGAAGGCGCGGAAGCGATGCGGCGCGGGCCACAGCATCTCGACGGTGGCGACGTTCTCGGAGGCTGACCAGTCGATCTCTGGCGGCAATCCGACCTCGCCGGGAGAGCGCCAGTACGTCTTCCAGCCCTCGTTCAGGACGACGTCGAGACCGGCCGAGAGGGTGGTTGCTCCCGGCGCGACCCCGTCCTCCGCCGTGATCAGCCTGATCGAGGCGCCATCGCCTTCGATCGCATCTGTCTCCGCGGCAGCCGCAGGCACGGCCAGCCCTGCGAGAAGGACGGTCCAGGCGATGATACGCGTGAGGCTCATGAGGATCCGCATCGCCACCGGCGATATAACAAAAGCGCCGGCGGAGACAGATCCGCCGGCGCCTCTGAAGCAGTCGTGAAGCCGCAGGTTCAGAGAACGGTGACCCGTGTTCCGACGGCGACCTGCTCGTAGAGCGCCTTGACGTGATCGTTCAGCATCCGGATGCACCCGTTCGACACGGACCGCCCGATGGAGCCGGGATCGGTGGTGCCATGGATGCGGAAATAGGTATCCACCCCGTCCTGGTAGAGGTAGAGCGCGCGCGCGCCGAGCGGGTTGTCCGGCCCGCCGGGCACACCGTCCGCGAACTGGGCGTATTGCTGCGGTTCCCGCTCGATCATCTCGTCCGTAGGTCGCCAAGACGGCCATTCGGCCTTCCGGCCGACCACTGCATCGCCATGGAACGCAAGTCCCGCACGGCCGACGCCGACGCCATACCGCGTCGCCTGACCGGGCTGGGTAACGTAGTAAAGATAGTGCTGCTGCGGCGCGACGACGATCTGTCCCGGAGCGATGTCGCTCGAGACGCGTACGGAACGCGGCATGAATTCGGGAGCGACCTGCTGGCCTTCCGCGGCGCGCGCGGCGGCCGGCAGAAGCGCTGCGGCTGGGATCGCGGCCATCATGGCGGCGAACTGGCGTCTGGTCTGCATCGGTGCCTCTTCGTTCTGGGTGTGCTTCCCCAAGCTGCTCTTACAACATCTACCCCTAAGGGAAAGTTTCCTCACGAGGAGATGAGCTTGGCTTGAGCCGATTTACGACTTCTTCACGGCCCTCTGCGAGACCGGTGGCGAATGCCAGATCCGATCCGTGTGTGAATGAACGAAAAGATGCCCCCTCTTCCGGCAGAGCCGCCCGTCCGCGTCGTGATCGTGGAGGATTCGGTCGCGATGCGACGGATCCTGCGCCTGGAGCTCGAGCGCGACGGCCGCTTCGACGTCGTTGGCGAAGCGGGCGATCCCTACGAGGCGCGGGCGGTCATCCGGAACACCTCTCCCGACGTTCTGACACTCGATATCGAGATGCCGCGGATGGACGGGATCTCCTTCCTCCGCAAGCTGATGTCCCTGCGTCCTATGCCCGTCGTCATGCTATCCAGTCTGACGGTGCCGGGAAGTCGCGCCGCGGTCGAGGCGCTGTCCCTCGGCGCCGTCGATTGCATCGACAAGGCTTCGATCACGCATGATATCGGCCGGGCGCGGCTGCCATCGCGAATCCATGCCGCCGCATCGGCGCAGCTCCATGCCCTGCCGCGCGCGAACCAGCCCTTGCTCGGCCGCGGCAGGGGATGGGATGGCCGTGCGATCCTGATCGGTGCCTCGACGGGCGGCGTCAGAGCGATCGAGCGGCTTCTCGCACCGCTTCCGGCGGACGCCCCCCCGATCGCCATCGTCCAGCATATGCCGAAGCCTTTCCTGGAGAATTTCGCACAGCGCCTGGGTGCGTTAAGTGCCGTGCGCGTCTCTCTCGCCCATCCGGGGGCCGAGCTTCGCCCCGGACATGTCTGGATCGCACCCGGCGGGGCACATCACCTCGTCGTTGCCGGACAGTCCGGCGGCGTGCTGACGCTGGACCTACAGTCCGGGGGGAAGAGATCAGGCCACCGCCCCTCGGTGGACGCTCTTTTCACCTCCGCCGAGCCGTACGGGCCGTACGTCGTCGCCACGCTCCTGACCGGCATGGGCAAGGACGGGGCCGAAGGGATGGCACGGCTGCGCCGAGCGGGCGCTCACACCATCGCGCAAAGCGCGAGCACCTGCGTCGTGGCGGGCATGCCCGGCGCCGCCATGGCCCTCGGCGCGGCGATCGAAGAGATCCCTCTCGACCGCATCCCGAGGCGCCTCATGGACCTGACCGGCAACTGCGCCGCGGCCGGACCCGCCCAGCGTCGCCGAAGCCTCACATGAGCCTCGCCGCGTCGCCCGGTCGGCTCATCACGGTGGTGCAGGGCGGGCATGCCGTGTCCTCCGATCCGGGCGCTATCATCACGACGGTCCTCGGCTCCTGCGTCGCCACGTGCCTGCACGATCCGCTCGCCGGGGTCGGTGGGCTGAACCACATCCTGCTGCCGGAGCAGCAGGGTGATGACGGGGCGCGCCTCGGGGCCTGCATGATGGAGGTTCTGATCAACGCTCTCCTTCGGAAAGGCGCAGCAAAGCACCGGCTCGAGGCAAAGCTCTTCGGAGGCGCAAGGATGGTGGCCGGGCTGAGCGACATCGGTGAGCGGAACGTCGCCTTCGCCACGGACTTTCTCGCACGGGAGGGGATCGTCTGCCGGTCATCCTGTACCGGCGGAACGTCCGGCCGGCGCCTCCGCTTCTGGCCGGTCACGGGAAAGTTGCAGCAGAAGCGCATCAGCGAGCCGGTCCCCGTCAAGGCGCCGCCACCACGCCCCAGGGACCAGGGCCGTGTCGAACTCTTCTAGGAGAACCGGCGCCTCCGGGCGGCGAATGTCAGGCCGCCTGCCTCAGGCCGGGTCCCGGTCGGCCGCGCCATCCACGAGCGCGGTGACCGGCCCCCGCACGGCCGTCTCGCAGCTTCGGGCGAGATCCTTGCGACCGGCATGATCCGCGGCACGGACGGGCGGATGGTAGGTGACATGGACGCGTCCCTGCCTGCGCGCGGCCAGCGTCTGCAACAGATGGCCCCCGAATTCCATGTCCCCCCACCAGCCGTAGAAGCGGGCATCTTCTCCGACCGGAGCGTGATAGCTCAGCGTGACGGGCTGGATCGCCATGTCATCCCGGATCGCGTCCGAGAGGAAGGCCTGGAACAGGGTCGTCTTGAAAGGCAGGACGCGGCGCCCGTCCGTGCTCGTCCCCTCGGGAAAGAACAGAAGGAGATGCCCGGCGGCCAATCGCTCCGCGAAGAGATTCGCCTGCGCTCTCGCCTCGCGCCTGTCGCGCTTGATGAAGAGCGTTCCCGTCGCCCGCGCGAGCCAGCCGATCCCGGGCCATGCGGCGACTTCGGACTTGGACACGAAATAGACGCGCTGTCCCGCATTCAGCGCGAAGATGTCCAGCCAGCTTGCATGGTTGGCCACGATCGCGCCGGGCCCCGGCATGGGCTCCCCTGACTGCGTTCGCCTCAGGCCGAGGATCACCAGGGCGGCGCGGCAGACACCTTGGGTGATATGGGGCGTCACGGGCCGGCGCAGGCCGCAGAGCGGGCGTTCGGCCAGACGGATGAGAAGCAGCAGGGCCAGGCCACCGAAGGTCACGAGACCCAGGGCACTGCCCCGCAGGAGGACCCGGAGCCACCCGGCGATCCCGCGAGGCCCCGTGGGTACCCCGCCAGGTCCGTCGCCCTCCCAGGTCGGTCCGCTCAAGCCCGCCGCCCGGCCGGTGCGCCGGCGTAGACGGCACGCTGTTTCTCACCGATATGCGAAACATCCATTACGAGACAGATGTCCGTCGTGTTGAATGCCCGGTCGACATAGGCCCCTTCGCCGATGCATCCGCCGAGCCGCAGGTAGGACTTGATCAGCGCCGGGACGGTCCGCATCGCCGCGGGCCGGTCGATCTCCGCCTCGGGCATGAGGTCGAGCGCGACGGCGCCGTCCCCGATGGCGCGGACGCGAAGCTCCTCCGGCGCCAGGTGGCGATGGTGCAGCAGCGACAACGGGGCGCGCAGGGCATCGATATCCGTGCCGTGGAAGCTGGCCACACCGAAGAGCACCTCGATCTGGCGCTCGGTGACATAGGCGCCAAGGCCCTGCCAGAGCTGGAACAGGGCCGCGCCGCCGCGATTGGCCGGCTCGACGCAGGACCGGCCGAGTTCGAGCAGCTTGCGACCGGACGCCTCGAGCGGCGACAGATCGTACTCGCTCTCGCAGTAGAAGCGCCCCATCCGGGCCCGCCGATCGCCGGGCAGCAGGCGGTAGACCCCGATCACGTGATCGAGCGTCGCTTCGTCCCTCTGAGGATCGATGAGGACCATGTGATCGTAATAGGGATCGAAGATGTCGCGTTCGAATCGGCCCTCGTGATCGACGAGATCGCCGTCGCCGCCAAGTTCCTCGACGAAGACGCGGTAGCGCAGCCGCTGCGCACCCAGGAGATCCGATTCGCTTGTCGCGAGGCGGATCGTGAAGGGCATCTCGCCCGGAACCAGGGATCGATAGGACCGCGTCATGGTGATGTCGCGTACCCTGCACGGGCCGCACTTGGCAACACAAACGGTGAAGCGGATTGTCGCGCCGGCCTTAAGCTTACGTTAACTTTATACGGCGATCATCGGTCAGGGCGCCCGTCCTACTCCCAGACGGGCATCAGGGAGACGAGCCTGCCATCGATGACAACCTTCCCGATCTGCTCGAAATTCACCGTAATCCTGTGGCCGATGCGGGATTGCACCTGGCCGAGCCCCCAATCCGGTGCGTCCGGATTGGTCACGAACATGCCGGGTTCGAAGATGTCGAGAAGATCGCTGCTCATGCCGGAGGAGATGGCGCATGTCTGACGCGAATCCAGAGGCGACGCTGCTTGCGGGCCTGATTGGCTCCCGGCTCTGCCACGATCTGATCTCTCCCGTGGGGGCTATCGCCAATGGCATGGAGCTTTTCACCATGGAGAACGAGGCGACCTCGGAGATCGACCTGATCACCGCATCCGTCGCCAGTGCGGAGGCACGGCTCAGGTTCTTCCGCATCGCCTTCGGTCGGACCCATGGCGGCGGGCCCGCGCTCGGGGCCGGGGAGGCGGCGGCGATCCTCGGCGGAATGTGGAACGGCGGGCGTTTCTGCGTCCGATGGCAGATCCGCGATCCGCTGCCGCGCCCCATGGCGCGCCTCGTCTTTCTCATGCTGCTCTGCGTCGAGACCGCGTTCCCCGTCGGCGGAACCGCAACCGTCGAGGCCACGAAGAGCGGGTACCGACTGAGCGCGACGGGAAAACGCCTCGCCATGGAGCCCGAGACCTGGTCCATTCTGGGAGGCGCGCCTATGCCGCCGGAGCTCGGAGCGGACCGGGTGCAGTTTCCCATGGCCGCGGCCGCGCTTGCCGAAACGAGGCGCGAGGCGAAGACGGAGGCGACGGACACCTCGCTCACGATCCTCATCTGACGGAGCACGGGCTTGCCGGCCGGACGTCTGCGGCCTATCCCTCCCGCGCCTTGCCCGCCGGAGCCCCGTCATGACCGACACGCCGTCACAGCCCATCTTCGTCCTCGTCCGCCCGCAGATGGGCGAGAATATCGGCGGTGCCGCGCGGGCGATGTGGAACTTCGGGCTCGACCGCATGCGCCTTGTCGATCCCAGGGACGGCTGGCCCAACTCGCGTGCCGTGGCGCTCGCCTCGGGCGCTGGCCGTCTGCTCGACGAGGCCGGCCTTTACGACGATCTTCCCGGCGCCATCGCGGACCGAACCCATGTCTTCGCGACGACCGCGCGGGGACGGGAGCTGTCCAAACCGGTCCTGACACCCGAGGCCGCGATGACCGAGGCGCGGCGCCTGACGGGCGAGGGGGCCAAGGTCGCCTTCCTCTTCGGCCCCGAACGGGCGGGCCTCGAGAATGCGGATGTCTCGCGCGCAAGCCATATCGTGACCGTGCCGGTGAACCCCGAGTTCTTCTCGCTGAACCTTGCTCAATGCGTGCTGCTCATGGCCTACGAATGGCGGCGGCAAACCGGCGAGACGCCTGCGGTAGACACTCCGGAGCGTGCCGAAGGAGCTGATGTCGAGCGGCTCGGCGATCATTTCGAGGAGAAGCTGGATCAGGCCGGCTTCTTCTTTCCGCCGGCCAAGGCGCCGCATATGAAGATGAACCTGCGCAACATGCTCTCGCGCCTGGCATTGACCAAGGGCGACGTGCAGCTGTTCCACGGGATGCTGCGTCAACTGGCCCGGCGGCGCGGCATTGATGAAGATGGCGGCGCGGAATAGCTCTTGGGCGGACGAGAAGCGGGGGGCCGGCATGGCTGTGAAGCGTAGCATCTTCGAAGAAGTCAATCGGAAGGACGAGGGTGCGGCGACCGCGCCCGGCTCGCTCATCGACCGCGCCCGACCGGGCGCGCCGCGCGGGATCCGGATCTGGCTGCTCCTGCTCTTCCTGCTCGTGACGCTGATGATCACCATCGGCGGAATGACCAGGCTGACGGATTCAGGGCTTTCGATCACCGAATGGAAGCCGGTCACGGGCGCGATTCCTCCCATGAATACCGAGGATTGGGAGGCAGAGTTCGAGCTCTACCAGCAAATCCCGCAATACGAGCTGATGAATGAGGGGATGACCCTCTCCGAGTTCCAGACGATCTACTGGTGGGAGTGGGGTCACCGGCAGCTCGGGCGGGTGATCGGTCTCGTCTGGGCGCTCGGATTCTTCGGCTTCCTTCTGACGCGGAACATTCCCCCGGGCTGGACCGGACGCCTCATCGGCATCGGCGCACTCGGCGGTCTTCAGGGCGCCATCGGCTGGTGGATGGTGTCCTCCGGGCTTGGCGGTGAGGCGCTCAGCGTCGCGTCCTACCGGCTGGCGGTCCATCTCGGCCTCGCTTTCGGCATCCTCGGCACGATCGCCTGGTTCGTCCTCCGGCTCGGGCGGCGGAGGACGGACCTGTTGCAGGCGCGCCGGGCGCGCGAACGCAAGCTTTGGGGCATGTCCACCGGCCTGATGCACCTCGCTTTCGTCCAGATCCTGATCGGCGCCCTCGTGGCGGGAATCGATGCGGGGCGGACCTATACCGACTGGCCGCTGATGGCCGGTGGGTTCCTCCCGCCCTATCCCTTCGATCTCGAACCGGTCTGGCGGAATTTCCTCGAGAATCCGGGCCTCGTGCAGTTCATTCATCGCATGGTAGGCTATCTCGTCGCCGCCTTCGCCGTGGTGGTCTGGCTCCGCGCCCGAAGGTCGCCGCACCCAAGGACCCGTGGAGCCGGAGCGTTGATGGCCGGCGTCATGGCGGTGCAGGTCCTCCTCGGCATTCTGACCGTGATCTACGGCGCACCGTGGCAGCTGGCGATCCTGCACCAGCTTTGCGCGGTCGCCTTCTTCGTCTCGATCCTGCGGCTGAGGTTCCTCGCGGGCTATCCGGCGGTGACCTCGCTCCGGGGCGCACCGGCATGAGCTATGACGCGATGATGGCGTTCGTCCGGGAGACCCGTGCGCTCTCCGAGGTGCAGGGACGACTGGGATGGGACCAGGAAACCATGATGCCGCGTGGCGCCGCGGCGCAGCGCGCGGAGGAGATGGCAGCGATGGAGTCCGTGCTTCACGCCCGTCGCAGCGATCCCCGACTGGCGGACTGGCTTGCTGACGCGGTCCCCGAGGGTGA
This sequence comes from Tropicimonas omnivorans, assembly GCF_031846565.1. Lineage (NCBI taxonomy): Bacteria > Pseudomonadati > Pseudomonadota > Alphaproteobacteria > Rhodobacterales > Roseobacteraceae > Tropicimonas > Tropicimonas omnivorans. The sequence goes on along the minus strand of NZ_JAVRHL010000003.1, from coordinate 847,247 downwards.
TGTTCAGGAGGCGCAGATCAGGCAGATCCGGCGCGACCTGAATCACGCGACGAGAGTTCCCGCGGCGCTCTCCGCCGAACTGGCGCGCGTCACGTCGCTCTCCCAGGGCATCTGGGCGGAAGCGCGGGAGGCCAGCAATTTCAACGCTTTCGCGCCAACTCTTCAGAAGGTCGTGGCCCTGCGCCGGCAGGAGGCCGAGGCGCTCGCCGATGGTGGCGATCCTTACGACGCGCTGCTCGATCTCTACGAGCCGGGCGCGACGGCAGGGCAGCTGGACGAGATGTTCGGCGCGCTGCGACCGCGGCTCGTTGCGCTGAGGGACAGGATCGTGCGATCGGAGCGGCAGGCGCCGGTGATGGCGTCCGAGATACCTGAAGACGTCCAGATGAAGCTAACCGCCGAAGTTGCGACGGGCTTCGGTTACGACATGACACGCGGGCGGATCGACCGGTCCGTGCATCCGTTCAGCTCAGGGTCCGGTCTGGACGTCCGGATCACCACCCGGATCAGTCCGGATGCACCGCTCGAGTCGATCTACTCGACGATCCACGAGGTCGGCCACGCCGCCTATGAGCAACAGGTCGATCCCGCCTATCTTCTGACCCCGATCGGCGGCGGCGCCTCCATGGGCGTCCACGAAAGCCAGAGCCGGCTTTTCGAGAACCAGCTCGGTCGCTCGGCGGCCTTCACGTCCTGGCTTTTCGGACGTCTGGAGGGCCTGACCGGCACCGGCGGGCTTGCAGATGCCCGGGCGTTCTACGCCGCCGCGAACCGCGTGGCGCCGGGGCATATCCGGACCGAGGCGGACGAGGTTCACTACAACCTCCATATCCTGATGCGCTTCGACCTGGAGCGGGAACTGATCGCCGGGCGGCTCGCCGTCGCCGATCTGCCGGAGGCGTGGAATACCCGCTTCGCCCGCGATTTCGGTCTGGACGTGCGTTCGGATGCGCAGGGCGTCCTGCAGGACGTGCACTGGTCCCTCGGGCTCTTCGGCTATTTCCCGACCTACACGCTCGGCAACGTCTATGCCGGATGCCTTCACGCGGCGATGCGTCGTGATCTGCCGGAACTCGATTCGGCGCTTGCCGCTGGCAGTGCGGCTCCGGCGACGGACTGGTTGGCGGAAAAGGTGCGGCGCCATGGCGGGCTCCACGCGCCGCGGGACCTGATCGAGCGCGCGACGGGCGCACCTGTCAGCGAGGAGCCGCTCCTTGCCTATCTCGAAGAGAAGTTCGGCGCGCTCTACGGGTTCTGAGCGTTGGGGCGCCAGAAGCGCCCCGACCGCTATTTTTCGGGGACGAGGCCGCGCGGACTGAACCGCAGAACCAGAAGCAGAACCACCCCCATCAGGAGCACCCGCGTGTACTGCACGCTGTCCATCAGGTGCATCCGGAGCGGCGAGGTCTCGGGCAGGGGGGAGGTCAGCAGGGACATCATGAAAGCGCCCATCGGCTCGACCTGCGTCCAGAGCCACCAGACGAGGAAGCCGCCGAGGACCGCGCCCCAGTTGTTTCCGGACCCGCCGACGATCACCATAACCCAGATCAGGAAGGTGTAGCGCAGCGGCTGGTAGGTGCCCGGGGTGAGCTGGCCGTCGAGCGTCGTCATCATGGCGCCCGCGAGACCGCAGATCGCCGAGCCGATGACGAAGACCTGCAGATGCCGGCGCACGACGTTCTTGCCCATTGCTTCGGCGGCGGTCTCGTTGTCCCGGATCGCGCGCATCATGCGGCCCCAGGGGGAGGCGAGCGCAGCCTGCGACAGCCACAGCACGAGCGCGAGCACGACGAGGAAGAGCGCGGTATAGGCAAGTTTGACCGCGATGGACGAGGCCGTGACGGGATCGAGCGAGCCGATGCGGGCGAGGAAGTCCGGGTCCTGCTGCAGATCCACCTCGAAGGGAACCGGACGGGGCAGGCCGGACACGTTCTTCACGCCGCGGCTGAGCCAGTCCTCGTTCTTCAGGATCGCGATGATGATCTCGGCGATGCCGAGCGTCGCGATGGCGAGGTAGTCCGACCGCAGGCCAAGGGCCGTCTTGCCGATGAGCCAGGCCGCCCCGGCGGCGATCAGCGCGCCCACGGGCCAGGCCAGGAGGATCGGCAGGCCGAGGCCGCCGAGATAGCCGGTGGCCGCCGGATTGATCGCCTCGATCGCGTCCCGCGCGGGATCGAAGACCATGCGGTAGACGTAGAAGCCCACGACGAGGATCGCGAGCGTGGCGAGCGTGCGGCCCCATCCTCGTTTCATCCGCGTCCATGCAAGGACCGCCGCGACGAGGACGGCCGCACCGACGGCCAAAGCGGCGAGGATGCGCACGCCCCCGGCGCTCCACGCATCCGGAACGGGCGGCATGCCGACGAGCACGGCGCCAAGCCCGCCCAGAGCGACGAACCCCATGACGCCCACGTTGAAGAGGCCGGCATAGCCCCACTGGATGTTCACCCCGAGCGCCATGATCGCCGAGACGAGGCCCATGTTGAAGATCGTGAGCGCCAGGGACCAGCTCTGCAGGAATCCGGTGGCGATGTAGAGCAGCGCGACCAGCGCGAAGAGAAGACCCGCTCTCATGCCGATTTCCCCCGGAAAAGGCCCGTCGGCCGAAAGATCAGAACAGTGACGAGGATCGCGAAGCTGACCGCGAACTTGTACTCGGTCGCGAGCAGCTGGAGAAGGCCGTCCGGCTGCCACGAGGGCAGGAGATACCCCTGCACCTTAAGCCAGGCATAGGTCAGCGTGACTTCCGAGAACGCGATGACGAAGCCCCCGGCGATGGCACCGATGGGCGAGCCGAGACCGCCGACGATGGCGGCGGCGAAGATCGGCAGAAGCAGCTGGAAATACGTGAACGGCATGAAGGACTTGTCGAGCCCGTAAAGGACGCCGGCGATGGTCGCCAGGGTGCCGGCGAGGGCCCATGCGATGATGACGACACGCTCGGGCGAGATGCCGGAGAGAAGCGCGAGGTCCTCGTTGTCCGAATAGGCCCGCATGGAGGTGCCGGTCCGCGTCTTCGTCAGGAACCAGAAGAGCGCGGCGACGGTGACGATGGCGGTGACGAGGGTAATGACTTGGCTCACCTTCAGCGCCAGCCCTTCCTCGAGGCCGGTCGACTCCCGGAAGTCCCGCGCGGAGATCACGAAGCGGGCGCCGTCGGCGAAGACCTGATTGTCCGTGCCGATGAAGATCCGGACGACGCCGTTGAGGATGAACATCACGCCGATGGAGACGATGACGAGGATCACCGGCGCCGCGCGCTGCTTGCGGTAGAAGCGGTAGACGACGCGGTCGGTGGCCAGAAGAAGCAGGATCGTGGCGACGATGCCGACGGGCATGGCCAGAAGCGCGGTCGGCAGGGGGCCGAGCGAAACGCCAACGGACTGAAGCCACCATGTCACTCCGATGGTGACCATGGTGCCGAACGCCATCGTGTCCCCGTGGGCGAAGTTGGAGAAGCGGAGGATGCCGTAGATCAGCGTCACCCCGAGCGCCCCGAGCGCGAGCTGCGCTCCGTAGGCCGCGCCCGGTATGAGCACGAAATTGGTCAGCGCGACCAGCGCGTTCACGAGATCCATGTCGCTCCCTTGTCCCCCCGGCGTCGTCTTGGCCGGTCCCGCCGCTTAATGTACGGCTTTCAGCGTTCTTGCGCAGGCCCGCGCGCGACGTCAAGGCGCGCGGGTGTGGGAGCGATGCATCACGTGTCAGCCGCGCAGGATCTCCGCGAGAAGCTGGGCATGGCCGGTGCAGCGGCCCGGGCGATTGTCGACGATCAGCGTCTCTTCGGCCGCCTCGTCTCCCCAGCGGCGCAGCAGCAGGGCCCGGCCGGACGCGGAGAGGGACATCGTCAGGCGCATCTCCCGGGGGCCTTTCGCGCGGATCACCATGTCCGGGGTCTTTGTCGCGGCCAGTTGCTGCGCGCGGCCGCGCACGCGGGTGCCGTCCGGCAGGGCGATGTGGAGCGTGGGCGTCAGGGACTGGCTCCAGCGGTCGGTGGGCGCTTCGACACTCACCATGACAGGCGCCATCTCGGGATGGGTGCCCGGAAAGACGCAGCGGGCTTCGAGGCCCTCGCTCATGGTGAAGGGAGACAGGAAAAAGGCGAGGAAAGTCGAAAGGATCATGGCCGTTCTACCCCTTGCTGCACCGCCGGGTCATCCGGCTCGGCATGTCATGGGGGGAAGTATTGCCGCCAACGTCCCAATATGTGCTTAACAGCGTGCTCCGCACCGCCCGCCGGGCAGGGATATTGCGAAACAGGTCATCATTTGCGCAAATTCTGCCTCGAACGGGGCCTCAGACGACAGATCGGAAACGAAGAGGCCGACGGGCGGGCCCGACGATCAGCGGTCGCAGCGTCCGGTATAATCGGTCACGGTGCGCGCTCCATCGCGCGTCGTGATGCGGCGAAAGAGGAGCATGCCGTTCGATTCCACCCGCGCCTCGGCGCCGCCGGCACTGGCCACGATGGCGCCGCCCTGACGTGAGACATTGGCGGGCAGGGTGTCGCCTCCAACGCGGATCGCGGGGGAGGCGCCGTCCCACCCCGCAACGGTCAGCCCGCTCGCGTCAGGCTGTCCGCAGCCCTCGCCGGCCACGCAGGCGCGGCTCAGCGTGCAGGAGATATCCTCCGCCGCGACGGGGACGGCGGCCATCGCCAGAAACAGAACTGGAACAAGACGAACAAGACGGGTCACGGGTCCACCTTCCGGCAGTTGAGGGCGGTCTGCGTCGAATAAAGTCGACCATATCCATAATAGACGACCGAGTAGCTGGCCATGAGATTCTCGGCGATCGTGAGGCGCTGCTGGCTTTCGGGCCTGGCATCCGACGTGAAGATGCGCAGGCCTTCCTTGACGGTTTCCGTCGCGGGGAAGCGGGAGGTGTCGACAAACCAGAACTCGTGGCCGTCTTCGGTCTGCCGCAGTCTGAACGGGTCGGCCGATTCGCGGCACGTCAGGTCGTCGTTGCAGGATCCGATGGTGGTACAGTCGAGATCGAGCGCGTGCAGCGGACCGGACGAGGTAGCCAAACCGAACAGGACACAGACGAACGCGGCGCGAACCATGACTACCCTCCGAGGAAACTCCGCCTGACCACCGGATCGGACAGCAACTCGGCGCCCGTCCCGGTATGGGCATTGGCGCCCTGAACGAGAACGTAGCCCACATCCGCGATTTCGAGAGCCTGCCGCGCGTTCTGCTCGACCATGAGGATCGAGATGCCGGTGCGGGCGACCTCGATGATCCGGTCGAAGAGCTCGTCCATCACGATGGGAGAAACGCCGGCCGTGGGCTCGTCGAGCATCAGGACTTCGGGGCGCGTCATCAGCGCGCGTCCGACCGCCACCTGCTGCCGCTGCCCGCCGGACAGTTCCCCGGCGGCCTGCCGGCGCTTGTCCTTGAGGATGGGAAAGAGGTCGAAGATCTGGGCCTTGGTCTCCGAGATATCGTCCCGCCGAAGGAAAGCACCCATGTCCAGGTTCTCCTCGACCGACAGCGAGGGGAAGATGTTCCGAACCTGCGGAACGAAGGCCATGCCCTGTGCCACACGGGCCTGGGGGGAGAGGGCGGTGATATCCTTCCCCCCGAGACGCACGGAGCCTTCGCGGATGTTCAGCATGCCGAAGACGGCCTTCATCGCGGTCGACTTTCCGGCGCCGTTGGGGCCGACGATCACGGCGATCTTTCCGCGCTCCACGGCGATGGTGCAGCCGTGCAGGATATCGGCGCCGCGGCCATAGCCGCCGGTCATGCCTTCCCCGATGAGAACGGGATCCTGCGCCACCTCGGCGACCTGTGCCTCTGCCGCCCTGCTCATGCCGCCCCCTTGTTCTTGAGACCGGTGCCCAGGTAGGCCTCGATCACCTGCTCGTTGGCCATGACCTCCTCCGCGCTGCCCTCGGCAAGGACGTGCCCCTCGGCCATGACGATGACGGGGTCGCACAGCCGGCCGATGAAATCCATGTCGTGCTCGATCAGGCAGAAGGTGTAGCCGCGCTCCTTGTTGAGGCGCACGATGGCGTCACCGATCGTGCCCAGAAGCGTTCGGTTCACCCCGGCGCCGACCTCGTCGAGAAAGACCACACGCGCGTCGACCATCATCGTCCGGCCCAGTTCCAGAAGCTTCTTCTGGCCGCCGGAGAGGTTCCCGGCCCGCTCATCGGCGAGGTGGGAGATGGTCAGGAAATCGAGCACCTCGTCCGCCTTGTCGCGGAGCGCGGCCTCTTCGGCGGCGATCTGCTTGCGGGAGAACCACGTATTCCAGAGGGTCTCTCCGGTCTGACCGGGAGGCACCATCATCAGGTTCTCGCGCACGGTCATCGAGTGGAATTCGTGGGCGATCTGGAAGGTGCGCAGAAGGCCCCGGTCGAACAGCTCGTGCGGCTTGAGGCCGGTGATCTCCTCACCCTCCATCAGGACCTGTCCGGAGGTCGGCGGCAGGACCCCGGCGATCACGTTGAAGAGGGTCGACTTGCCGGCGCCGTTCGGGCCGATCAGACCGGTGATCGTGCCCTTGTCGATCGACAGCGAGGCGCCGTCGACGGCGTGAAAGCCGCCGAAATGGCGGTGGAGGTCCCTGACCTCGATCATCGGCCGGTCGGTCTTGGATGACATCTCTCGGGCGCCCCTTGCGGCTTGCGTCTGCGGATGGCGTCTTGCCCCGCCGTTTGCGTGCCGTCCAGTGGGAAGGGGGCGGCGCATGGCGGCCGCCCCCGTCCGTTTCAGATGCAGATCAGCGGTAGCCGACCGTGGTGAGCTCGCCGCCTTCGACGATCAGCTCCTCGAAGTTGCCGGCGCTCTCGCCGCCCTCGATCAGCTCGACCGCGGTGGCGCCGACGTAGTCGATCTCCTCGCCGGCGGCGAGCAGCTCCATCGCGCGGCCGAGATCGCCCGGGTAGATCATTTCACCCGGCGCGTTCGCGATGCCCTCGATCTCGCCCTTGTAATCGGCGGGATCGCTGGAGCCGGCGGCCTGCATCGCGAGCAGGATCAGCGCGGCGGCGTCGTAGCTCTCGCCGGCATAGGTCGAGGTGCCGTCGAATGCATCGCCCACGAGTTCCACGAACTGCTCTCCGCCGGGGCTGTCATTGCCGGCGCGCTGGCCACGGGAGCCCTCGATCTCGTCGCCGAACTGGTCGGTGAGCGAGTCGCCGATCATCCCGTCGGGGAAGTGGAACATGTCGAAGGCGCCCTGGTCGAGCGCGGCGCGGACGATGCCGGCGCCGCCCTGGTCGACGTAGCCCGCAACGACGAGCGCATCGCCGCCGGCTGCGGCCAGGGTCCCGATCTCGGCGGAGTAGTCGCCCTTTCCGTCCTCATGGGGCGCGGAGGTGGTCACGGTGCCGCCGGCGGCCTCGTAGGCGGCCTGGAAGCTGTCGGCGAGACCCTTGCCGTAATCGTTGTTCGTATAGGTCAGCGCGACGGTGGAGATATCGTTCTCCATCAGGATGTCGGACATGATCTGACCCTGGCGCGCGTCGGAGGGCGCGGTGCGGAAGAACAGGCCGTCATCCTCGGTGTCGGACAGGGCCGGCGACGTGGCCGAGGGGGAGATCATCACCATGCCGTTCGGCAGCGCGACGTTCGAGAGCACCGCGCCCGTGACGCCGGAGCAATCCGCGCCGACGAGGCCGGAAATGCCGTCAGAGGTGATCATGCGCTCGGCGGCGGCCGTTGCGGCGGCGCTGTCGATGCAGGTGGAATCGGCGCGCACGGGGGTGACGGTGGCGCCGTCCATGAAGGTGCCGGCCTCGGTCACTTCCGACATGGCAAGCTCGGCGCCGGACGCCATGTTCGGCGTCAGCGATTCGATGGGCCCGGTGAAGCCGAAGAGGATGCCCAGCTTGACCTCGTTGTCCTGGGCGGCGGCCGCCCCGGCGAAGGCGAGGCTCGCGATGGCCGTGGTCATCAGAAGACGCATGATGGTTTCTCTCCCTGGTATTGCGTTATTCCGCCACAGCCTAACCGATTGATCGAGGATGGGAAGTCCCGTGCTGGGGCGGACTGCCGAGAGACCGTCCGGCGCGGGGGCCGAAGCGCTGCGAGCCGTCCGGCGAATCGTCTATCAAGGCGCAGGGTCTCCGTGGCAGTCTCGGGGAAAGTCCTGAGGGGGAACGTCCGACATGAACCGCGCCATCCTGTTCGCCGGTGCCTGTGCCGTTCCGCTTGCGGCCGCCGCCGAGGAGCCCGGCGTCTTCGCGGATCACGCGGCCTATGCGGCCTTCGTCGATACGGCCATCTCGGCGCGGGATTTCGAGGGCCTCACGCGGCGGCTGGACGGGGCGGACGATTACGCTCCGGGCCAGCTCGAGGAGGCGGTTGCCCAGCTTCGGGCGAGCTTTCCGAAGGACTTTACGGGAATGTCGCTTCTGAAAGCCGAGGAGATGGAGGGCGGGTTCGTCCAGGAGGCGCGGGCCTTCTGGACCGACGAGAGCTACGCCTTCTTCTACGCGCTGCTGCACCGGAAGGAGGACGGGCTCGTCGTCGTCAGCTTCGCGCTCAACAGCGTACCGGACGCGATCCTGTCGAAGTTCTGAGAGCTACTCGGCGCCGCTCCGGCTCGACCGGGCGCCGCGCTCGCGATAGGGCGTCGTCTGGTATTGCGCGCGGTAGCACTTGGAAAAGTGCGACGGCGAGGTGAAGCCGCAGACGAGGGCCACGTTGATCACGCTCATATCGGTCTGCATGAGCAGGTTCCGCGCCTTCTGGAGCCGCAGCTCCATGTAATAGCGCTTGGGAGATCGGCCGAGATAGCGCCGGAACAAACGCTCGAGCTGCCGCGTGGAGAGACCCGCATCCTTGGCCAGACGGGCCGGCGAGATCGGCTCCTCGAGATTGCTCTCCATGACCTGGATGACGACCGCAAGCTTGGGATGCCGCACGCCGATGCGCGTGGGCACGGACAGGCGCTGCGTGTCCTGATCGGTGCGGATCGAGGAGTAGATCAGCTGATCCGCCACGGCGCCCGCGATCGCCTCCCCGTGATCGTCGGCAATGACCTTCAGCATCAGATCGAGGGAGGAGGTCCCGCCGGCGCTGGTCATCCGCGGGCCATCCACCGTGAAGACCGCCTTGGTCAGCGTCACCTCCTCGAAGGCCTCGGCGAAACTGTCCTGGTTTTCCCAGTGGATCGTCGCGCGCCTGCCGTCGAGCAATCCCGCATCGGCCAGAAGATGCGCGCCCGTGCAGAGCCCGCCAAGCGCCGCGCCGCGCCGCGCCTCCCGGCGGATCCAGTTCAGCAGTTTGCGGTTCGTGTGATCCTGCACGTTGGCGCCGCTGCACACGAGGATCGTGTCGTCCCGCATCAGTTCAGCGAGATCGCCGTTCACCGAGATCTCCGCCCCGTTGGAGCAGGCGACGGGCGCCCCGTCCTCGGACACCGTGATCCACTTGTAGAGCTGCTCTCCGGTGATCCTGTTGGCCAGACGCAGGGGCTCGATGGCGCAGGCAAACGACAGCAGCGTGAAATCCGGGACCAGAAGAAAGACGAACCGGCGAATACCGCCTCCGGGCCCGGGGGCCGGATCCCGCATCGAGCGGGGGGAGGAGGCGGTGGTACGATTGTCCATCGCGGGCTCATTTCTCTGTCGCGCTTCGCAATCGCTCTCACCAAAACCAGCCTTCCGCAAGAGCAACCACGACACTTCGGTGCGCCGCGGCGCCAGGGCGGGCGGGATTCGGCGTTGGACTGACGCGCCCTGCCGCCTATAAGGACGGCCACCCCGCGCCTCTGGCGGGGAAGGATGAAAGAGGCGACCAAGATGAGCTGGAGCAAGACCGACTGGCGTTCGAAACCCCGCGTGCAGATGCCGGATTATCCCGATCAGGATGCCGTGCGGGCCGTGGAAGGCCAGCTTTCCAAGTATCCGCCGCTCGTCTTTGCCGGCGAAGCGCGCCGCTTGAAGGCGGAGCTGGCCAAGGCCTCCCGCGGGGAGGCGTTCCTGCTTCAGGGCGGCGACTGCGCCGAGAGTTTCGGCCAGTTCAGCGCCGACCAGATCCGCGACACGTTCAAGGTCATGCTGCAGATGGCGGTGATCCTGACCTATGGCGCGAAGGTGCCGGTGGTGAAGGTCGGGCGCATGGCCGGTCAGTTCGCCAAGCCGCGCTCCGCCCCGACGGAGACGGTGAACGGTGTCGAGCTGCCGTCCTACCGCGGCGACATCGTCAACGATCTCGACTTCACTCCCGAGGCCCGGATCCCGGACCCCGCGAAGATGCTGCAGGGCTACACCCAGGCGGCCGCGACGCTGAATCTGCTCCGTGCCTTTTCAACGGGCGGTTTCGCCGACATCCACCGCGTTCACAGCTGGACCACGGGCTTTGCCGAGGAAGACAAGGCGCTGGCCTACCGCGACCTGTCCAACCGGATCGCCGACGCGCTCGACTTCATGAGCGCCGCCGGCCTGAGCGGCGAAAATATTGACGCGCTCTCCTCGGTAGACTTCTACACCTCCCACGAGGCGCTCCTGCTGGAATACGAGGAATCCCTGACGCGGGTCGACAGCACCACCGGTGCGACCATTGCCGGCTCCGGCCACATGATCTGGATCGGGGACCGCACGCGCCAGCCCGACGGCGCCCATGTCGAGTTCTGCCGCGGCGTGTCGAACCCGATCGGCCTGAAATGCGGTCCAACGATGGATACGGAGGACCTGAAGCGCCTCCTCGCCACGCTGAACCCGCAGAACGAGGCCGGACGTCTCACGCTCATCGCCCGTTTCGGCGCCGGCAAGGTGGCCGACCACCTGCCGCGCCTCATCGAAACGGTGAGGTCCGAGGGGGCGAACGTGGTCTGGGTCTGCGATCCGATGCATGGCAACACGATCAAGAGCGAGTCGGGCTACAAGACCCGGCCCTTCGACCGGGTTCTGTCCGAAGTGCGCGAATTCTTCGCGGTGCACCGGGACGAGGCGAGCGTTCCGGGCGGTGTCCATTTCGAGATGACCGGGCAGGACGTGACCGAATGCACCGGCGGCGTTCGGGCCGTCACGGACGAGGATCTGTCGAGCCGGTATCACACGGCCTGCGATCCGCGCCTCAACGCGTCCCAGTCGCTGGAACTGGCGTTCCTCGTGGCCGAGGAGCTGACCACCGCCCGCGAGGCTGCGCGCGCCTCGGCGTAGTCACCGGACGGGCGCTTCGCCACAAGACCGATGTCTTTCACCCCCGCCTCATCCGGCGGGGGTGATTCGTTTCGGGACGGAAAACCGCGTTGGCGGTGGGCTGGAAGGCGGCGTCGTCGTCCGGAAGCCGCTTTGGAACTGACCGGCTCTTCGGCGCTCCACGTCTCGGCCTTCCGAGCCGCCCGATCCGCGGGCCAGACATGGTCCGTGGCAGCGCCGAAGATCCGTTTCACGCGGTGCGGCGGGCCCCTGGCCGACGAAAGCGTAGGGAAGAGCGCCGTCAGTCGGCGCCGCCCTCCACGACGTAGAGCGACGGCCGGCCATCCCGTTCGACGCGGGTCGCGCCAGACGGGACGTCGGGTCGTCTGAGCGACTCGCTCCGGCGATAGGGCATGAACCCCTCGGCCATCCCCCGCACGCTTTTCCTGCCGGGCCGCTCCGGCGTCGCATCACTCACGCGGCCTTGCGCCGTCGCGCGAGGGGCGACCGGTGGCGAGCCGCCCGTCCGGTCGCCGTCGTCGCGCATGACGATGGGGGAAATTTGCGTCTGGCGCAGTTCGAACCGGCGCGGCGCGCGACCCAACGGCCCCTCGCTCACAAGGCAACCGAGAACGCGGGTGATGTCTCCCATGTCGCTCCTGAGCGGCAGGAGGAGCAGCCTGGCATCGAGTTGGGGGCGTCCGGGGCCGCGCTGCCCCGCCATGGTGAGCGTCGCCGCGGCCGGACCGGTAAAGACCCGCTCCAGCGTGTCCGAGACGGGGCGCCGGGCTTCCGGCATGAACATCGCCGTCAGGGGCATGCCGCGCACCTCCATCCCCATCAGATCGCTCAGGTGCATGCCGGCGAGGCGGAAGCGCGCGATGCCCGGCGCGATCCGCTCCAGGATGAAAGCATATTCGAGGGCGTCCTCGATCCGGCGGGGGTCGATCTCCGACCGGAACGGCACCGGACGCGATGCCCGGATCTCCCTCCAGTAGGCTTCGACGGCGCTGATGGCAGAGAAACGGTTCTCCCTCGGCATCATGCTGCTGAGCGAGACGATCTTGGCGTCTTGCCCGTTCCTGGTCTCGTCACGCGTCATGTCTGACCCCATTCTGAACCGACCCCCGGAGTCCGACGACGCCGTGGTGGGTGTTTCGCGAATTGAGACCATCGGATCACGCGCCCTGCAAATTAAGCTCGCGCTAACGTTAAAGTCGCAATTCTTACCGACTTCTTAATGCGCCGGAGTTTCACTTAAATTCACGCCTTTTCTTGACCCCTGGTTAACCGATGCGTGCTGTCGCGGGCGCGCGGGGCAGGGATGGCACAGCCGTTCCCCCGAGACTTGACCTTGCCCGGCGCATGGTGGAACCGGGACCGGCCGGCCCGTCGAGGCACGGCCAGGATCTCGGAGACAATCGACCCATGGTGAACCGCCGCGGCTTGCTCATCATTCTCTCGTCGCCGTCCGGCGCCGGAAAATCGACGCTGGCGCGGCGCCTCATGCGATGGGATCCCGACCTGTCCTTCTCGGTCTCCGCGACGACCCGCGCCCCGCGCGAGGGTGAAGTGGAGGGCCGGGAGTATTTCTTCCGCAGCCGCGAGGCGTTCGAGGAGGTGGTCGCGCGCGGGGACATGCTGGAACACGCCGAGGTCTTCGGGCACTTCTACGGCTCGCCGAGGCAACCCGTCGAAGAGGCGATCAGCGCCGGACGCGATGTCCTGTTCGACATCGACTGGCAGGGCGGCCAGCAGATCCGCAACTCCGTCCTCGGCAAGCACACGCTCTCGCTGTTCATCCTGCCCCCCTCCATCCCGGAACTGGAGCGGCGTCTCAGGAGCCGCGCCCAGGACACGGACGAGGTGATCTCCGGGCGGATGAAGAAGAGCCGGGACGAGATCAGCCACTGGCCGGAATACGATTATGTCCTAGTGAACGATGATCTGGACGAGACCGAGTCGAAGCTTAAGACGATCGTGCAGGCCGAGCGGATGCGCCTGTCCCAGCAGCCGGATCTCGTCGATATCGTCCGCCGGCTCAACCACGAATTCGAGGAGCTTCAGTCATGACGGTCTACGCCCTGGGCGAGCTGCGCCCCGAGATTGCCGAAACGGCCTGGGTCGCGCCCGATGCCAACGTGATCGGCGCCATCGTTCTGAAGGCCGGCGCTTCCGTCTGGTTCGGCGCGACGCTGCGGGGGGACAACGAGCCCATCGTCATCGGCGAGGGCTCGAACGTGCAGGAAAACGTGGTGATGCACACCGATATCGGCTTCCCGCTCGACGTTGGCCCCAATGTCACCATCGGCCACAAGGCAATGCTGCACGGCTGCACAATCGGCGAGGATTGCCTGATCGGCATGGGCGCGACGATCCTGAACGGGGCCGTGATCGGCGCTGGCAGCCTGATCGGGGCAGGGGCCCTGGTGACGGAGGGCAAGGAGATCCCGCCCGGCAGCCTCGTCATGGGCGCGCCGGGCAAGGTCGTCCGCCAGATCGACGAGGCGGCGCTGAAGCGGATGACGGCCGGGACGGCGTATTACCGGCAGAACGCCGAGCGCTTCCGGGCCGAGTTGACCGAAACCTGACCCCCGCGCTCCCATGAGCCCAGAGCAGACCGCCGCCGCCCTAGATGCGATCCCGCAGCCGCTCGTCCTGATCGGGGCGGACATGCGCATCGCCGCGATGAACGCGCGGGCGAGCGAGCTTTTCCGTGTGGCCGGGATCGGCCGGCACTACGCCACCGTGCTGCGCAATCCCGCCGTGCTCGATGCCATCGACGCGGTTCTGAAGGGCGACCGGCCCGGCACCGCGCGCTTCTACACCGGTGACAGCCGGGAGGGGACGTGGCGCGTCTCCGCCATCCCGGTGCGCGGGGACGGTGGCATGATGCTGTCCTTCGAGGACGTGACCGACGTCGAGCATGCCGGTCAGATGCGGCGGGATTTCGTGACCAATGTCAGTCACGAGCTGAAGACGCCCTTGACCGCCCTTCTGGGCTTCATCGAGACGCTGCGTGGCCCGGCGCGGGAAGATGCCGCCGCGCGGGACAGGTTCCTCGAGATCATGGAGAAGGAGGCGGCGCGGATGAACCGCCTCGTCTCGGACCTTCTGTCGCTGTCACGCGTGGAAACGACGGAACGCCTCCGCCCGACCGAGAAGCTGTCCCTGCGGGAGATCGCGGGAACGGTGGTGAATGCGGTGCGCCCCATGGCCGATGCCGCGGATGTCGTGTTGCGGCTCGAGACGGAGGAAGGGCTGGAGACGAGCGCCTTCGACGTGATGGGCGACCCCGACCAGCTCCAGCAGATCGTCCTCAACCTCGTCGAGAACGCGATCAAGTACGGCGCGTCGGGCGGGGAGGTGACGATCCGGCTATCCCTTCGGGAGCGCGAGGCGGTGTTCCGCGGTCCCGGCGTTCAGCTCGACGTGATCGACAAGGGCGAAGGGTTCGACCCCATTCACATCCCCCGTCTGACCGAGCGCTTCTACCGCGTGGACACGCATCGCAGCCGGGAACAGGGCGGCACCGGCCTCGGCCTTGCCATCGTCAAGCACATCGTCTCCCGGCACCGCGGCCGGTTCCGGATCGAAAGTGCACCGGGCGAGGGCGCCACGTTCACGATTCTCCTGCCAGCCGCCTGAGGCGCCCCGGGGGGGCGCGCCGTCCGGTCTTCGCGCCGAGGGACCCGCGCCGGTATGCGCCGCCATGACCTACGCGGGCGGGCCGCCGCGCGCGGAACCATCGTCGTTACAACCGGATCCGGGAGCTGCCGCCATCACGGAAGAGCCACGATTCTGCGGGCCTTCAGGCGCGCGGAGATCGCCAGATTCCGCGTCAATCCGGACCATGGCCCGTCCCGCTGCGATGCCGCAGGGCAGGGGCGTCTTAATAAATCAGCCGAACTTCCGCATTGTCATCTAACTGTTACACGGCTGTCACAAAAGGCCAGCATCCGGAGCATAGACGGCTCCCCGAGGCTGCCTGGGGTAGCCTGCCACAGTATTCAAAGGAGGACATACATGTCTCTCGCCAAGCTGACTGTCTCGACGCTGGCCCTCGCTGCCGTCTCCGCCACCGCCGTGTCCGCCCAAGGGCGCGAGCAGGTGCAGATCGCCGGTTCGTCCACCGTTCTGCCCTACGCCTCCATCGTCGCCGAAGCCTTCGGCGAGAACTTTGATTATCCGACGCCGGTCGTCGAATCCGGTGGCTCCTCCGCCGGTCTGAAGCGCTTCTGCGAAGGCGTCGGCGAGAACACCATCGACATCGCCAACGCCTCCCGCGCGATCCGCGAAAGCGAGATCGAAGCCTGTGCCGCCGCCGGCGTCACCGACATCATGGAAGTCCGGATCGGCTATGACGGCATCGTCTTCGCCAGCCAGATCGACGGCCCCGAGTTCACCGCCTTCGAGCCGGCCCAGTGGTACAACGCGATGGCCGCCGAGCTTCCGATGGACGGCGAGATGGCCTCCAACCCGAACAGCACCTGGGCCGATGTCGACGGCGCGCTCCCCGATGTCGAGATCCAGGCCTTCATCCCCGGCACCAAGCACGGCACGCGTGAAGTGTTCGAAGAGAAGGTCATCCTCCAGGGCTGCGAAGACAGCGGCGCCTACGACCAGATCCTCGAGATCAACGGCGGCGACGAAGATGCAGCCGAAGATGCCTGCATGTCCATCCGGACCGACGGCGTGGCCGTGGACATCGACGGCGACTACACCGAGACCCTCGCCCGCATCGAGAGCAACCCCAACGGCCTCGGCGTGTTCGGCCTGGCGTTCTACGAGAACAACACCGACCTGCTGAAGGTCGCCACGATGGGCGGTGTCGAGCCCTCCACCGAGACGATCTCCTCCGGTGATTACCCGGTCTCCCGCCCGCTCTACTTCTACATCAAGAAGGCGCACATGGGCGTCATCCCGGGCCTGAAGGACTATGCCGAGTTCTTCGTGTCCAACGAAGTCGCCGGCCCGAACGGCCCGCTCTCCAACTACGGCCTCGTCGCCGATCCCGAGCTGGAGCAGACCCAGCAGCAGATCGCCGACGAAGTGACCATGTCCGAGAACATGTAAGCTTCGCGCTTCGCGGGGGGCTCTTCGGAGCCTCCCGCACCTTTCGACCGGGGCGTGTGTCCCCGCGCGTCTCGCCGGTTTCGCCGGCTTCCCCTTTTCCCGACAGGTTCGCGATGCCCGTATTCTGGATCCTTGCCATCGTTCTCGTGCTCGGCGCCGCCGGATACGTCCTCGGCCGCGCCCGCGCCCTGAGTTCGGCCGGTGATGATTACCGCAGCCTGCACTCGCTCCCCTCCTACTACGGCTGGAACGCGTTCATCCTGACCGTCGTCCCCGCACTTCTCGTTCTCGCCGCCTGGATGCTGATCGCGCCGATCGTGATCGACGGCATGGTCTCCGGGCTGGTGGACGAGGGAATGCAGGAGGGCTCCAGCCTCTCACTCCTGATGTCCGACGTGCGCCGCCTCGCGGCCGGCCTCGACTCCGCGGTCGCCTCCGGCGCCCTCAGCGCGACCGAGGCGTCCGACCTCGTCGCCGACAATACGCTGGCCGGCCGTCTCATGGGTCTGCGCATCTCGCTCGGCTCCTCCGTCACGGAGAGCACGCTCGCCGCCGCGCAGCGCTATCGCGGCCTCGCCGCAGCCTCGCAGATCTGGATGGCCGTCGTGGTGATCGCCCTGGCGGCCGGCGGCCTGCTGCTCGGCCTGCGCCGGATCAAGCCGACCTTCCGCGCCCGGAACGCGGTCGAGACCGGGCTCCTGGCGCTGCTGATCCTGGCCTCCTCCATCGCCATCCTGACGACGCTCGGCATCGTTTTGTCGATGCTCTTCGAGACGATCAACTTCTTCCGCCAGTACCCTGCGAGCGAATTCTTCTTCTCGACCACCTGGTCCCCGGACTTCCGCGGCAATTCCGAACTCGGCATCCTTCCGCTGCTCTGGGGCACGCTCTACATCTCCTTCATCGCCCTTCTCGTGGCGGTTCCTGTGGGGCTCTTCGCAGCAATCTATCTCTCCGAGTATGCCGGGCCGAAGATGCGCGCCGTCGCCAAGCCGCTGATCGAAGTGCTCGCCGGCATCCCGACCATCGTCTACGGCCTCTTCGCGCTGATCACGGTGGGCCCGGCGCTCAGGGACTACTTCGCGCAGCCCCTCGGCCTCGGCAACAGCTCCTCATCGGTGATGACGGCGGGCCTGGTCATGGGCATCATGCTGATCCCCTTCGTCTCCTCGCTGTCGGACGACATCATCAACGCGGTGCCGCAATCGATGCGGGACGGCTCGCTCGGCCTCGGTGCGACGCCCTCCGAGACGATCCGCTCGGTGATCATTCCGGCAGCGCTCCCCGGCATCGTGGGCGCGATCCTCCTGGCAGCCTCCCGCGCCATCGGTGAGACCATGATCGTCGTCCTCGGGGCAGGGGCCGCGGCCGCACGCCTGAACGAGGGATTGACCGAGGCCATCAACCCCTTCGAGGCGATGACCACCGTCACCGTCAAGATCGTCAGCCAGCTCACCGGCGATACCGATTTCGCCAGCCCCGAGACGCTGGTCGCCTTCGCGCTTGGCCTGACGCTCTTCGTCATCACGTTGGCGCTCAACGTCCTCGCCCTCTTCATCGTCCGCAAGTACCGGGAACAGTACGAATGACCGATGCAACCGCATCCGGAGCCGCGCCCGCGCGTCGCCAGACGTCGCTGATGACAGCGGACAAGGGAACGCGCCGCCGCAACGCCGCCGAAGCCCGTTTCCGCGCCTACGGTCTCGCGGCCATCGGTGTCGGCCTCGCCGCGCTCGTCATCCTGCTGGTCTCGATCCTCAGCCAGGGTCTGAGCTCCTTCCGTCAGGCCTACGTCACGCTCGACGTGCCGCTCACCGCCGAGACGCTGGATCCGGGCGGCAACCGCGACCCCGAGGACATCGCCTCGGTCTCCACCTTCGGCTATTCGTCGATCATCCGCGATGCCGTGCTGAACACGTTCCGCAATGCCGGCATCGAGATCGAGGGGCTGTCGGAGGAAGAGGCGCGCGGCATCATCTCTCCCGAAGCCTCGGCGCAGATCCGCGACCGCGTGCTCGCCGATCCAGACCTCATCGGCCAGACCGTGGAGATCGAGGTGCTCGCGAATTCCTGGATCGACGGCTACTTCAAGGGCCGCGTGACGGATCGCACCGCCGAACTGAACTCCAACGTCTCGCCGGCCCAGATCCGGCTGGCCCAGGCCATGCAGGACGCCGGGATCCTGAACGTCCACTTCAACTGGGCCTTCATCACCGCGCCGGACGCCTCCGACAACCGCCCCGAAGCGGCCGGTCTAGGGGTCGCGATCATCGGCTCGCTCTACATGATGCTGATCGTTCTGTGCCTAGCGCTCCCGATCGGCGTGGCCGCCTCGATCTACCTCGAGGAATTCGCGCCGCAGAACTGGTTCACCGACGTGATCGAGGTGAACATCTCGAATCTCGCGGCGGTGCCCTCCATCGTCTACGGTATCCTCGGCCTCGCGATCTTCATCAACTTCGCCGGCCTGCCGCAATCGGCGCCCATCGTCGGCGGCCTCGTCCTGACGCTGATGACGCTTCCGACGATCATCATCGCGACCCGCGCCTCCCTGAAGGCGGTTCCGCCGTCCATCCGGGACGCGGCGCTCGGGATCGGCGCCTCGAAGATGCAGTCCGTCTTCCACCACGTGCTGCCGCTCGCGATGCCCGGCATCCTGACGGGGACGATCATCGGCCTCGCCCAGGCCCTCGGGGAAACCGCGCCGCTCCTGCTGATCGGCATGGTCGCCTTCGTCCGGGACTACCCGGCGGGACCGCCCGACGGCTTCTTCGATCCCGCCTCCGCGCTGCCCGTCCAGGTCTACAACTGGACCCAGCGCGCCGATCCCGCTTTCGTCGAGAGGGCCTCCGGTGCAATCATCGTGCTGCTGGTCTTCCTACTGATCATGAACACGCTGGCGATCGTGCTCAGACGCCGCTTCGAACGTCGCTGGTAAGAGCGCAGGAGAGACCCATGAACGACATGAGACCCTTGGAGCGCATCGTGGATACCGACAACGTCAAGATCACGGCAAAGAACGTGCAGGTCTATTACGGCGACACGCACGCCATCAAGGACGTGGATGTCGACATCCTCGCCAACACCGTGACCGCCTTCATCGGCCCGTCCGGCTGCGGCAAGTCGACCTTCCTGCGGTGTATCAACCGCATGAACGACACGATCGACATCGCCCGCATCGAGGGGAACATCCTCCTCGACGGGGAGGATATCTACGACAAGCGCGTCGATCCGGTGCAGCTTCGGGCGCGGGTCGGGATGGTGTTCCAGAAGCCCAATCCGTTCCCCAAGTCGATCTACGACAATGTCGCCTATGGCCCCAAGATCCACGGCCTGGCGCGCAACAAGGCCGAGCTGGACGAGATCGTCGAGAAGGCCCTGCGCCGCGGCGCGATCTGGGACGAGGTGAAGGACCGGCTCCACGCCTCCGGCACCGGGCTTTCGGGCGGTCAGCAGCAGCGTCTGTGCATCGCCCGCGCGGTGGCGACCGAGCCGGAGGTCCTGCTGATGGACGAGCCGTGCTCCGCCCTCGATCCCATCGCCACGGCGCAGGTCGAGGAACTGATCGACGAGCTCAAGGAAACCTATTCCGTCGTCATCGTGACGCACTCCATGCAGCAGGCGGCCCGCGTCAGCCAGAAGACGGCGTTCTTCCATCTCGGCAATCTCGTCGAGTACGGCGACACCGGCGATATCTTCAACACACCGCAGGACCAGCGCACCGAGAGCTATATCACCGGACGCATCGGTTGACCTCTTCGCAGAGGGCAGGAAAGGGCAGTACCATGAACGAGAGCCATATCGTCAGCTCCTACGACCGCGATCTCGAGGCGGTGCAGGCACTCATCATGAAGATGGGCGGTCTCGTCGAGGAATCGATCCTGAACGCCGCCCAGTGCCTCGTCGAGAACGACGGCGACCTGGCCACCAAGGTGCGGCGCGGGGACAAGGCGATCGACGGGCTGGAAGAGCGGATCAACGAGGAGGCGGCGCGCATGATCGCGCTTCGCCAGCCGATGGCGCGGGATCTGCGCACGGTCCTGTCGGTGATCAAGATTTCGGGCAACCTCGAACGGATCGGCGACTATTCCAAGAACATCGGCAAGCGCACCATCGCGCTGACCGAGATGCCGCAGATCGGCTCCACGGCGGGGTCCATCCGCCGCATGGCCCGCTCCGTCGAACAGATGCTGAAGGACGCCCTCGACGCCTACATCCAGCGCGATGTCGAGATGGCCCGTGACGTCTGGGCGCGCGACGCGGAGGTGGACCAGATGTACACCGCGCTCTTTCGCGAGTTCGTCACGCACATGATGGAGGATCCGCGCAACATCTCCGCCTGCATCCACCTTCACTTCATCGCCAAGAACATCGAGCGGATGGGGGACCACGTCACCTCCATCGCCGAGCAGGTCATCTATCTGGTCAGCGGCGAAAAACCGGATGAGGACCGACCCAAGGGCGATCGCTCGTCCCTCGAGACGTTCGGACAAACCTGATGTCACCGCAGGAACAGCCCCGTGTCCTCGTGGTCGAGGACGAACCCGCTCAGCGCGAGGTCCTGATCTACAACCTCGAAGCCGAGGGGTTCCGCGTGTCTCGCGCAGGCAATGGAGACGAGGCCCTGATCGCCGTGGACGAGGAGTCTCCGGACATCATCGTGCTGGACTGGATGCTGCCGAACGTCTCTGGGATCGAGGTCTGCCGCCGGCTTAAGATGCGCCACGAAACCCGCGGCGTCCCAATCATCATGCTCTCGGCGCGCTCCGAGGAAGTGGATCGCGTGCGAGGGCTCGAAACCGGCGCGGACGATTACGTCGTGAAGCCGTACTCGGTGATCGAGTTGATGGCCCGCATCCGCGCGCAACTGCGCCGCACGCGTCCGGCCTCCGTCGGCGAGAGGGTCGAGTATGACGGGATCATACTCGATGCCGAGACCCACAAGGTCACCCGGAACGAAAATCCCCTGAAGCTCGGCCCGACGGAATTCCGGCTCCTCGCCACGCTCATGGAAAAGCCCGGCCGCGTCTGGAGCCGGGAGCAGCTTCTGGACCGCGTGTGGGGCAGGGATGTCTACGTCGACACCCGCACCGTGGACGTCCATATCGGCCGGCTGCGCAAGGCTCTCTGCGCCACCGGCGGCGATGACCCGCTCCGCACGGTTCGCGGCGCGGGATACGCCCTCGGCTGACGCTGTCCGACCGGGATCAGTACCCGAACGACTTGCGCAGCATGTTGAGCGCCACGAGGAGCAGGAACGCCCCGAAGAACCGCTTGAGCGGCTTCGGATCCGTCTTGTGAGCGAGCGCGACGCCAAGTGGCGCGGTGATCAGCGTCATCGCGATGACCAGCACGAACGCGCCGAGATTGACCGATCCCACGGTGAAGGGCGGACGTATCTCGGCGGGGACGCCGACAAGCAGAAAGCCGAGGACCGAGGGAACGGCGATGATCGTTCCGAAACCTGCCGCCGTCGCGACGGCGCGGTGGATCGGCATTCCGTGGAGGCTCATGACCGGCACGCCGAAAGAGCCACCGCCGATTCCCATCAGCACCGACAGGAACCCCAGGATCGGCGACAGGACGTATTTCAGGGGGCCTTTCGGCATCTCGGATCCGAGGCGCCAGTTCGAATTGCCGAAGAGCATGTAGAGCCCGACGACAATCGCGAGGCAGCCGAAAATGCCCTGCAGCGTTCCGGAGCGCAAGGCCGCGGCCACCGCAACGCCGATCAGCGCGCCGATGACGATCCCCGGCGTCCAGCCACGCAGCACGGACCAGTCCACGGCGCCCTTGCGGTTATGCGACAGAACGGACCGGGTCGAGGTCACGATGATCGTCGCAAGCGACGTCGCCAGGCACATCTGCATCAGGTTGGGGCTCTCGTATCCGAGCACCGCGAAGGCATAGTAGAAGCCGGGCACCAGGACGATCCCGCCGCCGACACCGAGAAACCCCGCGAGAACGCCCGCGAAGGCACCGATGAGGAGCAGAAGAGCGACCATGGCCGCAAGAAGCGTGGGGTTCTGTGAAAGCACGTCCATGGCTCAGCTCGCCATGTCGAAGATCGGGAAACAGGGTCGCATGTCGTGAGATGTCTCGCTTGGCAATGTATCGGCGCGGACCGCATCCGGAGCCGCGACTACGTTGAGACCCTTAGCTCTTCCGATGTCAATTGAAGGGGGCAGCTTGCCATGTGGAAACCTGCCAGGAACCGCGCAAGCATCAGTCCGATAATCAGTATTATGTTAATATTGGGTGAACGAAGCGGCCGTAGCGCTGCCGACATTTGCGACCGAACTTCCGTGATGCGACCGGCTGCAGCGGAACTCCGCGGCGATCACGGCTGCTGTATGCTCACCTTATCCTTCGGAATCCGCGCGTTGCATCCGAAAACGAAACAGGACGCCGAAGCGCCCTGTCCCGTGTCATCCTGATGTCGGACGCCGATCAGCCCTGAGCGGCCTTGGCGACCTCGGCCGCGAAGTCTTCCTCGACCTTCTCGATGCCTTCGCCGACCTCGAGCCGGACGAAGCCGGTGATCGTGGCGCCGGCGTCCTTGGCGGCCTGCTCGACCGTCAGGTCCGGGTTGATGACGAAGCTCTGGCCGAGCAGCGTGACCTCGGACAGGTACTTCTTCATCCGGCCTTCGATCATCTTCTCGATGACCTGCTCGGGCTTGCCGCTCTCGCGGGCCTGCTCGGTCAGGACCTGCTTTTCGCGGGCGACCAGCTCGGGATCGAGATCGCTCTCGCCGAGGGAGGCCGGGTTCACGGCCGCGACGTGCATCGCGACCTGGCGGCCGAACGCTTCGTCACCGCCGGTGATGGCGACGAGAACGCCGATCTTGCCCATGCCGTCGGTGGCGGCGTTGTGGACGTAGGACACCACGTTCTCGCCGCTGAGCTTGGCCATGCGGCGGACCGACATGTTCTCGCCGATCGTCGCGATCTTGTCGGTGATCACTTCCTTGATCTTCTTGCCGCCCATGTCGGCCTCGACCAGCGCTTCGACGTTGTCCGCCTTCAGCGCGACATCGGCGATATCGCCGGCCATCTTCTGGAAATCGGCGTTCTTTGCGACGAAGTCGGTCTCGGAGTTCACCTCGACCGCGACGCCCGTGCCACCGTCGACGCGGACGGCCACGAGGCCCTCGGCGGCGGTCCGGCCGGATTTCTTGGCAGCCTTCGCGAGGCCCTTGGTGCGCAGCCAGTCGACGGCGGCTTCCATGTCGCCATCGGTCTCGGTCAGCGCCTTCTTGGCGTCCATCATGCCCGCGCCGGTCGTGTCGCGGAGTTGTTTCACCTGTGCAGCGGTAATCGCCATCGTATCAGTGCTCCTGAAATAGGCAGTTCCGCGGGCAGCCTGTGCCGCCCGCGCATGTCAGTGGAATGACAATCCCGAAGGTCACGCCGCACGCATGAAGCGCGCGGCGCGGCGATCAGGGATCAGGCCTCGGCTGTCTCGCCTTCGGCGGCGACCTCTTCGGAGGGCGCTTCTTCCATCTCGCCGACATCGATGCCGGCCGATTCCATCTGCGCGCTCATCCCGTCGAGGGCGGCGCGAGAGACGAGATCGCAGTACAGGGCAATCGCACGGGCCGCGTCGTCATTGCCGGGGATCACGTAATCCACGCCAGCCGGGGAGCAGTTCGTGTCCACGACGGCGACGACCGGGATACCCAGCTTGCGGGCTTCGGCGATGGCCAAATCTTCCTTGTTCACGTCGATGACGAACAGAAGATCCGGAACGCCGCCCATCTCGCGGATGCCGCCGAGGGACGCGTTCAGCTTCTCCTGGTCGCGCTCCATGTGGAGGCGCTCTTTCTTGGTCAGGCCCTCGGCCCCCATCGCCATCGATTCGTCGATGGATTTCAGACGGTTGATCGACTGGGAGACGGTCTTCCAGTTGGTCAGCGTGCCGCCGAGCCAACGGTGGTTCATGTAGTACTGGGCGCAACGCTCTGCGGCGTCGGCGATCGGCTTCTGGGCCTGGCGCTTGGTGCCGACGAAGAGGATGCGTCCGCCGCGGGCCACGGTTTCGCGGATCACGTTCAGGGCAGCGTCCAGCATCGGGACGGTCTGCGTCAGGTCCATGATGTGGATGCCGTTCCGCTCACCGTAGATGTACTCACCCATGCGGGGATTCCACCGCTGGGTCTGGTGACCGAAGTGAACGCCAGCTTCGAGCAGCTGACGCAGGGAGAATTCGGGAAGCGCCATGTGCGTCTGTCCTTTTTCCGGTTTCATGCCTCGGCGGAGCGTGAGGGGCCGTTGAAGGCCCCAACCGGTGGACGTCACGGGGATGTCTCCCCCGATATGGCCCGACTCCGCCTGTGAAGTGGGCGCCGGATAGAGCAAGGTCTTGTGGAACGCAAGCCGTTCTTGCATAGCCCCCGGGGGGCCCCTACCCTTTTTACACGGCGGCAACGGGCCTCGTTCCTCTCATTCAGGCGCTCTTACCAAGTGGTTCCCCCAAAATCTGCTCCCCAGCCGCGCGATCCCGGCACTGACCCCCTCGCGCGGCGTCCCGGCAAGCCGAAACGCTTCGGGCGGCTGCGTGCATCGTTCCTGACCGGTCTCGTCGTCATCGCGCCCATCGCGCTTACGATCTATCTCATCTGGTCCGTGATCGGCTGGATCGACGGCTTCGTGCTGCCGCTGGTGCCGGCGCATTTCCGTCCCGAACAATATATCGGCGTGGATATCCGCGGCCTCGGCGTGGTGATCTTCCTCATCTTCACGGTCCTCGTCGGCTGGGTCGCGAAAGGCATCATCGGCCGCTCGCTGATCGGCTGGGGCGAGCGCTTCGTGGACCGGATGCCCGTCGTCCGTTCGATCTACGGCGGCCTGAAGCAGATTGCCGAGACCGTGTTCGCGCAGACCGAAAGCAATTTCGAGCGTGCCTGCCTCGTGGAATACCCCCGCAAGGGTGTCTGGGCGCTCGCCTTCGTCTCCACCACGGCGAAGGGCGAGCTGGCCCTGAAGCTCGGCGATGCGGATACGCGCATGATCTCCGTCTTCCTGCCGACGACGCCGAACCCGACCTCGGGCTTCCTGCTTATCGTACCGGAGCGGGACGTGACCTATCTCGACATGACCGTCGAGGATGCCGCGAAGCTCGTGATCTCGGCCGGTCTGGTCTACCCGCCCCAGAAGGCAGGCACCGTTCCCCCTGCCCCGCCCGCCGGCCCCGTCCCCGCGGGACTTCCCGGTGAGCCGGACCATGCGCCCGCCGAGCGTCGCGAGACCGCCTGACGCGACCTGATCCTGCTAAGAGATGATCGGGCCGCCTGCGGGGACATTTGCGGCGGGATGTATCAGTCGAACATCTGCTGCAGATCTACGCTCCCCTCCACGCCGAGCATGTGACCATGGACGGACAGGAAGGTCTCCGCCGCCTCTCGCCCGGCCGCCTTCAGACGCCCCGTGACCAGCGCCGAGGGCACCGTCTTGGTCGCGACGGACAGATCCCTCATCAGTGCGTCGTCGGCGATCATGTGGACGCGCACTGCCTTCATCGCGCCTTCAGGGATGCGCCCGTCGGCAATCAGGCGGCGCACGAAGTCGATGGAGCGCAGCTCCCGCAGGAGCGAGGTGTTGAAGCTGATCTCGTTGATCCGGTTCTGGATATCCGTGCCGTTCATCGGCACGTCCGGCCGCCAGAGCGGGTTGATGTTGATGATGACGAGATCGGACGGCAGCGCATCGTCATAGAGCGGGAAGAGCGCAGGGTTGCCGGTATAGCCGCCATCCCAGTAGGCCTCCATCTCCCCGGTCACGGGATCCTCCATCTCCACCGCCTTGAACATCGTCGGCAGGCAGGCGGAGGCGAGGATGGCACCCGGGCACAATTCGGCGCCGGAGAACACGCGGATCTTGCCGGACCGCACGTTGGTCGCCGAGACGAAGAAGGCCGGTCCCGCCTCGGAGCAGACCAGGTCGAAATCGAAATGATCCACGACCGGCTGCAGGGGATTGGAATAGAACGGCCCGTAGGCATAGGGGCTGATCGCGCGGGAGACGGAGTCGGCAAGGAAGAAGGCCGGTGAATTGCCGAGCAGGTGGCTGAGAGTGGCATTGGGCGTGAACTGCGCGAACCAGTGCGTGAGCCGCAGATCCTGAACGCCGACCACGCGAGCCCAGAGCCAGTCGAGGTTCTCACGCGCCGCCTCCCGTCCGCCACGAACGAGTCCGGCCTTGAGCGCCGCTCCGTTCAGGGCGCCCGCCGAGCAGCCGGAGATCCCGGCGATCTCGATGCTCTCCTCCTCCAGAAGCCGGTCGAGCACGCCCCAGGTGAAGGCGCCGTGCGCGCCGCCACCCTGAAGGGCGAGAGTGATGCGTACCGGGTTCGCCACGCCGCTCAGAGCGCCGTCCAGCCGCCGTCGACGCTTATCGTCGTGCCGGTGATCTGCCGCGCCGCATCCGAGCACAGGAAGGTCGCGACGCCGCCGATCTCCTCCACGGTTGCGAATTCCTTGGAGGGCTGACGGTCGAGGATGACCTTCTCGATGGCCTCCTCACGCTCCATCCCGTACTGCTTCATCGTGTCCGGAATCTGCGCCTCGACGAGCGGGGTCATCACGTAACCGGGGCAGATCGCATTGCAGGTGATGTCCTCCCGGGCGGTCTCGAGCGCGATGGTCTTGGTCAGACCGACGATGCCGTGCTTGGCGGAGACGTAGGCGGACTTGTAGGGGCTCGCGGTCAGGCCATGGGCCGAGGCGATGTTGACGATCCTCCCCCACCCGGCGGCCTTCATCATCGGGATCGCCGCGGCGATGGTGTGGAAGGAAGAGGACAGGTTGATCGCGATAATCGCGTCCCACTTCTCCTGAGGGAAATCCTCGACCGGGGCGACGTGCTGGATGCCGGCATTGTTCACCAGGATATCGCAGGCGCCGGCCGTCTCGATCAGCTGGCGGCACTCCCCGCCTTTCGACATGTCCGCCTTGATGTAGAGGACCTCGGATCCCGTCTCCTCGGACAGCTTGCGCGCGAGGGCGTGGTCCTCCTCGCTGTCGGTGTAGGAGTTCAGCACAACGCGCGCTCCGGCCCGCGCGAACTCCGTCGCGACGCCGAGGCCGATGCCGCTGTTCGATCCCGTCACCACCGCCGTCTTGCCACTCAGCTTCATGTGATCGCCCTCAGCGTTGTTTGCACTCGCAGCATAGCATAGGCGACGGGTTCGCGGTTGCCAGAGCGCAAGCCGAACATGGCCGGTTCCATTTGAATGAACTGCTCGGGGATCATGCCGAAACGTCTTGTCCCTGCGGGAAACAGGCGGCCCGCCCGGGCAAAAAAAAGCGCCCGCACAAGGCGGGCGCAAGTTATTGAGGCAGGTTTCATACAGGCAAGAAACCTATCGAGCAGTGCCCTCTATATAACCGGCAAATTACGGACGTCAAAGTTAAAAGTTTGAATCGCCCATGCCGGCCCCGTAGCATCGCCGGCAACAGGAGACCGGCAGATAATGAGGCATTCCATGACCCCCTTCCGAGCGCAGGCGACGGCACTGGCCGCGATCTGGACGATGGCGGGCGCGGCCGCGGCCGACCCCACCCACGGCATTGCCATGTACGGCGATCCGGCGCTTCCGGAGGGGTTCGAGGCGCTGCCTTACGCCAATCCCGATGCCCCCAAGGGCGGCCGGTTCACCTTCGCCGAGATCGGCTCCTACGACAGCCTCAATCCCTTCGTCCTGAAAGGCAGCCCGGTCTACGGCCAGCGGGTCTACGGGTACGAATCGCTGATGGGCCGATCCTACGACGAGCCGTTCACGCTTTACGGATGGCTGGCCGAATCGGTGGAAACCGGACCGAATCGGGAATGGGTGGAATTCACGATTCGCCCAGAGGCCCGATTCTCCGATGGCTCTCCCGTCACCGAGGAGGATGTCCTGTGGTCCTTCGAGATCCTCGGAACCGAGGGGCATCCCCGCTATCATTCCGCATGGGACAAGATCGCGAGCTCCGAGATCGTGGGCGAGCGGACCGTGCGATTCGAATTTTCCGGGGAAGACGATGAACTTCCCCTGATTCTCGGCCTTCGTCCGATCCTCAAGAAGGCGCAGTTCGAGGATGTCGATTTCGCGGCGGCGTCGAACACCATCCCCGTCGGCTCCGGTCCCTACACCGTCGGCCCGTACGAGCAGGGCCGGTACATGGTTCTGGAACGCGATGAGGATTGGTGGGCCGCGGACCTGCCCCTGATGGCCGGCGTCCACAATTTCGACGAGATCCGGTACGAATGGTTCGGCGATGGGGACGTGGCCTTCGAGACATTCCGCGCCGGCGAGATTTCCTCGAACCGCGAAACGAACATGGGCCGCTGGCAGACGGCGTACGATTTCCCGGCGGTCCGCAGCGGCGATGTCGTCCTGTCCACCATTCCGCACGAGCGGCCCTCCGGCATCCTCGGCTTCGTGATGAACACCCGCCGCGCGCCCTTCGACGATTGGCGCGTGCGGGAGGCGCTGATCCACGCGTTCAACTTCGAGTTCATCAACTCCGCGATCAACGGCGGCACGGAGCCCCGGATCTGCTCCTACTTCTGCAACTCTGTCCTGGCGATGGAGGACGGCCCGGCGACAGGCCGCGTCGCCGAGCTCCTGGAGCCGTTTGCGGATGAGTTGCTGCCGGGAGCGCTCGAGGGCTATTCCCTCCCCGTCTCCGACGGCTCCGAGGCCAACCGCGCCGGCACCCGTACCGCGATCCGGCTCCTGAGCGAGGCGGGATATGCCATCGACGGCGGCGTGATGACCGACAAGGAGACTGGCAGGGCCCTCTCCTTCGACATCGTCCTGCCCCAGAGCGCCGGACAATATTCGACCGCCGCCGAGCTCTACGTCGAAGGGCTGAGGCGGATCGGCGTCGATGCCGAGGTCGTCACCGTGGACAGCGCCCAGTACAAGGAGCGCTCGGACGCCTACGATTTCGACATGACGATCTACCAGCGCGCCGTGTCCCTCTCCCCCGGCAACGAGCAATATCTCTACTGGGGCGCTGACGGCGTCGACGAGCCGGGCACCTACAACTGGATGGGCGCGGACAACCCGGCCATCGAGGCGATGATCGGTGAAATGCTCACGGCCGAGAGCCAGGAGGATTTCCGGTCCGCCGTGAAGGCCCTCGACCGCGTGCTGACGACCGGTCGCTACGTCGTGCCCTTCTGGTACTCCCCTGAGAGCCACCTCGCCCACGTGAAGGAGATCAATTACCCCGAGACGATCGCGATGTACGGCGACTGGCTCGGCTTCCAGCCGGATGTCTGGTGGTACGAGGAGGCCGCCGAGTAACGGCGTATCGGACGACAAGAATCCCGGGGCCCGGTCGCGATGCGGCCGGGCCCCTTCACGTTCGGCCCCGCCCCGCCCCGTCTCGCCGCCGGCCGCGATCCTGCCTTGAGGGCATCCGCCCCGTAGGGAACCATCCTCCGGGCCGAAGTCTTGTCCCGCGACATCGATATTCACACCGACACAGATGCTGGAGACGAGAAGATGGACTGGGCCCCGATCGCACGGAACTGGGACGAGATGCTGGACGGGATCGAGGATCGCTGGCCGAACCTCGCACATTCCCGCCTCGTGGAGATCGACGGCGATCAGGAGGCGTTCACCCGCTACCTGATGGAGGCCCACGCCCTCACGCAGGTCGAGGCGAACGAGGAGATCGACGAGTTCATGACGTCCAACATGCCGATCGACGCGCGGATGGACGAGCTGAACGACAACGCCAACATCACCTTCTCCGGACGGTCCATCCCCGAAGGCGAGGACGTCTATGCCGAGGATGGCGATTTCGGTGACGACGACACCGCCGAGCCGCCGGCCGGCCGGACGGATTGATCTAGGGCGCCGGGCCTCGCGAAGCGAAACGGGATCTGATAGAGCCGCGTCCATGATCACGCTCGACATCATTTCAGATCCCGTTTGCCCGTGGTGCTACATCGGCAAGGCGCATCTTGACCGTGCGCTTGCCGAAAGACCGGACCATCCCTTCACCATCGTCTGGCATCCGTTCCAGCTCGACCCGGAGATCCCGCGGGACGGGCTCGACCGGGGCCAGTACCTCGAGGGCAAGTTCGGCTCGAAGGAGGCAGTCGTACAGCTGCATGCGCGGATCGACGAGGCTGCGAAAGATGCGGGACTGCAGATCGATTGGGAGACCATCAAGCGGTCGCCGAACACCATCGATGCGCATCGCCTGATCCACTGGGCCGGGATCGAGCGCAAGCAGGGGAAAGTGGTCGACGCCCTCTTCGCGGCCTACTTCCAGGAAGGTCGGGACATCGGCGACCAGGACGTCCTGGCGGATATCGCGGATGGCGCCGGGCTAGACGCCGCGGCCATCCGCCGCCTTCTGGACGGCGACGCTGACACGGCCGAGATCGAGGTACGGGAGGCCCATTCCAGGGAGCGCGGCGTGTCGGCCGTTCCGACCTTCATCATCGCCAACCAGCACGTCGTTCCGGGCGCGCAGCAGTCGGACCTCTGGCTCAAGCTCATCGACGAGATCAACGCCCAACTCGCCTGACCGCTCGGGCTGTCGGAACGCCGGACTTGCCCGGCGTCCTCCGAAGCCCCGCCGCGCGGACGAGATGCACGGCTCTGCACGTCGCCTGCACGATGCGTCATCCTGCACGAATGCACAGGTCTCACGGCGCCCCTGCCGACTGGCCAGTGCGGCGCGAGCAGTCTAAGGACTGCACGCAGGGAGAGAGAGAAGCCGCCTCGCGTCGCCGTGGCCAACATTCAATGCGCGCCCGGTCCGCCCGGGACCATCCCGAGGTGCCCGATGCCACGTCGTCTAGCCGTTCCCGAATTCGTCGTCATGCTTGCGATGCTGTTTGCCTGCGTCGCCTTCTCGATCGACGCCATGCTGCCCGCCCTGCCCCAGATCGCGGAGGACCTGACGCCGGATGCGCCCAACAAGGCGCAGCTCGTGCTGACCGCCTTCGTCTTCGGCATGGGCATCGGCACACTCTTCAGCGGGCCGCTCTCCGACACGTTCGGGCGCAAGACGGTCATCACCTTCGGCATCGGCGTGTTCATCGCGGGCGCGATCGGGTCCTGGCAGGCCGAGAACCTCGAGACGATGCTGGCCTTCCGGGCTCTTCAGGGCCTCGGGGCCTCCGCGCCGCGCATCGTGGCGCTTGCCATGGTGAGGGATCTCTACGAAGGCCGCCGCATGGCGCAGATCACATCCTTCATGATGATGATCTTCATCCTCATCCCCGCGATGGCCCCCTCCGCCGGGGAGCTCGTGATGAACGCATTCGGCTGGCGGTCCATCTTCCTCGCCTTCGCCCTCTTCGGTCTTTTGGGCTGCACCTGGCTGAATATCCGCCAGGACGAGACACTGCCGCTCGACAGGCGGCGCTCCCTGCGCCTCGGTGGCCTCTGGACCGCGGTGAAGGAAGTCCTGACGAACAAGCTCGTGCTGATCTACATCGCCGTGCTGACCCTCGGCTTCGGCCAGATGTTCGCCTTCCTCTCCTCGATCCAGCAGATCTATGCCGAGATCTTCGGCATCACCGACAGCTTTCCGCAGTGGTTTCTGGTGCAGGGCCTGATCGCCGGGACCGGCACGATCATCAACGCGACGCTCGTCATGAGACTGGGAATGCGCCGCCTCGCCATCGCCGCCTATGGTGCGCAGACGGCGATCTCCACGCTGCTCGTGCTGCTCGAACTGTCCGGCCTCCTGCCGGAGGCGCTCTTCTTCCCGGCCTTCTTCTTCTGGGCGACGAGCGTCTTCTTCATGGCCGGCCTGACCTTCGGCAACCTCAACGCACTTGCGCTGGAGCCGATGGGCCATATCGCGGGCCTCGCCTCCTCCGTCGTCGGCTGCGTCTCCACCATCGGTGCGGTGATCCTCGCGGCGCCCATCGGCCTTGCGTTCAACGGCACCATCGTTCCGCTCTCGGTCGGCGTCCTGATATGCTCGGCGCTGGCTCTGGTGCTGATGATGAAATCCCGCAAGCTCGATCCGGTGAGCAAGCGGCAGGTGTCCGGACATGCCTCGACCCAGCACTGAATGTTGCGCCCTGGGGTCCGGCATCCTATCCCTCCCTCCGCCGTCTGAGTGGAGGGGGAGATGAGCGAAGAGGAGGAGCCCCTTACGGGTAGCGCCAAGGACAGGGCCGTCGATGCGGTTCTGCGCGCTGCGATCTGGGCCGCGCGCCGCCTGCCCTACGAAACACGTGTTCCCCTCTTCGGCGCCCTCTCCCGCCGCGTCTTCACGCCGCTGGCCGGCTACGGGCCCCGCATCGCCGAGAACCTCGACTACGTCTTCCCGGACATGCCCCCCGCCGAGCGCAGGCGCATCGCGGCCGAGGTTGCCGACAATGCCGGCCGGATGCTGATCGAGAACTACTCCGCCCCGGACCTTCTCAAACGCGCGGCGAAGATCGAGCCCGAAGGGCCCGGCATGGCCGCGCTCATGGAGGCGAAGGAAGCGGGGCGCCCCGTCATCGTCATCTCCGGCCATTTCGGCAATTACGAAGCCGCGCGAGGATGCCTGAACGGGCTCGGATTCGAGCTTGGCGGGCTCTATCGTCCCATGGCCAACGCCTTTTTCAACGCCCACTACGTCAGGACCATGGAGAATGTCGGCAAGCCGATGTTCGCCT
The DNA here is from genome assembly GCF_031846565.1 of Tropicimonas omnivorans. Lineage (NCBI taxonomy): Bacteria > Pseudomonadati > Pseudomonadota > Alphaproteobacteria > Rhodobacterales > Roseobacteraceae > Tropicimonas > Tropicimonas omnivorans. The sequence goes on along the minus strand of NZ_JAVRHL010000003.1, from coordinate 814,436 downwards.
CCGACCGGACCGGCATGAAGGGGCTGCTCCGCCATCTGTCGCGAGGCGGGCGGACGATGCTTCTCAACGATCTCTACATCGGCAGCGGGCGGGAGCTCGAGTTCCTCGGCCGCCCGGCCATGACGGCGGTGTCGGCCGCCGAGATGGCGACGCGCTACGACGCCCTCCTCGTCCCGGCCTTCGCGATCCGGCAGTCGGACGGCATCAATTTCCGCGTCCTCGTCGAGAGGCCGATCCCCGACGGCGATCCGGACACCAGGATGCAGGAATTCAACGCGCGACTCGAGGAGATGGTGCGGGAGTATCCGGGTCAGTGGTTCTGGATCCACCGACGCTGGAAGCTCAAGTGGGGCAAGGGCAAGGGCCCCGGCGCCCGCCCGGGCCTGCATCCGGCCGCCCTTCCGCAGCGGAAGCGCCGGAATTGAGGCGGTCGCGCGCGATCGGCCAGCCCTAAAGCAGTCCTCACTTTCGCCCGTTTTCGAAGCAATTGCGCAAGGTCACGGCAAAGATCCGATCACACCGCCTTGGACTGGCCTTGCCAATGGGCGCGTCCAATGCTGGACTGCCACGATGACGACGCCGCAAGACGCGTCGAACCAAGGCACCTTCAGGAGGATCCGCAATGACACGTTCCCTCGTATCATCCCTTTTGCTGAGCACCGCGCTCGCATTCCCAGCCGTCGCGCAGGAGGCCGGCCCCGACGGCACGCCCCTCGCCGAGGAGCAGGTCTTCACCTACCGCGAACTCGATGACATCAAGTCCTTCGACCCGCAGATCTCCACCGACGTCTCCGGCTCCAAGATCCTCCGCGACCTCTTCGAAGGCCTCTACAACGACGACATCGACGGCAATCAGGTCCCCGGCATGGCCACGGACCATGAGCTGAGCGAGGACGGGAAGACCTACACCTTCAACCTGCGCGAGGCGAACTGGTCCAACGGCGAGCCGGTGATGGCGTCCGATTTCGTCTATTCCTGGCGACGCCTCGTCGATCCCGAGACCGCTTCCGAATATGCGTGGTACATGGAGCTGATGGGCGTCGAGAACGCCTCGGCCATCGTCGAGGGCGAGATGGAGCCCGAAGAGCTCGGCATCCGCGCCGTCGACGACCGGACGCTCGAAGTCACGATCGAGACGCCCCTGCCATACTTCATCTCCATGCTGACGCACCCCTCGACCTTCCCGGTCCCCGAGGCCGTGGTCGAGGAGCTGGGCGATGCCTGGACGCGGCCCGGCAATCTCGTCGGCAACGGCGCCTACACCCTGACGGAATACAATCCCGGCGAACGGGTCGTGCGGGAGCGGAACCCCGAATACTGGAACGACGAGGAGACGATCCTCGACCGGACGGTCACGCTGATCATCAACGACGAGAACCAGGGCCTGACCCGCTATCTCGCCGGCGAACTCGACATGACCGATATCCCCTCCGGCCAGTATCCGCGCCTGTCGGAGGAATACCCCGACGAGGCCCATTCCTTCCCGCGGTCCTGCTCGTACATCTACTGGTTCAACCAGGGTGAGAACGGCAACCCCGCCCTGAAGGACGAGCGCGTCCGCAAGGCGCTGTCCTACGCCATCGACCGCGACATCATCGTCGAGCGCATTCTCCAGGGCGGGCAGTACCCCTCCTACAACTGGGCCCACCAGGCGACCGCGGGCTTCGATCTGCCCGAGATCGATTATGCCGGCTGGACCCAGGAAGAGCGCAACGAGCGGGCCAAGGAGCTGATCGCGGAGGCTGGGTACGGCCCGGACGGCGAGCCCCTGACCGTCACGATCCAGTACAACACCGACGAGAGCCACCGGAAGATCGCCGTGGCCGTCAGCCAGTTCTGGAAGCAGACGCTGGGTGTGAATGTCGAGCTGGCCAACTACGAATGGGCCACCCATACCGACCGTCTCCAGGACGGCAATTACGAGATCGCCCGCTACGCGTGGTGCGGCGACTACAACGAGGCCTCGACCTATCTCGACCTGATGACCTCCTACTCGGACCACAACGTCTCGGGCTGGACCGACGAGACCTACGACGAGCTGATGAGCGAATCGAAGACGATGCAAGATCCCAACCCGAACTACACCGAAGCCGAGCAGATCCTCGCGGACAACATGCCGTTCGCGCCGATCTACCAGTACACCGGCGTGCTGATGGTGGATCCGCAGGTCCGGAACTACCCCTTCGATAACCTGATGCAGAACTGGTACTCGAAGGATCTCTACATCGCGGCCGAGGACGCTTCGTCCTCCTCCTCCGCGAACTGATGGTAGAAGGGAGGCCGGGCGCGCGTCGTCCGGCCTCCTGATCCCTCATGGTCTCGTTCATTCTCAAACGTCTGGCCGTCGCGATCCCGACGCTTCTCGTCCTGATCGTGCTGTCCTTCGTGCTGATGCACGCCGCGCCCGGCGGGCCGTTCACGCGCGAGCGCGCGATTCCGCCCGAGGTGCTGGTCAATCTCAACGCCCGCTACGGCCTCGACGAGCCGCTCTGGAAGCAGATCGGCACGTATCTGTGGAATATCGTCGCCCATTTCGACTTCGGCCCCTCCTTCGTCTACCCGTCCCGGACGGTGAATGACGTCATCGCGCAGGGTTTCCCCATCACGCTGACCTACGGCGCCATTTCCTTCCTCGTCGCCGTCATCGTCGGGTGCTCGCTCGGGGTCGCGGCCGCCATCAAGCAGAATTCCTGGCTCGATTACCTCGCCGTCGGCATCTCCATCGGGGCGCAGGTCCTGCCGAACTTCGTGATGGCGCCAATCCTCGTCCTCGTCTTCACCCTGTGGCTCGGCTGGCTGCCGGGCGGCGGCTGGAATGACGGGCAGTGGGAATACCTGATCATGCCGGTGGTCGCGCTTTCCACCTCCTTCATGGCGTCGATCGCAAGGATCACCCGCTCCTCGATGCTGGAGGTCCTGGCGCAGAACCACATCCGCACCGCGCGGGCCAAGGGCCTGCCGACGCGGCGGATCCTGCTGCGCCATGCGCTTAAGCCGGCCATGCTGCCGGTGATCTCCTATCTCGGGCCCGCCTTCGTCACGATGATCACCGGCTCCGTCGTCATCGACCTGTTCTTCTCGACGGGCGGGATCGGGCTCTTCTTCGTCAATGCCGCCCTCTCCCGCGACTACTCGGTGATGATGGGGATCACGATCCTGATCGGCGGACTGACCATCCTCTTCAACCTCGTCGTGGACATTCTCTACGCCTGGATAGACCCGAGGATCCGCTACTGATGCTCGTCGAACAGCAGAAAATGGAAAGCCTCGCCGGCCGTCTCGTCGAGGAGGAGGTCAAGGGACGCTCCCCCTGGGCGGATGCGAGGCGCCGCTTCGTGCGCAACAAGGCCGCGATGCTCGGGCTCGTCATCCTCGTCTTCGTCGGCGCCTTCGCCCTCTTCGGGCCCTACATCGCGGCGTGGTCCATCGACGAGCTGGACTTCATGGTCCTCGGACAGGTCGCCGAGCTCGGTGGCCCCTCGATCGAGACCGGTCACTACTTCGGCACGGACGACCTCGGCCGGGACCTCTTCGCCCGCGTCGTGCAGGGCACGCAGATCTCGCTCATGGTCGGCCTCGTCGGCGCGGCCATCGCGGTGATCGTCGGAACGCTCTGGGGCGCCATCGCGGGATATGTCGGCGGCGCCACGGACAACGTCATGATGCGCACCGTCGATATCCTCATGGCGATCCCCTACATGTTCGTCCTGATCCTGCTCCTCGTCATGTTCGGCCGCTCCATCGCCATGCTGTTCTTCGGCATCGGGCTCCTGTCCTGGCTCGACATGAGCCGCATCGTCCGGGGACAGACGCTCAGCCTCAAGAACATGGAGTATATCGAGGCCGCGCGCGCCACCGGTGTCTCCGGCTTCCGCATCATCCTGCGCCATATCGTGCCGAACCTCCTCGGCATCGTCGCCGTCTACGCCACGCTGCTCGTCCCGCTGATGATCCTGACGGAGAGTTTCATCTCCTTCCTCGGTCTCGGCGTGCAGGAGCCGCTGACGAGCTGGGGCGCGCTCATCTCCGAAGGCGCCGGGACGATGCAGTACGGCACGCTCTGGCAGCTTCTTTTCCCGCTCTTCTTCTTCGTGATCACCCTCTTCGGCTTCTTCTTCGTGGGAGACGGCCTGAGGGATGCGCTCGACCCCAAGGATCGCTGATGCCCCTTCTCGAGATCGACGACCTCAGCGTCTCCTTCGACACGCCGGACGGCACGGTCAGCGCCGTGCGCGGCGTGTCGATGGCGCTGGAGGCCGGAAAGACGCTGGCCATCGTCGGCGAAAGCGGGTCGGGCAAGTCCCAGACCGCCTTCGCCGCCCTTGGCCTTCTGGCAAAGAACGGCCGCGCCACGGGCTCCGTGCGCTTCGAGGGTGAGGAGATCCTGAACGCGCCCCTCAAGGCGCTCAACAAGATCCGGGCGGAGAAGATCGCGATGGTCTTCCAGGACCCGATGACCTCGCTCAACCCCTACATGAGGGTTTCGGACCAGATGAGCGAGGTGCTCATTCACCACAAGGGCATGGGCAAAAAGGACGCCGTCGCCGAGGCCGTCCGGATGCTGGACGCGGTCCATATCCCGAGTGCCCGGGAGCGCATCCGGCTCTACCCGCACGAGTTCTCAGGCGGCATGCGCCAGCGCGTGATGATCGCGATGTCGCTGCTCTGCCGCCCGCGGCTCCTGATCGCGGACGAGCCCACCACGGCCCTCGATGTGACCGTTCAGGCGCAGATCATGTCGCTCTTCTCGGAGCTGCAGTCGGAATTCGGCATGGCCCTCCTGCTGATAACGCACGACCTCGGCGTCGTCGCCGGCTCCTGCGAGGATGTCGTGGTGATGTATGGCGGCCGGATCATGGAGAAGGCTCCGGTAGACCCGCTCTTCGCCGATCCGGTCCACCCCTACACGCTCGGCCTTCTCGGTGCGATCCCGCGGGTCGATACGGGCACCGAGGAGCTTCTGACCATCCCGGGTGCGCCGCCCAACATGACCAATCCGCCGCCGGGCTGCCCCTTCCGTCCGCGCTGCGCCTGGGGCGGTGACGATTGCGATGCCGTCGTCCCGCCGCTCGACCCGGTCGGTCCGAACCGGTCCCGCGCCTGCATCCGCCCGGTGGAGACCATCCGCGAGGGCATCCCGGCCGCTTACGAGGAGGCGCTGCCATGAGCGAGCTTCTGCGCGTCGAGGATCTCCGGGTCACCTTCGACATTCCCCGCCGCGGCGCCCTGCCCTTTTCCGAGCCGATGCACCTGCGCGCCGTGGGCGGTGTGGGCTTCACCCTGAACGCCGGCGAAACCCTCGGCATCGTGGGCGAATCCGGCTGCGGCAAGTCCACGCTCGCCCGCGCGCTCATCCGTATGGTTCCGGGCGAGGGCCGCGTCGTCTGGATGGGCGGGGACGACCTTCTCGCCGTCTCGCGCCGCAAGATGCTGAGCTATCGCAGCGAGATCCAGATGATCTTCCAGGATCCGCTCGCCGCGCTTAATCCGCGGATGACGGTCGGCCAGATCATCGCCGAGCCGCTCCGCACGCATCGCCCCGACCTTTCCTCCAAGGAGGTGAAGGCGCGGGTGAAGGAGATGATGGACCGGGTGTCGCTCCTGCCCAACCAGATCAACCGCTACCCGCACGAGTTCTCCGGCGGCCAGTGCCAGCGCATCGGCATCGCGCGCGCGCTGATCGTGGAGCCTAAGCTCATCATCTGCGACGAGCCGGTCTCGGCGCTCGACGTGTCGATCCAGGCCCAGGTCATCAACCTGCTGATGCGCCTGCAGAAGGAGCTCGGTCTTGCGCTGATCTTCATCGCCCACGACCTCTCCGTCGTGCGGCACATCTCCGACCGGGTGATGGTCCTGTATCTCGGGCGGATCATGGAGATCGCGGAAAAGAACGACCTCTACAGCAATGCGCGGCATCCCTACACGCAAGCCCTGATGTCCGCCGTTCCGGTGCCCGATCCCGATATCGAGCGCACAAAGGACGTGATCGTGCTGTCGGGCGAGCTTCCATCGCCGCTCGATCCGCCCTCGGGCTGCGTCTTCAGGACGCGCTGCCCCCGGGCGCAGGCCCTCTGTGCCGAACGGGACCCGGCGCTGGAGGAGAAGAGCTCCGGCCGCCCCGGACAGCGTATCGCCTGCCACTTCGCCGACGAAACCTGATCAAGTTGATATGAAGAAAGCCGCATAACCCAATGCGGCTTCTCTTCTTTTACCGACCACGGGCGCCGAAGGCAGGACGCCGCGCCGGGCGGCGCCTCCTTACTCGGCGGGCTGTGCGCATGGCTGCGGACGGGCGGCGAGCGGGCCGTCCCGCACGGCCCGGCGCTTCTTCTTGAGCGGCAACATCAGCATCGCCGGCGTCACGACGAGCGTCAGCACCGTCGCCACCGTCAGGCCGCCCGCGATGGCGGAGGACAGCTCTGTCCAGTACTGCGTCGAGGGCGCGCCGTAGACGACGTCGCGCCCCATGACGTCCACCGACAGCGCGAAGACCATCGGCATCAACCCCAAAGCCGTCGTGATCGAGGTCAGGAGCACCGGCCGGAAGCGCTGCGCGCCCGACCGGATCGCGGCCTCCATCGGCGACAGCCCCTCGGCGCGGAGCTCGTTGTAGGTGTCGATCAGGACGATGTTGTTGTTCACCACGATCCCCGCCAGCGCGATCACGCCGACACCGCCCATGACGATGCCGAAGGGCCGGCCGGTGACGAGGAGGCCGAGGAGGACACCCGCCACGGAGAAGATGATCGCCGTCATGACGATGACGGATTGCGCGAAGCTGTTGAACTGGGTCAGCAGGATCGCGAACATCAGAACGATGGCGACGAGGAACGCCGTCGCGAGGAAGATCATGCTCTCCTGCTGGTCCTCCGCCTCGCCCCCGAAGGACCAGTCCACACCCGGCGGCAGCTCCATCCGCTCGAGCGCACCGCGAAGGGCGTTGATCTGGTCGTTTGCCAGCAGCCCCTGGGCCACGTCGGCCTCGATGGTCACGACGCGTCGCTGGTCGATCCGGTGGATCAGGCCCGTCCGCGGGGACGGCTCGAAGGTGACGAAGTTGCCGATCGGAATGAGGCCCGCGCTGGTCGGAACGCGCAGGCTCTGAAGCTCTTCGAGCGTCCGCTGCCCGGCCGGGAAGCGGACACGGATGTCGACAGAGCCGTCCACGTCGCTCGGGCGATATTCGGCCACCGTGATCCCTTGCGTCAGAAGCTGCACGGCCTGCCCAAGGAGGCTCACGTCGGCGCCGAAGCGCGCGGCCTCGGACCTGTTCAGCTCGATCCGCCATTCGACGCCCGGGATGGGCAGCGTATCGGTCACGTCGGTATAGCCGCCGATCTGCTCCATCGCCTCGCGCACCTGCTCGACCACGGCGACCTGCGAGTCGGGATCCCGGATACTGAGCTGAAGGTTCACCGGCTTGCCGGCGGCGGGCCCCTCCTGCGCAGTCTGTACCTGCACGTCGATGCCCGGGATGTCCTGCATCCCCTCCCGGATCCGCTCGCCGATGACGGCCGCGGTCGGACGGGTGTCCCATTCGTCCAGCTCGAGCTGGATGGTGCCGATGACCTCCTCGTCGCTCTGCCGATCCGCCGAGGTCCGGGCATAGACACTCTCGATATTCTCGTAGCGGAGCAGGCGGTTCTCCACCTCGCGCACCAGGGCGTCCCGTTCGTAGATGGAAAAGCTGTCCCGCGCCCGGACCTCCACCTGCATGAAATCAGGCTCGATCTCGGGGAAGAAGGTGATCCCGGTGCCGAGGCGGCTATAGGCCGTGAAGGCGCCGACGAGAAGCGCGACGGCAAGCAGCAGCGTGGCCCAGGGGCGCTTCACGGCGGCGGTCAGCACGCGGACATAGGCGCCCGTGATACCGCCGATCCGCCGGGGATCTCCGGTCTCGGCCTCGTACATCGTCACCTTCGCTGCCTGCGTCTGGGGCTGCCGGCGCCCGATCAGACCGCCGAGAACGGGGATGAAGATCAGCGCCATGAAGAGAGAGGCGCTCAGCGTGAGGATGACCGTGATCGGCAGGAACTTCATGATCTCGCCCACGGTCCCCGTCCAGAAAAGGAGCGGGAAGAACACCGAAAGCGTCGTCATCGTCGAGGCGATGATCGGCCAGGTCATCCGCTTGGCGGCGTAGGAATATGCCTCCCTGGGGCTCGCGCCCTCCATGAGCTTCCGGTCCGCGAGTTCGGTCGTGACGATGGCCCCGTCCACCAGCATCCCGACGACGAGGATGAGCGAGAAGAGCACGATGATGTTCATGGTCAAACCCATCGCGTAGAGCGTCAGGACGCCGGCGAGGAACGCGCCCGGGATCGAAAGACCGACGAGGATCGAGGAACGGAAGCCGAGCGCCCAGACGATCACGACCATGACGAGAATGATCGCGGTTATGACGTTGGATTCGAGGTCGCTCAGAAGATCGCGAACCTGCTGGCTTTCGTCCTGAAGGTACTCGATCTGAACGCTGTCGGGCCAGCCCTCCTGTTCGGATGCGATAACCTCCTTGGCGGCTTCCACCGTCTCGATGATGTTGGCGCCGGAGCGTTTCTTGATCTCGAGCGCCAGCGCGGGCTGGCCGCCGATGCGCGCGAAGCTGGTCGGATCCTCGAAGGTCCGGCGAACCGTGGCGACGTCCCCGAAGGTCACCACGGTCGTACCGGAGACCTTGATCGGCAGCTCCATCACGTCCTCGAGGTTCTCGATGAGGCCGGGCACCTTGATCACGATCCGCCCCGCGCCGTTCTCGATCGCACCGGCGGCGATCAGGCGGTTGTTGCGGTTGATCTGATTGATGAGTTCTTCGAAGCTGATGTTGTAGGTCTCGAAGACCGTGGGATCGATCAGGACCTCCATCAGCTCCGTACGCTCGCCGCCCACATCCACCTCGAGCACGCCGGCCAGGCTTTCGAGGCGCGTCTGCAGATCCTCGGCAAGCCGGTTCAGCGTGCGCTCCGGAACCGGGCCGGACAGGGTCGCGGTCAGGATCGGGAAGAGCGCCGTATTGACCTCGTTGACGCTGGGCTCGGTGGCATCCTCGGGCAGTTCCGTCGAGGCGGTGTCCACCGCCTCGCGCACCCGGTCGAGGGCCTCTGCCGCATCGAAGCCGGCATCGAATTCCAGCGTCACGGAGGCATAGCCCTCGCCTGCGCTCGCCTCCATCTGCTTCACGTCCTCGATGGAGGACATCTCGGTCTCGAGCGGGGAGACGAGGAGACGTTCCGCGTCTTCGGGCGAGATCCCTTCCAGCGTCGTGACGACGTAGATGACCGGGATCGGAACCTCCGGCATCGATTCCTTGGGGATCGTGATGTAGGCGTAGGCGCCTGCACAAAGAACGCCGATCAGGACGAGCGCGACGACGCGGGCGCGGTCGAAGGCGCCGTCGATGATCGCGTTCATTCGGTGGTCTCCGCGTTGGCATTGGCGCTTTCGGCGGCCAGGGCGGCGCCCGCGAGGCTGGCATCCTCCGTCTCCCCGGCCACGGCATCGGCCGTCTCGCCACCCGCGTCGACGTCCATGTCGGTCTCGCTCTCGGCGCGGGGCGTGACCGTCTCGCCGTCACTCACGAAGCCTTGCCCCACGGTGATGATCCGAGCCGTGTCCGGCAGGCCGGCGACCCAGACGCCCTCGGTCTCGGCACGGATGATGGTCACGGGGTGGAACGTCACGACATTGTCGTCATCCACCGTCTTGATGCCGAGCTCGCCCGATGTGCCGAGGGACAGGATGGCGGGCGACAGGAAATGCCCCTGCGCCTCGCCTGTCGGAATGCGGACCGAGGCCGAGATCCCGGCCGGGATCTCTCCCCCGTCGTTCGGAACCTCGATTTCAGCGGTGAAGGTCCGGGTCTGGGTGTCGGCGCTGCTGCCGACGAAGACGACAGTGCCCTCCCGCACCTCGCCGGTGATGAACGTGACATCGGCGGGAAGCCCCGGGCGCACACCGCGCAGAATCTGCTGCGGCACCTGGATGCCGACGGTCAGGGGGGAATTGTCGACGATCCGGGCCACCTCTCCGCCCGCCTGGACGACTTCGCCGACATTCATGTCCAGCACCTCGACCCGGCCCGCGAAGGGCGCGCGGATCTCGGTATCCTCGATCGCTTCCTCGGCGGCGGCGACCTGCGCTTCGGCGGCGGCGAGCGCCGAGCGGCTCTCGGACAGGCGGTCCTGCGTGCCGACGCCCCGGTCGAGGAGGGTCTGCGCATTGTCGAAGGTCCGCTGCGCCTGGGCGCGGGCCTCGCGTGCGTTCTCCAGATCCGCCCGGCGTTCGGCAAGCGCGATCCGCCCCAGGAGCGCGCCCCCTTCGACATCAGCGCCCTTCGTGACGGCGACCTCGTCGATCGTTCCGGACGTCTGGGCGACGACTGCGGTCTGGCGATCGGGCTCGGCCTGCCCTTCGGCGAGGAATTCCTCGATCACCGAGGAGGCTTCGCTCGTACGAACGGCGACCGAGACCGGCGCCGGCCCCTCTTCTGCTTCGGCGGATGCGGCAGGCTCGGCCGCCTCCTCTGTCATGAACCCGCTGCCCATCCAGACGGCAAGCAGCACGACGATCAGTCCCGCCACCCATTTGGAACGGGACGCACCGCGGTCACCATCGAAGTTCATTTCCTCCCGCCGGGGCGTGGACGTCTCGGCAGGCGGTGTATCGGTCTGTGACACGTGGCTCGGTCTCTGTGCGGAGGAATACCTTGGAATGCGACGAGCATGTAATCGGTGCCGCGACATTTTCACAGGTGCCGCCGGGAAATTGTCGCTCCGGTCAGTGCACAATCAGGACATGCGCTGCGCGCGCGCGCGCGCGACCTGCACCGACCCGTCCAATCTGTGCGCGTGAGCCGAATGCCGTCGATTTCTTGCCACGGCCCGAATCGCGCCCTAATCTTGCCACATGAAGGTGGACCGGTTCGCATTCCTCGCCGTGTTGCCGGCGATCATGACCCGCCGCGCGGTTTCCGCGATCCTGGGCATCCTCTTCGCGCATCTGGGCACGGATCAGATCGAGGCGCGCATCTCCGGCGAACCCCTGGGCGCGCAGATGGCCCTCATCGGAGCGGCTGTCATCTTGCTGGCCGCCCTCACGGCGCTCTTCGCCGGGGCGGGCGCAACCGGGCCGGTGGCCTTCTGGGCCACCATCGCCATTCTCGCGCGGTGACCGCGCGGATCAGTCGTCCGAGGCGCGGGCGAGACCCTTGAACCCCGTGGCCACGACGTACTTCTCCGACGAATCCGAGCGGCTTGCCGGGGGCTTCACGTTCGCCACCTTCTCGAACCTCTTCTTCAGTTCCGCCTGAAGCGTGGCCTCTGCCCCGCCCGCCAGGACCTTGGCGACGAAGGTCCCGCCCGGCTCCAGAACGTCGAAGGCGAACTCGGCCGCCGCCTCGCAGAGGGCAACGATGCGCAGGTGGTCGGTCTGCTTGTGACCTGACGAAGCCGCGGCCATGTCCGACAGGACCACGTCCGCCGGACCGCCGAGCCAGTCCTTCGCGGTCACGTCCGCTCCCTCGTCGAGGAAGTCGAGCACGTGGGTCTCGGCGCCGGGCACGGCCTCAATCTCCCGCAGGTCGAGCCCGACGACGAAGCCCTGCGCCTTGTTGCTGTTGCTCCGGAGCGCGTTCGTGCGCTCGACGGAGACCTGGCACCAGCCGCCCGGCGCGCAGCCGAGGTCGATGACGCGGGTCCCCGGCTTGAGGAAGCCGAAGCGGTCGTCCAGTTCGATCAGCTTGAAGGCGGCGCGGCCGCGGTAGCCCTCCCGTTTGGCGCGGGCCACGTAGGGATCGTTCAGTTGCCGCTCGAGCCAGCGGGTCGAGGACGAGCGCCTGCCGCGGGCGGTCTTCACCCTGACCTTGAGATCGCGCTGTCCGCGTCCGCTGTTTCCGGGTGTCTTAGCCATGAAAGTCGCTCGCGCCTGTCGCTCTTGGGGGGCCGCCGCCGCGGCCGCAATCCTGTTCGGCCTCCCGCATAGACCGGGGCGCCGCGGTGCGCCACCCGTCCGTCAGTAGGGCCCGTCCTCCAGTACGCCATCGGCGCACATCTGGGCATAGAGCAGCCCCTCGCGCAGCCCCCGGTCCGCGACCGAAAGCCGATCCGTCGGCCAGGCCCGCATCAGCGCCTGGAGGATCGCGGAGCCGGACATGATGAGCGACTGCCGGTCCCGGCCGATCCGGGGGTCCGCCCGCCGGCCCTCTTCGCCGAGCGAGAGGTAGTCACGGATCACCAGGTCGATCTGGTCCGAGGTCATGCGCAGTCCGTCCACCTTGGTCCGGTCGTAGCGCTTGAGGCCGAGATGGGAGGCGGCGACGGTGGTGACCGTCCCGGAGGTGCCTATGATCTGGAACCCCTCCCGCGTCTGGTCCGACTGGTAGGGCGTGAAATCCGCGAGGCATTCCTCGAAATGGCAGGACATCAGCGCGAAGCGGCCGGCATCGTCCTCCACGTCGCGGAACTGGTCCTTCAGCGTCGCGACGCCGAGCGGGACGGAGATCCAGTCCACCACCTTCGCGGCCGGGAACGGACTGTCCATGGTGGAGAAGCCGCGGTGCAGCCGCATGATGGCGCGCGGCCGTTCCTGAGCCGGCACGCGGGACAGGTCGATCCAGACGAGCTCCGTGGAGCCGCCGCCAATATCGACGACGAGGAGCTGCTCGGTCTTGGTCGAGACGAGCGGCGCGCAGGAGACCACGGCGAGCCGCGCTTCCTCCTCGGGCTGGATGATGTCGAGCCTGAGGCCCGTCTCCCGACGCACGGCGTTCAGGAACTCCGCTCCGTTGCGGGCGCGGCGGCACGCCTCGGTCGCAACGAGCCGCATGCGCTGGACGTTGTGCTTCTGGAACTTGGACTTGCAGATCTTCAGGGCCTGGATGGTCCGGGCCATCGAGGCCCGGCTCAGCCGGCCGTAGCTTTCGAGACCCGAGCCGAGCTGCACGGATTTCGAGAAACTGTCCACCACATGGAACTGGCTGCCCTTGGGCTGAGCCACGAGCATGCGGCACGAATTGGTCCCCAGATCCAGCGCAGCATAAGGCGCATCCGGATCGGGGGGTCTCGGCGCGAGGGGTTCGACCGTCATGGGGAACGCCGCCGCGCCTGTGGGACGCCTGGGCGTCATGATCACGCCCTCCTATCGGTTGATATGATAGTAGGCCTGGCGGGACGAAAGCGCAACATTTGCCATGCGCGCGCCTCGACGTCATGCCGTTCCCGCATCCCGACAGCGATGAGGATTTCGGCGATCGCGCGGTGTGGCGCCATCGCGCGAGGCCGTCTAGAAGGACGCGCGGCGGCGTGGCGCAATGTCGCGCGTGTCGTGCGCAGTGTCGAAATCCGCCATCAACGGTTGGCGGCTACACTATAAACCGAATGGAAGATCGAAAGGACGCGCCTCATGGCGGAGCTTACCATCGTGTACTGGCGGGACATTCCGGCGCAGGTGATCGTCGGCAAGGGCCGGCGCGCGTCGAAGGCGATCCTGCCCGAGCGCTTCGAACAGGCGATCGACCGCTGCGCCATGAAGGTCGGCGCGAAGGATGACGACGCCTACCTTGCCGAATGGCGCAAGGTGCCGTCCGGCGAGCGCGAGGGCGCTCCCGATGAGGCCGCCGCGAGCGAGGCGGCGCGGATCGATGCGGAATACGATACGGATTTCCTGAAACGCCTGATCGCGAATGACGGGCACGCCGACCCACGGACGACCTGACGGACCTTTCGACCATCCACGCCATCCTGGAGCCGCCCATGTCCCTCCTGCCCTTCGCCAAGCCCCGCCGCTCCGCCCTGCGCCCCGGCGAGGCGAGCACTGCTGATCTTCTGGACGGCTTCTCGATCGAGGTGATGCCGCGCACGGCAGCGAAGGTCGAGGATTTCGCGGCGCTCCTTCCGGCCGGAACCCGGGTCTACATCGCGCATATCGACGGCACCCCGATCGAGGACATGGTCGCAACCGCCCGCCGCCTCGTCTCCGAAGGGTTCGAGGTGATGCCGCACATCCCGGCCCGCGTCGCCGGGAGCCATGCCGAACTGGCGGACTGGCTCGCGCGCTATCAAGGCGAGGCGGGGATCGACAGTTTTCTCGTTCTTGGCGGCGGCGTCACGACACCGCACGGCCCGTTCGGATCGGTGACGGAGATGCTGGAGACCGGCCTTTTCGACGGTGCGCGCCGCCTTCACATCGCCGGCCACCCCGAGGGAAACAAGGATATCGACGGCAACGGCGGCGACCTGATCGCGATGGAGGCGCTGCGGCAGAAGCAGGCCTTCGCCGCCGAACGCGGGATCGACATGGCCATCGCGACGCAGTTCGCCTTCGAGGCCGCCCCCATCGTCGCCTGGTCCCGCCGCCTGCGCGCCGAGGGCATCACCCTGCCCGTCCATCTCGGCATTGCCGGGCCCGCAAAGCTCCAGACCATGATCAAGTTTGCCGTGGCCTGCGGCGTCGGTCCCTCGCTGCGGGTCTTGCAGCGCCGCGCGAAAGACGTCACGAAGCTGGTCATGCCATTCGAGCCAACCACCCTCGTCGCCGACCTCGCCCGCGCCCGCGCGGCGGATCCCGATTTCGCGGTCGAACGCCTGCATCTCTTCCCCCTTGGCGGGATCGACAAGACGACATCCTGGGCCGCGGAGCACGGGCACCGCGCCGAGCGCCGCCACGCGACGGGCCGTGGCTGAGACGTGACCGCAGCTTCGACGCCAGCCCTCCTGTTCGATCTCGACGGCACTCTTCTCGAGACCGATCCGCTGCACGCTGCGGTCTTCAAGGATCTCTTCGCCGAGCTCGGCAAGGAGATCGACGATGCGTTCTACTACACGGACCTGCACGGCTGGCTGAACGCGGACATCTTCGGCAAGCACTTCCCGGATCGCGATCCCGCTGCACTCGCGGACGAGAAGGAGGCCCGCGTTCGCGCCCGGCTGGACGAAGTCGGTGCGATGCCGGGCCTTCACGAGCTGGTGGAGCGGGCGGAGGCCGAGGACTGGGCGATGGCCGTCGTCACGAACGCACCGCGGGCCAATGCCGAGGCGATGCTCGAGGCAATCGGCTTGACCGGACGTCTCGGACCGCTCCTGATCGGCGACGAGCAGGCGCGGGCCAAGCCGCATCCCGATCCCTACCTGCGCGCCATGGAACTCACCGGCTCCTCGACGGCGAGCGCGCTGGCGTTCGAGGACAGCGAGAGCGGCCTCAGGGCCGCGGCGTCCGCCGGGCTGACCGCTATCGGAGTGCGCTCGTCACTCGACGACGCCACCCTGCTTGCGGCGGGAGCAGAGGCCACCATCAAGGATTTCACCGACCCGGCGCTGGAGCCGTTTCTCCTCCGCCTCGAAGGAGCAAGAGCATGACGAGAACCACCGTCGAGAGTGCATCCAGAACGGTCACCATCGGCTTCGACGAGCCGTTCTGCGTGATCGGCGAGCGGATCAACCCCACGGGGCGCAAGAAGCTCGCGGCCGAACTCGAGGCGGGTGATTTCAGCACCGTCGAGCGCGACGCCATCGAGCAGGCCGCGTGCGGGGCGATGGTTCTCGATGTGAATGCGGGGGTCGTCTACAACTCCAATCCCAACCCGAACGAGACCGAACCGCCCCTCATGCGCCAGATGATCGAACTGGTGCAGGGCCTCGTCGACACGCCGCTCTGCATCGACAGCTCGGTGCCCGGTGCGCTCGAAGCGGGTCTGGAGGTGGCCAAGGGCCGTCCGCTCGTGAACTCCGTGACAGGCGAGGAGGATCGCCTCGAACTCGTCCTGCCGCTGGTGAAGAAGTACAACGTGCCCGTCGTCGCGATCTCCAACGACGATACCGGGATCAGCGAGGATCCCGACGTGCGGTTCGCAGTCGCCAAGAAGATCGTCGAGCGCGCGGCGGATTTCGGCATTCCGGCCGCCGACATCGTGGTCGATCCGCTGCTGATGCCGGTCGGCGCCATGGCGACTGCGGGACGGCAGGTCTTCACACTGGTGAGACGTCTGAAGGACGAGCTCGGCGTCAACACGACCTGCGGCGCCTCCAATGTCTCGTTCGGATTGCCAAACCGTCACGGTATCAACGCGGCCTTCCTGCCCATGGCGATCGCGTCGGGCATGACGAGTGCGATCATGAACCCCGTCCGTCCCGGCGAGATGGAAGCGATCCGCGCGGCGAACTTCCTGATGAACCACGATGCGAACGGCGCAACCTGGATCGGCTTCTCCCGCGTGCTCGATGGCATGAAGGAGGGCGCGAGCTTCGCCGAAGCGTCCAAGGCGGCGCAGGATGCCGGCAGCGGCCGTGGAGGCCGGAGACGCCGGCGGGGTTAACCGAATGTTTGCCCGCGGGTCGCATAACAGGGCGCATGCAACATGCCGCCTTCCCAGGCTGCAAGGCCCATGTCCGGCCCCGGGGAAGGTAGCGTCATGAACGATGATCCCCTCGTCATCTTCACGCCGTCCGGCCGCCGCGGTCGCGTCGCGCCTGGAACGACAGTCCTCCAGGCGGCCCGGAAGCTCGGCGTCGATCTCGATTCCGTCTGCGGTGGGCGCGGGATCTGTTCGAAGTGCCAGGTGGCTCCAGCCGTCGGTGCCTTCCCCAAGCACGGCGTGACGACCGGTCCAGAGGCGCTTTCGGAGTGGAACAAGGTCGAGGCCCGCTACGAGGAGAAGCGCGGCCTGAAGCCGGGCCGACGCCTCGGCTGTCAGGCCCGGATCCTGGCGGATGCGCTGATCGACGTGCCTCCCGAGAGCCAGGTTCACAAGCAGGTCGTCCGCAAGGATGCCGCACAGCGCCTGATCGACATGGACCCGGCCGTCCGGCTCTATCTCGTCGAGGTCGACGAGGCGGACATGCACGAGCCCCGCGGCGATCTTCAACGGCTGCAGGAGGCGCTTCGAATGGCCTGGGGGGTCGAGAACGCCTCGATGCCCCTGCCCGTTCTCACCCGCCTCCAGGGTGTATTGCGCAAGGGCAGCGGGCAGATCACCTGCCTCGTTCATCAGGGCGCTTCGGGCGCGACGCCGTCCATCCTCGACATCTGGCCGGGCTACGCCGAACCGCGGCTCCTGGGACTCGCGGTCGATCTTGGTTCGACCACGATCGCGGGCCATCTCTGCGACCTCGTGACCGGAGAGGTCGTCGCGTCCGCCGGAGTGATGAACCCGCAGATCCGGTTCGGCGAGGACCTGATGAGCCGGGTCTCCTACTCGATGATGAACGAGACCGGCGCCGCAGAGATGACCGCCTCGGTGCGGGACGCGCTGGAGGTGTTGGCCGCCGAGATCGCGGGTGAGGCCGGCGCGCAGGCGAGCGAGATCGTCGAGACGGTCTTCGTCTGCAATCCCGTGATGCACCATCTCCTCCTCGGGATCGATCCGGTCGAACTGGGCCAGGCGCCCTTTGCGCTTGCGACCTCGGACGCGACCCATCTCCCGGCCGGAGCGCTGGTGGCGGGACTTCACCCGCAGGCGCAGGCCTATATCCTGCCCTGCATCGCAGGCCATGTCGGCGCCGATGCCGCGGCGGTGGCGCTGTCCGAAGAGCCCGGCGCACAGGAGCGCCTGACGCTCATCGTGGACGTGGGCACGAATGCGGAAATCCTCCTGGGGGACACCTCCCGCGTGCTCGCATGCTCTTCGCCGACCGGACCGGCCTTCGAGGGGGCCCAGATCAGCTCCGGCCAGCGCGCCGCTCCGGGCGCCATCGAGCGCATCCGGATCGATCCGGAAACCAAGGAGCCCCGCTTCAGGGTCATCGGCTCGGAGGTATGGTCGGACGAGCCAGGCTTTTCCGAGGATGCCGGCGCCATCACCGGCATCTGCGGCTCCGGCATCATCGAGGCCGTGGCCGAAATGCGCATGGCCGGCATCGTGGACAGCGCCGGCCTCATCGGATCCCCTGAGCAGACCGGCACGCCCCGTTGCGTCCCCGAGGGCCGGACCCATTCCTACGTGATCCACGACGGCAGGGAGAATGGCGGCCCGCTGATCTCCGTCACGCAAGGGGACATCCGCGCCATCCAGCTTGCCAAGTCCGCTCTCTACGCGGGTGCGCGCCTCCTTATGGACGAGATGGGTGTCGACCGGGTTGAGCGGGTCGTCCTCGCTGGGGCGTTCGGGGCGCATATTTCGCCGAAGCATGCCATGGTCCTCGGAATGATCCCCGATGTCGCTCTGAACGACGTGACCAGCGCCGGCAATGCCGCCGGCACCGGCGCCCGCATTGCCCTTCTGAACAAGGCCGCACGCAGACAGGTCGAGGCGCAGGTCCGACAGATCACGAAGGTCGAAACCGCGATCGAGCCGCGCTTCCAGGAGCATTTCGTTGCCGCGAACGCGATGCCTCATGCCGTCGATCCTTTTCCCCTCCTCCGCGCCGAAGTGCCGCTGCCGGACGTCAGCTACAACACGCGTGGATCGGGCGAAGACGGCGGCGGAGGGCGACGGCGCAGACGCCGGACGTAGGATCGTTCACCATTTATTTGCACATAATCAACGCGCTATTTTGCATCACGCTGCCGTGATGTAAATCTCCGCAACTCGAAGAGCCCGGTCTCCGTAACTTCCAGCAGATCGGCCCCGAACAACGGGGCCTCATCACTGGGAGGAACGATCAATGACCGGTTTTCGCAAAACCACCGCTATCGTCGCACTGATGGGCGCCACCGCCCTCGTCACTCCGGCGATCGCGCAGGACAGCATGTCCAACCCGACCGTCGGCGGCGCCGAGATGATGGCGGACATGAACATCGTCGAGAACGCGATGAACTCGCCGATCCACACAACCCTCGTCGCCGCGGTTCAGGCCGCCGGTCTCGCGGATACGCTCCAGGGCGAGGGCCCGTTCACCGTCTTCGCCCCCACGGACGAGGCCTTCGCCGCGCTTCCCGCGGGCACGGTTGACGCCCTTCTGCTCCCCGAGAATCTCGAGACGCTGCAACAGGTTCTGACATGCCACGTCGTCGCGGCCAACGCGATGTCCGACGCGATCGGCGGCATGATCGCCGACGATGGCGGTGCGCACCCGGTCGAGACGCTGGGAGGCTGCACGTTGACCGCCGAGATGGATGGCGATGAAATCACGCTGACCGACGAGCGCGGTCAGGTCGCGACCGTCACCACGGCCGATGTCCGCCAGTCGAACGGTGTCATCCACGTGATCGACACGGTCCTCCTTCCCGCCGAGGAAGATTTCCAGCTCGCCAGCGACACGGCATCCGGGGAAATGGACAGCGGCAACGACATGTCCGGCGAGGCCATGGCCTCCGACAATCCCACCGTCGGCGGCGCGCCCATGATGGCGGACATGAACATCGTCGAGAACGCGGTGAACTCGCCGATCCACACCACCCTCGTGGCGGCCGTTCAGCAGGCGAACCTTGTCGAGACGCTTCAGGGCGAGGGTCCGTTCACCGTGTTCGCGCCGACCGACGAGGCCTTCGCGGCCCTGCCGGATGGCACAGTCGAGACGCTGATGATGGACGAAAACCGTGAGCAGCTTGCCGGTATCCTCACCGCGCATGTCGTCCCGGGCAACCTCACCACGCAGGCCCTGCGGGACGAGTTCGGCTCCGACGGCTTTGCGCACCTGACCACCGTGTCGGGCGATGCGCTGTCGGTCGGAGAGCGGGACGGCCAGCTCTACGCCTTCGACGAGAGCGGCAACAACTACCTCATCAGCACCGGGGACGTGATGCAGTCCAACGGTGTCATCCATGTGGTGGACGGGGTTCTCCTTCCGGAGTGAACCCACGCTTGAGATCGACGCCGGCTTGAGGGTCGGCGTCGAGACCGGGTCGCGATGTCCTCGCATCGCGGCCCGGTTCTTTTTTGGAAGGCCATGATCCCGGCTTGACCGAACCGGGTGCGCTAGCTACATCTCGCGTCGCTCAGCGGGTGTAGCTCAATGGCAGAGCAGAAGCTTCCCAAGCTTACGACGAGGGTTCGATTCCCTTCACCCGCTCCAGCTCCTTTGCATCGGTCAGCGCGGCGGTAGAAAAGTCCGCCCCACCTCGATCACGTCAGATGCAGGACGGCGCGTTTGGTCATTACGCCGATCAGATGCGCGCGGTACTCGCCCGATCCGTGGATGTCCGAAATCATGCCGTTCGCAGGATGGGCTAGACCGTCCAGCGCGTCCGCCGAGAACGTGGCCGTCAGCGCTTCCTCAGCCTCGCTCCACCGGAAGACACCTTCTTCCGAAGCACCGGTGACGGCGACGCGCACGTCCCCTTTCATCTTTGCGACGAAACACGCGACCATCGGAAAGCGGCTCGCAGGCTGGGCAAACTTCTCGTAGCGGGAGGCCTCGGGAACGGGAAAACGTACGGCCGTGACGATTTCCCCCTCATCGAGCGCCGTCGTGAACATGCCCTGGAAATAATCGTCCGCCGCGATCTCCCTCCGGTTCGTGATGACCATTGCTCCAGTCGCGAGGACTGCGGCGGGATAGCAGGCGGCGGGGTCATTGTTGGCGAGGCTTCCGCCGATGGTGCCGCGATTGCGCACCGCCGGGTCTCCGATACGGCCGGCAAGCGATGCGAGACCCGGAAAGGCGCTTTCGGCCTCCTCTGAGACCTGGCGGTGCGTGGTGCCGCCTCCGATCGTGAGCGCGTCGCCATCGGCCGTCACGTGAGCAAAGCCCGGAATATCGTTCAAGCTCACGAGCCTGGAGGGCATAGCGAGACGTTGCTTCATCGTCGGCAGGAGGGTCTGTCCACCGGCGAGAAGCTGGGCGTCTTCTTCGGCGAGCGCAGCCACGGCCTCGTCCAGCGAGGTGGGCTTCATGAACTCGAAGTCATACATCGTTGTTATCTCCCGAAATTCCTCAAGCGCCGACTGACCGTTCTTCCATCGTCTCGCCGTCCTTGTCCGGTCCGGCTCCGCCATAGATCGCTGACCAGACGCGGTTCGGCGTCATCGGCATGTCGATATGCGGGATCTTGTGACCGGCGCGGTGAAGCGCGTCGATCACCGCGTTGACCACCGCCGGCGGCGAGCCGATCGCCCCGGCCTCTCCGCAGCCCTTCACACCAAGAGGATTGTGCGTGCAGGGCGTCTGACACGAGGAGTCCACCTTGAACATGGGGAAATCGTAGGCCCGAGGCATGGCGTAATCCATGTAGGACGCCGACAGCAGCTGCCCGTCGGCATCATAGGCACAGGCTTCCAGAAGCGCCTGCCCGATGCCCTGCGCCAGCCCGCCCTGCACTTGACCTTCGACGATCATCGGATTGATAACATTCCCGAAATCATCGGCAGCCGCAAAGCCCTGCACCTCCACCTTGCCGGTTTCGGGATCGATTTCCACCTCGCAGACATAGGCGCCGGAGGGGAAGGTGAAGTTGGCCGGATCGTAGAACGCGGTCTCCTCAAGCCCCGGTTCGATCTCGTCCAGCGGATAATTGTGGGGAACGTAGGCAGCGAGGGTCACGTCCCCCCAGTTCAGCGACTTGTCAGTCCCGGCCACGGTGAAGGCGCCGTCCTTCAGCTCGATATCGTCGGCGGACGCCTCCAGCATGTGGGCGGCGATCTTTCTGGCCTTTGCGATGATCTTCTCCGTCGCCTTGACCATGGCGGAGCCGCCGACGGCGATGGAGCGCGAGCCGTAGGTGCCCATGCCCATGGGTGTGTTCGCGGTATCGCCGTGGCTGATCTCGACCTGGCTTGCATCGATCCCGATCATGTCGGCCACGACCTGGGCGAAGGTGGTGGCATGGCCCTGTCCGTGGGAATGGCTGCCGGTCATCACCGTGATGCCGCCGGTGGCGTTCACCCGGACCGTGGCGCTCTCGAAGAGGCCGGCCCGCGCGCCGAGCTGGCCGACGAGGTTGGACGGCGCGATGCCGCAGGCCTCGATGTAATGCGCAAGTCCGATGCCGCGCAGCTTGCCCTGCGCGCGGCTCTCCTCGAGGCGAGCATCGAAGCCGGCCCAGTCAGAGATTTCCAGCACCTTGTCCAGGGTCGCGTTGTAATCGCCCGTGTCGTACTCGACGGCGACCGGCGTGGCATAGGGAAACTCGGTGATGAAGTTCTTGCGCCGAAGCTCCGCAGGATCGATCCCGAGCTCTCGCGCGGCCTTGTCCACCACGCGCTCGAGCTGGAACGTGGCCTCGGGGCGTCCCGCGCCGCGATAGGCATCCACCGGGACGGTATTGGTAAAGACCGCCTTCACGTTCACGTAGACCAGCGGCGTCTTGTAGTTCCCCGCCATGAGCGTGCCGTGGAGCCAGGTCGGCACGGCCGGCGCGAAGGTCGACAGGTACGCGCCCATGTTGGCGTGGGTCTGGGTGCGCAAAGCGGTGAAGTTGTGCTCCGCATCGAGCGCCAACTCGATCTTCGTGACGTGGTCCCGGCCATGCGCGTCCGACATGAACGCCTCGGACCGGCTCGACGTCCATTTCACGGGCCGTCTCAGGACCTTGGCGGCGTAAGTGCAGAAGGCTTCCTCAGCGTAATGATAGATCTTGGAGCCGAAGCCCCCGCCCACGTCCGGCGCGACGACGCGGAGTTTGTGCTCCGGGATGTTCAGAACGAACGCCCCCATCAGGAGGCGGATGACGTGCGGGTTCTGCGACGTGGTGTAGAGCGTATGGCTGTCGGCGGCCATGTCGTAGGCGCCGATGGCCACCCGCGGCTCCATCGGGTTGGCGATCAGGCGATTGTTGACGAGCTCGAGCGTCGTGACGTGGGCCGCTTCGCTGATCGCCTTGTCGACCGCTTCGCAGTTCTCCTCGACGAACCCCCAGTCGAAGCACAGGTTGCCGTCGAGCGTGTCGTGGACCTGCGTCGCGCCATCCTTCAGCGCGTCCCGCATGTTCATCACCGCCGGCAGTTCCTCGATGTCGATTTCGAGGGCCTCGGCGGCATCGCGGGCCTGATCATGGCTGTCCGCGACGATCGCCGCAATCGGATCGCCCACATGCCGCACCACCCCCTCGGCAAGGATCGGATGCTTCGGCTCCTGCATGACGCTGCCGTCACGGCTGGTGATCTGCCAGCCGCAGGGAATGCCGCCCGCGGCCTCGAAATCCTTCGACGTGAAGACCTTGAGGACCCCGGGCATGCCTTCGGCAGTGCTCGGGTCGATGGACCTGATCCGCCCATGCGCGACGTCCGATCTGACGAAATGCACGTAGGCTTGTCCTGGCAGGTTGATGTCGTCGGTGTAACGGCCGGTTCCGGTCAGGAACCGAACGTCCTCGCGCCGCTTTGTGCTGGCGCCGATGCCTCCGTCCTTGGGCATGGAACTCCTCCCTCAAAGTCCGGCGGCCTGCCTCCTCACCAGGGCGGACGCCGTGCTGCATCGAGGCCGGGCGCCCTCCTCCAGGCGCCCCGCCCATCAGTCCTCGCGTCTCACTCCGCCGCGACCGGCTCCACCTGCTGCCCGGACGCCGCCATGATCGCCTTGACGATATTGTGGTAGCCGGTACAGCGGCAGATATTGCCTTCCAGATACTCCCGGACCTCCTCCTCCGAGGGCGCCGGATTTTCGGCCAGAAGCGCCTTGGCGGACATCACCATGCCGGGCGTGCAGAAACCGCATTGAAGGCCGTGGTAGTCCTGGAACGCCTGCTGGATCACGCCGAGGGAGCCATCCGCGTTGGCCATGCCCTCGATCGTGGTGACCTCCGCGCCATCCGCCTCCAGCGCGAGCATCGTGCAGGACTTCACCGCCTGCCCGTCCACCTGCACGACACAGGCGCCGCATTGGGACGTGTCGCACCCCACATGCGTTCCCGTCAGGCTCAGCGTCTCCCGCAGGAACTGGACGAGCAGGGTCCGGCCCTCGACCTCGCCGCTGCGGCTCCTGCCATTCACGTTCATTGTCACCTTGGTCATCGGATGGCGTCCCTCCCGGTTGCTCTCCGACCGCCCGCGTCGGGGACGGCCCGTCAATTCCGCTCGCTCGTCAGATCCCGCTGCTCTGCCCGTCCCGTCATCGCGCCCGTTCGTCCTGGGCGGCCGCGGTCCCGCCCGGCGGCGCCTCGCTGCCCGCGTCGTCCCGCGGGGTGGCCTCGGCTGCCTCGTCCGTCCCGGTGACCACCTCTTCGAAACGGGTGAAGAACTGGTCCGCCATCTTCTTTGCGAATCCGTCGATGATGCGACTGCCGAGCTGGGCCAGTTTGCCGCCGACGCGCGCCTCGACATCATAGTGAAGCTGCGTCGCGTCGCCGCCGTCCAGCGGCTCCAACCGGACCTTTGCGCCGCCCTTGGCAAAACCGGCAGCGCCGCCCTTGCCCTCGCCAGAGATCGTCAGGGTTTCCGGTGGTACGCGGTCCTCCAGCGTGACGCGGCCGGCGAACGTGGCCTTCACGGGGCCGACCTTCTGAACGACCTTGGCGTCGAAGCCGTCCTCGGGCGAGCCCTCCATCTCCTGGCACCCGGGCACGCAGGCCTTGAGCACGTCCTTGTCCAGAAGCGCGTCCCACACGTCCTGCGGGGGTGCCTCTATCCTGCGGCTGTCCGTGAGTTCCATGCGACGCCTCCCTCGCCTCATCCTGCACCATTGGCGCACGATTGCGAGAAAAATCATGTCCGCGACCGGGACCGAGCTGGGAAGGAGACGCGACGGTGAGGGTCCCCGCCCGAAACTGGTGGGCGGGGATTGCACGAGGGCGACCCGTTGGGGGAGGCCACCTCCGCCCCTCACTCGTGACGCATCGCGACCCGGGTGTTCCCCGGACCGGACGATGGAATTCACGGACGGGCATGCGGAAAAGTTTCGTCGTGGTTTCGAAAAAGTTGCGCCGCCTTGCCGGAGCGGACCGGGTTGCGCATCGGGAAGGTTAAATGACTTGCGAGCGGCTCGCCGGCTGCTACCGTCCGAAACGATGAAACACATGACCCGGAGGAGACATTCCATGTCCAACCCGACCCGTACGGCCCGCCTGCTGGCCGGCGCCGCTCTTGCCGCCCTCGCCGCCGGCCCGGCCCTCGCGCAGGATTCCGACCTTCTCGTCTTCGATTATTCAGGCTTCGAGGATCCCGGTTTCCATCCCGATTACATCGAGGCCAACGGCGCCAGCCCGACCTTCGCCTTCTTCGGTGACGAGGACGAAGCCTTCCAGAAGCTGCAGAGCGGCTTCCGCGCAGACGTCTCTCACGTCTGCGCCGGATCGGTGACGAAATGGCAGGAGAGCGGCCTTCTCGAGCCGTGGGACACCTCCAAGATCGACGCCTGGGAGGACCTGAACCCTGAGCTGACCGGTCAGGACGTGACCACCGGCGCCGAGGACGTCTACTTCGTCCCGACCGATTTCGGCTCCACCGCGATCATCTATAACGAGGACGACGTGCCCGCCGAGGACGTCGCCTCCCTCGACGTGTTCCTCGACCCCGCCTATGCCGGCCGCATGACGCTGCCCGACAACGTCGACGACGCCTATGCGCTTGCCTACCTCGCCACCGGCGTGACCGATTGGGGCGATGTGGACGATGCGGAGTTCGAGGCCGCGACCGACTGGCTTCGGCAGGTCCACCCGAACCTGCGCACCTACTGGCAGGATCCGGCGGAACTGGCGCAGCTGGTCTCTACCGGTGAAGTGCAGGTCGCCTGGGCCTGGAACGAAACCTACCCGACGCTCACCGAGATTGACTTCCCCGCCGGCTTCCAGCGGACCGCTGAGGAAGGCTCTTCCCTCTGGCTCTGCGGCTACGTGAACCTTGCCAGTGGCGAAGGCGTCGAAGACAAGGCCTACGACTTCATAAACGCGATGCTGGCGCCCACCTCGACCGACGCCCTTCTGACCGAAGGCTACGGTCAGGCGAACCAGGCGGCGATGTCCGAAAAGTCCCAGGAGGAGCTTGCCGCGTCCGGCCTCGAGGAGATCGACGCGCCGGTCCTCGCGCAGCTCCCGATGAGTCAGGAGCTGCGCCAAAAGCAGAACGAGGCCTTCGAGCGGATCAAGGCCGGCTTCTGATCCCTGCCGCATGATGATCCTGCCGCGCTCCGGACGTCCGGGGCGCGGCTCTACATGTCAGGCCGAACTTTTACGAACCCAAGCGAACGGGGGCCCTGCGCTCATGATGAAAGAGCGATTTATCTTGCCGGACGGACTCGTCTATCTCGACGGGAATTCGCTCGGCCCCCTGCCCCGCGGCGCGGCGGCGCGCGTCGGGACGACGATGGAGCTCGAATGGGGGCGACTGGCGATTGCCGGCTGGAATCGGGCCGGCTGGATCGGTCAGCCGATGGCGCTCGGGGACCGGATCGGGCGCCTGATCGGTGCGGAGCCGGGCTCCGTCTCCGTCGGCGACACGCTGTCGGTGAAGGTCTTCCAGCTCGTCGCAGCGGCTCTCGCGATGCGGCCGGAGCGCAAGGTGGTCCTGTCCGACAGCGGGAACTTTCCGTCTGATCTCTACATGGCGGACGGTCTCGCCGAAGCGCTTGGGGACGTCCAGCTCGTCGTCGTCGAACCCGAGGAGATCGCCGGGCGGATCGGGCCCGATGTGGCGGTTCTGATGCTGACCGAGGTGGATTACCGAACGGGTCGCAAGCACGACATGGCCGCCCTGACCCGCGCCGCACACGAGGCCGGCGCGCTGACGGTCTGGGATCTGGCGCATTCGGCCGGGGCGCTTCCGGTCGAGCTTGCCGGCGCCGGCGCCGATTTCGCCTGCGGCTGCACCTACAAGTACCTCAATGGCGGGCCGGGCGCGCCGGGATTTGCCTATGTCGCCCCGCGCCATGCCGACACGGCCCGAACGATCCTGCAAGGGTGGCTCGGCCACGCGGAGCCGTTCGCCTTCGAGCCGGGGTACCGGCCCGCGGCCGGAGCGGAGCGGATGCGCGTCGGAACGCCGCCTATCCTTCAGATGGCGGCGCTGGAAGCTGCGCTCGATATCTGGGACGAGGTCGACGTGAGCGAGTTGCGCGCGCGTTCGATCGTGCTGTCGGAGCGCTTCATCGCGGCCGTTGAGAGCGCATGCCCGGACATCGCCCTCGTCTCTCCGCGCGATCCGGAAGCAAGGGGCAGCCAAGTGTCATTTCGGTTCGAGCATGGCTATGCGGCGATGCAGGCCCTGATCGCGCATGGCGTCGTGGGCGATTTCAGGGCGCCGGACATCATGCGCTTCGGGATCACGCCGCTCTACCTTTCGGAAGAGGATATCGACGTCGCAGCCGGCGTCATCGCCAAGGTGATGACCGAGCGGCTCTGGGACGATCCCGCCTATGCCACCCGGTCAGCCGTGACCTGATCCGTCAGGCGGACAGCCGAACGGGCTGACGGCCGCCGGCGGCCCAGGCCCGGACCGCGTCGCCGAAGGCGGTGAAAAGAGGGCGGGACACGGGATCCTCGGCGGCCCGATACTCGGGGTGCCACTGCACGGACAGGGTGAACCCCGGTGCGCCATCCACGTAGATCGCTTCGGGGGTTCCGTCCGGCGCGTGACCGTCGACGACGATGCGCCCGCCGGCAGACTTGACCCCCTGGCCGTGGAGGGTGTTGGTCATCACCTCCCGCGCACCGAAGAGGCGGTGGAACGGGCCGTTCTCGCCGAACGTCACCTTGTGACGCAGCTCGAACTTCTCCTCGATGGTGCCATCGGGTGGCATACGATGGTTCATCCGCCCCGGAAGATCCCGGATCTCGGGATGAAGCGTGCCGCCGAAGGCCACGTTGACCTCCTGGAAGCCGCGGCAGATGCCGAGATAGGGCTGCCCGCGGCGGGTCAACTCGCGGATGAGCGGAAGGGTGATCGCGTCGCGCGACCGGTCGAAATCCCCATGCGCCTCGGTCGCCGCCTCGCCGTATTCCTCCGGATGCACGTTCGGACGGCCGCCGGTGAAGAGGAAGCCGTCGAAGCTCTCCAGAAGCTCCTCCACCGTCACGAAGCGTGGATCCGCCGCGATGAGAAGAGGCAGGGCGTTCGTCACCTCGGCCACGGCCTCGGTGTTCATCACGCCTCCGGCGTGAACCTCGTAGGCCCCGTCCAGCAGGGCGGGATTGCAGATGATGCCGACGCGTGGACGCATGTGGCTGATCGTCTCCTTGGGGGTTCGAGCCAGAGACTAAGCGCTCCCGATCGTCGCGCAAAGGGGGAGACCGCGCACACCTCCCCGTACGTCCGCGCACGTAGCCCCCTGCCTGCGATGAAGGCGCAAGCGGGCCCGCCCGCTCAGCGATAGAGCAGCGAGCGACCGTTGGCGAAGACGTGGACGGCATCGGGAGCGCCGGTGAGCCGCAGATGCTGGCCGCGATTGTCGGGATGGATGCCCGGCAGCTTGGCGATGACCTGGTCGGCGCCCTCCTCGTGCTCCTTGAAGTAGAGAAGCGTGACCTCCCCTAGGCTTTCCCGGATCTCGACCTCGCCGGCGAAGGCGAAATCCTCGCCCTCGGTGATCTGCATGTCCTCGGGGCGGATGCCGACATTCACCTCGCGGCCGAGATCGTCCTCGGTGGAGGGGTAGTCCGAGAGGATCTCACCGCCGCCGTGCTTCAGCCTGACCCGCGTCTGCGCTCCGGTGCCGGTGATTTCCCCCGGCATCAGGTTCATCGCGGGCGAGCCGATGAAGCGGGCGACGAACTCGTTCTCCGGTTTGCGGTAGAGTTCGAGAGGCGCACCGACCTGGCTGATCCCGCCACCGGCCAGCACGACGATGCGCGAGGCCAGCGTCATCGCCTCCACCTGGTCATGGGTGACGTAGACCATGGTGGAATTCGGCATCGCTTCCTTGAGCTGGGCGATCTCGATCCGGGTGGCGACGCGAAGGGCGGCATCGAGGTTCGAGAGCGGCTCGTCGAAGAGATAGACCTTCGGGTCCCGCACGATGGAACGGCCGATGGCGACGCGCTGGCGCTGGCCGCCCGAAAGCGCCTTCGGCAGCCGGTCGAGATAGGGTTCGAGCTGGAGGATGCGGGCGGCCTTGGCCACCGCGGCCTCGATCTCCTCCTTCGACTTCTTGGCGATCTTGAGGGCGAAGGCCATGTTGTCCCGCACGGTCATGTGCGGATAGAGCGCGTAGGACTGGAAGACCATGGCGATCCCGCGCTGCGCCGGGGGCACGTCGTTCACCACGCGCCCGTCGATTTCCAGCGTGCCGCCGGTGATCTTCTCCAGACCGGCGATCATGCGCAGAAGCGTGGACTTGCCGCAGCCCGAGGGGCCGACGAAGACCACGAGCTCGCCCTGCTCGATCTCGAGGTTGATGTCGCTGAGGACGCGGACCTCTCCGTAGGATTTCTCCACGTCCTTCAATTTCAGGTTCGCCATGTCGTCCCTCCCCTCGCTGACGGATCAGCCGTCCGTTTCTTCTTCCGTGGCAAAGATCGCCTGCCAGGCCGGCAACGTGTAACGGTCGTCCGAGATCTGCTCGGCCTCGAACGGGGCGGCCGGATCGCGAAGCCAGCGCCCTTCAGGCAGGCTGATTTCCCGCGGGCGGCCCGTCAGGTTGAAGGCGCAGAAGACCCTGGCGCCCGCATCTCCCCTGAGGAACGAGACGTACCCCTCGTCGAATTCGGCGAGCTCCAGCTCTCCCTTGACGAGCGCCGGATGTATGCCCCGGAAGCGGATCATCTCGCGATAGAAGGCCAGCGTGGAGGATGGATCTCGCCCCTGCTCGCTCACAGCGCGGTCGAGATGCTCGACGGCGACGGGCAGCCACGGCTTGGCATCAGAGAAGCCGGCGTTGCGGGCTTCGCCGTTCCACGGCATCGGCGTGCGGCAGCCGTCCCGGCCCTTGAACTTCGGCCAGAAGCGTTTGCCGTAGGGGTCCTGAAGATCCTCGTACGCGACATAGGCCTCGCCCAGCCCCAGCTCCTCGCCCTGGTAGAGACAGACCGAGCCCTTGATCGACATCAGAAGCGCCGCGTAGAGCCGCCGGGCCGGCTCGCCCAGGCCCCAGCGACTGGGATGGCGGACGACGTCGTGATTGGAATAGGCCCAGCAGGCCCAGCCGTCCTTCACGAAGCGGGCGAATTTCTGCAGCACGTGGGCGACCTCGCGGCCCCCGGGATAGGTGCTCGAGAGGAAATCGAAATCGTAGCACATGTGCAGCAGATCGTTGCCGGCGGTGTACTCCGCCTGAACGATGGTGCCGCGCTGGCTCTCGCCGACCTCACCGACGGAGGCCGCGGCCGGATACTCGTCCATCACCGCGCGCAGACGGCGCAGGAAGGCGAGGTTCTCGGGCTGGGTCTTGTCGTAGAGATGGTCCTGGAAGTTGTAGGGGTTCACCGACGGCGCGGTATTGTCGTTCCGCTCTTCTTCGGGCAGCGGCGGATTGTCCCTCAGCTGCGCGTCATGGAAGTAGAAATTGACGGTGTCGAGCCGGAAGCCGTCCACGCCCCGGTCGAGCCAGAAGCGGGCAACGTCGAGCATCTCGTCCTGCACCGCGGGGTTGTGGAAATTGAGGTCCGGCTGCTCGGCGAGGAAGTTGTGCAGGTAATACTGCATCCGCTCGCTGTCCCACTGCCAGGCGGGACCGCCGAAGATCGACAGCCAGTTGTTGGGGACGGTGCCGTCCGGTTTCGGGTCCGCCCAGACATACCAGTCCGCCTTCGCATTCGTGCGGTTGGAGCGGCTTTCCTTGAACCACGGGTGCTCCGAGGAGGAATGCGACATCACGAGATCGATCAGCACGCGCAGGCCGAGTTCGTGAGCCCGCGCGATCAGCGCATCGAAATCGCCGAGCGTTCCGAAGAGCGGATCGACATCCCGGTAATCGCTCACGTCGTAGCCGAAATCGAGCATCGGGGAGCGGAAGAAGGGAGAGATCCAGATCGCGTCGACGCCGAGGTCCGACACGTGGGTCAGCCGGTGGATGATGCCGGAGAGGTCCCCCACGCCATCATTGTTGCTGTCCTGGAAGGAGCGCGGATAGATCTGGTAGATGACCGCCCCGCGCCACCAGTCCCTGTCCGCCTTCGGCGGCTCGGAGGGATGGCCGGCGTCGGCGGCGGCGCTGGCTGAAAAGCTCATTCGGAAGCCTCGTCTGTCACTTAACGGACCCTGCAAGCAGGCCCCGGACGAGATACCGCTGCATCGCGAAAAACACCACCAGCGGAACCGAGATCGAGACGAAAGCCGCCGTCGCGAGGATTTCCCAGTTGCCGCCCCGCGTGCCGAGGAGTTCCACGATCTGGCGGGTCATCACCGTGGTCTGTCCCGAGGCGTCGATGAGGAAGACGAGCGCGACGAGAAGGTCGTTCCACGTCCAGAGGAACTGGAAGATGGCGAAGGAGGCGAGCGCCGGGAAGGACAACGGCAGCACGATGCGGGTGAAGATCTGGAAATCCGTCGCCCCGTCGACCTTCGCATTCTCGATGATGTCCCTTGGCAGACCGACCATGTAGTTGCGCAACAAGTAGACGGCGAGCGGCATCCCGAAGGCGGTATGCGCAAGCCACACCCCCATGTATCCCTTGCCGATTCCGATCGAGAGGTGCAGCCGCAGAAGCGGGATCAGGGCAAGCTGCAGCGGCACGACAAGAAGCGCGACGACCGCGGCCACGAGGAGCGCGCGCCCCGGGAAATCCATCCACGCAAGCGCGTAGGCGGCGAAGGCGGCGATCAGGATCGGGATTATCGTCGCCGGGATGGTGACGGTGAGCGTGTTGAAGAAGGCCTTTGCCATGCCTTCCCGGCTGTCGTCCGAGAAGAGGATCCGCTCGTAGTTGTCGAGCGTGAATTCGGGCGGCACCGTCGCCGAGACGAACACCCTCTCGCCCCGCCCTTCGAACGCCTCGGCAGACGAGAGGCGGTAGGTTCCGTCCGCCGCCAGCGTCATGGTCTCGCCGCCCCGCATCTCGGCGGTGTCGCCGGGCGCGTAGGCGGACACGTCCCGCGCGGATGTGCCCCAGGCGGAGATATCCAGCTCACCCGCCTCGTTCTGTTCGAGAAGGTTGCCCTCGATGACGTAGAGATCGCCCTCCTGCGTCATCTCGTCCGGACCGGCGGTCCGAAGCTGGAGGCTCTCCTCCTGCGGGAAGGGGGCGGCCCACCAGCCGGACCCCGCGATCTGGTCCGCCGTGCGGAAGGACGACACCAGGAGGCCCAGCGTCGGCAGGAGCCACAGGAGCACCAGAAGCGCCACCGATATGTGCACCGCCCATGTCAGGCTCGATTTGTGTCCGGCGATATTGTCCATGACGTCCGCTCCCCCTTCAGCGCATTTCCTTGCGCGCGTTGTAGACGTTCCAGACCAGGATCGGCGTGACGAGCAGCATGATCACCATGGCCCCGGCCGATCCCACGCCCCAGTCATTCGCGCGGAAGAGCTTGTCGTACATGTAGTTGGCCAGGACCTGCGTCTCGAACTGGCCGTTCGTCATCGCGTAGACGATGTCGAAGATCTTGAGTACGATCACCGTGATCGTCGTCCAGACGACGAGGATCGTGCCCATGATCTGCGGCACCTTGATCTGGAAGAAGACCCGCAAGGGGCCTGCCCCGTCGACGATCGCAGCCTCGACGGTCTCCTCCGGGATGCCCCTGAGCGCGGCGGAAAGGATCACCATGGCAAAGCCCGTCTGGATCCAGACGAGGACGGCCATGAGAAAGAAGTTGTTCCAGAACGGAATGGTCAGCCAAGTCTGCGGCGCGTCGCCGCCGAGGCCGAGGTATATCGCGTTGAGGATACCGATCTGGTCCTGCCCGAGCGGGCGGGCGTCGTAGACCAGCTTCCAGATCACCGCAGCGCCGACGAAGGAGATCGCCATCGGCATGAAGATCAGCGACTTGGCGATGGCGCCCCATCCGATCCGGTCGGTGAGCTGGGCGGCGAGAAGCCCGAAGGCCGTGGAGGCCGCCGGCACGACGACCAGCCAGAGCATGTTGTTCAGGAGCGCCTCGCGGAACTTCGGCTCGTTCCACATCTGGACGTAGTTGTCGAAGCCGACGAACTCGTATCCCGATCCGACCCGCTGTGTCAGCGACAGGCGCATGGTCTCCACCACCGGGTAGGCGAGGTAGACGCCGAGGACGAGCAGCGCGGGGAACAGGAAGAGCCACGGACGGACCATGTTCGCCCGGTTGATGTTCTGCCCGGCCTTCTCGCCCTTCGCAGGGAAGATCACCCGGTCGAGGATCTGGTTCGACGACCAGAAATAACCGACGCAGACCGCAACGGCCAGAACGACGATGATGACACCTTGCAGGGCTGGATTCATCTGGTCCTCACGAGATCAGGCGGCGGTGACGATGGGCCCGGACGGATCATGCCGTCCGGACCGGTCGCGAGGTGAATGCGGCGGCCGGAGCGCTCCCCGGCCGGGCCGCGTCGTTACTGAAGGTTTTCCCAGCTGTCCTGGATGTCGGAGGCAACCTCCGCCGCGGAGGCCGTGCCGGAGGAGTAATCCACCATCCCCGTCCAGAAGCTGCCAGCGCCGACGCCGCCGGGCATCAGGTCCGATCCGTCGAAGCGGAACGTGGTCGCGTTTGTCAGGATCTCGCCCTGCCCGCGCAGCGCATCGGAGGAATAGAGCTCCGGGTTGGCCTCGGTGTAGGGGGTGAGGAAGCCATCCTGCGCCATCATGATCTCGTGGGCGATGGGCGTCTGCAGGAACTGCATGAAGGCGTCCGTGCCCTCGTTCGCTTCGGTGATGGCGAAGAGCGTGCCGGCGCCGAGCACCGGGCGCCCGAGATCGCGTTCCTCGTAGGCCGGGAAGTAGAAGAAGTTCGCATCCTGGCCAACGACCGTTCCCTCGGGGAAGTAGGCCGGAATGAAGGATGCCTGCCGGTGCATCATGCACTGTGCCGGCACGTCGAACAGGCCCTTGGGGCTGTCCCGGAAGTCGGTGGCGGCGGTGGCGGTCGCGTCACCGGCGACATAGTCGTCGTTACCGGTGAAGAAGCCATATTCCTCGATCGCCTCGACCACCTGCGGATCATCGAACGGGATCTCGTTGGTGGTCCACTGGTCGTAGACCTCGGGCGCGTGGAGGCGCAGCATCAGGTCCTCGACCCAGTCCGTCGCCGGCCAGCCGGTCGCGCCGCCGGAGCCGAGGCCGACGCAGAACGGCGTCTCGCCGTCCTCGACCATCTGGTCCATCAGCGCCTTGAGCTCTTCCATCGTCTCGGGGACCTCGTACCCGAAATCCTCGAAGTTCTCGGGCACGTACCAGACGAGGCTCTTGACGTTCACGTTGAAGAAGAAGCCGTAAAGGTCCTCATTGCCATCGGCATCGGCGTATGTCCCGAGATCCACCCAGGACTGGCCCGCCGCGTAATTGTCGAGCACCCACTCCTCGGTGCCCTCCGGCAGCGGCGACAGGAAGCCGCGCTCTGCCATGCTCTCGGCAAGACCCGGTTGCGGGAATACGGTGATGTTGGGGGCGGAGCCGGCTTCGGCGTCGATGACGATCTGCTGCTCCAGCGAGTCGGAGCCCGAGTAGGTCGCGTTCGCGCCGGTGGCTTCGTTGAAGTAGGCGACGAGGTTCTCGAACGCCTCGGCCTCTCCGGCGAGCCAGGGGCCAAAGACGGTGATCGCGGTTCCGTCCGCGTCGTGGCTGTCGGCGAATGCCTGATAGCTGTCCCAGTTGAAATCGCCTTCGCCGATCGGGAAAACCAGATCCTGTGCGTTGGCGGCTCCGGCGGCGAGGGCGATGGTGGCCACGCCGGCCATAAGATGGAATTTCATGAATGTCCTCCCAGACTTGACCCCTACCCTTGCGGGAACGGCGTCGTTCTTCCAATCGGCCCCGTATTGCGGCATCGCGCGCAAACACGAATTCCGCCGGGGCCTTGCCACGCACATCGTATGCCCACGCAATTCCCTGTCAACGCGACATCGCGAGAAATAACTTTATGTCGCCGCGTCGCTCCTCGAATTCGGCCGCGGGAGCCGGTCTCGAAGCGCGGTATGTCGGCGCGGCACTGTCCGCAGGCCCCGCAGCAGGCCACGAGGCTGCGGCGAAGCCGGGGCCCGGGCGAGACCCGCGTTCATCTTCTCTGGCGGCGCCGGTCCGGAGCAGGCTTCGCCTTTCCAATGCGTCGGTGTCGCCTATTGTGAGCGCTGACATGAGATCAGGAGAAATGCCATGTTCGACCGGTCGCAATTCCCGGACGGGTTCCTGTGGGGCGCCGCGACGTCCGCGTATCAGATCGAGGGCGGCGCGCAGGGCGGCGCGGGCCGGAACCACTGGGACGATTTCGCGGCGACCCCCGGCAATGTCGAAGGCGCCGAGAACGGCGATGTCGCCTGCGATCATATCGGCCGGATGGACGAGGACCTGGACCTGCTGAAGGATCTCGGTCTCGACATCTACCGGTTCTCGACCTCCTGGGCCCGGGTCCTTCCCGAGGGCACCGGCACGCCGAACCGGGAGGGCCTCGATTTCTACGATCGTCTCGTCGACGGTCTTCTGGAGCGCGGCCTGAAGCCCGCCTGGACGCTCTACCACTGGGAATTGCCCAGCGTGCTGGCGGACAGGGGCGGCTGGCGCAATCGCGACATCGGCGACTGGTTCGCGGAATATGCAGACCTGATGGCCTCCCGCATCGGGGACCGCGTGTGGTCCGCCGCCCCGATCAACGAGCCCTGGTGCGTCGCCTGGCTCAGCCATTTCGAGGGCGTCCACGCTCCCGGCCTCAGGGACATCCGAGCGGCCGCCCGCGCCATGCACCACGTCCTCTACGCGCATGGACGCGCCGTCGAGGTCCTGCGGGGCGCGAACGTCTCCAACGTCGGCGCGGTCTGCAACTTCGAGTATTCCAACCCCGCCAGCGACAGCGAGGCAGACCGCCGCGCCGCCCGCACCTATGACGCGATCTACAATCGCTTCTTCACCGGCGGCCTGTTCC
This sequence comes from Tropicimonas omnivorans, assembly GCF_031846565.1. NCBI lineage: Bacteria > Pseudomonadati > Pseudomonadota > Alphaproteobacteria > Rhodobacterales > Roseobacteraceae > Tropicimonas > Tropicimonas omnivorans. The sequence goes on along the minus strand of NZ_JAVRHL010000003.1, from coordinate 778,717 downwards.
ACGGCGCCTATCCCGAGGAGGTTCTCGAAGGGCTGGAGCCCCACCTGCCCCATGGCTGGCAGGACGACATGCCGCTCATCGGCCAGCCGCTCGACTGGCTCGGCGTGAACTACTACACGCGCAAGAACATCGCGGCGGCGCCCGGCCCCTGGCCCGCCCTCGCGCCCGTGGACGGGAGCCTGCCGAAGACGCAGGTCGGCTGGGAGATCTATCCCGAGGGCCTGCGCCACTTCCTGAACCAGGTGGCCCGGGACGCGCCCGGCCTGCCGATCTACGTCACCGAGAACGGGCTCGCAGCCGAAGCACCGCATCAGGACGACCAGCGCATCTCCTACCTGACCGATCACATCGAGCAGGCCCGCAAGGCGATGGCGGAGGACGGCGTTCCGCTCGCCGGCTACATCACCTGGTCGCTTCTCGACAATTACGAATGGTCGCTCGGCTACGGTCCCCGCTTCGGTCTCGTCCATGTCGACTACGACACGCTGGAACGCCGCCCGAAGGCATCCTATCACGCGCTCAGATCAGCGCTGAAGAGGTCCGCATGAGCCGCCAGTCCCTTGTTGCCGATATCGGCGGAACGAATACCCGCGTCGCGCTCGCCCGCGACGGTGTGCTGGTGGACGCCTCCACCCGCGCGTTCCGCAATTCCGAGTTCGGCGCCCTCGAGCCGGTCCTGCGCCAGTTCATCGAGGAGGCGGGCTGCGGCGCGCCGGATGCTGCCTGTATCGCCATGGCAGGACCTGTCTTCGAAGGCCGCGGGAAGATGACCAATCTCGACTGGGTTCTGGACGTGGACGTGCTCGCCCGCGCGACCGGGGCCAGGACCGTCGCGCTTCTGAACGACCTTCAGGCCCAGGGCCACGCTCTGGGCCATCTGAGCGCCGATCGGTTGCACCCCATCATCGGTGCGCACGAGACATCCGGCGAGGCGGCGCAGCTCGTCGTCGGGGTCGGCACCGGTTTCAATGCAGCTCCCGTCTGGAACACCGATACCGGCCGCTACGTCCCCCCGTCCGAATGCGGCCACGCCTCCTTGCCTGCCAGGCGAGACGATGACCGCCGCCTCGCGGCCTTTGTCGAACACAACCACGGCTTTGCCTCCATCGAGGACGTCCTTTCGGGCCGCGGTCTCGAGCGCATCCACGCCTGGCTCTGCAGCGAGCGTCAAACGGGGGACGGCGCATCCGCGGCAAAGGTCATGCAGGCCGCCGAGACGGGCGGCGATCCTTGCGCGCAGGACGCCGTCGCGACCTTCGTCAGGCTTCTCGGCAACGTCACCGGAGACCTTGCCCTGACGCATCTGCCGTTCGGCGGCATCTACCTCATCGGCGGCGTCGCCCGCGCCATGGTCCCCCACATGCATACCAACGGATTCGTCGAAGCGTTCCGGGACAAGGGGCGGTTCTCGACCTTCATGGAGCGCTTCGGCGTGACGGTCGTCGAGGACGACTATGCCGCCCTCATCGGCTCGATCGTTCACCTTGAACACCGGATGGCGCACACCTGACCCACAAAGCCTCCTGCCGGTAAGCGGATGTTAACGGGCCGGGCGCTAAACCCCCTCGCGTGACAGTCAACGCGAGGGAGGTCTACCAGTGGCCCCAGCCACCACTAAAGAGCGGCGCCAAGACGATGGCGCCCCGCGGATCGTCCTGCCGGCGCGCCTCGACCTGCCAGCCGCCGCACCGCTGGCCGCCGAGCTGCAATCGCATGCGGACGGCCCGATCGTCATCGATGCGACGAATGTCGCGCATCTCGGAACGCCGGGATTGCAGGTCCTGCTCTCCGCTGTCCGGACGTGGTGGGAAACGGGCCGGGACTTCTCCATCGAAGGATTGGACGAAGATGCGATCACCGGGCAGCTTGCGATCTTCGGGCTGACCGCGTCCGATTTCCAGCCCCCCGCGGCGGAGGGCTGAGACATGGCGTTGCAAGTACTGGCGGTCGATGACAGCCGCACGATCCGTGACATGCTCCGCCTGACCCTCTCGGGCGCGGGGTTCGACTCGCATTTCGGCGAGGACGGCGTCCACGGTCTTGAGGTCCTCGAGCAGACCTCCCCGGATGTCATCATTACCGATCTGAACATGCCGCGGATGGACGGGTTCGGCTTTATCGAAGCCGTCCGCGAACAGCCCAGGCACCGGACGACGCCGATCCTCTTTCTCACGACGGAGAGCGCGCCGGAACTCAAGGCCCGTGCCCGCGGCGCCGGGGCCACGGGATGGATCGTCAAGCCGTTCGATCCGGACAAGCTGATCCGCGCCCTGCACATGGTCGCCGGAAACGGAGATGTCAGATGAGCGCTCCCGATCCCATGGCCGAAATCCGCGCCTCGTTCTTTCTCGAGTGCGAGGAACTCCTTGAAAGTCTGCAAGATGGCCTGACCGCCATGGAGGGCGGTGCATCCGATTCCGAAACGATCAACGTCTGTTTCCGCGCCGTTCACTCCATCAAGGGTGGCGCGGGGGCGTTCGGCCTCGACGATCTCGTCCGGTTTGCCCACCGCTACGAAACCGTCATGGACGAGATGCGCGCCGGCCGTCTCAGCGCCGATCCGGAAGCGATGCGACTCTTCTTCCGCGCTGCCGACGTCCTGTTCGACCTCGTCCGCGCCGCCCGCGACGGGGCCTCCCTCGATGAATCGGATGTCGAAGCGACACTGAGCGAACTCGAGGGGTTGGCCGGCGGAAGCCCCGAAACGGAGGGCGGGGCGGAGACCGTCGAGTTCACGCCGATGACCCTGTCCCTCGATCTGCCCGGCCTCGACAGTTCGCCGGACGAGGCAGGTGCCGATCCCGGCTGGGACATCGCGTTCAGGCCTGAGCGGGATCTGTTCGTGACAGGAAACGAGCCGCGGCACCTCATCGCCGCCCTCTCGGAGTTCGGGCCGCTTGAGACGCGCTGTGACATCTCTGCCGTTCCGACGCTGTGGGACCTCGACCCTGAGGAAAGCTACCTGTCCTGGGCGATGACGCTGGAGACGGATGTCGATCGCGATCGCGTGGCCGAGGTCTTCGATTTCGTCGACGGGGTCTGCCAGCTCGACATTTCCCCCCGCAGTCCGGAGGCGGCCGAGGCCGCGACGTTAGAAGATGGCTCGTCCGCCGATCCTGCCTCGGCGCTTCCGAACCCTGAGCCCGAGCCGGCAACGGTCCCGGTCGCAGAAACCCCCGCCCCGGCCCCTGTCGCGGCAGCGGCAGCGGCAGCGGGACAGATGTCGCCCGCGCCTGCCTCGCCTCAGGAAGAAACCGCAAAGCCAAGGCAGACCGTCCGGGTCGATCTCGATCGCATCGATCGCATGGTGAATCTCGTGGGCGAACTGGTCATCAACCAGGCGATGCTCACTCAATCGGTCGCGGAGATGGGGATCCCCGCCAATTCACCCGTTTCCCACGGGCTCGAAGAGTTCATGCAACTGACCCGGGACATTCAGGACAGCGTGATGATGATCCGCGCCCAGCCTGTCAAATCCCTGTTCCAGCGTATGGCTCGGATCGTCCGCGAAGCCTCGGCAAGCGTCGACAAACGCGTCCGCCTCGTCACCGAAGGCGAAGCCACCGAGATCGACAAGACCGTCATCGAAAGGCTGTCGGATCCCCTGACCCACATGGTGCGCAATGCCGTCGATCATGGCCTTGAAAGCCGCGACAAACGCGTTGCCGCGGGCAAACCGGACGAAGGCGTCGTGAGGCTCAGTGCCGCGCATCGGTCGGGACGCGTCATCATCGAGGTGTCCGACGATGGCGCTGGCATCAACAGGCCGAAGGTCAAACAGATTGCCGAAGAGAAGGGCCTCATTGCGCCGGGTCTGCCGCTCAGCGATAGCGAGATCGACAACCTCCTCTTCCTTCCGGGTTTCTCAACGGCCAGCGAAGTGTCCGACCTGTCCGGCCGCGGCGTCGGAATGGACGTCGTTCGAAGCTCCATCCAGTCCCTCGGCGGTCGCATCGCGATCTCGTCCGAGCCCGGTCGTGGCACGACACTCCAGATCAGCCTTCCGCTGACACTCGCCGTTCTCGACGGCATGGTCGTCCGCGTCGCCGGGGAGACCATCGTCGTCCCCCTCGGATCGATCGTCGAAACGCTTACTCTTGCCGGCAGCGAGATACGGCACCTAGGCCCGCGGACGAGCGTGATCCATATTCGCGACAGCTTCGTCCCCCTTCTCGATCTGGGAGCCGAGCTGGGCTACCGAACCCCGCTCGGCACCTACGATTCGAGCGTCGTTCTCCTCATTGCCAAAGAGGATGGAAGCCGCTCCGCCCTTATCGTCGACGAGATCCAGGAACAGCGACAGGTCGTGATCAAGGGCCTCCAGGAAAGTTACGGACACGTCCCCGGCATTGCTGCGGCAACCATCCTCGGGGACGGACAGGTCGCGCTGATCCTCGATCCGGTCGATCTCATGGCCCGGGCCTCGGGCGCAACCAGGGCCGCCGCTGACCTGACGGTCATCCCCGATCGGGATCCGTCGGCCGAAGAATCCCTCCAGGCAGGATAGAGTCCATGAGTGAGCAAGGTCACATCGATCCCACCGAGCAGGAGCTGCTGTCGTTCCGCGTCGGCGAACAGGAATACTCGGTCGATATCATGTCCGTCCGTGAAATAAGGGGCTGGGCCCGCGCAACGCCCCTGCCCCATTCGGCGGCGCATGTCCGTGGTGTCATCAACCTTCGCGGCACGGTCCTGCCGATCATAGATCTAGCGCGCCTGCTCGGCATCCCGGTCGCGGAGGCCACGGAACGCAATGTGATCATCGTGGTCCATGTCCATGACCAGACCCTTGGACTGCTGGTGGATGCCGTTTCGGATATCCTCTCGATCCCGCAGGGGGACATGCAGCCCCCGCCCGACATGGCGGAGGATGCGAGCCATAGCTTCATCGAGGCTTTGACGATCATCGAAGGTCGCATGCTTCGCATCCTCGATCTCGATGCAGTCCAGCCCGGCCATGAGACGGAGGCGGCATGACATCGGCTCAGTCCTCTTTTTCCGAAACCGACAGACAAGTCGATTTCGCCCGCATCGCCGATATCGCGCGCGCGGAAGCCGGCCTCCAGATCCCGCAGGAAAAGGCCTCCATGGTCTTTTCTCGCCTCGCAAAACGCGCGCGGAAGCTGGGATTGCCGGACATCGCATCCTATCTCGCGGTTCTCGACGGCCCGAATGGAAAAGATGAGCGCCGCGGACTGATCGAAGCGCTGACGACGAACGTGACATCGTTCTTCCGCGAACCCCATCATTTCGATCATCTGGCAGAGAAGATTCTCCCGTCCTTGATGGACGCCGCAAGAAAGGGAGAGCGCGTGCGGATCTGGTCGGCCGGGTGTTCGACCGGCGCCGAGCCATACACAATAGCGATGTGCGTCCTCGAGGCGTGTCCCGAAGCCGCACAGCTCGACATTCGGATCCTCGCCACCGACATCGACAGGGACGTCCTCGCGACCGCTGAGAAAGGCGTCTACGCGGCAACGTTGCTCAAAAAGGTTCCCCCGGAGATCCGGGCAAAGTACTTCAGCGAGAGGTCGAGAGATGGCGACACGTTGCGGGCCTGTGAAAACCTGCGTGCCCTCTGCACCTTCCGCCCGCTGAATCTCATGACGCAATGGCCGATGCGCGGCGCATTCGACATCATCTTCTGCAGGAATGTCGTCATTTATTTCGATGCAGAAACGCAGGCGGCCTTGTGGCCGCGGTTCGAAGCGTTGCTCAAATCGGGGGGGCACCTGTTCGTCGGACATTCGGAGCGGGTCGAAGGCGTACCAGCGACGGAGCTCGTCCCGGTCGGAACGACGACCTATCGAAAGGGCGGCGCCCAATACTCCGGCTCCAGAGAGAGGTACTGACAACATGGCCCTTCGTGATCAGCTCCACGTCATGGTCGTCGATGACATGTCGACGAGCCGCGGCCTTATCCTGCAAGCCCTGGACGGGTTCGGAGTGCGCAACGTACGCAACGCCCAAGATGGGCCGAGCGCGCTCGCCGCACTCGGAAAAGCGCCCGCGCATCTCGTCATCTCGGACTACAACATGCCCGGAATGGACGGGCTCGAACTTCTCAAATCCCTCCGCTCGGATGCGAAACTCAGCGGCGTCGGCTTCATCCTGATCACGGGAAAGGCAGATCCCGACATCATCAATGCCGGAAAGCAGTTGGGAATGAACAATTTCATCGCAAAGCCCTTCGAACCACAGGGACTCCTGAACTGCATTGAAGCCGTGGTGGGGCGTCTGTGAGCACGATCGGCCAGCGGCTTGGAGATCCGTCGGGCGAGGAAACTGATGCCATCTCGGACCTTTCCTCGGTCTTGACGAACATGGCGGCAGAGCTCGTCCGCCTGTCGGATCTGACCGCCGCCATTCAGGCGCGGGACCTTGCCGGTGAGGAAGGCCGGGCATCGGCAGGAAGCGTGACACAACTCCAGAACCTGGACTTCGCCACTCAGGTTGCGCGAGACTTGGGATGCCTCGCCTCAAACATTGCCGAACGGACTGGCAACACCGAGATCGAATACACCGATCTGTTTGATGGCCTTCGCCTGGCCTCGCTCAAGCAGCGATTGAATGGAGACCACGCCGACATCGTTCGAACCGAGAGCCCGGACCTAGGAGACATTCAGATGTTCTGACGGGACCAGGTGAAAGCCGCAGCCGGAATGCCGGGCTGCGATGCCATCTAAACGCCCATCGCGTCCTTCAATCGAGCGAGCGCCGCGGCGGGATCATCTTCGCGCCAGATCTCGTCGCCGATCCCGAAGAAATCCGTCACGGGGGCAAGCGACCTGACCGCGGTGACGTCCAGAGCGCCCTCCGCGACCACCGGCAATTCGATCATCTCGGACCACCAGGCAAAAAGATCACGCTCCGCAACCGTGCCGTCTCCCAGAACACCGCCGCCGCCGACTGGCCCGAAAGCCACATAATCGGCGCCTGCATCGCCTGCATTCAGGCCGTCGTGCCGGGAGGCACCACAAAAGGCGCCCACGATGGCATCCGGACCGAGGGTCTTGCGCGCGGCTCGAATATTCTTCGGTCCGGACAGGTGGACCCCATCGAGGCCGAGGCGTTCGGCAAGCTTGAAGTGGTCCGTCACGACGAGGGCGACGTCGGCATCATGACAGACCGGCCGAACGGCATCCGCCGCCCGGGCAATGGCATCCTCGTCGGTGCCTTGGATCGCAAGACGGACGCAGGCGATCTCGGCACCATCAAGGACCCGCGCGAGCCTGTCCGGAAAGCTATCCGGATCCGGAAGCGTCGGCGTGACAAGATAAAGCTGCGGGAGTTCGGAGGTATCCGTCATGTTCAGGGCCTGACCGTTCCGTCGCCGGTGACGAGGTACTTGAAGGAGGTAAGTTGTTCAGCCCCGACGGGGCCGCGCGCGTGCATCTTCCCGGTGGCGATGCCGATTTCGGCGCCCATTCCGAACTCGCCGCCGTCGGCGAACTGCGTCGAGGCATTCCGCAAGAGGATCGCGCTGTCCAGCCTTGCGAAGAACAGATCGGCAGCCGCGTCATCCGCCGTCAGGATCGCCTCGGTATGAGAGGATCCGTAGCGGCGAATGTGCGCGATGGATGCGTCGATATCCGGAACGAGGCGGGCGGCGATCTTCATGTCGAGATACTCCTTCCCCCAATCTTCCTCCGTCGCGGGGGCGGAGCCCGAAAGCCCCTCGGCGCGAACGTCGACACCGGCCGCCATCAGCGCGTCGACGATCTTCTGACCGAGTTCGGCAGCATCCTCATGAACGAGGAGGCACTCCACCGCCCCGCAGATTCCGGTGCGGCGGGTCTTGGCATTGAGCACGACATCAAGCGCCATTTCTGGATCGACGTCCTTGTCGACGTAGATGTGGCAGATGCCCTCGAGATGGGCGAAGACCGGAACGCGCGCTTCGGCCTGTACCCGGCCAACAAGGCTGCGGCCGCCGCGAGGAACGATCACGTCGATATACTCGGACAGGGTGAGCATCTCGCCGACGGCGGCCCGGTCGGTGGTGGGCACACGCTGGATGGCATCGGCAGGGAGCCCGGCCGCCTTCAGACCCTGTACGAGGGCGTCGTGGATGGCCGCGGAGGAGCGCGTGCTCTCGGAGCCGCCGCGCAGGATGACGGCATTGCCGGCCTTGAGGCAGAGCGCGCCGGCATCGGCGGTCACGTTGGGGCGACTTTCATAAATCACTCCGACGACGCCCAGAGGAGTGCGAACACGCCTGATACGCAGGCCGGACGGCTGGTCCCATTCGGCGATCACGGCACCGACGGGATCTTGCTGTGCGGCAATGGCGCGAACGCCGTCCGACATCGAGGCGATGCGGCCGGTATCGAGCTTCAGCCGGTCCGTCATGGCGGAAGTAAGATTGGTCGCGGCGTCCAGATCGGCGGCATTCGCCGCCAGGATCTCGGCTTCGGCATCGAGAATCGCGTCCGCGGCGGCCTCGAGGGCGGCGCGCTTGGCCTCGGCCGGGGTGTAGGCGAGCACGTCGGCCGCGGCGCGCGCGCGGCGGCCCATATCCTGCATCATCTCGTGAATGTCGCCTGTGCCGTCCTTCATGGCCCGACCCCTTCGTTGCCGTTCGATGTTCGGAATATGGCTATTCGCCCCAAGATGAAAGGGCGGCGCTCGGCTTCAGAGCACCATGTCGTCTCGGTGGATCAATGCGGAGCGCGCAGGATGTCCGAGGATGTCCTCGATCTCCTCCGAACGGGCCCCGATGATGCGGCTCGCCTCGGCTGCGGCGTACCTGACAAGGCCGAGGCCGAGGCGTGCGCCGCCAGGGTCCACGATCTCCACCGGGTCACCCCGCTCGAACCGGCCGGTGACGGCGGTCACCCCAGCCGGCAGAAGCGAGCGGCCTTGACGCAACGCATCGCCAGCGCCGGCATCGACCGCGACCGTGCCCTTCGCCTTCATGGCGCCGATCCAACGCTTGCGCGCAACCTGCGGATCGTCCTGGGGCAGGAACCACGTCGAGCGCGCGCCGCCGTCGAGCGCCGCCAGCGGACGATGCGCATCCCCGCGGGCAATCGCCATCGCGCAGCCGCCGGCCGTCGCGGTCTTGGCGGCGGCGAGCTTGGTGCGCATTCCGCCCTTGGAGAGGCCGGACACGGGATCGCCGGCCATCGCTTCTATTTCAGGCGTGATGCGACCGATCTCGGGGAGGTGGCGCGCCCCGGGATCGAGCGCCGGGTTCGCGGTGTAGAGGCCATCGACGTCGGACAAGAGGATGAGCCGGTCCGCGCCAATGGTGACGGCGACCTGCGCGGCGAGACGGTCGTTGTCGCCGTAGCGGATCTCGTCGGTGGCGATGGTGTCGTTCTCGTTGACGACCGGCACGGCACCGAGGCCGAGAAGCGTCTGCAGCGTCGCACGAATGTTGAGATAGCGGCGGCGGGACGCGCTGTCGTCCAGCGTCAGGAGGACCTGGCCGGAGATGATGCCATGGGCGCCGAGGGCAGCCTCGTAGGCGCGAGCGAGGCGGATCTGGCCGACCGACGCGGCAGCCTGCGCGTGATCGAGGGAGAGATCACCGGGGGCGAGGCCGAGGATGCGGCGCCCCAGGGCAATGGAGCCCGAGGAAACGAGGATCACGTCCGCGTTGCGGCGCAGCGCCGCGACATCTTCGGCGAGACCGGTCAGCCAGTCCTCGCGAAGGGCTCCCGTCGCGGCGTCCACCAGAAGCGCCGAGCCGATCTTGACGACGATGCGGCGTCCGGAGGCCAGCGTCAGGGGCGCCACGGTCCCGGCTCCTCGTCCACCGCCGCCTCGGCTCCACGCTCGGCGAGGATGATCCGGCGAAGCGCGCGCAGCACCTCGCGCACGCCCTCGCCCGACGCGCCGGACATGCGCATGACCTCGCCGCCCGTCGCCTCTTCGAGGGCGGCCGCGCGCGCATCCCGTTCTTCGTCGTCCAGGGCGTCGATCTTGTTAAGAACCGTGAGCCTCGGCTTGTCGGCGAGGATGCCGCCATAGGCGTTGAGCTCGCTGATGATCGTGCGCCAGTCCTGAACCGGATCCTCCGAGGTGCCGTCGACGAGGTGAAGCAGCACGGCGCAGCGTTCAACGTGGCCGAGGAAGCGGTCCCCGATGCCCCTGCCCTCATGCGCGCCCTCGATCAGGCCGGGGATGTCGGCGACGACGAACTCGGCATTATCCACGCCGACGACGCCGAGATTGGGGTGCAACGTGGTAAAGGGATAATCCGCGATCTTCGGGCGGGCGTTGGACGTCGCCGCGAGGAAGGTGCTCTTGCCCGCATTCGGCAGACCGAGAAGGCCCGCATCCGCGATCAGTTTCAGACGCAGCCAGATCGTCCGCTCGACGCCGGGTTGCCCTGAGTTGGCGCGGCGGGGCGCCTGGTTGGTTGAGGTCTTGAAATGCAGGTTGCCGAAGCCGCCGTTGCCGCCGCGCGCCAAGACGACGCGATCCCCGACCTCGGCCAGATCGGCGATCACGGTTTCCTCGTCTTCCTCGAGGATCTCGGTCCCGGCCGGCACGCGGAGCACGATGTCATCACCCGTGCGGCCCGTGCGCTGGCGACCCATGCCGCCCTGACCGTTCCTGGCGAAGAAATGCTGCTGATAGCGGAAATCGATGAGCGTGTTCAGCCCCTCGACCACCTCGACGATCACATCGCCGCCGCGCCCGCCGTCCCCGCCATCGGGGCCGCCGTACTCGATATACTTCTCGCGTCGGAACGAAACCGCCCCGTTACCGCCGGCGCCGGAGCGCAGATAGACCTTGGCCAGATCGAGGAACTTCATGTCCGCCCCCTTGTCAGGCTGTCCGCCTACGCCAAGAGGACGCGGCCATCAAGCCGCGGGTGAGCGACGAGCCCCCAGACGAAGCAGATAGGTCCAGGTCGGCACCTTTGCGCCGCGGGAGACGCAGAAGGTTTCGGCATCGCCGATATAGTCGAACCCCGCCCCCGTCAGGACGCGCGCCGAGATCGGGTTGTCCTGAAAGACACTGGCGAAGATCGTCGCACTGCCGAGCGGATTGGCCGCGGTGAGCGCGCGCACGGCTTCGGAGGCGAGGCCGGTATTCCAGAAGGCGGGCGCCACCCAGTATCCGATCTCCGCCTGGTTGGGCGCACCGTGGAGCATGCGCGTCAGGGAAATGACGCCGACAAGCTCTCCAAGCCCGCTGGACGATCCATCGAGGGCCCAGACTTCCTCCCGCCGGTTCGGCGCGAGAGCACGCGTGATGAAGGCCTCCGAGGTGCCGGGCGGCAGGGGATGCGGGATCGACGAGGTGGATGCCGCAACACGCTTGTCACCGGTATAGAGGCTCAAGAGGCCGGCATCGGAGCGGCGCAGCGGCCGCAGAACCACGCGGTCGGCCACGATCTCCGGTTGCCCGGTCAGGGAAACTGTCTCGCTCATGGAAATACCCTCCTCGCAACCGGGACTGCCCGGCGCCGACCAGCAGCCCGTCCGCGTGCCCTCCCCGGACGCGGCCGAGCCGGATTCTCCGGCCGATACGGGGACGGGGCCGGCGACAACGCCAGCCCCGTCCAGATAGATCGGATGTCTTTCGATCCGGTTACGTCCGGATCTGACGCGCCTTATTCGGCAGCGTCGGCGACGGGAAGAACGGAGATGAACGTCCGACCCTTGAAGCCCTTGCGGAAGGACACGGCGCCTTCGACCTTGGCGAAGAGCGTGTGGTCCTTGCCTTCGCCGACATTCTCGCCCGGCCACCACTTGTTGCCGCGCTGACGCGCGATGATGTTGCCGGGGATCACGGCTTCGCCACCGAACTTCTTGATACCGAGGCGGCGGCCGTCAGAGTCGCGACCGTTCCGGGAAGAGCCGCCAGCTTTCTTGTGTGCCATCGGGACTTACTCCTGTTCTGCGGCGAACTGGGTCGCCTGGTCGATCCAGCCGTCACGCGTGATGCGGCCCTTGAAGGACAACTGCTCGTCCATGTACTCGACCTCGTCCGGCGTCCACGCCGCGATCTGGTCAAAGTGGTAGACACCGTTGTCGTTCAGCTTCTGCTTCAGCTTGGGGCCGACGCCACCGATCTTCGTGAGATCGTCACCCTTGCCGTCCCGCGATTCGCTAAGGAGGTTCGCAGGCTTCTTCTTCGGAGCATCAGCCGCATCCGTGGTCTCGGCGGCCTTCTCGTTCGCCTTGCCCTCGGTGACGCGGCGGTTCATCTCCGCCTGGTCGGTCTTGTTCATGGCGTAGCGGCCGTCGGAGGCGACGATCGCGGCACCCGAAACGGATCCGGCGCCGATCGCGGCCTTCACGTCGCTCTTGTCGGCGCCCGATTCCAGAAGATCGGTGACGCGCAGGAGCGTGAGCTGCTGACGGTGCCCCTTGCGGCGCTGCGAGCTGTGCTTACGGCGACGCTTGACGTAGTGGATGACCTTCTCGCCCTTGATCTGCTCGATCACCGTGGCCTGGACGCCCGCACCCTCGACGAGGGGGGCACCGACCGTGGAGCCGATCATGAGAATGTCGTTGAACTGAACGGTTTCGCCTGCTTCAGCTGCAAGCTTTTCGACACGAAGCACATCGCCGGATTGAACGCGATATTGCTTGCCGCCGGTCTTGAGGACCGCAAACATGGGCCGTTTCCTTCATTTCTGTCGCGTCTGCGGCCTTCCGGGTCTCCGGAACGTTCGTGCCGGCCATGCCGGCGCCTGTGACGGCGGCCCCATCTGGGGCTCGGTTCTTAGGGAAGCCGCTCTATGGCGAGGAAGCCTCTTGGTGTCAAGCGCCGCTGGGGCACCCTAGATGTCATCGCCGGCGATGAACCGCGCCGCGCCGCGGCCGAGGTCGTAGCTGATCCGGGTATAGAGCCGGTCGAATGCGCCGAAGAGCGCCGTGTTCAGGGCGATCCCGGCGTCGGATTCGGAGAATGCGATGTAGGACGAGAGCTCGGAATCGGTCAGCGGCGCATAGGCCATGGCGAGGTAGGAATAGATCCATTCCCCCGTCTCCTGGCGGATGCGCGCCTCCTGGGCCCAGAGATCGCCGTACATCGAGCCCGTTTCGCTCCACTCCTCCGAATAGGCGCCGCCCGCGTCCAGACCTTCGAAGAAGGCGAGATTGGCATTGAGGGCGCCGACCACATTCTCCTCCAGCAGATCGTTCGCCGCGATGAACGCCTCCAGAAGCTTCATCCGCTCGGGGTCCGCATCGGGCAGCTCGTCCAGGTGGTCGTGGCTCGCCTCCTCGACGCCCTCCTCCATCAGCCCCTCACGGGCGGCGATCTCCAGATCCACGATCCGCTGCCCGAGGTCCGATTCGAAGAACCGCGTCGCGGCGGTGACGTCCTCCGCGGACATGTCGTGCACCAGGCCCTCCACCATGACCCGGGTCATGGCGTCCATTGCGTAGATCTCCCGCGTCGCCGCGGTCCACCTCGCGTCGCCTTCGCCCGGAAAGAGCTGGTCCCGCAGTTCGATGGCATAGGCCAGCCCCTCGGCCCGCATCACCGCCATGAGCTCCTCGATGCGCAGCGCCTCCGCAAGCGGCGCGACCTCCGCACGATCGGCGGCCCTCACTGACGGCATCGGCGCTGGCTGGGCCGCAGCATCGATCGGCGCCAGCGCGAGCCCGCAGCAAAGAGTGGCCGGCAGCGCGGAGAACAGGACGCGGGCGGTAAACTCGGTCGGACGCATTCGGATGACCCCTTTTACGGACGGTGACGCTGCAAGACGTCAGGACGAGACGGGGCGCCGTGCCGAGGAGTGCCGCGAGGCAGCACAGGTCCGGCACGGCGCCGCCCATCGCAGTGACCAGCGATACGCAACGCGATGCGTCCTGCCAAGCGGGGCCCACCAAATCGTCAGACGTCGGCGCCCCTTGGCCGGCCCGGCCCCCCTTCCCCGCATTCCGCTGGGAAACCCGCCAGATCGGGGGTTGCATGCCCGCCCGCCACGGCCTAAACGACACGCCACCTGCGACCCAGCAGCGCGGAGAGGTGCCGGAGCGGTCGAACGGGGCGGTCTCGAAAACCGTTGACCCTTCACGGGGTCCCAGGGTTCGAATCCCTGTCTCTCCGCCATTTCCCCCCAGGAACCCAGGCAAGCTGCGACATCCGCTGACGCTCTGCGTTTGCAGCCCCGGAGCTGAGCTCGCCAGCGGACCTTTCAGCATGTCGATGCGATGCCGTCCCGCGCCAGGCGGCAGCCCTGCCTCCACACGTCCTCCTGTGACGCCAGTGAATTAACGCTGTGCACAAATGCACGTTGCGCTGCGACGATAAGATGTTAGCTAAGCAAATCGTTAGCACGCTTATGGTATCGTCATGCAAGAAGTTCGAACGGATCTGTTGGCCTCGGTCTTCACCCTGGTGCGCACCATCCGCAAACGGTTCGATGCGCAAGCCTCGGCGCTCGACATGACATATGCCCGCGCGCAGGCCCTGACCCACATCTCGGCCAACGAGGGCCTGACGCAGACGGAGCTCGCCGGTCTTCTCGACATCAGGACGCCCACGATGAACCGCACCCTCGATCACCTCGAGGCGGCGCATCTGATCGAACGGAAGACGTCCAGGGAAGACAAGCGCGTGCGCAGGCTCTTCCTCACGCCGGAGGCGCACAGCCAGGCCGATCGCGTCGTGCGATTCACCCACGTCCTGCGCAGCGAGGCCTACCGCGGCATCCCGCCGGAGGACGTCGAACACGCGCTCGCGACCCTGCGCCGGATCGAGGCCAACCTCGACGCGATGGGCAACCAATGACCGAGGTCAGGACAGATCCCGGCAGCGCGGCGGAAGACCCTGCGCCGCAGCCCGCACGCGCGCCGGATTTCGTTCCGAAGCCGCTCTACCTCGCCGTGGCCTACATCGCCGCGGCGAGCTTCCTTGCCCTCACGCAATCGCTTGGACAGGGGTTCCTGACGGCGAACCTCACAACACTCGGCGGCGAACTCGGTGCCACGCAGAGCCAGACGGCCTGGTTGATGGTCGCCTTCATGTCGCCCCGCGCGTGGATGCCGCTCATGCTCATCAAGATCAGGACGCAGTTCGGCCTTCGCCGGTTTGCCGAGGTCTCGATCCTGATCTACGCCGCCGTGGCCGTTCTGAACCTCTTCACCACCGATCTGCGCTCGGCCCTTGTCGCCGAGGCGCTTTCCGGGATCGCGGCATCCTCGCTCTCGACGCTCGCCTTTCTCTACATGCTGGAGCCGTTCCGGGCCGAGCGAAAGCTGGTGATCGGCCTGCCCCTCGCGCTCACCGTCATCTCGCTCGGCGCGCCGCTCGGACAGGCGCTGGCCCCCCTCATCCTCGAGAATGCCAGCACGATGAGCATCCTCGTGCTGAAGCTCGGCATGGCGCTGGTCTGCCTGCCTTTCGTCTACCTTCTGCCACTGGCCGCGACGCCGACGATGAAGGTCATCAAGCGCCTCGATCTGGTCAGCTTCGTGCTCCTCGCGGCGTCCTTCAGCGGGATCGTCGCCTGCTTCACCACCGGGGCGATCTACTGGTGGTTCGAGGCGAACTGGCTCGGCTGGCTCCTTGGCGGAAGCATCGCCGCGCTGGCGCTCGTGCTGACGATCGAACTGCACCGCAAGGCACCGCTTCTGGACGTGCGCTGGCTGACCTCGCCCGCGATGCTTCATCTGTCGGCCGTGCTGATCCTCTTCCGCATCGTGCTGTCGGAACAGAGCGCCGGCGCGCCAGGCCTCTTTCGCAGCCTCGGCTACGATGCGTCGCAGACCATGCCCCTCTTCTGGGCCATTTCCGGAGGCACGCTCGCCGGCGGTCTTGTGTGCGCGGCGATCCTGCGGCCCGCACGCGTTCCGTTCATCCACTGGGGAGCCCTCGCGCTCATCGCGATCGCCGCGTCCATGGACTCGCACGCCAGCATCACGGTCGCCCCGCGCGACATGATCGTGAGCCAGGCCCTGATCGCCTTCGCCTCATCGCTCTTTCTCGCCTCGGCCATGGCGGCAGGACTGCTCGCCGCCCTGATGAAGGGTCCGCAGTATCTCCTGAGCTTCATCACCGTGTTCCTGTCCACCCAGATCCTCGGCGGCACGATCGGCTCCGGCCTCTTCCGCACCCTCGTCTCGGTGCGCGCCTCGACGCATGGCGCCCTGATCCGGGACCAACTGATGATCACGGACGCGGCGGTCTCGGGCCGGATCGGACAGACCGCGCGCGGCCTGTCCGGCACCGTCACCGATGCCGCCCAGGCGAAAGCGCAGGCGGTCACCCAGCTCGGAACGCAGATCGCCCGGCAGGCCACCGTCAGCGCCTACAACGATGCGTTCACCGCGATCGCCGGTCTCGCCCTCGCCGCCCTTGCGGTGCTGACCCTTCACCTTCTGCACATTCACCTGAAATCCCGCGCGGCCCCTTCGGCGGCCGCGACCGCCTGACATCTGGAGCGACCCGGACATGCGCGTTCTGAAACACAACATCCCCACCCTCTTCGTCCTGCTGGCCGGTATCCTCGGCACGCTCTTGATGCTCTGGGCATGGCAGCTGCCGCCTTTCGGCCTCGCCGAGATACGCACGTCCAATGCCTATGTGCGGGGCAGCGTGACGACCCTCTCGGCGCAGGCCGCCGGCGAGGTCGTCGAGGTTCCGGTGACGGACTTCAGGACCGTCTCGAAAGGCGACGTCCTCGTCCGTATCGACGATCGCAGCGCCAAGCAGGCCCTCGCGCAGGCAGAGGCACGGCTGGCCTCCGCCGAGGCCGCCCTCGATGGAAACGTCCAGTCGATCCGGTCCGCCGAGGCGACGCTCGCCTCGCGCAAGGCCGCGGCCGGCGCCGCCGAGGCCGCTCTCGAGATCGCCCGCGCAACCGACGACAGGCAGCACCAACTCCTCGAGCGTGGCGTGGTGTCCGATACCCAGACCGACGACGCCGACCTCGCGCTCCGCCGCGCCGAAGCGACGCTGACGGAGGCCACGAGCACGGTGGACGTGGCGCGGGAATCCGTCGCCGGGGCCCGCGTGCAGTCACGGGCGCTGGAGGCCGAAATCGCCAGCGCCGAAGCCGCAGTAAGCCTCGCCCGCCTCGACCTCGAACACCGCACGATCCGGGCCCCCGCGGATGGCCGTCTTGGCCAGATCGGGGTGCGCCGGGGCCAATTCGTCACGGCGGGCACGGCGGTGATGTCCCTCGTGCCGGAAAACCTGTGGGTGATCGCCAACGTCAAGGAGACCGAGCTTGCCGACCTCTATGAGGGGCAGGAGGTGAGCTTCACCGTGGACGCGCTGCGCGACAGATCCTTCACCGGGCGGGTCGCCGTCCTCTCTCCCGCGACGGCCTCCGAGTTCAGCGTGATGGGGGCGTCAACGGCAACGGGCAACTTCACCAAGATCGCACAGCGTCTGCCCGTGCGGATCGAGATCGACCCGGACCAGCCCGGCGCGGAGCGCCTTGCACCGGGCCTGTCGGTCGTCCTGCACGCCTCCCGCCATGCCACGGACGTCGCCCAGCCGGAGCGAACGCCCGGACCGGCCGGACAGTCAGCGCCGTCCGATGCCGCCCCGGACGGAATGTGAGGCAAGCGCAACCCGTCCCGCATTCAATCGCGGGCGCGACCCGAAGCATAGGCGGAGCCTTGGCCGTCAGGCTGACCGTGCGCGGGCCTGTGCCACGGCCGCGACCCAGGCGGCACGGTGGCGGTGCCTCTCGGCATCTTTCATGAGGGGCGCGAAGCGGACCATCGGACCCGCCGCCTCCTTTGCCGCGTGACCGAGAGCCCGAAGAGCCATGGAGGCGGCGCCACGCGCTCCGATCTCGGCCATGTCGCGCCTCAGGACCGGGCGGCCGAGAAGGTCGGCCTGCAGCTGCATCAGCCAGTCGTTGCCGGAGGCGCCTCCGTCAGCCTTCAGCGCGGCGAGGGGCTGGCCTATGTCGCGCTCCATCGCCTCGAACACATCCGCGACCTGGTGGGCGATGGCCTCGAACGTCGCGCGGGCAATGTGAGCCGGGCCGGCGGAGAGGGTCAGCCCGCCAATGGTCCCCCGGGCGGCGTCGTCCCAATGCGGGGCGCCGAGGCCCGCGAGCGCCGGCACGAAGCTGACCCCGTTCGCGTCCGGGACAGTTTGCGCGAGGTCCGACAGCGCGGCGGGGGATGGCAGACCCAGAAGACCGGCCACATAGGCCGCCGCCTGCGCCGAGACGGTGATGTTGCCCTCGAGGGCGTAGGCGGTCCTCCCCCCCTCGCTCCAGGCGATGGTGCCCGACAGCCCGTTTCCGGAGGCGGTGCGCTCCGGGGTCAGCGTCATGAGGGAGGAGCCGGTGCCGAACGTCGCCTTCACCTCCCCCGGCGCGCGGATGTCGTGACCGTAGAGGGCCGCGTGACTGTCGCCCATGACGGAGAGGATCGGCACGCCAGCGGGCAGCGCCGTGGCGCTCTCCGCCGTCACGCCGAACCGGCTGTCGCTCGGCATCGGCTTCGGCAGGACATCGTGCGGCGCCCCGAAGAGCGACGCCAGCTCCTCCGACCAGTCGAGCTTCGCGGTGTCGAACAGCAGCGTCCGGGAGGCGTTCGAGTGGTCCGTCGCGAAGGCCGCCCCGCCGGTAAGGTTCCACAGAAGCCACGTATCGACCGTTCCGCCCCGCAACCGGCCTGCCGCGTGAAGCTCGGCCACGCGGTCGACGTTCTCCATCGCCCAGGCGAGCTTGGAGGCCGGGAAGAGCGGGTTGATGCCGAGGCCGGTGGCGGCGACGACGGTCTCGTCGTGCCCCTCAGCGATCAACTCGGCACAGCGCCCGGCCGTGCGGCGGCATTGCCAGAGGATCGCTGGACAGGGCGCAGGTCCGCCCTCCGCATCCCAGAGGACCAGTGTCTCGCGCTGGTTCGAAATCGCGATCCCCTCGATGCCGCCTGCCCCTTCGGCGGCCACGACCTCCCCGATCGCGGCCCTGACGCTCTGCCAGATCTCGTCCGCCGATTGCTCCGCCCAGCCATCGGCCGGGTAGTGCGTGCGCGTGGGTCGGCTGGCGCGGGCCACGGGGGTAAGGGACGCATCGAAGAGCACGACCTTGGTGTTGGTCGTGCCCTGATCGATGGCGAGAATCCGGCTCATGCCGAGAGGGAGGCGCGGACCGATCCGGCGATCCCTTGCGCCGACAGCCCCGCCTCTTCGAAGAGATGCTCCGCGGAACCGGTCGTGCGGAAGCCGTCGAAGCCCATGCGCGTCACGCGGCAGGGATGCGCAGACGCGGTGAACTCCGCGACGGCGCCGCCGAGACCGCCCCGGACATGCCCCTCCTCCACCGTGACGATATGGCCTGTCCTCGCCGCCGAGAGGGTGGCCTCCGTATCCAGCGGATTGACGGACGACATGTTGAGCACCCGGGCCCGGATCCCCTCCTCCGCCAGAAGCACGGAAGCGTCGCGGGCAAGGTGGACCGTCGTGCCGCAGGCCAGGATCGCGGCATCATCGCCCTCGCGCACCACCTCCGCGACGCCGGGACGGAAGCGGCGGTCCGGGATATCGAGATCCGGCACCTTCATGCGCGATATCCGCAGGTAGACCGGCCCGTCATGCGCCGCGGCCCACCGCACGGCCTGTTCCGTTTCCCAGCTGTCGGCGGGAACGATCACGGTGATCTGGCCGAGCTGGCGGAGCCACCCCAGGTCCTCGATGGAATGGTGCGTCGCGCCAAGCTCCCCGTAGGCGATGCCGGAGGACTGGCCGACCAGCTTCACGTTGTAGCCCGAATAGGCCACATCCGCCTTGATCTGCTCCAGAGCCCGGCCCGTCAGGAAGCAGCCGGCGGCGGAGACGAACGGAACCTTGCCGCCATTGGCCAGCCCGGCGCCGACGCCGACCATCAGCTGCTCGGCGATGCCGACATTGACGGTTCGCTCGGGGAACGCCGTGGCGAAAGCGTTCAACTTGGAAGAGCCGATGGAATCGTTCACCACGGCGACGATGCGGTCGTCCTCGCGGGCCAGAGCCTCCAGCGTTTCGGACCATGCGACGCGGCAGTCCCTCGCGGTCGCAGTCAGGGTATCGGCCATCAGACCAGCTCCTCCATCGCCTGGGCGAATTGTTCGTCGCTCGGCACACCGTGATGCCAGCTTGCCTGGTTCTCCATGAATGACACGCCCTTGCCCTTCACCGTGTTGGCGATGACGGCGCGGGGGCGATCGCCAGGCTCGGCGCCAAGCACCTCGAGAAGCTGGGCATGGTCGTGCCCGTCCACCTCGATCACCTCCCAGCCGAAAGCGGTCCATTTCTGCGGCAGTGGGTCGAGGGAGGAGGTCTCCTCCGTCCCCTGCCCCTGTTGCAGGCGGTTGCGGTCGACGATGACGGTCAGGTTCCCGAGCTTGCGGTGACCGGCTGTCATCGCGGCCTCCCAGTTGGAGCCCTCCTGGATCTCACCGTCCCCGGTCAGGACGAAGGTCCGGTGATCCGAGCCGTCGATCTGCCCGGCGA
The DNA here is from genome assembly GCF_031846565.1 of Tropicimonas omnivorans. Lineage (NCBI taxonomy): Bacteria > Pseudomonadati > Pseudomonadota > Alphaproteobacteria > Rhodobacterales > Roseobacteraceae > Tropicimonas > Tropicimonas omnivorans. The sequence goes on along the minus strand of NZ_JAVRHL010000003.1, from coordinate 758,338 downwards.
TGGCGATACCGGTGGCGATGGGCAGGCCGTGGCCGAGCGGGCCGGTATTGGCCTCGACGCCGGGAACGTATTGCCGGTTCGGGTGACCGTTCAGCTTCGAGCCGGGCTGCATGTAGGTCTCGAGCCAGTCTTCGGAATAATATCCCGCGCGGCAGAGCGCGGTGTAGAGGACCCCCGTCGCGTGGCCCTTGGACATGACGAACCGGTCGCGGTCGGCCTTCTCTGGGCGGGCCGGATCGTACCGCAGGACGCCGAAGAAGAGCGTGGCGACGATGTCGGTGGCGGAGAAGTCGCCGCCCGGATGGCCGAGCTGGGCGGCATGCACCATCGAGAAGGCGCGGCGGCGCATCCACAGGGCATTGTCGCGGATCGTCGCGAGGGTGTTGGAGCGGTCCGTCATCAGAACCTCCGGGGGTGGAACAGTTGCGGTTCGGGCGGCGTGTCGTGATCGTAGAACGGCCAGCCCAGGTAACGGGTCATCGCCTCGTTCAGGATCGCGGCATGGTGCCCGCGGACCATGGCGACGTGGTGCTCGAAGCCCTGCTGCGTCACGAACCCCATGAGCCGGCGCAGGCGCGGAATGCGGCAGACGGCGATGCCGCCGTCCATACCGTAGGGATCGTCCGTGAACTCGCCCTCGCCGAGATAGGCCTTGAGCGTGCCGTTCGTGTCATCCGAGGAGACCCTGAAATAGGTCATGTCCCCGGCCTTCACCTTGCCCTTCACCGCGCCGAAGCAATTGGAGCGGCCGAGGGATTCGCCGAGGACGTCGAGCTCCCCGATCTCCGGCGTGTCGCCGATGAAGGATTTGGGGAAGTTGCCGCAATGCGTCGCGACGACCATCTCCTCCTCGCGATTGTAGTTGTTGTTCCAGTCGAGGATCGCCGGCGGCGCTTCCGAGGCGAGCGCGAGCATGTACATCGACAGCCCGCCCATGATGTCCACCTCGCAGGCCGAGGGCATCAGCGCCTCGCCCATCATGGACATTGTCACGCAGGTCGCGCAGCCGAAATTGTCCTGCAACGCGCTCCAGCACTGGATGGCGGAGGCGTCGCACTCGTTCTCCTCGATCCAGGCGTTGACCGTGGCGGTCCATTTGGCCTGCCGGACGAGCTGATCGTTGGAAATATGCGGCGCGATGCGGCCGTAGGTGCGGATCGCTTCGACCTTTTCGCGCACCACGGGCTCGTCGTCGGAGAGCCGTCCCGCCCGTCCCATCAGCTCAGACAGATCGACGGTGACGACCGTGACCCCGGCGCGCTGGAGCAGCTTTTCGGAATAGCGCATGGTCTGGAACGCGCCCGTGCGCGCCCCGATGGCTCCGAGTCGCGCGCCGCGCACGCCGCCGACCACGCGGCAGACGCCCACGAACTTGCGCAGGTCGGCGCGGAATTCGTCGGAGGAGATGTCCGAGGTATGGCGGGACGGCTCGCTGAAGGGCACGCCGTACTGGTAGAAGTTGTTCGTGACGCTGATCTTTCCGCACCACGCATCGCGGCGGCTGTGCACGTCGACTTGGTCGTTCTCGTCATTCGCGGCCTGAACCAGGATCGGCACGTCCAGACGGGCGCGGTTCACCAGCTCGGAGACCGCGATCTCGTCGCCGAAATTCGGCAGGCAGATCACCAGCCCGTCGATACTGTCCGCATGCTTGCGGAAATGCTCGGCGTAGAGCCGGGCATCCTCGATCGACTGGACCGCGCCGTTCGCGGTGGCCTCGAACGGCAGCGTGACGATGTCGACACCGAGGGCCCCCAGTTCTGCCGTGATCTCGTCCCTCGCGGCGCGGCACGGCGCGGGAGAGAAGAACGCACGGCTTCCGATGACCACGCCCAGCGTGATCCTGCGCCCGACGATCCTGCTCATGGGCTCCTCCCTCAAGAACTGGTTTCGTTTTCTTTCGTTTGATTTGGTAGAGGGCGGACGTCTTCATGGCAAGGAACAATTTCTGAGCAATATTCCTCGCCATGACCCGCTGAAGCGCGGGAATGAAAACAGACGGTGCCGAACGACTGTGTTGACAGAAGGCTTTTCTTTCGGTCTCTTTCGTTTTGGAGGAGCGGCGCAGCTTGTGCCGAAACGAAAAACGGGAGGACTCCAATCATGAAACGACGCCACCTTATCGCCAGCGCGGCCGCCATCGCGCTCACCCTGCCCTTCGCGGCGTTCGCGCAGGATCAGGGCACCATCGGGATCGTCACGCCGAGCCACGACAACCCCTTCTTCAAGGCAGAGGCCGACGGCGCCGCCGCGAAGGCGGAGGAGCTGGGCTACGACACGGTCGTCCTGACCCATGACGACGATCCCAACCGCCAGTCCGAGATCTACGATTCGCTGATCGCGCAGGGTGTGTCCGCCGTCATTCTCGACAATGCCGGCGCGGATGCCTCCGTCGAACCGATCCGCCGGGCGAAGGAAGCGGGCATCCCCTCCTTCCTGATCGACCGCGAGATCACCGAATCCGGCGTCGCCGTCAGCCAGATCGTGTCGAACAATTACCAGGGCGCGCAGCTCGGCGCCGAGGCGTTCGTCGAATTCATGGGCGAAGAGGGCCAGTACGCCGAGCTTCTGGGCAAGGAATCCGACACCAATGCCGGCATCCGCTCGTCCGGCTACCATGATGTCATCGACCAGTACCCGGACCTCGAAATGATCGCCCAGCAATCGGCGAACTGGTCCCAGACCGAGGCCTACACGGTCATGGAATCGATGCTCCAGGCCAATCCGGACATCAAGGGCGTCATCTCCGGCAACGACACGATGGCGATGGGTGCCTGGGCCGCGCTCGAGGCGGCCGGCCGCACCGACGTGATCGTGGTGGGCTTCGACGGCTCCAACGACGTGCGCGACTCGATCCAGAACGGCGGCATCAAGGCCACGGTCCTCCAGCCCGCCTACCGCCAGGCCGAGCTCGCCGTCGAGCAGGCCGATGCCTACCTGACGGACGGGTCCACCGGCCTCGACGAGAAACAGCTGATGGATTGCGTGCTCATCACCGCCGAGAACGCCGACAACCTCGAGACGTTCGCGCTCGCGGACTGACCCTGGGACATCCCTGAAGAGCGCGGGCGGCCTCGTCGCCGCCCGCCCGACCTCTCCCATTTCTGACCCTACCGGACCCGCGGGAACCTCGCTCATGATCCGTCTCATCGCCATCGTCGCTGCCGCGGCGCTGCCCCTTGCATCGTGCAAGATCGTCGAAAAGGCGGATGACGCCGATGCCGTCCCGCAGGACGATGCCAGCCGCATGGCCGCCATCGTGAGCGAGGACTGGACGCCTCGCGTTCTGCCCACGCTGAGCGAGATGGCCGTCCCGGCCACGGATGTGCTGTCCCTCGCGCGCTCCGATTTCCCCGCCGCCGAGGACCGCTACGGGATCGGCGGGAGCGAAGGTGCCCCGAGCAACTTCATCGTCAGGGGGGGCGGAACCGTCGTCGACGCAGATCTCGAAAGCCGCGCCGCGCGCCTGTCGGTCGATCTCGACGGCGACGGCACAGCGGATGCCGATCTCCAGCTCGGCCCCGTCATCCGGGGCACTGCGCTGCGCGACAGCCTGCCCTTCTATGTCTTCACCGATTTCCGCGACCAGATCGAGTTCGCCAAGCTTGCCCGCGCGCTCAACGACACCGCACATGCCGGCATGCCCGTCTTACCCGAGGATGCCATCGGCCGAGACGTCTCCTTCACCGGTGCCTTTACCCTGACGGATGGCGAGGCCGCGGCCGAGATCGTCCCCGTCACGCTCGACTGGAGCGCGCCATGACGGAGCAGTCCATCGCCCTGTCGATCCGAGGGGGCGTGAAGGTCTATCCCGGCACGGTCGCCCTGAAAGGCGTCGATTTCGACCTGCGCATGGGCGCGGTCAACGTCCTCGTGGGGGAGAACGGCGCCGGCAAGTCCACGCTGATGAAGGTCATCGCGGGCGTCGAGCGCCTCACCGAGGGCCGCATCGAGATGGACGGAGCGCCCGTCACCTTCGCCTCGAAGGACGAAGCGGAGCGCGCCGGCATCGGCATCGTCTTCCAAGAATTGAACCTCTTTCCCGATCTCACGATCACCGAGAACATCTTCATCGGCCGCGAACGAACCCATATGGGCCATATCGACCGCGCCGCGCAAAGCCGCATCGCGCGGGAGCTGATGGAGCGGCTGGAACAGCAGATCGACGTCGATCAGCCGCTCGGCAACCTGCGCATCGGGCAGCAACAGATCGTCGAGATCGCCAAGGCGCTGAACGAGGATGCCCGCATCCTGATCCTGGACGAACCGACCTCGGCGCTTTCGCAGACCGAGGTGGACGTGCTCTTCCGCGTCATCGGAGAGCTGCGGCGACAGGGCGTCGGGATCGTCTACATCAGCCACCGCCTCGAGGAGCTGATCCGCATCGGCGACTACATCACCGTCCTGCGCGACGGCGAGATCACCGGCGCGCAGCCGATGGACGGCGTGGACATTCCGTGGATCGTCACCGCCATGATCGGCGAGACATCGAAGGACTTCCCGCCCCGCGCCCAGACCATCGGGGAAGACGTGTTCCGCGCCGAGGACGTCACCCTTCCGCGCGAGGCCGGCGGGCTGGCGGTCGATCACGTGAGCCTGTCGGTGAAGGCGGGGGAGATCGTCGGCATATACGGGCTCATGGGCGCAGGACGCAGCGAGTTCCTCGAATGCATCCTCGGCTTGCATCCCCATGCGGGCGGCGAGATGTGGCTGGACGGAGAGCCGATCGGCCCGCCCGACGTCTCCAGCCGGATCGACCGGGGGGTCGCCCTCATCCCGGAGGACCGCAAGCGCGACGGGCTGGTCCAGATCATGGCGATCCGGGAGAACATGACACTCTCCTCCCTTCGCCGCTTCACCCGATACCTCCACCTCAGCCTGTCGCGGGAGGCGGAGACGGCGCGTGATTTCGTCAAGCGCCTCGGTATCAAGATCGCGAGCCCGGAGCATCCCGTCTCCTCGCTCTCGGGCGGCAACCAGCAGAAGGTCGTCATCTCGAAGGCGCTGATGACGTCGCCGAAGGTGCTGCTGATGGACGAGCCCTCCCGCGGCATCGACATCGGCGCCAAGGCCGAGGTCTTCCGCACGATGCGCGCCCTCGCCGAAGACGGGCTCGCCATCCTTTTCGTCACGTCGGATCTTGAGGAGGTCACCGGCCTCTCGGACCGCATCATCGTCATGGCACAGGGCCGGATCACCGGCACGTTCGACGGCAGCACGGCTTCAATGGCCGAGATCGTCGAAGCCGCCCAAGTCAAGAAGGACAAAGCCGCATGAGCGCGACCGCCACCGGCCAAAGCGGGGCCTCGACCCAGAACCTGCTGCTCCTGCTCCTGAAGGCGCGGACGTTCATCGCCCTCATCGTCGTCTTCGTGTTCTTCGCCGCCGCGGCGCCGAACTTCCTCAGCACCGCCAACATGATCATCATGTCCAAGCACGTGGCGCTGAACGCCTTTCTCGCCATCGGCATGACCTTCGTCATCATTACCGGCGGGATCGATCTCTCGGTCGGCTCAATCGTCGGTCTGTGCGGGATGGTGGCGGGGTATCTCGTCCTGAACGGCATCGACCTCGGTTTCGCCTGGACGATCCAGTTCAACACGTTCGAGATCGCCCTGATGACCATCGCGGTGGGCGTCTTCGTGGGCTTCGTGAACGGGATCCTGATCACCCGGCTGAACGTGGCCCCCTTCATCGCCACGCTCGGCACGCTCTACGTCGCGCGGGGGATCGCGCTGCTGTTTTCCTCCGGCGCCACGTTTCCCAACCTCTCCGGCAACGCCGAATGGGGGTCGGACACGTTCCGCTGGATCGGCGCGGGAAACGTGCTCGGCATCCCGGTCTCGATCTGGATGCTGATCGCCGTGGCCTGCGGCGCGGCTTACGTGGCGCGGAACACGCCGCTCGGCCGGCACATCTACGCGGTGGGCGGCAACGAGCGCGGGGCGTCCCTGTCCGGCGTGAAGGTCCGGCGGGTGAAGCTCTACGTCTACATGTTCTCGGGCTTCTGCGCCGCCCTCGTCGGCCTCATCATCGCCTCCCAGCTCCAGGCTGCGCACCCGGCCACGGGAGAGACCTTCGAACTCAACGCCATCGCCGCCGCGGTCCTCGGGGGCACCTCGATGTCCGGAGGGCGGGGGCGGATCTTCGGCACAATCATCGGCGCGTTCGTCATCGGCATCCTGTCCGACGGGCTCGTGATGATGGGCGTGTCGACCTTCTGGCAGACCGTCATCAAGGGTCTCGTCATCATCGCCGCCGTCGTCGTCGACCAGGCCCAGAGCCGCTTCGAGGCGCGCGTGGTGCTGCGTCAGCAGGCCGGTGCACGTTGATCATGGGAGCGACTTGGTAGAGAGGAACATGACGCAGGCGGACGGATCGCGAGAGAACACCATGGCACAGGACGGCGGATCACGACCGAAGACGCGCGGCGGCCTGCTGTCCGAGACCCGCCGCCGCCGGATCCTCGACTGGCTCGAGGAGGAGGGATCGGCCCGCGTCCGGGACCTGGCGACTGCCTTCACCGTCTCGGATGTCACGATCAGGCAGGATCTGGAGCGGCTGGAGGCCGAGGGGCACATCACCCGCGAATACGGGGGCGCCTATCTCAACACGGTCGCCAGGCAGGTCGCGTCCCTGTCGCTCCAGCACAGCACGAACATGGACAGGAAGCGCAAGATCGGCGCGCTGGCGGCGTCGCTCGTGTCGGACGGCGAGACGCTGATCCTCGATGCCGGTTCCACCACGACGGAGATCGCGACGCGGCTGACCGCGAAGCGGGACCTGACGATCATCACCAACGCGCTCAACATCGCCATCGTTCTCGGCGCCGTTCCCAGCATCGCCGTCCACATGCCGGGCGGTCAGTTCAAGCCTCCGACACTCTCCCTCTCCGGCGACAAGGCGGTGGAGTACCTGTCGGACGTCCTTGCCGGAAAACTCTTCCTCGCCACCGCGGGCGTGTCCATCGAGACCGGGCTGACCTATCCCAGCTTCGCCGACCTCCAGCTCAAGCAAGCCATGATCGGGGCCGCGACACAGACGATCCTCGTGGCCGATTCAACCAAGATCAACCTGTCGTCCTTCACCCGGCTGAACACGCTGGACGTGGTGAACACCTTCATCACGGACGATGGCATCTCGGACAAGGACGCCCGCGCCTTCGAGGAGCTGGGCATCGAGGTGATGATCGCGGAATAGGTGTGCGGCCGGACGCGAACCCCGGTAGGAGCGCGTCACCCGACTGGCGGGCGTGCGTCCCAAGGTCGAAGCGTCAGGCCCCGGCGTCCGATCCGCTCCGGACCCGCTGCTCTCCTGCCTCGATCCGCACGCCGAAGAGGTTCTCCCGCGGGGGCAGCGGGCAGACGGCGTGAGAGGTGAAGGCGCAGGGCGGGTTGGTCGCGCGGTTGAAATCGATCACCACGCTGCCCTCCGTCACGTCCTCGCCGAAGACGAAGCGCATATGCCCGTAGGTGTCGTCCAGCGAGGTCAGATCCCGGAAGACGAATTGCGGACGGTCCGCTGTGCCGTAGGTGGGCAGCATCGCCATCTCGCGACCGGCGAACTCGAATCGTGCGACGTGGGACACCGGAACCTCGGTCGGCACGCCGATGATCGTGTCGAGCGTGAGGGAGATGGGTTCCGGCAGCGGCTCCCACCGCGCGGTGATGCGCAAGGCGGGATCCAAATCGAAGAAGGGGATCGGTGCCAGCCGTGTCGCGCTGTCGGACCGGGTATCCCGGATGCGCAGCGCGCGCAGATCGTTGAGCGACGTGATCTCCATCGCGAACCGATCGGTGCGCCAGGAGAAGCGGCCAGCCGCCCTGTCCAGCGGCATCTCCTCGCCTGCGCTCGTCACGAAGCTGCCGGTATCGCCGTCCGTCAGCGTCAGCGTCCCGACCAGCTCCGGGCCCACGGGCAGCACCACGTCATTCTCCCCGCCGCTGCCGATGGTCCATGTCCCCGGCGTGATCCACCAGCGCCCGAGCAGGTTCAGCCAGCCATCCTCGGCGGTCAGCTTGCTCATGCGGGTCTCGAACCACTCGGCATGGGCGGCGGCGAAGTCGGTATCGGCGGTCATCTGTTGGGGTCCTGTCTCGTCATGTCAGGCGCCCTCCGGCATCCGCGGGATGCTGGAGAGCAGGCTTCTGGTATAGGCGTTTTGCGGGTCCGCAAGGATGCGGGCGGTTTCCCCGGCCTCAACGATGCGGCCCCGGTCGAGAACCACGATCCGGTCGCAGAGCGCGGCGACGACGCCCATGTCGTGAGACACGAAGACCATCGTCATCCGCTCCGAGATGTCCCTGAAAAGGTCCACGACGCGCACGCGGGTCGACAGATCGAGGGCGCTGACCGCTTCGTCCGCCAGCACCAGCTCCGGCCGCGCGACGATCGCGCGGGCGATGGCGATCCGCTGCCGCTGGCCGCCGGAGAACTGGTCGGGAAAACGCCCCAGGCTGTCCGCCGGCAGGCCGACAGCCGCCATCGCCTCCTCGGCCATGGCCCGGTGATCTCCCGGCACCTTGAGCGAGCGGAGCGGCTCCGTCACGATCCTGAGGATCCGGTGCGCGGGGTTGAGGGAGGAATAGGGATCCTGGAACACCGCCTGCACACGTCGCCGGTAGCTGCGCATGTATCGCCCGCTCTTCGCCTCGAGCGGCTGGCCATCGAACAGGATGCGGCCGCTCCGGGGCGTATCGAGACCGAGAAGCAGGCGCAGGAGGGTGGACTTTCCGGACCCGCTCTCGCCCACGAGCCCGACATTGGAGCCGCGCGGCACGTCGAACGTGATGTCCTCCAGCACGCGCCGGCCCGCGCCGTAGGAAAAGCTGACATTCTCGACCGACATCAGGGTCATGGGCGGCCCTCCAGGGCGCTGTCGAAGCGGCGCGCGGCGTCGACGAGACGGCGGGTATAGGCGTCCTCGGGCTCTATCAGGACGCGGGCCGTGCTGCCCCGCTCCACCGCCCGCCCCTGCTGCATGACCATCACGCGCTCGGCCACCTGCCCGACCACGGGGAGGTCGTGGCTGATGAACAGAAGCCCCAGACCCAGCTCCTTCACCAGCGCGTTGATGAGCTGGACGATCTCGGCCTGCGTGGTGACGTCAAGCGCCGTCGTCGGCTCGTCCGCGATCAGAAGCCGCGGCCGGCAGGCCAGCGCCATGGCGATGGCGACCCGCTGACGCTGGCCGCCGGAGACCTCGTGGGGATAGGCGCGGGTCAGCCGCTCGGGCTCCGGCAGGCGCACCTGCTCGAGAAGCGCCATGACCTCGCGGCGGACGGCGCCGCGGCTTGCATCGCTGCTACTTCGCCTCAGACGGCGCCGCACCGGCCCGGCGATCTGCGCGCCGAGCGGCATCAAGGGGTCGAGCGCCGTCAGCGGCTCCTGGAAGACGGTGGCGACGGCGTCGCCCCTGAGACGCACCAGGGCCCGCTCCGGCGCGCCCACCACCTGCGTTCCGCCAAGGCGGATACTCCCCGACGGGCGGATCGCCGGCGGCAGGAGGCCGGTGACGGCCAGCGCGGTCAGCGACTTGCCGGACCCGCTCTCGCCGATCAGACCGAAGCGCTCGCCGGGCGCGATCGAAAAGGACAGATCCTCGACGAGGCGCGTCTCCGAGGTGGCGAGCGTCAGCCCTTCGACGGTCAGAAGATCGCTCATCCCGCGTCCCTCCCACTCCGGCCGAGCCGGTCCCTCAGCCCGTCCGCCAAGAGGTTGATCCCGATCACCAGGGCGAAGAGCGCAAGGCCCGGGAACACGGCGCCCCATGGCGCGGTGTAGACCGTGCTCTGGGCTTCCTGCAGCATCCGTCCCCAGGAGGCATTGGGCGGCGGCGCGCCGAGGCCGAGATAGGACAGCGACGCCTCGGCCATGATCGCAAGGCCGAATTGCAGCGCGAGGTTCACGCCCAGGAAGGGCACGATATTCGGAAGGATGTGAAAGATCACGATGGCCCCCCAGGACGTGCCGGAGACCCGCGCCGCCGTGATGTAATCCTGCCCCAGCACCTGCTTCGTCAGGATCCGCGTGATCCGTCCGACGATGGGCGACAGGCCGATGCCGAGGGCGAGGATCGCGGTGCCGAGGGACGCTTCCTCCCGTGCGGCCACCACGAGCATCGCGATGAGCAGCGTCGGAAAGGCGATGAGGATGTCGAAGACGGCGGCGAGTGCATCGTCCGCGAAGCGCGTGGCGAAGGCCGCGAGGATTCCGGTCACCACGCCGATCGCCCCGCCGATGGCGACCGCGCCGCAACCGACGACGAGCGCGATCCGTGCGCCGATCATCAGCTGCGTGAAGAGATCCCGGCCGAGCCGGTCCGTCCCCGCCCAGTGCGCCGCGCTCGGCGGCTCGAGACGGCTGCCCGCCATGTCCGAGAGCGCGTAGGGCGTCCAGGCGAAGGAGACGAGGCCGGCCGCCACGATGATTCCGACGAGGATAAGGCCGAGAATATAGGTCGCACCGCCGCGGCTCCGGCGTGGCCCGGCAGTCCCTGCAACGCTCATCGGCTCCCCTCCGTGCGCAGGCGCGGATCGAGGACACGCTGGAGTATGTCGGCGAGGAACCCGACCAGCAGCACGAGCAGCGTGGACACGATCAGGACCCCCTGGACGTTCGGATAGTCCCGCTGCTGGATCCCCAGAAGGAGCATCGAGCCGAGACCGGGGAGCGAGAAGACCTGTTCGACCACCACGGCGCCGAGGAAGGTCGTCGACAGCTCGATCCCGAGGACGGAGACCACGGGAACGGCCGCGTTGCGCAGCCCGTGTCGCATCAGGGCGCCGGTCCGGCTTTCGCCCAGAGCGCGCGCCGTGCGCAGGAAGTCGGACTCCAGAACGTCCAGCGTCGCCGAACGGACGTAGCGCATCAGGGACGCGGTCATGATGAGCGCGATGGTCAGGACCGGCAAGATCATCGACTGGACCGCCCGCCCCGGATCCTCGTAGCCGCGCAGGGGAAAGCCCCCGGACGGCAGCCAGCGAAGCGTCAGGGAGAACTGGTAGACGAGCAGGATCCCGAGCCAGAAGACCGGCACCGCGATGCCGACCTGCGAGACGACGGAGAGGACCAGCCCGTACCAGCGCCGCGCCTTCACAGCGGCGACGATGCCGAGCGGGATGGCCAACAGCATCGCAAGGAAGAAGGCCGCGAAGGTCAGCGGCAACGTCACGCTCAGCCGGCGGGAGATCTCCTCGATCACCGGGGCGCGGGAGACGAAGGACTGGCCGAGGTCGAACCGCGCCAGATCGCCGAGATAGGAGACGAACTGCACGAAGAGCGGTTGGTCGGATCCAAGCTGCGCCCGGGCCGCCTCGATCTGCTCCGGCGTCGCTCCGACACCCACGAGCGCATTCGCCGGATCGCCCGGCAGGAGCCGCAGGAGCACGAAGAGGACGATGGCGGCGGCGACGAGGGACAGCAGCAGGATCACCAGCCGCCGCGTCATGTATCCCAGCATGGATGAATCCAGTCTTCGAACGCGAAAACGGAGCCGCCGCAGGTCTGGCGGCTCCGGATCAGGGCCTTACTCGGCCTTCTGGATGTCCGCCACGAAGAACTGGGAGTTCAGCCCGTTCAGCGGGTATCCCGTGACGTTAGACGTCGAGACGACGATCTGCGGATAGAGGTAGAGCCACATGCTGGCGGCGTCCTCGGCGATGATCCGGTTCGCCTCGGTCAGCATCTCGGTCTGCTCCTCCATGCTGGAGACGCTCTCGGACTCGGAGATCAGACGCTGGACCTCGGCATTGTCGTAGCCCCAGTAGAAGTCCGGGTTGCCGTAGAAGACGATGTCGCGGTGGTTGACGTGCTCCTGCAACGTCGCCTCGAAGTCCTGCTGCTGGTAGATCTTGGTATACCACTCGTTGGCGGTGATGATGTTGATGCTGACATCGACACCGACCTCGGCCAGCTCGTTCTGCAGGAACTGCGCGACCACGGGGTGCGGGTCGTAATCGGGCGTGTCGAGGGTGAAGGAGAAGCCATCCGGGTAGCCCGCCTCTTCCAGCATCTCCCTGGCGCTCCCGGGGTCGTAGGCGTTGACGTCCGTCAGATCGACGTACCACGGGTCGGTCGGCGGCACGAAGGAGCCGATGAGCGTGCCGTAATCCCCCCAGATCGCCTGCAGGAGACGCTCGTTGTCCACGGCGCGGGCAAGGGCCGACCGGACCTGCGGGTCGTCGAACGGCTCCACCCGGTCGTTGTAGGCCATCAGTTCCTTGGTCGTGGACGCGCCTTCGGAGACGGTGAAATCCGGATTGTCCGTGAACTGGGACAGCGCGTCGGGGCTCTGGATCGAGGTGATGATGTCGACCGCACCCGTCAGGAGCGCGTTGTTCTGCGCGGTGGCATCCGTGAAGTACTGGAACATCACGCCGCCATTGGTGGGCGCGTCGCCCCAATACTCCTCGAACGGCACCATGGAGAGCGCCGAACCTCGGCGCCATTCCTGAAGTGTATAGGGGCCGGTGCCGTCCTCGGCCGAACTGATGTTCTCTGCCGCGTCGTTCACGATCCAGACGTAGGAGAGGTTGTAGGGCAGCGATATCGATGGGGTCGTCAGCGTGACGACCACGGTGCCGTCATCCGGCGCCTCGACGCTCTCGATCACCGCGAGGCTGCTCTTGCGGGAGCTGGCCGAGCTCTCCGCCGTCACACGCTCGATGGAGCTTTTCACATCCGCGGCGGTCATCGGCTCGCCCGAATGGAAGCTCACGCCGTCTTTCAATGTGAAGGTGTAGGTCAGCCCGTCTTCGCTGATCTCGTAGTCCTCGACCAGCTTCGGCTCGACCTCGCCCTCGTCGGTCAGGACGAAGAGCCCCTCGTAGACGTTGCCGTTGAAGGCTTCGTTGATGCCCTGCCCGGCACCGGCGGTGTTGTCGAGGTTCTGCGGCTCGTAGAGCGAGCCGATATTGATGACGGCCTCGGGATCGTAATCCTGCGCGAGGCCGGCAGCGGCGGACAGCGCCAGCGCGGACGCGGTGGTCATCGCGGCGAGTGCGTAGCCGCGGCCCTGGCGAGACATCGTGGAGCGGAAGGTCATGTAGGTGCCCTGCAGTTTGGTCGGATTGGTCTTTCTCTCTGCGAGTAACCTAAACGAAATTTCTCCCGCCGCCATGGTGGGACGGACCTGAATCGGCTGCCGTCCCCTCACGCGCCGGGCGCCGGCATGGGCGCTTCAGGGGTCACGCGAGCCCCGCGGTCACTGCGGAAGGCTCACTGCGGCGCCTCCTCCTCTTTCCGGGTCAGGGCCTCCTTCGTGCGCCGCAGCGCGGTCTCGACGCGGTCCTTCACGCCCTTGAAGCGGCTGGTGGGGACCGGAACCGAGATGGCGTAGATGTCCCCGGCAGGGTCGGTGAAGGCAAACCCGAGGGCGGAGATACCCGAGGTGTGTTCGTCCAGATCGGCCGCAAGGCCGCCTGCCCTGATCCGCTCCAGAAGGTCCGGGAGCCTCTCCGGCTGGGCCGTCCGACCGATCTTGCGCCACTCCGCCTCGGCGAGCGCGGCGGCGCGATCCGGCGGCAGCTCGGCCAGAGCGGCCCGGCCGTTGGCGGTGGCGGTCAACGGAAACGCCTCGCCGACGAAGGAAACGGTGCGCAGGCGGTGACTGCCGGCGACCTGATCGAGGAACACCATTTCGCCGCCCCGCAGGGCGGAGAGATCCGCGGTTTCACCGGTCTCCCGCGCCAGCGTCGCAAGCAGAGGGCGGCACAGATCGATCACGGAGCGGTCAGGGCGCGGCGCAAGCTCGCTCACGCCAGGCCCGAGACGCACCAGCCGGCCGTTCTCCCCGGTGGCCACGAGCCGTTCGGTCTGCAGCGCGCCGACGATCCGCTGGACCGTGGAACGCGGTAGGTCCGCCTCCTCCGATATCCCGGCGAGACTCAGTCCTTCGGGCGCCCCGCGGAGCACCCGAAGGATGCGTGCGGCCCGGTGAATGACCTGTATGCCGCTTCGGCCCTGCTTCTGCTCTTGAGCGTCCATTTACGTTCCCAACTCCGACCGTTCACCCTAAAGATGTACCACCATGCGGTACTATTTCCGGCAGTTCAATTAATTATTGACCGCGATACGGTTATCCATCAGCATCGACCCCGACGGGAGGAACGTCACCTACCACCTGATTTTGCACAGACATCGCCCTCGGCGGTGAACGGAGGAGAACTGCACGATGGTCGAAATTCGAGGCATCGAATTCCAGGGCAACACCGACAACGCGATGGGGCTGGAGTTCTACAACCTCAGCCATCGGTTCGGGTATCAGGCGCCGAACTGGCCGTATTTCAAGGACGTGCAAATCGAGCGCACGCATTACATGGCCAAGTCGGGCGTGCTCAGCCAGACGCTGACCCACACCATGCACGTCACCACCCATATCGACGCGCCCGCCCACGTCGTGCCGAAGACCCCCTTCATCGACGAAGTGCCGCTGCCGCATTTCTTCGGCTCCGGCCTCGTGGTGCCCCTGCCGAAGGAGAAGTGGGAGCCGATCACCGGGGACGATCTGGAGAAGGCGTGCGGCCACGCCGTCCGCGAGAACGACGTGCTGATCGTGAACACCGGCTGGCATCACGAGTACGAGGACGGGGATTACTTCGCCTATTGTCCCGGGTTCGTCCAATCCGCCGCCGACTGGATGGTGGAGAAGAAGATCAAGGTTGTGGGCCATGACACGCAGGCCAACGACCATCCGCTCGCAACCGCAATCGGCCCGCAACGCAACGGCCCCCTGCTCCCGCACCTCGCGGACGAGTACCGGGAATGGTCCGGCGGCCGGGACTGGAAAGACGATTTCCCCGATTGGGAGCCGGTCCACAACACGCTGTTCCGGAACGGAATCCTGGGGATCGAGAATGTCGGCGGCGACCTCGACGCGGTGAGTGGCAAACGCTGCACCTTCGCGTTCTTCCCGTGGAACTGGGACCGCGGCGACGGCTGCATCATCCGTCTGGTGGCGATGATCGACCAGGGCCAGCACTACCGGATCGAGGCCGGCGAAAGTTTCTGAGCCGAAGCGCCTGCATCACCGGACGGATGCTGCAAGCTTGATTGGGCTGGCGCCTGTAGCGCGCCAGCCTCAGGGGGAGAGAAAAGATGATCAGAATACCGAAGTTTCCGGTGCGGACTGTCGTCGCGGGGGCGTTCGTCGCCCTGACGGCAGCGTCCTTGTCGGCGCAGGATGCAGATCCGGCCGCAGATCCGGCCATTGTCGTGACGACCCTGGGGACCGGCGCGCCGATCCTGAGCCCGGACCGCTACAGCCAGAGCATTCTGGTGGAGGCCGGGGAGCACAGGCTGCTGTTCGACACCGGTCGCGGCGCGGTGGTGCGGCTTGCGCAGGCGGGTGTCTCGCCGGCCTCGATCGAAGAGGTCTTCTTTACCCACTACCACTCGGATCATACCGTCGGGTTCGGTGACTTCTGGTTGATGTCCTGGCTCCCCGCAGGGGGCGCGCGCAAAGTGCCGCTCAACGTCACCGGTCCCACCGGTATCGAGGCATTGATCGAAGGCCACAGGATCGCTTTCGCCGACGACATCCGCATCCGCGTCGCGGACCAGAACCTGCCGCCCGAAGGCACCGAGATCGATGTGACGTCTTTCGATCAGCCTGGCGTCGTCTTCGACGAGGGCGGTGTCGTCGTGACCGCTTTCGAAAGTGACCACGGTGACGAGATCACACCAAACTATGGATACTCAATCGAATATCAGGACCATACCGTCGTGATCAGCGGCGACACCAAGAAGGATGACCGGGTGGCTGAGGTCGCCAAGGGCGCCGATCTTCTGCTGCACAGCGTCGGTGCCGCGCGCCCCGAACTGGCTGCGAAACCGCCGATCCAGCTTATCCTGGCACACCACACACTGCCGCATGAGGCTGGCGAGATCTTTGCCGCTGCCGCGCCGAAAATGGCGGCCCTGACGCATCTCGTCCTGCTTGGCCGGCCGGGCATTCCGCCGCTCTCGACGGAGGAGCTCGTCTCGATGACGCGCGAAACCTATGACGGTCCTCTCGTCGTCGCCGAGGATCTGATGCGGTTCGAGATTGGCGACGACGTTATCGTCACGCCGCCAGAGCAGTAAGGCGCACACGCCGGGGAGGGCAAGAAATGTTACTGAAGCGGTTCGAGGACGCGACGCCGTACGAGGCTCCCAATCACTGGGGGGTCCACGGCCTCAGGCTGCAGGGTTTCGAGGAGAATGGGCCCCGGAACCAGTGGGTCGGATTCAGTCAGTTCCTGCCAGGTGGCGGGGCCGGCCCCGACAGCACTCCGATCGAGAAGGTGTATGTCGTCATCGAGGGCGAAATGACCGTCGAGTGGGACGGCAGGACCGAGACCCTCGGGCCCATGGACAGCCTCACCATCCCGCCCGGCCAGACCCGCCGGATCGAGAACCGATCGAACCACGTCTGCAAGATGCTGGTCGTCATGCCCTACCCGCCGGAGAACTGAGAATGAACACGTCGAAATCCCCCCTGTCGATGTTCGAGGTGTCCGGCAAGGTCGCGCTCATCACCGGCGCGTCGGGCGCCTTCGGCATGGTCGCGGCCCGCGTCCTGGCGGGAGCCGGCTGCAAGCTGGTGCTGGTCGCCGGGAACGAAACCTCGCTCGAGGAGATCTGCGACGAGTGCCGCGAGATCGGCGCCGAGGTCACAGCGATCAATGCGCGCCCCGTTGACGAGGCCGCCTGCTCCGATCTCGTTCGGCAGGCCGTCGATGCCTACGGGGCGCTCGATATCCTCGTCGTCGCGTCCGGCATGAACAAGGTCGCCCCGATCGACGAGATGGAGCCCGAGACCTTCACCTCCGTCATGGATGCCAACGTCACGCAAAGCTGGCTCCTCGCCCGCGCCGCGACGGTCCAGATGAAAGAGCAAGGGGGCGGCAAGATCGTCCTCGTGAGCTCCGCCCGCGGGCTTCTGGGGCACCCGGCGGGTTACACCGCCTATTGCGCCTCGAAGGCGGCCGTGGACGGGATCACCAAGGCACTCGGCTGCGAACTCGGCCCGCAGGGGATCACGGTGAATGCCATCGCCCCCACCGTCTTCCGTTCCCCGCTCACCCAGTGGATGTTCGAGGATACCGAGAAGGCCCGCGAGGTCCGCAAGGGGTTCCTCGCCCGCGTGCCGAAAGGCCGGCTGGGGGAGCCGGAAGACCTTGCGGGTCCCCTCCTCTTTCTCGCCTCGAAGGCCAGCGACTTCTACACGGGCCACATCCTCTACGCCGACGGCGGATATACGGCGGGGTGACGGGGATGGGCGAGAAGAACCTCCAGATCGCGGTGATCGGTGCAGGCCTCATGGGCCATGGCATCGCGCTGACCCTCGCCCGCGCGGGCCAGTATGTCGCGATCACCGATCCGGACCCCGAGGCGCGCGCAACCGTCTCGGCGCGGATCGCGGCAAGCCTCGCGGGACTGGGAGAAAGCGATGCGCGGATCGCGAAGATCCTCAAGAAGATCGAGATTGCCGGCAGCCCCGCCTCCGCCGTCGCGGGCGCGCGCGTCGTGTTCGAGGCGGCGCCGGAGAAGATGGAGCTGAAGCAGGCGATCTTCGCCGAGGTGGAAGCCCATGCCCCCGCGGAGTGCATCTTCGCCTCCAACACCTCCGTCATGCCGATCACCGACATCATGTCGAAGCTGAAGGACAGGTCCCGCGCCCTCGGCACCCACTGGTGGAATCCGCCGCACCTGATCCCGCTCGTCGAGGTCATCCGCACGGCCGACACCTCCGAGAGTGCGGTCGACGCCGTCATGGGGCTTCTGTCCGATGCCGGCAAGACGCCCGTGCGTGTCGAGAAGGACGTGCCCGGCTTCATCGGCAATCGCCTTCAACATGCGCTCTGGCGCGAAGCCATCAGCCTCGTCGAACGCGGGATTTGTGACGCGGCCTCAGTCGACATGGTCGTGAAGTCCTGTTTCGGGCGGCGTCTCGCGGTTCTCGGGCCACTGGAGAATGCCGATCTCGTCGGCACGGACCTCACGCTCGACATCCATCAGACCGTGCTGGCCGATCTGGAGCACCGCCCCGGCCCCTCGCCCTATCTCGAGCGGCTCGTGTCCGAGGGCAAGCTGGGGATGAAGACCGGCGAGGGATTTCGGAGGTGGACGCCGGAGGAAGCCGACCGGGTCCGCGCGCGCGTGACGACCCATCTGCGGCAGTTGGGAGAGATACTGCCGGATTGATCACCGCCGGTTGGGAGGCCGGCTGAAGAGGGAGGAGTACGACAATGAAACGGTCCATCATCGCCCCCACGCGGCGGCGCTTCATGGCGGGCGGCAGCGCCCTGCTCGCGGCCCCGGCGATCCTGCGGAGTACCCGCGCCTACGCCCAGAGCCCGACGCTCCGCGTCGGGCATGTCAGCCCCAGGACCGGTCCCCTTGCCGGGTTCGCCGAGGCGGACGATTACGTCATCGGCGCCATTCGGGAGCAGCTTGCGGGCGGCATCGAGAACAACGGCAAGAGCTGGGACATCGAGATCATCTCGAAGGACAGCCAGTCGAATCCCAACCGCGCCTCCGAAGTCGCGGCGGATCTGATCCTGGGCGACGAGGTGGACATCATCCTCGCCGCGTCCACCCCCGATACCGTGAACCCCGTCTCCGATCAGGCCGAGATCATGGAGGTGCCCTGCATCACCACGGATTGCCCGTGGCAGCCCTATTTCTTCGGGCGCAACGGCGTTCCGGGCGAGGGCTTCGACTACACCTACCACTTCTTCTGGGGGCTGGAGGACGTCATCGCCGTCTTCCTCGACATGTGGGGCATGTCCGGCGTGGAGGAGAATGTCGGCCTGCTCTTTCCCAACGACGCGGACGGCAACGCGTGGGGCGATCCCGAGCGGGGCCTGCCGCCGGAGCTGACGGCCGCCGGCTACACGCTCGTCGATCCCGGACGCTACCAGCCGCTGTCGGACGATTTCAGCACCTACATCGCCGCCTTCAGGGACGCGGGCTGCGAGATCGTCACCGGCAACATGATCCCGCCGGACTTCACGACCTTCTGGGCACAGGCGGCGCAGCAGGGCTTTGCGCCCAAGGTCGCGACCATCGGCAAGGCGCTGCTCTTCCCCTCGGTGATCGAGTCCCTCGGGGCCCGGGGCGACGGGCTGACCTCGGAGGTCTGGTGGTCGCCGTCGCATCCCTTCTCCTCGTCGCTGACCGGCGAGAGCGCGAAGGAGCTTGCCGACGGCTACGTCGCCGCGTCGGGCCGCCCCTGGACGCAGCCGATCGGCTTCAAGCACGCGCTCTTCGAAGTGATGGCGGACGTGATCGGGCGGGCCGGGGACCTGGAAGATCCGCGCGCCATTACGGAGGCCATCGCCGCCACCGACCTTCGGACCGTCGTCGGCCCGCTCAGCTGGGCCGCGGGCCCGGTG
This sequence comes from Tropicimonas omnivorans, assembly GCF_031846565.1. Lineage (NCBI taxonomy): Bacteria > Pseudomonadati > Pseudomonadota > Alphaproteobacteria > Rhodobacterales > Roseobacteraceae > Tropicimonas > Tropicimonas omnivorans. The sequence continues at coordinate 738,959 of NZ_JAVRHL010000003.1, read as the reverse complement.
AAGAACGTTGCCAAGACGCCCCTCGTCGGGGGGCAGTGGCAGCGGGAGGGCGACGGTTTCGATCTCAGGATCGTGGCCAACGACCATGCCCCCGACATCCCGGTCACGGGCGAGCTGGACTTGCTCTGATGCCGATGCGGGCCGGGAAGCCGGCCCGCCATCTCCCCGTTCCCACAGCCCATCAAGGTACGCGATGAGCACGGTTCTGAAACTGGACACTCTGAACAAGGCCTTCGGGTCCGTGATCGTCGCGGACGCGCTGGGCCTCGAGCTGGCCGCCGGCGAGGCGGTGGGCGTGATCGGGCCGAACGGCGCCGGCAAGACCTCCATGTTCAATCTCATCACCGGAACGCTGGCGCCCGACAGCGGGCGCATCCAGTTCGACGGGCAGGACGTCACCGGGCTCTCCGCCGCAAGACGCAGCCGCATGGGCATCGCGCGCAGCTTCCAGGTGCCGCAGCCCTTCACGCACATGACCGTCTTCGAGAACGCCATGGTCGCCGCCACCGGCGCCGCGGGTCTGGGCGGACGCGCGGCCGAGCGGCATTGCCTTGCGATACTGGACCAGACGGGACTGCTCCCCAAGGCGAACACCGCCGCCGGCAGCCTCACTCTTCTCGATCGCAAGCGCCTCGAAATGACCCGCGCGCTCTGTGCCCGGCCGAAGCTTCTCCTCCTCGACGAGATCGCCGGTGGGCTGACCGAGGCCGAATGCGGCACCCTCGTCCAGACCATCAAGGACATTCGATCCGGCGGCATCTCCATCATCTGGATCGAGCACGTGGTGCACGCGCTCCTGCGCGTCGTGGAGCGGCTCGTGGTGATCGATTTCGGCCGCAAGATTGCCGATGGCGATCCGCGGCGCACGATGGACAGCGACGAGGTGCGGTCGATCTACCTGGGGCTCGATGCCGATGCCTGATCCCATTCTCCAGATCAGCGCCCTCGACGCCCGTTACGGCGATTTCCAGGCGCTCTACGGTGTGGACCTGACACTGGGCGAGGGCGAGGTTATGGCGATCATCGGGGCGAACGGGGCCGGCAAGTCCACGCTTCTGCGCTCCATCGCCGGCCTGATGGCGAACGGACCGGACCAGATCGTCTACAGGGGCCGCCCCATCGGTGCGCTCAGGGCGGACCAGATCGCAGGTCTGGGCATCGCTCTCGTTCCCGAAGGCCGGCAGCTCTTCCCCTCGCTCTCGGTGGAGGAGAACCTGCTGATAGGCGGCCGCGTGAAGCGGGACGGGCCCTGGTCCCTCGCTGCGGTCTACGACCTCTTTCCCGTCCTGAAGGACCGCCGCGCACAACCATCCACCTCCCTCTCGGGCGGGCAGCAGCAGATGGTGGCCATCGGGCGGGCGCTCATGGCCAACCCGGACCTGATCCTCTTCGACGAGATCAGCCTGGGCCTCGCACCGATCATCATACGCAGCATCTACGACGCCCTGCCCGGCATCGTCGCTGGCGGGATGAGCGCAATCATCGTCGAGCAGGATATCGCCAAGGCGCTCTCGGTCTCCTCGCGGGTCTACTGCCTGCAGGAAGGGCGCGTCTCCCTCGAAGGTGCCTCGTGCACGGTCTCGCGGGAAGAGATCTCCCGCGCCTATTTCGGAATCGCGTGATGGACTGGATCAACGTCATCGTTCAGGGAACCCTGCTCGGCGGGCTCTACACGCTCATTGCCGCCGGTTTGAGCCTGATCTTCGGGGTCATGCGGCTAGTGAACATTGCCCATGGCGATCTCATCGTGCTTGCCGCGTATCTCGGGCTGACGGCGGCGACCGTGCTCGGCATCAACCCTCTCGTCACACTCATCGTGGCGATCCCGGCGATGGCGGGGATCGGCTACGTGCTTCAGCGGGTCGTCCTGAACCGGACGCTGGGCGAGGACATCCTCCCGCCCCTGCTCACGACGTTCGGGATCTCCGTGATCCTGCAGAACGGCCTGCTGGAGGTCTATTCGGCCGATCCTCAGAAAATGAACGCGGGCGCCCTCGAGGCCGCCTCCTTCGACGTGGCGGGCCTGACGCTGGGACTGCTGCCGGTGATCACCTTCGCCGTGGCCGTCGCCGTGATCGCGGGGCTGCAATGGGTGTTCTACCGCACGGCCCTCGGCCGGGCCTTCCGCGCGACCTCCGACAACCAGGAGATCGCGCAGCTCATGGGGCTGAACAAGGCGCATGTCTTCGGGCTCGCCATGGCGTTGTCCCTCGTGGTCACCGCCATCGCCGGCATCTTCCTCGGCATCCGCACCAGCTTCGACCCCTCCATAGGCCCCGGACGGCTGATCTTCGGCTTCGAGGCGGTGATCATCGGCGGGCTCGGAAATCTCTGGGGCACGCTCGCCGGCGGCGTGATCCTCGGTGTCGCGCAGGCCGTCGGGGCGCAGATCAACCCCGGCTGGCAGGTGCTGGCGGGCCACGTCGTCTTCCTCGTGGTGCTGGCGGTGCGCCCGAACGGTCTCTTCCCGAGGATGAACGGATGAGCGTCCGGGATCTCCATGTCACCCGGTCGTCCCGCGCGGCACGCATCGCGGCGCTTCTCGGAGCCCTCGTCCTGATCATCCTCGTCGCCGCGCCCACCTGGGCCGGAAACGCGGAGCTGCGGCTGATGGCGGAGATGAGCCTCTACCTCGCGCTCGCGACGCTCTGGAACCTGATGGCGGGCTATGCCGGTCTCGTTTCGGTGGGGCAGCAGGCCTATGTCGGCTTCGGCGGCTACATGCTGTTCACGCTGACGATTTTCGCGGGGCTCGGCGCGATCCCGGCGATCCTTCTGGGCGCAGTCCTGGCGGCGCTTGTGTCGATGCCGGTCGCGGCCCTCCTCTTCCGCCTGCGCGGGGCCTATTTCGCCATCGGAACCTGGGTCATGGCGGAGGTCTTCCGCCTCTCCTTCGCCCAGATCGGCGCGCTCGGGGGCGGGTCCGGCTCTTCGCTGCCCATCGCCGTCGTCCGCTCGCTCGGCGACAGCCGCGATGCACGGGAGGCGCTGAGCTACTGGCTGGCCCTCGGCGCAGCCGTTCTGGTGGTCGCCGCGGTCTATCTCTTCCTGCGCACGCGGCAGGGTCTCGCCCTCACCGCGATCCGCGACAACGAACTCGCCGCGCGCTCCCTCGGCATCGACATATGGCGCACGAAGTTCGTCGTCTATGTCGTGACCTCGGCGCTGACCGCACTCATCGGCGGACTGATCTTCCTGCAGAAGCTGCGGATCTCTCCCGATGCGGCCTTCAGCGTGAACGACTGGACCGCCTTCGTCATCTTCATCGTCGTGATCGGCGGCATCGGCACCCTCGAGGGGCCGATCATCGGCACGCTGATCTTCTTCGCGCTGCGCGAGACGCTGGCCGATCTCGGCACGCTCTACCTCATCGTCCTCGGCCTCGTCGCCATCGTGGTGATGCTGACGGCGCCCCGCGGCCTCTGGGGCCTCGTGCGCGACAGGCTGGACCTCAACCTCTTCCCGCTCGGCTTCCGCGTGAGGCTGCGCGACGACGATTCCGCAAAGGACTAACCATGGCCCGACCCAAGACGATCATCACCTGCGCCGTCACCGGCGCGATCCATACCCCGACCATGTCGGACGCCCTGCCTTATACCTACGACGACATCGCGGAACAGGCCGTGGCCGCCGCGGAGGCCGGCGCGTCGATCCTGCACCTTCACGCGCGCGACCCCGAGACCGGCGCGCCCTCCGTCGATCCGGAGGACTTCATGGGGTTCTTGCCCCGTGTGAAGCAGGCGACGGATGCGGTGGTGAACATTTCCACCGGAGGCTCCCTGACGCTGTCGATCCAGGACCGGATCAAGCCCGCCGCGACCTTCTCGGCCGAGATGTGCTCGATGAACATGGGGTCGATGAACTTCTCCTTCCATCCGCTCGCGAAGCGTTTCGAGACGTGGAAGTTCGACTGGGAGCGCGACTACGTCGAGGGCTCGGACGGCAACATCTTCCGCAATACCTTCCGGGACATCGAGGAGGCGGCGACGACGCTGGCGCCCCACGACATCAAGTTCGAGCACGAATGCTACGATGTCGGGCACCTCTACAACCTCAAGTTCTGCATGGATATCGGGCTCTTCAAGGCGCCGGTCTTCATCCAGTTCGTGATGGGGATCCTCGGTGGCATCGGCGCGGATATCGACAACCTCGTCTTCATGAAGAAGACCGCGGACAAGCTTTTCGGAGACACCTACCGCTGGTCGATCCTGTCCGCCGGCGCGGCGCAGATACCGATGGCGACGACGGCGAGCCAGATGGGCGGACACGTCCGCGTGGGCCTCGAGGACAGCCTCTTCATCAGCCGCGGCACGCTCGCCGAGAGCAATGCGCAGCAGGTCGCGAAGATCCGCCGCATCGTCGAGGATCTCGGCTCGGAGGTCGCAACGCCGGACGAGGCCCGGGAGATCCTCGACCTCAAGGGCGGCGACAAGGTCACCTTCTGATGCCCCGGCGCCGCACGACCTCGGCATCAAGACCGTCGGGCTTCGGCCCGTCCGGCACGTTCGACGCCGCCACGCCCGGCGGCACTTCACGCGGACAGAGATCCGCAGGTTCCGGGAGGAAACCATGACGTCCATGATCAGGCAAACACTGGCTGCAACGGCCGCGCTCGCGACCGCATTCACCGGCATGCAGGCCTCGGCCGAGACCCTCAGGGTCACGACCTTCCTGCCGCCGATGCATACCTTCGTCCAGGCCATCGAGGCATGGGGAGAGGAGATCGGCGAGCGGTCCGGCGGTGAGCTGGAGCTCGAGGTCTTCCCCGCCGCACAGCTCGGGCCGCCGCCACGGCAGTTCGACATCGTCTCGTCCGGCGGCGCCGATATCGGCATCTTCCTGCACGGCCTGACCCCCGGCCGCTTCCCGATGACCGAACTTGCAGGCCTGCCGCTCACGCATCCTTCGGAAGGCGATGAGAGTGCGATCTCCTCCCGCCGGCTGACGGAGCTGGCCCCGGACTATCTCGCCGACGAACACCGGGGCACTCGCATCCTGTGGCTGGCCGCTACGCCGCCCCTGAAGGTGCACACCGCCGACGTCGACCCGACCGACCTGGGCGCCCTAGACGGCCTGCGCATTCGGTATGCCGGCTCCACATGGCAGAGCATCATCGAAGCCATGGGGGCCTCTCCGGTCCCCGTGCCCCCGGCCCAGTCGGCAGACGCAATGGGCAAGGGCGTGGTCGACGGCGCGACCTTCCCCTTCGAAGCGACGAAGGCCTTCGATCTCGGCCCGGTCACCCAGTACTCCCTGGAGCCCGGCCTCGCCTCCGCCACCTTCGCGGTGGTGATGAGCGATGCAGCCTACGACCGCCTGTCACCCGAGAACCGGCAAATCATCGATGAGACCACGGGCCCCGACCGGGCCGCCTGGTTCGGCGCGATGTGGGACGAAGGCGAGGAGGAGGGCCGGCAGTACATGGAAGACGCCGGCGTGACCTTCGTCGAGATCGACGAGGCAGGACTGGACCAGCTCCGCTCCGCCTTCCAGGGCATCGTGGACGCCGCGCTGGAGCCCACGGGCGAGACCGGCAGAGCCTTCCTCGACGCCTATACCGAGTAAGTGCGCCACGGCGGCCCGAACCAGTCGGGCCGCCAACCTTTCCATCATCCCTTCACGTCAGGACAGGCGATGAGCGACCATCCTCCGGCCCCGAAGGCCGACCCGATCACCCGTGCCATGCATGCCATCGCCTGCGTCGCCCTCGTCGCCATGATGCTCGTCGTCGTCGGAGACGTCATCCTCCGGGCGGTCTTCAACACTCCCGTCCAGGGCGCTTACGACGCCGTGAGCATCGCGCTTCTGGTGATGGCGATGTTCGGCATCGTGCCGGTCGTGTCGAGCCGCAGCGAGATCCTGATCGACCTGATCGATCCGCTCCTGCCGACCGCCGGCCTCAGGGCGCTGCGGACGATTTCCGCTCTGGCCGGCGCCCTGCTCTTCGTCTTCTTCGCCTGGTCGATGATCCAGCCCGCGCTCGATGCCTGGCGCTGGGGCGAGCGGTCCCTCGAACTCGGCATCCCCAAATGGCCGCTCTGGGTCATCGCGTTCGCGGGTCTGCTGGGCATCTTTTGGGCCTACCTGCTGCAATTGCGCCTGGCCTTGCGCTCCCGCCCGGCGGCACCTTTCGAGGGCGACCAGTCATGACCCCATTCGCGATCGGCCTGTCCGGCATCGGCCTGATGCTGGTGCTGCTGTTCCTGCGCCAGCCCGTCTGGCTCGCGCTCGCCGCGATCGGGGTGGTCGGCAACCTGATCCTCAACTCGCTGTCCTCGGCGAAATTCCTCGCCGGCACCGCGATGTTCGACGTGGTCTCCAACTATGATCTCTCGGTCATACCGCTCTTCATCCTGATGGGAGAGATCGCGACCAGATCGCGCATGTCCGCCGAGCTTTTCCACGCCGCGCGGGTTCTACTTTCCGGACTGCGCGGCGGGCTCGGGATCGCGACGCTCACCGCCTCCGGTGCCTTCGGCGCGATCTGCGGCAGCTCCGTCGCGACCGCCGCCAGCATGACCCGCATCGCCCTGCCCCAGATGGACGCGGCCGGCTACGATCGGGGCTACTCGGCAGCGACCGTCGCCTCGGGTGGCTCGCTCGGCATCCTCATCCCGCCCTCGATCATCCTCGTGATCTACGCCTCGATCACCGAGACCTCGGTCGCGAGGCTCTTCGCGGCCTCGATGATCCCCGGCCTCGTCCTTCTCGGCCTCTACATCATCGTCGCCCTGATCATCGCGAACCGCGGATCGGCAGCGCCCGTCGAGCGTCCGGCAAGCTTCCGGGACCGACTGCGGGCGCTCCGGGAGCCATGGCAGTTCATCCTTCTTTTCGTGCTCACCATCGGCGGGATCTATGCCGGCATCTTCAGCCCCACCGAGGCCGCCTCCGTCGGGGCCTTCGGCGCCATCGTCCTCGGGATGGCGCGCGGTTCGCTGGACGTGGCCGGACTGATCCGGGCGGTGCAGACGAGCGTGCTGGTCTCGTGCTCGCTTCTGATGATCATCGTGGGCGCGACGCTGTTCTCGAACTTCGTGGTGCAGACGCGACTGCCCGGCAACCTCCTCGGGCTGGCCGAGGCCGCGGGCCTGTCCGCCTGGACCGTGATGATGCTGATCATCGCGATCTACATCGTCCTTGGGTGTTTTCTCGAGGGGATCGGCATGGTGCTGATCACCGTGCCCGTCTTCCTCCCCGTCGTGGTCTCCTTCGGCTACGATCCGATCTGGTTCGGTGTCTTCGTCGTGGTGCTGGTGGAACTCGGCCTCATCACGCCGCCGGTCGGCATGAACCTGTTCATCATCCGGGCCCAGGCCCCCGACGTTCCGATGAAGACGCTCTACGGCGCGATCCTGCCCTTCCTGATCGCCCCCGTCGTCCTCATCGCCCTGCTCTTCGCGGTGCCCGGCCTCGCGCTCTGGCTTCCCGGCCTGCTCTACTAGGACAGACTTGCATGAAAACCATTTTGATCCGGCACGAGCTGCCCGACTGGACCGACTGGTACGTGGATCGCCTCGGCGCCGAGTTCCCCGGCTACGACATCCGCGGGGCGAAATCCGCCGGGGAGGCCATGGCCGAGGCGCCGGATGCCCGCGTCTATGTCGGGATCGGTCCGCAGATGTCGCCTGCCCTCGTGGCCGCCATGCCGAAGCTTGAATGGGTCCAGTCGCTGACAACCGGCGTCGACAACCTCCTGGCCATGGAGGAGATGCCCCGCCATGTCCCGATCACCACCTGCACCGGCGTCCAGGGGCCGCAGATGTCGGAGCTTGCGCTGATGCTGATGCTGGCCCTCGCACGCCGCCTGCCCGCACTTCTGGACGCGCAGCGGAGCGGGGCATGGGATCGCCGGCCCCAGCCACTCCTCCACGGCAAGACGGTCTGCCTTCTCGGCCTGGGCCAGATCGCGGAGGTCCTGGCGCTCTACTGCAAGACGATGGGAATGCGGGTGACCGGCGTTTCGGGACGGGACACCGCTCCGAACGTGGACCGGATCTATGCGCGCAGCGCCCTTGCGGACGCCGCCGCGGAGGCCGATTTCCTCGTCGTTCTCGTCCCGCTGTCTGCGCAGACCCGCCATATCGTGGGCGCCGAGGTGCTGGCCGCCATGAAACCAGGTGCCTTCCTGGTAAACATCGCCCGCGGCGGCTGCGTGGACGAGGACGCGCTTCTGGACGCCCTGACAAGCGGCTCCATCGCGGGGGCCGGGATGGATGTCTTCGCGACCGAGCCCCTCCCGGCAGACAGCCCACTGCGCAGCGCCCCGAACGCGATCCTCACCCCGCATGTCGGCGGCTTCGCGGACGTCTACCACGAGCAGTGCTTTCCCACCCTTCTCGAAAATTTCCGTGCCTATGACGCTGGCGGGCCTGACGCCCTGCCCGGCGCTCTCCGGAGGACCTGATGCAGACGAACTCCCCGATTTCAGACGCCGAGCTGGAGCGTCGCCAAACCCTGGCCCGATCCGTCATGGAGGATCTGGGCCTTGACGCGCTCCTCTGCCAGGCGCGCGAGGACTGGATCGGCGGCTACGTCCGCTGGCTCACGGATCTGCCGGCGGGCAACGGGTATCCGCGCACCGTCATCCTCTTCCGGGACCGGCCAGCCGCCGTGATCGAGATGGGCGCCTTCGGTACGGACCGCACCACCGACCCCGCGGATCCCGCGACCCGCGGCGTGTCCCGCGTTCTCGGCACGCCGTCCTTCCATTCGGTTCATTACACCGTCGATTACGACACCGAGCTGATCCTTGCCGCCCTTGGGGACGCAGGCGCGCGCCGCATCGGCACCCTATGCCCCAGCGCCCTGCCCCACGGGTTGATGAGCGCGCTCGAGACGACGTTCGAGACAGTGGATGCGAGCGATGCGCTGGACGCCGTCAAGGCCCCGAAGAGCGCCGAGGAGATCGACCTCATCCGCCAGACGGCGGCGATGCAGGACGCGGTCTTCGCGGAAGTCTGCGACTTCATCCGGCCCGGGGTCACCGACAGGGATGTCGCGGCCCATGCCGAAGCAGTCGGGCGCAGGCTGGGCTCGGACCAGGGGATCCATCTCGGCCTCTCGGCGCCCATGGGGGAGCCATCGCGCTTTCTCGGCCGCCCCTTCCAGACGCGCGAACTCCGCGACGGGGACCACATGTCCCTCCTCATCGAGACGAGCGGGCCGGGCGGCATCTACCTCGAGATCGCGCGCACCATGGTTCTCGGCCGCGCGGACGATCATCTTCTCGCCGCGTTCGACTCCGTCAGGGCCGCGCAGGAGCACACCCTTTCGCTCATGGCGCCCGGCGTCGCCCCGGCCCGCATCGCCGCCGCGCATGACGCGTGGATGCAAGCTCGCGGATTGCCGCCAGAGACCCGGCTCTATGCCCATGGTCAGGGCTGCGAGATGGTGGAGCGACCGCTCATCAGGCGGGACGAGACGATGCCGCTGGCGAAGGACATGCTGCTCGCGGTCCATCCCGGCTACGACGACGGGCGCGTCTTCGCGGTGATCTGCGACAACTACCTCGTGACCGGAACCGGCGTCAGCGACTGCCTGCACAAGACCGACAAGAGAATTTTCGAGCTGTAAGGAGCCGCCAGAGCCATGCCACATATCAACAAGATTGCTCTCGAAGAACATTTCCTGCACCCGGACTTCACCGACTACTGGGCGACCACCGCGCCCAATATCAGCCCGGCCCTCTTCGGCAAGGCCCGCGACGCGCTGGAGGATTTCGGCGACCGGCGCCTCGAGGCGATGGACAGCGCGGGGATCGAGAAATCCATCCTTTCGCTCGCGGGTCCCGGCGTCCAGGCGGAGGCGCGGACCGAGACGGCCGTTCGGCTGGCGCGCGAGGTGAACGATCATCTTGCCGAACAGATCGCGCAGCGCCCGGATCGTTACGGAGGCTTTGCCCATCTGGCGATGCAGGACCCGGCGGCCGCGGCGGACGAGCTGGAGCGCGCGGTTCGGGACCTGGGCATGCAGGGCGCGATGGTGAACGGCCAGACCGGCGGCAGATATCTCGACGACGACAGCTACGCGCCCTTCTGGGAACGGGTCTCGGAGCTTGAAGTGCCGGTCTACATCCACCCGAACAATCCGCCCCAGCGCGCCGACATGTACAATGGACACGACGAACTCTGGGGGCCGGTCTGGTCCTGGACGGTGGAGACGGCGACGCACGCGCTGCGTCTGATCTTCGCCGGGACGTTCGACCGCTACCCCGGCGCGCGCCTCGTCCTCGGTCACATGGGTGAGACGCTGCCCTACCTCATCTGGCGCCTCGACAGCCGGTGGGAGGTGTCGAACCGGGGCGAGATGCGGCTGGACCTCAAGCCGTCGGATTACTTCAAACGCAATGTATGGGTCACGACGTCGGGCGTCTGCGCCGATGCCCCGCTGCACTGCGCCATCGAGAGCCTCGGGGCCGGTCGCATCCTGTTCGGCGCCGACTATCCCTTCGAGCAGGCGAAGGAGGCCGGCGACTGGATCGACGGCGCCGCGATCACGGACGAGCAGCGCGACGCCATCTGCCGGGGCAACGCCCTGGACTTGCTGAAACTCTGAGGCGGGGATCGCGAGCGGGGCGCCCCGGCACGGGCGCCCTGCATCAGGTTGGCTCGTCCACCGGGATCGCCGCGGTGTGCTTGACGCGGCGCAGCACGAAGAGGGTCGAGGCGCTGGCGACGCAATCGAGCTCGTGTATCCGTTCCATCAGGACCGTTTCCAGATCCGCGATGTCGCGCACGACGAGGTGCACGAGGTAATCCCAGTCGCCTGAGATCGAATAGACCTCGACGATGGACGGTTCGGCATCCACTGCCTTCTGGAAGGCCGCCCGGGCGGCGGCGTCCTGGGACTTCATCCGGACCTGGCAGAACGCATCCATCCCGCGCCCGACCTTCGACGGATCGACGAGGCGGACGGGTGCGCTCAGCACGCCCGCCTCCTCCATCGCGCGGATCCGGCGCCAGACCGTGGCCGCGGAAGAGTTCACCTGCGCTGCGAGGTCGCTGACGGGGATCGACGCATCCTTCTGCAGGGCAGACGCGATCCGCGCCTCCAGAGGGCCGATCGTGAAATCAGATTTCAAAACTTACGCTCCTGCCGAAACGGGCCCGATGTGTTCGCGTCTTTTCTGCACAGACGAGGAATCGAATTTCAAGCGATTCCGGCTACCATTCCCGTCAGCCACCGGCCCCGCCAGGGACCGACAGCAGATCCGGGGAGGAGCCACGATGACCGACCAGACACCGATCCTGAAGGATTACGAGCTTCTGGACCGCTACACCCGCCGCGAGGGCCGCGTCTTCCTCACCGGGACGCAGGCCATCGTGCGGATGGCACTGGATCAGGCGCGGCGCGATCGCGAGGCAGGCTTGAACACCCGCGGCTTCATCTCCGGCTATCGCGGCTCCCCGGTCGGCGGGATCGACATGGAGGTCTCCCAGAATGCCAAGCTCGTGGGCGAGGCGGGCGTCGATTTCATCCCGGCGGTGAACGAGGAGCTGGGCGCGACGCAGATCATAGGCACCCAGCAGGTCGAGATCGATCCCGACCGCACCGTCGATGGCGTCTTCGGCCTCTGGTACGGCAAGGGGCCGGGGGTCGACCGCGCCGGCGATGCGCTCAAACACGGCAACGCCTACGGCTCTTCCCCCCATGGCGGGGTGCTCGTGGTGGCCGGAGACGATCACGGCTGCGTCTCCTCGTCGATGTCCCACCAGTCGGACGTGGCGTTCATGAGCTTCTTCATGCCCACGATCAATCCGGCCAACGTCGCCGAATTCCTGACCTTCGCCGAATGGGGCTATGCGCTGTCGCGGTTCTCGGGAATGTGGGTCGGCTTCAAGGCGATCTCGGAGACGGTCGAGTCGGGCATGTCCTTCGATCTGCCGAAGGACCGCGTCTTCGCCGAACCCGACTTCACGCCGCCCGAAACCGGGCTGCACTACCGCTGGCCGGACCTGCCGGGGCCGCAGATCGAGGCGCGGCTGGAGCACAAGAAGGCCGCCGTCCTTGCCTTCGCGCGCGCCAATCCCATCGATCGGGTCGAGTGGGACCACCCCGAGGCGAGCTTCGGCATCGTCACCACCGGCAAGTCCCATCTCGACGTTCTCGAGGCCCTGCGCCTTCTCGGCATCGACCGGGCCCGCGCGAGGGAGATCGGGATCGACCTCTACAAGGTCGGCATGGTCTGGCCGCTGGAGCATGACGGCGCCCTCGAATTCGCCCAAGGCAAGCGGGAACTCCTCGTCGTGGAGGAGAAGCGCGGCATCATCGAAAGCCAGCTGAAGGAATATTTCTACGACTTCCCCGGCCGGAAGCCCGAGCGGATGGTCGGCAAGCGGGACGAGACGGGCGAACGCCTGATCCCGTGGACGCAGGAACTCGGCCCCGTCATGCTCGCCCGCCACATCGCGGCGCGGCTGGAACGCAACTTTCCCGATCTGGACCTCGCCGGGAAGGCCGAGGAGGTCGTGCCGCCACCGTCCCTGATCGATGTGAAGGGGGCGACGCGGACGCCCTATTTCTGCTCGGGCTGCCCGCACAACACCTCGACGAAGGTGCCCGAGGGCAGCCAGGCGCTCGCCGGGATCGGATGCCATTTCATGGCAAGCTGGATGAACCGCGACACCACTTCGCTGATCCAGATGGGGGGCGAGGGCGTGAACTGGGTGTCCCGCTCGAAGTACAACGGCAACCGCCACATCTTCCAGAACCTCGGCGACGGAACTTACTACCATTCAGGATCCCTGGCGATCCGGCAGGCCATCGCGGCGGGCACCAACATCACCTACAAGATCCTCTTCAACGATGCCGTCGCGATGACCGGCGGGCAGGACGTGGACGGCCCTCTCACGGTTCAGGCCGTCGCCCAGTCCGTCGTCGCCGAAGGGGCCCGGAAGGTGGTGATCGTCTCGGACGAGCCGCAGCAGTTCAAGGCTTCGGACTTCCCCGCCGGGATCGAGATCCATCACCGGCGGGAGATGGACCGCGTGCAGCGGGAACTGCGCGATATCCCGGGCACGACGATCCTCATCTACCAGCAGACCTGCGCCACCGAGAAACGCCGCCTGCGCAAGCGCGGCAAGATGGTCGACCCCAAGAAGTTCGCCGTCATCAACCCGCTCGTCTGCGAGGGCTGCGGCGATTGCTCGGTCGAATCCAACTGCCTGAGTGTGGAGCCGCTGGAGACCGAGTTCGGCCGCAAGCGGAAAATCAACCTCAACAGCTGCAACAAGGACTTCACCTGCCTGAACGGCTTCTGCCCCAGCTTCGTCACCGTAGAGGGCGGAACGCTGAAAAAGGGCGGCAAGGGGGCCGATCCTGCGCATCTGGACGCGCTCGCCGCGAAACTCCCGGAGCCCGCCCAGCCTGATCTCGCCCGCCCCTGGGACATTCTCGTCACCGGCGTCGGCGGCACCGGCGTCGTCACCGTGGGCCAGCTCATCGTCATGGCCGCGAACCTCGAGCAGAAAGGCGCCTCGGTTCTCGACTTCATGGGCTTCGCGCAGAAGTTCGGCCCGGTCCTGTCCTACATCCGCATGGCCGAAGCCGAGTCGGCGGTCAATCAGGTGAAAATCGAGCCAAGCTCCGCCGATGCCCTGATCGGCTGCGACCTCGTCGTCAGCTCCTCTCCCAAGGCATCGACGACCTACCGGAAGGGAGAGACCCGCGCCGTCATCAACACCGCCATCATGCCGACCGGCGATCTGGTGCAGAACCGCGACGCGGACCTCAACGCCGAGACCCGTCTCGCCGCCATCCGGGAGACCGTCGAAGCCGGCACTCTTCAGACGCTGGACGCGAACGCTCTTTCGGAAGCGCTTCTCGGCGACAGCGTCTTCGCCAACGTCATGATCCTCGGCGCGGCCTGGCAGGCGGGACTGGTTCCGCTCGGCCTCGAGAGCCTCTACCGCGCCATCGAGCTCAACGGCGTGAAACCGGACCTCAACAAGGCCGCCTTCGCCTGGGGCCGCGTCGTCGTGCATGACCGCGGCGCCGTGGAGCGCATCGCCGCGATCCCCGTGACCGAGGTGCAGACGCTGGAGGAGAAGATCGCGCGCCGTGCGTCCTTCCTCGAGGATTATCAGGGCAAGGCCTGGGCGCAGCGTTACGCGAGGGACGTCGCGAAAGTGGAACGGGCGGAGACCGACGCCACCGGCGCGCCCGGCCCCCTGACAGACGCCGCGATGAAGGGGCTCTTCAAGGTGATGTCCTACAAGGACGAGTACGAGGTCGCACGCCTGCATACCCAGACCGGCTTCTACGACAGCCTGTCGGACCGCTTCGAGGGCGACTTCACCATCAAGCACCACATGGCGCCGCCGTTCCTGCCCACCGGGACGGATGCCAGGGGCCGCCCCTACAAGCGGGCCTTCGGTCCGTGGATGAAGAGCGCGCAGAGGGTTCTTGCACGGATGAAGCCCCTGCGCGGCACCCCCTTCGATCCGTTCGGCTACACCGCCGAGCGCCGCATGGAACGGGGCATGATCGACGAGTATCGCGCCTTGCTGGACCGCCTGACCGCCGGCCTCACGGCCGCGAACCGGGACGACGCGGCCCGCATCGCCGCCCTCGTCCTCGACGTCCGGGGCTTCGGCCCTGTCAAGGAAGAGGCCGCGGCGAAGATCGAGGCCCAGACCCGCGCCGAGCTGGAAGCGACGGGGTTCTGAGAGGCGAAGAGGAGCCGCCCCCCCGGCTCCTCTTCGTGCGGGGCGGCGGTAGGTCCGCCCGGTCCGGGACAGGAGCCCGGGCCCCCCGTGTCCCCGCACTCAGCGGGATCGCCCCCTACCCCCTGAACGAGATCGGCAGGTTGAAGCTGTGCGCATTGCCGGGGAGCTGGCTCGGGGCTCCGGGGAAGCGGCCGGCGCGCTGGACGGCCCGGACCGCAGCCTGATCGATCGCGGCATTGCCGGAACTCTGGACGAGCCGCACGCCGGCGAGGCCGCCGGCCCGTGTCACCGTGAGTTGCACGACGGCGGTCCCGGACGCGCGGCGGGCGCCGGACGGGTATCGTTTCCCCCGCTCCACGCGGTTCCGGATGGACGCGCCCCATTGCGCCTTGAGGTTCGCGACCTGGGCACTCGACAGCGTGGCGACGCTGGACTGCCGGTTGCTCCCGGCATTCTGGCCGCCGCCGCTTCCCGAGGCGCGCTGGGCGGCGCTCGCCGCGCTGGACCGGCTTGCCTGGCGCGCAGGCTCGGCGGGCTGCTGCTCTTGCCGCTGCGGCTGAGGCTGCGCCTCGGCGCGTTTCGGCTCCGGCGGCGGTGGCGGAGGATCGGGACGCTCCGGCATTTCACGCGGCCGCGTGGCGACCTGCGCCGGCGCGAGCGGCGAAATGTCGTCCCGCTCCAAGAGCTCCCGCGCTTCATCGGACAGCTGCATGGGTTCTTCGGCCGGATCGGTCTCGGACGGCGGGTCCTCTGCCAGTTCTGGTTCGGCCTCGTCCGTCTCCTCGGGTTCGGCTGCATCAGGCGCGTCGTCCGCCTGGGCTTCCACCTCGGCCTCTTCCAGCTCCTCCTCGTCCTGCGGATCCTCCGGCGCCTCGGCGGTGGGCAGCGCGACGGTCTCGGGCGGCGGAGGCGCTGGGGGCGGTGGCGGCGGCGGAGCGAGGGCGGCCATCGTCTCGGGTGCGGGCGCCGTGGGGGTCCGAGGCGCGGCGCTGGCCGGGCGGCTCTCGGAAATCCGCGGCGGCGGCGGGGCATCGGCCGTGTCGGGCGGCGGGGGCGGAGGCGCGGTCACCGGGGCGGGCTCGGACACATCGGGCGGCGTCTCCCAGGCCTCGACCATCGCGGCGACGGATGCGCTCGACGCTTCGAGGGAAACCAGCGCGCTGCCACCATCACCGGCCGACTGGGCGCCGTCCCGAGGCTCCCGGAGGCCGAAGGCCGCGGCATGGATGGCAAGGGCGGCGGCCCCGGCGGCGATCATGTCGAACTTGTCGAAGCTCATCGCAGAGGCCTCATTCCAGCGCCGTGACGATCTGGGCACGCGAGAACCCGGCTGTGGCAATGCGCGGCAGGAGCGCGGCGAGACGATCCCCCGGCAGACCGAGATCGGCCCGGATCATCAGGACGGGAGGCTCGGCGCAGGGATCTTCGGCGCCAGCCTCGGCGGCATCCTCCGCCCGCACGTCCGGCGATACCTCGCAAATAGCCTCTCGTTCGGCCGTCAGTGCCTCGAAGACGTCGTCCTCGCCCGTCGCGCCCTGGAATCCGAGCTGTCCCGAGGCGTCGACATGGAGAGTCAGGGGCGCTTCGGCGGGCTCGTCCGACGCGGAGTCGGGCGGCGTCACGTCGAACGGTTCGGGCGGCGCGATCTGGGCGGTCATCAGGAAGAAGATCAGCAGGAGAAACACCACGTTGATCATCGGGATGATGCTCTCGCGCTCGGGCTCGCGAACAGGGTCGTCCAGCATCATGGCCTTGCGCCCTCCTGACCGTCGCCCGGCTCCGAGGCGCCGCGCGGAGCGCTGTCCCCCGGTGCCGCCCGGCCCTCGTCCGCCGGCGCCTCGCCGGTGCCGACGAGCGTCAGGGAGGTGAAGCCCGCTCCGGACAGCTCCTCCATCGCGGTGACGACATGCTGGAGCGTGGCCCCGTCCCGCGCGCGCAGGACGATGGTGTCGGCTTCGCTCTCGGTCATCTCGCCAAGTTCGGCGATCAGCGCCTCGGGATCCATCGCGATACCGTTGAGGCTGAGCGTTTCGGGACGGATGTCCACGAGGCGGGGCGGGCCCGAATACGCCTCCCCCTCCCCGCTCGACAACCGCAAGGGGACATGCATGTCGAGCCCGAAGCGGGACGCGAGCATGAAGAAGACGAGCAGCAGGAAGACGACGTCGATCATCGGCGTCAGACTGGGCCTGCGCGGCCGCCGCGGCTCGTCCAGCGAAAACGTCATTGTGCGGCGACCCTGAGGCCGGCATCCGTCTTGCGCGGCAGAAGAATGCGGGCGCAGATATCCTCGATGTCGCGGCGCAGGCGGTCCACCTGGCTCTCGAACCAGCTCGCGGCCATCGTCGCCGGGATCGCGACGCCCATGCCCGCCGCGGTGGTCAGAAGCGCCTCCCAGATACCACCGGCGAGCGCCGCGGGATCGGCCCGGGAGCCGGCCTCCTGCAACGCCTGGAACGCCGCGATCATGCCGACAACAGTGCCGAGAAGGCCAAGGAGCGGCGCGATGGTCGCGATGAGTTCCAGCAGCTTCAGGCCGGAGCGGGCGGCGGCGAGGCGTCCGCGGGCGACGCGGACGATGTCCCGCTCCGCGTCGGCGGGCGTGAATTCAGGGCGCGAGAGCGCTTCGAAGGCGGTGGCCGCGACCCGGGCCCGGGCGGAGCGGCGGTTCAGCACGCGCTCCAGCGCCTGTGCATCCCGGCCAGCGCGCCAGTCGGCCACGGCCCGCTCCGTCCGGCGTCCGCCGCTCCACGCGCCGAGGCGCAAGAGGTGGAGCACCTTCCAGATGATCACCGCGAGGGTCAGGACGGAGACGCCGCCGATGGTCCAGACGATCGGCCCCCCCTGGTCCATGAAATCCACGGCGCGGGCGCCGCCGCCGCGGAGAAACGTCACAAGTTCGGTCAGGTCCATGGGTCGCGCTCCGCGCTCAGGGTTGGTCGTACCGCCGGGGTCGCAGGGCGGCGACATGTACGGGCAAGGCTCGCGGCCCTGCTCCGGGCCAAGAGGCCTGTCGCCGTTTCCGGTCTCCGGACGATCGAATGCAAGGCGCGGGCTTGCAACCGGCCGCGGACGTCACGCCGGCGGGCTGGCACGCCGCTCGTCGGGCGCGACCTAGAATGACATAGTAATCTTGTCAACTTTCAACTTCCTCCCGTCATGCGCTGCCCTCCCACGCCCCCGGCGATACCCCACGGACCTGCAGACCGCCTCGGGCTAGCCCCGGCCGGCGCCGGTTACCCAGTCGCGCCGCACTTCGGGGTGCAGCCGCGTCCTGCCGCGAAAACAGCGCCGATCCGTGAGCCCAAGGCGGAGAACCGCACGAAGGACGCGATTGCGGACACTAAATCGCAAGGAGGCCGCAATAATGACGTGGGATCGGCACAATGCGTTTGATATCCGACAGTGGGCCGGGGTAGCGACCTTTGGAAGCGACAGGGCGCGGACCGTCTCCGCAGCGATATGGGCAGGACAAGATGGACTGGGACAGGCTGAGGATCTTTCACGCGGTGGCCGATGCGGGCAGCCTCACCCGCGCCGGGGATTCGCTTCACCTCTCCCAATCCGCCGTCTCGCGCCAGATCCGGGCACTCGAGGAAAGCCTGAACACCACCCTCTTCCATCGCCATGCCCGCGGCCTGATCCTGACCGAGCAGGGGGAGCTGCTGTTCGATGCAACGCGCTCCATGGCCAAGCGGCTCGAGGCGGCGTCGGCCCGCATCCGGGACAGCGAGGAGGAGGTCTTCGGCGAGCTGCGCGTGACGGCCACCACGGGCTTCGGCACGATCTGGCTCGCCCCGCGCCTGACACGCCTCTACCACGAGCATCCGCAGCTCAATATCGACCTGATGCTCGAGGAGCGCGTGCTCGACCTTCCCATGCGCGAGGCGGACGTCGCGATCCGCATGAAGGAGCCGAGCCAGGCCGACCTGATCCGCAAGCGCCTGATGAGCGTGAGGATGCGGCTCTACGCCACGCCCGATTACCTCGCGCAGTTCGGCACTCCCGAAGACGTGCGCGAACTGGAAAAGCACCGCCTCATCTACCAGGCGCCGAACGCGACGCAGGTCTCCGCCGGGGCGGCTCTGGTGCAATATCTGCTCAGCCACGAAATCCCCTCCCGGCTGTCGGTGAACAACTACTTCGGCACCCTCCAGGGGGTTCTGAACCACCTCGGCATCGGCGTGCTGCCGAACTACGTGACCGAGACGGCGCCCCATCTCGTCAGGGTCCTGCCGGAGGTGGAGAGCAACGAGGTGCCGGTCTTCCTCGCCTATCCGGAGGAGTTGCGGCAGTCGAAGCGCATCTCCGCCTTCCGGGACTTCGTGGTCGACGAGATCCAGGTGATGCGGCAGCGCCTCGAGGACATGGCCTGACGGGCCGGCGCCTTCGCCGATGGCGCCCCGTGCGGAGCCGCGCGCACAACGCTCGAAACGGGCAGGACTGTGCGTCATCGGCAACAGATTGCCACCTCCGTTTCCTGCCGTCGCGAACGGGGTTGATCCCGCGCAATGCCCCCCCTACTTCCATGAACATGGACGAGCGCTCCTGGAGTGTTTGTCTGTACCTCCCTGTTGGACTTGGGCCGAGACTTGTGTCTCGGCCTTTTTTTTTGGGGGCGACAGCCTCTTCAGCGGCCTCGGGCGAGGGGCGCGCGGAGAGGCCGATGGCCGGATTGTCTCCGCCGGCAGTATTCATGCCCATGAAAAAGAGCGCGGGTTTCGCTTTTCCTCGGGCGCCCCCGGTTCTATGAACGCGCCCGGCGACAGTCAGCGAACGGGGCCACCATGCGCGAGCCGGATATCACCGAAGATCTCATCGCGGCCCACGGGCTCAAGCCCGAGGAATACCAGAGCATCCTGGAGATCATCGGGCGGGTCCCCTCCTTCACCGAACTCGGCATCTTCTCGGCGATGTGGAACGAGCACTGCTCCTACAAGTCCTCGAGGAAGTGGCTGCGGACATTGCCGACGAGCGGGGCGCAGGTGATCTGCGGGCCGGGCGAGAATGCTGGCGTGGTCGATATCGGAGACGGACAGACCGTGGTCTTCAAGATGGAGAGCCACAACCACCCCTCCTACATCGAGCCATACCAGGGCGCGGCGACCGGTGTCGGCGGCATCCTGCGGGACGTCTTCACCATGGGCGCGCGGCCTATCGCGGCGATGAACTCCCTGAGTTTCGGGCAGCCGGGCCACCCGAGGACGCGCTCGCTGGTCCACGGCGTCGTCGAGGGCGTTGGCGGCTACGGCAATTGCTTCGGCGTGCCGACCGTTGGCGGCGAGGTGCGGTTCCACCCGGCCTATGACGGCAACTGTCTCGTGAACGCCTTCGCCGCCGGACTGGCCGATGCGGACGCGATCTTCTACTCGGCGGCGTCCGGCGTCGGCATGCCGGTGGTGTATCTCGGGGCAAAGACGGGCCGCGACGGCGTCGGCGGGGCGACCATGGCGTCAGCCGAGTTCGACGAGACCATCGAGGAGAAGCGTCCGACCGTTCAGGTCGGCGATCCGTTCACCGAGAAGCGGCTGATGGAGGCCTGCCTCGAGCTGATGGCGACGGGCGCCGTGATCTCGATCCAGGACATGGGAGCCGCGGGCCTGACCTGTTCCGCCGTCGAGATGGGCGACAAGGGCGGCCTCGGCATCAGGCTCGACCTTGACCTCGTGCCGGTGCGCGAGCGGGCCATGAGCGCCTACGAGATGATGCTGTCCGAGAGCCAGGAGCGGATGCTCATGGTGCTCCGGCCCGAGAAGGAGGCCGAGGCGCGGGCGGTCTTCGACAAGTGGGACCTCGACTTCGCCGTCGTCGGCGAGACCATCGCCGAGGACCGGTTCGTCGTGGTCCATGGCGGCGAGGTGAAGGCGGACCTTCCGCTTGGAACGCTCGCGGGCTCCGCGCCCGAATACGACCGGCCCTTCGCGGAGCCCGCCGCGGCTCCCGCGCTGGAGCCGGTGCCAGAGGCCGATCCCGTGGAGGCGCTCCGCGCGCTCCTCACGAGCCCGGACCACGCCCACAAGGCCTGGGTCTGGGAACAGTACGATACCATGGTGATGGCCGACACCGTCCGCGCGCCGGGCCTTGGCTCCGGCATCGTGCGGGTGCACGGGACCGACAAGGCGCTCGCCTTCACCTCCGACGTGACGCCCCGCTACGTCCGCGCCAATCCGCAGATGGGCGGGCGGCAGGCGGTGGCCGAAGCCTATCGCAACATCTGCGCGACCGGCGCCCGCCCCCTCGCCTGCACCGACAACCTCAATTTCGGCAACCCCGAGAAACCCGAGATCATGGGCCAGTTCGTGCGCGCCGTGACCGGGATCGGCGAGGCCTGCACCGCGCTCGACATGCCGATCGTGTCCGGCAATGTCAGTCTCTACAACGAGACCGACGGCGCGCCGATCCTGCCGACGCCGACCATCGGCGCGGTGGGCCTCGCCCTGCATCAGGCCGAACTGATCGGGGCGCGCGCGGCCGAGGGGGACGTCCTGCTCCTTCTGGGGCCGCAAGGGACGCATCTCGGCGCCTCGGCGCTACTGTGGCACCTCTGGGGCCGCGAGGACGGCGATGCGCCTGCGGTCGATCTCGAGCTCGAGCGGCGGCACGGCGAGTTCGTCCGGGCGAACGGCGCCCGGATGACTGCCTGTACGGACCTGTCGGACGGAGGCCTTGCGCTGGCCGCGTTCGAGATGGCCGAAGCGGCGGGCTGTGGCGCCGAGATCGAGGGGGACGGGCTGGCCGTGCTCTTCGGGGAAGACCAGGCCCGTTACCTGATCGCGGCCTCGGCGGAGGACGCAGGCGCGCTGGCTTCGGCCGCCGAAAAGGCGGGCGTCGAACTGGCGCCCGTGGGAACGCTCGGCGGCGCGGACGTCTCGCTGGGCGGCAGCCGGGCGCCGATGGCAGAGCTCCGCGCGGCCTGGCGCGGCGCCTTCGCGGACCTCTTCGGCTGATGGCAAAGGCCGCTCCGGTTCATCCGAAGCGCGTCCTTCTCCTCGTCGGAGCGCACAAGACGGCGTCCACCCATCTCCAGCGCGCCATCGCGGCGCAGAAAGACGTCCTCCGGGAGCTCGGCATCGGCGTTCTCGAGCCGAATGACGTCAGACGCTTCCTGGCTCCCCTGAGCTACCTGCTCCGCGATTACGGCTGGCGGCGGGAGTTGACGCACCTCGCCGTCGCCTCCGCGGGAGCGGTGTGCGGCTTCGCGCCAGAGACGCTCGTGGTGATGGACGAGAACATCCTCGGCGCGACCGAGCCGCGCATGCTCTGGAGCGACGACGGACGGTTCTACCCCTGGGGGCCGGGCCGCACAGCGCGGACGGCGGAACTGTTCCCGAGATCGGAGATTTCGGTCGGGCTGGCGCTTCGCGACCTCGGCACCTTCCTGCCTTCGGCCTACGGTGAGGCGATCCGGAACGGGGCCCTCAGGACCTGGGAGGGCTGGCTCGGCGGCATCGACCCGACCGGGCTTCGCTGGTCGCCTACGGCAAAAGCGCTGTCGGACGCGGTGGCGCCGGCGCCCCTCACGGTGTGGCGTTTCGAGGACTATCCGCAGATCGCGCCCGTCGTGCTGGATCGGCTCCTGGGAGAAAACGCCGCCGCGAGGATCCCGCTGCCGCCGGAGCCCCAGCGCGTGGGGCTGTCGGCGGACGCCATCGGGGCGGTGCGGCGGCACCTCGAGGCAGGCGGCGATCCAGGGGATCGGGGGGCGCTCGAGCGGGCGATGAGGCAGCATCCCCGCGGGCCTGACGCGCCGGGCTTCAGGCCGTTCAACTCCGCGACGCTCGAATGGCTCACCGAGGCGTACCGGCAGGACGTTGACGCGATCGCCGCCCTGCCCCGCACCACCGTTCTCGCGCCCTGAAAGCGTCCGATCTCGGCGATCCGCTTGCTCCCGCGCGGGGCGATCCCTACCTTGTACACAACCAACACCGACAGGCTGCGGAGACGACGATGGCAATGGAAGCGAATGACCTGGAGGCCCTGATCAAGGCGTCCTTCCCGGAGGCGACCGTCACGATCACGGACCTCAGGGGCGACGGCAACCATTACGCCGCAGAGGTCGTCGACGAGAGTTTCCGGGGCATGAACCGCGTCCAGCAGCAGCGCGCCGTCTATGCTGCGCTGAAGGGCAAGATGGATGGGCCGGCCGGCGAGCTGCATGCCCTGGCCCTGACGACGAAGGCGCCGGCCTGATCCCGAGGGCCACCGCCTTACCTGACATGAATGCGAAGGACGAAATCCAGATGACCACCACCACCGCCGAATCCCAGATCAAAGAGACCGTGACGTCCAACGCCGTCGTGCTCTTCATGAAGGGCAACAAGACGATGCCGCAATGCGGCTTCTCCAGCCGGGTTGCCGGGGTCCTGAATTACATGGGCGTGGATTACGCCGATGTGGACGTTCTGCAGGACCAGGAGATCCGCCAGGGCATCAAGGATTATTCCGACTGGCCGACGATTCCGCAGCTCTACGTGAAGGGCGAGTTCGTCGGCGGCTGCGACATCATCACGGAGATGACCCTGTCGGGCGAACTCGACCAGCTGTTCGAGCAGAATGGCGTCGCCTACGACAAGGATGCCGCCGCGAAGATCCGCGAAGCTAACGCGGAGGACTGAGCCGCGCCCTGCCGGCTGCGACACGGTCAGGGCGTCCGTCTTTGAGGTGGGTGCGCTGAGCGTGGCGAGCGGGAAAAGCGAGCGACGTGCCCACGCGCGGGATTGAACGAAACGGGGCGCCCGATGGCTGATCGGACGCCCCGTTTTCTGTCAGGACACAGGGATCACGCCGGCTCGGGCGTTCCGAGCCGCGCTTCCATGATGGCGCGGGCAACCTGATCCTGTGTGCAATCCGCGGTGCGGCCGGTCGCGATGCCCTCCGTCCCGATGCGAACCTCGCAGCCTCCGGGGTAGCGCATGCGCGTCACGCCCGCCTCACTGGAAACGAGCTTCGGAAGCTGCTGCTCGGGCGGGGCCTCGGCCATCGCGGCAGCCTCCGGATCGAGGATCCGGTCCAGCGTTCCGGGCTCGCAGGCGCCGAGTACGGCGAGGGCGACGATCGGGGCGGTCAGGCGCAGGGCAAGGCTCATCCGGCTTTCTTCTCCAACAGGTCAGCGGCGCTTTCGGCGCGGGCAGCCATCTCGGACAGCAGCTGCGTCACGGATTCAGGGACCACAGGCACCTCCACGCGGCGGGGTTCCGGCGCGGGCGCGGTGCGCATTTCCTCGATCAGGCGCTCCTGCCTCGCAAGGCTGTCCTCGGCGGCCTTGGCGCGATCCTCGAGGGCGGCGGTGCGATCGGCCAGCATGAGGCCGGCCATCAGCAGCATCCGGGTCTCGGGCACACGGCCAAGCTGGTCCACGAGGGTACTTGCCTCGCGGTCCAGCATCTGGGCCGCGGCGTGCAGGAAGCGTTCCTCGCCCTCCTGACAGGCGACGGTGAAGTCGCGTCCGCCGATCGTGATGTTCACCTCAGGCATCGAGCTGCTCCTTCACCAGGGGTTCGAGGGCGGCCAGGATCTCGTCGAGTTCGGCGCGGTCCTGTTCGCGCGCCTCGATCGCCTCCGTCGCCGCCCGCTCCAGTTCGGCCAGGCGCTCCAGCTGCTCCTCGTTGCTCGCCTTCAGCTCGGCGGCGTGATCGCGCAGCTGGCTGTTGGCGGTCTGCTCGGCATCCAGCGCCTCGCGCAGACGGCCGGCCTCGGCCTCGGCGGCTTCGGCACGCTGCGCAGTCTCGCGCGACTTGATCTCGGCCTCGGCGGCGCGGGACGCGGCGATCTCGGTCGCCTGCTCGGCCTCGGCGAGACGCTCGGGGGTGATCCGCTCGTCCTCGTCCCCCGCGGCATCCGCGCTCTCCGCGGCGGCGGCGATCCGGTCGAGCGCGGCGGCCAGGCGCCGTTCGAGCTCTTCGATTTCAGTCATCCATGCTCCCTCATCTTCAGCGCCCATACGCTCTGCCCGCTTCTGGCGGCAAGCCCCCGAATCGGCGCCGGGGTGGTTCTGGCCGATCTTAGCCAACGCATCCGGGGAATGCGCCCCCCTCTGCCCCCTGCGCCCGCAGGACGGCATTCATCGGCTTGACGCATCCCGAGGCGCTGATACACCGCGAAGCGGCCGCGCCGGCAAGGCATGCGGCCCAAGTTTCTCGCAGGAAGGACCGCCCGCCGTGGAGATCGACGTTCTCAGATCCGCCTATCCCGATCACTGGAACAAGGCGGCCGCGATCCGCGCGCTCGCGCTCGACGCCGTTGCCGCGGCCAATTCGGGCCATACCGGCATGCCGCTCGGCATGGCCGACATCGCGACCGTTTTGTTCGAGAAGCACATGAAGTTCGACGCGGCCAACCCCGACTGGCCGAACCGCGACCGCTTCATCGTGTCGAACGGCCACGGCTCGATGCTGCTCTACGCGCTTCTGTACCTCACCGGATACGAGGACATGACGCTCGAGCAGGTGAAGAACTTCCGCCAGCTCGAGGCGATCACCGCCGGCCACCCCGAATACGGCCATGCCAAGGGAATCGAGACGACCTCCGGGCCGCTCGGCCAGGGCATCGCGACCTCCGTCGGCTTCGCCATGGCCGAGGAGCATCTGCGCGCTGTCTGGGGCTCCAAGATCTTCGACCACCACACCTACGTCTTCGCCGGTGACGGCTGCCTGATGGAGGGCGTGAGCCAGGAGGCGATCGCGCTTGCGGGCCATCAGAAGCTCGGCAATCTCATCGTCTTCTTCGACGACAACGCGATCACCATCGACGGCGAGGTCTCCCTTGCCGACAGCACGGACCAGAAGGCGCGCTTCGCCGCGTCCGGCTGGGAGGTGATGGGCTGCGACGGGCACGATCCGGTCTCCATCGACCATGCGATCACCGCCGCGAAGGCCTCCGACCGCCCGACGCTGATCGAATGCAAGACGCATATCGCCCTCGGCTCCTCCGCGCAGGATACCGCAAAGGGTCACGGCGCCCTGACCGATCCCGAGGTCGTCCAGAACACCAAGGATGCCTATGGCTGGGGCTACGGCCCGTTCGAGATCCCGGACGAGCTGCTGCAGGAGTGGCGCGACATCGGCCGCAAGGGCGCGCAGGCGCGGGCCGAGTGGCAGGAGGCCTATGACGCCCTGTCGGACCGCAAGAAGGCGGAATTCGAGCGCACCTGGGCCGGCGACGCCCCCAAGAAGCTCGCCGGCACGATCCGCGCCCTCAAGAAGCAGATCACCGAGGAAGCCCCCAAGGTCGCCACGCGCAAGGCGTCCGAGATGGCGCTCGAGGTGATCAATCCGATCATGCCCGAGACCTTCGGTGGATCGGCGGACCTCACCGGCTCCAACAACACCCAGACGTCCGATCTCGGGATCTTCTCCCCGGAGAACCGCAAGGGCCGCTACATGCATTACGGCATCCGCGAGCACGGCATGTGCGCCGCGATGTCCGGCCTGAAGCTGCATGGTGGCCTGCGGCCCTATGGCGGCACGTTCATGTGCTTCGCCGACTATGCCCGGCCCTCGATCCGGCTCGCCTCCCTGATGCGGATCCCGGTGGTCTACGTGCTGACCCACGATTCGATCGGCCTCGGCGAAGACGGCCCGACGCACCAGCCCGTCGAGCATCTCGCGATGCTGCGCGCGACGCCGAACCTGCATGTGTTCCGGCCCTGCGACGGCGTCGAGACGGCGGAAGCCTGGGAACTGGCGCTCGGCCGGATGGAGACGCCCTCCGTCCTCGCCCTCTCCCGCCAGGGGCTCCCCACGCTCCGTCTCGAGCACAAGCAGAAGAACCTGACGGCGAGCGGTGCCTACGTTCTCGCCGAAGCCGAGGGCAAGCGACAGGCGATCCTGATGGCGTCCGGCTCCGAGGTCTCCCTTGCCATGGCGGCGCGGGACCTGCTGCAGGCCGAGGGCATCGGGACGCGGGTCGTCTCCATGCCCTGCATGGACCTCTTCGCCGAGCAGGACGAAGCCTACCGCAAACGCGTCCTGCCGGGCGGCGCGGTGCGCGTCGCCATCGAGGCGGCCGGCCCGATGGGCTGGGACCGCTGGCTCTCGGGCGAGCGCGGCCGCGGCCAGAAGGCCGGCTTCATCGGCATGGAGAGCTTCGGCGTCTCGGCGCCGGCCGGCGACGCCTACGCCCATTTCGGCATCACGGCCGAGGCCGCGGCCGAAAAGGTCAAGTCCCTGCTCTGATCAGTCGGACCCGAAGACAGGGGCGCGCGGCATCGCCTGCGCGCCCCCACGAAATTTTGGTTACGACCTATGAGGGGCGCGCGCCCTGCCCCCTTGGGCTGCGCGCATCGAGCGCGAAGCGTCCGGCGCCGTGGGCGGCGAGAACGAGGCAGCCGCCGGCGATGGCCCAGTTCTTCACGAAGATGGTGATCTGCCAGGGATCCTCCGGTTGCCAGTGGAACCAGCTCGTGACCGCGCAGTAGGCGGCGAGGAGTGCCGCGACCGGCCCCGTACGCCACCCCAAGGTGAGCGCGAGCCCCGCCGCGAGATTGAATGCGAGCGCGGGCCAGAGAAGCGCTTCGGGCAGTCCCCGCATGGCGAGGAGCGCGCGCGCGGGCTCCGGGTCCGAGATCTTCTGAACGCCGCCGCCGAGAAAGAGCAGCGCGATCAGGATGCGCCCGAGAAGTGTTGCGAGATCGGCCATTCTGGTCTCCTTCCGGCGCGGTCCGCCCTTGTCGCGCGCGCACCTGCGCGTCATTCAGGGGCCGTCCTCTCACCTGATACAGGGGCGCGCCGCCCGTGACCAATCGTCTGGCCGTGATCCTCGGCATCCTGATCGCCCTCTTCGTCGCGGCCGATCTGATCTTCGGCTGGGGCTGGTGCGTCTTCCTCGGAAAGGAACTCCTCAAGCTGATCGAATGGGCCGCGTTCTGGCGTTGACGCGGCACTGCGCTTGACCTCGGCCCGCGAAACGGCATGGTCGCCGGCGACGAGGCGGCGCGCATCCTTCGCTCCGCCGGCATCGACAGCGGGAGAAGCAAGATGAGTGTCAAGGTCGCCATCAACGGGTTCGGTCGGATCGGCCGCAACGTGCTGCGCGGGATCGTCGAGCGGGGCCGCGACGACATCGAGGTCGTGGCGATCAACGATCTCGGGCCGGTCGAGACCAATGCCCACCTGATCCGGTACGACAGCGTGCACGGCCGGTTCCCGAACGAGGTGAAGGTGGACGGCGACACGATCGACGTCGGCACCGGCCCGATCAAGGTCACCTCCATCCGGGATCCCAAGGACCTGCCATGGGAGGGCGTCGACGTCGCGCTCGAATGCACCGGCATCTTCACCGCGCGCGACAAGGCCGCGGCGCATCTCGAGAACGGCTCCCGCCGGGTGCTGGTCTCGGCGCCCGCCAGCGGTGCGGACAAGACCATCGTCTACGGCGTGAACCACGCCACGCTCGGCGCGGAGGACAAGGTCGTCTCGAACGCGTCCTGCACGACGAACTGCCTCTCCCCCGTGGCGAAGATCCTGAACGACACGGTCGGCCTGAACCGCGGCTTCATGACCACGATCCATTCGTATACCGGCGACCAGCCGACGCTGGATACGATGCACAAGGATCTCTACCGCGGCCGCGCGGCGGCGCTGAGCATGATCCCGACCTCCACCGGCGCGGCAAAGGCCGTCGGCCTCGTCCTGCCGGAACTCAACGGCAAGCTCGACGGTGTCGCGATCCGGGTCCCGACGCCGAATGTCTCCGTCGTGGACCTTACCTTCGAAGCCTCTCGCGCGACCTCGGTGGAAGAAATCAACGACGCGATCCGCGCTGCTGCTGACGGGCCGATGAAGGGGATCCTTGGCTATACGGACGAGCCGCTGGTCTCCACCGACTTCAACCACGACCCTCACTCGTCGATCTTCCACATGGACCAGACCAAGGTCATGGACGGCACCTTCGTGCGCATCCTGACGTGGTACGATAACGAATGGGGCTTCTCGAACCGGATGGCCGACACGGCCGTCGCCATGGGCAAGCTCGGCTGAAGCCGGCGCCCGCTCCTGCTACGGGGCGAAGAAGCACAGAAAAGGCGCGGATCCCGACCGGGGTTCGCGCCTTTTTCGTTCAAATCCGGCATTGGTAGAATTGTCCGCAAGGCCCCGATGCGCCGCGAGGAGCGGCACCGTAAGCGCACCTGGTTAACGAAGCATTATTCACAACCGGAGGAAGAGCATCCGGTTCCGCCTTTTATCGGCCAGTTCTTCGGAAATCGGGTCGCAGGTAAACTGCTTCAATCTGGCGCACGTTCTTGTGACGGAATGTGCATTCGTGGTGAACTCTCTCGCCCTGTCCCCGTTTGGCCGGTGTCTGTCCCTGAGGGGGCTGAACCGAAATAATGGGAGCTGTCATAATGACCGCACGCACGAACACCTGGAAGATGCTCGGTACGGCTACGGCCATCGGCGCCGCATCGTTCTCGCCCGCCTTCGCGCAGCAAGAGCTGTCCGACGAGCAGATCGCCAACCTTACCGACGAGTGCCGTGCGCTGATCGTCGCCTATGAAGAGCTGCCCGTCGACTCCGAGACGGTCACCGCCGACGACATCGTCATCCTCGCCGAGGACAACGATGCAGACGCCTGCACCACCGCATCCGCCGAGCTCGATGCCGAAGCGCAAGCCACGGCCACTGCCGAAGTCGAGGACTCCGAGGAGATCACCGAGACCGAAGAGGTCGAGATGTCCGAGGAAGTGACCGTCGAGGGTCAGGCCCAGGTCACGATCCCCGAGCCGCAGGTTTCCGTCGACAGCCCCGCGCCGAACGTCACCGTGCGTCCGGGTCAGTCCCGCGTGCAGGTCACCGAGGGCAACAGCGAAGTCGAGATCGAGCAGCCGCAGCCGAACATTTCCGTCGAGATCCCGGAAATCATCGTCTCCGTCGAGATCCCGGCCCCGACCGTCTACATCCGCACCGATGAGCCGACCGTCGAAGTCGCGTCCGACGACCCGCAGGTCGAAGTTCAGCAGGGCGAGCCCACCGTGTCCGTTTCGCAGGGTGAGCCGGAACTGGCCGTGGACCTCGATCTCGAGGCTGACGAAGAAGCCGACACCGAAATGGCCAATGCCGACACCGATGTGGTCGAAGGCGAAGGCAACACCTCGGTCGACGGCAATGTCCGCGTGACCTCCTACGAGCCGACCGTGGAAATCGTGCAGAACGACGACGCGGCCGAAGTCACCATTCAGGACGGTGCCGCTCCGCAGGTATCCTATGCCGGCAACGAGCCGCAGGTCAGCGTGACCTTCGCCGAGCAGCCGACGGTCCAGATCGTCAACACCGGCGAAGCCAACGTGCAGTACGAGACCTCCGAAGAGCGTGACGAACGTCGCTCCCAGCAGGACGCCTCCGCCGACATGGAAGGTGACGAAGAAGCCGTCGCCGCGGCCGGTGAAATGACCACCGAAGAAGAGATGACGGACGCGGAAGTCGCTGCCGAGAACATCGAAGTCGAAACCGAAGAGATGGCCGAAGACACCGGCGAAGCCATCGAAGACGGTGCCGAGAACGTCGAAGCAGCCGCTGAAGGCGCCGCCAACGAAGTCGAGACCGAGGTCGTCGAAGAGACGAACGAAATGTCCGACGAGAACATGGCTGAAGCCGATGCCGGCGCGATGCCGAACATCGTCACGGTCAACGATCTCCTCGCGATGGACGTGATCGGTGCCGCTGGTGAAGACCTCGGTTCCGCCGAAGCCTTCATCGACAATGGCGGCGAAGTCATGATGATCCTCGAAGAGGGCGGCTTCCTCGGCATCGGTGGCTCGCAGGTCGCGATCCCGCTGTCCAACGTCCGCTTCACCCCGGACGCTCTGCAGCTGACCGAGATGACCGAAGAGCAGATCGAAGCAGCCGGCGACGTCGACTATGACGCCAGCAACGAGCTGGGCAACGACTTCGAGATCGAGCTCAACCAGTAATCGATCCAGTCCTAGACTGACGATCTTGGGGAAGCCCGCGGTTTGCGCCGCGGGCTTTCTCTTTGCGAGAGCAGGACTCTGCGGCAAATGCACGGATCAGGCCCGCGTGAGGGAGCACCCCATGCCACACCTCGCCAAGCGCCTCGGAGCAGCTTACGCCAACCCTGCCGCCGCACGACTGCACCTGTTCGAATGATTTCACGGCGATCGCGCGCCGTGGCAGCTACGGCTTTCGGGCCATAGTCAGGACAAGCCAGCGGGACGACCTGCGGCCATCCTCTTCAAGCGAGCTAACGCGCGAGCTTTTCCGTCAGGCGATCCGCGACCGACGGGGTGACGAACTTCGACACGTCCCCGCCTAGCCGGGCAATTTCCTTGACCAGTTTGGAGGCAATGGCCTGATGCTCCGCCTCCGCCATCAGGAAGACCGTCTCGATGGCATCGTTTAGCTGGCGGTTCATGCCGACCATCTGGAACTCGTACTCGAAATCCGCCACGGCGCGCAGCCCCCGCACGATGACGCCGGCGCCGACATCGGCCGCCGCGTCGATCAGGAGGTTCTCGAAGGGATGCACGACGATGCTGCACCCGCGCGTATCGACGAGCCTGGCCGTCTCGGTTTCGATCATGGCAACGCGCTCGTCGAGGGAGAAGAGCGGACCCTTCTCCGCGTTCACGGCAACGCCGATCACAAGCTTGTCCACGAGGGCTGTGGCCCGCTCGATGATATCGAGATGGCCGAGCGTCAGCGGGTCGAAAGTCCCCGGATAGAGTGCTGTCCGCATGACGTTTTCTCCTCGCTCCGTCGCGATCTGATGGCATGGAACGCGCCCGGGCTGCAAGACGCTAGCCGGGATCAGGCAGCCGTCAGCCCCGCTCCCCAGAGCAGCAGCCCGGCCCCGGCCGCGCCGCCCAGGAGCGGCAGGATGCCGAGCTTGAAGCGCAGCGCCGCGACAAGCGCCGCCGCGACGAGGAGCGCGGAGGCGGGATCGAGCGTGGTCCACACGGGCCAGTCGAGCTCGAGCCCACCGGCCCGGACAGCTCGAACCTCGCCGAAGAGCACATGCAGCCCGAACCAGACCGCCAGGTTGGCCATGACGCCCACGACGGCGGCGGTGATCCCGGTGAGCGCCGAGGTCAGGGCGGCGTTCTGCCGGAGCCGTTCGATGAAGGGCGCGCCAAGGAAGATCCAAGCGAAGCAGGGCGCAAACGTCACCCAGGAGGTCAGGAGGCCGCCGAGCGTGCCGGCAACGAGCGGAGGCAATGTCCCGGGATCGCGATACGCCCCCATGAAACCGACGAACTGGGTGAAGAGGATCAGCGGTCCCGGCGTCGTCTCGGCAAGGCCGAGCCCGTCCAGCATCTCCCCCGGTTGCAGCCAGCCGAACCCCTCCACAGCCTCCTGCGCGACATAGGCAAGCGCGGCATAGGCCCCGCCGAAGGTCACGACCGCCATCGTGCTGAAGAACCCGGCGATCCGCGCGAAGACATCGTCTGCCCCGAAGAGCCCGTAAAGCGCAGCCACCGGCAGGAGCCAGAGCGCAAGACAGATCGCGGCGCCTCGAAGCGGCCCGGTCCGGTCCGGTGCGACGGCCCCTGCCCCCAGAAGCGTCTCCTCATCCCTCACCGTCCGGGATCCCGCTTGCCCTGCCACTCCCTTGGTGGACGCCGCGGGAGTGCGCCGGCCAGCGATCAGTCCGATGACGGCGGCCGCGGCGATGACGAGCGGGAACGGAATGCCGAAGACGAAGATGGCGAGAAAGGCGAGGAGTGCGAGGGCCGTCGTCCAGCCGCCAACCAGAACGCGCGTCCCGATCCGCAATACGGCCTGCACGACGATCGCGAGAACGGCGGCCTTCAGCCCGAAGAACAGACCCTCGACCACCCCCACGTTGCCAAGCGTGGCGTAGATCATGCTCAGGCCCGTTACCGTGATCAGTCCCGGCAGGATGAAGAGGATGCCGGCGATCACCCCGCCGCGAACGCCGTGAACGAGCCATCCGATATAGGTCGCAAGCTGCTGCGCCTCGGGGCCGGGCAGAAGCATGCAGTAATTGAGGGCGTGCAGAAACCTCGCATCGCCGATCCAGCGCTTCTCCTCGACGACGATCCTGTGCATGAGCGCGATCTGCCCCGCCGGCCCGCCGAAACTCAGAAGGCCGATCCGGGCCCAGACGGCAAACGCCTCGCGCAGATCCGGATGCACATGTTTTCCGCTGGTCTCACTCATCCGGCACATCGTACCGGAGATATGTGACAGAGGATGACGGCCCACCGGAACGGGCCCGGGTTGCCTGCCCCTGGGCGAGCGGCGGCCCCGGGGGACCTGCCGTCAGGACCGGCGAACCTCGTCACCGTCCTTGTCTTCGTCCTTGGTCTCGGTCTCGGCGGTCTCGGCGGTCGCGTGATCCTCGGGGTCGTTTTCGACGATCTCCACCACCTCGATGAGGTTGCCGTCCTCGTCGACGGCGTCCGGCTCCTCGTCGTCGGTCCTGGAGCTGATTTCGGGATCGTTGTAGCTATTGGGGTCGTAATCGTCTGGATCGTAGGCCTCGGCCTCGTCGGGGATCCCGGTGACGTGCGTCGTCCCGGTCTCGTCGTTGTAGACGAGCCCGTAGGTCGTTCCGCCCTCGGACTTGTAGCGCATGAATTCATGTATGCCGGCATAGATGAAGGCCAGCGCGAATGGGGTCATGATCAGCGCGGCAATCAGTCGAGCTTCCATGGAAAGGCTCCAACAAAAGAATTTGTCTCACGACAGATATCAATGCGCGGCGATGCGATTCGGGTCCGCCCGACATGGTGATTCATGACGAAGATGGACACGTCTGACCATCATGACGCGCGCCCGCCGCCCGCCCGCCGGGGAGCGGGCGTACCCGCCCCCCCCCCCGGTGGCCGTCTGCCCGCCGGATCGGCTCAGCTGCAGCCGGACGTGCCGCCGCAGGTGTTGCACTTCATGCAGGTGCCGTTGCGGACAAGCGTGTAGTTTCCGCACTCGCCGCAGGCTTCGCCCTCGTAACCCTGCATCCGCGCCTTCGCGCTGGCGTCGATGGGCGCCGGCTGTGGCGTCGCCGCGCCAGGCTCCAGCGCGCCCTCGATATCGAGCCCGGTGGCGAGGGCGGCCGCCGCCGCCCCGCCCTGCAACACCATCAGGTCCTGCGGAAGGCGCTTACGCAGGTAGCCGGTGGAGCTGATCTGCTTGAGGACTTCGAGGGACTTGGACGCGGCATTCTCCGAGGGGCTGGACCTGCCCGGCTTCCCCTCCTCCTCGCCGCGGCCGATATCGTCGAACGTCGCGCCCTGCGGTGCGACATGCGCCAGATCGGTCCGGTCGAGATAGGAGACGGCCAGCTCGCGAAAGATGTAGTCGAGGATCGAGGTCGCGTTCTTGATCGTCTCGTTGCCCTGCACCATGCCGGCCGGCTCGAACTTGGTGAAGGTGAACGCATCCACGAACTCCTCCAGCGGCACGCCGTATTGCAGACCGACGGAGACCGCGATGGCGAAGTTGTTCATCATCGCCCGGAACCCGGCGCCTTCCTTGTGCATGTCGATGAAGATTTCGCCGAGCGAGCCGTCACCGTATTCGCCGGTCCGGAGATAGACCTTGTGACCGCCGACGATGGCCTTCTGCGTGTACCCCTTGCGGCGCTCGGGCATCTTCTCCCGGTGGGAGCGGACGATTTCCTTGACGACGACCTTCTCGATCACCTTCTCGGCCAGCACCTGCGCCTTCTGCGCCGGCGTGCCCGTCTCCAGAACCTCGGCCGCCTCGTCGTCATCCTCCACGAGCGCGGAGGCCAGCGGCTGCGACAGCTTGGAGCCGTCGCGGTAGAGCGCATTGGCCTTGGTGCCGAGGGACCACGACAGCTCGTAGGCCGCCTGGCAATCCTCGATCGTCGCATCGTTGGGCATGTTGATCGTCTTGGAGATCGCGCCCGAGATGAAGGACTGCGCCGCCGCCATCATGTGGATGTGGCTGTCGACGGAGAGATACCGACGGCCTTTCTTGCCGCAGGCATTGGCGCAATCGAAGATGTGGTAATGCGCAGGGTCGAGGTGGGGCGCGCCTTCCAGCGTCATCGTTCCGCAGACGTGGTCGTTCGCCGCCTCGACCTGCGCCTTCGTGAACCCGAGATGCCGCAGAAGATCGAAGGACGGATCGGAAAGCTTGCCCGCCGGTATGCCGAGAACATCGGTGCAGAACTCTGCGCCGAGGGTCCACTGGTTGAAGACGAAGCGGATGTCGAAGGCGGACGGAAGCGCCGCCTCGATCTTCGCCAGTTCCGCCTTGCCGAAGCCATGCCCGAGAAGCGCGGTGTGATTGATGCCGGGCGCGTTGCCGAGTGAGCCATGGCCCACCGCGTAGGCGACGATCTCGCCGATCTGGCTTTCGGAATAGTTCAGATGCTTCAGCGCGGCCGGGACCGACCGGTTGATGATCTTGAAGTATCCGCCGCCGGCGAGCTTCTTGAACTTCACGAGCGCGAAGTCCGGTTCGATCCCCGTCGTGTCGCAATCCATCACGAGGCCGATCGTGCCGGTCGGCGCGATGACGGAGACCTGCGCGTTGCGGAAGCCGTGTTCAGTGCCCAGGCGCTCGGCCTCGACCCAGGCCTCCCTGGCGAGGCCGACGAGATCACGCTGAGGGCAGTTTTCCTGATCGAGCGGAACCGGCAGGACCTCCAGCCCCTCGTAGCCGGTGCTCCTGCCTTCCGCCGCGCGGCGGTGATTGCGGATCACCCGGAGCATGTGATCGGCGTTGCGCGCATGGCCCGGGAACGGCCCGAGCTCGCCCGCGATCTCCGCGGACGTGGCGTAGGAAACGCCCGTCATCAGCGCCGTCAGCGCGCCGCAGATCGCCCGGCCCTCGTCGCTGTCGTAGCCGTAGCCGAGGTTCATCAGGAGCCCGCCGATGTTGGCATAGCCGAGGCCGAGCGTCCGGAAATCGAAGGAGCGCTGCGCAATCTCCTTCGAAGGGAACTGCGCCATCATCACGCTGATCTCGAGCGTCAGCGTCCAGAGCCGCGTGGCATGCATGTAATCTTCGGCCTTGAACCTGCCGCCGTCGAGGAAGGTCAGCAGGTTCATCGAGGCCAGATTGCAGGCCGTATCGTCGAGGAACATGTATTCAGAGCACGGGTTCGAGCCGCGGATCTCGCCATCCTCGGGGCAGGTGTGCCAGGCGTTGACGGTGTCGTGAAACTGGATGCCGGGATCGGCGCAGGCCCATGCGGCATGGCCGATCTGCTCCCACAGATCCCGCGCCCGGATCGTCCTGGCGACTGTGCCGTCGGTGCGGCGGATGAGCTCCCAGTCGGCATCCTCGCGGACCGCCTTCAGGAACGCATCGGTGACCCGGACGGAGTTGTTGGAGTTCTGACCGGAGACCGAGGCATAGGCCTCGCTGTCCCAGTCGGTATCATAGGTCGGAAACTCGATGCTCGCGTAGCCCTGCCGCGCATATTGCAGCACGCGGTTGATGTAGGTCTCGGGGATCGCGTTGCGCTTGGCGGCGCGGATCGCGGTCTTCAGCGCGGCGTTCGCGGCCGGATCGGTCGCGCCCTCCTCCGTGCCGTCGAACTCGCGGATCGCGGCGAAGATCTCGTTGAGCCGGGCTTCGTGCATCTTCGAGCCGGCGACGATGGAGGCCACCTTCTGCTCCTCGCGGACCTTCCAGTTGATGAAGTCCTCGATATCGGGGTGGTCGGCGTCGCAGATCACCATCTTCGCGGCGCGCCGCGTGGTGCCGCCCGATTTGATCGATCCCGCCGCCCGGTCGCCGATCTTCAGGAAGCCCATGAGGCCGGAGGACTTGCCACCGCCGGACAGACGCTCCCCTTCCCCCCGGAGCGAGGAGAAGTTGGTGCCGGTGCCGGAGCCGTACTTGAAGAGCCGGGCCTCGCGGACCCACAGGTCCATGATCCCGCCCTCGTTCACGAGGTCGTCCTTCACGGACTGGATGAAGCAGGCATGGGGCTGCGGATGCTCGTAGGCGCTCTTGGAGCGGGTGAGCTTGCCGGACTTGTAGTCGACATAGAAATGTCCCTGCCCCGGACCGTCGATCCCGTAAGCCCAGTGGAGCCCGGTATTGAACCATTGCGGGGAGTTGGGCGCGCCGCGCTGCGTCGCGAGCATGTGGCGCATCTCGTCGAAATAGGCGCGCGCATCGGCTTCGGAGGTGAAGTAGCCGCCCTTCCAGCCCCAGTAGGTCCATGCGCCGGCGAGCCGGTCGAACACCTGCCGTGCGGAGGTCTCGCCGCCGAACCGCTCCTCCTCGGGCATCTCTGCGAGGGCTGCCTCGTCGGGCACGTGACGCCACAGGAATTCCGGCACGTCCTTTTCGCGGACCGGTTTCAGCGCGGCGGCGACGCCGGCCTTGCGGAAATACTTCTGGGCGATGACGTCGCCGGCCACCTGGCTCCAGGAGGCGGGCACGTCGATGCCCTTCAGGGAGAAGACCACCGTACCGTCGGGATTGCGGATCTCGCTCGCCGTCGTGGTGAAGGCGATGCCGTCATAGGCATCCTTGCCCGCCACCGTGTATGTCCGCTCGATCTTCATTGCCCTGTCTCCATCCTTGCCTGCCTCGTTCCTGTGCCCGTCCCCCGACCCGGAGGCGGCCCGTTCGCGCCGATCCGTCTCGCGCAAGAGCGGTCGCCGCCGCTCACCGCCCTCGGCTTGGAGGGGGCGCGGCTTCCGCTCCGGTGTCGGAGCGGCGCTGTCGCGCGTCGGATCGTCGTGCCGGCCGGGCGCAGTCTCGGCGCCGCTTGAAGGGCTCTGCTGTTTGCGGCCAACACCCACCAGATGTAGTGCGCCCCAAGCCGGTTTGCACAAGGTGCCGTGGCTTTGTGAAGCCTTCAACAGATTTTTGAACTTGACCGGAATTTACCTGACCCGCCCGATTCAGCCACAGATCGTACGGTGAGGGCCGGCGCAGGCGCCGTCGCCGCAACCGGTTAGACGGCCGTGCTTTTTCGGGGTGTTCTCCACACTTCTGCACCGGGGCCTGTGGAAAAGTCGGGGCAGCCGGGCCACACCGTCGGGCGCCCCGCCACCGTCCGAATCGCGCGCGGAAGCGTGATCCTGCTCGCGCCCGCCTTTTCAGCTATTTCCTGAAAATACCCCCGCCGGGGCATCCACGCGCCGCAACGAGAAACGGCGCCCGATGAGGGGGCGCCGCGTGCGGATCGGGACATCTTTCGAAAGATGGTCGGGGCGAGAGGATTCGAACCTCCGACCTACGGCACCCAAAGCCGCCGCGCTACCAGGCTGCGCCACGCCCCGACGGGGGTCTTCCTAAGCCCGGGAGACGCGCTTGGAAAGCCCCGGGATCGAGCTTGTCACTCGCACGGCCACGCGGCCTCGTCGCCGAAGGCCGGGTGGCGCATCTGGGACCCTTCGTCGATCCCGAGCGCCTCCGCGAGGCCACCGTTGATCTCGAGGACGGCATAGACCCCCTCGCCGCCATCGATCGGCGTCTCGTCATGCGGGACGGCATTGTCGTGCACCCGCGTGACGATGCCATCGGAGCCGACGAACACCATATCGAGAGGTATGAGCGTGTTCTTCATCCAGAAGGAGGCGCGCTGCGGCGCATCGTAGATGAACAGCATGCCCTTGCCGCGGGACATCTCCTCCACGAACATCAGGCCCTTCGCCCGCTCCCCGGGATCGTCGGCGACATCGACGCGGAAGCGCGCCTGTCCCCAATCCCCGCGAAGCTGCACCTGCGCCGGATTGCAGGCAACCTGCGCGGACGCGGCGCCCCCTCCGGCGAGCAGAGCGGCGAACCCTGCCGCAAGACCCAACACACGCATCACTCGTCTTCTCCCTGCTGCTCTTCCCTTGTGGCCCGTTCCCAGGCCGCGACCTCGACGGCCATCTTGCCGCGCGGACCATCGACGGATCTCAGTCCCACCGCCTCGCCCGGCTGCAGATCGGCAAGGCCGGACCGGCGCAGTACATCCATGTGGATGAAGACATCCTCCGGGCGGCCGAAGACGTTCGCGAAACCGAAGCCCTTCGCCTTGTCGAACCATTTCACACGCGCCGGCTCGAGGGGAAGCCCCGGCTGGATCTCGACGGGCGCACCTGATCGATCCTCGCCGGTCACCTCGGGATCGAGATCGGCGGTGATATCCAGAACCTCGACGGCCTGGCGGCCGCGCTCGGTCTCCTGGACGCGGATGACGACGCGGCTGCTGTCCGCGACGGAGCTCTGGCCGAACATGCGCAGCACGTTGGCATGAAGCAGGATATCCGCTCCGCCCTCGTCGGCGACGACGAAGCCAAACCCCTTCCCGGGGTCGAACCACTTCACGCGGCCTTCGAGTTCAGCGCCGTCCTTCCGCGCGTCACGGTCCAAGTTCTCTTTCGGCGTCTCGCCCATCAATGCGTCCGTGCCCTTTGCATTCCTATCCGGGCGCGAAAATCTCGCGCCATCGCCCCAACGACCGGCAACAGAAAAAACAGCCCAGAAACACAGGCGGTTCATATCTGTCGCATACCTGCGTGGCGAAATGTGGGCTTGCAAGCGGACGCTAACGTCAAGCAGCGAACGATCGCTCATGGAGCGGGCAAGACGTCACGGATTGAGACGCATGACCTCCCAGCCTGCGCCATCCTGCCCAGGGTTTACTCTCCAGCGGAAACGATCGTGCAGCCGGAAGGCGCCGTCGGCCCAGAACTCGATCTGAACGGGCCTAATCCGGAACCCGCCCCAGAACGGCGGCCGCTCGGGATTCGTGCCCTTGGAGGCGGTGATCTCGGCGACCTTCGCCATGAGAGCGGTCCGGGACTTGAGCGGTTGGCTCTGCTCTGAGGCCCAGGCACCAAGGCGGGATTGAAGGGAGCGACTGGCGTAATATTCATCCGCCTTCGCACCATCCTCGCGCTCGACATGGCCGCGCACGCGGATCTGGCGGCGCAGGCTCTTCCAGTGCATCACGAATGCGGCGGTTCCCGTGGCGTCGATCTGCTCAGCCTTGGCGGAGCCGTAATTGGTGTAGAACACGAAGGCGCCGTCCGTCCCCTGCCCCTCGATCTCCTTCAGAAGGACCATGCGCGCATCGGGCATGCCGTCCGCATCCGTGGTGGCGAGCGCGATGGCGTTGGGATCGTTGGGTTCGCTCTCGGTCGCCTCCTTCAGCCAGGCCCGCGCGATGGCGAATGGGTCGTCGCCTGCGAATTTGCCGCTTCTGTCCGCCATGGGGACCATTCCTTTCGCCCGGAGAAAGCTCTTCCGCCCTTCAGCTAATGCGCCGGGCGCCGCTTCGCCAGCCTCCCTCGCGCCCGCGCTCGTTTGCCAAAACAGCCCGGCCCTGAGCACCCGCAGTCTTGAAACCCGGCAGATGGATCGACTAAAGGGGCGGGACGTACCGACAGAGCCAAAAGGATGAGCTTATGGCAGGTCTGATGGAAGGCAAGCGCGGGCTCATCATGGGCCTCGCCAATGACAAGTCCATTGCGTGGGGAATCGCGAAGGCCTGCGCCGATGCCGGTGCTGAGATCGCGCTCACCTACCAGGGCGATGCCTTCAAGAAGCGTGTCGAGCCGCTCGCCGCGCAGCTCGGCTCCACCGTGCTCGCCGATTGCGACGTGTCCGACGAGGCCTCGCTCGATGCGGCCTTCGCCAAGGTCGAAGAGGCCTGGGGCGGGATCGACTTCTACGTCCACGCCATCGGCTTTTCCGACAAGTCGGAGCTGCGCGGGCGCTACGTCGACACCTCCCGCGAGAACTTCCGCAACTCGATGGACATCTCGGTCTATTCCTTCACCTCCTGC
Source organism: Tropicimonas omnivorans (assembly GCF_031846565.1). Lineage (NCBI taxonomy): Bacteria > Pseudomonadati > Pseudomonadota > Alphaproteobacteria > Rhodobacterales > Roseobacteraceae > Tropicimonas > Tropicimonas omnivorans. The sequence continues at coordinate 698,594 of NZ_JAVRHL010000003.1, read as the reverse complement.
GTGAAGCGCGCCGAAGCCCTGATGACGACGGGCGGGTCCTGCCTGACGCTGACCTATTACGGCGCCGAGAAGGTCATGCCGCACTACAACGTCATGGGCGTTGCCAAGGCCGCGCTCGAGGCCTCGGTGCGCTACCTCGCCGACGATCTCGGCCGGAAGGACATTCGCGTGAATGCGATTTCGGCCGGCCCGATCAAGACGCTGGCCGCCTCCGGCATCGGCGATTTCCGCTATATCCTGAAGTGGAACGAGCTGAATTCGCCCCTGCGCCGGAACGTGACGCAGGCGGATGTCGGCAAGTCCGCGCTCTACCTTCTGTCCGATCTCGGCTCCGGCGTGACCGGTGAGATCCACCACGTCGATTGCGGCTACCACGCGATCGGCATGAAGGCGGTGGACGCGCCCGATATCGACACCACCGGCAGCGGCGCGACCCTGCCCAAGGACGGCTGAGGAGCGCCGAGGATGGACCGTCTGCCGCATGAGAAGGGCTTCCACGTCTCCTGGGACCAGATCCACCGCGATTCCCGGGCCCTCGCCTGGCGGCTCGACGGGCACGGGCCTGAGAACGGCCACTGGCGGGCCGTCGTCGCGATCACCCGCGGCGGCATGGCCCCGGCGATGATCGTCGCGCGGGAGCTGGACATCCGCACCGTCGATACGATCTCGGTGAAATCCTACGATCACCAGTCCCAGCGGGAGGCCCGGGTGCTGAAGAGCCCCGATGCCGAGCTGATGGGCGACGGGACGGGGATTCTCGTCGTCGACGACCTTGTCGACAGTGGCAAGACCCTGGAGCTCGTCCGCAAGCTCTATCCGGGCGCCCATTGCGCCACGGTCTATGCCAAGCCGAAGGGGCGCGAGCAGGTCCAGACCTTCATCACCGAAGTCAGCCAGGACACCTGGATCTTCTTCCCGTGGGACATGGCGATGCAGTACGTCCCGCCCTACCGCGGCACCGATTGACGTCGGGCCGGACGCAGCTTCGCGATGCGTCCTCCGCCTCCGGCGGGGGTATTGCTCTGGAAAGGTGAAGGCGGCGGGAGCGCGTCAGGCGCGATGGATCACGCGCAGGGTCGTTCCTTCGCGCTCCACCCTCCAGCTCTTTTCCGCGATCGGCGTCCCTGCCGCGGTCCGGTGCGCGTCGAGCGTCAGGACATCGCCCTCGATCCAGCCCCCGACCGTGACCCCGTCCGAGAACGTCGCAAGAATGGCGGCGCTCTCCGGCGGATCCGCGTCGAAGGTGCCGGTGGCGCCGGGATAGAGATGCGTATGCGTGAAGGTCAGGCGGTATGCAGTCTCCGTCATGGACGGTGAAGTAGCGTCCTGCGGCGGCTTGCCCAGCGAGGCGGGCTCGGGCATAGCGGCGTCATGCGTATCGCGACCTTCAACATCAACGGCATCAAGGCGCGCATCGGCGCCCTGACCGACTGGCTCGACGAAGCCGAACCCGACGTTGCTCTCCTCCAGGAGATCAAGTCGGTGGACGAGGGCTTTCCGTCCGAAGCTTTCGAAGACCGGGGCTACAATGTCGCGGTTCACGGGCAGAAGGGCTTCAACGGGGTCGCAATCCTGTCGAAGCTGCCGCTCGAGGACGTCACCCGCGGTCTCCCCGGCGATCCGGAGGACGAGCAATCCCGCTGGATCGAGGCGGTCGTGGGGGGAGATACACCGCTCAGGGTCTGCGGCCTCTACCTTCCGAACGGAAATCCGGCGCCGGGTCCGAAATACGACTACAAGCTGGCCTGGATGGAGCGGCTGGAAGCCCGCGTGCGGACGCTTCTGGCGAGCGAGGAGGCGGCGGTGATCGCTGGCGATTACAACGTCATTCCGCAGGACGAGGATGCCGCACGGCCCGACGACTGGCGCCGCGACGCGCTGGCCCTGCCCGAGACCCGCGCCGCCTTCCGCCGGTTGGTGAACCTCAGCCTGACGGACGCCTTTCGCGCACGCAATGCCGGGCCCGGGCATTATTCCTTCTGGGACTACCAGCGTGGGTCCTGGGATCGAAACGACGGCATCCGCATCGACCACCTGCTTCTGACGCCGCAGGCCGCGGACCGCCTCATCGGCTCCGGCATCGACAGCGCCGTGCGGGGCCGCGAGAAACCTTCCGATCACGTCCCGGTCTGGGCGGATATCGAGGGCTGAGCCGCCCGCCGGCCGGTCCTGATCGCCCTCACCCGAACGCGCCCTGAGAAAAAAGACCGGCCCCTCCGGCCGGTCTCTTCCTGCGGATGGGTCAGGCGGCGTTCACGCCTTGCCCTTGTAGATGTCCACGATCTTGCCGAGCATCTCGAGCGCTTCCTCGCGGGGGCGCTGGAAGGTGTTGCGCCCGATGATGGAGCCGTTGCCGCCGCCGTCCCGGATGGCGCGGGCGTCGTCGTAGATGCCGTCCGCGCCCTTCTTGGCGCCGCCAGAGAACACCACGATGCGGCGACCGTCGAAGCTCGCCTGCATGCAGTGCTTCACGCGGGCCGCCTGGGTTGCGATGTCGATCTCCTCATCCTTGTAGACCGCCTTCGCTTCCTTGAGCGACAGGTGGTCCGTCGACAGCTTGATCTTGATGACATGCGCCCCGACGAGGGCGGCGATCTGGGCGGCGTAGGCGGCGATGTCGATGGCGGTCTCGCCATCCTTGTCGAGCGCTTCGCCGCGGGGATAGGACCAGATCACGGTGGCAAGGCCCTTGGCGGCGGCCTCCTTCCGCATCTCCACGATCTCCTCGAACATGCCGAAGGCCGCGTCAGACCCCGGGTAGATCGTGAAGCCGATGGCGGAGCAGCCGAGGCGGAGCGCGTCGTCGACGCTGGCCGTGACGGCCTGGTCCTTGCTCGCGGTCGAGGACATCAGCGAGTTGGCGGAGTTGGCCTTGAGAATGGTCGGGATCTGCCCGGCGAAAGTATCCGCGCCGGCTTCGAGCATCCCGAGCGGCGCCGCGTAGGCGTTGAGGCCGGCATCGATCGCGAGTTTGTAGTGATAGTGCGGGTCGTAACCGGCCGGGTTCGGCGCGAAGGACCTTGCCGGCCCGTGCTCGAAGCCCTGGTCGACGGGGAGGATCACCATCTTTCCCGTTCCGCCGAGGCGCCCGTTCATCAGCATCTGGCAGAGGCGGGCTTTGACGCCGGGCGTCTCGCCTTCGTAGTTCGCCAGGATGCGGCGCACGGTCTGGGTGGCTTTCATGGGGGTCCTCCGGGGTGTCTTCTGTCTCTGCGACAAGGGGTAGGGTTGCCTCAAACCCGAGACAACCCTGCTAGCGCAAACGACCGCCATATAAGGAATTTGGACGCCTCAGCCCCCGAGCGCGGCGACCCCCGGCAAGGTCTTGCCTTCCATCCATTCCAGGAACGCGCCGCCGGCGGTGGACACGTACGTGAAGTCCTCCGCCACGCCGGCCTTGTTGAGCGCCGCGACCGTGTCGCCACCGCCCGCGACCGAGGTCAGCTTGCCCTCCCGCGAGCGGTCGGCGACGGCGCGGGCGGCCGCGTTCGTGGCCCTGTCGAACGGCTCGATCTCGAACGCGCCCAAAGGACCGTTCCAGATCAGGGTGGCGCAATCGCCGAAGAGCTCCACGAGACGCTCCACCGTCTGCTCTCCGGCATCGAGGATCATCCAGCCCTCGGGGCAGTCGGCGACGTCCACGCTGCGGCTCTCGGCACCGGCCTTGAACTCCTGCGCGATGACGATGTCGACGGGAAGGTGGATCGTGCAGCCGGCGCTTTCGGCCTTGGCGACGATCCGCCGGGCGGTCTCGGCCATGTCCCGCTCGGCGAGCGAGGCACCGACCTCGATGCCTTGCGCGACGAGGAAGGTGTTCGCCATGCCGCCGCCGATGACCAGGTGATCGACGCGGGACACGAGGTTCTCCAGAAGGTCGAGCTTGGTCGAGACCTTGGCGCCGCCGACGAGCGCGGCGACGGGCCGTTTCGGATCGCCGAGGGCGGCCTCGAGTGCCTTCAGCTCGGCTTCCATGAGGCGGCCGGCGGCAGACGGCATCAGGTGCGCGATGGCCTCGGTTGAGGCATGGGCCCGGTGAGCGGCGGAGAAGGCATCGTTGATGAAGACGTCGCCGAGTTCGGCCAGCTCGCTTGCGAAGCCCTTGTCGTTCTTCTCCTCACCGGGATGGAAACGGACATTCTCTAGGAGCAGTACCTCGCCCGCCGCGAGGGCGCTCACCGCCTCCGCGAAGCCGCTAGCGGCAAAGCGGACGGTGGCGCCGATCTTCTCTTCCAGCGCCGGCACGATCTGCGCCAGCGACATCTCCGGCACCTCGCGGCCCTTGGGGCGGCCGAAATGCGCCAGGAGGATCGGTTTGCCGCCCTTGTCCATCACGTCCCTGATCGTGGGCACGATGCGCTCGATGCGGGTCGCGTCCGTGACGCGGCCGTCCTCGACGGGTACGTTGATGTCCACCCGGATCAGGACGCGCTTGCCGCCGAGATCCATGTCGTCGATCGTCTTCCAGGCCATTCCGGCACGTTCTCCATCTTCTGTCGGTCGCCCTCCTTCTACCGCAGTCGGTTCGAGGTTCACACGGCGATTTGCGGCCACCCTGCCCCGCCCCGCCCTTTCGCCGCACCGCCAGCACCGTTAGGGTCCGGCCCAAGAGCTTAAAAGGAGGGCCTCATGGCCGACATCAAGGATCCCGAGAACACCGTCATCATCGAGCTGAAAGACGGCCCCGTCGTCATCGAGCTGATGCCGGACGTGGCGCCCAAGCATTCCGAGCGCATGAAGAAGCTGGCCCGCGCCGGCGCCTATGACGGCGTCGTCTTCCACCGCGTCATCGAAGGCTTCATGGCCCAGACCGGCGACGTGAAGCACGGCCACACCGATGGCGATCTGCGCCGCGCCGGCACCGGCGGCTCCGACCAGCCGGACCTGCCGGCGGAGTTCTCCAAGCTGCCGCATGATCGCGGCACGCTCGGCGCCGCGCGCTCGGCCAACCCGGACAGCGCCAACAGCCAGTTCTTCATCAACTTCGGCGACAACCATTTCCTCAACGGCCAGTACACCGTGTACGGCCGGGTCATCGAGGGGATGGAGCATGTGGACAAGATCGCCCGCGGCGAGCCGCCCGCAAGCCCCGACCGGATGATCAGCGTGAAGGTGGCCGCCGATGCGTAAGGCTCTTGCACTGACCCTGGCGCTCGCCGCCGCGCCGGCTCTCGCCCAGGAGGACGGCCCCGGCCCGAACCTCGTCATCGATGTCGCGGGCGAGACGCAGGGCACCGTGGTGATCGACCTCTTCGAGGACGTCGCGCCGCAGCATGTCGAGCGGATCACGACCCTCGCCGAGGACGGTTCCTATGACGGGATCGCCTTTCACCGGGTGATCGACGGCTTCATGGCGCAGACCGGCGATGTCGAGTTCGGCGGGCCGGATGCGCCAGCGGGCCGCGCCGGCACCGGCGGCTCCGATCTGCCCGATCTTCCGGCCGAGTTCTCGGACCGGCCGTTCGAGCGCGGCACCGTCGGCATGGCCCGGTCGGCCAGCCCGGATTCGGCGAACAGCCAGTTCTTCATCATGTTTGCCCCCGCGGGCCATCTCGACGGTCAGTACACGGTCGTCGGCCAGGTCATCGAGGGCATGGATGTGGTCGACGCGATCCGCAGAGGCTCCGGCGGCAATGGCGCCGTGTCGGACCCCGACCGGATGGAAAGCGTGACCGTCTCCGACTGACCCATCGCCCGCGGCGGGGCCCCACCCTGCCGCGGGCTGCCACGGGAACGGCGGGGCTCGGCGCCTAGCGTCCGTCCGTCGTCTCGTAGAGCCTGCTTTCGGCGCCGAACGCCGCCGACGCATGACCTGCCGCGATCCCGAGGCTTCTGACGCCGTCGAGCGCCGGGCCCCTCGCCAGGGGCCACAGAAGGACCCGAAGGCCGCCTCCCGCCCCCCTGAGAAACGCAGCCATCAGATGCGCGCTCCGCCTGCGCGGGGACAGGGCTGCCTTGGCGAGGGTCTGCGACCGGGCACGCCGGAAGATGTAGCCGGCCCGGAGACGCGAGGCCGGCCATTCGTCCGTCAACTCCGCGGCGGGCACCCATCCAAGCTTGAGCCCTGCGGCCTGCGCGCGCCGCGACAGGTCCGTATCGGAGCCTCCCGTCATCAGGAGCTTGTCATCGAACCGCAGACCGGCGCGCTCCAGGGCCGCGAGGCGCACGATCCAGTTGTTGGTCGGCAGGTCCAGACGCCCGGTCCCCGACGCCCGCCGCGCATCCCGAACGGCGGCCCGCCGCGCCAGCCACGCGGCCACCTCGGCCTCGCGCGGTCCTGCATCCGCCCCCGGAACGGGGCGCACGGGTCCGCCGGCCAGATCATGGCCGCCTGCGACCGCGCCGTCCCGCAGCGCCGAGATCCAGCCCGGCGGCGCCACCTCGTCATCGTCCACGAAAGCCAGCCACTGTGCGCCGAGCGACAGCGCTTCCTCCACCGCCCGGTTGCGCGCATGGGGAATCCCAAGCCTCGGCTCGACCACCACGCGCGCCTCCGGCGCGACCTCGGCCGCGATGCCCGCCGCCAGCCCGTCGTCGCCATTCTCCACCACGAGAAGCGTCAGCTCGGCGCCCTCCGGCACGTTCTGTGCGGCGAGGGCGGAGAGGCTCCGGCGGAGCGCCTCGGACCGGGCGCGGGTGATCACGGCGATGACGATGCGGCTCATCCTCCCTGCCTGCCGCGAAGGGAGGCGCCTGTCCAGCGGGCCTTGCGCGGTTTGCTCGCCCCTGCGACGCTTTGCGGATGCGCCTTGCGGAGGAGAAGCCGATGGCCGCCGAACCCGACCTCACGATCGGCATCGAGGAGGAGTACCTCCTGCTCGACCCCGAGACATACGATCTCGTCGATGCCCCGGACGACCTCGTCGCCGATTGCGAAGCCGCCCTCGGCCAACAGGTCACCCGGGAATTCCTGCGCTGCCAGATCGAGGTTGGCACCCGCGTCTGCCGGACCGTGCAGGAAGCGCGGGACGACCTTGCGCGCCTGCGATCCGGGGTGTCGGACTGCGCCCGCGCGCATGGCCTCGTCCCGGTCGCCGCCTCCTCCCACCCGCTGGCGGACTGGACGGCGCAGACCCGGACGGAGAAGGAACGCTACGCCGCCCTCGAAAAAGACTATTCCGCCGCCGCGCGCCGGATGCTGATCTCCGGAATGCACGTCCATATCGGGATTCCGGACAGGGACATGCGGATCGACCTCATGAACCAGCTGTCCTATTTCCTGCCGCATCTTCTCGCGATGTCCGCCTCCTCGCCGTTCTGGAAGGGACAGGACACCGGCATGGCCTCCTACCGGCTGACCGTGTTCGACAACATGCCCCGGACGGGCCTGCCGCCGCGGCTCGCCTCGTGGAGCGAGTTCTCCCGGATCACCGGGCTTCTGACCGAGCTCGGCCTGATCGAGGATGGCTCCCGCATCTGGTGGGACATGCGTCCCTCGGCCGGCTTTCCCACCCTCGAGACCCGCATCTGCGACATCCCCGCCCGCCTGAGCGATACCGTCACACTGGCGGCGCTCCTCCGCTGTCTTGCCCGGATGCTCTGGCGTCTCTCGGCAATGAACCAGCGCTGGCGGATCTACGAGTCGGTCCTTCTGTCGGAAAACCGGTGGCGCGCGGCGCGCTACGGGATGTCCGGCGGGCTGATCGACTACGGGCGGGGGGAAATCGTGCCGTTCGCTGACCTTGCGGCGGAACTGGTCGAACTGGTGGCGGAAGATGCCGAGGCACTGGGCTGCACCGAGGAGGTGCACGGTCTTCTCGATATCTCGGCCCGTGGCAACGGCGCGGATCGCCAGCGCGCGGTCTTCGCGAAGGCCCTCTCCGAGGGCGCTGACACGCCCGGGGCCTTGCGTGCCGTCCTTGCCCACCTCTCGGAGGAGTTCACCGCAGATCTGTGAGGCCCCGGGCCGGTTCCGCGCCGTCACATGTCCGTGTCCCTTTGCGCATGAGCGTGCGAGACACTGGCATTCGGCTGGAAAACCTGTATCCGATCCAGCCTGAGCAGTCCCAATTCTGGAGCAGGTGCAATGAACCGCTTCTCCCGTCGTACGATGCTGGCCGGCCTCGGCAGCCTTCCCATCCTGTCCGCCCCCGCGCTCGTCAGCGCGCAGGTGCCGTCGGGCGAGTATCGCTCCGGCGAAGCGCAGCGGAACGCGTCCAGCTTCCGCACCGTCGACTGGCGTGACCACTTCGACAGTCTCGGCGCGGCCTCCATCGTCGTGGACATCACCAGCCGTGCCCTGCACTACTGGAATGCGGACGGCAGCGATTATCGGCTCTACCCGACCTCCGTGCCGATGACCGAGGAGCTGACCCGCCGCGGTTACACCGAAGTCGTGCGCAAGAAGGTCGGCCCGGACTGGACGCCGACCGAATCGATGAAGGAGCGGGACCCGTCGCTTCCCGACTACATGCCCCCGGGCCCGGGCAACCCGCTCGGCACGCATGCCATGTATCTCAGCTGGCCCGCCCACCTGATCCATGGCACGCACGACACCCGCAAGATCGGGCGCCGGGCCTCCTCGGGCTGCATCGGCCTCTACAACGAGAAGATCGCCGAGCTGTTCGAGCTCTGCCCTATCGGAACCCAGGTTCGCCTTGTCTGAACAGGGGCGATCCGACGCCTCCGGGGCCGTGGAACGAAGCGGCGGGCCCCACCGTTTCGCCCGCATGGCACCAGTCACATCGCATATCCCTCGTCGCGGCGGCCTCCTGGCCGCCGCACTCGTATCCGCCGCCCTGATCACGCCGGCCTTTGCGCAGGTGGTGGACGGCGCGCCCGGCATCGTCTGCACCACCACGGCTTGCGCGAATTCTCCGCCTGAGGCCGGGGAAATCCTGCGGGACCATCAGTCCCGCTCCGATGCGACGCAGCAGATCCTCGACCGCAGCCGCGAGCGGGTTCTGCAATCGGGTCCGGCGCAGAACGATATCCGCCCCGGCCCGCTCACATTCGACAGCATCCATGTCGGCGATCAGCTCCCGTCGACGCGCTACACGATCCTCGACGGGCTGGAGCGTCGGGGCCTCAGGGCGCCTGACGACGGTCGCGTCTGGGCCGAGTACCAGGGACAGACGATCCTCATCGAACGGAACTCCGGACGCGTGATGCGGCTTCTCGAAGAAGCTGAACAGGAGTTGCCGACATGCCGATGCGAACGAGACAGACTGGATCCGGAGCCGTGCCCCTGCGCGCAGCCTTGAGCGCCGCACTGGCCCTCGCGGCCACGCAAGCCTCCGCACAGATCGCCACGGAACAGACGCTGGACTGCACGCCGGGCTATGTCCCCTCCGGCGAAGAATGCGTGATTCCGGACGGCTCGATGGACACGGGCTCCGTCATCCCGCCGCAGGATCGCCCCGCAGATCCCGGAGAGGTCGTTGACCGTACCGGCGATCTCGCCCCCGACGGAACCGCGGAGAATTTCGGCGTCGAGACGCCCGATATGGATGACGAGTACAGCATCGAGGACGACACGCTCGTCATCGATGACGAGGACGCCGTGGAGGACGCCATCCCGCTCGTTCCGAATGCCGGCGAGGCCGACCTCACCGACTGAGATGGGCCGGCGGCGGATCTACTCCGCCGCCACCTTCCGGGGGACCAGCATGGGCGCGAGGTAGTGGCCGGTATGGCTTGCTTCGACCTTCGCCACATCCTCCGGCGTTCCGGTCGCCACGACCTGCCCGCCGCCGTCGCCGCCCTCCGGACCGATATCCACGATCCAGTCGGCCGTCTTGATGACATCGAGATTGTGCTCGATCACGACGACCGTGTTGCCCTGATCCACCAGCTCATGAAGCACTTCGAGGAGCTTCTTCACGTCCTCGAAATGCAGGCCCGTCGTCGGCTCGTCGAGAATGTAGAGCGTGCGGCCGGTGGAGCGTTTGGCCAGCTCCTTGGAGAGCTTGACGCGCTGCGCCTCGCCGCCTGACAGGGTCGTCGCCTGCTGGCCGACCTTGATGTAACCGAGCCCCACGCGCATCAGCGCGTCCATCTTCTCCCGGATCGAAGGAACGGCTCGGAAGAACTCCTGCGCATCCTCGACCGTCATGTCGAGAACGTCGGCTATGCTCTTGCCCTTGAACTGGATTTCCAGGGTTTCGCGATTGTAGCGGGCGCCGTTGCAGGTCTCGCAGGTGACGTAGACGTCGGGCAGGAAGTGCATCTCGATCTTGATGACGCCGTCGCCCTGGCACGCCTCGCAGCGTCCCCCCTTCACGTTGAAGGAGAAGCGGCCCGGCTTGTAGCCCCGCGCCTTCGCCTCGGGCAGACCGGCGAACCAGTCGCGGATCGGCGTGAAGGCCCCGGTATAGGTCGCCGGGTTCGACCGCGGCGTCCGGCCGATGGGCCGCTGGTCGATATCGATGACCTTGTCGAGATGCTCCAGCCCCTTGATCGTCTCGCAGGGAGCCGGCGTCTGCCGGGCTCCGTTGAGTTTCATGGAGGCCGTCTTGAACAATGTCTCAATGGTCAGCGTCGACTTGCCGCCACCGGACACGCCCGAAACGCAGACGAACTTGCCGAGCGGGAAATCGACGGTGACATCCTTCAGGTTGTTGCCGCCCGCCTTGACCACGCGGATCGCCTTGCCCTTGCCTTTCCCCTTGCGACGCTCAGCCGGCACGGCGATCTCCCGCCGCCCGGCCAGGTAATCGCCGGTGACGCTCTTCGGATCGTCGATGATCTCGGCCGGCGTGCCGTGCGCGACGACCTGACCGCCGTGAACGCCGGCGCCTGGGCCGATGTCGAAGACATAGTCGGCTTCGCGGATCGCTTCCTCGTCGTGCTCGACGACGATCACCGTGTTGCCCTGATCCCGCAGGTTCTTGAGCGTGGTCAGGAGACGGTCGTTGTCCCGCTGGTGCAGGCCGATGGACGGCTCGTCGAGGACATAGAGCACCCCCGTCAGGCCGGAGCCGATCTGCGAGGCGAGACGGATCCGCTGGCTTTCGCCGCCGGAGAGCGTACCGGCATTGCGGGAGAGGGTCAGGTATTCGAGGCCGACATTGTTGAGGAAGCCGAGCCTCTCGCGGATCTCCTTCAGGATGGCGCGGGCGATCTCGTTCTTCTGCGGTGACAGGCTCTCGGGCACGGTCTCGCACCAGTCCGCCGCCTGCCGGATGGACATCTGCACCACCTGGCCGACATGCAAGTCAGCGATCTTCACGGCGAGGGCTTCGGGGCGCAGGCGGTAGCCGTCGCAGGTGCCACAGGGCCGGTTGTTCTGGTAGCGCTCGAACTCCTCGCGCACCCAGCTGGAATCGGTTTCCTTGTAGCGCCGCTCAATGTTGCGGATCACGCCCTCGAAGGGCCGCGATACCTGGTACACCCGCCCGCCCTCGTCGTAACGGAACAGGATCTCTTCCTTGCCGGAACCGCGCAGGATGACCTGCTGGACGTTCTCCGGCAGGTCCTTCCAGGGCGTCTTCGCGTCGAAGTCGTAGTGCTTCGCGATCGCCTCGATGGTCTGCGTGAAGTAGGGGGACTTGCCCTTGCGCCACGGCGCGATGGCGCCCTCCTTCAGCGACAGCGCCGCGTCGGGAACCACGAGCCGCTCGTCGAAGAAGAGCTCCACGCCGAGGCCATCGCAATCGGGACAGGCGCCGAACGGCGCGTTGAAGGAGAAGAGCCGAGGCTCGATTTCGGGGATTGTGAAGCCGGACACCGGACAGGCGAAATTCTCGGAGAACGTGATCCGCGCAGGCTCGCCCTCCCGGGGGGCCGTCTCCAGCACGGCGATGCCGTCGGCGAGGTCGAGCGCGGTGCGGAAGCTGTCCGCGAGCCGCGTCTCCAGGCCCTCGCGAACGACGATCCGGTCGACGACCACGTCGATATCGTGGCGAAACTTCTTGTCCAGTTTCGGCGGATCGTCCAGCTCGTGAAACTCGCCGTCGACCTTGACCCGCTGGAAGCCCTGCTTGCGCAGCTCGAGGAACTCCTTGCGGTACTCGCCCTTGCGATCCCGAATCATCGGCGCGAGGAGGTAGCCGCGCGTCCCCTCCTCCATCTTCATCACCGCATCGACCATGTCCTGCACCTGCTGCGCCTCGATGGGCAGGCCGGTGGCAGGGCTGTAGGGCGTCCCGGCGCGGGCGAAGAGCAGCCTCATGTAATCGTAGATCTCGGTCACCGTGCCGACGGTGGAGCGCGGGTTCTTCGATGTGGTCTTCTGCTCGATGGAGATCGCGGGAGAGAGGCCGGAGATGTGGTCGACGTCCGGCTTCTCCATCATGTCGAGGAACTGCCGCGCATAGGCCGATAGCGATTCGACGTAGCGCCGCTGTCCTTCGGCGTAGATCGTGTCGAATGCCAGCGAGGACTTGCCGGAGCCCGAGAGCCCCGTGATCACCACGAGCTGGTCACGCGGAATGTCGACGTCGATGTTCTTGAGGTTGTGCTCGCGTGCGCCGCGCACCTCGATCGATTTCATCTCTGCCATCGCCTACCCCCGAGGATCCAGTGAGTCTCCAGATAGGCACGGCATGGGAGCACGCCAGTCGCAGGCCAGAACATTTGGAGAACTGCAGACGATTTTTTAACGAAGTTCGGGATCGGGCGAAAGGTCGCCGGCCCCCTCTTTCACGAAAGAGTGCCTCAGAACCTGTGCGTCAGCTTGAGCGAGAAGGTCGTGAGCTCGGCGCTGACATCCGCCATGTCCCAGTCGTCGTAGGAATGGCGCACGAGTTCCCCGCCCAGCGTCCACCCCCCGCCGAGACGCACTTCGGTCCCGGCGGCGAGCGCGAGGCCGGTGGCGGTAAAGCTGTCATCCGTGAAGGCCGCGTCCATCATGTCCCCGTAGGCGCTGAATTTCGCCCGTGCCGGGCCAGCCGCGACATAGACCAGCGCCTCGCCCGCATCGTAACCCAGTCGCCCCATCAGCCGCGCCGCGTGGTCCATCTCCAGGCCGTTCTCGCCGATCGAGATGCGGGTCTCGGTCCGGGTGACGGCCAGCTCGACCCCCCAGACGAGCGCCCCCGCCTGCCAATCCCATCCGGCGTGGAACCCGTAGATCGGGGAATGGTTCTCGATCTCGGGCCCCGACATCTCGGCGCCGGCCAGAAGCGCCGGAAATTGCAGCGCGCCCGGCCCCGTCCGACGGCGCAGCATGGTCTGCATGACCGGCTCGACGATGCCGTCGAACTCGAGACCACCCGCCTCGGCCCCGCCGACCTGCACGCCGAGATAGGGACCCGCCCATGTCTGGTCCTGGGCTTCCGCCGCCCCCGATCCGCAGGAAATGGCGCAAAGAAGAACGGTCGCACGGATCGCCCGCGCGCTGAATATGCCGGTCATGTCAATAAATCCGTAACCCTGTCGCCCCCAGCGAAGTCTTAACAGGGGGTTAAGGAATCGTCCGTGGAAACCTTACAGCAAGGTTAACGTGTCCCTAGTCCTGCGCGTGCCGCGCCTCGGCCGCCGGCGCGGCGGCTGGCAGCGGCCCGATCCCGCGATGAGCCGCGCGAACCGCGACCATGCCGAGGATCGAAAGCGCCGCCGCAAGCCCGCAGATCCCCCCGATGCTCGCGGCGAAAAGGGAGAAGAGCGGCGGGCCGAGCGTCGTGCCGATGTTGCCGAACTGAGCGATGGCGCCCGTCGCCCGCGCCCGGTCCGGCCCTGCCGCGTTCAGCGCCGCGATATCGGCGAACGAGGCGCCGGGCACGAGACCGAGGCAGATGAACTGGACCACCGCGACCGCGAACCGCGCTTCTTCCGGCACGGCGAGAAGCACGACAAGCGCCGCGGCCGACGCACCGTAGCCGATCGTCGCCACACGCGCCGGCGAGACCCGCCTGCACATCACGCCGGCGGAAAGCGTGCCGACAAGGGACACCAGCGGCAGGACTGCGGTGGCGGCATCTCCGATCCGCGGCGCGAGGAAGGTGACGAGGGAAATGTAGCTCGCCGTGTAGCAGACGAAGCCGAAGGCCGGCGCCCGGCGGCGCGGGTCGCTGTAGGTCAGCCGGTGCTGCGCGACGTAATCTATAAGGGACACCGGCGCGCCCCGCCCGCTCCGCGGCAGCAGCGGCCAGAGGATCGCCGCCATCGCGAGCAGCCCTGCCCCGTGCAGCGCGAAGAGAAGCGGCAGGCCGCCTGCGCCGATCAGCCCCGGCACGATCGTCGCGGTCAGCGCGAAGCCGACGCCGAAGAACGTCCCCCAGATCCCCATCACCACCGGCCGCATCCCCTCGGAGGCGGCTGCGGCCATCAACGTGGGCGCCGCGACGACGATCACGAGATGAGACGCCCCTTCGAGCGCCCGGCTTGAGAGAAACAGAGCAAATGGCGGCAGCATCGCCTGCAGGAGCGACACCGCCCCGCCGAATGCCATCGCCCCGACCAGGGCGCGCCGTGCGCCGATCCGCGCCACGAGCCCGCCCGCCATGACGCCGAACAGGATACCGACGATGCCGACCACGGAAATCGCTATGGCCACGCCACGCCCGGCCCCGGGCCAGACCTCATGGGCGGCGTCGATGGTCAGGGCCACCTTGGCGAACTGTCCGGCGGCCAGCAGCCCGGTGAGAAAGAGGGCGAGGACGAGGCCCCACCGGGTGTGTCCCCCGGCGGGCTGGATGTCGGTGCGCATGGTCATGGCTCTGCCCTTATACGAGCCGCGCGGCGGGGTCATCGGCCTGCCGCGCCGCACCGCTTCGGCGCCCCCGGAATCGCCCCGGGCGCCCTCCCGCGGCGCTCCGCCTCGCAAGCCCCTGTAATTGACGACTGAATTGACGCTCCCGGAAACTTCGCCTACGGTTTTCCCAATCCAGGGGGATGCTATTTAAGATGACCAAGACATTGACTCGGATGGACCTCAGCGAGGCCGTCTTCAGGGAAGTCGGACTGTCCCGAAACGAATCCTCTCAGCTTGTCGAGAGTGTCCTCGGGCACATCTCGGATGCGCTCGCCGAGGGGGAGCAGGTAAAGATCAGCTCCTTCGGCACCTTCTCGATCCGGGACAAGGCCGCCCGCGTCGGCCGCAATCCCAAGACCGGCGAGGAAGTTCCGATCCTGCCTCGCCGCGTCCTGACCTTCCGCCCGTCGCACCTGATGAAGGAGCGGGTGGCGGCCGGCAAGAAGTCTTAAGGTCCGGGCGATGTCTGCCAAATCGCCGGACGCGTTCCGCAACATCTCAGAGGTGGCCGAGTGGCTTGGCGTCGCCAGCCACGTCATGCGCTACTGGGAAAGCCAGTTCACCCAGATCCGGCCCACCAAGCGCGCGGGGGGCCGGCGCTATTACCGCCGCTCGGACATGGAACTCCTCGACGGGATTCGTCAGCTTCTCTACGAGGAAGGCATGACCGTGAAGGCCGTGCAGCGGCTTCTGAAGGAGGAGGGCGTCAAGGCCGTCTCCGCCCGCTCCCGCCCGATCGAAGCGCCGTCCCTTGGCAAATCGGGTCGCACCTCGCGCAAGTCGACCGCGGCGCAGGTGCCGGCAAACGATCCCGGACCGGCCGCATCCCCCGAAGCCGCGACGATCCGGACCTCCGAGGACGCCGAAGCGCGGCCCATACCAGTCATGGACCAGGCGCTCCCCGATCCGGATGCCGAGCCGGACGACATTGCCGAGCCGCAGGAACTGGCGGATCTCGAGGCGCTCGATGCGCCGCCCCCGGAGCCTGCCCGTGATGAGGCTGACGGGGACGAGGGCACTAAAGCTACGACAGAGACCGATATTCCCTCGGCATGGGTCGCGGAACGCGCCGAACCGCCCTCATCGGACGCGCCGGGCGATGGACCGCTTTTTGCCTCGCGGGGCGAGACGCCGCCCGACGACGCCGGCGCGGATCATGGCCCCGTCGTCGCACCTTTGCCCGCGCGGGACATGACGCTCGCCGAGGGCCTTCGCCACCTCGAACCCGGCCGCATCCCGCCGGACCGTCTCCTTCCGATCTGCGATCGGCTTCTCGGCCTGCGGGAGCGGATGGGCTGACGCGTCACTCCGCGGCGATCCGGGGCGACGCCGTCTCCTTCATCGCCTGAAGCGCCCGGATGACGCGGGCGGTGTTGACGTAGGGCATCCCCTCGGACTGCGAGCTCAGCGCCCTGTCCGCGTCGTTCGGTTCGCGAAGGATCCGCAGCGCGCCGCTCTCGTCTTCGTCCAGAAGGCCCATGAGACCGAACGCGTAGAGCCAGTGGCCCATGGTACGGTACCCCCATTTCTCCTCGAATTTCAGAGCGTTACGAACCACGGCGTGAAGATGATGGATCGGCGGCATGTGGTGGGCATGGTACTGGTGATAGACCCGTCCGCCCTTCAGCCAGCCGATCGGAAGGCCCGCCACGACGGCGGTCTTGCCGAAATCCGTATCCTCGCCGCCATAGCCGTAGTAGCGCTCGTCAAAGCCACCGATCCGCTCGAAGGCCGCTCGCGAGAGACCGAAGTTCAGGGACCAGAAGCACCTGTAATCGTTGCAGATATCTATGCCGTCCTCGGGCGGGCCGCGGCGGTCGGAGTGCTTTTCGGAGGCGGCGTCGAATGCCGCGTAGTCGATACCGCCTTCGAGCGCGCCCGACGGAAGATACATGACCTCTCCCATGAGGATCCCGCCCCAAGCCTCTATCCCGGAACGATATTCCTCGACCAAATCAGGTGCCGGAATGCAATCGGCATCGAGGAAGACGAGGCTGTCCCGCGTCGCCGCGCGGGCGGCCGCGTTACGTGCAGAAGCCAGCGGAAGCTCTTTTCCCGAAACGTGAATTTGCCGGATGGGGAACGGCGCGTCCGGCAGATCGTAAGGCGCATCCTGCATCCGTGCGATCACGAGCTCGTCCGGCAAGACCGTCTGACGGCAGAGGCCACGGACGACGTTGGCCAAGGCCGCGTCGCGGCCGCGGGCGATGGTGAGGACGGATACGCCTGACATGGAAACTCCGATCATTGGGCTGAAATGGGATTGGCGGCGGGAGCGTCTGCCAGCGCCCAGAGCCGCTCTGCGAGATCGTGAAGCCAGCGGCCGGCCAGCTTGTCCGCCCCGTCCTGCACGAGGCGCGTCTGCGCGGCCGGATCGTGGGTCTCGCGGGAGGAGGTCAGGGCTGCCGTCCACGACTGGGCCGAGGACGGCCAGTCCGTCAGGACATGCGCGGCGCCGGCCCGCGCGAGCGCCGCGCCCTTCTCCCGCTGCTCGTCGAAATACCGCCATTCGGGGATGACGATCCAGGGCACGCCGCTGCGAAGGACCTGGTGACACGTCGTGTTCCCGGCCGAGGAGATAACGAGATCAGCCGCCGCGATCCAGTCGGGCGCCGTCTCGACCCACCCCATGTGTTCGAGGTTCGGCGGCTCGCTCGCATGCCAGTCCGGCGCGATCCGGCCGAGCGTGACCCATCTCGCGCCGGGATCCGTGCGCGCGCCCACCGAGATCGGGGCCAGTGGGGCGCCGGAGCCGCCGCCGCCAGACAGGACCAGCGTCAGGCGCTCCGCGCCTACCCCGAGCCGTGCGCGCGCCGCCTCGCGGGTCGGCGCCGCGGCCGGAGTGCCGATGCCGGGCGCGTGGAAGGTCCTGGCGCGCATCCAGTCCGGCCAGAACGGCTGCGCCAGATCTTCGTGGAACGGCGCGAGCAGGCCCGCGGCCCCTTCGTAGGCCGCCATGTGGCCGGGATCGCTGCGATCCCCGTGCTGCAGGACCGCGACATGCGGCACCGAGCATATGCGCGCCAGTTGCGCGAGTTCCGCGGACACGTCGGTGACGAACAGAGCGGGATCCGCCTCGGCGAACCAGGACGTGATGGCCGCTGTCGCGGTCCTGATGCCGGGCCAGCCGAGCGGCGCACAATGGAGCGTGTCCGGGACCCTGACGGCATTGAGCGCCGGCGGCACGGGGTCGTCCGACGCCTGGAAGAGCGACGGAATCAATCTGACCCGGGCCGTGTCCGGCAGGGCGCCGAAGATGTCGTCCCGCGCGCAGAAGATGGTTACGGGGCGTGGGCGGGGCAGTGCGCGCACGAGCGCGGCGATCCGCTCCGCATGGCCCCTGCCCTGGTGATGCACGAAGATCCCGATCGGCTTCATGACGCCACCTGCCCGAACCGCGCCAGCCCTTCGAGGACGCCGTCCGCGTAGGGGCGCCCCGCGCGGAAGAGCTCGTCACGCGGAGGAAGCGCGTTCAACTCGTCGGAGTGGTTCGCCACGACGATGCCGCAGCGCGCCGCGCCCAGGAGGCACAAATCGTTCCCCGAATCTCCGGCAGCGATGCAGAGGAGCTCCGGAATGTCGAAATGCTCCCTGACCCAGCGCAGCGCCGCGCCCTTGCCGGCCCGCTCCGGAAGGATATCGAGGAGCCTCCCGTGGGAATGGACGACATGGGCCGAAAGGCCGCGCGCGGCCAGTCGCCGGCGCACATGGCTTACCACGCCCGGCTCCGCGAAATAGCTGCGCTTCCAGGCCCGGGCCTCGATGGCGGGTTGCGGAACGAGACCAGGCAGGTCCGACAGTGCCGCCTCGACGGCGTCCGGCTCCCACCCCTCCGTGATCGATGAGGCAAAGGCGGTGGAGAGGACCGGCGTTCCGCTCGCATCCCGCAGCCAGATCTCGGAGCCGACCGAGGTGACGAAGAGGTCGGGCTCCGGAAGGCGCCACGAGGCCAGCACGAACCGCGCCTCGCTCAGCGAGCGGCCGGTGGCGACGGCGAAGAGCGTGGAGCCGCGACGGCCTGCCCAGTCGGTGAAGCGTGTCGCGGCCGGCAGGCTGCCGGTCAACGTGTTGTCGATATCGCTCATCAGCATGGCCGTCGGCGCCGGGCGCGGCGGGGGCGCGCGCCGGAGGCCGTCACAGATCGCGGCATGGCGTTCGGCGTAATGCGCCCAGCTCCAGCGCGCGGAGCGGCGCCGTCCCCTCCCGGCGGCCTCGGTCCGTCCCGCGCTGTCCTTGAGCAGCTCCAGCATCGCACCGCCGAACGCTACCCTGTCGCGCGGATCGGCGATGCGGCCATGGCCGAGCAGCTCGACGATATCGCGCGGACCGCCATGGCTCGTGGCGACCACGGGAAGCCCTGCCGCGGCGGCCTCGAGGAGTGTGAGGCCAAAAGGCTCGGTGACGGCCGGATTGGCAAAGATCCCGCCGCTGGATGCCGCCAGCGCATAGAGCCCCGGCACATCCGCCGGGTCGTGGCGCTCGGGAAGTGCGATGGAGCCGCCAAGACCATGTCGCTCGACCGCCGCGATGAGCCCTCCGATCACCGAGCGCTGCTCCTCGGGCCCGTCCTCGGGGCCGTCCCGCTGGCCGGCAAAAATGGCGAGGTTTGCCACCTCCCGGAGGCCCGGCATACGGGCGTAGATCTCCACCAGCTCTGGCAGGTTCTTCTTAGCGACGGGCCGGGCGATGGCGAGGATGAGGGGTTTCTCCAGATCCCTCAGGTGCGGCGCGAGAAGCGCGCGAGCGCGGGCAATCTCCCCGGTCCCCGCCTCGTTCGGCACGATGCCCGGCATGACCCGGTGGACCCGGCCGAGCCGCGCACCGGGATAGAGCCCGATCTGCCGCTCCGCCTCGTCGCGCGAGGAAACGATTACCGCGTCCGCCTCCGCGATGGCATGCGCCTCGCGCGCCAGTCGGCCGTCCAGCCCTTGTCCGGAGCCCGTCGCGACGCGCTTGTCCGCAGCGAGCGAATGAGCGGTGTAGATCACCGGGATGCCGAACCTGTCCCGCGCCGCCAGGGCGGCCTCGGCGGCATCGGCGAAATGCGCGTGGATCACGTCCGGCCTCGGGGAGGCCTCCAGATAGGCAAGGAGAGCCTCGGTGAAGGACGGAATCTCCGCCTCGAGGGCCTCCTTCGTGAGATAGCCTCGGTTTGCGGTTTTCAGCCGGACGATCTCCGCCCGCGTCCCGAGGATCTCCCGCGGCCGGGCATAGATCGCGCCCAGCGCGGGCGCATCGATGGCGCGGGTGATCACGGTTGAACGACCGCCCGGCCGGGCCGCCCCGGCGAGGGCAGCGCCCAGCACATAGGCGATATGGCCGCCGGTATCTGCGGTACGGCCGTATTCCACGGGCGGCGCCTTCAGGCAGCCTCCAAGGGCGATGTGCATCACGTGCATCGTTAGGGTGATCTCCGAACATCCGGTGCGGCAGTCGAAGCGACAAGACCTCTACGGCGGGACAGTTCCCCCCTTCCCCCCGGGGGGGAGGGTATTCGTTAAACTGGTTTGCCCCGCCATACGGATGCCGGGTGGATGGCGGCAGCCGCCCCGTCGCCCGACCCTGGCCCGTTACGGGAATCTTAACGTTTGACCCGGAATGGTGGTCGGCACGCGTCGCACAGGCGCACCCGCAGGGCATGGAAGGGCGATGCAAGACACGGATCTGACGTTGCACGCGGGGCTTGGTATCCTCGTTCGTCAGGCGCGCCTCATCGCAGCGACGCTCGCGGCGGGGGTCTGCCTCGCTGTGCTCTATCTCCTTCTGGCGGAGCCGGAATACAGGGCGACCAGCCTTCTCATCGTCGATCCCGCCGGCAGCGACGTGCTGGACGACGCGCCGGTGACCACGGGGTCCGAGAATGCGCGGGTGGAGAGCGAGGTCGAGATCCTCCGCTCGGACGCAATGGCCCTCGCCGCCGCCCGCCGCGCCGGGCTCATGAGCGGGTCACCGGATGGAGCCGCCAGCACTCGGGATCGCCTCGCGGGCACGGGGCCCGATCGCGCCGTGATAGAGGATATCCTGTCGTCCCGGCGGATCAGCCGCCGCGGCCTGACCCATCTGATCGCGATCACGGCCACG
Organism: Tropicimonas omnivorans; assembly: GCF_031846565.1. NCBI lineage: Bacteria > Pseudomonadati > Pseudomonadota > Alphaproteobacteria > Rhodobacterales > Roseobacteraceae > Tropicimonas > Tropicimonas omnivorans. The sequence goes on along the minus strand of NZ_JAVRHL010000003.1, from coordinate 677,881 downwards.
GCGGACAGCCCCGCCAAGGCGGCGCGCATCGCCAATGCCTATGCCGAGACCTATCTCGAACGACAGGTCGCCGCGAAGGTGGCACGCGTCCAGACGGCGCGGGACGTGCTCGGCGCCCAGATGAAAGCCGCGCAGGACGGCGTCGCCTCGTCCGAAGCCGCGCTGGACAGGTTCGTGGTGCAAAGCGCCGGCGAGGACATGTCCCAGGCGATGCTGGAGGCGCAGCTGTCCTCCGGCGCGCTGCCGTCGCCCGTGTCGAGCCGGATCCTCCTCCTCCAGCAGAACGCGGCCATCGCGCGGGCCCAGCACCAGTCCCTCATGTCCCGGCTGAGGGATCTCGAGGTGGACGTGACCCTTCAGGTCGCCAATGCGCGGATCGTCTCCAGGGCGATGCCACCCGCGGTGCCAAGCGCACCTGACCGCATGATGATTCTCGCTCTTGCCGTGGCGGCGTCCCTCGCCGCGGGCTCGGGGATCGCCTTTGCCTCCGAGTACCATTTCGGCGGCATCACCTCGGAAGAGCAGCTGGCCCGCCTCACCGGCAGTCCGGTGCCGACCACCCTGCCCCACCTCGCGGGACCCGAGATGCTCTCGCCGGCAGACATGGTCGTGCGCGCCCCTCTCTCGCCCTACGCGGAAGGCCTGCGCAAGCTGCGCGCGGCGCTCGATCGATCATGGAACTTGGAGACGCGGCCGGAAAGGCAGGGGATGGTCGTCCTTCTCGCCTCGGGCGACGCCGACGAGGGCAAGTCCACCATCGCGCTGGCGCTTGCGCGCACCTATGCCGAAGCCGGTAAGCGCGCCATGCTGATCGATGGCGATCTGCGCGCGCCCACCATCCACGACAAGCTCGGCATCCGCAGCTTCGCCTCGCTCGTTGCGTTCCTGACCGATGAGACCGGCTCGGACATGTTGGACCAGTACTATGTCGACGACCCCATGACCGACGCGGGGATGATCCTGGGGGCCGGCCGAAGTGGCATCGCCACGGACAAGCTCGTCGCCTCGGATCTGTTCGAACGCATGGTGGAGGAGGCGCGGGGCTGGGTGGATGTGCTGATCCTCGACTCGCCGCCGCTTCTGCCGGTGGTCGATGCGCGGTACATGGCCCCGCTGGCGGACGCCGTGGTGCTCGTGGCCCGCCATGCCGTGACGCGTCCGCAGGACCTGCGCCGGGCGGCCGCGGATATCGCGGAATATGCCCGCCCCGGCGCCGCGCGCGTCGCAATCCTCAATGCCCGGAAACGCCACCGCCTGCCCTACGCCGCGCCGGAGCCGGACCTGCCCGGCCCCCTGGACGCGAGGCCCTCTCGTCCCTAGCCGAGCACCCACATCCGCAGCGGCATCCAGAGGCCCATGAGGACCATCATCACGTTCTCGGTGAGGGAGATGAACCCGAGCGGGACGTTGCTGTTACCGCCGACGCAGGCGCATTTCAGCTCCCGCTTGTCGATGTAGACCGCTTTGACCACGGAGACGGCACCGATCGTGCCGATGAAGAGCGCGATGGGGGCGGAGATCCACGTCAGCGCACCGGCGATCATAAGAAGCCCGGCCAGCGCCTCGCCATAGGGATAGAGATACCCATACCGCACCCACCGGCGGGCAAGCAGGTCGTAGTTCAGGAACATCGTGGAGAAGCTCTCGACGTCCTGCAGCTTCTGAATGGCGAGGAAGGTCATCGAGATCGCGATGACCCATTCGAGCGCGCGAAAGGTGAAGATCGTGCCGTAGGCCGCGTAGCTCACCGCCAAGGCCATCAGGGCCGCGACCGCGAAGATCGTCAGAACGGGACGGTAGGAGGTCTCCTTGTCGCCGGGCACCTCCTTGCCGAACTCCCGTTGCAGATCGTCGTGGCCGCCGATCCGCCGACCCTCGATGAAGGTCTGCGGCGTGGTCTCCACGCCATGTTCGGCCTGGAAGGCGTCGGTCTCCTCGCGGGTGGTGAGGTGATGGTCCTCGACCTCGTATCCCTCCCGTTCCAGGAGCGCCTTCGACTTCAGGCCAAAGGGGCAGAGGTGATCGGGCATCACCATCCTGTAGAGGACAGCGCGCTTCGCGGTAGTGCCGGGCATTCAGAACCTCCGGTATTGGGCGGGCATTCTTCCAAACGCCTTCCCGCCACCGGAGGGTTCCATCACTGACTGTCGGCGTCGCGGGCGGCCTCCACCATCTCGGCGAGGGCAGCACGCTCCACGAAGCCCGGCGCCATCTCCTCGCCGATGACGAAGGAGGGGGTTCCGGAAAAGCCGATGGACTGGGCGAGGTCGAGGCTTTGCTGGATATGCGCGTCAACCTCGGGAGATTCCATGTCTGCCCTCAGCTGCTCGGTGTCGAGCCCGACCTCCTCGGCCACGCGCATCACGGTCGGCTCGTCGGCACGTCCGGCCATGGTCATCAGGGCGTTGTGGAACGCCTCGTAGAGCCCCTGCTCGCGGGCCGCGAGCGCGGCGCGGGCGGCGAAGACCGAGCCCTCGCTCAGGATCGGCCATTCGCGCAGGACGACACGCACGTCGTCATCCTCCTCGAGGAGCGCGTTCACCTCCGCCGTTGCGCGGCGGCAATAGGGACAGTTGTAGTCGAAGAATTCGACGACCGTGACGTCCCCGTCCGGATTGCCGATGACGGGCGCGTTCTCGGCGCTTTCGAGCGCCTCGCGCTGGACGGAGAGGGCATTCCGAGACTGCTCGGCCTGCTCGGCGGATTGCTGCGCCTCGAGGATCGCGACCGCTTCCATGACGATCTGCGGGTTCTGCCGTATCGTCTCGAGAACCAGCTCGCGCACGCGATCCTCCGTCAGGTCCTCATGCGCATTTGCCGTTCCGGCGAGGGGAAACGCCAGGAGCGCGGCGGCGCAGGCGGCTTGGATCGGGGCTGTCGTGGAACGTCTCATGCAGTTGGCCTCGTTGTCTGTCGCGTTGCGCCCCTTCTAGGACATGAGCGGGCCGGCGCCCATAGCCCCCACGCCGAGGTGAAGCAGGGCGTCATGGTCCCCGCGCCGCAGCGGCACACTTGAACGCGCCCGGCCGGATGCAAAAGTCCCGACAATGGATACGCTGTTCTTCATAGCCGCGAAGATCGTCGGCTTTCTCGTCGCGCCGTCGACATGGCTGGCCGCGCTGGCCTTGCTCGCCGTCCTCGGCATAGCGCTGGAGCGGCGGGGGCTGGCGATCTGGTCCTCCTCGATCCTGTTCTGCTCGATCGTGCTATTGGCCGTGCTCCCCCTCGGCGCGGCGCTCGTCCGGCCACTGGAACACATGTATCCGCAGGAGCCCCGGATCTCAGAGGTGGACGGGATCGTGGTGCTCGGCGGCGGGATCGATCTCGATGCGTCCCGCGTGGCCGGGCGCCCCGAGCTGAACGAGGCGGGGGATCGCATCACCGCCGCCGTCGCCCTGTCCCGGCGGTTCCCCGAGGCGCGTGTGCTCTTCACCGGCGGCAGCGGCGATCTCTTCGGGCGCGGCGGCTCGGAAGCGGACGCGGCGCGGGATCTGATGCTGTCCCTCGGCCTCGCCGAAGAGCGGCTTGTCCTCGAGGGCGCCTCCCGCAACACCGCCGAGAATGCCCGCCTCTCCCGCAAGGTCGTGGATCCGCAGGAGGGAGAGACGTGGCTTCTCGTGACCTCCGCCTTCCACATGCGCCGCGCGGTGAACAGCTTCGAGGCGGCGGGCTGGCCCGCCATGGTGCCCTATCCGGTCGACTTCCGCGCCGGGGGGACGCTGAGCGTGGGCTGGGACCTGGCAAGCTCCCTGCAGCTTCTCCGGATCGGGCTGAGGGAGCGCGTCGGCCTTCTGGGATACAGCCTGTTCGGCAGATGACGCCGGAGGGGCCCGCGGTATGAAGCCGAGTTGATCCGCGCTGCCCCCTTCCGCGCTTGTGGCCCCCCGGACGGCAGCCCATATTCAGCGCGATGTTCAAGCTTACCCCGCTCCTGCTGCTTCTTGCCTACGGCTTCGTCATGTACCGCTTCTCGGTCTGGCGGACGAAGAAGGAGCTCGACGAGAAATCCACGGAGCTTGCGGACCGGAAGCTCAAGGAGCTGACCGATCGCATGGCAAGGGCGCTCGATCTCGACAGGATCCGGGTCAACATCTACGAGATCGCGCCGGTGAACGGCCTCGCCGCGCCGGACGGCCGGATCTTCATTACCCGGGGCTTCTTCGATCAGTACCGAAGCGGCAAGGTCACGGCGGACGAGATGGCGAGCGTCATCGCCCACGAACTCGGCCACGTCGCCCTGGGGCATTCGCGACGCCGGATGATCGACTTTTCCGGGCAGAACGCGATCCGCATGACACTCGGCGGCATCCTGAACCGCTTCCTGCCGGGTCTCGGCTGGGCCATTGCCAGCGCCCTGACCTCGCTTCTGGCCGCGAAGCTGTCGCGTCAGGACGAGCACGAGGCGGACGCCTACGCCTCGGCGCTGCTTGTAAAGTCGGGGATCGGAACCGGCCCGCAGAAATCCCTCTTCGCCAAGCTCGAGAAACTGACCGGCTCCGGGTCGGGATCGCAGCCCGCGTGGCTGTTGTCCCACCCCAAGACCGCCGAGCGCGTCGCGGCCATCGAGGCGCGGGAGGCGCGCTGGCTGCCGGACGATTAACCGATCGCCTTGGCGAGCCTCGGCAGCCGGGCCTTCTTCAGGAGCGTCCGGGCATCGCGCGGCGCGTCGTCCATCCGCGCGGCCCGGCCGACGACATCAGCGACCGCCGCTTCCATCCCGGCCGCATCCTTGAGCCACAGGTCCATCAGGAACGCATCCGGGTCGATCCGGTCCAGCCCTTCCTCGCGCAGTGTGTGACGCGGGAAGTCCTTGGCATTCATCGTCACCAGAAGGTCGGCGCCGCTCGCGATGGCAACGGCGAGGACATGGACATCCGCCGGATCCGGCAGCCAGAGCCGCTGTTCGATGCCCGGCGCAGGCGGAGCCTCGGCGGCCGGGAAGTCCGCGCGCAGAAGGGCCACGTCCCCCCGTGCGATCGCTTCCTCGGCGGCGCCCCGCTTCGCCGCCGCCCGCGCCCATTCCTCGAGGAGCCTCGCGGACCACAGGGGCCGGTAGAGACCCCGCTTCGCGGCCGAAATGAGAACCTCCCGCATCACGGCGGGATAGAGGACGCAGGCGTCGAGGAGAGCCCTGGTCACGGCAGGAGCCGAAAGACCAGTGCCTTGAGATAGCCGCTTTCGGCAAGATAGGGGTGCAGCGGGTGATCGGGCCCGGCCCCGCCGGTATGAACCAGCTGCGCCCGCCGCCCCGCCCGGCCGATCCCCCGCAGGCAGGCGGAGCGGAACTTGGTCAGATCCGCGGCATGGGAGCAGGAGCAGAGGGTCAGGTATCCGCCGGGCTCTACCAGCGACGCCGACAGCCGCGCGACCCGCTCGTAGGCCCGCAGGCCCGCCTCGAGGGCCGGCTTGGACGGCGCGAACGCTGGTGGATCGCAGACCACGAGGTCGAAAAGCTCGCCCGCCTCGCCCATCGCCTGCATCGCGTCGAACGCATCCTCGCGGCGCGTCTCGAAACGGCCTGAGACACCGGACGCCTCGGCGCCGCCCATCGCCAGCTCCAGCGCCGGTGCCGAGCCGTCCACCGCGACGGCGCTGCCCGCCCCCGCCGCGAGGGCCGCCAGGGCAAAACCGCCGACATGGGCGAACACGTCGAGCACGCGTCCGCCCTGCCCGGCAAGCCGCGCGCAGAAGGCATGGTTCGGGCGCTGGTCGTAGAACAGGCCGGTCTTCTGTCCGCCGGTCAGGTCCGCGAGATAGGTCGCGCCGTTCATCGGAACGGGAAGCGGCCCGTCCGGCGCCTGACCGATCAGCATGGACGAGACATCGTCCAGCCCCTCGAGCCCGCGCGCCCGGCCCGACGCGTTCTTGTAGATCGCGCGAAGCCCCGCCACCTCGGTCAGGATCTCCGCGATCTCGCCCACCCGCGCCTCGGCCCAGGCCGCGTTCGGCTGGATCACGGCAATCTCGCCGAAGCGGTCGATGACCACGCCCGGCATGCCGTCCGCCTCTGCATGGACCAGCCGGTAATACGGCGCATCGAAGAGGCGCTCGCGCATGTCGAGCGCGGCGACCAGGCGTCCCTTCAGCCAGTCCCGGTCGATTTCCGCCTCAGGGTCGGCGTCCAGAAGGCGCGCAACGATGCGCGAGCCGGTGGTCGCGGCGACCGTGCCGATGGGCTGGCGCCCGGCATCCTCGAGCCGCACGATGGCGCCCGGCGCAAGCGCGCGGGTCCGCCGGTCGGACACGATCTGGTCCGAGAAGACCCACGGGATCCCGCGGCGAATGGCGCGCGCGTCGGTGTTGGGGCGAAGGCGGATCGTCGGGCGGGCGCCGGAGCGATCGGTGGCGTCGTCTTGGGAGCTATCGGGCGTTGTCATGCAGGCGCCTTACTACCTGCGCCGCGCGCGGGGAAGTGGGGGAACGTCGCTCAGCGATACGTACCGACGGACCACGGCGCCGGTGACGTGAGCACGGGACGGCCTTGCGTCGCCGGTTGCGGGGCGCAGGCCGCTATGACCGAAAGGGCAACCGCAACAAGGGGGATCGTCCGCAAGGCCGCATGTCTGACGGGTCCGCTCATCCTCGTCTCCCTCTTCCCAAGGGGAAGGTAGCACGGCGAGCGGTCGTCCTGCCCGGAAATCCCGCAATCGTCGGCATCAGGCGGCAGATGATGTCGTGAGGCCACCCCCCCGGCGCCTCCTGCGCCCGGGGGGTCCGGGATCCGCCCATCTCGATAGAACCCCGGCGCCACGGCGATCCTTGCATCTCCCGCTCGGGAGTTTGATCAGGATCCGGCATCGCCGACCGGCGCGACGATTGCACCGTTACCGCTAACTGGCTATGTGTCCGCCGTCGACAGCCCGCAGGGAGAGCCCCAATGCCCCTCGACGAGACCATCGCCCGCGTGACCGACCGCATCCGGGAGCGCAGCCGCGACAGCCGGCCCGACTATCTCGCCCGGCTCCATGCCGCGGCGGACCAGGGCGTCGCCCGCGCGCACCTGACCTGCGGCAACCAGGCCCATGCCTATGCCGCCATGGGCGAGGACAAGGACCGCCTCGCCGGAGGCCACGTCCCGAACCTCGGCATCGTCAGCGCCTACAACGACATGCTCTCGGCGCATCAGCCGTTCGAGCGCTTCCCGGAGCTGATCCGGGCCGCCGCCCGTGACGCCGGCGCGACGGCGCAGGTCGCCGGCGGCGTTCCGGCAATGTGCGACGGCGTTACGCAGGGCCAGACCGGGATGGAGCTGTCGCTCTTTTCCCGCGACGTGATCGCGCTGGCCGCCGCCGTCTCCCTCTCGCACAATTGCTACGATGCCGCGGTTTTCCTCGGCGTCTGCGACAAGATCGTCCCCGGCCTCATCATCGCCGCCGGGGCCTTCGGGCATATCCCGGCCGTCTTCCTGCCGGCCGGCCCGATGCTGTCGGGCCTGCCGAACGACGAGAAGGCCAAGGTCCGCCAGCAATTCGCCGCCGGCGAAGTCGGCCGGGACGCGCTGATGGACGCCGAGATGAAGAGCTATCACGGCCCCGGCACCTGCACCTTCTACGGCACCGCGAATTCCAACCAGATGCTGATGGAGTTCATGGGGCTGCACCTGCCGGGCGCCTCCTTCGTGAATCCCGGCACCCCCTTGCGAGACGCCCTGACCGCCGCCGGGGCGAAGCGGGCGCTGGAGATCACCCAGCAGGGCAACGAATATCGCCCCGCAGGCGAAATCCTCGACGAGCGCGCCTTCGTGAACGGGATCGTCGGGCTGATGGCGACCGGCGGCTCCACCAACCTCATCCTGCACATCCCCGCGATGGCGAAGGCGGCTGGCATTCACATCGACATCGAGGACTTCGCGGACATCTCGGCGGTCGTGCCGATGATGGCCAAGGTTTATCCCAACGGCCTCGCGGACGTGAACCATTTCCACGCCGCCGGCGGTCTGGGGTTCATGATCGGCGATCTGCTGAAAGAGGGCCTGCTTCACGAGGACACGCTCACGGTCCATGGCGACGGGCTCGGCTCCTACACGCAGGAGCCCAAGCTGAAGGACGGGGAGCTGGTCTGGGAAGATGGCGCAGGCTCGAGCCAGAACGACAGGATCCTGCGCCCCGCCGCCGATCCCTTCCAGAAGACCGGTGGCCTGCGGCAACTCGAGGGCAACCTCGGCCGCGCCGTGATGAAGGTCTCCGCCGTCGCGCCGGAGCGCCACGTGATCGAGGCCAAGGCACGCATCTTCCACGACCAGGCCGAGGTGAAGGAGGCGTTCCGCAACGGCGAGTTCACCGAGGACACCATTGTCGTCGTGCGCTTCCAGGGTCCCCAGGCGAATGGCATGCCCGAGCTGCACAACCTCACGCCCGTCCTGGCGGTGCTGCAGGATCGTGGCCTCAAGGTTGCCCTCGTCACGGACGGACGGATGTCCGGCGCGTCGGGAAAGGTGCCGGCGGCGATCCACCTCTCGCCCGAAGGCGCCTCCGGTGGCCCGATCGCCAGGCTCCGGACCGGTGACAGGGTGCGCGTCGATGCGGTCGCCGGGTCGATCTCGGTTCTCGAGGACGACTTTGACGCGCGCGAGCCGGTCACGCCGGATCTGTCCGGCAACCGGTTCGGCCTCGGCCGGGAACTGTTCGAGACCTTCCGCCGCCAGGCCGGCCCGTCCACCGAGGGCGCGAGCGCCCTGCTGTGAGGCCCGCGGCGGATTGCGCGCGTGAGGTGGCCCGCCGGAACGGACCCGCAAAGGTGAAGGCGCGCGCCGCCCGTTCGAGGCGGCCCCTTCCTCACGCCTCGGGACGTGAGCAGGTGCGTTCACCTTTCGCGGTCATCGGCTCCCCAGCCTGTACCGCAGGTCCCAGTCAACATGATTCCAGTTTCAACTTTCTTAAAATACCCCCGCCGGAGGCAAGAACGGCCGCCGCGCGCCAGACAGTCGGAGACCTTCCATGACGCCTGAAGAGATCAGCCAGCACACGTTCGCCCTCTGCAGCCGCGCGCCCGTTGTGCCGGTCCTCGTGATCGAGGATGCCGGACATGCCCGGGATCTGGCGAAGGCCCTCGTCGCGGGCGGATTGCCGGCGCTCGAGGTGACGCTCAGGACGCCGGCGGCGCTCGATGCGATCCGGGAGATGTCGGACGTCGAGGGTGGCGTCGTCGGGGCCGGCACGCTCCTGACCGCGCGCGACGTGGAAGCCGCGAAGAAGGCCGGGGCGCGTTTCGGTGTCTCCCCGGGCGCGACGGAAACGGTGCTGGACGCGGCCGAGGCGAACGATCTGCCGATCCTGCCTGGCGTCGTCACAGCCTCCGAGATCATGCGCCTGCTGGACCGCGGCTACACCATGGCGAAGTTCTTCCCGGCCGGAACGTCAGGCGGGGCCCCGGCCCTGAAGGCGTTCTCCTCGCCGCTGCCGCAAATGCGGTTCTGCCCCACGGGCGGGGTGAGCGTGCAGAATGCGGCGGAGTACCTCTCCCTGCCGAACGTCGTCTGCGTCGGCGGAAGCTGGGTCGCGCCGAAGGACAAGCTCGCGTCCGGCGACTGGGCCGGGATCGAGGCCATCGCGCGGGAAGCCGCGTCGCTCTGAACGCGCGCACGTCGCGTCAGGGAAGCAACGGACGCTGCTCCGTCGCCGAACGGGCGACGCCGACGTCGTCCATCCGGCGTCAGGGCCGGCGGCGTGCGGCCGGGCCGCCGCGACGGCCCGTCTTCTGCGGCGCGGCCAGGCCTTCGCGCAGCACGTCCGTCATCGGATGACCCGCCTGCCCGTGGCGCTCCAGCAGCGCCTCGATGGCCACGGCGGGATCGCTGCCGGCGGGCAGTGAAATCGCCCAGTCCATGAAGATCGACCGGCATTCCTCCGTCGTGATGCCGTCGATCCGATAGCTTTCGTCGATCAGGCGCTTGGGGTCGGCCCAGTCTCCGGTTTTACGCATCATCATATCCTTCGAGCGCGGCGTCTATTGCGGCGGCGGCGCGGGTGCGGGCGTCTGCAAGCGCGGCCTCGAGGGCGTCCAGGCTCTTGTGTCCCGTGCCCCTGAGGAGGAGTTCGGCCGGACCCGCGGCAAGCGTTCCCGGCTCGGGCGGCTCGCCACTGACGAGGCGGATGGCGCTCTGGACCCGGCGTTGCAGGCGAAGCGCATCGCGCAGGGGCGGGATCTCGAACGGAGCGCCGCAGGCCTCGGCGGAGGTCAGTTGACCCTCGGCGTCACGCGGCCCGGCGCCGGGGCAGATGAGGGCGGCGGCCTGAGCGGCAAGCTCGATGTCCTGCAGCCCCCCCGGCCCCGGCTTGACGTCGAGGGCGGAGCGCTGGCTCTTGGCCTCTCCGATCCGGACGCGCAGCTTCGCAAGCTCCGCCAGCACGTCGGCCTTCGGGCGCGGCTCGCCCAGCAGACGGTCCCTGACCGCCGCGACGCCCTCGGCGACCCCCGCCTCCCCGGCGCTCGCCACCGGGCGGGCGCGGGTCAGGGCGAGGTGCTCCCATGTCCAGGCTTCGCTTTGCTGGTAGGTCTCGAAGGCCTGAAGGGATGTCGCGACCGGCCCCTGCCGCCCCGAGGGACGCAGACGCATGTCGGCCTCGTAGAGCCGGCCTTCGGTGGTCGGCGCCGTCAACGAAGTGATCAGGGCCTGGGTCAGACGGGCATAGTAGGTGCGCGCCGGCAGCGGCCGGCGGCCGTCCGACATCTCGCCGCCATCGGCATCGTAGATCACGATCAGGTCGAGATCGGATCGCGCCGTCAACCAGCCGGCTCCGAGCGCGCCCATCGCCAGAACGGTGACGCCCCGGCCCGGCGGGCTGCCGTGACGCTGTGCGAACTCGTCCACCACGACGGGAAAGAGCGCGCCCAGGATGGCGTCCGCAAGCGAGGCATAGAGACGGCCCGCTTCCTCCGCGTCGATGAGGCCGCGCAGGTGATGCACACCGATGCGGAAGTGCCGCTCCTTCATCCACCTGCGGGCGGCGTTGAGGCGGTCCTCGTGGTCGGACGATGCGGCGAGAAGATCCGAAAGGTCCCGGCGCAGACTGTCCTGCTCCGGCCAGGGCTCGAAGAACGTGCCGCCGAGAACGGCATCGAACACGGCGGAATTGCGGGACAGGTATTCGGCGAGCGCGGGCGCCGTGGCGGCAATGTCGACGATCAGTTCCCGAAGCTGCGGGTTCGCCTCGAACAGGGAGAAGATCTGGACCCCTGCGGGAAGTCCGCGAAGAAAACCGTCGAAGGCGCGCAGGGCCTCGCCGGGATCGGCGGCCCGGCCGAGACGCCCAAGCAGATCCGGCTTCAGCCGCTCGAAGATCTCGGTGGCGCGGGAGGAGCGCATGGCGGGATAGGTCCGCCACCGGGCGATGAGTTCGGGCTCCTCCTGGCCGGCATCGGCCGGCCCGGGCAGCGCATCGCCGGTCAGGCCCGGCGCGAAGAACGGATCGGTGCGGGTCGCGACATCCGCGAGAAGCGCCGTGAGCCCGCCTCGGAAGCGCGAGGTGTCCCCCTCCCCGCACATCCGCGCGATGCGGTCCCAATCGGGCGCAGAGGTGGGCAGGCAGTGGGTCCGGGTGTCCTCCACCATCTGCACGCGGTGCTCCAGCTCCCGCAGACGGCGGTAATGATCCGTGAGGTCCGCGGCGTCCTTGTCCTCGATCCAGCCGGCGGAGGCCAGCGCGGCAAGGGCCGGCAGGGTCTTGCGGGAGCGCAGCGTGCTGTCCCGTCCACCGGCGATGAGCTGACGGGTCTGGGTGAAGAACTCGATTTCCCGAATGCCGCCGGGCCCGAGCTTCAGGTCGCGCCCGTCGAGACCCTCCGCATCGTGCAGGCCCCTGTGATCGCGGATGGCGACGCGCATGTCATGGGCGTCCCGGATCGCGGCGAAGTCGAGATGCCGGCGCCACACGAACGGGCGGAGATGGGACAGGTAGGTCTCGCCCGCCTCGATCGCGCCGGCACAGGGGCGGGCCTTGATATGGGCCGCCCGCTCCCATGTCCGACCGACGCTCTCGTAGTAGCGCTCGGCCGCCTCGATGGAGAGGCAGACCGGGGTCACGGAGGCATCCGGCCTCAGGCGCAGATCCGTGCGCCACACGTAGCCCCCGCGCGTCCGGTCCGAAAGCAGCGCCATGCCGTTCCGCACCGCCTTGACGTAGACGGCGCGGGCCGCGGCATAGTCCTTCGGCTCGAACAGGGATTGGTCGAATAGGCAGACGAGGTCGATGTCCGAAGAGTAGTTCAACTCCGCCGCGCCCATCTTACCCATCGCGATCACCACCATCCCGGCGAGGGTCGGCAGCTCCTCCTCCCCCTGCCCCGGCAGCTTGCCGCGGGCGAGGTCGCCGGCGAGGGTGGCGGCGAGAGCGTCCTGCACCGAGCGATCCGCGAACGCGGTCAGAGCGCCGGTCACCTCCTCGAGGCTCCAGGCTCCGCCGAGATCGGCGATTCCGGTGAGAAGGGAGATGCGGCGCTTGTCCCGTCTGAGGACGTCGCTCGCCTCTTTCGGGCTCATCACGTCGGCGGGGGACGTCACGAGCGCGTCACGCGCCGCTTCGGGGGCCTCCAGAGCGGTCCTCAGCCAGTCCGCCTCGCTGCCCATCAGGCCGCGGAGGTGGGGCGAGCAGCCGGCGGCACCCGAAAGGACCTCCCGCGCCTGCGGATCGAGATCGGCGAAGGTGCGTTCGGCCTCCTCCCCGGCCTTCGGGTCGAAGGGGATCGGCGCGCGGGTGAAGGTCAGGCGATCTGTGCTCATGGGGCGGACATCGCCCGGCATGCCAGTGCCAGTCAATGGCGCTCGGGCGCGCGAGGCGGATCCTCGAGAAGTTCACCGTGGTCACGCGCTCTTTACCTCCTCGGCGACGCGTCGCCTGTTCGCACCGGGTCCGGCGCCATCCCGCCGACCGCAGGGCCCGCACCGCTCGCAGCCGCTCTCTCGACGGGAACCTTGGTCAGATGCGGCGGCTTGGTGCGGCAAGGGAAGACGCAAGCCTTTCGTTTCCCAGAGCAGTTCAACAGGAGACCAACATGTCCCTTCGTAAGACCCTTGCCCTGACCACCGCCGCGGTTCTCGCAGCCGGTGCCGTATCCGCCCAGGCTGTGGACGCGACCGCGACCACGGATCTCAATTTCCGCGCCGGTCCCGGACCCGACTACGAGGTCCTGGGCGTGATCGGTGCCAACGACACGGTCGCCATCAACGGCTGCGTCGAGGCCGCCAACTGGTGCGAGGTCTCCTATGACGGCACCACCGGCTGGGCGTACGGCGAGTATCTCAACGTCCCCGTGGGCTCCGAGACCGTCGCGATCAGCACGCAGCCTGAAACGGTGACCGTCGAGACCATCGAGTATCAGGATACGCGCGCTCAATCGGCGACCGCAGGCGCCACCGTCGGCGCGACCATCGGTGCGCTGGCCGGTGGCCCCATCGGTGCCGTCGCTGGCGGTGCGATTACCGGAGCGGCGCTCGGCGCTGCTGCCGATCCCGGCCCGCAGGTCCTGACCTATGTCAGCGACAATCCGGTCGATCCGGTCCTGCTCGACGGTGAAGTCGTCGTCGGCGCCGGCATCCCCGACGTCGTCGACCTCTACGATGTGCCCGAATCCGACTTCCAGTATGTCTACGTGAACGGCCAGCCCGTGATCGTGGACGGCGAGCGCCGGATCGTCCGCATCATCCGCTAATCGCCTCGTCTCCAGGGTGCCAATGGCACCCCAAGGGCCTGCCTCCCGACCTTCGGGGGGCGGGTTTTTCTATATCCGGCAGCACGTTGCACGATTTATGTGAAAAGCATTCACATTGCATCTTGCGGGAGGGCCCCGGTCTCACCATCTTGGATAATGTAAAACGAATTCACATCATCCTGAGGGAGATACCGAAATGACCACGACCACCGCTTCCATGCCCCGGCCGAACTGGTTCCTCCGCGGCCAAACCTGGCTCGACGAGCGCGGCAAGGGCGCGTGGATCGCGGTCATGGTGCTCGGCTTCATCGTGTTCTGGCCGATCGGCCTTGCCGTCCTCGGTTACATGCTGCTGACCAAGCGTTTTGCCGGATGCCCGGGCCGAGGCGCCCGCACCGAGTTCTCCCGCTTCGCAACCGGCATGACGGGCTCGACCGGCAACGCGGCCTTCGATGCCTACCGCAACGAGACGCTGCGCCGGCTGGAGGACGAGCGGCAGTCCTTCGAGACCTTCCTCGATCGTCTGCGGGAGGCCCGCGACAAGGCCGAGTTCGACCAGTTCATGGAAGAGCGTGCCAAGACCAGCGGCGAGCGTGAGAGCAGCGCCGAAGGTACCGAGGCACAGCTTCCCGAGCGGGCCTGACCGGTCCAGCTTCGGCGCAGAAGGCGGCGCCCCGGCGCCGCCTCATTCCCGTCCATCGTTTCATCCCGCGAGAATGACCATGATGAGCCGCACCGTTTTTCCGGGCAGGACCGGCCTGCCGGATCCAGAAGACGAAGCCGAATTCTATGCCGATGTGCCGCTCAAGCGTCTGATCGCCTGGATCGTCGATACCGCCTTGATCGCGGTCCTCGTGGTGCTCGGCGCCGTCCTGACGCTGTTCATCGGGCTCTTCTTCCTGCCCGTCCTGTGGTTCACGATTTCCTTCGCCTATCGCGGGCTGACGATCATGCGCTCCTCCGCGACGCCGGGCATGCGGCTCATGGGAATAGAACTTCTGGACAAGGACGGCGCGCGGCTCTCGTCCATCGACGCCTGGGCGCATACCGGGCTCTATGCCATGTCCATCGCATTCGTCTCTCCGCAGGTGATCTCCCTTGTCACCATGGCCGTCACGCCACGGGGCAAATCGCTGGTGGACATGCTTCTGGGCACGGCGATGGTGAACCGCAGCTGATCCGGCGGCGCGGGCAACGGGGGGGCTGGCTGCCGGGGCGCGCCCTCCGCACCGCGCCCACGGGGCTCAAATTTTCGGCAAAATGCCGCCCCTTCTCCCCCTTGGCGAAGCGGAATCGCTGCGCTACCGTCCAATTCTCCTGCACCATTCGCCCGGGCCGCCCGCTCCCATGCGCCATACGCTTCCCATCGCGCCGCAATTCTACGTGACGGCCCCCCAGCCCTGCCCCTATCTCGAGGGCCGGATGGAGCGGAAGCTGTTCACCGCGCTGCAGGGTGATCAGGCCGAACAGCTCAACGACTCGCTGTCGAAACAGGGCTTTCGGCGCTCGCAGAACGTGCTCTACCGCCCCTCCTGTGCGGACTGCATGGCCTGCCTCTCCGCCCGCATCCGGGTGGACGATTTCAAGCCCTCCCGCTCGCAGCGCAGGACCCTGAAACGCAACGGGGACCTCGTGCGCGACCCGGCCTCCCCCTGGGCGACCGAGGAGCAGTTCTCCCTCTTCCGCACCTATCTCGACAGCCGGCATGCCGACGGCGGCATGGCGGACATGGATATCTTCGAGTTCGCGGCGATGATCGAGGAGACGCCGGTGCGCAGCCGCGTCGTGCAGTATCGGATGCAGCAAGGCGATCAGCCCCGCGGCACGGCGGATCCGCTGACCGCCGTCTGCCTGACCGACATGCTCGATGACGGGCTGAGCATGGTCTACAGCTTCTACGACCCCGCTCTCGCGACACGATCCCTCGGCACCTACATCATCCTCGACCATATCGAGATCGCCCGCGCCGCCGGCCTGCCTTACATCTACCTGGGTTACTGGGTGCCCGGCAGCGCGAAGATGGGCTACAAGGCCGGCTTCGACGCGCTCGAGATCTACAAGCACGGCAGCTGGCAGGATATCGGTGATCCCGCGCAGCACAGCGGCGAGACGCATCCTCTCTCCGTCGATCCCATCGCCGAGCAGGTCGCCAACATCACCCTCCCCGGAAGCCGCCCCGCGCCGCGCCGCTGACCGGGCCCGGCGGCTACCCGTACCGAGCGTGAACCGAAGCGTCATCGCTTCGGACTTACGGGGCAAGCCCGGACAGGTGGACCCTGTTTCGTTCGACGCGGCCCCATTCCGGAAGGTATCGCCTCCGAACGTCCCCGATCACGGGTCCGGGGGCCCCTCCTCCCCCAAGGATTGCAAAAAGTTCATTTTCAGGAAGGCTGAAGATCGGATAAACTTTTTCTGAAAAGAAGAGCCGAGGGGCATCCGAGTTGAACCAGCATACCGCCGTCGCCGCACCGAACGTCTACGATGCCGAGCCGATCCCGGCAGAGGCCGAAGCGGAGATTGCCCGCCTCCTCGCCTCGGGGGATCTGTTTCGCTACACCGCGCCGCAGGATGCCCCGGTGGCCCTTCTGGAGCGCGAATTCGCCGCTCTCCTGGGCGCCCGCTTCGCCCTCGCCGTCTCCTCCTGCTCCGCCGCGCTCTTCCTGTCGCTGAAGGCGCTCGACCTGCCCGAGGGTGCCCGCGTCGTGATCCCGGCCTTCACCTTCGGCGCCGTTCCGTCCGCGGTCGTCCACGCCGGCTGCGTGCCCGTGCTCTGCGAGGTCGGCGAGAATTACCGCATCGACCTGGAGGACTTCGAAGCCAGGCTCGATGGCGCGGACGCGATCCTGATTTCCCACATGCGCGGTCACACCTCCGACATGGACCGCATCATGGAGCTCGCCGAGGCGCGCGGCCTGCCCGTCATCGAGGACGCCGCCCATTCTCTCGGCACCACCTGGTCCGGCCGGAACATCGGCACGATCGGGCGGATCGGCTGCTTTTCCTTCCAGTCCTACAAGCTCGTGAATGCCGGCGAAGGCGGCATCCTCGTCACCGACGATCCCGAGCTGATCGCGCGGGCCGTCATCATGTCGGGCGCCTACGAGCAGAACTGGCGCAAGCATGACGTTCTCGAAGAGCCCTTCGCGCGCTGGCAGAACCGCCTGCCGCTCTACAACACGCGGATGGGCAACCTCTCCGCCGCCGTGATACGCCCGCAGCTTCCCCTCGTCGCAGGGCGGGTGGCACGGGGCCGCGCCGGGCACGACCGGGTCGCCGCCGTGCTCAACGAGACGGAGTGGCTTCACGTCCCGGACGCGCTTCCGCAGGAGAAACGCGCGCCCGATTCGATCCAGTTCAACCTCCGCGGCATGGAGGAGGCGCAGGTCCGCGCCTTCGTCTCCGCCGCGAAGATGCAGGGCGTGCCGGTGCAGGTCTTCGGCCTGAGCGAGGACAATGCCCGCGCCTTCTGGAACTGGCGCTTCCTCCCGGGCGAGGTGCCGGACATGCCCCGCACGCGGGCGATGCTGATGCGCGCCTGCGACGTGCGGCTCCCGGCGCGGCTCACCGATCCCGAGCTCGACTATATCTCCCGGGCGCTCGTCGTCGCGGCCGGCGAGGTCATGGCGGGCTGATCGTCGAGGATCCGCAGCTCCTCGCCCAGCCACGGCATCCGCGACAGGGCCGGCGCCACGATCAGATCGCCGAGCAGGCCCCGGAGCCGCGCGGCGAGGCGCTCCGGCATGTCCTGCAACACCCCGGCCCGCGCATGGAGGGAGATCCGCCGTGACAGCGGCGGAAACGGCAGTGGCAGCACGTCCACGTCGGGTGCGAAGCGGCGCGTGCGCATCAGGCCGAGCGGTGTCAGGATCGTCCAGCCCGCCCCGGCCGCGACCAGCGCCATGATCGCCGTGTAGCTGTCGAGTTCGAAGCGATGCGCCAGCGTCAGGTTCTGCCGCGCCAGGTGCGCGCCGATCTGCCGCCCCATCAGGTGCCGCTGGGTATACAGGATGAGCGGAAGCGCCTTCAAAGCCGCCAAAGCGTCACCGCCGTCGGGCACGCTCCCCTTCGGCGCGGCAACGACGAAGGGCTCCTCGATCAGGGGGTGCATCTCCATCCAGTCCGCGGGCGCGCCCATTTCGGCGGCGACGATCACGTCCAGCGCCCGCGATTCCAGAAGATCGAAGAGGCGATGGGAGGCGCCGGTCTCCAGGAGGAACTGGCAATGCGTGAGCTCGTCCGCGATGCCGGCCAGGAGCCGCGGCGTCACCTCCGCCTCGAGATCCTCGATCATCCCGAGCCGCAAATCCGTCAGATGCGCGAGGCCCGGCACGGCGAGTTCGGCCCGCGCCTGTGCCGCCTCGTTCAGGATCCGTTGAGCGCGCCGGCGAAAGGCCGCGCCCGCCGGCGTCACCGCGACCGGGCGTCGCGCCCGGTCGATCAGGGGCTGGCCGATCGCGGCCTCGAGGGAGGCGAGTTGCTGGCTGACGCCCGAGGGGCTGGTGCCGAGGCGCTGCGCGGCCGCGGTCAGCGATCCCTCCTCGGCCACCGCCGCGAAGACCTCGATCCCCCAGAGCGTGATCCGCCCGGCGGCATCCCGTCCGCCGTGGTCCGCATTGCCCTTCTGTGAACCGCCGCCCATGGGCGCACCTCCCCGCCGAACGTCCCCCTTGTCCTGTCGCCCCTCGCCCCGGCAGGGTCAAGCAGGGCGGTCGCGGCGCAGCGGCACCGATTGCGGGCGCTGCGCACCGGCGCTAGCGTGGCGGCACAGTCAGGGAGACCATGGGCCATGGACGACAAGAGACCAACCGGGTGGGACACCCGCGCCGAGGCGGTGAGCTTCTTCGGCTTCACCGATTTTCCGACCGTGAAGCGCCGGGGCAGCATCGTCCTGACCCACGGCGAAGGCCCCTACGTCTTCGATACAGAGGGCAACCGCTACCTCGACGCGAATTCCGGCCTCTGGAACATGGTGGCAGGCTTCGACCATCCCGGCCTGATCTCCGCCGCGCAGGACGCCTATGCCCGCTTCCCCGGCTACCACGCCTTCTTCGGGCGGATGTCGGACCAGACGGTGATGCTCTCCGAACGCCTGATCGAGCTTGCCCCCTTCGAGCGCGGGCGTGTTTTCTACACCAACAGCGGCTCCGAGGCGAACGACACGCTGGTGAAGATGCTGTGGTTCCTCGGCCGCGCCGAAGGCAAGCCCGAGCGCAAGAAGATCCTGACGCGCAAGAACGGATATCACGGCGTGACGGTCGTTTCCGCCTCGATGACGGGGAAACCCTACAACGAGGTGTTCGGCCTGCCGCTGCCCGGCTTCGTCCACCTGACCTGTCCGCATTACTGGCGGGAAGGAATGGCCGGTGAGAGCGAGGCCGAGTTCACCCAGCGTCTCGCGCGCGAGCTCGAGGAGACCATCGCGGCCGAGGGCGCCGACACCATCGCCGCCTTCGTCGCCGAACCGGTTCTCGGCGCCGGCGGCGTCGTGCCCCCGCCCGAGGGCTACTTCCAGGCCATCCAGCCGATCCTGAAACGCCACGGCATCCCGCTTGTCTCGGACGAGGTGATCTGCGGCTTCGGACGCACGGGCACCATCTGGGGCTGTGACACCTACGGCGTCGTGCCGGACGCGATCATCTCGTCCAAGGCGCTGACGGCGGGCTTCTTTCCCATGGGCGCCGTGATCCTCGGCCCCGAGCTTGCCGACCGCATGCAGGCCGCTGCCGAAGCGATCGAGGAATTCCCCCACGGGTTCACCGCCTCCGGCCACCCGGTCGGCTGCGCCATCGCGCTTGCCGCAATCGACCTGATCGTGGAGGGCGGACTTATCGACAAGGTGCGCGAGGGCGCACCGCGGCTCGAAGCCAAGCTCGCAGAGGTGGCGGATCGCCCCAATATCGGCGAGCTCCGCGGCATCGGGTACATGTGGGCGCTCGAAGCCGTGGCGGACAAGGCCACGAAGGCGCCCTTCCCCTCCGAGCTCTCGGTCAGTGAGCGGATCGCGAATGCCTGCACCGACGAGGGGCTGATCTGCCGTCCGCTCGGCCAGTCCATCGTCCTTTGCCCGGCCTTCACCCTGACCGATGCGGAGATGGACGAGATGTGCGCCAAGCTCTCGACCGCCCTCGACAAGGTCTTCGCCGAAGTCGCCTGAGCGGCAGGGGGCTCAGGCGGACGGTATAAGGGGGGGCGCTGCCCCCGGCACCTCCCGGTGCCTCCCCCGGGGTACTTGCCGGAAAGATGAACGGGCGGTCACGCCACGGTTTCATCCTTCCGCCCGGTGCCCCCTCGACCGGCGTGGGCCCCACATTCCCGAGGGGTCAGGCGCTCCGAAGGGCGAGGACGGCGTTCAGGCCGCCGAAGGCGAAGGCGTTGGAGAGCGCGACATCGATCTTCGCCTCGCGCGCCTCGTTCGGGACCACGTCGAGGGCGCATTCGGGATCCGGCTCCTCGTAGCCGATCGTCGGCGCGACGATTCCGTCCTTGAGCGCCATGATGCAGGCCAAAAGCTCCACCGCGCCTGTGCCGCCGATGACGTGGCCGTGCATCGACTTGGTGGAGGAGATCATCAGGTTGTCCGCGTAAGGGCCAAACGTGTCGGCAACGGCGGCGCATTCGGTCTTGTCGTTGGCCGAGGTGCCGGTGCCATGGGCATTGATGTAGCCGACCTCATCGCCGCTGATCCGGGCATCGCGCAGGCAGGCGGCGATCGTCTGGGCCGCCCCCTTGCGGGAGGGCATGACGATGTCGGTGGCATCCGACGTCATGGCGAAGCCGATGACCTCGGCGAGGATCTCGGCGCCGCGGGCGCGGGCGTGCTCCATTTCCTCGAAGACGAAGATCGCCGCCCCTTCGCCCTGAACCATCCCGTTGCGATTGGCACTGAAGGGGCGACATGCGTCGCGGGACATGACCCTGAGGCCCTCCCATGCCTTGATCCCGCCGAAGGAGAGCATCGCCTCGGACCCGCCCGTCACCATCACCCGCGACGCGCCGGACCGCACAAGATGGAAGGCCTGCCCCATCGCGTGATTGGAGGAGGAGCAGGCGGTGGCGACGGTGTAGGTCGGTCCGCGGAGGTTGTACTCCATCGAGATATGCGAGGCGCCGGCATTGTTCATCAGCTTCGGCACCACGAAGGGATGGACGCGGTTCTTCCCCTCCTCGTAAACGGTGCGGTAATTCTCGTCCCAGGTGTTCACGCCGCCGCCCGCCGTGCCGAGGACCACCCCCGCTTCCATCGACAGATCGCCGATGAAGGTCAGGCCGGACTGGCCGATGGCCTGCCGCGCCGCGAGGAGGGAGAACTGGGTGAAGCGATCGTAGAGCGCGATCTGCTGGCGATTGAAGTACTCGTCGGGGTCGTACTCCGTGACCTGCCCGCCGATGCGCACGTTCAGGCGCTCCACGTCGCGCACGTTGATCGGACCGATGCCGCACCGCCCCTCGGCCATGGCGGAGAGGGTCGACGGGACATCCTGGCCCAGGGCATTGATCGTGCCGGCCCCCGTGATGACGACGCGCTTCATGGACGGGCTGCCATCACGCCGGGTGCTGCTGCGCGACGAGCTGGCGGACCGCCGCCACGATGGAGGCCACCGAGGAGATGTCGAAGGCGCTGTTCTGCGGCTCGTTGGCATTGAAGGGGACCTGGATATCGAAGGCCTCCTCGATCGCGAAGATACTCTCGACGAGGCCGAGGCTGTCGATGCCCAGATCCTCGAGCGTCATGTCCATGCGGACATCGCCCGGCTCGAGGACGGCCTGTTCGGCAATGATCTCCGCCACCCTGGTTTCGATGTCGTCCGTCATGGGTATCCTTTCCCGGTCGGCCCCATTTAATTGCCCGGCCCGCGCTTTGAAAGACTGTCCTTGAGTGCTGCGACATCCCGGAAGAGCCGCGGCAACCGGCGCAGGGCCTTGTAGCTCTCGATGGACGCCTCCATCCGCATCGCGGGATTGCCGAGCATCACCCGCCCCGCCGCCTGATCGGTGCGCAGAAGCGTGCCGGCGCCGGCGATCACGTCATCCCCGATCTTCAGGTGGTCGGTGATGCCGACCTGGCCGCCCATCACGCAGCGATCCCCCAGAACCGTCGAGCCGGCGATACCGGTCTGGCCGCAGAGGAGACAATCCGAGCCGACCCGGACGTTGTGACCGACCTGCACGAGGTTGTCGATCTTGGTCCCGGACCCGATCTCGGTATCGGCGATGGTGCCGCGGTCGATGCAGGAATTCGCGCCGATCTCGACGTCGTCCCCGATCACGACGGCGCCGAGGGAATGGATGCGGGCATAGGCGGACTGGGCGCGGCCCTGCCGGTCCCCCAAGGAGGCGCGAACGGCCTCGACCGCGCCGGGCTCCGGCGTCACGAAGGAAAAGCCGTCCCCCCCGATGACTGCGCCGGGCTGGGCGACGAACCGATCCCCGATGAGGCACCGCGCGCCGATGCGCACTCCGTCCAGGATCAGCGCGTCCGCCCCGATCCGGGCCTCCGCGCCAATTGAGACATGCGCCCCGAGCCGCGCATTCGGGCCGATCCGGGCGCCCGGCCCGATGACGCAGAAGGGCCCGATGGCGGCGCCCTCGGCAATCTCGGCGGTCTCATCGACGACGGCGCTGGGATGCACCCCGGGCGCGATTGCGGGGCCGTCGTCCAGCATCTGCGTGAGGCCGGCCATGGCGTAGCGCGGGCGCGGCACGAGGATCGCGGCCTCCAGCCCCAGCGCCTGCCAGTCCTGCCCCTCGGCAAGCATCGCCGCACGCGTTCCAGACGCGAGGCTTTCGGCATAGGCCGGCGACATCGCCAGCGCGAGACGATCCGGTGCCCCGGCCTGCGGCTCGGCCGCTCCATCAACACGAAGGTCCGTTCTGCCCTCGGCGCGGGCGCCGATGGCGGCGGCGATCTCGGCGATGCTGTATCTCATGTCAGCCCCTCTCGCGACGCGGGGCCGATCCCTAACCCCGCCCGGCCGTCACTTCCACCCCGGCTGCGCGCAAGGCCTCCCAGAGCTCGGCGTCACGACCGTACACGTCGCCGCGATAGGACATCCGGCCCTTCGGCTGGCTGACCGCTGTGCGGTAGATCAGGTGCACGGGCACCGGCGCGTCGAGGTTGACCCGCGTTTCGGCACCGGTCCGCAGGTGGCTCTGGAACAGGCCCCTCGGATCGTCGCTCTGTTTCGCAAGAAGTGCATAAGCGAAGTCGAACGGATCGCTGAGCCGCACGCAGCCATGGGAGAACGCCCGTTTCTCACGGTCGAACAGGGACTTGGAGGGCGTGTCGTGCAGATAGATGTTGTACCTGTTGGGGAACATGAACTTCACGAGCCCAAGCGCATTGTTCTGCGACGGCGGCTGGCGCATGGAAAACGGGAAACTCGACTGGCTGTAGGCGGCGAAGTTGATCGCGCTGCGCGGAACGGTCCGCCCACGGCTGTCCACCACATCCAGATGCGAGACCGCGTTGGGGTTCCGCTTCATCATCGGAAGGTATTCCTTCGTCGTGATGGAGCGCGGAATGTACCACGTCGGATTGATGACCATGTGGTCCATCACGTCCGAGAATTCGGGCGTCTGCCGGTCGGAATTGTTCGCGCCGACGACGGAGCGCGTCTCGAACGTCACCTTGCCGTCATCGAGGATGCGCGCGGTGAAGTCGGTGATGTTGACGAGGATGTGCCGCTCTCCGCGATCCTGCGGCAGCCAGCGCTCTCGCTCCATGGCAACCGTGACCTGCGCCAGCCGCTGCTCCGGGGACACGTTGAGTGCCGCCAGCGTCGAGGGTCCGGCCACGCCGTCCGTCGCGATACCGTGGTCCCGCTGGAACTGCTGCACGGCCGATACGAGCGCCGCGTCGTACTCCGGAGATGCGGTCCGCTCCAGGTATCCCATGCGGATCAGCCGATTGCGCAGGGCGACGACACGGCCGTCGCTCTGGCCCGCTTCGAGCTTCTCGCCCTCGACCGCAGGCCCCCAACCGCCCGAGGCGATGAGGCGGACGAGGCGCTGCGCTTCGGCCATCAGGCGCGTGTATTCGGGGGTCCGGGGAGCGAGGCCAGCGAGAAACGCGTCCGGATCGCCTGTCGCAGCGAAGGCCTCGAGCATCTCGGCGGCGTCGGGCCGCGCGATCTCGCGCTTGATACCGGGGACGACCTTGCCCGGCTCGAGCGCACCCGACGAGATGTCCCGCCCGAAATCGACCAGCATGCGGGCCGCCATCATCTCGGCGCGGCCGCGGTCGCGATCGCTCTTCACCGACCGGAACGCGGCGATCAGCTCATCGGGATCGTAGCGAGACGTCGGCAGGCCGTGAGCACCAGCCTTCGAAAGGGCCGAAAGCAGGGCCTGGCGCCGCGCCCCGTCCTCGCGCCCGGTGAAGATCGGTGCGTAATCCCGCTTGCGATAGGCCTCCCCCACCGCATCGGCACCAAGCGCGCGTTCCGCGACCGACTGGCGGAAGGCGGAGATCTGGGCCTCGGCGGGAAGCGCGCCGAAGGTGGCGGCGGCAAGGCAAATGGCGGAGAGGGTCCGTCGTGCGGCGTTCATCGAAGATATCCCGATCGGCGCCGCGCGGGGATGCGGGCGCGTGAGTTCGGGCCAATCTTTGCCGGGGGGAGAGCGGTGTCCAGTCACGCGGCGCTCGCGAAAACGTCACTTCGGAAGGCGGAACAGGGTGAATTACCCATTTTACCAATACGTGACAGTGGTTTAACCGCTTTCCAACCCCCCTCCGGGGATGTGGCGCAGGGGGCTCACTCGCTGCAATTCGTTGAAAACGATCAATTAAGGTCAGCGTCTTGGCAGAATCTTGCCGAAAGCCGAGCTGCTCACGGAACCCGCGCGATTCCGTTATTGGTGCGGTAACCATCCTGTGGCATCAATCCCCTGCATCTGGGAATAAGTGGACACAGGTCGCCGCCATAGAGCGACCCCCACGAGGCAACGGGACAGAAGCGAAACATGACTGATTCACGCACATCGGGCGCCCTTTCGCGGCGCGGTCTTCTTGCGGCCTTCGCCGCCACGGCCGTCGCATCGGCGCCTACCTATTCGAACGCCTTCGGCTTCCTACGGGGCGCCGGGGACATCCGGCGGCTGAAGATGTACAACGGCCGGACCGGCGAGAAGCTCGACACGATCTACTGGATCGAGGGCGACTACATCAAAGACGCCAAGGTCGAGATCGACCATTTCTTCCGCGACTGGCGCCGCAACGAGGTGAAAGCCGTCGATTTCCGCACGCTGGACATCATGGCCGCCACTCACAACCTGCTCGAGTGCAACGAGCCCTACATGCTGCTCTCCGGCTACCGCTCTCCGGCCACCAACGCGATGCTCGCCAGCCGCTCCGGCGGCGTTGCCAGCAAGTCGCTGCACATGAAGGCGCAAGCTGCGGACCTCCGCCTCGACACGCGCTCGGTGAACCAGGTCGCGAAAGCGGCGCAGGCCTGCCGCGCCGGCGGCGTCGGCAAGTATTACGGCTCGAACTTCGTTCACATGGATTGCGGCAGCGTGCGGACCTGGGGCGGCTGATCAGCCTCTCTCCTCAGCACGATCCGTTCAAAAACGCGCCCCATCCGGGCGCGTTTTTCGTTTTCGGGAGGGCAGGATCCGATGGGACCAAGTGAGACGAGGGCGGCCCCGGGATCGGCCCGCCCTGCTCCCGCGTCTACTCGGCCGCCTCGGACGTATCCGAATCGTTCTGCGGCGTCTCCTCCTCCGGTGGCACGAGCGCCACGAGGCGTGTGCCCTCAGGCGAGCGGAACTCGTCCTCGGGCCCGGTGAGGATCCGCAGATCGCCGCCCGGCATGATCCGGGCAAGGGGAATGCCGCCCGGATAATAGGCTGACCAGTCGTCCAACGTGAATTCCTCCGTCAGGCGCGTGACGCGGAAACTCCACCCCTCAGCGATCAGGGCGTTGACCTCGGTATAGGTCCGCCCCCCGGCGATGGTCTGCCCCCCGAGCGTCGCGGGAAGCGCGTGGCGACTGCTTTCCTGCTTCACGCGGCGGAGCTGGAAGATGAACTCCCGCCCCAGCTCTGGCCCCATGTCGGTGGTGACGAGGGTGTTGTAGGCGTCGTTGTCCGTCGCCGCGATCCAGATGCCGTAGCTGGCGATCTCGACCGAGTATTCGGCGCTTTCGGAGAGGATGTCCCCGAAAAAGGTCGGCAGTCCAGCGGCGCGGGCGCCCCGCAGGCGGGCGCGGTTCGGGTCGGCAATGAGAACCGGCACGTCCGCCTTCTTCAGCGCCTCGGCGAACCCCACGGAGAAGGCAGAGCCGCCGATCAGCGCGACGCCCACGGTCTCGCCGCCAGCGAGCCCGAGCCAGCGCGCGACGGGGCGCAACGTGAAGCCGTGGAGCACCACGGTCGCGGCGACGAGGGCAAAGGCGAGCGGACCGATCCGCGCGCCGTCCTCGAATCCGAGCTCCGACAGCCGTTCGCCGAAGAGCCCCGCGACCGCCACCAGGACCACGCCCCGCGGACCGGTGAAGGCGACGAGGAGCCTCTCCTTCATCGGGATCGGTGTCTTCAGCAGCGACACCAGGACCGTGAGCGGACGCGCGACGAAGATCACCACGGCGATCAGGGCCGCCGCACGCCAGTCCAGAAGCGCGAGGGCCGAAAATTCGAGATTCGCGGCCAGGAGGATGAAGACACCCGAGACGAGCAGGATCGTCGCATGCTCCTTGAACCGCCGCATCTCTGTGTAGCTGGCGAGGTTCGCATTCGCGACCACCACGCCCATCACCGTCACCGCCAGAAGGCCGCTTTCGTGCAGGATGAAGTCGGACAATCCGAAGGCGACGAGCAGGAAGGCGAAGAGCACCGGGACCTTCATGAACTCGGGCACGAACCCGCGCTTGAAGGCGAAGGCGAGGATCCAGCCGGTCATGGCCCCGAGGATGCAGGCCACGCCGATGCCGAAGGCAAGGTCCCATGCCGCCACGCCGAAGCTCTCCGCCGTGTCGAGAACGACGACCAGTTCCAGTGCGAGCACGGCCGCGAGCGCGCCGATCGGATCGTTGACGATGGCTTCCCATTGCAGGAGTTGCGCCGGGCGCCGTGCAAGTCGGGCCGTCCGCAGAAGGGGCGCGATCACGGTCGGCCCCGTCACGATCATGATCCCGCCGAAGACCGAGGCCGCCGCCCAGCCGAGGCCGGCGACATAGTGCAGCGCGAGCGCGGAGAGCAGCCATCCGAGCGGCGCGCCGATCACGACGAGCCGCCGGACGCCGAGCGCAGCATCCCGCAGCGAATGGATGTTCAGCGTCAGACCGCCCTCGAAGAGGATGATGGCGACGGCGATGGCCACCATGGGCTGCATCAGCGGCCCGATATCCCGCTCCGGGTCGAACACGCCGAAGACCGGCCCGATGAGCAGGCCGGCGAGCAGCATCAGCACGATTGCCGGGAGGCGCAGGCGCCACGCGATCCACTGAGCTCCGACCCCGAGCGCGCCCACCAGGGCAAAGGCCATGATCGGCGCCATCGCCGCCTCTGATAACGTTCCCTGCATTCTGCCCCGATCCTGCGACTGTCTTCTGACCATTCGTCCTAGCGCAGAGTGGCCGTGCGATACAGGGCGTTCGTCCGGCCATGGCCAGCCGGACGGACCCCGAGGGACGCTAGCCCGCCTGCCGCTCGTGTTCCTGCAAGGCGAAACGGTCGGTCATCCCCGCGATATAGTCGGCGACGAGGCGCGCCCGCGCCGCGGGGGCTGTGTCCCCCTCCCGAAGGCCCGCGCGCCATTCGATCGGCAGGAGCGTGGGATCGTCCAGGAAGCGCGGGAAAAGATCCTCGATCACCCGCGTCACCCGCTCCCGTTCGCGCATGACGGAGGGCGCGCGGTACATCCGGGTGAAGAGGAAGGCGCGGATCTCGTCGATCCGGGCGCGCATCTCGTCGGAGAACACGATCACGGGGCGGCCCGCATGGCGCACGTCCACCACGCTTTGCGGATCCACCTCGGCGAGACGGGCGCGGGAGGTCTCGATCAGGTCCGTCACCATCATTCCGAAGACCCGGCGCAGGGCCTCGTTCCTCCGCCGCGCCACGGGAAGCCCCGGCCAGCGCGAATCGACCTCGTCATAAGCCGGCGCGACGAGCGGCAGGGCCGCCAGCTCGGCGTCGGTGAACAGCCCGGCGCGGAGGCCGTCCTGCAGGTCGTGGTTGTTGTAGGCGACATCATCGGACAACGCCGCAACCTGTGCCTCGGCGCTCGCATGGGTCTCGAGTTCGAGCGGATGAATCGCATCGTACTCGGCCAGCGCCATCGGCAAGGGGGGCAGTACGGGACCGTTGTGCTTGGCGATCCCCTCCAGCGTCTCCCAGGTCAGGTTCAGCCCGTCGAACTCCGCGTAGTGGCATTCGAGCCGGGTCACGATCCTGATCGCCTGCGCGTTGTGATCGAAACCGCCATAGGGCGCCATGAGCGCCGCCAGCGCATCCTCCCCGGTATGCCCGAACGGCGTGTGACCGAGATCGTGAGCGAGGGCGACCGCTTCGGTCAGCTCCCCGTTCAGACCGAGCGCACCGGCGATCGTACGCGCGACCTGGGCGACCTCGATCGAATGCGTGAGCCGCGTGCGGAAGTGATCGCCCTCATGCTCGACGAAGACCTGGGTCTTGTGTTTCAGCCGCCGGAACGCGCTGGAATGGATGATCCGGTCCCGATCTCTCTGGAAACAGGAGCGATGCGCGCTCCCTCCTTCGTCGTGGAGCCGCCCGCGGCTGTCGCCCGGACGGGATGCGTATGGCTGCAGCATGTCCCTGCCTTGTTGCCTTGTCCCGCCCGCCATATATTCGAAGCCTTACGGGAATGCGAACGGAGCCCGAGATATGTCACTCACCCTGCCGCCCAAGGTCACAGACCGCACCTTTGCCCGCCTCGCGGAGATCTCAGCGGCCCCGCAGGCCCTCCGCGTGGCCGTGGAAGGAGGCGGCTGTTCCGGATTCCAGTACGAGATCACCCTCGATTCGCCGGACGACGGGGACTTGGTGCTGGAAAAGGATGGCCAGAAGGTAGTGGTGGACGAGGTGTCCCTGCCCTTCCTCGAAAACGCCGTGATCGACTTCACCGAGGAATTGATCGGCGCACGGTTCACCGTGGAGAACCCCAACGCCACGTCCAGTTGCGGCTGCGGCACGTCCTTCGCGATGTAACGGCGCCCGGGCGCCCGGGCACCGCCGGGCGCGTCAGCCGTTACCGCGCCCGGCGAACCGGCCCGCATTCTCCGCCGCGGCGCGGATGGCGCGGGACTTGTTGACGGTTTCCTGGAATTCGGCCTCGGGATCGCTATCCCACACCACCCCGCCGCCGGCCTGGATATAGAGCTTGCGATCCTTCAGGACGGCCGTGCGCAGGGCGATGCAAAAATCCATGTCGCCGTCCGAACTGAAATAGCCGATGCCGCCGCCATAGATGCCGCGTTTCTCGGGCTCGAGCTCGTCGATGATTTCCATCGCCCGCACCTTCGGCGCACCCGAGACCGTTCCCGCGGGCAAGCCGGCGAGGAGCGCGGACAGCGCGTCATGCTCCTGCGACAGTTCGCCGACCACGTTCGAAACGATGTGCATGACGTGGGAATAGCGTTCGATGAGGAACTCCTCCGTCGGCCGCACCGTCCCGATCTTCGCGACCCGGCCGACATCGTTGCGCCCCAGGTCGAGCAGCATCAGGTGCTCCGCCATCTCCTTCTCGTCGCCCAGGAGATCGGCCTCGAGCGCCCGGTCTTCCGCCTCGTCCGCGCCGCGTGGACGCGTCCCCGCGATGGGGCGGATCGTGACCTCGCCCTCCCGGACGCGCACCAGGATCTCGGGGCTCGCGCCGACGACGTGGAAGCCGCCGAAATCGAAGTAGAACATGAACGGCGACGGGTTCGTCCGCCGCAGCGCGCGATAGAGCGCAAAGGGCGGCAGCTCGAAGCTCTGCGTCCAGCGCTGTGAGGGAACGACCTGGAAGATGTCCCCGGAGCGGATGTACTCCCTGCCCTTGCGAACCGCGTCCTTGTAGGCCTCCGGGGTGAAATTGGACACCGGCGCCCCGGGCTCCCGAGCGCTTTCCCCGAGGCTCCGCGCCTCGCCTGCCATGCCGCTCTCGATGGCATGGACCGCGTCCGTCACCCGCTCCGCGGCCTGCGCATAGGCCGCCTTCGCGCTCAGTCCGGAGCCGGCCCAGGCCGGCGCCACGACCATCACCTCACCCTTCACGCCATCTAGGACGGCTACGACGGACGGCCGCATGAGCAGCGCGTCGGGCACTCCGATCGGGTCCGGATTGACGTTCGGCAGGCGCTCGACCAGGCGCACCATGTCATAGCCGAGATAGCCGAACAGCCCGGCCGAGGCCGCCGGAAGCTCGGCTGGCAGGACGATCCGGCTCTCCTCGAGAAGCGCGCGGAGCGAGGTGAGGGGATCCGCCGTCTCCGGCTCGAAGGCATCCCGCTCGTAACGGGCCTGGCGATTGATCGAGGCGGACGTCCCGTCGCAGCGCCAGACCAGATCGGGCTTCATTCCGATCATCGAATACCGCCCGCGCACCTCGCCGCCGGTCACGGATTCCAGCACGAAGCTGTCCGGCCTCTCCGACGCCAGCTTCATCATCAGCGAGACGGGCGTGTCGAGATCGGCCGCAAGTCGCGTCCAGACGACCTGGTTCCGCCCCGCCGAAAAGCCTTCGGCGAAGGTTGCGGGATCCGGGAAGAGCTTCGCCATCAGCGGAAAAGCTGAGAGTTCACGGCGTTGATCGCGGCATCGTTGTAGGAGATGCCCGCAGAATCGGTGAGCGCACGGCCGTAGAGCTGGTACACGTCCGCGGCGAGGCTCTGCGCCGTTTGCGCCGTGAGCGCGTTGCGGAAGTTGGTCATCCGCTCGTCGTCCTCCGCTGGCGGCGCTATCGCGGTCACGCGCAGCAGGAACACGTCCGTCTCGCCCTCCACGATGCGCGTGTCACCCTCCTCCATCTCGAACGCCGCCTCGATCATCGCCTCGGGGGTGTCGGCGATGAAGGTATCGCGGGTGACGAGATCCGCCGAGCCGGTCTCGGAGCCGTCGTCGCCGAACTGACCGCCGACATCGAGCTGCGCCACGGCCCGCTCCGCCTCCTCGCGCAGGAGATCCCGCGTTGCGGCGCGCTCCCACCCGGCAATGACCTGGGGCTTCACGTCGGCCAGGGGCGGCACGCGGGGCGGCAGCTCCTCGTCGAGGCGCATCGCGTAGATCCCGCCATCCTCGAGCACGTCTATGCTGGCGTAATCCTCGGCGGTGAGGGACCGGGCGGCCTCGCGGACCTCGGTGTAGCTCGCGAGCGGATCTTCAGAGCCCTCGCGGATCTCGCCGCGGCCCGCTTCGAGCGGCGTCTCGGCGGCGAGGTCCTCGACGGTGGCGCCGCCGGCGAGCGCGTCCTCCGCGTCGATCGCGAGCGCTTCGATCTGACGGCGCGCGCGCTCGAGGCGCAGATCGCGCGCAAGATCGTCCCGCGCCTCCTCGAAGGTCACGGTCGTCGCGGCGAGAATGCCGTTCATCCGGTAGAGCGCCGGGCCGAACTGGGAGGGAAGCGGACCGACGAGGCCAGGCTCCTCCAGCGCGAATACCTCGGCACCGGCGGCGCCGAGATCGCTCTCGGCCACATCGCCGAGATCGACGTCATCCATGCCAAGGCCGCGGCCCTCGACCACGTCCTCGAAACTCAGATCGCCGTTCTCGATGGCCGCGCGGGCTTCGCTTGCCTGATCCTCGTTATCGAAGATCAAACGTTCGACGAGGCGCCGTTCGGCCTGCGTGAACTCATCCGAGCGCTCGTCGTAGATTTGCCGGAGGGCGTCCTCGTCCACCTCGATCTGCGGGGCGAGCATGTCCGGGGTCAGCCACGCGTAGGACACAAGCTTGGCCGCCGGAATGGTGAAGTCGTCCGAGTTCTCGTCGTAATAGGCCTGCAATTCCTCGTCCGACGGCTCCGGCAGCGGCTCGATCAGGGACTCGGCCGTATAGCGGGCGAACTCGAAGCTGCGTCGCTCGCCGTAGAACTGCATCAGGACGTCGATCAGCCGGGCAGGCGCATCGACACCGCCGGCAACGGAGGCCTGCAGGATCGAGCGGGCGGTCTCGTCCCGGATGTCGGCTTCGAACTCGGAGGTCGTGAAGCCGGTCTGCTGCAGGGCGAAGGTATAGGCGTCACTGCTGAAATCGCCGTCCAGGCCCTGGAAGGACTCGATCTGCGCGATCTGATCGGCCACCCGCTCGTCACCCACCGAGAGGCCGATCCGGTCCGCCTCGTTGTCGAGCGCGGCATTGGCGATGAGCCGGCCCTGAACCTGGGCCGGGATGCCCCGCTGCGAGGCTTCGGCCAGCGTCAGCTGCTGACCCTGCGCCTGGACCGATTGCCGGAGGTTGCGCGCGTAGTCCTGTGCGCTGATGTCCCGGTCCCCCACCGTGGCGACGGAGGAGGTGCTCCCGCCGAAATTGGTCACACCATATCCGCCCAGACCGACCACGAGCGCGATCAGCACCAGCCAGACGAGAACATTTCCAACCTGCTTGCCAGCGCCCTTGGCCATTGACCGCTCCTGCTGTCTTTGAAGTCCGTCCGTGTCTATGCGCGGCGCGTGCGCGGAGCAAGGGCTGGACTAAAGCAGACAAGAGAGCCGCCGCGGGATGACGGTACGGGATGACGGTGCGGACATCCCTGATCCCGCGGCGTCGATCAGGCGCGGAGCGCGATCGGATCCGGGGCAAGCGCAACGGGTTCGGGATCACGCAGGACGTAGCCGCGACCCCAGACCGTCTCGATGTAGCTCTCGCCGCCGGTCGCCTGCCCGAGCTTCTTGCGCAGCTTGCAGATGAAGACGTCGATGATCTTCAGCTCCGGCTCATCCATGCCGCCGTAAAGATGGTTGAG
Organism: Tropicimonas omnivorans; assembly: GCF_031846565.1. Classification (NCBI taxonomy): domain Bacteria; kingdom Pseudomonadati; phylum Pseudomonadota; class Alphaproteobacteria; order Rhodobacterales; family Roseobacteraceae; genus Tropicimonas; species Tropicimonas omnivorans. Next base: position 645,333 of record NZ_JAVRHL010000003.1, on the reverse strand, counting down.
GAACATCTCCTTCGTGAGCGTGGTCCCCTTCCGGAGCGAGAGCAGCTCCAGCATCTGGTATTCCTTGCCGGTCAGGTGGACGGGCTTGCCGTCCGTCTCCACGGTCTTGGCATCCAGATTGACCGAGATCTTGCCGGTATGGATCACCGACTGCGAATGCCCCTTCGAGCGGCGCACGATGGCGTGAATGCGGGCGATGAGCTCATCCCTGTGGAAGGGCTTCACCATGTAGTCGTCCGCCCCGAAGCCGAAGCCCCTCAGCTTGCTGTCGGTATCGTCCATGCCGGACAGGATCAGGATCGGCGTGTCGATCCGCGCCATGCGCACCTTCTTCAGCACGTCATGGCCCGTCATGTCCGGCAGGTTCAGATCGAGAAGGATCAGGTCGTAATCATAGAGCTTCGCAAGATCCACGCCTTCCTCGCCGAGATCGGTGGCGTAGACGTTCAGGTTGGCATGCAACAGCATCATCTCGATGCTCTTCGTGGTGGCAGGATCGTCTTCGATAAGCAGGATACGCATACGTTCGTCCCTATTTGTTCCCCCGGCGACGACTGGAACCATGTCGCCAAAAGATTAATCGCCCGTTACCATACTCAAGATAGGAGATTACACCTTAGGGTTGTATTCAGGGCTGTCCAGTTCCTTCTCGCTCCGGATCGGTTCGGCGATCCCTGTAGCGTTTCAGCGCCGTCGTCCTTAGGGCAGCCTCGCCATGGGTCTCGACCGCGCGGGACCAACTCTCGAGCTCCTCCCCGGACAGCCCGTAGCGCTCGCAGGCGCCTTCGGCCGTGATCAGGCCATGACGTACCGCGCGCACGACGGCGGCCTTGCGGCTGGCCACCCACCGGCGCGTGCCCGTCTCGGGCAGATCGGCCCGCGTCATCATCGTTCCGTCGGGGAGCTTCACCGCCCTCGGGCCGTCCACCTTCTTGATAAACATCGCACGCACCTCCATTCTTCTCGCGAAGCGGAAGATGCCTCTTGCGACTTAAAGGCCGGTTTCGGCGCGACCTTGAGATGCCTACAATTTTCCTGTAGCCGGCCGTCTTTCTCGTCGCATCACGGGCCTTTGGAGGACCGCGTCATGGCACTGGACACGACCACCGGACTGAATTCCCTCGGATTTGCCAAGCCGCCCTCGCAGACGCGGGTCGTCGTGGCGATGTCGGGAGGCGTGGACAGCTCCGTCGTCGCGGCCGAGCTTGCAGCCGAGGGCTACGACGTCGTCGGCGTGACGCTCCAACTCTACGATCATGGTGCGGCGCTTGCGAAGAAGGGCGCCTGCTGTGCCGGGCGGGACATCCACGATGCCCGCCGCGTGGCGGAGAGCATGGGCTTTCCGCACTACGTCCTCGATTACGAGAACCGCTTCCGCGAGGCCGTCATCGACGAATTCGCCGACAGCTATCTCGGCGGCGCGACGCCTGTGCCCTGCATCCGCTGCAACGAGCGTGTGAAGTTCCGGGACCTGCTCGAGACGGCGAAGGATTTGGACGCCGACTGCATGGCGACGGGCCACTACATCCGCCGCGAAGACGGCCCGGCGAAAGCGGAGCTGCACATGGCCGCGGACCCGGCGCGGGACCAGTCCTACTTTCTGTTCTCCACCAAGCAGGAACAGCTCGACTACCTGCGCTTCCCGCTCGGCGGGCTCGTCTCCAAGGCGGAGACGCGGGCCCTCGCCGCGAAGCATGGCCTGCCGGTGGCGGACAAGCCCGACAGTCAGGACATCTGCTTCGTTCCGAACGGCGATTACGCCTCCGTCATCGAGAAGCTGCGCCCCGGCGCTGGCGAGCCGGGCGATATCGTGGACATGGAGGGCCGCGTGGTCGGATCCCATGAGGGCGTCATCCGGTACACGATCGGCCAGCGGCGCGGGCTCGGGATCGGCGGTCTGAGCGATCCGCTCTACGTCGTGAAGCTGGATCCGGACGCGCGTCGCGTGGTCGTCGGGCCGAAATCGGCGCTGGCCACCCGGACGGTCCCGGTGCGTGAGATCAACTGGCTCGGCGACGAGCCGTTCGAGTCGCGGGATGCCTGGGAGGTCTCTGTACGCGTGCGCTCCACGCGGATGCCGGCGGAGGCCATCCTACGACCGACGGGCCCCGATACCGCCGAAGTCGAGCTCGTCCAGGCCGAGGAAGGCGTCTCGCCGGGTCAGGCCTGCGTCTTCTACGAAACGGGCGGCACACGCGTCTTCGGCGGCGGCTGGATCTGGCGCGGAAAGTAAGCGGCCGCGCCCGCGCGATAACGGCAAGGGCGCGCCCCGGACGGCCCGGCTCCGGGGCGGCGCCTGCTGTGAAGGCCGGGACGATCCATCACATGCGAGAGCCTGCGTGACGTGACGCCCCCCGCATCGGCCGGCGGATCAGGAGCAGCCCTGCCCCGCCTTCGCCTTCTCACCCTTGTTCTGCTCGGCCAGCTTCGCCTTTGCGGCAAGGTCCTGGGCGATCGAGAACGCGCCCTTGATCTTGTCCGAGGCGCGGGCCCAGTCGCGGCGGACCACGATCTTGTTGTCCTTGATCTTCGCCTGACCATCCTGGGCCTGTACGAACGCAACGAGGCCCTGCGGATTGGCGAACTTGTCGTTGTGGAAGGTGACGGTCACGCCCTTGGGACCGGCGTCGAGCTTGGCGATGCCGGCCTTCTTGCACTCGGCCTTGATCCGCACGACGAGCAGGAGCGTGTTCACCTCCTTCGGCAGCTTGCCGAAGCGGTCGATCAGTTCGGCGGCGAACCCTTCCAGTTCCACCTTGGTCTCGAGGCCGGAGAGGCGACGATAGAGGCCGAGGCGCACGTCGAGATCCGGGACGTAAGCCTCCGGGATCAGGACCGGCACGCCGAGGTTGATCTGCGGCGCCCATTGTTCCTCGGCATCCGTCAGTCCCTCGAGTTCGCCGGAGCGGATCTTGGCGATCGCGTCCTCCAGCATCGACTGGTAAAGCTCGTAGCCGACCTCGCGGATATGCCCCGACTGCTCCTCACCGATGAGGTTGCCGGCGCCCCTGATGTCGAGATCCTGGCTCGCGAGCGTGAAGCCCGCCCCGAGGCTGTCGAGGCTTCCGAGAACCCGCAGGCGCTTCTCGGCGGACTGGGTCAGCTTCACCCGCGGCTTGGTCGTCAGATAGGCGTAGGCGCGCGTCTTGGCCCGGCCGACGCGGCCCCTGATCTGGTAGAGCTGGGACAGGCCGAACATGTCCGCGCGATGGATGATCATCGTGTTGGCGGTCGGAATGTCGAGGCCGCTCTCGACGATGGTCGTCGCCAGGAGGACATCGAACTTGCCGTCGTAGAACGCGTTCATACGCTCATCCAGCTCGCCTGCCGCCATCTGGCCATTGGCAACGACGAAGGAGATCTCCGGCACCTGTTCGCGCAGGAACTCCTCCATCGCGGGAAGGTCGGCGATCCGGGGGACGACGAAGAAACTCTGGCCGCCGCGGTAATGCTCACGCAGGAGCGCCTCGCGCACCGTCACGGCGTCGAACTCCGAAACGTAGGTGCGGATCGCGAGGCGGTCGACGGGCGGCGTGCCGATGATCGACAAATCCCGCACGCCGGTGAGCGAGAGTTGCAGCGTGCGCGGGATCGGCGTCGCGGTGAGCGTCAGGACGTGGACGTCCGAGCGCATCTCCTTCAGCCGTTCCTTGTGCGACACGCCGAAATGCTGCTCCTCGTCGATCACGAGAAGGCCGAGGTCGCGGAACTTCACCTGCTTCGACAGGAGCGCATGGGTGCCGACGACGATATCCACCGTGCCGTCCTGGATGCCCTTGCGGGTCGCGCTCGCCTCCTTGGCGCTGACGAAGCGGGAGAGCTGCCGGACGTTCAGCGGGAAGCCCTTGAACCTTTCGGTGAAGGCACGGGCATGCTGCCGGGCCAGCAGCGTGGTCGGTGCGATGACGGCAACCTGCCGGCCGGACATGGCGGCGACGAACGCGGCGCGGAGGGCGACCTCCGTCTTGCCGAAGCCGACGTCGCCGCAGATCAGCCGGTCCATCGGGTGCCCGGCCTCCAGGTCCTCCAGGACGTCCGCGATGGCGGAGAGCTGATCGTCCGTCTCGTCATACGGGAAGCGTGCCGAGAACTCCTCCCAGGCATGATCCGGCGGCGACAGGACCGGCGCCTTGCGCAGCAACCGCTCCGCCGCGATCCGGATGAGACGGTCGGCGATCTTCCGGACCCGCTCCCTGAGGCGCGCCTTCTTCGACTGCCACGCGCCGCCGCCGAGCTTGTCGAGAAGGCCCTCCTCGTGGCCGTAGCGGCTCAGAAGCTCGATGTTCTCCACCGGCAGGTAGAGTCGCGCGCCCTCGGCGTATTCGAGGTGGATCATCTCGTGCGCCGCCCCGAGCGCCTCCACGACTTCCAGCCCCATGTACCGCCCGACGCCGTGGTCGACATGGACGATGAGGTCTCCGGGGCTCAGGCTCTGCGCCTCGGTGAGGAAATTCTCCGCCCGGCGCTTCTTCTTCGGCCGGCGGATCAGGCGATCGCCGAGGACGTCCTGCTCGGAGACGACGGTGACGCGCAGGTCCCCCGCCGGCCCCTCGAAGCCCGCTTCAAGGGCCCAGATCGCGAGATGCACCCCGCCCTTCGCATCGGGAACATCCCGCCAGTCGGCGATCTCGGACAGGCCCTGGAGGTCCTCGTCCTCCATCAGGCCCTTCAAACGGTCCCGCGCGCCCTCCGAGTAGGAGGCGATGACGACCGGCCCGTGCTTGCGCCGCTCCTCCACGTGGTCCTTGAGCGCCGCGAAGAGGGACAGCTTTTCCTGCTGGCGTTCGGGCGCGAAGTTCCGCCCGATCCGGCCGCCCGCATCGGTGACGCCGGCCCCCGTCGGCTGCGGCAGGGGAGACAGGCGCAGGAGGCGGTGCGGCTTCAGCGCCGCGCCCCAGGCCTCCTCGTCGAGATAGAGAAGCTCCGGCGCCGCGGGCTTGTAGGGGACGGAGCCGCCGGCGCGATCCTTCACCTTCATCGCCTCACGGCGGCTGTCATAGGCGTCGTCCACCTGCTCCCAGCGCGAGAGGTGCGCGGGCGTCATCTGGTCGTCCAGCATCACGGCCGCATCCGGAAGATAGTCGAACAGCGTCTCCAGGTGGTCGTGGAAGAACGGCAGCCAATGCTCGATCCCGGCATGTTTGCGCCCGGCCGACACCGCCTCGTAGAGCGGATCGTCCGTGCCCGCGGCGCCGAACTCGCTGCGGTAGGCCTGCCGGAACCGCCGGATCGCCGGCTCGTCCAGGATTACCTCGGACACGGGGGCGAGTTCCACGCGGGTCAGCTTCTCGGTCGTGCGCTGGGTCGCGGGATCGAACCGTCGGGCTCCGTCGAGCGTGTCCCCGAAGAGGTCGAGCCGCACCGGGCCGCCCTCGCCCGGCGGATAGATGTCGATGATGCCGCCGCGGATCGCGTAATCGCCCGGTTCCATCACCGTGGGCGCCTGGGAAAACCCCATCCGCACGAGGAAACCGCGCAGCGCCTCCTCGTCCACCCGGTGATCCACGTCGGCGGTGAAGGACGATTCCCGAAGGACATCCCGCGCGGGCACCCTCTGGGCGGCGGCGTTGAGCGTCGTCAGCAGCACGAACGGCCCCGGCATTCCCTGGACGAGCGCCGCCAGCGTCGCCATGCGCGTGGCGGAGACGGCGGGGTTCGGGGAGACCCGGTCGTAGGGCAGACAATCCCAGGCGGGAAAGTCGAGGATGACGACGTTCGGCGCGAAGAAGGCGAGCGCGGCGCGCATCGCCGCGAGCCGGGCGGCATCGCGGGCGACGTGGATGACGGCGCGCCCGGCATCGATCTCGCGCTTCAGAAGAAGTGCGTCGAACCCTTCGGGGGCGCCGGAGACGGTGATATGATCGGGGGAGGCCATAGGGCGGGTCAGGTATCCACCCCGGCGGCATTGTCAACTCGCCAATGCACCGCGGTGCCCCTCAGAACGGATGCAGACCGAGATTGTAGGCCATGCCCCAGAAGGCCGAGACGAAGATCGCGGCCATCCCGATCCCTTGCGTGACAAGACGGTGGCGGTGCAGCCGGCGGTAGAGATCGGCGCCGTCCGCCTTCCGGATGCCCCTCGCGCAGCGGATCGAGAGCCATGCGACGAGGGTAAGCGGAACGGCCAGGAGATCGACGGCCTGCGCAAATTCCATGCCGTAGACGAAGCCCAGGAGAGTGAGCGTCGTCAGAAGGAAGCAGGCGATCGCAAGGAGCCCCGCCCCGGCGGTCTCGGCGATATGAAGCAGGCGGTTCACGTTCACGCGAACGAGGTCGTGCAGATCCTCCTCCGCCGCGCCGCCCTGCCTCTTGGCGCGGAGCACCATGTCCCACGGAACGCCGAGCACGAAGTGACTGGCCGAGGACCAGACCACGGCGAGCATGATCCAGTACCACAGGTTGGAGAACGACCGCAGGTCGATGAGTCCGCTGACGGTTTCGTACCAGGAGAGCACAGCGCCCGCTTCTGTCTTGTCTTGCTCGGTTCGGCGGACCCTAGCCTTGCTCGCCGCGAAGCGAAACCCATGCCGGACACTTGAGGTGGACGCCCCGCCGTGGCACCTGCCGCCGGGAGTACCGCCCCGCCCGCAGCGGCTTCGAGAGGTTCGACATGCACAGCTCCGCCCCCTTCCCCATCGGCCGCCCGCGCCGCCTGCGACGCTCCGCCGCCCTGCGCGGTCTCGTGCGCGAAAACGTCCTGACGGCGGACGACCTGATCTGGCCGGTCTTCGTGCGCGAGGGGCCGGCGGAGCTGATGGAGGAGATCCCGTCCATGCCCGGCGTCTTCCGCCGCTCGGTGGAGGGCATCGCGGACGCCGCGCGCGAGGCGGCGGAGCTCGGGATCCCGGCGATCTGCCTCTTTCCCTACACCGAGGACGAGAAGAAGACCGCCGCGTGCGAGGAGGCCTGGAACCCCGAGAACCTGACCTGCAGCGCGATCCGGGCGGCGAAGGCGGCGGCGCCCGAGGTGGCCGTGATGACCGATATCGCCCTCGATCCCTACAACGCGCACGGCCATGACGGCATCGTGAAGAACGGGGAGGTGCTGAACGACGAAACCGTCGAGGCGCTGGTCCGGATGGCGCTGGTGCAGGCCGAGGCGGGCGCCGACATCCTCGGCCCCTCGGACATGATGGACGGCCGGATCGGAGCCATGCGCCATGCGCTCGAGGAGGCCGGGTACGGTCACCTTTCGATCATGTCCTACGCGGCCAAGATGGCCTCCGCCTTCTACGGGCCGTTCCGGGACGCCGTCGGCGCGTCCGGCGCCCTCAAGGGCGACAAGTCCACCTACCAGATCGACCCGGCGAACGGCGACGAGGCGATGCGCATGGTCGCCCGCGACCTGTCCGAGGGTGCCGACATGGTGATGGTGAAGCCCGGAATGCCCTATCTCGACCTCTGCCGCCGGGTCCGGGAGCGCTTCTCGGTGCCGACCTTCGCCTACCAGGTGTCCGGCGAATACGCGATGATCGAGGGCGCCGCGCGGGCCGGCTGGATCGACGGCGAGAAGGCGATGGCCGAGAGCCTGCTTGCCTTCAAACGGGCGGGATGCGACGGGATCCTCACCTATTTCGCCCCGCGCATCGCGCGCCGGCTAAAAGAGGTTTAAGCGGGGGGCCGCTGAAATGAGGCGCCCTATCACAAGATACAGATGACTTGGTGCCCCCGCCGCGCTATGGCTGGGGTCAACCGGCCGGAGATGCCGGAGACGAGGGCAACCATGTCGATCCACTTGGGGCAGTGATCATGAACAATTCAATTCCCACGTCGCGACGGGCTTTCATCGCCTCCGCGGCGAGCGCGACTATGCTGGCCGGCTGCAGCAACGCAGTCGGGTCGGGCGGCGGGCAACGCATCGACGCCCGCGTCGATTCCACGCGCAACTACCTGCACAACCAGTTTCCGGGCACCCGGGATCTCGAAGCCAAGTCCATGGGCGCGCTCTACATGCCGCTCGTGACCAAGGCGGGCTTCGGCATCGGCGGCGGCTATGGCCGCGGCGCACTGAGGATCGACAACGTGACGGTGGATTACTACGCCGCCGTCGAAGCCTCCATCGGCTTCCAGATCGGTGCCCAGCAATATGCGCACGTCCTCTACTTCATGACGACCGACGCGCTGCGCTCCTTCCGCACCTCTCCGGGCTGGTCGGTCGGCGCGAACGCCGAATACGCGGTGAACGATCGCGGCGGCAACATCTCCGCCGAGACGCTGACCTCCCTCGATCCGGTGATCGCGATCATCTTCGGCCAGTCCGGCCTGATCGTCGGCGCGACGCTGGAAGGCACGAAGTACAACCGCATCATCCCCTGAGCCGAAGGGGCGCCCGGTGCGCGGCGGAGCTGCGTCCCGCCCGGGGTGTTTCCAGGCAAGGATGGACGAACGGGGCGCGGCCGATGCAGGGGCCGCGCCCTTTCTCGTTCCGGCCTACCGTCCGCGGAAGATGCCGCCGAGGAGACCGCGCACGATCATGCGGCTCGACTGGGTCCCGAGCTGGCGGGCGAAGCTCTTGGCAAAGGCGGTGCCGATGCTGTCCGTCCGGGTGGACTTGCGCTCCTCCCCCGACCGTCCGACGACGGGCCCGGAATACCGCCGGGCCGCGTTGAAGTCGTGCTCCTCCTCTGCGGCATCCTCGGCCTCCATCGCGCGCTTTTTCGCCGTCTCGGCGCGCTCCGTCAGGATCTCGAAGGCGCTTTCGCGATCGACCTCTGCCTCGTAGCGCCCGGCAAAAGGAGAGGCCGCGACGAGGGCGTCGCGCTCTTCCTCCCCGACGGGGCCGAGGCGGGAGGACGGAGGACGGATCAGGGTCCGCTCTGCCATGCCGGGCTCCCCGTTATCGGCGAGAAAGGAGGTGACCGCCTCCCCCGTCCCGACCTCCGAGATCGCGGCGGCGATATCGAGCCCGGGATTGTCCCGATAGGTCCCGGCGGCGGCATTCAATGCCCTGCGGTCCCGCTCGGTGAAGGCGCGGAGGGCATGCTGGACGCGGTTGCCGAGCTGCCCGAGCACGTCGTCCGGCACGTCCGCCGGATTCTGGGTGCAGAAATAGACGCCGACCCCCTTAGAGCGGATCAGCCGCGCGACCTGTTCCACCTTGTCCAGAAGCGCCTTCGGGGCATCGTCGAACAGAAGGTGCGCCTCGTCGAAGAAGAAGACGAGCCGGGGTTTGTCCGGATCGCCGATCTCCGGCAGCATCTCGAAGAGCTCCGACAAAAGCCAAAGGAGGAACGTGGCGTAGAGCCGGGGGGAATTCACGAGCCGGTCCGCGGCGAGCAGGTTGATCTGCCCCCCCCCGTCCTCACCGATCCTGAACAAATCGCGGATCTCGAGCGCCGGTTCGCCGAAGAGCCGGTCACCGCCCTCGTTTTCCAGCACCAGGAGGGCCCTCTGGATCGCGCCGACGGAGGCGGTGGAGACGTTGCCGTAGCGCAGGGACAGCTCCTTGCGCTGCTCACCGGTCCAGGTCAGGAGCGCCTGCAGGTCCTTCAGATCGAGCAGCGCCAGTCCCTGCTCGTCCGCCACGCGGAAGGCTACGTTGAGGACGCCCTCCTGCGCTTCGGACAGATCGAGGAGGCGGGACAGCAGAAGCGGCCCCATATCGGCGATCGTGGTGCGAACCGGGTGGCCCTTCTCGCCGAAGAGATCCCAGAACGTCACCGGGAAGGCGCTGTATTGAAGATCAAGGCCGATGGTCGCGGCGCGCTCGGCAAAGGCATCGTGGAGCTTCGCCTCGGCGGATCCAGCGGCGGCGAGTCCCGACAGATCGCCCTTGATGTCCGACACGAAGACGGGGACGCCGGCCGCGCTGAAGCCTTCGGCGAGGATCTGGAGCGTCACGGTCTTGCCCGTGCCGGTCGCGCCGGCGATCAGGCCGTGGCGGTTGGCCTTGTTCAGCTCCAGAAATTGCGGCGAGCCGTATCCCTCGCCTCCGCCGCCGACGAAGATCGTCCCCCGGTCGTCCATGTCGCTGAAATCCCTTTTCGCGGTCACGCATCGCGCGACAATAGTATCTTAACACATATCGGCCAGAGTGATCCCTGTCGCGCCCCGGTCTCGGGGCCGCGGCGTCCTCCCTGTCTGACTGGGCCGCGCCTTCGGGTGCGGCCTTTTTTTCATCGCGCCCGGAAAAGTGGCGGAATGTCGCAGGGTTCGCCGGATTTTCCGCTTTCGTCGAATGACAAACGGGCGTACCCGCTCCCCAAATCCGTCCCGGGCCCGATTGTGGCTGCCTTCGGGGAATACGCAGTTGACGGATAGAATCATTCTGCATAGCGTTCGCCCATCAAGTCGGCCCGTCCGACAGGGAGACCAGCAATAAAGCGCCGAATGGCGCGGGGGAAATTCCCCCGGGAAAGGGTCCTTCGGGGCCCTTTTCCATTTTCGCCCTCCCCTTCCTCAAGTCTTTGCCCCCTGACTTCACGCCCGGCCCGTGGTAAGCGGCTCGTCGGAAAAGCCGCCTCAAACCGGCAGACGTACCGAGGATATCGAGACCATTATGATGACCAGAATGAACACCACTCTCTCCCTTCTCGCGCTCGCCGCAACGCTGGGCTTTGCCGGCCCGGTTCTGGCTCAGGATGACGGTGAGACCGCCGGGACCGCGGCAGACGCGGAACAGGGCAGCGAAACCGGGAATGGTGAGCAGACGCCCGCTCAGGCCGCCGCTGAAGCTCTCGACATGGGCGAACCCGTCCCCGGTCAGGCCGCGCCGCAGCCCGGCCCCGGCGGACGCTCCGAACCCGCCGCCTCGGTCGAGGGCGCTGCACTCGGCCAGACCTACATCCTCGAGGCCTCCGGCGACTGGGAGGTTCACTGCGTCAACACCCAGCTCGACGCCGACCCTTGCGTGCTGCACCAGCTCCTGCAGGATGGGGCCGGCAATTCCGTCGCAACGATCGAGATCGTCTCCATTCCCGGCGGTCAGCAGGCCGTCGCCGGCGCGACCATCGTGACGCCGCTGGAAACGTTGCTCACCCAGCAGGTAACGCTCTCGGTCGATAGCGGCCAGGCGCGCCGCTATCCCTTCACGTTCTGCGTCCCGGCCGGGTGCGTCTCGCGCGTGGGCTTTACCGAGGCCGAAGTGAACAGCTTCCGCCGCGGTGCTGCCGCCAACCTGCGGATCGTTCCGGCCTCCGCTCCCGATCAGGAAGTGAACCTCAACGTGTCGCTGTCCGGCTTCACCGACGGCTTTTCCATGGTGCGTGAGGCCAACCTCGCGAACGCCGCCGAGATCGAGGAACTGCAGGCGGCGCAGGCCGAAGGCGCGAACTGAGACGGCGACTGCCCGCACCTGAATGACGATATCGCCCCCGCACAAAGCTGCGGGGGCTTTTCTTTTGGAAGACCGGGCACCGAAGCGGCTCGCCGGGAGACGCCGGCTTGCCCCGCGTCCCGAAAGGACGGCTCCTCAGGCGAGCCGGAGGGCGGCGCCCCGCTCCCGGTTGTCCATGTCGGTCAGGATGGTCTCGAGAGTCAGGCCACCGGTTTCCAGGATCGCCGCGACATCGCGCGCCTGCCCTGCCCCGCATTCGACGATCAGGCGGCCGCCCGGAGCAAGGCGGGACGCGGCGCCTTCCGCGATCGCGCGATAGGCGCCGAGGCCATCGCCGCCATCGGTGAGAGCGCCCGTCGGTTCCCACTCCCGCACTTCTGGGGCGAGGCCGGCAATCTCGGCGGCGGGGATGTAGGGCGGGTTGGAGACGATCAGGTCGAATGGCCCGGTCTCCGCCCCGAACCAGTCGCAGAGGGCGAGGCGCGCGCGGGGACCGATCCCTAGCCGATTGGCATTCTCCCGCGCGACGGCGAGCGCGGCATCCGAGACGTCCGTGCCCACGCCCTCCGCATCGCCCCGTTCGGCAAGAAGCGTCAAGAGGAGGCAGCCGGTCCCGGTGCCGAGATCGAGGATGCGGGTAAACGGCGCCTTGAGGGCCTCGGCGACGATCTCTTCCGTCTCGGGCCGCGGGTCGAGGGTGTCCGGCGTCACGCGGAAGGACCGGCCCCAGAACAGGCGCTCGCCGACGATCTGCGCCACGGGCTGACGGGCGATGCGCGCGGCGATGAGGTCCTGAAGCCCGTCCCACGCGTCGAACGGGTCCGGCCCCATGACGATCAGCGCCTCGGGACGGACGCCCGCGGCGAAGGCGACGAGGCGACGGGCGTCGCCGGCGGCGGCGTCGATCCCGGCCTCGCGGAGCGCGCGGGCCGCCTTGATCTGGGCATCGGCGAAGGTCACGTGTCGAGCTCTGCCAGCTTGCGCGCCTGATCGTCGGCCACGAGCGCGTCGGTCACCTCGTCGAGATCCCCGTTCAGCACACTCTCCAGCCGGTAGAGCGTCAGGTTGATGCGGTGATCCGTCATGCGACCTTGCGGGAAATTGTAGGTCCGGATGCGCTCGGATCGGTCGCCTGAGCCGACCTGCGCCTTGCGATCCGCCGCGCGGGCGCCTTCGCTTTCGCTGCGCTGCCGGTCGAGAAGGCGGGCGCGCAGGACAGCCATGGCGACGGCACGGTTTTGGTGCTGCGATTTCTCGGACGACGTCACGACGAGGCCGGTCGGCAGGTGGGTGATCCGGACGGCGCTGTCCGTGGTGTTCACGTGCTGCCCGCCGGCGCCGCTTGCGCGCATCGTGTCGATGCGGATGTCGCCGACGGGGATGTCTATCTCGACCTCCTCCGCCTCCGGCAGCACTGCCACGGTGGCCGCGGAAGTATGGATCCGGCCGCCGCTTTCGGTTTCCGGAACGCGCTGCACGCGGTGGACGCCGCTTTCGAACTTGAGCCTCGCGAAGACGCCCTCCCCCGCGACCCTGACGATGGCCTCCTTCACGCCGCCGAGCTCGGTCTCGGCGTGCTCGATCATCTCGAAGGTCCAGCCGTGCCGCTCGGCATGAAGACGGTACATCCGAAGAAGCGTCCCGGCGAAGAGCGCCGCCTCCTCCCCTCCGGTTCCGGGGCGGATCTCCATCATCGCCGGCCGCGCATCTGCCGCATCCCTTGGAAGGAGCGCCACCCGCAGGGCCTGCTCCGCCTCGGGCAGCGCAGCGCGCAGCGTCTCGAGCTCCTCCTCGGCGAGGTCCCGCATCTCGGGGTCCTTCAGCATCGCCTCGGCTTCGGCGATACCGTCCCGCAAGTCCCGCCACGCGGAGATGGTCCCGGTGATCCACTTGAGGTCGGCATATTCACGAGACAGGCGCGCAATGTCGCCCGCCTCCGCTCCGGCGTTGAGCCGCGCTTCCACGAATTGGAACCGCGCTTCGATTTCTTCCAGTCGTGCTTCAGGGACCATGCCGGGTCTGCTGACGGATCGGGAGGCGCCCGTCAAGCCGGGGCGTCGCGGCGCCCGATCAGTCTCTCTGCAGCTCGGCGAGCCAGGCCCGCACCCGCCTGCGATTGACGCCCATGTCGTCCCGCCCGAACCGCAGTCGCGCGAAGACGTAGAGCAACGTTCCGTCACCGCCGCTCTCGGCGGCGACCGTGGTGTAATCGGGGAAACCGAAGACCTTGGAGCGGGAGATATAGGTGATCCGCCCTTCGTCGGGGCTCCCGGCGAGGCGCTCCGTGTCCGGGCTGGACATGGCGATCCGGTCCAGATCGGTCAGGATCTCCGTCGGCGTCCCGGACAGGCGCAGCGGCGGCACGTGGCCTTGCGACCCGACGACGTAGCGCCCCGAAGCCGCCACGGCGTCCTTCGGATCGACGTGCCAATCCTTCTCGCAAGACGGCGCGAGACGGATCCAGGCGAAGCCGAATGTCGCGAAGACAGCGAATGCGGTGGAGATGGGGCGCAGTAAGGACATGGCGGGAGGGGACCTGACGTTGTTGTGAACTGGTCAACGCCGCGGTGGGCGTTCCGATCCATCAGCGCCCGAGTTTGTTCCAGGCGATCAGGCAGAGGATCTCCATGGCGACATGCGCGCCCGCAATGGCGGTCGCCCCAGAGGGATCGTAGGGCGGCGCGACCTCGACGATATCGCCTCCGATCACATGGATGCCGGCGATATCCCGCAGGATCGCGGCGGCCTGCCAGCTGGCCAGCCCGCCCCAGACCGGTGTGCCGGTGCCAGGGGCGAAGGCCGGGTCGAGCGCGTCGATATCGAAGGAGAGATAGACGGGCCGTGCGCCGACCCGGTCACGGATGCGTTCCGCGACGCGCGCCGCACCCTCTTCGTGAACACGGCGCGCATCGATCGTCTCGACGCCCATCGTGTCCGTGTTGACCGTCCGGATACCGACCTGGACCGAGGAGCCCGCGTCGATCACGCCCTCCTTGATGCCCTTGTAGAACATCGTGCCGTGGTCGATCCGGGCGCTCTCGTCATCGGCCCAGGTATCCGAATGCGCATCGAACTGAACGAGGGACAGTGGCCCGTGAACCTCCGCGTGCGCCCTCAGGATCGGAAGGGAGATCGAATGGTCCCCCCCGAGCGTGATCATGGACGCTCCCGCCCCGACGATGCCGGCGGCATGGACCTGCAGCGCGTCCGGAAAGTCGGAGACGCGGGCGTAGTCGAAAGCCAGATCGCCGTAATCCACCACGGCGAGGTCCGATAGCGGATCGATGCCCCAGCCATAGGGCGGATCGAACGGCTGGAGCGTCGAGGCCTCGCGGATCGCCCTCGGCCCGAGGCGCGCGCCGGGCCGGTTCGTCACCGCCTGGTCGAAGGGAACGCCCGTCACGGCGATGTCGACGCCGTCCAGATCCTTGGAATATCGCCGCCGGAGAAAGGACAGCGCGCCGCCGAACGCATTCTCGAATGCAAGGCCGCGCCTGTTCTCGGCGGTAAAGGCCAGATCGACCTGCGTCTTCGCATCCTCGAGCGCCATCCCGATACCTCCTGTCCTGGCCTTGCCCTTGCGCCACACAGGGACATCAAACCGCCGCCCACCGCAAGCCCGCCTTTGCACAACCGCTCGGAAGGGCGGGCTTGCGGCAAGCCTCAGGCGACGACGAGCCCGCCGTTCAGGGCGAAGGCCATCATGCCGAGGACCAGCGCACCGATTACGAGCCGGACGAGCCACTTGAGCACGTCTTCGATCGCCGCCAGTCGCAGCTCCACGTTCTTGCGGTGCACTTCGTCCACCGCGCGATGCATCTCCAGCCGTCCGAGACGGCTCGTCACATCGCCAAACCCGGTGCAGTCCGTCATCTGGACCTCCATTCGGCAAGTGCGGGATTTGCGGACGGCACATCCCCGGCGCCGTCCACCACCTCCTCCTCGCCCGCTCCGGCCCCGAGCGCCCTGAGCGCGGCGGTGTTGCGCACAACGGACGGCGCGAGGGCCACGGTCTGCGCGATGGAGCGCTGGAAGGACTGGCTCTTCGCCTGGTGACGGGCGCCGAAATAGAACGACACGATGGCCCCCATCAGCCACCAGAGCGGCTCCGGCACGAGCGCGATTCCCTGCATTCGTTCGGCGAACCAGACCGGGTCCACCATCGCCGAGACGAAGAGGCCGAGCGTGCCCAGGGCGAGGGCCGGCCGCGGCAGCCGGTTCAGCCCGTCGATGACACGATCGAAGACGCTCTGCCGGGGAGCCGAGAACTCGGCGGCGAACTGCGCCAGCGCCGCCTCCGCCCGGTCTGCATCGCGGGCAGCGCCCGCTTCGGCATTTTCCCGGAAGACCTCGACCGTCTCCTTCACGGCGTTCCGGCCGCCCGAGAAGAGCAGCGAGAAAAGTCCGTCGATCAGCCCCATGACGCCACCCGCTCGCGATGCGCGTCCTCGGAGAGATGGAACCGCGGGGAGATGAACTCCTCCGCACGGCGGATCCACCCGCCCTTCCCGCCATCCTTGCGGCGCGCGTATTTGCGGGAGGAGGCGCGGCGATCCGCGAGCGCGTAGTAGTAATTGCGCCGGGCGATCCCGTAGGCATCCGCGACGTGATCAGGCGCCGCCGCGGCTGCGGCCTTGGCAGCGGCGATGGTCTTGGGGCCGATCACGCCGTCCACCGCAACCGCCTGCCCCATGTCGCACAGGAGCCGCTGGAGGATCCGCACCGCATTGGCCCCGGAATTGACGTACATGTCGAAGACCGTCGCCTGCAGCGGCTCCGGCAGCGCGGCGATCCGCGGACGCGCGAAATAATGCTCGATGAAGATCTCGACGGCCCGGTCCTTGCCGAGGCGCTGCACGTCCTGTGCATCCACGCGTCCGTCCCCTGTCACGTCGTCCTTCAGACGCTGCATCGTGCCGAGCGTGACGCCGTACTTGGTCGGCCCACCCGGATCGTCGGGATCGTTCACGTAGCCGCCCTCCCGGCGTACGATCTCCTCGGCGATCTGCTCTATCCGTCTCATGCCCGTCTCTCCCTCACCAGGCCTGCTGATCGGTCACAGGGTGGGGAGAAAAGGGTTAACGCCCGGCGGTCAGGGCGTGCGGTCCGGGCGCGGAGGAGGAGGCGGGAGCGCCGACTGCGGTCAGCTTTCGGGCTCGCGGTAGACGCCCTGATCCTTCAGAGCATCCACGACCTCGGCCGGCATGTAGGTCTCGTCGTGGCGAGCCAGTATCTCGCTCGCCTCGAACGTGCCGGCGACGAGACGCCCGGTGCCGATCATGCCCTGCCCCTCGGCGAAGAGGTCGGGCGGAACGCCGGTGAAGGTGACCGGAACGGAGCCTGCCCCGTCCGTCACGTTGAACATTATGGAGCCGTCGGGGAGCGAAACGAGCGTCCCCTCCTCCACCAGCCCGCCGATTCGGAACGTCTCGTCCGGACCCGGCTCTGCGGCCAGAACCTCCGAGGGCGGGCGGAAGAAGTTGATGCCGTCCTTCATCGCAACACCGATGAGCACCGTCGCACTGACCAGCGCGAGGACAGCGACGAGGATGATCTGGATCCGGCGTTTCTTTTTCAGGCTGCGCATCGGGCCCTCTTCAGGCGTGAGATCAGTCTAGGGGAAAACGGGCGCCAGGGTGAGGCCGGTCGTTTCTTCGAGACCGAGCATCAGGTTGGCGTTCTGAAGCGCTTGGCCCGAGGAGCCCTTCGCGAGGTTGTCGAGCACGGTGTAGATCGTCGCCCGCCCGCCGCGGCGCTCCTGCACGACACCGACATGAACGTGATTGGAGCCGCGGACATGATGCGTCGAGGGAACCTCGCCCATCGGCAGGACCGTCAGGAACGGCTCGTCCCGGTAGGTGGCCGTCATCGCCGCGTGGATGTCCCGCGCCTCGCCCCGGACATAGACGCTGGCGAGGATGCCGCGGTTGCCGGGGATCAGGTGCGGTGTGAACTGGACTGAGACCTCCTGCCCCGCCGCCTTGGACAATTCCTGGTCGAACTCCCCCAGGTGCCGGTGCGCGCCGCCCACCGCGTAAGGCTGCCAGCCCTCGGACAGCTCCGCGTGCAGGAGGTTCTCCTTCAGCGCGCGGCCGGCGCCAGACACGCCGCATTTCAGATCGAGGATGATCTCGTCCGGATCGATCGCCTGGGCCATCAGGGGCGGCAGCAGCGAGTAGAGCCCCGTCGCCGCGTTGCAGCCCGTTCCCGCCACCAGCCGTGCGGCCCGGATCTCCTCGCGGTAGAACTCGGTCAGCCCGTAGACGGCCTCCTTCTGCATCTCCGGCGCGCTATGCGGCCGCCCGTACCAGCGCTCGTAGGCTGCCGGATCGCGCAGGCGGAAATCGGCGGAGAGATCCACGATCTTCAGATCCCGCGGCAGCCCCGAAATGACCTCCTGGCTCGTCGCATGGGGCAGCGCACAGAAGCAAAGGTCGATCCCCGTGAAATCGATCTCCTCGATCCGCGCCAGCCTCGGCAGCTGCATGTGGCGCAGATGCGGGAAGACGGCCGCCATCTCGAGCCCCGCCTTGCGCTCCGCCGAGAGCGCGGCGATCTCGATCTCCGGGTGGCCGGCGAGCAGGCGCACGAGTTCGGCGCCGGTATAGCCGGACGCTCCGAGGATGGCGACGGACTTGGTCATGGGGCAAGGCTCCCGCGTGATCTTGAAAGGATATGTAGGAAGCGGGGGCGCACCCCCGCAATCGGTCAGAACGCCGCGTCGAACGCGATCGGGCGGCGCAGGAACTGGGTCGCGCGGGAGGAGACGCGGGACGGATCGCCCGTCGTCAGGAACGCGCTTTCCTGCCCCGGCCCGATCATCTCGGGCCGACGCGCGAGGTAGTCCTTGAGGCTCGCCGCCACGAGGTCGGGCTGGGAATAGACCGCGACGTCCGGCCCCAGCGCCTCGGCAAAGGTCTGCTCCACCAGCGGGTAATGCGTGCAGCCGAGAACCGCGGCGCCGGGCTTCGGCATCTTGCGCTTCAGGGCGTCGACATGGGAGCGCACGAGCGCCTCGGCCAGGATCATGTCCCCCTCCTCAATCGCGTCCACCACGCCGCCGCAAGCCTGCGCCTCGACATCGACGCCGATGGCGCGGAAGGCAAGCTCCCGCTGGAAGGCCCGGGACGCGACGGTGGCGGGCGTGGCGAAGAGCGCGACATGGTTCACGCCGACCTCGCGCGGTGGCGAATTGTCCCCCCATTGTCGCTCGGTCAGGGCCTCGATCAGGGGCACGAAGACGCCGAGGACGCGCTTGCCCTCCGGAACCCAGCTTTCCTGCATTCGCCGCAGGCCCGCGGCGGAAGCGGTGTTGCAGGCAAGGATGACAAGGTCGCACCCGGCTTCGAACAGGCGCTCCACACCCCGGCAGGTGAGCGCAAAGATATCGTCCGCGTCGCGCGTGCCGTAGGGCGCATTCGCATTGTCCCCGAGATAGACCACCGGCAGATCCGGCATCGCCCGCGTCACGGAGCCCAGAACCGTCAGCCCGCCAAGGCCGCTATCGAAGATACCGACGGCCATGTTTCGCTCTCCTCGTCCCTGCCGGGCGCTCCCGAATGGCGCCGGGCGCTGCGCCTCCGCGCATAGGCCCGGCGCGCCGGAAAGTCCATCCGGCACCGCCACAGGCTCTCAGGGTCTCAGGGTCTCAGGGGCAGAAGAGGTCGTTGGTCAGGGCGAAGATCATGAGCGCCAGCATCAGCGCCATACCGCCCGCCATCAGGACCCGAAGCGCCCGGTCGCTGGGGGGGCGGCGCGCCACGGCCTCGTAGGCGTAGAACACCAGGTGGCCGCCATCGAGAACGGGAATCGGGAAGAGGTTCAGCAGACCCACGGCGGTGGAGAGGACCGCGATGAACCAGATGAACGTGCTTGGCCCCTGGCTCGCCGCGGCGCCGCTCGTCTCCGCGATCCCGAGCGGCCCGCGCAGGTTGCACGAGGAAATCGCGCCGGTGACCATGTGCCACAGACCGGACAGGGAGGACCGGACGATGAAGAGCGTCTGCTCCGCGCCCTGCCCGACGGCTGTGAACGGGCTCGGCGTCACGGTCACGGGCTCGAAGGCGAGGCTTCCGGTCAGCCCCAGAAGCCAGCGCGTCTCGAATGCGCCGCCGGCCACGGGCATGTCAACGGAGCGCGGCGCAAGGGCCGCCGTGAAGGTCTCTCCGGCACGCCAGATCCCGAGCTCCAGCTCGGCGCCTTCGCTCACCGTCACGATCTCCTGCAGATCGCGGAAGGAGGAAATCGGCGTGCCGTCCGCGGAGACGATCACGTCTCCCGGCTTCAGCCCCGCATCCCAGGCCGCCGATTGCGGCTGCACGGTGGAGACGACTGGCGGGAACGGGAACGGACCCTCGACCGCGGTCTCCCCGCCGTCCCTACGCACGGTGTAGGGCGTTGTCGCGCCTTCGGTGTCCAGCTCGGCCGCAACCTCGTAGATCCCTCCGAGGGTGGACACGTCCCGCCCGCCGACGGACAGGATCTCGTCGCCAGCCTCCAGACCCTGCACCTCAGCGGGAAGCGGCACCAGCGAACGGATCGTCGCCGGTTCGCGCGGCGTACCCTGGTAGAGGATCACCGCGGCGAAGACGAGGATCGACAGGATGAAGTTGAAGATCGGCCCGGCAGCGACGGTCGCGGCGCGGGCCCAGAGCGGCGCGCCGTGCATCGTGCTGCGCATCTCCTGCCGCAGCAGTTGCTCGTTCGTGCCTCCGGGGGCGGGCTCCGGCGCTCGCGTCACGGAGGCCGGATCCGCGTCGCCCTTGAACTTGACGTAGCCGCCGAAGGGCAGCGCGGCGATCTGCCAATACGTGCCGCGCCTGTCCGTCCGGCCGAAGAGCACTGGTCCGAACCCGATGGAGAAGACGTCCGCGTGAATCCCGCTCCAGCGGCCGACGATGTAGTGACCGAACTCGTGGACGAAGACGATGATCGACAGCGCCAGCACGAAGGCGATGGCCGTCCAGGCGATGCCACCGAATGACGGCAGGAGGGCGGTCAGGTCCATGAAACTTTCCTCAGACGGTCTGGCTCAGGCGCGTTGCAGCGCCCCGGGCTCTGGCACGGGCGGCGGCGTCGGTTTCGAGGACGTCGCCGAGGGAGATGTCTCCCCGGCCGCTGGTTTCGCCGCTGGCGTCCATCTCGTCCAGCACCGTCTCGACAATGTGAGCCATGTCGGTGAACCGCATCTGCCGCGCGAGAAACGCATCGAGCGCGGCTTCCTTGGCCGCGTTGAACGCCGCCCCCGTCAGCCCGCCGCGCGCCATGACGTCGCGGGCGAGACGCAGCGCGGGCCAACGTGCCTCGTCCGGAGGGCGGAACGACAGCTGGCCGATCTTCGCAAGATCGAGCCGCTCCACGGGGAGCGCCCGGCGGTCCGGCCAGTCGAGCGCATGGCCGATGGCGTGGCGCATGTCCGGCGGCCCGAGATGTGCCATCACCCCGCCGTCGACGAACCCGACGAGGGCGTGAACGATACTCTCGTGATGGATCAGAACCTCGATCCGATCCGGTGAAAATCCGAAAAACTCTTTCGCTTCTATGACTTCCAGGGCCTTGTTGAACATGGACGCGCTGTCCACCGTGATCCGGTTTCCCATCGCCCAGTTCGGATGCCGCCCTGCCTCTTCCGGCGTCGCCTCCGCCAGACGCTCCATCGGCCAGTCCCTGAGCGCACCGCCGGATGCCGTGATGATGACCCGCTCGACGGCGGCGGGATCCTCGCCCCGGAGAGCTTGGAAGATCGCCGAATGCTCGCTGTCGACGGGCAGGATGGTAGCACCCGATGCCGCGGCACGGGACAGGACCAGTGGACCGGCGGCGACGAGGGTTTCCTTGTTGGCAAGCGCCAGCGTGGTTCCCGTCTCGATCGCGGCGAGGCCCGGCGCAAGACCGGCGGCGCCGACGATGGCGGACATGACCCAATCGGCCCGGCGGGCCGCCGCCTCCGCGATGGCCTCCGCCCCTGCCGCGGCCTCGATCCCCGCCGGGAGTGCATCCCTGAGCTGGTCGAGGAGGTCAGGCTCCGAGGTGACCGCGATGGCCGCGCCCGTCTCGGCCGCCTGGCGGGCCAGAAGCTCGACGTTCCGCCCGCCCGTCAGCGCGACGACGTCATACTCTCCCGGCCGCCCCGCGATGAGCGAGAGCGTCGATTGGCCGATCGAACCGGTGGAGCCCAGAATGCTGACGCGCTTCACAGATCGACCCGGGGAATGTCCACGAAAAGGGCGATCACGAGCAGGAACAGGGCGGCGCCCAGGAGCCCGTCGAAGCGGTCGAAGAGGCCGCCATGACCGGGAATCAGGGCCGAGCTGTCCTTCACCCCCATGCGCCGCTTGAGCGCGCTTTCGGCGATGTCTCCCATCTGGCTGGCCAGCGACAGCAGCATGGA
Organism: Tropicimonas omnivorans; assembly: GCF_031846565.1. Classification (NCBI taxonomy): domain Bacteria; kingdom Pseudomonadati; phylum Pseudomonadota; class Alphaproteobacteria; order Rhodobacterales; family Roseobacteraceae; genus Tropicimonas; species Tropicimonas omnivorans. The sequence continues at coordinate 623,668 of NZ_JAVRHL010000003.1, read as the reverse complement.
CACCCAGACGAGGCCCCACCCGGCATCGGTGAAGACCAGGAAGAGCGCACCGACGAGGCCCGCTCCGATCCAGCCAGCGGCGGTGCCGGACCATGTCTTCTTGGGACTGACACGCGGCCAGAATTTCGGCCCGCCGATGGACTTCCCGGCAAAGTAGCCGAGCACGTCGGTCGCGATCACCACGAGGATCAGCCAGTAGAGCCAGATTCCCCCGTACTCGTCGCGAAAGCTGACGAGGCCCCATCCCGCCGCGACGATCATCACCGCGAAGCAGAAGAACGTCAGCCGCTCGCGGGACATGGCAAACGTGCCGAGGATCGCAGGCAGGAAGATCAGAAGGAGGAACCACTGCTCGTGCGTCCCCAGAAGGCCCGACAGGATGCTGGCGGTGCCGGCGGCGAGCATCATCGAGAAGACGATCGACTCGGGGCGGATCATCCGCGCCAGTTCCCACATCAGGATCGCCGTGACGAAGACGGTGAGCATCTGGAACCATACGCCGCCGAAATGCACGGCGAAGATGCCGATCACCACCATCGCCGCGGAGGAGGCGGCCCGGTCCCGCAGATCGTTCCAGCGCGACGTCGCTGCAGCACTCGGATCAGGCACGAACGGCTCCGTAGCGGCGTTCGCGCGAGCCGTATCCTGCGAGCACTGAGCCGAAGCAGTCGGCCGTGAAATCGGGCCAGAGCGTATCGACGAACTCGTATTCGGCGTAGGCGCTCTGCCAGAGAAGGAAATTGGAAATGCGGGCCTCTCCGCTCGTTCGGATCACCAGGTCAGGATCCGGCAGAAGCCACGTATCGAGGAAGCGCGCCAGCGTCTCGGCGCCGACATCCTCCGGCTTCAGCCGCCCCGCCGCGACCTCGTGGGCGAGGCGCTGCGTCGCCCGCGTGACCTCGTCCCGTCCGCCGTAGTTCAGCGCGATGGTGAGGTGCACCCGGTCGTTCGACTTGGTGAGGGTTTCCAGATCGTCCATCAGCTTGACCAGCTTGGCATCGAGTTGCACCCGGTCGCCGATGAACCGCACGCGGACGCCCTTGGTCAGGAGCCGCGTCGCCTCCTTGGTGATGTACCGGCGGAACAGCGTCATGAGGCCGGTGACTTCGGCCTGGGTGCGCTTCCAGTTCTCGGTGGAGAAGGCGAAGATCGTCAGATAGCGGACGCCGAGATCCGGGCAGGCCTCGACGATCTCGCTGACGCGGCGCGCGCCGGCCTGATGGCCGAAGATGCGCGGACGGCCGCGGGACGTCGCCCAGCGGCCGTTGCCGTCCATGATGATGGCGACATGCTCGGGTACGATCTGGAATCTCTCCTTGCCGGACATGACCGGTCTCCTCCCCTGCGCACGCCTGCTCGTCAGCGCGGCCAGCTACAGCCTCAGACCTGCATGATCTCCGCCTGCTTGTGCTCGAGCGCGGCGTCGACTGCGGCGATGCCCTTGTCGGTGGCCGCCTGAATCTCGTCCGTCCAGATCTTCTGGTCGTCCTCGGGCATACCGTTGGACTTTGCCTTTTTCAGGGCGTCCATCCCGTCCCGGCGCACGTTGCGCACCGCGACGCGGGCATGCTCGGCATATTGCGAGGCGACCTTCGTGAGTTCCCTCCGGCGCTCCTCGTTCAGCTCCGGGATGGGCAGGCGGATGATCGTTCCATCGACCACCGGGTTGATCCCGAGACCGCTCTCGCGGATCGCCTTCTCCGCCTTGGACACCAGCGACTTGTCCCAGATGTTGATCGCGATCATCCGCGACTCGGGCACGTTCACCGTGCCGATCTGGTTGATCGGGGTGGACGTGCCGTAAGCGTCCACCATCACCGGCTCCACCATCGAGGCGGAGGCGCGTCCGGTCCTGAGCGAAAGAAATTCGTGCTTCAGCGCTGTCAGCGCGCCCTCCATCCGGCGCTGGATGTCGCCCATGTCGGGTTCTTCGTACTCCGCTGCCATATGACCGTCGTCCTCGCAAACATGCTGTCTTGTGCGCGGAGGTTCTACCGGGAGCACGCACGGATGTATAGGTCCGCAAGCCTTAAGGGAGGATTAACCGAAGGCGGATCTCCCCCCCCCGGTGCGCCGCCTCAGTCCTTCACGGTGGTATAGGTGCCCTGCCCTGCGAGGATCCCGCGGAAACCGCCTGGCTCGTCGAGGCTGAAGACGATGATTGGCAGATCGTTGTCGCGCGCCAGCGCGATGGCGGAGGCGTCCATCACCTTGAGGTGCTTGGCGAGGCAATCGTCGTAGCTCACCGTCTCGTAGCGCTTGGCATCGGGGTTCAGCATCGGATCGCTGTCATAGACGCCGTCGACCTTGGTGCCCTTGAAGATCGCCTCGCAGGCCATCTCGTTGGCGCGCAGCGTGGCCGCCGTGTCGGTCGTGAAGTAGGGGTTACCGGTGCCGGCGGCGAAGATGCAGACCCGCTTCTTCTCGAGGTGACGCACGGCGCGGCGGCGGAGGTACGGCTCGCAGACCTGGTCCATCGGGATCGCCGAGATGACGCGGGTGAAAACGCCGAGCTCCTCGAGCGCGGATTGCATCGCCAGCGCGTTCATCACCGTCGCGAGCATGCCCATGTAGTCGGCGGTGGTGCGTTCCATCCCCTGGGCGGAGCCCTGGAGGCCGCGGAAGATGTTGCCGCCGCCGATCACCATGCAGATCTCGACGCCCATGTCGTGGACGGACTTCACCTCGGCGGCGATGCGCTGCACTGTCGGCGGATGCAGGCCGTAGCCCTGGTCGCCCATCAGCGCCTCGCCCGAGATCTTCAGCAGAACGCGTGAGTAGGAGGGTTTCGCCGGAGTTTCGCCACTGACCTGCATGAAATATCCCTCGCTCTGCCGCGATGGCCCTTGAACACCGAAAGCTCCGCCGCTTCAACCGCTCAGATGACTGACCCTGCCCTAACCCGTGCGCTTGCCGCCCTCCCTCCGGATCGTCCCGTCCTCATCGCTGGGCCGACGGCGAGCGGCAAGTCCGCCCTCGCGCTGCGGATCGCGGAAGAGGCAGGCGGCGTCATCGTCAATGCAGACGCGCTGCAGGTCTATGCCCACTGGAGCGTCCTGACGGCGCGGCCGGGCCCTCGCGACCTCGCCCGCGTACCCCATGCGCTCTACGGACATGTGGCGCGGGAGGCGCCCTATTCGGCGGGACACTGGCTGCGGGAGGCGGAGGAGCTTCTCCGCGGCGGCATGCGGCCGATCTTCACCGGAGGGACGGGGCTTTACTTCATGGCGCTCACGGAGGGGCTGGCGCCTGTGCCGGAGGTGCCGGCGGAGGTCCGGGCGGAAGCGGACGGCCTCTCGCTCGCCGAGCTGTCGGAGGGGCTCGACGCGCAGACCCGTTCGAGGACCGACATGGCCAACCGCGCTCGGGTACAACGGGCCTGGGAGGTGCTCCGCGCCACGGGGCGCGGCCTTGCGGCATGGCAGGCGGAGCAGCCGGCCCCGCCCCTGCCGTCCGGCGAGGCGCTGAGGATCGTGGTCGACGCTCCGACCGACTGGCTGAACCCGCGCCTCGCGCGGCGCTTCGATGCGATGCTGGACGGCGGGGCGCTGGAGGAGGCGCGGGCCAATCTCGGCGGCTATGACCCGGCCCGCCCCGGCGACCGCGCCATCGGCGCGCCGGAGCTCGTCTCCCACCTGCGCGGCGAGATCACGCTCGAGGCCGCGCGGGACCGCGCCGTCATCGCCACCCGGCAATATGCCAAGCGCCAGCGGACGTGGTTTCGCCGCCGCATGGGCGACTGGCTGGCCGTGCGGGGCGCCGATCTGCCTTGAGCTGCGGCGCCGGGAAAACCCCGGACCGATCAGGCCGGAACGGCGGTCCTCGCACGGGCAAGCAACGTCTCGCCGGCATTGGCGAAGAGAGAGGCCAGCGCCTCGAACCAGTCCGTCTCCCCCTCCTGCCCGGCCCGCCGCACCAGCGCGAGCGTGCGCCCGGGCTCCGGCGCGGCGAAGCGATGGAGGGCCATGTCGGGGGCGGACGCGGTCTCGGACATCACCGCGATCTCGGGAAGCAGCGTCAGGCCGAACCCCTGAGCGACGAGGCCGCAGAGCGTCGCGAGGGAGGACGCCCCGAGATCCACACGCCTCCGCCCCGGATCGAGGCCGCAGGCGGCGATCGCCTGGTCGGCAAGGCAATGCCCCTCGTCGAGAAGGAGAAGCTGCTCGGGATCGAGCTCGGCGGGCTTTGGCGCCACCGCTCCCCCCTCCCCGGCGAGCCGCTCGATCCGGGCGCGGCTGCCGGCCAGCAGGAAGCGATCCTCGAAGAGCGGGCGCACGTCCAGATCGGCCCCGGAGACAGGCAGGGCCACGAGCGCCGCATCCAGCCGCCCCTTGTCCAGAATGTCCAGAAGCACATTCGTCTGGGCCTCGCGCACGCGGATGTCGAGCGTCAGGTCCGACGCGCGCAGCCGCGTCAGCGCGACGGGCAGGATATAGGGCGCGACCGTCGGAATGACGCCGATGTTGAGCTGGCCCGACAGCCCCTGCCCCCGCCGCGGCAGCGCCTCGATCTCCGCCATCTCCGCCAGGACCCGGCGCGCCCTGGGCAGGACCTCCCGCCCCAGCCGCGTGAGCTTCAGGCCGCTCGGCATGCGCTCCACCAGCTTGCCGCCGAGCGCCGCCTCGAGATCCCTGATCTGCATCGAGAGCGCGGGCTGGCTGATGCTGACGGCGCGCGCCGCCGCGCCGAAGCTGCCCTCATCGGCGAGGGCGGCGAAGTAGAGAAGATGTCTGGCCGTGATCCGCATGATCCCGAACATAAGCCGCACTTATGTATCTGCATAGCATTTCCGATTTTCCTTTATGGAGCGACACCACACATCGTTCAGGCAAGACGCATTCCCATCCAGCCAGGAGATCCGGCATGGCCGACAAACCCCGCCTGACAACGACTGCGGGCGCTCCGTATGTCTCGAACGACACCACCCAGACCGCCGGCGCCCGCGGCCCGGTCCTCCTTCAGGATTACCAGCTGATCGAGAAGCTGGCCCACCAGAACCGCGAGCGCATCCCGGAGCGGGTCGTCCATGCCAAGGGCTGGGGCGCCCAGGGCACGTTCCGCGTGACCCACGACATCACGAAGTACACCTGCGCCAAGGTGTTCCGCCCGGGCACCGAGACCGAGGTCCTGTCCCGCTGGTCTACCGTGGCCGGCGAAAGCGGCGCCGCCGATGCGGAGCGGGACGTCCGCGGCTTCTCGCTGAAGTTCTATACCGAGGACGGCAACTGGGACATGGTGGGGAACAACACCCCCGTCTTCTTCGTCCGCGATTCCTACAAGTTCCCGGACTTCATTCGCACGCAGAAGCGCCATCCCAAGACCAACCTGCGCTCGCCGGAGGCGATGTTCGACTTCTGGGCCGGCCAGCCCGAGAGCGTGCACCAGGTGACGATCCTGATGTCCGACCGCGGCATCCCGGTGAACCCGATGCGCATGAACGGCTACGGCTCCCACACCTTCTCGCTCTGGAACGAGGCGGGGGAGCGCACTTGGGTCAAGTTCCACTTCAAGACCCAGCAGGGCCACAAGCACCACACCAACGAGGAGGCGGAAGCGCTCATCGGCAAGACCCGGGAGAGCTACCAGGAAGATCTCTTCAACGCGATCGACGCCGGCGACTTCCCCAAGTGGACCCTCTTCATCCAGGTGATGAAGGAGGAGGACGCCGCGAAGCAGCCCTTCAACCCGTTCGACGTCACCAAGGTCTGGCCGCACGGGGACTTCCCGCTGATCGAGGTGGGCGAGCTGGAGATGAACCGCAATCCGGAGAACTATTTCCAGATGGTGGAGAACGCCGCCTTCTCGCCGTCGAACATCGTGCCGGGCATCGGCTTCAGCCCCGACAAGATGCTGCAGGGCCGGATCTTCGCCTATGCGGACGCCCACCGGTATCGCCTCGGCACCCACTACGAGGCACTTCCGGCCAACGCCGCGAAGAATGCGGAGGTGCAGCACTACCACAAGGACGGCTCCATGCGGTTCTTCACCAACGATTTCGGTGATCCGAACGCCTATTACGAGCCGAACCAGTATGACGGCCCGGTCGCCAAACCCGAGGTGGTCGAGCCGCCGCTGCGGATCGACGGAGACGCCGACCGCTACGTGCAGGAGGACAAGGACGCCGATTACGTCCAGCCCCGTGCTCTCTACGAGCTGTTCTCGGGCGAGGAGAAGGAGCGTCTCTATGCCAACTACGCCGCCGCGATGGGCCCCTGCTCGCCAGAGGTGAAAGAGCGTTGGTATGCCGTCCTCGAGCGCGTCCATCCCGACTACGCCGCCGGTGTACGCCGTGCCAATGAGCAGAAGGACAGCGACGTGAACGCGGTTCCGATCACCGACGACACCCCGGTCGAAGCTGCCGAGTAAAGCCCGGCGGTATTGCCAAGACAAGGGCCGGTCCCCACGGGGGCCGGCCTTCTTGCTGTGGTGTCAGGCGGCTGAAGCGGGATCATGCCGCGGCGGGCGCTAACGCCGACGCGGGGCGCCTTTCGCCTCACACCCCGCCGATGGCCCCCACCCCGAGCCAGGCGACGTATCCGAGATAGAGCGCGAGGAGCAGGCCGCCCTCCCATCGCCTGATCCGCCAGCCGGTCACGGCGACCGCGACGAGGACCAGGGTCGCACCTGCCATGATCCAGATATCCACTCGCGCGATCTGCGCCGGGACCGGGATCGGCTTCACGAGCGCCGTCGCGCCCAGAATGCCGAGGATATTGTAGATGTTCGAGCCGACGACGTTGCCGAAGGCGAGGTCCCCCTGCCCGCGCAATGCGGCGATCACCGACGTCACCAGTTCCGGCAGCGAGGTGCCGATGGCGACGAGCGTCAGCCCGATCACCGTATCGGGCACGCCCCACATCCGCGCCAGATCCGTCGCGCCGCCGACGAGGAGCCCCGCGCCGAGGACCGTCATCGCGATCCCGCCCACCGCGTAGAGCAGGGCAACCGGAAGGCCCGCCCCGGGAGCATCAGGCGGAGCCGCCTCGGGCCTGCCCGCGCGCATCTCCAGCCGGTATGCCACGAAGAGATAGACCGCGAGGCCGACGAGAAGGGGCAGGCCCGCCCCCCGCGTCAGAACTCCGATCAGAACGACGATTGCCGCGGCGAGCGTCGCCAGACCAAGGGACAGCCCGTCCCGCCGAAAGGCAGACGGCGACACCATGACGGGCGCGATGAGGGCCGCAACGCCGAGAATCAACAGGATATTGGCGATGTTGGAGCCGACGACGTTGCCGACGGCGATCCCCGGCGCGCCGGCGAAGGCGGCCCGGAGCGAGGTGAAGAGTTCAGGCGTCGACGTGCCGAACCCCACGACGGTCAGACCGATGAGAAGCGGCGACATGCCGAGCCGCGCCGCAAGCGCGACAGCGCCGCGCACGAGACCCTCCCCGCCAAGGGCGAGAAGGACAAGACCGGCTCCGATGGACAGGATCATTGCGTGACATTCCGATGCCGAACGAGGGTGTGAACCGAAACGGCCATCGCGAAGGCCGCGCCATTCGCCAGATGGGCCCGCCCGTGCAGATGGGGCGCACCCCTGCCCAAGTAAAGGCACGAGGACAACGTGAGGTCAGGCTCGGTCGAGCGCTTCGATGAGGGCTGGCATCAGGGCCGCTTCCGGCTCACATCCGATGGAGAGACGCACGAAGCCGCCCGGCACCTCGTCCCCCCACCGCGCCCGTCGCTCGGCGGAGGAATGGACGCCGCCGAAGGACGTTGCCGACGCGAGGTAGGGGCAACCGGTAATGAACCGCGTCGCCGTCTCCCCGTCCGCCAGCGTCAGGCCGATCAGCGTGCCGCCCGAGGACATCTGCCGCGCCGCGAGGTCCGCCTGCGGATGGTCCGGCCGCGTCGGATAGACGAGCCGCTCCACCTTCGGATGCCCCGCCAGGGCTGCCGCCACGGCCTCCGCCGTCGCCCACATGCGCGACAATCGGACCTCCAGCGTCTCCAGCCCACGCAGGAGCAGCCACGCCTCCATCGGCCCCGGAATAGCTCCGGAGATCTTCCGCCAATCCCTGACGCGCTCCAGAAGCTCCCCGTCCCGCGTCGCGACATGACCGGCCAGGACGTCGGAATGCCCGTTCGGCGCCTTGGTATCGGAGGCGACGACCACATCCGCACCGAGATCGAGCGGCCGCTGGCCAAGCGGGGTCATCGTGGTGTTGTCGCAGATCACCCGCCCGCCGGCCGCGTGCACCTCCGCCGCGATCCCGGCGATGTCGCACAGGTCGAGCCCCGGATTGGATGGCGTTTCCAGCATGACGAGGGAGACGCCGTCGAACCCGCCCTCCGCCATCCGGGCGGTCGGCCGCATCTCCACCTCGACACCGAACCGTTCGAGGACACGTTCGGTCAGAAGCCGCGTCGTATAGTAGCCGTCGGACGGAAGGATCAGGCGATCCCCTGCCTTCAGCATCGCCATGAGCCCCGCCGTGATGGCCGCCATACCGGACGGGAAGAGCACCGAGGGAGCGTCCTCGAGATGGGCCAGGGCCGCTTCCGCTGCGTCCCATGTCGCGTTGTCCCCGCGCCCGTAGCCTCTCAGCCCGGCCGGATCTCCGGGCAGGTGGAACATGGTGGACAGTCCGATCGGCGCCCGCAGCGGATCGCCCGGCTCGAGACCTCCGTGGTGCAGGTGGAGAAGCGCGGCGGCGCGCGCGGCGGGATCTGTCATGGCGTGGCTCTCCGCGCCCGCATGGCGCATCCCCGTCTAACGTCCTGACCTTCGCGAGAAAAGTGTCCGGCCCGCCGGGTTGTCATGCTAGCGTCATCTAGAACGGCCAGAACCGGACGAATGATGAAGACAATCCTGATCGCGAACAGCAAGGGCGGCTGCGGCAAGACGACCGTCGCGGTGACGCTGGCCGGCGCGCTCGCGCGGGGCGGCTGGACCGTCGGCCTCGCCGATGCTGACCCGCAGAAGAGCTCCCGGCGCTGGCTGAAACGACGCCCGTCGGGCATTCGCCCCATCGCACAGGTGGACTGGACCGGTGCCCGCTCCGTCGGCAGCGCCCCGAAAGGCCTCGACTGGCTGATCGTGGACGCTCCCGGCGCACAGGACGAGGCGGCGCTGAAGGCCCTCGTTTCCGAATCCCACGCGGTGATCGTCCCGGTCCTGCCCTCGACCTTCGACGCGGATGCCACGAAGCGCTTCCTGAAGATGCTCGGCGGGATCAAGCGCGTCCGGAAAGGCAAGGCCGAGGCCCTGCTCGTCGCCAATCGCCTGAGGCCGCGGCAGCGCAGTTCCGCCCGCCTCGCGGCGTTCTTCGACAAGATGGGGCAGGCCCCCGTCGCCCATGTGACCGAGCGCGCCGCCTATGGCGATCTCGCCGATGAGGGGCTGACGATCTTCGACCGGGACCTCGCGGCGCTCCGGCCCATCCAGGACCAGTGGGCCCCGCTGGTGGACGCGCTCTGACGCGCGCCCTGCGAAGGGCCTACTCCTTAAAGTTACGGCTTTCCTTGACCTGATCCCAGGCCCACATGACCTCCTGCAGGCGCTCCTCGTCGGAGCGGTCACCGCCATTCATGTCGGGGTGCAGGATCTTGATCAGCGCCTTGTAGCTCTTGCGGATCTCCGTCCGCGTCCAGTGATCCTTCGCGTCGAGAATCTCCAAAGCGCGCCGCTCCGTGGGCGGCAGGCGCCGCGTTCCGGTGATGGACTTGCCGGGGTTTCGCGTGGCGTTCTGGCCCAGCACCTGGTGCGGATCGTCCACCCCGAGCCGGGACCAGGCCCGCTCCTCAGCCGATTGCCGGAAGGGCTTCGTCTTGCGCTCCCAGACGCGGTCATTGTCCATGTGCTCGGACAATTCCTCCTCCGTGGTGCCCTCGAAGAAGTTCCACTTGAGGTTGTATTCCCGGACGTGGGTCTTGCAGAACCAGTAGAAATCATCGAGCGAATCCGGGGATTTGGGCGCGCGGTACTTGCCGGGCTCCTGGCAGCCCGGATGCTCGCAGACGCGCTGCGACGTCTCGAACGCACCGGACATGCCACGACGCCCGCGGGTCCGCTTCTTCTTGTCGCTCGACACGCGCAGGTCGAAGCCGAATGGGTCTGAGGATGCCATGTCAGTCCTTTCGCGGATCGCGGGGTTCGTGCAGGCCGCCCGGCAGAGCGGATAGGCCTTTTCGGCTCGGAGCGGAGAGTTTACCCCGTGCGAGCCATGAGGGAAGAGGAAAGAAGGTCAAAAAATGTCCATGTCCGACAGCATCAGCTCTCGTCTTGAAGAGACGTTTGCGCCGCACCGGCTCGAGGTCGAAGATCAGAGCGAGATGCATCGCGGCCACGCGGGATATCAGGAGGGCGGCGAGAGCCACTGGCACGTCGTCATCGAATCCAAGGCGTTCGCGGGCCAAAGCAGGATTGCCCGCCATCGCGCGGTCCACGCCGCGCTCGGGCCCGATATCATGGGGAAGATCCACGCTCTGTCGCTCGATATCTCCGAGTAGAGCGGGCGCCTATTCGGCCGCCTGGTCCTTCTTGGGCCCGGCGGGTCCGAGCGGCGGGGCGGAGGACGGGCCGTCTTCCCGCCCGCGATAGGCGGACAGGGCAGCGGCAGCGGCTGCGGCGGCATCCTTCTTGTCCTGCGAGGTCTCGTGGGGATCGCTCGCGGGGTCTGCATGAACCGGTGCAGCCGGCGTGTCGTCCCCATGCGACTCGGGCGTGGCAACGGGCGCCTCGTCCGCCCGCACCGGGGCAGACGCGACATGCGCCGCCGTCACGGCGGAGGGCTGCGGCGACGGCGCGGTCACGAGACCTGCGCCCTCGGCAGGACGCATCGTGGCGCTCTCGGCCGAGCGGCGGAAAACCAGCATGTTCTGGTAGCTCGTCTTGCGCGACGTGAGGCCCGAGCGCTCCTCGCAGGGCAGCGTATCGGCACGGACGTAATCCCAGCCCTTGGCGCCCAGCTCGTTCATCAGCTCCTCGAGGGCGTAGGCGAAGCGATCGGGAGTTGTCTTCAGCCCCTTCACCTTCGTGCCCCGCTCCGGAGCCGGAACAACCTTGTATTCGTATCGCGGCATGTCCCGCTCCTTCGCTCGACCGGCGGACAACCTAATGCAAGCGAGCCGGAAGGAAAAGGGAGCGCCGCCTGCTCCGCCCCGCTAAAAATGCGCTTGGGACAGGAAGAAAGTCGCGATCGGCGGCATGCCGCTCCGGGCGCCGGGCCCGCCCCCGCGGGGCCTTGGGCGTCCGGATGGCCGAAGCTCCGCCCCCCGAGACCGCTTGTCAGCGCAAGGATCCTGCGAAGGACACATCCCCCCCGGTGCGCGCCCCCCGGGGCCTAGAGCCCCAGCTTCGCGGTCACGATATCGTTGACGGCCTTGGGGTTCGCCTTGCCGCCGGTGGCCTTCATCACTTGGCCGACGAACCAGCCGGCGAGCTTGGGATTGGCCTGCGCCTTCTCCACCTGCGCCGGGTTGTCAGCGATCACCTGGTCCACGGCGGCCTCGATGGCGCCGGTATCGGTGACCTGGCGCATCCCGCGCTCCTCGACGATGCGTGCCGGATCGCCGCCCTCGGTCCAGACGATCTCGAAGAGGTCCTTGGCGATCTTGCCCGAGATGTCGCCCTTCGAGATCAGGTCGATGATCTGCCCCAGCTGCGCCGCCGAGACCGGGCTGTCCTCGATGTCCCTGTCGTCATCCTTCTTGAGACGCCCGAAGAGCTCGTTGATCACCCAGTTGGCGGCCAGCTTGCCGTCCCGACCGACCGCGACCTCTTCGAAGTAGGCGGCATTCTCGACCTCGGCGGTCAGAACGCTGGCATCGTACTCGGTCATCCCGAAGCCGGACACGAAGCGCGCCTTCTTCTCGTCCGGCAATTCGGGAAGGGTCCCCGCGATATCGTCGACCCAGCCCTGCTCGATCTCGAGCGGCAGCAGGTCGGGATCGGGGAAATAGCGGTAATCGTGCGCCTCTTCCTTGGAGCGCTGGCTCCGGGTCTCGCCGCGGTCGGGATCGAAGCCGCGCGTCTCCTGCACCACCTCGCCGCCATCCTCGAGGATGGCAATCTGGCGCCGCGCCTCGACCTCGATGGCCTGCTGGATGAACCGCGTCGAGTTCATGTTCTTGATCTCGCAGCGGGTGCCCAGGTGGGAGAAGTCCCCGGTCTCGCGGTACTTCTCGAAGTCGCCCGGACGGCACACCGAGACGTTGACGTCCGCGCGCAGGTTGCCGTTCTGCATGTCGCCGTCGCAGGTCCCGAGATAGCGCATGATCTGGCGCAGCTTCAGGATATAGGCCGCAGCCTCCTCCGGTCCGCGGATGTCGGGGCGGCTGACGATCTCCATGAGCGCGACGCCCGCGCGGTTGAGGTCGACGAAGGACGCGGCGGGGTCCATGTCATGGATCGACTTGCCGGCGTCCTGCTCGAGGTGGATCCGCTCGATCCGGACCTTCCGCGCGATGCCGGGGCCCATGTCCACCATCACTTCGCCCTCGCCCACGATGGGATGGTAAAGCTGGCTGATCTGGTAGCCCGCCGGCTGGTCGGGATAGAAGTAGTTCTTCCGGTCGAATGCGGAGAAGAGGTTGATCTGCGCCTTCAGCCCCAGCCCCGTGCGCACCGCCTGCGCGATGCAATACTCGTTGATCACCGGCAGCATCCCCGGCATCGCGGCATCCACGAAGGCGACGTTGCTGTTGGGCTCGGCGCCAAACGCGGTGGAGGCGCCGGAGAAAAGCTTGGCCATCGAGGAGACCTGGGCGTGGACCTCGAGCCCGATCACGAGCTCCCAGTCCTCCTTCGCTCCCTGGATCACCTTGGGCGCTGGGGCGTCGTGGGTCAGGTCGAGCATGGCCTCATCTCCTCGGGCGGGTTCGGACCGGCAGGGCCCCTTACTTCGGCGCGTATCTCTAGGGGCGCGGGCCGCCCGGAGCAAGCCCGGCCCGGCCCACCGGGGGGGCCGGTGCATTTTAACCAGCTGGTAAGGTCGTGGGCGAGGCTTCGCCGAAAACACCTTGCCTCAGGGACAGAAGGTTGTGCGACGGCGACGAATCGGACACCTGTCCGGCCCGTTACCTGGGACAAGTTCACGAGAACATCACATGACACGAGTATTCAGGGCGTTGCGGGCGCTTGCAATCGCGGCCGTGCCTCTCTTCGCGCTCAGTGCGTGCGACGCCGTTCAGGCGAACCGCTCCGTCGAAGCCACCCGCGGCCTGCAGGCGCCGTCCACCCTTCCGGTCATGCGCTGGGACCACCGTCCCGAGGGCAAGACCTGGACGATGACCGCCCTCACCGCCCTCGAGGATCACGGCGCCATCCTTCCCGACATCATTCCCGGCGACATCGAGCAATGGTGCCCCGCCTACGACGATGCCACCGAAGAGCAGCGCAAGGCCTTCTGGACCGGCCTTCTCTCCGCTCTTGCCAAGCATGAGAGCACGTGGAACCCCGCGGCCGTCGGCGGCGGCGGCAAGTGGTTCGGCCTCGTGCAGATCTCCCCTGCGACGGCCCGCTCTTATGGTTGCACCGCCGGGTCCGGGTCCGCGCTCAAGAACGGCGAGGCGAACCTGTCCTGCGCAATCCGCATCATGGCCCGCACTGTGAAGCGCGATGGCGTCGTCTCCGCAGGGATGCGCGGCGTGGCGGCCGACTGGGGCCCGTTCCACTCCTCCCGCAAACGCTCGGACATGATGCAGTGGACCCGCAGCCAGCCCTTCTGCCGCGATGCGGACGAGAAGGCCGGCCTCTGAGCGATCCTTCCCCGGCTTCGATCCTCAGCGGGCGCCTTCGGGCGCCCGTTTTCGTACGCGGGGGTCGCCGAAAGCGGACAGCACGCCCGTTAACCCACCTGACCGGACAGGCCCACGCATGGCGCCTCGTCCGTCCCGGCCCTGCCCCATCACCGATCGCGCTTTTCGTTGTGCGTCCCGCGCGCGGCCTCTATATCGCGGCCATGTTGGATGCCGCCCCCACGAACCGCCCCGATCTGCCGCCGGAAATCGCCCGGCGCCGGACCTTTGCCATCATCTCGCACCCCGATGCGGGCAAGACGACGCTGACCGAGAAGTTCCTGCTCTTCGGCGGCGCGATCCAGATGGCGGGGCAGGTCCGCGCCAAGGGCGAGGCGCGGCGCACGCGGTCGGACTTCATGCAGATGGAGAAGGACCGGGGCATCTCGGTCTCCGCCTCCGCCATGTCGTTCGACTACCAGCGGTTCCGCTTCAACCTGGTGGACACGCCGGGCCACAGCGACTTCTCCGAGGACACCTACCGGACCCTGACCGCCGTCGATGCCGCGATCATGGTGATCGACGGGGCCAAGGGCGTCGAAAGCCAGACCCGGAAGCTGTTCGAGGTCTGCCGGATGCGGGACCTGCCGATCCTCACCTTCTGCAACAAGATGGACCGGGAAAGCCGGGACGTCTTCGAGATCGTGGACGAGATCCAGGAGAACCTCGCGATCGACGTGACGCCTGCGTCATGGCCCATCGGCATCGGCCAGGACTTCCTCGGCTGCTACGACATGCTCAACGACCGGCTCGAGTTGATGGACCGGGCGGACCGCAATCGCGTCGGCACCACGGTCGAGATCACCGGGCTGGACGATCCCAAGCTTGCCGACCACGTGCCCGAGCACCTTCTTGCCACCCTTCGCGAGGAGGTCGAGATGGCCCGGGCGCTCTTGCCGCCTCTCGACCGGCAGGCCTTCGCCGAGGGCACCATGACGCCGATCTGGTTCGGCAGCGCGATCAACTCCTTCGGCGTGAAGGAGCTCATGGACGGCATCGCCAATTTCGGCCCCGAACCCCAGCCCACCTCCGCCGAGCCGCGCCAGATCGCGCCCGAGGAGCAGAAGGTTTCGGGCTTCGTCTTCAAGGTGCAGGCCAACATGGATCCCAAGCACCGGGACCGCGTCGCATTCCTGCGCATGTCTTCGGGCCACTTCACCCGGGGCATGAAGCTGACGCATGTGCGCTCGAAGAAGCCTATGACCATTTCGAATCCCGTCCTCTTCCTCGCGTCTGACCGCGAGCTTGCGGACGAGGCGTGGGCCGGGGACATCATCGGCATTCCGAACCACGGCCAGCTCCGCATCGGCGATACGCTGACCGAAGGCGAGGCCCTCAAGGTCACGGGGATCCCCTCCTTCGCGCCGGAGCTTCTGCAGAATTGCCGCGCCGGCGATCCGATGAAGGCCAAGCACCTCGAGAAGGCGCTCATGCAGTTCGCCGAGGAGGGCGCGGCGAAGGTGTTCAAGCCCACGCTCGCCTCCGGGTTCATCGTCGGCGTCGTCGGTCAGCTGCAGTTCGAGGTCCTCGCCAGCCGCATCGAGCTGGAATACGGCCTGCCCGTGCGCTTCGAGCCGTCCCAGTTCACCTCCGCCCGCTGGGTCCACGGCCCGAAGGCGAAGGTCGAGGCCTTCGCGGAGAAGAACAAGGGTCACATGGCCGAGGACAACGACGGCGACCTCGTCTATCTGACGCGCCTGCAATGGGATATCGACCGCGTAGAGCGCGACTATCCCGACCTCACCCTGAGCGCGACGAAGGAGATGATGGTCTGAAGGCGCGTCACACGGATGTCATGCGCGGCGGTTAGGGCACGGCCTTGATACGATATCACACAGCTTCGGAAAGCCCCTCCCATGACCGCTCCCCTCATCTGGCCTGCCCTTCTGTCCATCCTGCTCGCCGCCGCGCCGTTTGCCGTAAGTGCGGATTCGCATGAGCATGAGCATGAGCATGAGCATGAGCATGAGCATGATGACCACGCCGAGGGCACGCACAACCACGAGCAAGGGCACGAGCACGCGCACGACCATGAGCACGATCACGAGGCCGCGCATCTGGCCGAGCTGGGCACGCTGCGCATCCTTCATGCCTGGTCGAACGCGACGTCCCGCGGGCCCGTCCGTATCTTCATGAAGATTCAGAACCGGGACGACGCCGCGGCAACCCTGACCTCCGCCACCACCGATCTCGGCGACGCCGTGATCGTCGGCGCTCCCGTGCACGCCGGCGGCGATCCGCTTGAACTGTCCGAGCTGGTCATCGAGGCCGATTCGGACTTCGACCTCGCGCCGCAGACCGTCTATATCGAGATCGCCGAGCCCGCCCATGCGTTGCAGCAGGGCGACGTCGCCGAGGTGGACCTCACCTTCGCCGATCTGGGCACGGTGGACGTCGATGTGGAGGTCGAAAGTGCAGACGCGACGCAGCATTCCCACGCTGGCCACAATCACTAGCCTCGCTCTCGCCGCGGCGGCCCTGCCGGCCGCGGCCGATCCCGCCGGATGGGATATCTTGACCAGCGTCGAGCTGTCGGAAAGCGTCGGCGAGGACGGCGAATGGCGCGCCGCGAAGGTCTTCCCGGAGGCGCTTCGCGCAGCGGCCGAGGAAACCTTCTCCGTGACCGGCTACTACGTCCCCATCGTTCCGGAGGCCTACACCACGACCTTCCTGATCGTGCCGACGCCCGAGGATTGCCCGTTCTGCGGCGGCAAGGGGGGCTTCGGCACGAGCCTCGAGGTCACCACTGCGGCTCCCATCGCGGACATGCCCGAGGGTACGGAGCTCACCGTCTCGGGTACTCTCGAACTGATGGACGATCCGCAGACCTTCCAGTCCATGCGTCTGACGGGCGCCAGGGTGACCGGGCCCACGAGCTGAGCCGCTCCGCACCGTCCGTCGGTCTTCCAGCACAAAAAAAAGGCCCCCGCACCGAAATGCGAGGGCCGCTCCTTGATCCCTTCAGGGATTCAATGGTCCCGGGTTCAGACGAACTTGGCGTCCATCGTGATCTCGGCATTGATCACCTTGGAGAGCGGGCAGTTCTCCTTGGCGCCGTTCGCCGCTTCGAGGAACTGCGCCTCGGTCGCGTTCGGCACCGAGCCCGTCACGTCCAGGTGCACCTTCGTGATGGCGAAGCCGCCGTCCTTCTCCTCCAGCGACACCGTGGCCTTTGTCTCGATGTTGTCCGGGGTCAGGTCGGACTGGCCCAGAACCATCGACAGCGCCATGGAGAAGCAGGCGGCATGGGCCGCGCCCAGGATCTCCTCGGGGTTCGTCCCCGGCTCGCCCTCGAAGCGCGTGTTGAACCCGTAGGGCTGGTCGCTCAGCGCCCCCGTCTGCGTGGAGACGTGGCCGGTGCCGTCCTTGAGACCGCCCGACCATTTCGCGGAACCGCTCTTGTTGATCATCTCTCGGTAACTCCCGTGTATGAATTCAAGTCTGGCCCACCAACGCGTCCCGGACCAAACCAGTTGCACGGGGCCTCAGGCGCGGTAACCCAGGATGCTCGCCGAGATTGACCGCTCCGCACCGGTGGTGTAACTGCCCGTGACTCCTTCCCGATCCGCGGGCAGGAACCTTGAGGGGCGCCAGAAGACCGCGTCCCGCCAACGGCGCCGCCGGATACGCCGGACGCCCCACGCGACTGGACCGCATGACCAAGTTTTCCGACCTCAATCTGGACCCGCGGGTCCTCACCGCCATCGAAGACGCCGGCTACGAGACGCCGACACCGATCCAGGAAGGCGCCATTCCGCCCGCCCTGACCGGACAGGACGTGCTCGGCATCGCCCAGACGGGCACCGGCAAGACGGCCAGCTTCACGCTTCCGATGATCACGCTGCTGTCCAAGGGCCGCGCGCGCGCGCGCATGCCGCGCAGCCTCGTGCTTGCCCCCACGCGGGAGCTCGCGGCGCAGGTCGCCGAGAACTTCGACGTCTACGCCAAGCACACCAAGCTGACGAAGGCGCTGCTGATCGGCGGCGTGTCCTTCGGCGAGCAGGACAAGCTGATCGACCGCGGCGTCGACGTGCTGATCGCGACGCCCGGCCGCCTTCTGGACCATTTCGAACGCGGCAAGCTCCTGCTCACCGGCGTTCAGATCATGGTGGTCGACGAGGCGGACCGGATGCTCGACATGGGGTTCATCCCCGACATCGAGCGCATCTTCCAGCTCACGCCCTTCACCAGGCAGACCCTGTTCTTCTCGGCCACCATGCCGTCCGAGATCGAGCGGCTGACCAATACCTTCCTGTCGAACCCGGCGCGCGTGGAGGTTGCCCGCCAGGCCTCGACCTCCGAGACGATCACGCAGGGCGTCGTCTCCTTCAAGCCGACCCGCAAGGATCGCGCTTTCTCCGAGAAGAGCGCCATGCTCCGCGCGATGATCACGCGGGAGGGTGACGGCCTGCGAAACGCCATCATCTTCTGCAATCGCAAGCTCGATGTAGATGCGGTCGCAAAGTCGCTCAAGAAGAACGGGCTGAACGCGGAGCCGATCCATGGCGATCTCGACCAGTCTCACCGGACCCGGACGCTCGATGGCTTCCGGGACGGCTCCATCGCCTTCCTCATCGCGTCGGACGTGGCCGCGCGCGGGCTCGACATTCCGAACGTGTCCCATGTCTTCAACTTCGACGTGCCGAACCACGCCGAGGACTACGTTCACCGGATCGGACGCACGGGCCGGGCCGGCCGCACGGGCGTCGCGCTGATGCTCGCAACCCCGTCGGACGACAAGCAGGTCGCTGCGATCGAGGAGATGATCGGCCAGCCCGTGCCGAAGATCGATGCGCCGGAGGTGCCGAAGGCCCGCAGCCGGACGCGCTCCCGCACGGCCGACGAAGACGCCGTCCCCGCAGCCGACGCCGCGCCGGCCGAAAGCGCGGCAACGGAAACTGCCAGCGATTCCCCGAAGGAGGAGACGCCGAAGCCGCGCTCCCGCAGTCGGTCCCGCAAGCCGGCCGCGGCGCCCGCGGTCGAGGCAGATGCGCCAGCGGCCCCCTCCGCAGAGCCTGAGGTCGCCGCACCCGAGCCCGAGCGCCCCCAAGCCGAGCGCTCTCAGGACGAGGCTCCGAAACCCTCCCGCGGCCGGTCGCAGCGCAAGTCGTCTTCCCGCCGGGGCGGATCCAACGACAAAAGCGGCGACGACGTCGTCGGAATGGGGGATCACGTCCCCGAATTCATCACCAGGTCCTTCCTCGCGCGCAGCCCGAGCTGACCCGGACAAGACCGGCCAAGTGAAATCGGCGGCCCCTCGGGGTCGCCTTTTTCATGTCCGGCGGCCCTCCACCTCGTCCGGTTTGACCCGCATCAAGGACGCGGCGGCCCGGATTGCTGCATAGCCCCCGGCATCAGGGGCGAGGACGGAGGACATAGATGCGCATCGCGATCGTCTACGCGACGCTGGAGGGGCACACGGGCAAGATCGCAGACTTCGCCCGCTCCCATCTCGAAGACGCGGGCCACGCAATCCGGCTCATGGAAACCGGACGCGGTGATGTCACGACGCTGGAGGGCGCAGAGGCGGTCATTCTTGCCGCGCCAGTGCACGAGCGTCGCCACCCCGCCCCGTTCGAGGACGCATTGAGGGCGCTCGGCCCAGAGCTCGCCGCCCGCCCCACGCTCATGCTCTCCGTCAGCCTCAAGGCCGCCTTTGCGGAAGGGCGGGAGGAGGCGCAGGACTATTTGGACGAGATGAAGCTCCGGTGCGGCACGAACTTCACGGCCGAGATCCTCGTGCCTGGCGCGGTCAGGCCCGGCAGCTACGACTATTTCGAGAAGGAGGTCGTCCGCTCGGTCGTCCTGCGCGGACAGGACATCGGTTCAACCTTTGAGACACGCGACTTTACCGACTGGGACGCGCTTGGCCGGGCGCTTACTGACTTCGTCGGTCGCGCCTGACGGCATCCCCTCTATTCCCGAAAGCCTGGCGCGGCGGGGATACGTGCACCCCCGCCGCGATCTTTCTTCAGGTGAGGCGCGACACCACGACGATCACCTCGGGCTTGCGGCCGATTTCCTCGGCGCACACCTGGCGGACGGAGCGGCGGAGAAGCTCGTCGAGCTTGTCGTCGTCGACGATCGTCTTGTTTTCCGCCCGGCCAAGGGCCGCGGCCGTCTGCTCTTCGATCCGCTCGACCAGCGGCGCGCCGGAGCGGCCGGTTTCGGCAAGGCCCATGATCTCGGCCCAGGGATCGCCGAGGGGGGCGTCGTTCTCGTCCAGAAGCACGGTCAGCACCACGAGGCCGTTCAGAGCCATCCGCATCCGCCCGCGGACCACGCCGTCGAGCGCCCCCACCAGGACCGATCCATCGAGATAGGTGCGGCCGGTCTCGACATGGTCGATCACCTCGGGCGCGTCACCCGACAGGCTCAGCATCGTGCCGTTCACCGCGACGACGCTCGGGATGCCCTTGGCGGACGCCACTTCGGCGTGACGCCGGAGCATGCGGTGCTCGCCGTGCATCGGCACCAGCATCGAGGGCCGCATCAGGTCGTGCATCGCCTCGAGATCCGGGCGGTTGGCATGGCCCGAGACGTGGTAATCGCCGGAGCTGTCATCGACCACGTCCACGCCCAGCTCGCTGAAGTTGTTCATGATCTGGATGACGCCGGCCTCGTTGCCGGGGATCGTCTTGGAGGAGAAGAGGAACATGTCCCCCTCCGCCATCTTCAGACCGAGATACTTGCCGCGGGAGAGCTGCGCGGAGGCCGCGCGGCGCTCGCCCTGGCTGCCGGTCACGATCAGCATCAGGCTCTCGCGCGGGACGTCGGTCGCTTCCTCGGCGGTGATGAAGTTCGGCAGGTCATCCACCACGCCGGTCTCCCGGGAGACGGCAACCATGCGCTGCATCGCCCGGCCGAGAAGACAGACCGACCGGCCGGCGGCGATCCCCGCCTCGGCCAAGGTCTTCACCCGCGCGACGTTGGAGGCGAAGGTGGTCGCGACCACCATCCCGCCGGCGCCCGCCACGAGCTCGCGGATATTGGGACCCACGGTCGCCTCGGAGCGGCCCGGATGGGTGTTGTGGATGTTGGTGCTGTCGCAGACCAGGGCCTTGATGCCGTCCTTGGCAACGCTGCGCCACAATTCGGGATCGAAGGCCTCGCCGACCACGGGGGAGCCGTCGAGCTTGAAGTCACCGGTATGGACGACGCGGCCCGCTGGCGTGTCGATCACCAGCGCGGAGCTTTCGGGGATGGAATGGGACACCGGCAGGAAGCCGACGCGGAACGGCCCGGCCTCGACCTGAGCGGGCCAGACATCGGCGACGTTGAGCGCCGAGCTGTCGCCGCCCTGCTCTTCCAGTTTCCGGCGGGACAGCGCGGCGGTGAAGATCCGCGCGTGCATCGGAACCCGAAGCTCCTTCCAAAGGTGCCCCAGGGCGCCGATATGGTCCTCGTGCCCGTGGGTGAGGAAGATCGCCTCGAGCCGGTCCGCCCGCTCTTTCAGCCAGGTGATGTCCGGCAGGATGAGGTCGACGCCGGGGGTGCCGTCCATGTCCGGGAAGGTCACGCCGAGATCGACGAGGATGAGGCGTTCCTCTCCCTCCCGGCCCCAGCCGTAGACATAGGCATTCATGCCGACTTCACCCGAACCGCCGAGCGGCAGGTAGATCAATCTCTCGGTCTTCATGGTGCGGGGTGAACTCCGTTCTTATGGTTATACGAATGGATCACGGTCAGGCCGTGAATGGTCAGATCATCTTCAAACATGTCAAACAGCGTGTCGCCCTGCTGGAAGAGCGGCGCAAGGCCTCCGGTGGAAATCACTTTCATCGGACGTCCGTATTCCGCCTTTATGCGGGCACAGATCCCGGAAATCAGCCCGACATAGCCCCAGAACACACCCGACTGCATGCAGTCCACCGTATTCCGACCGATCACCTGCGGCGGCATGGTCACGTCCACGTGGGGCAAGGCGGCGGCTGCGACGTGCAGGGCTTCAAGTGAGAGGTTCACGCCCGGGGCGATGACGCCGCCGACATAGGCTCCGTCCTCGGCCACCACGTCGAAATTCGTGGCCGTGCCGAAATCAACGACGATCAGGTCCCCGCCATGGCGGTCCCAGGCTCCGGCGGCATTGGCAAGGCGGTCGGGGCCGACACGGGTCCCGGCATCGACCCTGGGCTCGATCGGCAGTGCGCAATCGGGCTTCCCGACGACGCGCGGGCGGCAGGAGAAGTAGCGGTCGGAGAACACCCTGAGATTGAACACCACACGCGGCACCGTCGAGGAGACGATCACCGCGTCGATGTCGATCGGAAGGCCGCGATGTTCCATCAGTGTGGAGAACCACACGTAATACTGGTCCGCCGTCCGCTGATGCTCGGTGGAGGTCCGGAAGGTGGCCACGATCTCAGCGCCGTTCCAGACGGCGAAGACGGTATTCGTGTTGCCGCAGTCAACGCAGAGAAGCATTCGGGATCTCCGGTTTGGCGAAGTGGATATCGGCCGCAGGCAGGGTGATCAGCCCGCCTTCGGTGGCGAGACATAGCGCGCCGGTGACGTCGATCCCCTCGAACCGGCCGGTCAGTGTCTCCGTGCCGGTCCGGGCGTGGATCGTTTGACCGAGCCGCGCGGCGCGGGCCAGCCAGGCGGTCCGGATCGGCGCGAAGCCCTCCGATTTCAGGGTCTCTTCCCGCGCGGCAAAGGCATCGCCCAGAAGCGACAGGAATTCCTCCGGCGGGGCGAGATGCCCGGTTTCGCCCACCAGGGAGACTGGACGCACCGCTCCCGCCTCGACCTCGGACGCATCCGGCGCCGCGGCGAGGTTGATGCCGACGCCGATCATGAGAAGGGACGTCAGATTCCCCTTCGCCGTGGATTCCAGCAGGATCCCGGCCACCTTGCCGCCGTTCAGCAGGACGTCGTTCGGCCATTTGAGTGACAGGGCAGCGGGCCGCCCGGTGATCGCCGTCAGGGCATCGTCGAGCGCGAGAGCGGCGGTGAACGAGCGCAGCGCGGCCTCGGGAGCGGGGCGATCGAGCGGAAGCGCCAGCGTGGCGGCGAAGTTGCCCTCCGGCATCCGCCACGCGCGCCCCCGTCTTCCCCGGGCACCGGTCTGGCGCTTCGCCAGAACCCAGAGCGGCCGGGTCAGGTCCCCTGCCCGCTCCCGCGCCGCGTCCATCGTGCTGGAGACCTCCTCCAGCACGCACGTGTCGTAACCCCGGCCGACGCCGTCAGGGAACAAGCGTCAAGGCCGCACTGGCCGCAGCGCCTTCGATCCCGAACAGGTTGACGATCCCGACCACCATGATCGCGGCGGAGCCCATCAGGACGAGCCAGTGCGTCATGTTCATGGCGCCGTCGATCCGCGGCGTGTCCTCGGAGCCGAAATACATCATGAAGACGATCCGGAGGTAATAGTACGCGCCAATGACGGACGCGATACCGGCGAGGAGCGCCAGCCACCACAGGCCCGCATCGACCGCCGCCGCGAAGGTCGCGAACTTGCCGAAGAAGCCGAGGAGCGGCGGAACCCCGGCGAGCGAGAACATCAGGATGAGCAGCGCGAAGGCCTTCAGCGGCTCCTTGCGGGAAAGCATCGAGAGCCCGTCGATCCGGGTGACGTGCCGCCCCTCGCGCTCCATCGACAGGATGAATGCGAACGCGCCGAGGTTCATGGTGACGTAGATCGCCATGTAGATCAGCATCGACTGGACGCCCTGCACCGTGCCCGCGGAGAGACCGACGAGCGCGAAGCCCATATGCGCGATGGAGGAATAGGCCATCAGACGCTTGATGTCTGTCTGGCCGATCGCGGCGATCGAGCCGAGGAACATCGAGATCACGGCAAGGAAAGCGGTGATCTGCTGCCAGTCGTCGACAACGGACCCGAACGCGCCGTAAGTCACGCGGGCAAGGAGCGCCATGGCGGCAACCTTGGGCGCGGTCGCGAAGAAGGCGGTGATCGCGGTGGGCGAGCCCTCGTAGACGTCCGGCGTCCACATGTGGAACGGCGCGGCGGAAATCTTGAACGCGAGACCGGCGAGCAGGAAGACAAGCCCGAGAAGGAGCCCGACGCCGATATCCTGCCCCGCGGCAGCGGCAAGGACGATCCCCTCGAAGGAGGTCGTGCCGGCATAGCCGTAGGTTAGCGAGGCGCCGTAGAGGAGCAAGCCCGACGAGAGCGCCCCGAGCACGAAGTACTTCAGGCCCGCTTCGGTGGAGCGGATGCTGTCACGCCGCAGAGACGCGACGACGTAGAGCGCGAGCGACTGAAGCTCGAGGCCCATGTAGAGAACGATGAGGTCACCGGCGGAGACCATCACCATCATGCCGACCGTCGCGAGCGTGATCAGGACGGGATACTCGAAGCGGAGCAGGTCCCGCGCCGCCATGTAGGTGCGGCTCATGAGCAGCACGATCGCGGCGGAGAGCAGGATCGTGACCTTGGCGAAGCGGGAGAACCCGTCATCGATGAACATCGCGTCAAACGCGAGCCGGGTCCCGTCTTCAGACAGGAGGATCCAGACCGCGACGGCGGCGAAGACAGCGGAGGTGACCCAGACCAGCGTCGGAGCAACCTCGTCCTTGCCGGTATAGACACAGGCGATAAGGGCCAGCATCGCGTAGACCGCGAGGAAGATCTCGGGGAGGAGCGTGGCGTAATCGGCGGACATGAGGGCTTAGTCTCCCTGTTCGTTGGCCACTGGGGCCTCTGGCTCGGCTTCGGCCTCGGCGGAGCCGTCGTCCGCAGCGGTCTCGGGCTCGGCGCCGGCGTCTTCATCGGTCTCAGGCGCAGTCTCGGCGGGGCCCGCAACCATTTCGGCGGTCGCGACCTGCTCGGGCGCGGCCTCGTCGAGGGCGAGCTGATAGCCGTCAACGAGCTCCTCGACGGAGGGGCCGATGATGTCGGTCACGAGCGGCGGATAGACCCCGAGCAGCAGCGTCATCACCACGAGCGGGGCGAACAGCACCTTCTCCCGGCCGGACATGTCGGTGATCGTCCGCAGGCTCTCCTTGATCAGGTCGCCGAAGACGACCCGGCGATAGAGCCAGAGCGCGTAGGCCGCCGAGAGGATCACGCCGGTAGTCGCGAGAACGGCGATCACAGTGCTCACCTGGTAGATCCCGACCAGCGTCAGGAACTCGCCGATGAACCCGCTCGTCCCCGGCAGGCCGACATTGGCCATGGTGAAGAACAGGAAGATCAGGGCGTAGGCCGGCATCCGGTTCACGAGCCCGCCATAGGCGTCGATCTCGCGGGTATGGATACGGTCGTAGACCACGCCGACGCAGAGGAAGAGGGCGCCGGAGATGAAGCCGTGGGAGATCATCTGGAAGATCGCCCCGTCGACGCCCTGCTGGTTCGCCGTGAAGATCCCCATGGTCACGTATCCCATGTGGGCGACGGACGAGTAGGCGATGAGCTTCTTCATGTCGGACTGCGCCAGGGCCACGAGCGAGGCGTAGATGATGGCGATGACCGACAGCCAGAAGACCAGCGGAGCCAGAAGGTCCGAGGCGACCGGGAACATCGGCAGGCTGAACCGCAGGAAGCCGTAGCCGCCCATCTTCAGAAGGATCGCGGCGAGGACGACGGAGCCCGCGGTCGGGGCCTGGACGTGCGCATCGGGAAGCCAGGTGTGCACCGGCCACATCGGCATCTTCACCGCGAAGGAGGCGAAGAAGGCGAGCCAGAGCATCGTCTGCAGACCGCCGACGACCTGTATCCCGAGGAGGCTGAACGTCTCCGATCCGAAGTTGTGCGTCAGCAGGACCGCCATGTCGGTGGTGCCGGCATCGGAGTACATCGCGATCATCGCCACCAGCATCAGGATCGAGCCGAGGAAGGTGTAGAGGAAGAACTTGAACGCGGCATAGATGCGGTTCGCCCCGCCCCAGATACCGATGATCAGGAACATCGGGATGAGGCCGGCCTCGAAGAAGAGGTAGAAGAGGACGAGATCGAGCGCGCAGAAGACGCCGAGCATCAGGCTCTCGAGCGCCAGGAAGGCGATCATGTATTCCTTCACCCGCGTCTCGACGTTCCAGCAGGCGCCGATGACGATGGGCATCAGGAAGGTCGTGAGCATGACGAACAGGATCGAGATGCCGTCTACGCCCATCTTGTAGCGCAGGCCCAGAAGCCAGTCCCGGTCCTCGACGAACTGGAAGTCCGGATTGGACGGGTCGAACCCGGCAAGCAGCAGGAGCGACACGAGGAACGTCGCAAGTGACGCGATCAGCGCAAGCCAGCGGGCATTCCGCCGGGCTGCCGGATCGTCGCCCCTCAGGAACAGCGCCAGGATGATCGCCGCCACGAGGGGCAGGAAGGTGATGATTGAGAGAAGGTTCGTCATCGGATCAGCGCCCCGCGATCAGCGTCCAGGTCACGAGGATCAGCACCCCGATCACCATGGCGAAGGCATAGTGGAAGAGATAGCCGCTCTGGGCCCGCCCCGCGAGGCGGCTGAAGAACGGCACGATCCCGAGCGCGAGCCCGTTGATCCCGCCGTCGATCATCGTCCCGTCGCCGCGTCGCCAGAGGAACCGGCCGAGGCCGCGCGCAGGCGCCACGAAAAGCGTGTTGTAGACCTCGTCGAAATACCACTTGTTGTAGAGGAAGGCATGAAGGTGCCGCTGGTTGTTCGCGAGCCGCTTCGGCAGCGACGTGTCGCGGATGTAGAACACCCAGGCCACCACCAGCCCCAGGAGCATGGCGACGAAGGGACTGGCCTTCACCCAGATCGGCGCGGCATGGGCATCCTCGAGGACGTGGTTCTCCGGGCCGAAGTAGAGCGCCCCGTCTCCGGGACTGCCGCCGAAGGCGACGTGGTGTTCACCCTCCTCGGCATGACCGCCCTCGGTTTCGACGAGAGCGTCGCCCGCCTGGTCCAGATCGCCCTCACCGGCCTGCTCGGCGGCCGCGACGACGCCTTCGCCGTGCTCCTCCGCCTCTTCTTCGGTCGGCGTTCCGGCGGCATGGCCGTCTTCGGCCGCCGCGTGCGCCTCACCGGCTTCGTGCTCCTCGGCAAGCGGGATGTCGTAGAAACGGGCGACCTGATCGGCATGGCCGAAGAAGCTGCCGTACCAGATCATCCCGGCGAAGATCGCCCCGAGGGACAGGACGCCGAGGGGGATCAGCATGGCCTTGCCGCTCTCGTGGGCATGCTCGTGCGTGTGCTTGTCGCCGCGCGGCTCGCCGAAGAACGTCATGAAGATCAGGCGCCATGAGTAGAACGAGGTGAACGCGGCGGAGATCACCAGCATCCAGAAGCCGTAATACCCGACACCCGTCCCCGCGCCCCAGGCGCTCTCGATGATCGCGTCCTTGGAGAGGAAGCCGGCGAAGCCGATATGGGTGAGCGGAATGCCGACACCGGTGATCGCCAGCGTCCCGATCATCATCGCCCAGAACGTGTAGGGCATCTTCTTCCGCAGGCCGCCGTAGTTCCGCATGTCCTGTTCGTGGTGCATCCCGTGGATGACGGAGCCCGCCCCGAGGAAAAGCATCGCCTTGAAGAAGGCGTGGGTGAACAGGTGGAACATCGCCGCCGAGTACATGCCGACGCCAGCCGCCACGAACATGTAGCCGAGCTGCGAGCAGGTCGAGTAGGCGATGACGCGCTTGATGTCGTTCTGCACGAGGCCGACCGTCGCCGCGAAGAAGGCGGTGGTCGCGGACAGAACGACGACGAAGGCGGTGGCGCCCGGCGCGAATTCCATCAGCGGCGACATCCGGCAGACGAGGAAGACCCCCGCGGTCACCATCGTCGCGGCGTGGATCAGCGCGGAGACCGGCGTCGGGCCTTCCATCGCGTCCGGCAGCCAGGTGTGCAGGATGAGCTGGGCCGACTTGCCCATGGCGCCGATGAAGAGAAGGAGCGCCGTCAGCTCGGCCGCGTTCACGTCGAACCACAGGAACGGGATCGTCATCTGCGCGATCTCGGGGGCGGCGGCAAAGATGTCATCGAACTGGATCGAGTCGACGAGGAAGAACAGCGCGAAGATACCGAGCGCGAAGCCGAAATCGCCGACGCGGTTGACGATGAACGCCTTCATCGCGGCAGCCCCGGCACTTTCCTTGCGGTAGTAGAACCCGATCAGCAGGTACGAGGCGACGCCGACGCCTTCCCAGCCGAAGAACATCTGCGCGAGGTTGTTCGACGTGACCAGCGCGAGCATCGCGAAGGTGAAGAAGGAGAGATAGGCGAAGAAGCGGGCCTTGTAGTGCTCGCCCGGCCGGAAGTTCTCGTCATGCGCCATGTAGCCGAAGCTGTAGAGGTGCACGAGACTGGAGACGGTGGTGATGACCACCAGCATGATCGCCGTCAGCCGGTCGAGGCGGATGGACCAGTCGGCGACGAGGCTGCCCGAATCCATCCAGCGCATGATCTGGATCTGCTGCGCCGGACCGTCGACGCTGAAGAACACGATCCACGACAAAAGGGCGCAGAGGAACAGGAGCCCGGTCGTGAGCACCATGCCGGCCTGCTCGCCGATCACGCGCCAGCCGAAGCCGCAGATGATCGCACCGATCAGCGGGGCGAATAGGATGATCGTCGTCATCGCGTCAGCCCTTCATGTTGTTGACGTCTTCGACCGCGATCGTGCCGCGGTTGCGGAAGAAGCAGACGAGAATTGCAAGGCCGATCGCCGCCTCAGCGGCCGCGACGGTCAGGACGAAGAGCGTGAAGACCTGCCCCACGACGTCCCCGAGATAGGCCGAGAAGGCGACGAGGTTGATGTTCACGGCAAGCAGCATCAGCTCGATCGACATGAGCACGATGATGACGTTCTTGCGGTTCACGAAGATGCCGAAGATGCCGATGACGAACAAAGCCGCCGCCACGGTCAAATAATGTTCAAGTCCGAACATCTGTCCCTTCCCCCATGTCTTGACGCACAGGTCTCAGCGAAATCCGAATCCGAAGATCAGGATGAGCACGACGACCGCAGCAGCGATCAGTGTTGTGTTGCGGCTCATGCCGATCTCCTTCCGGCCGCGCCATGCGACCATGGTGCCGGGCGCGGGCTCAAAGCCCCTGCCCCGGCTTGACGTCCTTGAGTTCCATAGCCTTGGCCGGATCGCGGTACATCTGCGCCAGGACGTTCTGGCGCTTGACATCCGTGCGGTGACGCAGCGTCAGGACGATGGCCCCGATCATCGCAACGAGCAGGATCAGGCCCGCAAGCTGGAAGAGCAGGATATACTGGTCGTAGACGACGAGGCCGAGCGCGCTGATGTTCTCGGGCTGCCCCTCGATCAGGGCCGCGCCCGGCCGGGCAAGGACGGTCACACCGTCGGCCGTGCTCCACGCGCCGAAGACCAGAACGAGCTGCATCAGCAGGATCACGACGACCAGCGAGGCCAGCGGCACGTAGCGCGTCAGTTCGGCCCTGAGTTCGGCGAAGTCCACGTCGAGCATCATCACGACGAAGAGGAACAGCACCGCCACGGCGCCGACATAGACGACGACGAGCAGCATCGCGATGAACTCCGCCCCGAGGAGCACGAAAATCGCCGCCGAGGACAGAAATGCGAGAATGAGCCATAGCACCGAATGGACCGGGTTGCGCCCGACCACGGTGAACAACGCCGCCATGATGACGATGAAAGCGAAGGCATAGTTTGCCAGATCCGCGATGGTCATGCGTCAGCCGTCCTTCTTCGTCTCTTCGAACACGCCCTGAGCGAGCTGCATCGCCCGGCTCATGGCCGGAACGCCACCGAACACCACCATCTGCCCGATGACTTCGGCGACCTCCCTGGGGGTGGCGCCGGCCTCAAGTGCGTGACGCACGGTGAGGCGGATCTGGGGTTCGGCGGTCGCTCCCTGCGCCACAAGCGCGGCGAGCGCAAGGAAAAGTCTTGTCTTCGCGTCGAGGCCCTGCGGGTTCAGCCCCTGGCCGAACCACATCTCCATCGCGTCGCGCGGCATGGTGGGCCAGAGGGCCTCGAGATCGCCCGGGGAAAAGCCTTCGAGCGCAGGATTGAGGGACTGCGCCCAGTCTTGGCTGGCGCGCATCATCGCCTCGAACGGGTTCTTCGGCCCCTCGCTCATCGGCATGCCCCGACCATATCGCGCCCCTGCCCCGACATCAGCGGTAGGGCGCGTCCAGCTCAAGATTGCGGGCGATCTCCGCTTCCCAGCGGTCCCCGTTCTCCAGGAGCTTGGTCTTGTCGTAATAGAGCTCTTCGCGCGTCTCCGTCGCGAACTCGAAATTCGGCCCCTCGACGATGGCATCGACCGGGCAGGCTTCCTGGCAGAAGCCGCAATAGATGCACTTCGTCATGTCGATGTCGTAGCGCGTCGTCCGGCGGGAGCCGTCCTGGCGGGGCTCGGCGTCGATGGTGATCGCCTGGGCGGGACAGATCGCCTCGCAGAGCTTGCAGGCGATGCAGCGCTCTTCGCCGTTGGGGTACCGCCGGAGCGCGTGCTCGCCGCGGAACCGGGGCGACAGGTGCCCCTTCTCGTGCGGATAGTTCACCGTCATCTTCGGCGCAAAGAAGTACCTGAGCCCCAGGCTGAGGCCCTTGAACATGTCGGCGAGCAGGAAATACTTGCCTGCTCTCTGCCAATCCATCGCGGTCATCTTGGGTTCGACCTCCGGGTCACTTGGGTCCCAGTTTGAAATCTGCCTTGAGGCCCTTCACGGGCCCCGTTCCCGCCTCCGGGCTGCCCATTTCGCCGAGCAGGATGCGGCGCATCATGCGCAGGGCGCCGGCATACTCGTCCACCGAGAGCGATGCCGGCGTCCCGCCGCCGGCGGTGTGGTGCTCGAGGTAGAGACGCATGTCCGTCCCCATCTCGCTCGCCTCCTCGGCCGGCATCGGCGGGAAGGGATCGTACTCAGCGCGCGGCGCTGCAAGCCAGACCTGAACCGCCTGCGCCAGCCGGGTATCGTCCAGCGCCGACGCGTCGGCCCCGCCGAGCTCGGCGATCACCGCCTTGCGGAACGTAGCGCCTTCTTGGTGCAGCTCCCGCAGGGACAGCCCCGCCAGCCAGCCGCCCAGATCCGAGGCGTAGGACATGCCTCAGCCCCCCACCGCGTAGCGTGCCCAGAAGCCGCCCAGCACCTCGAACTTGGCGAGGAACGCGATCAGGACGACCCAGATCAGCGACAGCGGAAGGAAGACCTTCCAGCCGATGCGCATCAGCTGGTCGTAGCGGTAGCGCGGCACCACGGCCTTCACCATGGCGAAGAGGAAGAAGAAGAAGGCCATCTTCGCCACGAGCCAGAGCGCGCCGTCCGGCAGGCCCGGGATCGGGGAGAGCCAGCCGCCGAAGAACAGCAGCGAGTTCACGGCGCAGAGCAGGAAGATCGCGATATACTCGCCGGCCATGAAGAGCAGGAACGGCGTCGAGGAATATTCTACCTGGTAGCCCGCGACGAGTTCCGACTCGGCCTCGGGAAGGTCGAACGGCGCCCGGTTCGTCTCCGCGAGGCAGGAGATGAAGAACAGCGCGACCATCGGCAGGTGCGGCAGCCAGAACCAGTTCAGGAGGCCGAACGCCCCGTCCTGCGCGCGGACGATATCGTTGAAGTTCAGCGAGCCCGCCGAGATCACGACGCCGATGATGATGAGACCGAGCGAGACCTCGTAGGAGATCATCTGGGCGGCGGAGCGGAGGCTGCCGAGGAACGGATACTTCGAGTTCGACGCCCACCCGCCCATGATCACGCCGTAGACCTCCAGCGAGGAGACGGCGAACAGGAACAGGACGGCGACGTTGATGTCCGCCAGCACCCAGTGCTCGTTGAAGGGAATCACGGCCCAGGCGACCATCGCGAGGACGAAGGACAGTAGCGGCGCGAGCAGGAAGATCGCCTTGTCCGCGCCCGCCGGGATCACGACCTCCTTGAGGACGTATTTCAGAGCGTCGGCCACCGATTGCAGAAGCCCGAAGGCGCCCACAACGTTCGGCCCGCGCCGCATCTGGACCGCGGCCCAGATCTTACGGTCCCCGTAAACGAGGAACAGCAGCGAGATCATCACGAAGCCGAGGAGCAGAACCCCGTAAAGCGTGATGAGCAGTGCACTGCCTGCCGTGGTTTGGATGAAGGTACCCATTCCCTACCTCAGATCGTCGGTATGCCCCGTTCGTCGCAATCCTGGACCGTCACCTCGGCGTCGATCCTCAGAATGCCCTCCGGTAGCGCTGGCGAGACCGTGTAAACCGCATCCGCGCGCCAAACGCCACCCTCTTCCGCAACCCTTGTCCTGACGTGACGGGCAAACCCGTACCCCCGGATCAGGGTATATCGTGCTGCGGCGCAGCGGGCGTAGTCGTCCACGTCCGCCGCGTCCCGCGCGCCCCGCATCTCCACGACGAAAAGAACGAGATCGTCGCCCAGTAGCCGCGTCCGCACGCCGTCGTATATGCCGCCCGGCGGCGCGGCGGGGCGAACCGTCGCAGGCGCCTCCGTCTTTTCGGAGGTGCCGGCCCCGCATGCCGCGAGGCCGAGAAGCGCGAGTCCCGCGAGACCCCGGCGGAGACTCACTCCGCCGCGAGCCGCTCGCCGTTGCCGGCACGTTCCTTCGCCGCCGCTGATAGTTCCGCCATCAGCGCGCTCGCCCGGGCGACGGGATTGGTCAGGTAGAAGTCCCTGACCGGGGAGGCGAACGCCCCCGATCCCAGCTTGCCCGCAGTCGCCGGCGCGTCGCTCTCAAGCTCGGCACGCTCGTCGATCCGCTTGAGATGCGCATGGGCGGAGACGAGGCGCTGGCGAAGCTGTGCCAGGCTGTCCCACGGCTGCACCGATCCCAGCTCGGCGGAGAGGGCCCTGAGGATCGCCCAGTTCTCCTTCGCCTCGCCCGGCGCGAAGCCGGCCCGGAAGGCGAGCTGCGGACGGCCTTCGGTGTTCACGAAGAGACCGTTCTCCTCGGTCCACGCAGCGCTCGGGAGAATCACGTCCGCCCGGTGTGCACCGCGGTCGCCGTGGCTACCCTGGTAGATCACGAACGGCCCCTCGGCGATCTCCACCTCGTCAGCGCCGAGGCTGTAGATCACGTCAGCGCCGTCCATCGCGGCGGTGACGCCCCCTTCGGACACGGCACCGACATCGAGCGCCCCCACGCGAGAGGCGGCGGTGTGCAGAACGAGAAGTCCGGCCTCCGCCTTCGCGGCAAGCTGGCGCAGGCTCGCCATGACGTCCGCCCCGTCCTCGCCCTGCAGGGCGCCCTGCCCCACCACGATGACGGACGGGCCTTCGGGGAAGGAGTCGCGCCCGGCCAGATCGGTGAGCGCCGCACGGTCGGGACCCAGATGCTCGTAATCGTAGGTCAGCTCGGCCGCCTCGCCGATCGCGGAGACGGACCCGCCGGCCAGCCACGCCTTGCGGATGCGCGCGTTCAGGACCGGCGCCTCAGCCGCGGGGTTGGTGCCGACGAGAAGGATGTTCCGCGCCGTATCGAGGTCCTCGATCGCGGCGGTGCCGACATAAGTGCCGCGATCCGCCGCATCGAGCTTCGCCCCGTCGGTCCGGCACTCCACCGTACCGCCCTGCCCCTCGATCAGCTGCTTGAGCGAGAAGGCCGCCTCGACGGGCGCAAGATCGCCCACGAGGCCGAGCGCCTTCTTCGCATCTTTCAGCGCGCCGGCCACGGCCGCGAGCGCCTCGGGCCAGGTGGCGGGGCGCAGCTTGCCGTCCTGCCGCAGGTAAGGCCGGTCAAGGCGCTGGCGGCGCAGGCCGTCGAAGACGAAGCGGGTCTTGTCGGAGATCCACTCCTCGTTGATCCAGTCGTTGTTCCGAGGCAGGATCCGCATGACCTCGCGGCCCTTGGTGTCCACCCGGATGTTGGAGCCGAGCGCGTCCATCACGTCGATGGTCTCGGTCTTGGTCAGCTCCCAGGGGCGGGCCGTGAAGGCGTAGGGCTTGGAGACCAGCGCGCCCACGGGGCACAGGTCGATGATGTTGCCCTGAAGGTTCGAGCCGAGCGTCTCGCCGAGATAGGAGGTGATCTCCGCATCCTCGCCGCGCCCGGTCTGGCCCATCTGCGTGATGCCGGCGACCTCGGTGGTGAACCTCACGCAGCGGGTGCAGGAGATGCAGCGCGTCATGTGCGTCTCGACGAGGGGGCCGAGATTCAGGTCCTCGGTGGCGCGCTTCGGCTCGCGATAGCGGGAGAAATCGACACCGTAGGCCATCGCCTGGTCCTGCAGGTCGCATTCGCCGCCCTGGTCGCAGATCGGGCAGTCGAGCGGGTGGTTGATGAGCAGGAACTCCATCACCCCCTCGCGGGCCTTCTTCACCATCGGGGAATTGGTCTTCACCTGCGGCGGCGCGCCGTCCTTGCCCGGCCTGAGGTCCCGGACCTGCATGGCGCAGGATGCGGCGGGCTTCGGCGGGCCGCCCACGACCTCCACGAGGCACATCCGGCAGTTGCCCGCGATGGATAGCCGCTCGTGATAACAGAAGCGCGGGATCTCGATCCCAGCCTGCTCGCAGGCCTGAATGAGGGTCATGGCCGGATCGACTTCGATCTCGGCGTCGTCGATGATGATCTTGCGAAGATCGGACATTGGGACTGGCCTCTCGCTCGTCTGCCGGGGCGGTCCGCGTGATCGCGCACGGCCCCCGCCGTCAGCAGGTTCTACCGCGGGATGCCCCAAGGCGCCAGCGGGAGCAAGGGGGTCGAGGCCGATGGGGGCGCTCCGGGCGTCATCGTGTCGCTGATGTGAGGAGAGTTAACGCAAGGTCGAAGGCCGGCGGGAGCTGGCGTCAGCCGAAGGGGACCGCCTCCCGCATGACGTCCTGCCCGCCGCAGCCCCGCCCTACCGAAGCAGGCGGCCGATGGCGCTGCCTTCCGCCATCTCGGCGCGGGCGACCTTGCAATAGCTCTCCCGGTCCCCCTCCACGGCCCCCTTGGCTGAGAGTTCGGCGCGGGCTTCCGCCTCGAGACGTTTCTTGTCCTTCCTGCTGTCGACATAGGCGTCGATCTCGCTCTGCGAGTAACCGCGATCCTTCGCCATCTGCTCGAGCTGCCTGAGGTAGTTTATGCCGCGGAGCAGACGAGCATTGACGCCGGGGCAGTTGTCGCTGAGTTCGACGGCGGTCGCGGTGGCCTTGAGGCCGGCATTGATATCCGTTTCACCTCTCAGGCCCTGGGCATTGGCGCCCGTCGCGGCGGCGGACAGAAGAAGCAGGGACAGGGCAGTGGATCGAAGCATTGGCGCTTTCCGGAACTGGTGTGTCGTTGACGCCAACAGCTGACCGCGGCACTGCGGCTATGCAATAACCAGGCCCCGTTCCCCCCTATCACGAACGCGACAGCCCTTGCTTTACTGGTATCGCGGGAACCGAGGCCGCACCGGTATCGTTCCATAGCCCAAAGTCATTTACAGGAGGTCCTCGATGACCCTCTACGACCTCGACCGCAACGACACCGTGAAGACGGCCCTGTTCCTCGGCGGCCTTGCCCTCGCGGGATTCGCCCTTGCGCGATTCATCAAGGCGAGCCGCGAGGAGGAACTCTACGCGCCGGCGATCCAGCGCCCCCGCGAGACCGCTCGGTACTGATCCGCATTGCCGGTTACCCGCCACCAGACCGGAGGCCGGACAGAAAGGAGCCCGGGTCGCAGACGCGCCCGGGCTCTTCTCGTCGCATTCGCCGGGCCGCCGGCCCGCCGCGCCTATTCCGCCGCGATCGCCGGCGAGCGTCCCTTGCGCTTGTGCGCGATCCGGTCCTCGATCTCGTCCCGGAAGTGCCGGATGAGGCCCTGGATCGGCCAAGCCGCCGCGTCACCGAGCGCACAGATCGTGTGACCCTCGACCTGCTTGGTCACGTCGAGCAGCATGTCGATCTCGGCGGGTTCCGCCTCGCCCGTGACCAGGCGGTCCATGACCCGCATCATCCAGCCGGTGCCCTCGCGACACGGCGTGCACTGGCCGCAGCTCTCGTGCTTGTAGAACTTGGACAGGCGCCAGATCGCCTTGATGACGTCGCAGGACTGATCCATGACGATCACCGCTGCCGTGCCGAGGCCGGACTTCTGCTCCCTGAGCCAGTCGAAATCCATGATCGCCTCGCGGGCCGTCGCGCCCGGCAGGAGCGGCACGGACGCGCCGCCCGGAATCACCGCCTTGAGGTTGTCCCAGCCGCCGCGGATGCCGCCGCAATGGCGCTCGATCAGTTCCTCGAAGGAAATCGACATCTCCTCCTCGACAACGCAGGGCCGCTCGACATGCCCCGAGATCGCGAAGACCTTGGTGCCGGCGTTGTTCGGGCGGCCGAAGGAGGCGAACCACTCGCCGCCCCGGCGCAGGATCGTCGGCACGACCGCGATGCTCTCCACGTTGTTCACCGTGGTCGGGCAGCCATAGAGGCCCGCCCCCGCCGGGAAGGGCGGTTTCATCCGCGGCATGCCCTTGCGGCCCTCGAGACTTTCGAGGAGGGACGTTTCCTCGCCGCAGATATAGGCGCCCGCACCGTGGGTGAGGTAGAGGTCGAAATCCCAGCCGGATCCGGCCGCGTTCTTGCCAAGCAGACCCGCGTCATAGGCTTCGTCGATCGCCGCCTGAAGCGCCTCGCGCTCGCGGATGTACTCACCCCGGATGTAGATGTAGCAGTTGTTCGCCCCCATCGCGAAGGAGGCGATGAGGCAGCCCTCGATCAGCGTATGCGGATCGTGGCGCATGATCTCCCGGTCCTTGCAGGTGCCGGGTTCGGATTCGTCGGCATTGACCACGAGATAATGCGGCCGTCCGTCGCTTTCCTTCGGCATGAAGGACCACTTGAGACCGGTCGGGAAGCCCGCGCCTCCGCGGCCGCGCAGGCCGGAGGATTTCATCGTCTCGACGATCCAGTCGCGGCCCTTGCCGATCAGGTCGGCGGTATTGTCCCAGTGGCCCCGCGCCCGGGCCCCTTTGAGGGTGCGCTCGTGCATCCCGTAGAGGTTGGTGAAGATACGGTCTTCGTCCTTCAGCATCTCAGGCCTCTTTCTTCGATCGGCAGGCGGGCAAGGGTCATCCCCTGTCCCGCAGAATTTGAAACAGAACCGCCAGCGACCAGACGAACCCGGCCAGGGCGGCGAAGTAGAACAGCATCTCGTAGCGCGGCGCGAGGCCGGTGGTCGCGACGATCCAGGGCGCCAGGAGCGCGGCCAGTCCCGACAGCGCGATCACGACACCGGCCGAGCGACGCTTGGCGAGCGCCGCTCCGTCCGGCGCGGACCGATCCTCTTTCCGGCGCGGCTCCGTCATCAATCCTTCGCCTCGCCCGGTTCGGAGCTGTTGTCCACCCCGGTCGTCTCGCCTGACGCATCGTCCTCGGCAACAAGCAGGCGCGCCTGTCCGACCCAGTCGTCCCGGGACGCGCGTCCCCGGAAGGCTTCGATATGCTCGTCGACCCAGGCGACCTCGGCCGGCGTCCAGCCCGCGATCTGGTCGAGATGGTAGATCCCCTCGTCGTGCAGGATCGATTTCAGCTTCGGCCCTATACCCTTGATACGCAACAGATCGTCACCGCCACCCTCGCGCGGACCGTCGAGCCGCTCCGGAGCCTTGGCAGACGCGTCGCCCTTCGAGTCGGCCCCGGCTTCACCGCCCGTAGCGGCCGGGGCGGGTGCGGCTTCAGGCGCCGCCGCATCGGTGCGTGGCTTGCCGGATGCGGATTGGGCGGCCTCGCGCGGCGCAACTTCGGGCTCGCTCGCCGCGACATGGGCGCCCGCCTCGTCCGACGCTTCCTCGCTTGCGCTGCCTATCACGGCCCGCGGCGTGGAGCGAACTTCGGCCGCCGCACTCGTCTTCGAGCCCTGGCTCGTGGACACAGGGTCAGGCGCGCGGTCCGGACGAGCTTCAGTTGCGGCTTCAGGCGTCGGCTCGGCGTCGCGGCGCAGAGGCTCGGCCCCGCCGCTCGTCGCGGTGCCGTAGAGGCCGCCGGACACCCCGGGCACACCCAGATCGCCGACCGTCTTCAGCCAGCGCCGGCCCCAGAAGAGCATCCCGAAGAAGATCGCGACCATCGCGAGAATGCCGATCAGCAACCCGCCCAGGAACCCCGCTCCGGTCGTCGCCCAGGCCACGAGGAAGACGAAAAGCCCTCCCGCCGCCCCGATCTTGATCGCGCGGCGTTCGTCTTCTGGCGAGATGTTCGAGCCCAGCATCGGCGTGTACCCCCATAAGGACGCGGCCCTGGGGCCGCTTCCGGGAATTATAGCGCGGTCACGCCTCGCTGTCGCGTCCGGCGAGGAGATCGGACGCCTGCCCGGTCCAGTTCTCGCGCTCGACGCGGCCGGCGAAGTTCAGGTGATCGTCGATCCAGGCCATCTCCGCAGGCGTCCAGGCGGCGATCTGGTCGAGATGATAGATGCCGAACGCGTGGAGGCGTTTCTCGATGGTCGGGCCGATTCCGCCGATCTGCTTCAGATCATCGGCTTTGCCGTCCCGCGGGCCGTCGAGGCGGGGCGGCTCGGATCCCGTTGTCTCCGCGGCGGTCCCGGCTGCGGCTTTGCCGGCCGGCATGTCGCCCGCGACCGGGCTGTCCTCGGAGGGCGCGATGGCGGGATCGTCCTGCGCCGCGCGGGGACCGTCGCCGTAGCCCGTTCCCTCACCGCCGCCCTTGGACCCGAGGTCCTTCGCCGGACCGGCATCGTGGTCCTCGTCCGCATCATCCGTCTCGGGCGCTTCGCCGGCGCCTGCGTGACCGGGGCTGCCGATCTCTGCGCCGGAGGCGTCGCCATGGCCGGCGGCCTCACCCGGCTCGCCCGCTTCGGGACGGGCCGCTTCGGTCGCATCGGCTTCCTGCATGGTCACGCCGGTCTCATCGACGGGGGTGTCGGCGGCGGGCTTCGGTCCAGGCGTCTCACCGTCATCCGGCAGGCCGCCATCGCCGAGATTCGTGTCCCGAACGCCGCCGTCAGGCGCCGCGGCCTCACCCTGCGGCTGGATCTGCGAGCGGCCGCCCTTGTCCGTCCACGGCACGAGGAGCGGCACCTCGGTGCCGTCGATCCGTTTGACCGTGTCTCCGATGCGGGTGGCAAGATCGACGGAGGCATTGGTCTCCGCCCTGCCCTCTTCATGCGCCGCAAGGCTGGTGAGATTGCCCTTCGGCTCGGAAGAGAAACGACCGATCTGGGAGCCGGGCGTTGGAACCTTGCCGTCCCGCAGCTCCTCGATCATCTCGCCGAATCGCTCGGCGGTCAGGTCCTCGTAGTAATCCTTGCCGATCTGCGCCATCGGCGCGTTGGCGCAGGCGCCGAGGCACTCGACCTCCTCCCAGGAGAACTTGCCGTCTTCGGACAGCATGTGCGGCCGGGGCGCGATCTTTTCCTTGCAGACCGCCATCAGATCCTCGGCGCCGCAGATCATGCAGGACGTCGTGCCGCAGACCTGGACATGCGCCACCGACCCGGTCGGCTGGAGCTGGAACATGAAGTAGAAGGTGGCGACCTCGAGCGCGCGGATCCGCGCCATGCCCAGCATGTCGGCGACATGCTCGATCGCGGGCCGGGTCAGCCAGCCTTCCTGTTCCTGGGCGCGCCACAGCAGCGGGATGATCGCGCTGGCCTGGCGGCCTTCGGGAAACTTGGTGATCTGCGCTTCGGCCCAGGCGTGGTTCTCTGCCGAGAAGGCGAAGCTGTCGGGCTGTTCGGGATGGAGACGGCGGAGCATCGGGCCCTCGTATTGCTTTTTCTTCTCACGCAAGGTGCGCCCCGGCCGGGCCGGGACGACAGCGTGCGCTCTAGCGGTCCACCTCGCCGAAGACGATATCGAGCGTGCCGATGATCGCCGCGACGTCGGCAAGCTGGTGCCCGCGGGACAAATGGTCCATCGCCTGCATGTGCAGGTAGCCAGGAGCGCGGATCTTGGCGCGATAGGGCCGGTTGGTCCCGTCCGCGATGAGGTAGACGCCGAACTCGCCCTTGGGCGCCTCGACGGCGGCGTAGATCTCGCCGGCCGGGACGTGGAAGCCCTCGGTGTAGAGCTTGAAGTGATGGATCAGCGCTTCCATCGACGTCTTCATGTCGCTCCGGGTGGGCGGAGAGATCTTCCCGCGCGTCATCACGGGGCCCGGCTCGGCGCGTAGCTTCTCGCAGGCCTGCTTGATGATCTTCGTCGATTCGCGCATCTCCGCCATGCGGCAGAGGTAGCGGTCGTAGCAGTCGCCGTTCTTGCCGACGGGGATCTTGAAGTCGAATTCGTCGTAGCACTCGTAGGGCTGCGCCCGGCGAAGGTCCCAGGCGAGGCCGGAGCCGCGCACCATGACGCCGGACATGCCCCAGTCGAGCGCCTCCTGGCGGGAGACAACCGCGATATCGGCATTGCGCTGCTTGAAGATCCGGTTGTCTGTCAGAAGGCTGTCCAGGTCATCGACGATGCTCGGGAACGTCTCCGTCCATGCCTCGATGTCGTCGATCAGCTTCGGCGTGATGTCCTGGTGAACGCCGCCGGGACGGAAATACGCGGAGTGAAGCCGCGCGCCGCAGGCCCGCTCGTAGAAGGTCATCAGCGTCTCACGCTGCTCGAAGCCCCAGAGCGGCGGCGTCAGCGCGCCCACGTCCATCGCTTGCGTCGTCACGCCCAGAAGGTGGTTGAGAACGCGGCCGATCTCGCAGAACAGCACCCGGATCAGGCTCGCCCGGCGCGGCACCTCGGTGCCGGTCAGACGCTCGATCGCCAGGCACCACGCATGCTCCTGGTTCATCGGGCTGACATAGTCGAGGCGATCGAAGTAGGGCAGGTTCTGCAGGTAGGTCCGGCTCTCCATCAGCTTCTCGGTGCCGCGGTGAAGCAGCCCGATATGCGCATCGCAACGTTCGACGATTTCGCCGTCCAGTTCGAGAACTAGCCGCAGAACCCCGTGCGCCGCAGGGTGTTGCGGGCCGAAGTTGATGTTGAAGTTGCGGATCTGCTGCTCGCCGGTGAGGGCGTCTTCGAAACCTTTGGAGCCGTCCATGACGTCAAGCCTCCTGGAAGGCCGCGCGGTGCGCGGCTCGGGTCTGGTCGTGCTGGCAGGGCGCCGGACGCATCACGGCTTCTGCTCCGCCTTGTCGTCTCCGGGAAGGATGTAGTCGGCACCCTCCCACGGGCTCATGAAGTCGAACTGCCGATATTCCTGCACAAGCTTCACCGGCTCGTAGACCACGCGCTTCTGGCGATCGTCGTACCGCACCTCGGTATAGCCCGTCGTCGGAAAGTCCTTGCGCAGGGGGAAGCCACGGAAGCCGTAATCGGTGAGGATGCGGCGCAGGTCCGGGTGGCCCGAGAACAGCAGGCCGAACATGTCGAAGATCTCGCGCTCGAACCAGTTGGACGCCGGGAAGACCGACACGATCGAGGGGATCAGGTCATCCTCCCGGGCAGCGGCCTTGATCCGGATGCGCTGGTTCCGCGTCATCGACAGGAAGTGGTAGATCACGTCGAACCGGCGGTCCCGCGCGGGGTAATCCGCAGCGGTGATGTCCACCAGCGTGGTGAAGGCGCAGCTGGAATCGTCCCGCAGGAATTCGGTCAGGCCCCGCAGCGTCGGCAGCGAGGCGGTCAGCGTCAGTTCGCCATGGGAGACTGTCCAGCCGGAGATGCAATCCGGGCGGGCCTTCTCGATATGGCTGCCGAGCTCGTTGAGGGCGTCGCTCATTGCGGATCCTTCAGCGTATGATGGTGCCCGTGCGGCGGATC
Source organism: Tropicimonas omnivorans (assembly GCF_031846565.1). Taxonomy (NCBI): domain Bacteria; kingdom Pseudomonadati; phylum Pseudomonadota; class Alphaproteobacteria; order Rhodobacterales; family Roseobacteraceae; genus Tropicimonas; species Tropicimonas omnivorans. The sequence goes on along the minus strand of NZ_JAVRHL010000003.1, from coordinate 582,352 downwards.
TTCCTCTGAAGCTGCAGAACGCCATAGAGCGTCGCTTCCGCCGTCGGCGGGCAGCCGGGGACATAGATGTCCACCGGGATGATCCGGTCGCAGCCACGGACGACGGAGTAGCTGTAATGGTAGTACCCGCCGCCATTGGCGCAGGACCCCATCGACATTACGTAGCGCGGCTCCGGCATCTGGTCGTAGACCTTGCGCAGGGCGGGCGCCATCTTGTTGGTCAGCGTGCCAGCGACGATCATCAGGTCCGACTGGCGCGGCGAGGCGCGCGGCGCGGCGCCGAAGCGCTCCACGTCGTAGCGCGGCATGGACATCTGCATCATCTCGATCGCGCAGCAGGCCAGGCCGAACGTCATCCAGTGCAGCGAGCCGGTGCGCGCCCAGTTGATGATGTCCGCGGTCGAGGTGACGAGAAAGCCCTTGTCCTGCAGCTCCCGGTTCAGGGTCTGCGTGGCGACCTCCTTGTCGGGACCGGCGTCGTATGCGGCGGTGCTCACTCCCATTCGAGTGCCCCCTTCTTCCATTCGTAGGCGAAGCCGATCGTCAGGACCCCAAGGAACACGATCATCGACCAGAAGGCCGTCATCGAGATGTACTGGAACGCCACGGCCCAGGGGAACAGGAACGCCACTTCGAGATCGAAGATGATGAACAGGATCGAGACGAGGTAGAACCGCACGTCGAACTTCATCCGCGCATCGTCGAAGGCGTTGAACCCGCATTCGTAGGCGCTGACCTTCTCGGGATCGGGGTGCCGCACCGCGAGCACGAGGCCGGCGAGGATGAGCACGACGCCGAGGCCGATCGCCAGCGCCAGGAAGATGAGAATGGGCAGATAGTCGCTGAGAAGAGCGTCCATGGGGTGCCTCGGATGGGTGCCTTGCCAGAGCTACCTATCCCCGGCCCGTCTGGTGGTCAACAACGCCCCGCCCCGCTCGGCCACCACGATGGCGCGAGGGAAGGCGAGGACGCGGCACGCCCGGCCCCTCCGCGCGGCCCGTGCGTCCATCGCCTGGAGGGCGCCTCAGCCGGGTTGCCGGGATGCGGCCTCTGCCATCCAGTCCGAGAGGCCGGAGACGATGGCGGCGGCCATTCGCGCGCGCCACTCGTCCGATTGAAGCTTCCGAAGCTCGCTCTGGCTGGAAATGAAGCCGACCTCGATGAGGGCCGAGGGGATGTCCGGCGCCTTGAGGACGGAGAAGCCCGCCTCCTCCCGCGGGCGCTTGTGCGGCTGGATGCCGGCACCCTGAATCGCGGCGACGAGGTGATCGGCGAGCGCATCCGAGCGCGGCGCCGTGTCGCGGCGGGCCATCTCGATCAGAAGGTGCGCGACGACATCGTCGTGACCGGCGAGATCGACACCGCCGAGAAGGTCGTCCCTGGCGTGCCGCTCGGCAAGCTGGCGGGTCGCGCGGGAGGAGGCCTCGTCCGCGAGGGTATAGACCTGCGCGCCCCGCGCCACGCCCTCCGGCACCGCGTCGGCATGGAGGGACAGGAACGCGGCGGCGCCGGCCTGTCGCGCCACGTCGATCCGGGCCTCGAGCGAGACGAACATGTCGGCCTCGCGCGTGAGGACGACGTCCCACTCCCCGGTCCTGAGGAGCGCCTCGCGCAATTCCCGCGCAAAACGGAGCATCAGGTCCGCCTCGTGGACGTGATCGCGGACGGCGCCGGGATCGACGCCGCCATGGCCGGGATCGAGAACGATGACGGGTCTGCGTGGCCCGGTGGTCGCCGCCTGAGAAGGCGCGGCCGCGGCGGGGGAGACGCCTTCGGCCTCTTTCAGGGTCACCTCGATGCGCGCGCGACCGCCCTCGCCCCCCGTCGTCATGCCGGCTTCGGACACGGCAAGGGGGCGGGACAGATCGAAGACGAGTCGCGTCCAGCCGCCACTCGCCTCACCGGCCCGCGGCGCCCCGAACGGATCCGAGACCGCAAGCTCCGGCAGGCGCGAAAGGTCCAGCGTCTTCAGATCGAGCACGAGGCGCGGCGGCGCGTCCAACATCTCCACCCGCCACGGCACCGGCCGGTCGAGCGCGAGGGCAAGGACGGGGCCCTGCCGGGTTTCCTCGGCGGCGGAGGCGGCGGGATCGAGGCGCGCGGCGGCGGACAGGTCCTGCTGTGCGGCAAGGGGCACCGCACCTAGGACCGCCACGAGGGCCGCGGCTGCGAGGCAGGCGGCGCGCAGAAGATGGATGGCTCTCATGTCTCACTCGGGGGCCTGCTCGGGATCGGCCACCACTCCCGGAGCCGTCGATACCAGAGGCCGGCGATCCGGGGAACAGTCTCAGCGGCGGGACATGAACTCCGTCAGCCTCTCCAGCCCCTCCGTGATATCCGCGGTGGACCGGGCATAGGAGAACCGCAGGGTCCGCCTGCCCCGGGCTGGGTCGAAGTCGAGCCCGGGCGTCACCGCCACCCCTGCCCGGTCCAGCACCTCGCCCGCGAAGGCGAGGCTGTCCTCCGAGATCCCATCGAGGCCGGCATAGACATAGAAGGCCCCGTCCGGCGGAGCGAAGTCGGTGAAGCCCGCCTTCGGCAGTCCCTCCAGCAAGAGCGCCCGGTTCGCGGCGTAGACCCCGACATTGCGGTCCAGCTCCTCGGTGCAGTCCATCGCCGCGAGCGCCGCGACCTGGCTGGCATGGGTCGTGCAGATGAAGAGGTTCTGCGCCAGCCGCTCGTAGCGGCGCACCTCTGCCTCCGGGACGACGAGCCAGCCGATGCGCCAGCCGGTCATGGAGAAGTACTTGGAGAAGGAGTTCACGATGATGGCGTCCGGGTCGACCTCGAGCGCGCTGATCGCGCGGCCCTCGTACTGGATGCCATGATAGATCTCGTCGGCAATGAGCGCGGTGCCGGTCTCGCGGCACCGTTCCGCCAGGGCGCCAAGCGCGACGCGGTCGAGCATGGTCCCCGACGGGTTCGAGGGCGAGGCGAGAATCAGGCCGGCCAGACCCGGCGGCACGTCGTCCGGAACAGGCTGGTAGCGGGCCTCGGGGGCCGTCGGCAAGCCGACGGGCTGGAGCGACAGGGCGCGCAGGATCTGCCTGTAGGACGGATATCCCGGCAGGCCGAGACCGACCTTCTCCCCCGCCTCGAACAGCGCCGTGAACGCCAGGATGAAGGCGCCCGAGGCTCCGGGGGTCACGATGACGCGAGCCGGATCGAGATCGATTCCGTACCACTGGGCATAGAGCCGGGCGATCCGCGCCCTGAGCTCCGGCAGGCCGAGCGCGACGGTATATCCGAGCGGGCCCGCCTCCATCGCCGCCGCGACCGCGTCCCTGGCGCCCTTCGGCGCGCCGGTGCCGGGCTGTCCGACCTCCATGTGCACGATGCGTCGCCCTGCGGCCTCGGCGGCGCGGGCCCGTTCCATCACGTCCATGACGATGAAGGGATCGACATCGCCGCGCGCTGATCGTCTCATGTTATGAAATCCTCGTGATCGTATCGGGCCTCGCCTGCCCTAGACTCCCGGCCGGAGGCGGGCAATGAAAACGACAAATCACGGGCTTGAGGCGCGCTTCAAGTTCGCTACCATCGCATAGGTTGTTCCCGTAGGGAGGGTACACGTTTTGACGGCGACGCAAGCTCGCAGCTCCGAGTGGGATGCGGTTCGGTGGCGGCAGGTGATCGACGGGCTCGTCGCCTTCGTGGCCGTCCTCGATGCCGAGGGTCGTCTCAAGGATGTCGATCGCGAGGCCCTCGCCCAAGGTGGCCTCGACCGCGAAGACGTCCTCGGGCAACCGTTCTGGGACACGTACTGGTTCAATCACGACGCTACGCTCGTGGAGCAGGTTCACTCCGCCATCGAACGCTCCCGCTCCGGAAAGAACGCTCCCGCTCCGGAAAGGTGGTGCGCTTCGAGGTCACGGTGCGCACGCAATCGGGCGATCTGCCCCTGCGCTGTCAGACCGCGCCCATCCTGGACGAAGCCGGGCTCGTCGCCGAATTCGTCGTCTCCGCGGTGGACGTGAGCGACGAACTCATCGCCCGTCAGAGCGCCCATGACCATGGCGAACGGCTCGCCTTCGCGCTGGACGCGGCGCGGTGCGGGACCTTCGAGTGGAATACCGATACCGGGGAAATACTGACCGATGACGCGGTCCTGGAGATGTACGGGTTCGGGAAGCCGGTAAACCGCATCGAAGCGTTCCTGGACCAGATCCATCCCACGGACCTATCCAAGGTTCAGCACGCGGTCCGTCTCGCCGTCGAGGATGGGATTACCTTCGATCTGCGCTTCCGCATCGGCAAGGGGGTTCGGCCCCGGTGGCTCCACGGCCGCGGCCGCGTCATGGAGCGCGACAACGGCGCCAAATGGCTCTTCGGCCTCAATCTCGACATTACCGAGGAGATGGAGCGACGCGAACGCCTGGCCTTTCTCAACCGGGAGCTCAATCACCGGGTGAAGAACCTCTTCTCGATCCTCTCCGGCATCGTGCGGATGACGGCACGCGAGGATGACGGGACCGAGGCCCTCGTCGACCGGATCACCGACAGGATCGAGGCCCTTTCGGCAGCCTACACGATCGGCATGGAAGCCGGGCAGCTCCAGCCGGTTCGGATCGAGGCGTTGCTCGACCGCATCCTTCTGCCCTACGGCCGGGAATACCAGACCTGCCGGTCCGGGCTTCCCGTTCTCATCCCGAGCGAGGCGGTCCCGCCCCTCGGCATGATCCTCAACGAGATGGCGACGAATGCCCAGAAACACGGCGCCTGGTCGGTGCCAGACGGTATGCTCGATATCGCCTGGCAGCGTCAGCCCCCCGTCGAGGAGGGCGGTCCCCAGTGGCTTCAGATCGACTGGACCGAGCGGGGAGGTCCGCACCGGCGGGACGCGTCCATGGGCTTCGGCACCCAGCTCGTCCGCGCCTGCACGGCCCAGCTCGACGGCGAGATAGAACGCAACCGCTCCGAGGATCAGGTGCACATGCAGCTGAGGATGCCGCTCGTGGACGCGCGCCGCGAGGGTGGATCGTGACAGAAATCAACGAAGCCGACCCCAGCATCCTCGTCGGTCGCACCATCTTTCTGGTGGAGGATCAGGCGATCATTGCGCTGGAACTGCAGTACGAACTGGAAAGTGCCGGGGCTCGCGTCGTCGGGCCGGCCCACACGCTGGCCAAGGCGGAGGGATTCGCGAGGCGCGGTCGCATCGACGCCGCGATCCTCGACATGGACCTGCGCGGAGAGGATTCGGACCCCGTGGCGGAGATCCTGACCAAGCGAAACATCCCGTTCCTGATCCATACGGGCCACGGCGAAGAGACCGACCTCGATGCCCGCTACCCGGGGGTGCCGGTCCTCGTGAAGCCGGTCAGGTCGAAGCAGCTTCTGCGGATCCTCGCCGGGCTGCTCTGAGGCGGCCGGCGCGCGGCCTTACTCGGCCGCGGTCGCCGAAGCGATCTCCTCGGCCTCCCGCGCGTCGATCTCCGCAGCCTTCGCCTCCACCTGCTCGACGATGTGGTCGATCATCTGGTCGTTCGACATGCGGTGGCTCTGCTTGCCGGCGAGATAGACCATGCCGTTCCCGGCGCCGCCGCCGGTGAACCCGACATCGGTCAGGAGCGCCTCGCCCGGGCCGTTCACCACACACCCGATGATGGACAGGGACATCGGCGTCTTGATGTGCTCCAGCCGGTGCTCGAGTTCGCTCACCGTCTTGATCACGTCGAATCCCTGGCGCGCACAGGACGGACAGGAAATGATGTTCACACCGCGATGACGCAGGCCCAGGGATTTCAGGATCTCGAAGCCGACCTTGATCTCCTCCACCGGATCGGCGGAGAGCGAGACGCGGATCGTGTCGCCGATCCCCATCCACAAAAGGTTGCCAAGGCCGATGGCGCTCTTGATCGTCCCGGAGACGAGCCCGCCCGCCTCGGTGATGCCGAGGTGGATCGGCGCATCCGTCGCCTCGGCGATGCCCTGATAGGCCGCAGCGGCGAGGAAGACATCGGACGCCTTCACGCTGATCTTGTACTCGTGGAAATCGTGATCCTCGAGGATGCGGATGTGGTCGAGCGCACTCTCGACCATCGCCTCGGGACACGGCTCGCCGTATTTCTCGAGCAGATGCCGCTCGAGGCTCCCGGCATTGACGCCAATCCGGATGGAGCACCCGTGATCCTTCGCCGCGTTCACCACCTCGCGAACCCGCTCGGGGGCGCCGATGTTGCCGGGGTTGATCCTGAGGCAGGCGGCACCCGCCTCTGCCGCCTCGATGCCGCGGCGATAATGGAAGTGGATATCGGCGACGATGGGAACCGGGCTCTCCGCCACGATCTCCTTGAGCGCCTTGGAGGAGGCTTCGTCGGGCACTGAGACCCGCACGATGTCGGCGCCCGCCTCCGCCGCGGCTTGGATCTGTGCGACGGTGCCGGCCACGTCGGTGGTCAGCGTGTTGGTCATCGTCTGGACGGAGATCGGGGCGTCCCCCCCGACCTTCACGTTTCCGACGGAGATCTGGCGGCTCTTCCGTCGCTCGATGCTGCGCCAGGGGCGGACCTGATCGGGTGTCATGGGATGTGACCTGCCTTTCGGGGCTGTCTGGATCGCTCTTGGCGAGGACATAAGTCCCCCGCCGGGGACAGGCAACGGCGGAGCCCCGGATTGGGCGCGGGATCAGTCGACCGCGGTGCCGCTCTGCCCCGGAAGCTCGGGCGCGAGGGCCGCCTCGGCCACGCGCACCGCCTCCACGGCGTCGCCGCCCTGGGCGGGATCGACGGCGGCGAATTCGGTGGTGAGCTGCGGCGAAGCCAGCGCGATCTTGTCCACCACCGCGCCGTTTGCGCCCGCCGGGCCGTAGGTCTGACCGTTCACCGCGAAGAAGACCGCCCCGGCAGCGCCCGCGCGGAGCGTCGGGGCTTCCTCTGTTTGCGGAACCACCCACGAATCGCCGGCCGCCATCGTCCTTTCGTAGAGCACCGAGCCGTCCGCCGCCCGCACACGCACCCAGGCAGGACGCACGGCCAGAAGGACCACCTCGGGCAGCCCTTCGGCGGTCACGCGCGGCGTGGCCGCGCCGTCGATGCCCTGCCCCACCGCTTCGCCGACGGCGGCCGCGATCGCGTCCGCCGTGCTGAGAGCGGGGCCGACATTGGCAAGCCGGTCGACGCTCCGGGGCTCCGCGCCGGCCGCAGGGTTCGGGCCCATCTGCGCCGCGACCTCGGTATTCTGGGAGACGGGCTGGAATTCGCCGGGATCGAGCGCCGCGATGGGACCGTCACGGGCAACCATGACCGGCACGTCCAACGCCTCGGGGCGATAGAGCCGGTTGAGCGCGTCGGGCGTGGACGCGGCGACGCCGGCGAACTGGGGCGCGTCGTCCTCGCTCTGAACCATGCTGCGCTGCGCCTGCGCCACCGGATCGACCTCGGCGACGACGTCGGGGGAGCTGTCGACCGGCGTCATCTGCACCCGTTGGACTTCCTTCAGCACCGACCAGCCGCCAAAGCCGATGGCGCCGATCAGCGCGAAGAGGACGAGCGTGGAGCCGATCGCCCGGGGCTCCACGCCCGTGAAGGCGGAGGAACCACTCGGCGCGAAGGACACGCGGGGCGATGCCAGGGGATCGCGGCCCGCCATGTCCGCCGGTGCAATTTTCGGCGCGCTGCGCGGCGTGCCCGGCGTGCCGGGCTTGTCGAGGGCGCTGGTGGTCTGGAAGCCGGCTTCCCGGCAGAAGGTCGCGAAGGCCCATTCGGGATCGAGACCGAGGTAGCGCGAGTAGGAGCGGACGTAGCCGGCGATGAAGCCCTGCGTCTCGAACGCATCGGTGTCGGCGTTCTCTATCGCGGCGATATAGGTCGCCTTGATCTTGAGCTCGCGCTGCACGTCGAGCAGCGACTTTCCCAACGTCGCCCGTTCTCCGCGCATGACATCGCCGAGCTTCAGGTCAAAATCGTCAAATCCCACAGGCAGCACGTCCTGCGTGTCCACCTTGGGCGAAGTCCTGCGCCCGATCATCTGCCCGATCCCGTTCGTGCCACGTCCTGTCCCACGGGCCTGACGAGCGAACGACTCACCGGCCCTTTAACCCGACGCTAACATCTGTTCCGAACCCGCGCGATGCGGAATGAGATTCAGGCCGACAATTCGGCGCGATTCAGCGCACAATGGGACCAGAGACCGTCCATGGCGCGCACGAGTGCATCGATCATACGCGGATCGTGAACGGGAGACGGCGTGAAGCGGAGCCGCTCGGTCCCGCGGGGCACGGTGGGGAAGTTGATCGGCTGCACGTAGATGCCGTGATCCTCGAGCAGACGGTCCGAAATCTTCTTGGTGTGGATCGGGTTTCCGACGATCACGGGCACGATGTGGGAGCCGTGATCGATGATCGGCATTCCAAGACCCTTCAGACGCATCTTGAGGATCCGCGCGACGGTCTGATGCTGATCGCGGAGCGACTGGTCCGTCTTCAGATGCCGGACCGACGCCGCGGCGGCGGCGGCGACGGAGGGCGGGAGCGACGTGGTGAAGATGAAGCCGGGCGCATAGGAGCGAATGGCGTCGCAGAGCTTGGCGGAGGTGGCGATATAGCCGCCCATCACGCCGTAGGCCTTGGCCAGCGTGCCGTTGACGATGTCGATCCGGTGAACATTGCGATCCCGTTCCGTCACGCCGCCGCCGCGGGGGCCGTACATCCCGACGGCGTGGACCTCGTCGATATAGGTGAGGGCGCCGAATTCCTCGGCCAGGTCGCAGATCGCGTCGATGGGGCCGAAATCGCCATCCATCGAATAGACCGATTCGAAGGCGATGAGCTTCGGCGTCTCCCTCGGCAGCTCCTCCAGAAGCTGGCGCAGATGCGCCACGTCATTGTGCCGGAAGATCCGCTTCGCCCCGCCGTTGCGGCGGATCCCCTCGATCATGCTGGCATGGTTCAGCTCGTCCGACAGGATGACGAGGCCGGGCAGCAACTTCGGCAGGGTCGATAGCGTCGCGTCGTTGGCGATGTAGGCCGACGTGAAGACGAGGGCTGCCTCCTTGTGGTGAAGGTCGGCAATCTCCGCCTCGAGCTCCTTGTGATAGACCGTCGTCCCCGAGATGTTCCGCGTGCCGCCGGAGCCTGCGCCCGCGGCATCAACAGCGTCGTGCATCGCATCGAGGACCACCGGATGCTGCCCCATGCCGAGATAGTCGTTGCCGCACCACACCGTGATCGGGCGCTCGGATCCGTCGGGACGGCGCCACGTTGCGTGCGGGAAGTTCCCCCGGCGGCGCTCGATGTCGTGGAAGACGCGATACCGGCCCTCCTCATGGAGACGATCGAGGGCCGCGTCGATCGCGGTGTCGTAGCGAGCTTGGTCCGTCACGGGAAACTTCCTTGTCGTATCCTTGCTGGCAGGCCGGGCCTGCTCTGGCGCGTGTATCCTACATACGGATCATGCCGCGCCTTGATATGGAACAAATTGACGCTCACGCCAGCCAACCTGCTCCGAACTTCTGAACAATTCGTGAAGTGCGGCCCTCAGTCCGCGATGACGACCCGGCAATCCCGCGGCCCTTCCGCAGCGGCGGCGTCATTGCAGACGGACAGCGCGCGCTCCGCCCCGGCCCCTATGCCGAAGTGTCCCGTGGCCTCCGAGATGGCCATTGCCTTGGGAGAGGAGGCGCCGCGGTACTCCTCCTCGAAGGCCGCCGTCGCCTCGGCGGACAGGGTCAGATCCCGTGCCCGGTAGCCCTTCGGCGTGGTGACCGACACGATGACGCAGGGCTCCCCCGTCGTGCGCCGGGCGTTGCAGGCGCCGAGCGCCGCGCGCTGCGCCGCGGCCGGGCTGTGGAAGTTCGCAAGCGCCACGGCGGAGCCGGTCTCTGCCGGATCGCCGGGGGAGACCGCGAGAGCGGCATAGTAGTCGAACTGCGCCGCGTACTGCTTCAGCGCGGCGATTTCGGCTGCACCGAGGAAATCGACTTCCGCGACCGAGACGGCCTGCGCGTCGCCCCGGAACAACTGTCCACGCGCCGCCTCCTCGTTCGCCTGGGCGAACGCGCCGCCGGCCATCAGGAGGGACAGGCTTGCAAGGATCGCTGATCGCATGGTGGCTCTCTTTCGTCTCGGATCATGTGTCGGGCGCGACATTACCCGTCCCCGCCCCGTTCGGCCACCCCGGGGGGAAAGGGCCCGCCTGACGCGGGGCGGGCGCTGGACAGCAGGCGCCCTCCCTGTAGGCTCCCGCGCGAACAATCGAAGGACCCCGACATGACCGATGACAGATTGAAGCCCGTCCTCGACAGGATCGACGACGAGATGCCGGCCGCGCAGGAGCGGCTGATGGAGTTCCTCCGCATCCAGTCGATCTCCACCGACCCCGAGTATAAAGGCGATACCCGCCGCGCCGCCGAGTGGCTGGCCAAAGACATCGAGGGCCTCGGACTCGACGAGGCTGGCCTGCGCGACACGCCGGGCCATCCCATGGTGGTGGGCCATGGCGGACCGGATGGCGGGGCGCATCTCCTCTTCTACGGTCATTACGACGTACAGCCGGTCGACCCGCTGAACCTCTGGGACCGCGATCCTTTCGATCCGGCGATCGAGGAGACCGAGAACGGCCCCGTGATCCGCGGCCGCGGCGCCTCGGATGACAAGGGCCAGCTGATGACCTTCGTCGAGGCCTGCCGCGCCTGGGTCGCGGTGCATGGCGCCCTGCCCTGCCGGCTGACCTTCTTCTTCGAGGGAGAGGAGGAATCGGGCTCCCCCTCCCTCATCCCCTTCCTCGAGGCGAACCGCGAGGAGCTTCAGGCCGACGTCGCGCTCATCTGCGATACCGGAATGGCCGCCCCGGGGGTGCCGTCCATCGCGACGCAGCTGCGCGGGATGCTGAAGGACGAGTTCACCCTCCACGGCCCGAAGCTCGACCTCCATTCGGGCCATTACGGCGGTCCCGCCCTCAACCCCTTGCGCGAAATCTCGAAGATCGTCGCCAGCTTCCACGACGAGACCGGCCGCGTCGCCGTCGAGGGATTCTACGAGGGCGTCGAGGAGGTTCCGGCGGAGTTGCTGGCCCAGTGGGAGGACATCGGCATCGACGAGTCCGCCTATCTCGGTCACGCCGGCATGAGTGTCGCCCATGGCGAGGCCGGCTACTCCGCGCTCGTCCAGCAATGGGCCCGCCCGACGCTGGAGATCAACGGGATGTGGGGCGGCTATACCGGCGTCGGCTCCAAGACCGTGATTCCGGCCGAGGCGCATTGCAAGCTGACCTGTCGCCTCGTCGGCCAGCAGGACCCCGCGGCGCTCCGCCGTGCCGTGCGCGCCCATGTCGAGGCGCGCCTGCCGCAGGATGCCAGCGTCGAGTGGAAGGGCGAGCTCGATGGCGCCCCGGCAGCCGTCTTCGACACCACCCGCCCCGAGTTCACCGGCGCGCGGGAGGCGCTGACGGAGGAATGGGAGCGTGATGCCGTCTTTACCGCCATGGGCGGCTCGATTCCGGTTGCGGGGTACTTCAGGCAGGTTCTCGGTATGGAATCCATGCTGATCGGCTTCGCCAGCGAAGACGACCGTATCCACTCCCCGAACGAGAAGTACGACGTCGCCGCGTTCCACCGCGGCACCCGCAGCTGGGCCCGCATCCTCGCCGCGCTCAGCAAGTAATGCCTGACAGGTGTCCGCACCCCTTCGGGGGCTGCGGACGCCTCGGGTCAGGCGCCGGCCGCCCTCTCCTTCACGTTGGATCGGGCGCGCACCGCCGACCCTCGGGATCGCCCGCCGTGACGCGCCGGGCCCGGCCGCTCCGGAGCATCTCCCACGCCGCCATTGGACGAACGCCCGGCCACCGGAGAACCGCATGCCGGCCACCGATCCCGGCAGCAGGCACCGCCTCCCGTCACGGGACGTCGGAGCCCCCCGCGCCGAAGACGCCGAAACGCCGACCGGCGGCGCGATGCTGATGCATCGCCCGCCGGGCCGAACCAGTAATGTCTGGAAGTTCAATCGCCCGAAGGCGAGGCAGCGGTGGCGCGGTTGACGGGGCTCGAACCCGCGACCCCCGGCGTGACAGGCCGGTACTCTAACCAACTGAGCTACAACCGCTCGCTGCCCGCTGCGCCTTCGGTCCGTTGGACTGTCCGGCGCGGCGTGAGGGGCGTTCTATGGATACCGCCCGCCCCCGTCAAGCGCGTTTCCAGCCTTCCCCGACGACAATTTGAAAATCTTCCTCAAGTCGTTGATCCGGAGCGGGAATTCGTCCCCCAAAAGAGGGTTGGCGCACCAGGAAATCCGGCGATGCCAGACGGAGCTACCGCGACGCCGCCATCGGAGCCCCTGACCGCCGCGCCTGACCATCGCGTCCGCCCCGGACGGGCGCAGACGCTTCGGCGCATCGGTTCAGGACGTGCCGTGCGTCCAGAGGCCGGAGCGCGCCCAAGGGCTCGGGCCAAGTCCAAAATCACGGCTGCGAAGCGCGTCATGGGGTTTCTGGATTTGCGACAGGATACCCGGCCCGGCGCGGTGGTCGCGGCCTCAGCGGGCGATCGATCGGGAAAGATCGAAATCCATGCCATCCGGTGGTGACATGAGATTGGCCAGCGGAGCGGCCCTACCGTCCGGCATTCCGATGATCGTGGTTTCCCCGGTCTCTGGACCAAGGCGGGGACGATCAGGCCCCGATGCGAGGGGGCGCCGCCTGCGGTGCCCCCTCGCCTGTCTCGCTGCGGCTGTGCCGGATCAGCTCACGCCGCAGAGCACGACCTCGAGCCCCAGTTCGGAGGCGAGCGCCGCCTTGGCGCGCATGGCGCGGTCGGCCTCTTCGGCGGAGTTCGCATAGGCGACCTGGATGTGGTTCGCCTTGTGGCGCGCCATCATCTGGTCGCGGGTGACGCCCGAGAGGATCGCGCTCATGATCGGCCATTGCGGGTTGGTCGCTTCCGAACGGCGCTTCTCCTCGGCCTCCGGCAGCCTGACGGACCGGCCGCGGCCGATATCCATCTTGAGCCGGCCCTCTTCCATGTAGATCCGGGACCAGACGATCTCTCCGGGCTTCGAGAAGCCCTTGAGGGAGCCGCCGCCCGCCGGGAAGAACATCGCCGGCTGACGATGGCTCTCGGAGCCGGTCCAGCCGCCGTCGTTATGCGCCGGCGGAACGGCGCCCGAGATCTCGAACACCCAGACGAACTCGCTCTTGCCGTCCACCTCGAAGTCCTCGCCCCAGCGCAGGTCGTGGAGCGTGTTCTCCACGGGCTGGCCGAGCGCGCGGAAGAGACGATTGGTCAGCACGCCGTCGAGCGCGGCACATTCGTCCACCTCGTTGAAATGCACGACCGCCTCGCCCTGCCGGATCACGCTGCCGTCGGCGCGGGTCACGTCGGGGCGGTCGTCGTTGTTCAGCATGCCCTCGACGAGATCCGATGCCGGCAGGAGATCCTTCAGGCCCTGCTGGTACTGGATACCCAGAGCCTCGCAGCCGAAGCTGTCCGCCATACGGAGCGCCGCGATGTACATCCGGCACTGGTCGATCACCTGATCCTCGGTCAGCTCCGTCGCGGGATCGGTGCCGAGATGGAACGTCATGCCCCGCTCCAGCATCCACTCGTAGGCGGCGCGGCCCTCGTCCTTCGGGACCTGCGTCGTCGCGTGGTAGAGAGCGGATTGCGACAGGCGCTCCTTGAAGACGCCCATGGGCATCAGGAGCTCGTCGGGAATGATCGCGTTGTACATCCCCATGCAGCCCTCGTCGAAGACGCCGAGGATGACCTTCTCCTGCCGGATGTCCGCCGCGATGGAGGCCGCGAGATCGGCATCCTCGCCCGGAACGCCCGCCCGGTCGAACGCGGTGACATGGGAGGCGTCGTGGGTGACGGTGCCGGTCTCGAGCCACTCTGCGAGGCCCTTCTGGAAGAACGCGTCGCTGAAATCGACGCTCCAGAGGGAGGAGTACGTGACGCCGGCCTTGGTCAGCGAGCCGTTGAGGTTCAGAAGGCCCACGAGGCCCGGCCACTGGCCTTCCCAGTTGGCGATGGTCAGGATCGGGCCCTTGTGGACCAGAAGACCGGCGAGGACGTGGTGGGAATACTGCCAGACCGCCTCGGCAACGATGAGCGGCGCCTCGGGATCGATGGTCTTGAACGCGTCCATCCCCTCGCGCTGGGTCGCGATGAAGCCGTGACCCTCGGGCTTGACGGGATGGGCGCGGACGAGCTCGTGGCCCATCCCTGCGAGAACCTCCGTCAGACGGTCCTCCATGGCCTTCTGGGCCGGCCAGCATTCGACGTTGGCGCTTTCGCGCAGATCGCCGCTGACGACGAGCGAGATGCGGGTCATGATGTCTCCTTCATCAGGGCGACGTAGGCGGCGTAGTCATCCTGCATCCGCCGGAACACCCTGTATTTCCTGTCGTGATAGTCCTTGATGTCTCCGCCGCGCGGCATCACCGCTTCGCCGGGGCCGGACATCGTCTCCATCGCCGCGTCGAGATCCGCAAGGTCTCCCGCTGCGGTAGCCGCCAGCATCGCGCATCCCAGAAGCACCGGTTCGGACTGCGCCGGAACGACGACGCGGCAGCCGGTGGCATCCGCGTTCTCGCGCTGGAAGAGCGTGTTCTGGGCAAGGCCGCCCGACAGGACGAGCGTGTCGACCGTGGCGCCCGCGGCGCGCATCTCCTCGACGATATGACGCGTGCCATAGGCCAGTCCCTGCATCGCGGCGAGATAGTCGAGCGCGAGGTCGTCCATGCCGGTGTCGAGCGTGATCCCGGCAATCGCGCCCATGCGCCACGGATCCGCCAGAGGCGAGCGGTTGCCGTGGAAATCGGGCTGGACATGACGCGAGGCGGCGAGGGTCGCGGTCTCCTCCCCCATACCGGCGAGATGCGCCTCGATGAGATCGGTGATGCGCTTGCCCTCGGCTTCTGCCCGCGCCTTGAGCTCGGCTGAGGCCGAATGCCGCGCGATGACCGCATCGAGAAGCGCGCCAGCGGCGGACTGGCCGCCCTCGAGGGCCCAGAATCCGGGCTTCAGCGCGCCGAAATACGGGCCCCAGACGCCGGGCACGAAGATCGCCTCGGGATTGATCGAGATATGGCAGGTCGAGGTTCCGGCGATGACCGCGAGGCGCGTGGAGACGTCCTCGTCGAGCGCGACGCCAAGGGTGCCGAGGGCCCCGGCATAGGCGTCGATCATGCTGGCGGAGACGGCGACACCCTCCGGGAGGCCGAGCTCCTCCGCCGCGGCCGGGGTCAGCGTGCCACAGGTCTCGCCGGGCGCGGCGAGGTGAGCGCCGATCGCCGCATGGTTGTCGCGGGCGAGGTCCTCGAGGCCGATGGCGGCGAGAAAGCCGTCATCCCAGCCCTGCCCCTCGGTGCCCTCGTGACCAAGATAGGTCCACTTGCAGACGGTGGAATTGAGCGAGCGGGTCAGCCCGCCCGTGGCGCGGTGCACGAGCCAGTCCGGCAGATCGAAGAACTGCGCGGCGTTGGCCCAGGCCTCGGGCAGCTCCCGCTTCATCCAGCGCAGCTTCGGCAGCTCCATTTCCGGGGAGATGCGGCCGCCGACATATTTCAGCGGCTCGCCGCCGATGGCGTTGATCTCCTCCGCGTCGCCCATGGCGCGATGGTCCATCCAGAGCATGACGTCCTCTGCCGCCGCCCCGCCCGGATCGACGCTGACGGGACCGCCCGACGCGTCGGCGACGACGAGCGAGCAGGTCGCGTCGAAGCCGATGCCGCGCACGTCGCCCGGCTCGGCGCCGGCGGCTTCGAGGGCGCCCCGGACGGCGGCTGTCACCGCCGCCCAGATCTCGGCGGAGCTTTGCTGCGCCCAACCGGCGCGGGGGCGATGGGTCTCGATCGCCCGGGCCTTCGTGCCGAGGAGCCGCCCTCCTTCGTCGAACACGCCCGCACGGGCGCTCCCCGTGCCGACATCAACGCCGATATAGGTCTTCATCTTCTCACCATGCCGTAAATCCACCATCGAGGACGAGGTTCGCCCCCGTCATGTAGCTGGAGGCGTCGGACCCGAGGAACTGGACGATCGGTCCGAACTCTTCGAGCTCGGCCTGCCGGCCCATCGGAACGCGTTCGAGGAAGGCATCGATGAATTCCTTGTCGAACGAACCGGTCTTGACGCCACCGAAGGTGACGAGGTTCACCCGCACCCCCTTCTTGGCCCAGTAGGTCGCAAGATAGCGGGTCATGTTCAAGAGGCCGGATTTGGACGCGGCATAGGAAATCGCCTTGACGAAGGGTTTGCCGTCCCGCTCCTCGCGGTAGGCGTAGAGCGACTGGTTGGGAGACACCATTCCGTACATCGAGCCCACCATGATGATGGAGCCGCGTCCCGCATCGGCCATCTTCGCGCCCACGACCTGGGACATCAGCATGCAGCCCGTCAGGTTCGTCTCGATGACATCGTCCCAGTACTTCTTGGGATAGACCTCGAACGGCGCGTTCTGGTCGGCATCCCCGTCCGGCTTGCTGTCGATCCCGGCATTGTTGATCAGGATATGCGGCACGCCCCACACCTTCTCGAGCTCGGCTGTCGCCGCCTCGATGCTGTCCTTGTCGCGCACGTCCGCCTTGAAGACGCGGACCAGGCCGGACAGGCCGGGGAACTGCTCCTCGATCTCGGCCTCGCTGCGCTCCCGCCGGGCGAAGATCGCGACCTTGGCGCCGGCGCCGGCGAGCTGCTTGGTGAACTGGGAGCCGAGCTGTCCGAGACCGCCGGTGACGACGGCGACCTTGTCCGTGACGGAGAAGAAATCGGTCATGTTCATGGTATATGTTCCTTGTTCGAAAGGGAAATGTCAGGAGGTGAGGCTGTCGTCCGGTTCGCCGGCCATGACCGTGCGGCGCCCCTTGATGGCGCTCCAGACGGTCAGGCCGAGGACGATCAGAACGAAGATGCCGAGACCGCAGGCGACGGGGCGCTCGAAGAACCCCATCAGGTTCCCGCGCGAGATCTGCATCGACATGATGAAGTTGCGCTCGAGCACCGGACCGAGCACGAGGCCGAGGATCACCGGAGCGATCGGGAAGTTGTTGCGCTCCATCACGTAGCCCACGAGGCCGGCGACCAGCATGACGCCCACGCCGAAAAGCGTGTTGTTGATCGCGTAGGAGCCGAGAAAGCAGCACAGCAGGATCATCGGCACGATGACCGAACGCGGAACCTTCAGCACCATCCGCGCCGCCTTGATCGCGACATAGCCGAGCGGAAAGAGCAGCAGGTTCGCGACGAAGAAGGACAGGATGATCGAGGTCGGCATGACCGGGTTCTCGGCGAAGAGCCGCGGGCCGGGCGCGACGCCCTTCATGTAGAGGACGCCCACCGCGATGGCCGTCACCGCGTCCCCCGGAATGCCGAAGACGAGGGCCGGGATCCAGGCGCTGGAAAGGCCCGAATTGTTGGCCGAGGTCGCTTCGATCAGCCCCTCGGGGTGGCCCGTGCCGAACTTCTGCGGCGTGCGGGAGAAGCGGCGGGACACGCCGTAGGCGATCCAGGCCGCCAGATCCCCGCCCACCCCCGGCAGCGCGCCGAGCGAAGAGCCGAGCGCGGTGCCGCGCACGAGACTGAGCGGATAGGTTTTCAGAAGACCGAGGATGCCGCGATAGGGCCGCATGGCCCCGTCGCTCGCGGGCGTCGCCGCCTTCGAGGCATCCGCCGCGCCGATCCCCGAAAGGCCGCGCAGGATTTCCGAGAAGGCGAACATCCCGATCATCACCGGTATGAAGCTGACCCCGCCGCTCAGTTCCACCGATCCGAAGGTGAAGCGGGGCTGACCGCTGGTGACGTCGAGCCCCACCGTCGCGATCAGAAGGCCGATCGCGAGCGACACGCCCCCTTTCACGGGGTTGCTGCCGGAGACGAGCGCGCAGGTCAGAAGCCCCAGAAGCGCCAGCCAGAAGAACTCGAAGCTGGAGAAGTTGAGCGCGAGCCGCGCCAGGAGCGGACCGGTCAGAAGGAGCACCGAGGCGCCGATCAGACCGCCGAGCGCCGAGAAGAAGAAGCCGATGGAAAGCGCCCGGCCGGCATGGCCCGCGCGGGTCATCGCGTAACTTTCCTCGGTATAGGCCGCCGAGGCCGGCGTGCCCGGAATGCGCAGGAGCGCCCCCGGAATGTCGCCCGCGGTGATCGCCATGGCGGTGGACGAGACGATGAGTGCGATCGCCGGAAGCGGCGCCATGTAGAAGGTGAGCGGCACCAGCAGCGCCGTCGCCATGGTCGCCGTCAGCCCCGGCAGCGCACCGATGAAGAGGCCGTAGACGGCGCCGCCCAGGATCGCGAGCAGCACGTCGAATTGCAGAACGAGGACCGCCGCCTGAAGAAGTGTGTCGAAGCTCATGGCAGGATCGCTCCCAGCGGGCCGGCCGGCAGGCTCACCCGCAGCACGCCCGAGAAGGTCAGGTAAAGGGTCAGGACGAACACCGGCGCGACGATGAGGATCGTCAGGGGGCGTGCGCCCATCAGTCCCATCATCACGGCCACGAAGAGCATCCCGAAGAGCGGGAAGCCCAGCGGTTGGAAAAGCACCATTCCCAGAAGCAGACCCGCGAGGGACCATGCCGCGGCGAGCCCCGCCCTGCCCCGTCCGCGCCATTCGTCAGCGTCGAGCGCCGGCCCACCCTCGCGCAGTCCGGTCAGGAAGATGATGCCCCCGAAGACGATGAGGGCGATGCCGTATATGGTGGGCATCAATTCCCCTCCGAACCGCACGCCCGGCACTCTGGGAAGCTGTGCAGCTCCCCAGAGTACGGCCAGGCCGAACGCGGCCAGGAGCGGGCCGAAGAGGCGGTCCGCAATCCTCATGTCCTGCTCTCCAACACGGACTTACTGGGTCAGACCGGCCGATTCCATCGCCGAGGCAAGACCCTCGCCGGAGGATTTCACGGTCTCGCCGAAGGTGGCTGCATCCTGGTAGGCAACCGAAAAGCCGCGAGAGGCCATGAAGTCCCGGAACTCCTGATCCTGCGTGATCTCCTCGAGGGCGCCTTCGACGGCGGTCACGACCTCCTCCGGGATACCGTCCGGCCCGGCCATTCCGCGGAAGGGCAGCGGGGACCAGTCGATGTCGAAGATCTCGGTGGTCGTGGGCAGGTCGGGATAGAGGTCGCTCCGCTCGGAGGAGATCAGCGCGACGGTCTGCGCTTCGCCTGCATCAACGAGGGACTGCGCTTCGGCCGGAGAGGTCGAGACGACGTCGATGGCGCCGGAGGCAAGCTGCTGGAGCGCCGGGGCGGAGCCGTCGGACGCGACCCAGTTGGCCTCGGCGGGGTCGATATCCAGCCGGTCCAGAAGGCCGATCCACGCGAGGTGAGAGAGACCGCCGCGGTTGGCGCCGGAGGCTGCGATGCCGCCCGGATCGGCCTTCACGGCCTCGATCAGCCCTTCCGCGTCGTCATACTCGGCGTCCGCGGCGATGTTCACCGCGATCGGGTCCGCGTTGAACCGGCCGATATAGGTGTAGTCGTCCGTGGTGACGCCGGAGAGGCCCTGCGGCTCATACATCGTCGATTCGATGGTGATGACGCCCAGCGTGTAGCCGTCGGGCGCGGCGTTCGCGATGGCGGAATGGCCGACGAGTCCGCCGCCGCCGGTGCGGTTCACCACGTTGAAGGGCTGGCCGAACTTCTCCTCGAGTTCGGCCGCCACGGCGCGCGCGGTGGCATCGGTGCCGCCGCCGGCCGACCACGGCACGATCACGGTGACCGCCCGCTCCGGCCAGTCCGCCATGGCAGCGCCGGTGGTGGCGACGAGAACGAGGCCAGCCGCGCCGAGGGCACCGCGAAGAGATCCGCCTGTTACATGAAGCATCGTGTTCCTCCCTTTGATCCTGTTCGCGGCGTCCATCCTCCGGCCGCCGCACTTGACATATGACTTATGTCACAAGTACCGTAAGCTGCAGCGAACGCCTCCGTCAACCTGTCTTCTGGGCAACGGCGGACCTTGGGCGAGGCGACAGGGAAATGCGAGGAACCACAATGAGCATCGGGGCGACGCAGGCCGGATCACGCGAGCGGCTGCATGTCGGCGTCATGACGGCGCTCGAGGAGCGGATCCTCGGCGGCGAGCTGAAGGTGGGAGACAAGCTCTCCTCCGAAAGCCGCATCGCCGAGGAATTCGGCGTCTCGACACGCTCCGTCCGGGAAGCGATCCAGGCCCTCGAGACCAAGGGTCTCGTTCAGCGCCGCCACGGGGGAAACACCACCGTCGTGCGGCAGGACGTCAGCGAGTTCATCAGCTCCCTCGCCGTCACGGTGCGGCAGCAGATGGCTGCGCATCCGGGGTATCTGGAACAGCTCATGGGGGCCCGGCGGATGATCGAGACCGAGGTCATCGACCTTCTCGTCGCCTCCGAGACCCCGGTGACCGACGATGTGACCCAAGCCCTCCGCGCAATGGAGAAGGCACGCGACGACGGCGCGTTCGATACGTTCGTCATCGCCGACGCCCGCTTTCACCTCGCCCTCGTACACGCCTCCGGCAACAGCATCCTCGCGCTGATGTACGAGAACTTCGCGAACCTCATCACCGAGATGATCGAGGTGTCGAGCCGCGTTCCGACGAAGTCGCTGACCGAGGCCTACGACGAACACGAGAAGATCTACGACCGCATCGCGCGCCGGGACGGTGCCGGCGCGAAAGACCTGATGCGAGAGCAGATCGCACGCAGCACCGAGTATCTGCGCATTGCCGCGCAGACCGAAAGGGAGAAGAAATCGAATGTTTGAGACCGACTACAGCCCCGCCGAGCAGGATGCGATCGAGAGGCTCAGGGCCTGGTATTCGGGCGACGTGCACGACAGCATGGAAGCTCTCGGCCACTTCGGCTACCTCGAAGGGATCTCGCTGCAGGGCACGCTGGGCGACGGCGCTGTCGTCGTCGGCCCCGCCGTGACCGTGTCCTTCAAGCCGTCGGACCGGAAGGGTGAGCCGCAGGACGTCTATCACAACGCGATCGACAACGTGCCGGCGGGCGGAGTGATCGTTCTCGATGCCTCCTGCGCGGACGGCGCCTGCTCCGGAGAGCTGATGTCCACCGGCGCGAAGACCGCCGGCGCCGCCGCGACGATCGTGAACGGAACCGTGCGCGATCTCGCGCAGGTCCGTCGCCTCGGCTACCCCCTCTTCGGTACGCATCCGAGCCCGGTCGGCGTGAGCGGCCGAAAGGAGCCGGCCGAGAGCCAGGTTCCGATCACCATCGGCCGCGTCACGGTGAAGCCCGGCGACGTAATCTTCGCCGATATCGACGGTGTGGTCTGCGTGCCCCGCGATCACCTGATCGCCATCGCCGACGAGGCGGATGCCAACGGCAAAAACGAGGCATCGGCCCGCGAGCGCATCCTGAAGGGCGAGAAACTGCAATCGGTCTGGCCCGCCTGATCCCGGCCGGCGCCTTTCGAGGCAGGCAGACAATGGGGGGGCGGGCGCCGCGTTGGCGCCCACCCCCCCATTTGATTACCGGCCCTTCTTCTCGCCGAGCGAGAGCGGCTTCGCGGCGCCCGAATTGGCCGTTGCGAGAACCTTCGCCTTCTCCTGCTTCGGCTTCTTCACTTCCTTGTTTCCACGCCTGTTATTGCCCTTGGACATGATGTCCTCCTCGGATGACCACCGATCCGGCGACATGCCGGACGGTCCGATTCTCAGGAAAATCAGGGTTGCCTGACATGACGTCAGGGCGATGACTTCGATGAGTCTTCGCGCGGCGGCCACTTGCGGTGGTCCGGCGCGTCAGGCGAATCTAGTCGCACCGCAGCCCTGCGCAAGCCTGTTGCGGGGCACGTGTGAAATAAGCCGTGCGGCAACGGAAGGCGGGACCGCCTCCAGCGAAGACGCACGTCCCCTGAAATGACCAGTCGGCGTCAGCCCCACTCCGGCGCGTTCGTCCCCAGGGGAACGGGCGGCGAAGTCCAGCGCCAGTCCGGTCCCTGAAGGGGTGGACGCAGGGCCCTGACCCTGCCGAACTCCGTATCGGTGTCCTGAAGGAGGTCCGCGATCTCGGCAATGCCCGGCCCGTGTTCGGGGCGGCTCGTCTCCGGGCCGAGCCGGTCATGGGTCTGCCGCATCCACTGAGCCGTGCCGGCAAGGGAAAGCCGAACGGACCAGCTGCCGCCCTCCTTCGATTGTCGCAGGAGCGCCAGCATCGCCCCGAAGGCCGCGAGGTAGCCGGAGAGGTAGTCGAGCGGCTGGCAGGGAAGGTTCGCCGGAACCTCGCGGCCGCCGCGGCACATCCCCGTCGTGGCCTGCACGAGGCTGTCATAGCCGCGCCGGCCGGCCCAGGGCCCGACAGGACCGAAGGCGTCGAGATCCACGTGGACGAGGCCGGGAGAGATCGACATCATCGCCTCGCGGCCAAGGCCGAAGCCCTCCAGCGCGCCGGGGCGATAGGCATCGAGCATCACGTCGGCCTCCGCGGCAAGCTGCCGGACGAGCGCCCGCCCCGCATCGCTCCGCAGGTCGATCTCGGCCGCGCGCTTGCCGAAGCCCGTATCGACCACGAGCGAGGTGATCGAGGGCAAGCCCGGCCCCGAGACGAGGAGCACGTCCGCACCGGCTTCGGCCATCGTCCGCCCGGCCATCGGGCCTGCGATCACGCGGGACAGATCGAGCATGCGGTAGCCGCTCAGCGGCTCATCCCCGGCACCTCTCGGCCGCGGAGCCGCGTCGCCGATACGCTCGATGCCGAGAACAGGCAGGGGTCTGAGGGCCCGCGCGTGATCTTCCGCCTCCCACTCCTCGCGGGTCCTGACACGGGCGGCGCAGAGACCGGCGGCGATCGCCTCATCCTCGATCCCGGACGCGTCGCGCCCGCGGACCGCCCGCGCCACATCGTCGGCACCCGATGCGCCCAGAAGGTCGATCAGGCCCGCCTGCAGATGCGGAAAGTTGCCGTGCAGGAAGACCCATTCGCCGCCCGCCGCCTCGTAGAAGCCGGTGAAGGGATCGCGGAACTTCGCGCTCCGTCCGTCGATCTGCAGGAAACTCGAGGATGCCATGGCAAGCCCCGCCGCGCGCGTATCGATGCGGACCGGGCGGCGTTCCCCCGTCCAGGTTTCATGGAGCGCCGATGCGGCGAGCCCCACGGCCGCGAGGGCGGCGACGGCATTGGCGGTGACCGGCCAATCCGTCGCGAGGGCGAGTCCCGTATCGAGGATTTCAAGCCGGTCCAGCGGCGCATCCGGCCAGTCGACGACCTCCAGCAGCGAGTCGAGGATCGGGCGCGCGCGTTCTTCGTACATTCGGGGTCCCCCAGGAGCCGGCGGCGGCCCGCCAGAGTGACGCATGATGAAGCAGACCAAGTCAAATCACGGGGCGTCGACGTTGCGCGGCTCCGCGCGGCCCTACCCTACCGAACCGGCAGGGCATGGTGGGTGGTGAGGGATTCGAACCCCCGACATTCTCGGTGTAAACGAGACGCTCTACCAACTGAGCTAACCACCCGGCGCCCGTGCGGTCTCTAGCCCAGCGTGGCGGTCTTTCGCAAGTCGCACCCGAGAGTGGGCTGCGCGCCGTCCTGCAGATGCCGGACGCTCCCCTGCCCGCCCGGCAGCGCGCGGATCTTCTCTCGACGCGACCGCGCTTGTTCTCGACCCTGTTTTGCCCAACGGGCCATTCTTCTAGCGTGAAAGGGTGGCGGAGATGCGCGCCATCCTCCACGAGCTGACCGAGGTCGAGCGACAGGCACCGGCCGTGGCCGGGCGGCTTGACCAAGACCGGATCGCGGTGGCCGGGCATTCCTTGGGCGGGTTCACCTGCAGCCTGCTGCTTGGCGTGCGCCTTCAGGATGATGACGTCTCCGACGCGCGCATCCGTGCCGGCATCCTGTTAGCCTCTCAGGGCCGTGGCGGCGCGGACCTGACCTCGGAAAACGCCGCGCGCTTTTTGTTCTTCGGCGTGGAGTTCAGAGGGATCAACGCCCCGACGCTGGTGGTTTGCGGAGCCGATGACGACCCCACTTCACGCCTCGGGGGCCCGGACTGGCACGCCGATCCGTTCCACGGTGCCCCCGGAGCCGATTCCCTCTAGGTGATCACCGGCGTCAGCCATGGTTTGGGCGGTATCGCCGGTTGGGATGCGCGCAAAACCGAAGCAGAAGCCCCGGACACGCTGGAGGCCACGCGGCGGCTGATGCTGGCGTGATTGAGGAGCATCTTTGAGACAGTGCTCGCCGCCGGGTCCCATAGCCAGTCCGCACTCAAGGAAAGCGCGGCATCGATTGCGAAGATCACATCAGGACAGATGTGACTTTCGGGGGCAAATCAGTCCGCACAAAAGCCGTTCCAGGCAGGTGCGGCGAAGGCCGACAGGACGCCGAAACCGATTGAGTCGGCCATAGACGAAATTATGCCCCCGGTCGAAGCGACCGGGGGCACCGGAGCGGCGAGGCGCCGCCCTCCAGGCAGGATCGCCCTCGCGGAGATTACATCCCCTGCGAAACGGCGAAGCCGGTGAAACCGCCCATGCCGAGTTCATCGAGTTCGGTCAGCGCACCCGTTTCCAGATCAACCGAGTACAGCCCGGCCACATCCTCGCCATCGATCTGCAGGAGGGCGTAGGCCATGTCGGTGCCTTCCTCGGGGGAGACGATGTCGAAGCCGCCCCAGTCGGTCACGTCGACCGTTTCGCCATCCAGCGTCAGGTATCCGACGCTCGCAAGCTCGCCTGCGTTGTTGGCCAGGGTCACCAGCGCGTTGGACTGCGCATCGATGGCGTACTGGGCCGTCGACCCGGCCGTCTCGCCGGAGATGGCGTTGGTATAGGCGTTGGCGAAGATCTGGGGCTCCATGTCGGCCGACATGTCACCGTCGACGTAGAAGGCGTCGGTGAAGCGGCGGACCGAGTTGGCGCGCTCGTCGTTGTCGCCGAAGCCGTCGGGGAAATAGACGAGGTTGGAGCCGTCGGCGCCCACGGCACGGACCGCGTCGATCTGGTTGTTGAAGTCGAACGCCACCGCGCCTTCGCCGATCATGGCATCGTCCATGAACGTCGCGCCGAGGTCGGTCAGCTCACCCGACATCGGATCGATCTCGTAGATCATGCCGTCGGCATAACCGAGAAGCTGGCCCGTCACGGGGCGATAGGCGATGGCGCGCAGCGGGGTTTCCAGCGAATAGGTTTCCACCTCGCCGGGCTGGGCGATATCGGCCATGGTGACGAGGGTCCCGCCGTCTTCGGCCAGAGCGTACCCCATCATGCCTGCATTATCCTGCGCCAGTGCGGCCGAGCCGAAAGCGAGCGAAAGAGCGGCGACGGGAAGCGTGGTCTTGGTAAACATCGGGTCATCCTGTTGTTCAGTTTGGCCAGCCTCTTGCTGGCCGCATCGCTGAAGACACGAACCCGCCGGCACGTAAGTTTCGGAGCAGGGGTGCTTTTCTCTCGCAAGGCAGGTGAGCCGCTGTCATCGCAAAGACCCGCCTCGCATCCTTTTGGAACGTCAGGGTCGGATGAGGTACCTCTGACCGACCGCTCCAGCAGGCATGCTGCGACCGCGATACGTCTGGGCAGCAGGTACGGTTCATGCAGCCGCGCATGTCAGGGTCAGACGCAGCAGACGTCGGCTCCCCGCATATCCTTTTGCGTGGCTTTGCAAATGCAGCGCAACTTGCGCACGTGCCGCTGGCGGCAGGAAGGTCCCGCACAGCCGACACTCACGGCCGCCGCAGCGAAGAGCGGCGTCCGGGCAGCCCGCTCGACCAGAGGCGACGCTTCAGCTGCCAGCTCGGGTCACTGAACCTGCAAGCACGCCGTGCCGCGTACCGGTCCATCTGGTCTGAAAGGAAAAGGTGGTGGGTGATGAGGGATTTGAACCCCCGACATCTTCGATGTGAACGAAGCGCTCTACCACTGAGCTAATCACCCGACGGCGGGTCTGATAGCCTCGCCTCGGGACAAGCGCAAGGGCTCAGTCGGCCCCTTCCGCATCGTCGCCCGGCTCCTGGCCGCTTTCATCCGGACCGGGCTGGCTGTCCTTCGGTCCCGGTGCGGCACCGCCGGTCCTGCGCAGGCGAAGGTTCAGCACCTCGCCGCCGCTGACCTCCTTCCTCCTGCCGACCATGAGCTTCCCGAGGGGCGGCACCTGCATCTCCCGCCCGTCGCTCAGCATCTCGCCAAGGACGCCGAGCATCGCCTCCACCACGGGCTTGGCGTCCCGCTTCTTCACGCCCGACTGGGCCACGACCCGGTCGATGAGCTCGGGCTTCTTGACCTTCGCCCCGGCCACAACGGGCTCGGGCGAGACCACGGTCACCGGCGGCACGATGCTGTCGGTGGAAACGGTGCCGTCTTCACGGGGCAAGGGTGGATCGGAGGCGCGGCGGCCGGCACCGGGCGCGGGGCGGCCCTTCGGATCGGGGGTCTCGGAGCTGTCGTTCATGCAAGGTCCTTCCGGCCGGCCATCGCGTCACGTCGGGGCGAAACGTACACCAGCCAAGGCGCTGTGCAACCGGGATCAGGACTCCTCTTTGGCGGTGTCCGGCGGCGGTGCGGGCAAGGCCTTGCGGGCCATCAGCCAGCGTTGGCGATAGGCGTAGCGCGCGGCGCGGGAGACGTCGGTCTGGAAGCTTGCGTTCACCATCGCCGCGACGGCGCCGCCGACCACGGGCACGAGGCGACCGGCCCGCCGCCCGGCCAGCGACGCGCCGAATTGCCGGGCGAGGCGCTCCACGATCTTCTCGGACACCCATTCGCCCCCCTTCTCCAGCGCCATCCGGCCCTCGGGGGTCGCGAGGTAGCGGGCCATGGCGTTGAGGTTGTGCAGCGTGGTCTGCCGGCCCTCCTCGCCGATGGACGTCGCGACTTCGAGGACCATCAGCCGGAAGGCGGCCTCCTCCTCTCCCTCGCCGGCAAAGCCGTAGGCCGCACCCGTGGCGCGCACGTTGCGGGCGGCGAGCGCGATGGTTGCTGGGATGTCCGCACTCATCCCGGCGGCGCCGAACCAGCCGGCGGCGCCGCCGGTGGCCGCATTGCTGCCGACGGACCAGCCCTGGACCTTCAGCGCCGCCGCATCGCAGGCGGCGAGATCGTCGATGTCATGGGGCGAGACGACGTCCCTCAGGGTCATCCCGGCCAAGCGGTCCGCGGCGGCGAGGCCGCGCCTGACGAGCCCCGGCGGCACCAGCCGCGCCGCGACGCTGCCGAGCGGCGCCGTCAGGCGTTCGGCGCCGCGGCCGAGCCGCGTCGCGCGGGCCTCCTCGTACTTCGCCTGGGCCTTGAGGGCCTCCGTCAGAACGCCCGCGGTGCCCGGCGTGGCCGGTACTCTGCTATCGCTCATGGCTTGCGGTCCACCTCGTTGTCATCCCCTCGCCTGCCGGAGGAATATAGGACCAGCCGACGCATAGCGGAAGGTCCGCGGCGGGGATGCGGCGACGCCCTGCCCGGACGGCCGCCCTACCCGATCGACGCCATCGCGCGCTGGACCTCGGCGCGAATGATCCGGCCGATGAGGGCACATTCCTCGAGCGTGAAGGTCAGCGGCAGGCGCATGTCCAGGAGGGTGGCAAGCGTCCGGTCCGTGGCCGGCAGCTCGGGCGGCGCGGCATAGGCCCAGTGACTGTAGCGCGAGGTATAGCCGTGGGGCTCCGCTGCGCCGAACCACTTCAGCTCGACACCGCGGGCGGAACACGCGCGGACGAGGTCGGGCAGCGTCTCCGGCGGCGCGCCCGGCAGCGAAAACTGGAAGGAGGAGCCGACGAAGCCTTCCTCCGGCGGCCGCGTGAAGAGATGCAATCCGGGGACGTCCGCCAGCTCCCGCTCCACGACCCGGTAACGCTCGGTCCACGCGGCGCAGCGCTCGTTCAGCAGTTTCAGCTGGGGCGTCAGGATCGCGGCCCGGAGATTGTCCATGCGGCCGGAGATGTTGGGCACGTCGCCGAGGATCGGGGCGAAGGTGTCCGCCCCCGGCGCAGCGATATGGCGGTCCCAGAGCATGTAGCTGCCCGAGAGGAGGACGGCCCGGGCGAAGGTGTCCGCGTCGTCCGAGATCAGGAGCCCCCCCTCGCCCGAGTTGATGTGCTTGTAGGTCTGGGTGGAGAAGCATCCGACCCGCCCGTGCCGCCCTGAGGGAATGCCGCGCCACGTCGCGCCCATCGTGTGGGCGCAATCTTCGATCAGGACGAGACCGAGCGCCTCCGTGGAGGCCAGAAGCCGGTCCATGTCGCCGATATGCCCGCGCATGTGACTGAGGACGAGATGACGCGCGCCGCTCTCGCTTGTCTTCGCCTCGAGGTCGGCAAGGTCGATGGTCAGATCGTCGCCCGTTTCCACGAAGACCGGACGGCCGCCGGCCGCGACGATCGCGCCGGGCACCGGCGCCAGCGTGAAGGCATTGGTGAGGACGGGCGCTCCGGCCTCCACGCCTGCCGCCCTGAGCGCGCAGGAGATGGCGTAGCCCCCCGAGGCGACGGCAAGGCAGTAGCGCGCGCCCGTCAGCGCGGCGAACTCCTGCTCCAGGCGGGCGGTTTCCCCCACCTCTCCCGGCGCCACGTTGTAGCGATGGAGCCGCCCCGAGCGCAGGACCTCGCCAGCGGCCAGGATCGCCTCGTCGGGAATCGGCTCCTGCTGGGTGAAGGACCCGCGGAAGACGTCTTGCCCTTCCGCCTGCTCCCCGCCCGCTTCGGTCATGCCGCCCCCAGAAGCCGCTCGGCGACGTCCGGCAGATCCTCGAACCGCTCCAGAAGCGCCTCCGGCTCCAGCTCCTCCACGCTCCGCCCGCCGGGGCCGAACGTGACGAGGGCGCAGGGCACGCCGGCGGCGCGGGCGGTGTCACGGTCGGTCACGGTGTCCCCCACGAGAAGCGCGCGGTGCCGCAGCCCCCCGGCCCGCTCGGCGGCGACGAAGAGCGCCTCGGGATCGGGTTTGCGCACCGCCAGCGTATCCGCGCCGACGAGGGAGCCAAACGCGTCCCTCACCCCCAGGCGCGAGAGCAGAAGCTGCGCCAGAGCCTCGGGCTTGTTGGTGCAGATGCCGACGCCGATCCCCCGCCGCCCCAGCTCCGCCACGGCCTCCATCGCGCCGGGATAGAGCACCGTATGGGTGTCGATCCTCGTCTCGTAATGGCGCAGGAGTTCAGGGTATTCGCGGTTCACCATCCCCTCGTCCCACGGCCCGCCCAGCCGGTCGAAGGCCAGGCGCAGCATGGCCCGTCCGCCGCGCACCGCGACGGCGCTGTCGGCGTCCGTCAGCGGGTCGTCATGGCCGAGCTCCCGGAAGCAGGCATTGGCCGCCTCCAGAAGATCCTTGCTGGTATCGGCCAGCGTTCCGTCCAGATCGAAGATGACCGTGCGCATGATGGGAGGAGCCTTGTGACAGGGTGACACCGCAAGTGATCGCCCGGAGCGTGCAGGTCCCTTGCAGCCATTCGTCGCCCGCGTAATACGGGATCGCGAGGCCAAAACAAGAGCAGGCGAGGCAATGCCCACGAACGTTATCATCCTGGCCGCGGGCCAGGGCACGCGAATGCAGTCCGATCTTCCGAAGGTCCTGCACGAGGTCGCAGGCGCTCCTCTTCTCGCCCATGCCATGTCCGCCGCGGAGACACTGTCCCCCGAGGCCTGCACGATCGTCGCAGGGCACGGCGCGGAGGCGGTGGAAGCCGTTGCCCGGCAGATGGACGAAACCGTCCGCATCGCGATCCAGGAGGAGCGGCTCGGCACCGGCCATGCCGTGCGGCAGGCGCTGCCCGAGGGCACCGCGATGGAGGGAGACACGCTCGTCCTCTACGGCGACACCCCCTTCATCCGGGCCGCCACGCTGGAGCGGATGCTGGAGGCCCGCCGGGCCGGCGCCGCGGTCGTGGTGCTCGGCTTCCATGCCGCCGATCCCGGCCGCTACGGCCGCCTCGTGGTGGAGGAGGGCCGGCTCGAGCGCATCGTGGAATACAAGGAGGCAAGCGAGGCGGAGCGCGCCATCGATTTCTGCAATTCCGGCGTGATCTGCGCTGACAGCGCCCTCCTTCCCGGCCTTCTTGCCGAGATCGGTAACGACAATGCCGCCGGCGAATACTACCTGACCGATATCGTGGCCCATGCCCGCGCCCGCGGGCTCGACGTCGCCGCCGTCTCCTGCGACGAGGCGGAGACGCTGGGCATCAATTCCCGCGCCGATCTGGCCCGCGCGGAAGCGGCGTTCCAGGCCGCCGCCCGCGCCGCGTCCCTCGAGCTCGGCGTGACGCTCCAGGCTCCGGAAACGGTCCATTTCTCCCTCGACACGGTGATCGGACGGGATGTCCTGATCGAGCCGAACGTGGTGTTCGGCCCCGGCGTCACGGTGGAGACGGGCGCCCGCATCCGCGCCTTCTCCCATCTCGAAGGCTGCCACGTCTCCCGCGGCGCCATCGTCGGCCCCTACGCCCGCCTCCGCCCCGGCGCGGAGCTCGCCGAGGACGTGCGGGTCGGCAACTTCGTCGAGATCAAGAACGCCACCATCGACGAGGGCGCGAAGGTCAACCACCTCAGCTATGTCGGCGATGCCTCCGTCGGGGCGGGCGCGAATATCGGCGCGGGTACAGTCACCTGCAACTATGACGGCGTCATGAAGCACCGCACCGAGATCGGGGCCGGAGCCTTCATCGGATCGAGCACCATGCTCGTGGCGCCGGTGAGCGTGGGCGCCGAGGCGATGACGGGCTCGGGCTCCGTCATCACCGAGGACGTGCCCTCGGGCGCGCTTGCCATTGGCCGTGCGCGCCAGACGAACAAGCCCAACCTCGCCCGCCGCCTGATGGCGCGACTGAAGGCGCAGAAAGCGAAGAGGACTCACTGAAGATGTGCGGTATCGTCGGCGTTCTTGGCTCCCACGAAGCCTCTCCCATTCTTGTCGAAGCCCTGAAACGGCTCGAGTATCGCGGCTACGACAGCGCCGGCATCGCCACGGTGAACGGCGGCACGCTCGACCGGCGACGGGCTGTCGGCAAGCTCGTCAACCTCTCTGATCTGCTGGTCCACGAGCCGCTGCCCGGCAAGTCCGGCATCGGCCATACCCGCTGGGCCACCCATGGCGCCCCCACCGTGGTCAACGCGCATCCGCACAAGGCGGGGCCGGTCGCTGTCGTCCATAACGGCATCATCGAGAACTTCCGGCAGCTTCGAGCCGAGCTGGCGGAGCTCGGCCTCGGCACCGAGAGCGACACGGACACCGAGACCGTCGCGCTCCTCGTCCAGCACCACCTGAGGGCCGGTCTCTCTCCCCAGGGCGCGGCGGAGGCGACGCTCGGCCGCCTCGAGGGGGCTTTCGCGCTCTGCCTTCTCTTCGAGGGGGAGGAGGATCTGCTGATCGCCGCCCGCCGCGGCTCTCCGCTCGCAATCGGTCATGGCGAGGGGGAGATGTTCGTGGGCTCGGACGCCATCGCGCTGGCGCCGATGACGAACCGGATCACCTATCTCGAGGATGGCGACTGGGCCGTCCTCACCCGCCATTCCGCCCAGATCATGGATGCAGAGGGCCATGCGGTCGAGCGCCCGGTCAAGACGGTGAACATCGACCTCGCCCGCATCGAAAAGGGTGGTCATCGCCACTTCATGGCCAAGGAGATCGCCGAGCAGCCCTCTGTCATCGGCGACACGATACGCCACTACGCCGGGACCCGGGAGATCGTCCTGCCGGAGCCGGGGCTCGACTTCTCGCAGTACGATCGCGTCCTTCTCGTCGCCTGCGGCACGGCGAACTACGCCTGCTTCGTCGCGAAGTACTGGTTCGAGCGGATCGCCGGTCTTCCGGCCGAGGTCGATATCGCCTCCGAATTCAGATACCGCGAGCCGCCGATCCCGGCGCGGACGCTGGCGATCTTCGTCTCCCAGTCGGGCGAGACGGCGGACACGCTGGCCGCCCTGCGCTACTGCGAGGGCCGCGTCGACCGGATCGCCTCCGTGGTCAACGTGGCCGAAAGCTCGATCGCCCGCGGGTCGGACATCGTCCTGCCGATCTTCGCAGGCGCCGAGATCGGCGTCGCCTCCACCAAGGCCTTCACCTGCCAGCTCACGGTCCTGCACATGCTGGCCCTCAAGGCCGGCTCCGACCGGGGGGTCCTGAGCGGGACGGAGATGGAGACGCGCCTCGGCCTGCTGTCCAGCCTGCCGGGCCTCGTGAACCATGCCGTCGGGGAGAGCGCCGAGGTCGAGCGCATCGCGCGCGAGGTCGCAGAGGTTGAGGACGCGCTCTTCCTAGGGCGCGGTGCGATGTACCCGCTGGCCCTGGAAGGTGCACTGAAACTTAAGGAGATCAGCTACATACACGCCGAAGGTTATGCGAGCGGCGAGCTGAAACACGGTCCCATCGCGCTGATCGACCAGACCGTTCCAGTCGTCGTCCTGGCGCCGTCCGACGAGCTCTTCGACAAGTCGGTGTCCAACATGCAGGAGGTCATGGCCCGCGGCGGCCGGATCCTCCTGATCACCGATCCCGCGGGCGCCAGGAAAGCCGGCGACGGCTGCTGGCGCGTCCTGACCCTCCCCGAGATCGCCGCTGACCTCGCTCCGATCCTCTACGCGATCCCGGTGCAGCTCCTCGCCTACCACGCCGCCGTCGCCAAGGGCACGGATGTCGATCAGCCGCGGAACCTCGCCAAGTCGGTGACGGTGGAGTGATATGGAAAACAGGTCATGCCAGAGGTTTGCAGGCCGAACTTCATCGGGCGGGGGCGCTGAGGTGAGCTGATTGCACGCCGAACGCGAACGAGGTGAGGCGCGCGAATATCCGATTCTTCCGTTTATAGATCGACCACTTGCGTGCTTATCCTAAAGCACACCCCTCAACTCCCTCCCGTCACCGTCCCGACGCTCCCGTTGCACCTGCCCTCCGATGGTCTACGCTCATGCACCGATCATTTGAGGGAGCCTTCGGCATGAAAGACCACGCGCCGCGAACCAGCGACAGGACCGTCCGGCTGGAGGAGTACACTCCCTTCCCGTGGATCGTCGGCGACGTCTCCCTTACCTTTCGGCTGCATCCGACGGCCACGAGGGTTCTCAGCCGGATCACGTTCGCGAACGATCCGGCGGCGCCCTCGGGGCCGTTCTTCCTTCACGGGGAGAAGCTGAACCTGATCGAGGCGAGGATCGACGGCGTCCCCGTCTCGCCTGACATCACCGCCGAGGGCCTGACCTGCGACGTTCCGGATACGCCCTTCGTCTTCGAGGCGGAGGTGGAGATCGATCCGTCCGGGAATACCGCGCTCGACGGGCTCTACATGTCGGGCGGCATGTACTGCACCCAGTGCGAGGCGGAGGGCTTTCGCAAGATCACCTTCTACCCGGACCGGCCCGACGTGATGGCCCCCTTCAACGTGCGCATCGAAGGGCCCGAGGACAAGCCGCTTCCGGTCATGCTGTCGAACGGCAATCCGGGCGCGCAGGAGGGCAACAGCGCCGAATGGCACGACCCTTGGCCGAAGCCGTCCTACCTCTTCGCACTCGTCGCGGGCGACCTCGTGGCGAAGTCTGGCACCTTCACCACGGCCTCGGGGATGCCCGTCGCGCTCAACGTCTACGTCCGGCCGGGCGACGAGGATCGCTGCGACTATGCCCTCGACGCGCTCATTCGGTCCATGCGCTGGGACGAACGGGAATACGGGCGGGAATACGACCTGAGCGTCTTCAGCATCGTCGCAGTGGACGATTTCAACATGGGCGCGATGGAGAACAAGGGGCTGAACATCTTCAACTCGAAGTATGTCCTGGCCAGCCCCGACACCGCGACGGATGTCGACTTCGAGATGATCGAGGGCATCGTCGCCCACGAGTACTTCCACAACTGGACGGGCAATCGCGTGACCTGCCGGGACTGGTTCCAGCTCTGCCTCAAGGAGGGCCTGACGGTCTTCCGCGACCAGCAGTTCTCGGGGGACATGCGCTCCGAGCCGGTCAAGCGGATCGATGACGTGCTTGCCTTGCGCGCACGGCAGTTCCGGGAGGACAATGGCCCCCTCGCGCATCCGGTGCGGCCCGAAAGCTATATCGAGATCAATAACTTCTACACCGCAACGGTGTACGAGAAGGGCGCGGAGGTGATCGGGATGCTGCGCCGGCTCGTCGGCGCGGAGGCCTACCGGGCGGCCCTCGATCTCTATTTCGAGCGCCATGACGGGCAGGCCTGCACCATCGAGGACTGGCTGGCGGTGTTCGAGGACGCGACCGGGCGGGACCTGTCGCAGTTCAAGCTCTGGTATTCGCAGGCCGGAACGCCCCGCGTCGAGGTGTCCGAAGATTGGGACGAGGAGGCCGGCCGGCTTGCCCTGACCTTCCGCCAGCATACCCCTCCCACGCCCGGCCAGCCGGACAAGGCCCCCCTCGTCATCCCCGTTGCGCTGGGGCTTCTGGATGCGGCCGGGCACGAGATCATGGCGACCGAGGTCGTGGAACTGACCGAGGCGGAGCAGACGGTGGAGATCGGCCTCGGCACGGGGGGTGCGGACCTCGAAGCGAAGGCGTCGCGCGTGCCCGGCCGCCCCGTTCCGTCGATCCTGCGCGGCTTCTCGGCCCCGGTGATCCTGCAGCGGCAGACCAGCGCGGAGGAGCGCGCCTTCCTTCTCGCTCATGACACCGATCCGTTCAACAAGTGGGAGGCCGGACGCGCCCTCGCCCGCGACGTCCTCGTCCGGATGGTCACGGACGGCGCCGAGCCCGGCCAGCAGTACCTGTCCGCTCTCCAGATGGTCGCGAAGGACGATACGCTCGACCCCGCCTTCCGCGCCCTCGCCCTCTCCCTGCCGAGCCAGGACGACCTTGCGCAGGCGATCCACGACGGCGGCGCGACCCCCGACCCCACGGCGATCTGGGCGGCCCTGAGGCGCCTTGCCGAAGAGATCGGCGGAACGCTGGAGCCGGTCCTGTCGGAGCTCTACGACGAGATGCGCGTCCCCGGTCCCTATACGCCCGATGCACAGAGCGCGGGCTCGCGGGCGCTGCGCGGCGCGGCGCTGGCGTACCTCTCGCGGGTGGATGGCGGGTCGCGCGCGGCGGCGCAGTTCGCCGAGGCCGGGAACATGACCGAGCGGCTCGGCGCCCTCGGCGCGCTTCTGAGGATCGGCAAGGGCGAGGAGGAGCTTGCCGCCTTCCGCCGCCGCTGGGAGGGAGACCGGCTCGTCATGGACAAGTGGTTCGCGCTCCAGGCCGCCTCCGCCTCGCCCGCCGAGGCCCACGACGTGGCCCAGAGGCTGACCGGCGATCCCGCCTTCGACTGGACCAACCCCAACCGCTTCCGGTCCGTGATCGGAGCGCTGGCGGGCAACCCCGCCGCCTTCCACGAGCCGGAGGGGCGGATCTACCGCCTCGTGACCGACTGGCTCATCCGGCTCGATCCCTTGAACCCGCAGACCGCCGCCCGCCTGACCACCAGCTTCGAGACCTGGAAGCGCTTCGACGCCGACCGGCAGGGCATGATCCGGGAAAACCTCGAGCGCCTCTCAGCCGTAGAGGGCCTCAGCCGCGATACATCCGAGATGGTGGGGCGTATCCTGGCGTAGGATTGGGGGATCAAGTGGGCGCCGGGCGTCAGGCGCCCGGCTAAGCGATCATGCGCAGCGTCACAGAGGCCCGGCCGTCTCAGGTGTGCTCCTCGCGGATGCGTTCGGCGATGGCGCGGTTGTGGGCGCGTACCGCGTCGAGATGAAAGATCGCGCCGAGAAGCTCGGGGGGGCCGGACTCCTTGCTTTGCGCCACGACGGGCACGAAGGCGTGGCCGGCCTCGTCGAAGATCTCCATCGCGTCGGTCAGCTTGTGGGAGGGGGACAGCGTCACGCCCTCCTCCATCAGCGCACGACAGGCGGCCTCCGGCGCGGCGCGCGGACTGTCCATCGACCGCATGACGACTCCTACGGATTGCAGGTCGAGAAGGTAATCGGACCCCGCCGCGAGCCGCACCCCCCGCTGCGCGAGCTGGGTGAGGAAGAACGAATGGTCCACGAGGCGTGTGGAGACCGCGACGGCCAGCGAGACGGAGACCATGACCGCGATGCCCGCCTGCCAGTCCCCCGTCAGCTCGAAGACGATGAGCGTGGTCGAGATCGGCGCGCCGAGAACGGCGGCGGCAACGGCCCCCATTCCGGCCAGAGCATAGAGCGTCGCGGCGCCGGAGACCTCCGGAAAGACCTCTGTGGCTATGGCGCCGAAGGCGAGGCCGGTCAGGGCGCCCACCATCAGGGAGGGGGAGAACATTCCGCCGCCCATCCGCCCGCCCATGGTCACCGCCACGGCAACCACCTTGATCGCCGCCATGGCGATGGCCTCGAAGAGCGGGATGCGGCCCGTGAGTGCGGCGGAGGTGGTTTCGTAGCCGACGCCGATGATATGCGGAAACCAGATCGCGATGGCGCCGAGGACCGCGCCCGAGAGCATCGGTCGCACCGTCTGCGCGAGCTTCGTGCGCGAGGTGTAGCGATCCCCGAGCCTGGTCGTGAAGAAGACGGCCTTCATCAGGACCACCGAGACGACGCCGCAGACGAGGCCCAGCATCAGAAAGGCCGGCAACTCGACGTAGAACGCCAGTGCCGTCTGTTCGGTCAGCTCGAATTCGGTCACGTCGCCGAACCAGAGCCGCGCGACCACCGTGCCAGCGACAGAGGCGATGACGATGGGCGCGAAAGCATGGACCGCGAAATGCCTCAGCACCACCTCCATGGCGAAGATGGCGCCGGCGATCGGCGCGTTGAAGCTGGCCGAGACGGCCGCGGCGACGGAGCAGCCCAGCAGGTCCCGCCCGGTGATCCCGTCGGCATTGATGCGGCGGGAGACCCAGGCGGAGATCTGGCCGGCGAGATGCACCACCGGACCTTCGCGGCCGGTCGAGCCGCCGGTCGAGAGGGTCACGAGGGAGGCCAGCGTCGAGGCATAGCCCGCCCGCTGCTCCAGTCGCCCCTTGTGAAGCGCCGCGCCCTCGATCACGTCCGCCACGGACCGCACACGGCCATCCGGGGTCATCCGCGACAGGATCAGTCCGACGACCAGTCCGCCGAGGACCGGAATGATGAAGATGACGTACCACGGCAGAGTGCGGGCGAAACTGTGCAGGGTGCGGATGTCGTCGGTGCCGTAGAACAGCGCCTGCGCTCCGGAAATGGCCGCCCGGAAGGCGACCGCGCCGAGGCCAGAGGCGATACCGAGCGCGAGGGCGATGAACCAGAACTGCGCCTGGCTCGGACCGCGGGACAGAAGGACCCGCCAGGCATGGACCACCGCGCCCGTTGCCGCCTGACGCCGCCGTGCCGTAGCGACCGAATTGCCCCTGGTCCCCGTCACGATTGCCTCCGGCGAGCGTTTCCCCCTGGATCACAGGGGCATGTCCCGAGACGCCCGCCTGCCCCTGAGAGGTCCCGAAAAGCGGCCCCATCCCGACAAGGGGCCTGGGACCTGACGAACAGGACGTCCGTTCCCATGCCGATCGACGGGCGCGCGTCCCGCTCTGGGCCGAGTTCTAGGCGATCGCCACGGGCGGTCCAAGTCCGATCTGGCTCCGCGCGGGGGCGGCGCGCGAGGGACGCTCGGGCCCTGCAACCCTGAGATGACTGGACAAGGGACGGCTCGCCGGTTACTACTTACTCATCATCTGGGCTGCGAGCGTGAGCACGCAGAGCAAGGCGAACACGGTCGAAAGAATCCTGGCGATGCCCTCCGTGGCTTCGCCGGACGCTCCTGAGTAGCCGAATATGGCGCAGATGACCGCCAGACATAAGAAGACGAGCGCCCAGAAGCGCATGATGGATACCTCGGCCTGCGACGCTGCAGCCCGCTCCTTGTAATAGGTTCTGGACCAACAGGCCCGCGCAGTCGATGTTCCTGATTAACGCAGACGGGCGTTCTTCAGCCGGTCAATCGGTTTCGTATTGACACGATGCCGCACCCTGCGGTCCCCTGATCGATACGACATGATTATCGAGGAGGAGACGTCATGCTGGTATCGCAGATCCTTGCGTCGAAGGGGGATGGCGTCGTCACGATCGCACCGGGGGCGAGTGTGGCCGAGGCCGCCCGGCTTCTGTCAGACAAGCGCATCGGCTCCGTCGTCGTCTCAGCGGACAGCGACCACGTGGCCGGCATCCTCTCCGAGCGGGATATCGTGCGGGAAATCGGACAGCGCGGGCCCTCCTGCCTCGACGACAAGGTCGAGGCGATGATGACGGAGAACATCCAGACCTGCGCCCGCTCGGACACGGCCGAGAGCGTGCTACTGCGCATGAGCGAGGGACGGTTCCGCCACATGCCCGTGGTCGAGGAGGGGCACATGGTCGGCATGATCACCCAAGGGGACGTGGTGAAGGCCCGCCTGACCGAGGTCGCGATGGAGAAGGATGCCCTGGAAGGCATGATCATGGGGCATTGAGCGCGCTCCCGGGGGATGGGCGGCCGGTGAGCCGCCCGCTCAGGATCGTGACCTCGGGCGCGCAGGCCGCCCCCATCGAAGCACTGCTTCCGTCATATGAATGCGAAGTGGAGATCG
Source organism: Tropicimonas omnivorans (assembly GCF_031846565.1). NCBI lineage: Bacteria > Pseudomonadati > Pseudomonadota > Alphaproteobacteria > Rhodobacterales > Roseobacteraceae > Tropicimonas > Tropicimonas omnivorans. The sequence goes on along the minus strand of NZ_JAVRHL010000003.1, from coordinate 543,994 downwards.
CCTTCGGCTCCTCGCTCGGGGACGCACACGATTCCATTCCGACGCGGCTGAAGGCCGGTGAGCGGTTCGACCTCTATTTTCTCGCCGCCTCCGCCCATGCCCGCTACGCCGCGGAGGGGCATTTTGCCGGCGATTTCGTACCACTGGTGGCATCGAGGATCGGCGCCGCGGTGAGGCAGGGGGAGCCGGTCCCCGACATCTCCACCGCCCCGGCGCTGAGACGCGCCCTCCTTGCGGCAGGATCCGTCGCGCATGCGGCCAGCGCCAGCGGGATCTACCTCTCGGGCGAGGTCTTCCCTGCCCTCGGGATTGCGGACGAGATGGCGAAGACGGCCCGGACGATCTACTCCGAACGCGTCGGGCGGGTCGTTGCGCGGGGCGAGGCGGATCTGGGCTTCCAGCAGATGAGCGAACTCATTCCCATCCCCGGCATCTCCATCGCCGGTCCCCTCCCGCCGGATTTCGACCGCACCTTCGTCTTCGGCGCGGGCTTCGGCCTTGATGGAGAGATGCGCGCGGCGGCGGCGGCGTTCCTGGCGTTCCTGAGAACGGGCGCGGCGGCCTCCGTCTTCGCCGAGGCAGGTCTGGATCCGGTCAGCGAGGAGCGGCCGCACGGGGCCGGATGAAAGGTGCCCCGCTCGCGGCCATGACCGCCGGGACCCGATCCGCATGAAAAAAGGCGGCGGAGCCCCTGCCCCGCCGCCTTTCATTTGCAACGCTCCGGCTGGTTCAGCCGATGATGCTGTTCAGCGTCTCCGAGGGGCGCATGATCGATGCGACCTTCTCGGGGTCGGTGTTGTAGTAGCCGCCCAGATCGACCGCGGCGCCACGGTTCGCGCGCAGCTCCTCGATGATCTTGTCCCCGTTCTCTTCCAGCGCGGCGGCGATGGGAGTGAAGTGCTCGGCAAGCTCCGCGTCATTGTCCTGCCCGGCGAGGGCCTTCGCCCAGTAGAGCGCGAAGTAGTAGTGGCTGTCGCGGTTGTCCGGCTGGCCGGCCTTGCGGCCCGGGGAGCGGCCGTGGTCCAGGATGCCCTGCGTCGCCGTCTCGACGGCGCGGCCGAGCAGGCGGGCCTTCTCGTTGCCGTTCTTGTCGCCGAGGAACTTCAGGCTCTCCCCGAGCGCGCAGAACTCGCCGAGGGAATCCCAGCGCAGGTGGTTCTCTTCCTGCAGCTGCTGGACGTGCTTGGGCGCGGAGCCGCCCGCGCCCGTCTCGAACATGCAGCCGCCGTTCATCAGCTTCACGATAGAGAGCATCTTGGCCGACGTGCCGAGCTCGAGGATCGGGAAGAGGTCGGTCAGGTAGTCCCTCAGCACGTTGCCCGAGACCGCGATGGAGGTCTCACCCTTGCGGATCGTCTCCAGCGTGGCGCGGGTCGCCTCGCGCGGGGCGAGGATCTTGAAGTTGCCCGCGACGCCCTCGGCCTCGAGGATCGGCTTCACGAAGTCGATCAGCTGCTTATCGTGGGCGCGCTCGGCGTCGAGCCAGAAGATCGCCTCGCAGCCCTCGGCCTTCTGACGGTCGATGGCGAGCTGCACCCAATCCTCGATCGCGGCCTTGCGCGCGGAGGCGGAGCGCCAGATGTCGCCGGCCTCGACCCGGTGCTCGTGCAGGACCTCGCCCGAGGCGAGCTTCATGCGCACCGTGCCGGCCTTCGGAATCTCGAAGGTGGTCGGGTGGGAGCCATACTCCTCCGCCTTCTGCGCCATCAGGCCGACGTTCTGGACGGTGCCCGACTTGGTGGGATCGAGAGCCCCGGTTTCCTTGAAGTAGCGGATCGCCTCGTCATAGACCGGCGCGTAGGAATTGTCCGGGATGACGCAGTTGACGTCCGCCGGCTCACCGTCGGGCCCCCAGCCCTTGCCGCCAGCGCGAATCACGGCGGGCATCGAGGCGTCGATGATGACGTCGGAGGGAACGTGCAGGTTCGTGATGCCGCGGTCCGAGTTGACCATGTAGAGCGGCGGACGCTCCTTCATGACACGCTCGATCTCGGCCTCGATCTCCGCCTTCTGCGGCATGTCGGCCAGACGGGCCATCAGATCGCCGAGGCCGGCATTGGGGGAGATCCCGGCGGCCTTCATCTCGTCGCCGTACTTTTCGAAGACGGGCTTGAGGAATTCGCGCACCGCGTGGCCGAAGAGGATGGGGTCGGAGACCTTCATCATCGTGGCCTTGAGGTGGAGGGAGAACAGGATGCCCTCCTCCTTCGTCTTCTCGATCTGCTCGGCGAGGAACGCGTCCAGCGCGGAAGCGGACATGTAGGTCGCGTCGACCACGGTGCCGGCCGGGAACTCGACCTCCTTCAGCACGGTGACGGATCCGTCCTCGGCCTGGTGCTCGATCGAGACGCGGCCACCCTGGGACTCGGTCAGCGTCAGCGAGGTCTCGTTGGAGTAGAAATCACCCGAGGACATCGCGGAGACATGGGTCTTGCTGTCCGAGGACCAGTCTCCCATCGAATGGGGATTGGCCATGGCGTAGTTCTTCACGGCGACGGCGGCGCGGCGGTCCGAGTTGCCCTCGCGCAGGACGGGGTTCACCGCGGAGCCCTTCACCGCGTCATAGCGGGCGCGGGCATCCTTTTCCTCGTCGGTCTGCGGCTCCTCGGGATAGTCCGGAAGATCGAAGCCCTGGCCCTGCAATTCGCGGATCGCGGCGACGAGCTGCGGCACCGAGGCGGAGATGTTGGGCAGCTTGATGACGTTGGCGTCGGGGTTCTTCACCCAGTCGCCAAGGGCCTTCAGATCGTCCGGGCGATCCTCTTTTACGCGCTCGGGAAAGAGCGCGAGGATGCGGCCCGCGAGCGAGATGTCCTTGAGGCCGACCGAGACGCCGGCGGCAGTGGCGAAGCTGCGGATGATGGGCAGAAGCGAGGCGGAGGCGAGCTCCGGCGCTTCGTCCACCTTGGTATACACGACATCGGGGAATTTCTGGTCGGCCATTCGGATCGTCCTCCTTAACTTGCCCCGTGCTTTACTGGACCGGCGCGCGAAGGTCCACTAAAGGGACGGCCCACGCCCGGGCGTCGCGATGGGCCGCCGGCGGCGGTGTCCTGCCCCACCGCGCAGGGCGGCGCGGGAACCACGGGCGCCGCGCAGCCGTTGCGGACGGCCCGGCGCGAGGCGGTGGGCGAAATTGTTCAAGGGAGAGTGCCGACATGCGCCCCATCGAGATCGAGCACGACGGACTGATCCTGCGCGGGACGCGATATGCGGGGGCCGGGCGCGGCACCGTCCTTCTCGCCCACGGCTTCGGCGGCGACAGGATCGGGCCGGGGCGGCTCCTCGTGGAGTTCGCCCGCGCCCTGGCGCAGGAAGGCCTCGACGTTCTCGCCTTCGACCGGGCAGGACATGGGGAAAGCGACGGCGCCTTTTTCGACATCTCGGTGCCGGACGAGATCGGGCAGCTCTCCGCCATGGCGGATCTCGCGGGCGGCCCCGTCCATCTTGCGGGGCATTCCCTCGGCGGGATGGAACTGGCCACGCTGGCGGGCCGGCGTCCCGGCACGGTTCGCAGCGTAACGCTCTGGGCGCCCGCGGCCGCCAGTGTCGACGATATCGCCAGCGGCGCGATCATGGGCAAACCGATCGATCCGCTCCGCCGCGGGGAGGCCTTCGACTTCGCCGGGCAGGCGCTCGGTCCTGCGTTCCTTGAGGGAATGACCGGGTACGATGCGTTTGAGGGGCTCGCCGCCTATGACGGCCCGGTGCACCTCCACCACGGCCGGCACGACGAGGTCGTCGATCCGCGCTATTCAGAGCGATACGCCGAAATCTGGCCGCAGGCCACGCTCTCGACCTATGACGGCACGGACCACGGCTGGAGCAACCTGGACGCCCGTCGCCGTCTCATCGAGACCAGCGTGGCGCAGATCGCGGCGGCCGCGTCCTAGCGACGGGAGCGGTTGTAGCGCTGCTCCAGCCAGCCCGTGAGACGGACCATCGGCCAGAGAAAGGCGATGTAGATGAGGGCCGCGAGGAGGAGCGGCGTGGGGTTGGCGAAGAGCGCCTGCGCGTCGGTCGCCTGTTTCAGCAGATCCTCCATCGCCACCACCGAGGCGAGCGACGTGTCCTTCATGATGGACACCCAGTAGGAGGCAAGCGGCGGGATCATCATGCGCAGCGCCTGCGGCAGGATCACCTTCCGCATCGTCACGCTGAAGCGCAGACCGAGGGCGGAGCAGGCCTCGAACTGGCCCTTCGGCACCGCTTCGATCCCCGCCCGGACGACCTCCGCCGTATAGGCGGCGAGGACCAGCGACAGGGCGATGGTCGCGGCAACGAAGGACGAGAAGGTGAGGCCGGCGAACGGCAGCGCGTAATAGACGAGGATCAGCACGACGAGGACCGGGATCGCCCGGAGGACGTCGATGTAGAACGTCGCGAGCAGCCGGAACGGCTTCGGCGTGTAGAGCCGCACGAGACAGATCAGGACCCCGAGGATGCCGCCGCAGATCGTCGCGGCGCCACCGAGGAGGAGCGTGTTCACCACCCCCCGCATCAGGATCGGGAACGCTCGGCGCATCACGTCAAGATTGAAGAAGATCTCGAAGACGTCCATCCGCGCCTCTTTCGTTGTCTTGTAGCGTCAAGGAAGCGAGGTCCGGGGGGCCGCGAACCGCCCCCCCGGACCCGGCGGGCCGGATCAGTCGGCCGAGGTCGGGATCGGCAGCGGCGTGACCGTGAGGCTGTCCTCGGCGGGCGCGACGCCGAACCATTTCTCGTAGAGTTCGGCCATGGTGCCGTCGGTCTTCATCTCGGAGAGCGCCTCGTTGGCGGCTTCGAGCTTGTCCGAGCCCTGCGGCATCATGATGGCGAACTTGTCGCCCGTCGGAATCTCGAGCGCGACGTCGAGACCGGGCATGTTGCCCTGCGCGAAGGCATAGCGAAGGCCGACAATGTCGTTCACCGCCGCCTCGATCCGGCCGCTGCGCAGATCCGTCAGCAGGTTCGCCGTGCTGTCGTAGCTGGAATAGGAGGCGTAACCGATCTCGTCCTCGCGCTCCTGCAGCCAGGCCTCCGGGAAGGAGGTGGCGATGGAGCCGAGGCGTTTGCCGGCGAGATCCTCGATCGTCGAGATGCCGGCGCCGTCCCTTGTCCCGACGCCGAGTGCGCCCGAGAAGTAGGGCTGCGTGAAGGCCTGCGATTCCAGCCGTTCCTCGGTGATGGTCAGGGAGGAGATCACCGCGTCCACCCGGCCGGAGGCGCTGGCGACGAAGAGGGCGCGGAAGTCGAGCCCGGTGATCTCGGTCTCATCGCCCATCCGGGCGGCGATCTCGTTGATGATATCGACTTCGAAGCCCTCGAACTCGCCCGCTTCGTTCTTGAACTCCCACGGCGGGTTCGCCGGGTAGGAGCCGACGCGGAGCGTATCGGCGGAGGCTGCGCCCGAGGTGGCGGCGCCGGTGAGCGCCAGCGTGGCGCCGAGGATGAAACGTCGTGTGATGGTCATGGCTGTTGGACTCCCTGCAGGAAATCGGATGCGGTCTTGTATGGTACCGCTTGATCCATGATCATATGGCTCGCATGAGGTCGATGCATGTTCAACTGTTTTGTTCATGTTTAAAACATCAGCCTTGCGTAACCCCCCGCGCCGCGCGCCCCTGCCCCTCTGCCGATCAAGGCTCGCGGCAGCGGGCGGGCCTCGGTAGGATGGCCCTCATGACATCGTCGTTCCGCGCCCTTCTTGCCGCCCTTCTGAGCCTTGCCCTCATCGGCTGCGCCGCGCTCGTGTCGGACCGCGCGGACGCGCCCGTCTCTTCCGTCGCCCCCGGCGCGCTCCGGATGGCGACGTGGAACGTGCATTACATCCGGCTCAGGGCCGAGGAGGGCGACTGGTCCATCGGGGACTGGGCGCGGCGGCGGGGTCCGGCGGCGGCGGCGCTGCGGGATATCGGCGCCGACATCGTCGCATTCCAGGAGATGGAGAGCTTCGGCGGCGGCGAGGCCGGCGACGTGAATCTCGCGCGGGACGACCTCCTCGAGGCTCTGCCGGGCTATGCTATCGCGGCCTCCGGGCCTCCCGCCTCGTTCCCGAATACCCAGCCGATCTTCTATCGTGCGGACCGCCTCGACGCGCTGGATCAGGGCTGGTTCTTCTTCTCGGAGACGCCCGACGTGATCTATTCCCGGACCTATGACGGCTCCTGGCCCGCCTTCGCCTCCTGGGCGCGCCTCCGGGACCGGCGGGGCGGGCCTGAATTTACCGTGGTCAACGTTCATTTCGAGTATCGCAGCGGCAGCAACCGCACCCGCTCCGCCCGGCTGGTGGCCGAGCGGATGGCACCGAGGATCGCGGCGGGGGAGCCGGTGATCCTGATGGGGGATCTGAACGCGATGGAATGGATGCGGACAGCCGGGATCCTGCGAGAGGCGGGGCTTGTCTTCGCCGGCGTTCGCGGCGCGACCTACCACCTGAACCGGGGCCTGAACCTCTTCGGCGCGATCGACCATATCGCGGCGACAGACGGCGTGTCCCTCGCCGGTGGCCCGGAGGTCCTGCGGCGGCGATATGACGGCATCTGGCCCTCGGACCATTACCCGGTCTTCGCCGATCTCGTTCTGCCCCGCTGACCCTCAGGTCAGCCGTGCAAGGATCGCGGCCGCGTCGATCCCGCCGGCCGACCCCGGCGTCAGCCCCCGATCCCCCTGCCCCAGCCGGCTGGCGCACCAGCTCTCCGATACGGCCGCCGGCGCCCGTTGAGCCAAGACCGCGGCGGTCAGGAGCGACGCCGCGCGTTCGGCGAAGGCGCGTGCCTCGCCCTCGGACGGCGGGACGGGCCAGCGGGCCCGCATTGCCTCGAGCGCCGCATCGTAGCGTCGATCCGCCCCCCGCGCGCCGTCGAGTTCCGCGTCGAGCGCGGCCTTGGCTTCAGGGTCGCGAGCAAGGGTGCGCAGGATGTCGAGGCAGATCACGTTGCCCGACCCTTCCCAGATCCCGTTGAGCGGCGCTTCGCGGTAGAGCATCGGAAGCGGCGTATCCTCGACGTATCCCGTTCCGCCGAGCGTCTCCATCGCTTCCGCAAGCACCGTGGGGCAGCGTTTGTTCGCCAGGTACTTCGCCAGCGCGACACCGATCCGGGCAAAGGCGCGCGCCTCGGCGGTCTTCCCGTCGAAGGCCTGCGCGACACGGAAGCCGAGCGCCAGCGCGCCCTCCACGTCGAGCGCGATATCGGCCAGCACCGTCTGCATGAGCGGCGCGTCGATCAGGCTGCGCTGAAAGGCGGTACGCCCCGAACACCAGCGAAGCGCCTCCGCCAACCCCGCGCGCATCAGGCCGGCCGGGGCAATGGCGGTGTCGAGCCGGGTGTGGTGGACCATGCGGATGATCGTCCGCACGCCGTCCCCCTCCTCCCCCAGGCGATGGGCGCGGGCGCCGGCATACTCTATCTCGGCCGACGCATTGGCGCGGTTGCCGAGCTTGTCCTTCAGGCGCTGCAGGCGGATGGCATTGCGGCCCTCCTCCGTCCAGCGCGGCACGACGAAACAGGTCAGCCCGCCCGGTGCCTGCGCCAGCGTCAGGAAGCCGTCGGACATCGGCGCTGAGCAGAACCACTTGTGTCCCGTCAGACGCCATGCGCCGTCCGCCTTTTCCGCGCGCGTCATCGTGGCGCGGAGGTCGGAGCCGCCCTGCTTCTCCGTCATCGCCATGCCCATCGTGGCGGCGCGCTTTTGCGTCACCGGCGCGATGGCTGGATCGTAGGCGGCGGCCGTCAGGCGCGGCGCCCAGAGCGCCTCCAGCGCCTCGTCCGCCGCAAGAGCCGGCACGGCGGCATAGCTCATCGTCATGGGGCAGCAGACGCCCGGCTCGACCTGGCTCATCAGGTACACGATGCCGGCATGGGTCGCATGACCGCCGGGCGCGCGGGACCAGGCGCGGGCGGCGTAGCCCGCCTCGAGGCCGAGCGTAAGAAAGTCGTGGTAGGCGGGGTGAAAGGCAACCTCGTCGAGCCGCCGCCCGGCCCGGTCGAACAGGCGCAGCTCGGGCGCATTACGGTTCGCCGCGCGGGCTTTGTCGCGCCATTCCTCCCGTCCGAGCTCAGCGCCGAGCCGCATCAGGGGAGCGGTATCCGCGCCGGACCTCGCAACGTGATCCCGGAAGGGCGCATCCGTCGCCCAGAGATCGAGATCGGCGGGCGCGCCGGGTTGGTTCGTGACCTCGTGGCTCCCCAGATCGCTGAGAGGTGGTAGTGGCATGGCCGCGCGTTCCTCCTGTTCCCTCAACTTAAAGGCTAGTCGGCCTGCGCGCGCGCGCAAGGCGAAATGCAGGGGGCAGCATGGGTCACGATCGCGATTGGCAATCGCGCCGCCCTGTGGCATCTTCTGCCCAAAGGCCACCCGAGCAACGAGGCGGCCCCGAGGCATGTGGCAGAGGCGGATTTCCAGATGGGCGGCAAGGGCAAGAGGCCCGGCGTGGGCGCTGCGGTGTTCTTCACGCTGGCAATGGCGCTCGGCGCCTATTTCACCTTCGCGGCGGTTCAGGGCGATTACGGTCTGTTCCGGCGCATGGAGATCGACGCGGCCACACGGTCGCTTGAACGCGAGCGGATCGAGCTGGAGGCCCAGGTGGCCGCGCTCGAGAACAAGACGCACCGTCTGTCCGACTCGTATCTCGACATCGACCTTCTCGATCAGCAGGCCCGGTCCGTCCTCGGCCTCGTCCGCGCCGACGAAGTCATCTTCGACTAGGCCGGTCCCGGGGGGTGGCCGGGTTTCCCGGCTCCATCACAGATCACCGTGCGTGCCCTTTCGGCGCGGCGCTCAGGCCCGGCTCTCAGGACACGGCATAGAGCTTTTGAGGCGCGGCTTCCGGAAGCCGGATATGGAAGATCGTGCCGCCACCGGGCGCGGCGTCGTAGAAGATCTCCCCGTCCATCTGCTCCATCATGAGGCGCGAGATGTTCATGCCGAGGCCCGTGCCCTCGTAGCTCCGCGTCGCCGAGCTGTCGAGCTGGACGAACCGGCCGAACACCTGGTCCTCCGATCCTTCCGGGATTCCCGGCCCCTGATCGCGAACCTGGATATCGGCGTATCCGTCACGGCAGAGGACGCAGACCGAAACCGTTCCGCCGGTGGGGGAGAACTTCAGGGCATTGGACAGCACGTTGCTCAGTGCATGTGCGAGATGGACGCGGTCGGCCAGGACCTCGCACGATCCTGGGCCCGGATCGAACGCGAACTCCACCTGGCACTGCCGGGCCTCCTCCTCCATCGCCTTGAGGGTGGCTGCGACGATCTCGCCCAGTTCGACGAGCTCGTAGTCGGGGGTGAGCTCCCTCGCCTCGATCTGCTGCGCGTTCGTAAGGTCGTTGATGAGCCGGGTGAGCCGGGCGCAGTTGCGCCGGGCCACGGCGACGCCCTGTTTCCCCGGCTCGGCGAGCGGTCCCATCACGCCGGCATTGAGCAGATCGAGGGTCCCGCTGATGGAGGTCAGCGGTGTTCGGAGCTCGTGGCTGATCACGGAGATGAGCTGGGCCTGCAGCCTGGACACCTGTTCCGCCTGCTCCTTCGCCGCGAGGAGGGCCGCCGCGGCCTCCTCCTCCTCGGTGACATCGACCAGGGTCAACGTCCACCCGAGGAACGGACGGCTGGGATGGACGGGGTCCTCGATGAGGGTCGCGTGCGGACGGAAGGCCCGTTCCCCCAGGCGTTCGTGGCGGTCGGAGTGAATGCCCGTCCCGTCGATGAGATCCCCGGTCAATCGCTGGACGATGCCGCGGACGTCCGCCCCGTGCGGCCCGTCGAGATAGTCCTGCGCGTAGGGATTGGCCGAGGTGATCTCGCCGGACCTGTCGCAGATGATCATGATCGCCTCGGCAGCCCGGAACAGGTGCCGCTCCCCCACGACCTCCGCCGTCAGCGCCCGCCCGTTGACGAAAACCCAGGCATAGGTGACGATCGAGGCGACCATCGAGAACGGCGTCGGATCGACGCCGAACACCGTAATCCCGAAAAGGTTGTAGCCGATATTCGCCGCCACCGGCAGAACCGTCATCGCAAGCAGCGAGGCAAACAGGGGCCGGAACGCTGGATTCACCTGCCTGAAACCCACAACGGACACCACGGTCGCCACCACGATCCACGTGTAATTGTGAGCGATGATGAGATGGAAGAGCGGACCGCGGTCGATGACGACGGCAAGCCTGCCGCCGATCCAGGCCGCCGCGGACTGGTCCGTCACCATGGCGTTGTGCCAGTGATTTGTCGCCCCGATGGCGAACGCCAGAAGCCCCGCGGCGGCGAGATACGGCCCCCGCCATCTGGCGCCGCGGAACAGTCTGACCGGGCCGAACTCGATCAGGTAGAATGTCCAGGAGGTCACGAGGACCGTGATTGCGGGCGCCGTCAGGGACATCCAGAAGATCTGACACTCGATCGCCAGCGCCGAAATCTGGATCGCTGACAGCCCGATCCAGGCCAGGAGCGAAACGTTGCTGACCCGGAAAAGCACATGACCCGGTCCGAACGGGCGCCGCCATGTCCAGATCGTCACCGCCAGGAAGACTGCGAAGATCAGGCCGGCCACGAGCAGCTCGCCGCTGTATCCGAACGACCGCAGGCACATCATCGAAAAGATGCCGCGTCAGGCCGCGCAGCGCCCCGCGCCGGGCGGACGCTGCCCGGACGCTGCCCGGCGTCTTCGCCGAATATGGATCCCCGTGAGGACGAGGGCAGATTGTTCATCGTGATCACCAGTCCGGAGAGGTCCGCTCCAAGGGCCGTTCGAGGCGCACACAGGACCTGCCTATGGGACAAATGGAGCGAAAGATGGGCAACTGACATGAAAATCCTCCCTCGCACTCAACCGGTGATCACCATAGCTCAGAGGAGGTGTATATTTGGCAACCAGTCCCGCGCTCCACTGACGAACTGGTGATGTGCCCGCCGGCACAGGACGCGCGGGCACGATCCGGGCCCAGATCCGGGAGGGTCCGGTCCCGCCAGCCGCAGATCAGGAATGCGCTTGCCGGGAGGGTCGCGTTTTTGGGGATGCAGGGTAGCGAGGGGTCTGCTACGGATTAGTTAAGCACTAAACTATTTCGTTGCAGGGGTTCGCGAAACATGGCCGCACGAAGCACGACATCACGCAGCAAAAGCTCGGGCAAGACGCCGCCCGATGCCACGAAGGACGAGCTTCTCCAGTACTACAAGGACATGCTCCTGATCCGCCGGTTCGAGGAGAAGGCCGGCCAGCTCTACGGCATGGGCCTGATCGGTGGCTTCTGCCACCTCTATATCGGCCAGGAAGCCGTCGTCGTCGGGCTCGAGGCCGCGGCGAAGGACGGCGACAAACGCATCACCACCTACCGCGACCACGGTCACATGCTCGCTTGCGGCATGGACCCCAAGGGCGTGATGGCCGAGCTCACGGGGCGCCGCGACGGCTACTCCAAGGGCAAGGGCGGCTCGATGCACATGTTCTCCAAGGAGAAGGACTTCTACGGCGGTCACGGCATCGTCGGCGCCAACGTCCCGATCGGCGCTGGCCTCGCCTTCTCCGACAAGTACAACGGCACCGACAACGTCACCTTCACCTATTTCGGGGACGGCGCGGCGAACCAGGGTCAGGTCTACGAGACCTACAACATGGCCGAGCTGTGGGACCTGCCGGTGGTCTTCGTCATCGAGAACAACCAGTACGCCATGGGCACCTCGGTGAAGCGCGCCACCAAGTCGAAATCCCTCTGGGAGCGCGGTGCGGCCTACGGCATTCCGGGCGAGGAAGTCGACGGGATGGACGTGCTCGCCGTGCGCGAGGCCGGCCGCCGGGCGGTCGAGAACTGCCGCGCGGGCGAAGGCCCCTACATCCTCGAGGTGATGACCTATCGCTACCGCGGGCACTCGATGTCCGACCCCGCCAAGTACCGCACCCGCGACGAGGTGCAGAAGATGCGGGAGGAGCGCGACCCGATCGAGCAGGTCCGCAAGCGTCTTCTCGACGGCGATCATGCCTCCGAGGACGAGCTGAAGGCTGTCGACAAGGAGACCAAGGAGGTCATCAACGAGGCCGCCGAGTTCGCCCGCGAGAGCCCGGAGCCCGATCCCGACCAGCTCTATACCGACATCTACGCCGACGTGGCCCCGCAGGACGCCTGAGGAGAGAACCAGAACCATGGCGACAGAAGTACTCATGCCCGCCCTCTCCCCCACCATGGAGGAGGGCACCCTAGCCAAATGGCTGGTGAAGGAAGGCGACACCGTCTCTTCCGGCGACATCCTAGCCGAGATCGAGACCGACAAGGCCACGATGGAATTCGAAGCCGTCGACGAAGGCACCATCGGCAAGATCCTGATCGAGGAAGGCACCGAGGGCGTTAAGGTGAACACGCCCATCGCCGTCCTCCTCGAGGAGGGCGAAAGCGCGGACGACATCGAAGATGCGTCCGGCAAGGGCTCCGCCGCGGCGCCCTCCGACAAGGAGCAGAGCTCCGAAACAGCGCCCGCGGGCGGCAAGGACCACCCTGCCCCGGCGAAGCCGAAGGAAAGCAGGCCGGTGGAATCCGAACTGCCCGAAGGCACCAAGTTCAAGCAGCAGACCGTGCGCGAGGCGCTGCGGGACGCGATGGCCGAGGAAATGCGCCGCGACGGCGCGGTCTTCGTCATGGGTGAGGAGGTCGCCGAGTACCAGGGCGCCTACAAGATCACCCAAGGCCTGCTCGATGAGTTCGGCGACCGCCGCGTGATCGACACGCCCATCACGGAGCACGGATTCGCCGGTCTCGGCGTCGGCGCGGCCTTCGGCGGCCTGCGGCCCATCGTCGAGTTCATGACCTTCAACTTCGCCATGCAGGCGATGGACCAGATCATCAACTCCGCCGCCAAGACGCTCTACATGGCCGGCGGCCAGATGGGCTGCCCGATGGTCTTCCGCGGCCCGAACGGCGCCGCCGCCCGCGTGGGCGCGCAGCACAGTCAGGACTACGCGGCATGGTACTCCTCCGTGCCGGGCCTGAAGGTCGTCCAGCCCTATTCCGCGGCTGATGCCAAGGGCCTCCTGAAGACCGCCGTCCGGGACCCCAACCCCGTCGTCTTCCTCGAGAACGAGATCCTCTACGGCCGCACCTTCGACGTCCCGGACATCGAGGATCACACCGTCCCCTTCGGCAAGGCCAAGATCTGGCGCGAGGGGACGGACGTCACCATCGTCAGCTTCGGCATCGGCATGACCTACGCTCTCGAAGCGGCCGAGAAGCTCGTCGAGGACGGGATCGAGGCCGAGGTGATCGACCTGCGCACCCTGCGGCCGCTGGACTACGACACGCTCATCGAGAGCGTGAAGAAGACCAACCGCTGCGTGACGGTCGAGGAAGGCTTCCCGGTCTGCTCCATCGGCAATCACCTGTCCGCCTACATCATGCAGAACGCCTTCGATTACCTCGATGCCCCGGTGATCAACTGCACCGGCAAGGACGTTCCGATGCCGTATGCTGCCAACCTCGAAAAGCTGGCGCTGACGACGACGCAGGAAGTCCTCGATGCCGTCCACGCCGTAACCTACCGCTGACAAGGGGGCCGATCATGGCAGAAGACGAGCAGATCATGCCCCTGGGGAACGGCGCCTTCGCGCTGCGCCTCGACGGGCTCGACAATCGCTACCGTGCGATCGTTCCCGCCGATTTCCTCGATGACGAGCTGGGGGAAGCGGCGACGGACGGGGAGCGCGTCCTCTGGATCCGCGACAACCTCGCCCACATCCTCGGTGCCGTGACGGCGCGGGAAACCGGCGGAACCGTTCGCGAGCCCTGGGGCCGCGTATTCGTCGAGGAAACCGGGGAGGGGTACGCATGAGCCGCCCCGCCCGCACGTCCGACCGTTCGTCCATGACCGATCGCCCCGCCGAGGGAGAGAGCTGAGATGCCCACCGAAATCCTGATGCCCGCGCTGTCGCCCACCATGGAAGAGGGCACTCTCTCCAAGTGGCTTGTGAAGGAAGGGGACACCGTCTCCTCCGGCGACCTCCTGGCCGAAATCGAGACCGACAAGGCCACGATGGAGTTCGAGGCGGTGGACGAAGGCACCGTCGGCAAGATCCTGATCGAGGAAGGCACCGAGGGTGTGAAGGTGAACACGCCCATCGCCGTCCTCCTCGAGGAAGGCGAAAGCAAGGACGACATCGGCGAGACCTCCGCGCCCAAAGGCGACGCGTCCTCCCATGTCGAGCCTGCCGGCTCTTCCGAGGACACCGAGCCGGTAAAGGGGTATGGCCGCGGCCCGATGCCCGATAGCGGCGCCGGGGCCAAGGACGAAGGCGGCGCGCCTGCCAAGGCCCCGACCGGCTCCGCTTCCGCCTCCCGCGAGGACGGCGAGCGCATCTTCGCCTCCCCCCTCGCCCGCCGGATCGCGAAGGACAAGGGCCTGGACCTGTCGCAGCTCAAGGGCTCCGGCCCCAAGGGCCGCATCGTGAAGGCTGACGTGGAGGGCGCCGAGGCGCAGCCGCAGAAGGCCGCGTCCGGAGATGCTCCCAAGTCCGCACCGGGTGCCGCCCCGGCGCCGCAGGCAGCCCCGTCCGGCCCCGGCACGGATGCCGTCCTCAAGATGTATGCCGACCGGGAGACCGAGGAGGTCAAGCTCGACGGGATGCGCAAGGTCATCGGCCAGCGCCTGACCGAAGCCAAGCAGACCATCCCGCACTTCTATCTCCGCCGGGACATCAAGCTCGATGCCCTGCTGAAATTCCGCTCCACGCTGAACAAGCAGCTCGAAGCGCGCGGTGTGAAGCTGTCGGTCAACGACTTCATTATCAAGGCCTGCGCGTTGGCCCTGCAGGAGGTGCCGGACGCCAATGCCGTCTGGGCCGGAGACCGGATCCTGAAGCTGAAACCGTCCGACGTGGCGGTGGCCGTGGCCATCGAGGGCGGTCTCTTCACCCCGGTCCTGCGCGATGCCGAGAGCCGCACGCTGTCCTCGCTCAGCGCCCAGATGAAGGACCTCGCCGCCCGGGCCCGCGACCGCAAGCTACAGCCGCAGGAATATCAGGGCGGCAGCTTCGCGATCTCCAATCTCGGGATGTTCGGGATCGACAACTTCGACGCCGTCATCAACCCGCCCCACGGCGCGATCCTCGCCGTCGGCGCAGGCGTGAAGAAGCCGATCGTGGGCGAAGACGGTGAGCTGACCACGGCGACGGTCATGTCCGTCACGCTCTCCGTCGATCACCGGGTCATCGACGGTGCCCTCGGCGCGGAGCTCCTGAAAGCCATCGTCGGCCATCTGGAGAATCCGATCGGCATGCTCGCCTGATCAGGGGGCCGTACGCGGCCAGAGACGATCAACGAAAACGCCCTCGCAGTCATCTGCGGGGGCGTCTTTCGTCAATCACCGCGCTTCGCTGGGAACGGGCGGAATGACCCGCCGGCCCGGCGTCACGTCGCTGTCTGCTCGGCGAAGAAGCGCAGCATCTCGCGGGATGCGTCCGGCCCTGCCGGATCGGCATGGCTCCCCCCGGCATCGCCTCCGAACCACGCATGCCCGGCCCCCTCGACGATCCAGAGCTCGGAGCCCGGGGCCGTGGTCATCCGCGTCCATCGCCGTCCCTCGCGCTCGTGCTCCGTCACGATACCGTCCCCCGGAACGAGCGCCGCCGCGTTGGCGGGGGAGACCGTGCGATCCGCCGTCCCATGAAAGACGATGGCAGGACGGGCCGCGGGCCGCGCGCCGCCCACCTGGCCCTGCATCGCTGCCAGTGCCGACGGCAGGTCCCGCGCCGCACCGGCCGGCAGGCCCGAATGGACCCCCACCGCTGCGAAGAGGTCTCCGTGTGTTTCCGCAAGCACGGCCGCCATGGCCCCCCCGGCCGACAATCCCGCGACATGAACGCGGCCTTCAAGGCCGAATTCCGCAGCCAGATCCTGCGCCAAGTCGCCCAGGATCGCAGGCTCCCCTCTGGACCGCCCCTGGTCCTCTGGGCGGAACCAGTTCCAGCAGGATTGCGCGTTATGCGCGCCCGTCTGCGCAGGATAGGCCACGACGAAGCCCGCCTCTTCCGCCGCCTGATCCATCCGCGTGCCGAGCGCGAAATCCTCTGGCGATTGTGTGCAGCCGTGGAGCATGAGGACCAGTCCCGCGAATCCACCCTCCCGCGGGGACGGCACGAAGAGGCGGTAGTCCCGCCCGCCGGCCGGCCCGTCATGCCGGCGCATCTCCACTCGCGCCCCCTCGGGAACAGGCGCCGCCCGGCCACGCCGCGCGCCCCCCTTCCCCATCAGTCCGGATAGCCCTGTCATCTTCGGCATCTGGGCCGAACCGGAGAGGCCGGAGAGGATCGTGCGCGAGCCCGATCGTGCTTTTGCCCTGGCCCGCTCTACCGCGGCACAAGGGCCGCACTCCGCCCCGGACGCCGGGGCCCCGGACAGGGCTTCCCGGATCAGGGCGGTCGCTCCGGCGGGATCGGAGGCGCGCGTCTTCGAGAGCGCCCGGCGGAGCGCCGTCGCGAGATCATGTGTCATGTCATTTAGTCCTGAACAGCGAGGGGCGCGCCCTCGTCAAATGATGCGGTCCGACAGGGCCGCCTTGACGTCTTTCGATGCCTGAAGAGATCCCAGAACGCTCAGGGATCCGATGGCCTCGGCCGCAAGCTCCGGGGGCACGTCCTCGGCGATCCGGGCCAGCCCGACGACTCGCAGATGAAGCACCTCTCCTGCATCCCGCATCGTCTCGAGATCGGACCGCGAGATGTCGAAGAGGCCCATCTCGAACCGGTGCCGCTCGACAGATTGGTCAACCGCCCGTGCTTCCGTCGCAAGTTGCCCCCGGATCGCGGAGCGGATGAAGTCGGTGCGGTTCGAGTAGAAGCCTTCGCGCACCAGAAGGTCGATCCGTCCCAGGTCGACGTGACCGAGATTGATCGTCACCTTCTCGGTGTCGGCCTGTCCACTGGGTAATCTGTGTATCTTCGGCATGAGCCAACTCCATCCACTTGGATGGTATATGGATGCTGCGGTGCAGCACGCAAGAGGGAGGTGCAAATTTTGCGTGTCCGCTCCGCCCCACGTCTGTCTGGGAACAAGGCAGGAGGCTCCCCCAGTCGGCAGCTGGCGCCGAAGACGCGGCCTCAGCGTTCCAGAAGCTGATCCATGGAAATCGCGGGCTGATCGCAGCCGGCCTCGCCGACGATCTTCGCCGGAACGCCGGCGACCGTCTTGCACGAGGGAACGTCGTGCAGGACCACGGACCCGGCCGCAATGCGGCTGCAGGAGCCGACATTGATATTGCCGAGAACCTTTGCCCCGGCCCCGATCAGGACGCCATTGCCGATCTTGGGATGGCGGTCGCCATGCTCCTTGCCGGTCCCGCCCAGCGTCACCGAATGCAGCATGGAGACGTTGTCGCCCACCACCGCCGTCTCACCGATGACGATGGAATGCGCGTGGTCGATCATGATCCCCCTGCCGATGACGGCGTTGGGGTGAATGTCGATCCCGAAGACCTCGGACACGCGCATCTGGATGAAATAGGACAGGTCGACACGGCCTTCGGTCCACAACCAGTGTCCCACGCGGTAGGCCTGAATCGCCTGAAAACCCTTGAAGTAGAGAAGCGGCTGCAGGAGCCGGTGGCAGGCCGGATCGCGATCGTAGACTGCCGACAGATCTGCCCGCGCAGCCTCTCCGAGCCACGGGACGGCCGAATGCGCCTCATCGGCGATTTCCCGCAGGATCTGCTCGCTCATCTCCTTGGAGGCAAGCTTCTGGGCCATGCGATAGGCCTGCGCGCGTTCGAGGCTGGTATGGTGCAGGATGCTGGAATGCATGAGCCCGCCGAGAAGCGGCTCGTCCGCGACGGCTTTCTCCGCTTCCGCGACGATCCGATCCCAGACGGGATCGACACTTGCCACGCTCCGCTCGCTCTCCAGCATCGCGTCATCCTCCTGCCGCGGTTCCTCCGGTCCCGAAATAAGGCGGCAAGCCCCGGGAGGAAACCCCCCGGGCGTCGAGGACACCCCGCCCGGCGCGCCAGGCGGCGCTCCACTCGGGGTCGCAGAAGCGCACGCCCGGCGCCATACCGCACCGTCAGGCGGCCGACGCAGGATCGCTCCGGCCCCGGCTGGGCTGAACCCGTCCCTTGGCGGCGCGCCGTGCGTTGGCCCCGTCAACCCGCCCCGGCATCCAGACCTCCCCCCGCAAGACCGGCCGCATCATGCCGCCGGCAGGTCCACCCGGATCAGGTGCAGCGCCACGCGCAGCGTTCCGCCGTCGAAACTGCCCCCTTCCGGCGCGATCCAGATCTGCGCGCCATCGTAGAACGTCTGCGGCGTGCCCAGCACTCCCCTCGCATAGGATCCCGTCAGCGGCCCCATGCCGGCACCGAACTTCGTCGCTTCCGCCTGCGTTCCCAGCGACCACCCCGTCAGGGACGCGCCGAGATCTCCCGTGACCCTCGCGGAGCAGGCGATCACCATCGCTTCGGCGGGGATGAAGACCGGCAAGCCCTGCGCCCCACCGGCCGTGACGCTGCATTCCGTCACCTCGCTCGACAGCCGCAGCCCCGCATCGCCCGGCATTCCGGCGGCCGGCGGCAGGGTCCATCCCCCTCCGTCATGGACCACGATCTGTCCCGCCGATGCATCCCAGGCCCGCCACCCCGCGCGCGGAACGGCAAACACCCAACCGCCATTCGACCGTACGGCAATCTCGCCGCCATGCCCTGCCCAAGGCCCGGTAGCCCCGGGCGGCACGCCGTAGCACTCCCCTTCCTGGGCGGTGTTCGGCGGCATGGCGATGGCGCGCGAAACGAGAGTGAGCTGCGACAGCGCATCGAGCCGCATCAACGCCTCGTTGACGGTGACGTGCTTCTGCGCCTGGCTCGGGGCCAGAAACGGCAAGGACATGTTTGGCGTGTCACTCATGGATCTCGATCCTCGTCTGGGGTCCGTCACCGAACGTCGTTGATATCTGCGCGACCGAGAGCGTGAGCGGGCCCGGCCCGTCCGCGGCCCGCTCAGCTGCGCCGTAGATGAAGGAGGGTGTCTCGGTCACGGTCTCGCGCAGAACCGCCCCCCCGGGCGACAGCACGCGCAACCGGTAGCGCTCCGCCTCCTCCCCGAGCGGCACCTCCTCGCCCTGCCAGCTGTCCCCTCCGATCCGCGTCCGCCGGATCCAGCCGATCTCGATATCCCCGTCCGGCATCGCCCGCGCCCGAAGATGCGCCGGAGCGTAGGGCCGCATCCCCGTCCCGTCGAAGCTCTCGACCCGGTGGAGGTAGGCAGTGTCAGACATCGGCAGCGAAGCGGGCCCGATCCGGTAGTGCCGCTCAAGTCCCCTCGCTGAAAGGGCCGCCGGGATCTGTTCGGGCGTCCCGTCCAGCAGCACGACGAGGCTCCCAGAGGGCCACTCGGCGGGCATGACGGCATCCGTCCCCGCCTGTCCCCTCAGCCGCCGCGACAGCTCCCACGTCTCCGCCCCGACGAGCACCGCCTCTGCGAACTGCACAATTTCCCAGCCCCCTGGCGCGCCGGATCCGATCGCCACCGCATTCGCACCGCCGAGGACCGCCTTCCTATCCGCGCTCGACAGCGTTCCCCGCGCCATGCGAACCCGGAGCGGCGGGCCGAGATCCCAGCGCCCGGGAGCCGCGGCGAGAAGCGGCGTCTCCGTTACCCCTACGGAGGCCGGCGCCTCCACGACCGCATCCAGCGCGTAGCCGGCATCCTCGCCCGAGGAATAGACCGCCACCGCCCCGGGCCAGGGATCGCCCGCCACGGCCACGTGCGGCGCATGGGGCACCTCCTCGCCCGTGAGAAGCGGCAGATCGAGGAAGATCGGTTCGACCGGCATCGGGGGCTGCCATGGCCGTGGCGCGCTCCGCGCGTCGGCGGCCTCGGACGGCACGTAGACCTGCGGCTCGATCCGAACCGCCTCCATGAGCCGCACATCCCCCTGTTCCACCCGGTCGATCCGGTAGCGCCCGTCGCCTCCTGCCGGGCCCAGCGCCACGACATCGCCCGCGCCCAGATCCAGCCGGGAGGGGGGCACCGCGAACCGGATTCCGTCCCTCGCGACACGCGCCTCGGCCAGCCACCGCTCGACGACGCCCCGCGCCTCCGCCGGGGTCAGCGTCAGCGGAAGCTCCGAATGGGACACCGTCGGTGCCGACTCCCCCGGAAATGCGGCCTCCGCGGTCCGGACCTCGAAATCCGTCTCCGCCTCCAGATAGCTCAGCCGCACGCGCCCCGCGATCTCCGCCTTGGGCGCGCGGATACGCTCCACCGCGCCGTCGATCCCGTCCGCCTCGGCCAGATCATCGACCCCCAGCGCCACTGGCTGCGCGCCGGTCCGTGTCCGGAACATCAGCCGCCCGTCCCGCTCGATCGCCTCGAAGCCATAGGCCAGCATCAGCGGTTGCAGCACCCCGCGAGCCTCCCGCCCATCCTCGACGGAAAACCCGCGCACCGTCCCGTAAAGCCGCGACACATCCGGAAGGCCTGCCCCCGCCCGCATGCAGATCTCCGCGACGACGGCCCCGAGATTTTCGCCCGAGGTTCGCCCGTTGAGCCAATGCCCCGTCCCGTAGTTCTCACCGTCGCTCCAGACATCGCCCAGCGCCGGGAAGTACGGAAACGGGCGCGCATCCCATGCCCAGACATGCGCCCGCGTCATGTCCACCATCGACCCGCCGTAGAGATCCGAGACCGGGTTGTTCTCCGTCCGTCCCCAGTAGGACGTCATCGCCCGCAGGTACTGCGCCTGGATCAGGTCGTCCCGCGTGCCGTCCGAATGGTGCGGCGTTCCGCTCTCCGAGGATTTGACATCGACAAAGCGGTTCGGCTGGTTCGTCCCCTTGTCGATGGCCGCGCAGCCGATCTCGGTGAACCGGATCGGCTTGGAGCCCGGCACCCAATCCGTCGGTACCGCCTGGCGGACGCCTCCGATCCGCTCGTGGTGCGGGTTCTCCCACCAGCCCCGCAGATCCTTGGGGCGGAACACCCAAGGCTCGGCATACGCCCCGTCCTCGATGGGCACCCGGCGCTGCGCTTCTCGCGCCTCCGTGTCGGGATAGTACCAGTCGTAGCCCTCTCCCCCCGCGACGTTCGCCTCAAGATATGCCGCGTTGTAGATGCTGCCCCACTCCGCATCCGCGTGCGCCTCGCCGTCCCGCCAGTCCGACAGCGGCATGTAATTGTCGATCCCGACGAAATCGATCGCCGGGTCGGACCAGAGGGGGTCGAGGTGGAACCGGACGTCGCCGCTTCCGTCCTGCGGGTGGTGACCGAAATATTCACTCCAATCGGCTGCATAGCCGATCTTCGTGTCCGCCCCGAGGACCCGGCGCACATCGGCGGCCAGACGCTGAAGCTCGGCCACAGCCGGATATGTTCCGCCGGCCCCACGGATCTGGGTTACCCCCCGCATCTCGGAGCCGATGCAGAAGCTGTCGACCCCGCCGGCCAGCCGGCAGAGATGCGCGTAATGCAGGATGAACCGGCGAAAGGACCATTCGTCCGGCCCATGGTAGAGAACCTCGCCCCCTGTGCGCTCGAAATCCTCCGGCGTCGCCGCCCCGAAGAACGCCGCGACCTCGTCCGACGCGGCAACCGTTCCGTCGGGGCTGCCGCCGAGTCCGGCCGCGAGGGACGTCGTGATCCGGCCGCGCCATGGCAGGGCGGGCTGCCCCGTCGTCCCGCTCCACGGATCCACAAGATCGTTTCCCGCGACCTGATCCATCAGGATGAAGGGGTAGAACATCACCTCCCGGCCGGTCTCGCGGATCCCCCGGATCGCCTCGATGACAGAGCCGTCCGCCGGCGTCCCGCCATAGATCGGCCGCTCGTCCATCCGCGGCACGGCCCTCGCGGCACTGCGCCCGATGCCGCCTGCCCGCCATGCCATCGGAACGCCGTCGATGTCCCGCTGCTCCACCTTCGGCTCGATGGCGCAGGAGCCGCATCGCAGATCCCCTCCGAACCACGACACCACGAGGGAGACGGAGCCGCACTTCGGCAGTTCCTCCTCCAGGGCCGAGAGGGACGCCGCGAAGTCGGTCCGTCCCAGCGGCGAATGCGCGTTCACGGCCTCGTTCCGCCCGAGCCCGAACGCATGTCGCACAGGCGTCGTCGCAAGGGCGTACTCCCCCGTCCCCGGCACGAGTGCCACCGCCTTCACGACGTCCGACAGGCTCCGTACGGCGTCAGGGATATCCTCCCCTTGCGCGGGCCGCACGACCTCGAATGTCAGCTGGGGAACCCGGTTGCCGAATTCGCCGAGCGCCAGGTCCTCGATGACGACGTAGGCGATCCCTCGATAGGCCGGCGCCATCCCCTCGCCCTCGACCGCCTCGATCCGCGGATCCGGCTGCTGATCCTCCGAGCCGGTATAGACCCGCATGTCGAGCGATCCCGCAGGGACCTCGATCCCGTCCGCCCAGACACGCCCCACCCTCAGGATCTCACCCTCGCAGAGGGCCACGGCGAGCGAGACGCTGTAGCTGTAGCTCTTCGTCGTGACGGAGGAGCCACCACCGCCGCCCTTGCCACCGCCGCTCTGCCGCGTCTTCTTGACGTGCTCCTTGAATTCGGTCGCCCAGATGACATGCCCGGCCACCCGCACGCGCCCCCAGACGCGGCGGACCGGCGCCCCGTCGCTCGCCCCGGTGATACGGTACCGGTCCAGCCGCGGCCCTTCGATGACCTCGCTGCCCGAGCCCATCAGCCGCTGATCGATGGCCTGGCCGACGGACGCGCCGATCGCCCTTCCGATCATCGCGGAAGACAGGCCGAGCACCGAACCGCCGACCATGCCGCCGACCGCCGCACCGGCCGCTGAAAGTAGGATTGTCGCCATCTTCTCTCGTCCTCAGGGCAGGATGAACCGCGCCACGATGCGGCGGGCCCAGGGGCGCGTCAGCGGGGATTCCACCACCGCGTGACCCTGGAATGCATGAATGAAGCTGGGCCGGGCGCCCGTTTCGGCAGCCACCCCCAGATGCTTGGCGATCCCGCCCTGCCGCATCCGGAAGAGCAGTATGTCACCGGCCTCGGTGGCCTCCCCTCGGGGGCGTTCCGGCATCAGTCGCCGCGCCGCAGCCCACATCCGCTCGTCGCCCTGCGGCTCCCCCCAGTCGAGCGTATAGGGCGGCACCCCGCCCGGCTCGTCTCCGTAGAGCGTGCGCCAGATCCCTCGCACGAGCCCGAGACAGTCCGTTCCGTGCCCCTGCACCGACGCGGCATGGCGATAGGGTGTCCCGATCCAGCATCTCGCGATCGCCACGGCCTCGGGCCGCATCAATACCGGTCCTTGGCAGCCTCGAACGTCGCCTTGATGTTCTCTGCGATCCTTCGCCCGGCGCGGCTCCCCCCATGGTTCCCGCCCTTGCGCTTTGGATAGGAAGTCATCCAGTCCTCGCCCGGGCCATGAGGAAAGCCGCGGTAATTGACGAAATTGTCGAACTTGGCGATGCAGGTCGTATCGCGCTTGTCGCATCCCGCCTCGATCCTCAGCCGATCCCCCGGCACGACCCTGGCCCGGATCTCCTCCCAGAGCTCGATCCGCCTGAGGATCCCTTCGGACCGGTCCTCCTTGATCGCTCCGACAAGCCCTGTGGCGCGCCCCGACAGGATCTGCGCGCGGCCCCTCTCGAACCACCGCCGTGCATGGCCCTCGGCGCCCGCGATCCAGAAGATCCGGCCTGCCTCGACCGCCGTGATCTCGGCCTCGACCGAAAGTCCGGGCGCATCCAGATCGACCCCGCAGGACGCATCCCCCAGCACCGCCGCGCACCCGGTCTGGTAGACGCGCCCGACCGGCCGGTTCAACGCCTCCGTCCGCCCCCTGAGATCCGCTCGGAACGCCCCTCCGTCCCTGACGACCTCCCCGAGGCTCCCCGCGAACACCACTTTCCTGGCAGCGGGCTCGGTCCAGTCCACCATCCACTCCATGACTTCGGCGCCATCGTATCGCCCGGCGAGGATATCCTCCTCCGTGATCGCGTCCGCGGACAGAAGGCCCGCCGCCTCCGTGTTGTCCACCGACAGTCCGGTGGACTGAGCCACCGCCCGCGCCGACAGCCCCGCATCCGCCCGGAAGACCGCTCCGCCGAATTCGAGTGGTGCATCGTGATCGGTGAAGCCCAGGGTCACGCCATCCCCCCGGAGGATCGCCCAGGCACGGCACACGGTACTCCCGCCCGCCTTCATCCGCGC
Source organism: Tropicimonas omnivorans (assembly GCF_031846565.1). NCBI lineage: Bacteria > Pseudomonadati > Pseudomonadota > Alphaproteobacteria > Rhodobacterales > Roseobacteraceae > Tropicimonas > Tropicimonas omnivorans. The sequence continues at coordinate 519,861 of NZ_JAVRHL010000003.1, read as the reverse complement.
CGCCAGCGTCTCCCGCCCTCCGCTCACAGCCGAACCTCGACGACAGGGACGTTCGGAACCTCGCCTGCCTGGAAGCTCGCGACGGACACCTCGATCCGGTCCGTGTCGAACCGCACCGGCACGTCGAACTCGAACCCCGCCGTGACGCGGACCCCGATATCGGGCGGATCGGCGAAGGTGAGGACCCCGCGCGCGGCATCGAGTTCCCAGTGGACCCCTTCCAGCAGCTCGTCCCCCTCGAGGCCCGCGCGCACGGTTCCGTCCACCGGCTTCAGGATCGGGCGAACGTACTCCGCATCCCCCGAACGGTAGGTCTTCGACAGGGAGAACTCCCGCCGGACCCCGTCCCCTTCGCCGATGATCTGGTCCTCGAAGTCGACGTCCCCGGACGGCGCGCAGGACGTGAAGTCGGACCAGTCCTTCCAGCGAAAGCCGATGAGTTGCCCGCGCCGCGCCTCGAAGAACGAGATCAGGCGCGCGATATCGTCGAGGGAGCGCAAGGCCAGCCCCGCATCGTAGCGCCGCCGCGAATGGGCCCAGGGCGTGTTGCGCTCCTCGAAACCGTTCACCAGCGCCGCGATCTCCGTCCGCCGCTCCGGCCCGCCCACCGAACCGAAGGAAAGAGTTGTCGGGAAGCGTATGTCGTGAAAATCCTTCATGTCGCCTCCTTCAGCGATTGCGCTGACCGCGTGCGAGCGCCCGGCCCATCTGCGCCGCGATCTGTCCCTGGCTGCGCTGGAAGCCGGCCACGTCCGGCGTCCGGACGTTCACGACCACGTTGACCGGTCGCCCCCCGCCGCCCGCCGAGACGCCGAACCGCCCATCCGCGCCGCGCGTGAGCGGCATGATCGCCTCCGGTCCCGCCTCGCCCATCAGCCCCCTCCCGCCGCGCATCGCGAATGTCGTCGGGGACGTCACCACGCCCCCCTTCGCGAACGGCATGACGCGCCCCGCCGAGAACGCCCCGCCATTCGCAAAGGGTGCCGCAGAGCCGATCCGGGCCAGCTGCTGCGCCACGACCCCGCCGAGGGTCTTCGTCACCGGTTTCATCGCCGCGGTGTACGTCGCGCCGGCGATCGACTGCGCCACGCCGCGCAAGGTGTCCGACAGCCGCGCCCCGTCCAGCGTCAGGTCCTTGAAGGCCCGCCTCAGCCCCCGGTCGATCCCTCCGCCGAGCGCGCCGACACTCCCGGTCGCCGCGGAGAGGCTTCCCTGCATGCGCTCGAGTTCGGCGCCGAAGACCGCCGCCATCGTACCGGCATCGTCGAGCTGGTCTTCGAGCGCCTCCATCTCGGCGCGGATCGCATCCGTTTCCTCAGTCCCCATCGCCGCCTCCATCGTTACTGTCGGGATAGGCGCGGGCGAGCTCTGCCAGCCGCGCGCGCGTGAGTGGCGGAGCCTCCGTCTCGAGGCCGAGCATCAACGCAAGCTCCGCCGGGGTGAGGCGCCAGAACGCATCAGGTCTCATCCCCAGCCCGCCAAGGCCGAGGCGTATCAGGCCCGCCCAGTCCATCAGCGTTCCGGCGGCGCGAAGGCGCGCGCCAGAAGCTGCGCCGCGAGCCGCGCGGCCTCCACCGGTCCCCCCCGGATCTCTGCCCGCACGAGATCGGCCGCGCTTCCCTCCCAGCCGCCACCGCGCAGTCCGGCCACGATCAGCGCAAGGACGTCCGCCGCGGAAAAGCGGCTTGCCTCGAAGCGCTCGACCAGGTCCACCAGCGTTTCCGTCTGCAGCTCCGCTTCCAACTCCGCCAGCGCTCCGAGCGTCAGCTTCGCGCGGTGCGCGACCCCGTCGAGCACCACCTCGACCTCCCCGGCCCACGGATTGGTCATCAGGCGAGCGCCGTGAAGGACAGCCGCCCCGCAGAGGCCAGCGACAACTCGAACGTGGCCTCCCCGTCATGCGAGCCGGCATACTCGATGGCGGCGATCTGGAACGCCCCCTCGATGATTCCGAAGGACGGGATCACCACCTGGAAGTCCGGGGTCGCCCCGTCGAAGAAAATCTGCCGCGCCCGCTCGTCGGTATCGGCATCGCGGAACACCCCCGATCCGCTGATCGACGCGCTTCTGACGCCGGCCCCCGCCAGGAGCTCTCGCCAGCCCCCCTGACTCTCCAGCGACGTGACGTCCACGGTCTCGGCGTTGAACGACAGACGGCTCGCCCGCAGGCCGGCGATGGTCTGGAACTGCCCGGTTCCCGTCAGGTCTAGCTTGATCAGCAGGTCCCTGCCCGATTGTGCGGCCATGATGCCTCTCCCGATAATTGTCTGAATTCACGCGTCTGCATCGACGCGGATGTCGAAGCGCAGGTCGATCGTGCGGCCCTCGCCGCCCCGCTGACGCTTCGCGATGGCGCGGGCGAAGCGCAGGCTCACGACCCGGCCGCCCGCCAGAGTGGGTCGCGCTCCGTCGAGGGCGACCGAGATCGCAGCCGCCGCCTCCTTGGCCGCGGCGAACCCCGCCGTGACGGAGACGACCCGGAGGCTCACCCGGTGCAACGCCCCCGCCCCGCCGCTGTCCCCCGCCGCCCGTACGCTCTCCTCGCCGAGCGTGACGTAGAGCGGCGGCACGGCGCCCGGCGGCGCCGCGTCGAAGATGTCGCCACCGACAAGCGCCACGAGTGTGGCGTCGGCCGTCAGGAGACCGAAGATCGCGCTCTGGACCTCAAGTCCCAGGGCGTAGCTCATGTGCGTACCTCCTCCTCGCTCGCGTGGCACAGAAGATACCGGCCCTCGACGTCCGCTTCGGCCACGGCGACGATGCGAAACCTACGCGCCCCCATGGCGAAGCGCTGCCCCGCCACCGGACGGGCAAGGCTGCCCTCGGGCGAGCCACGGACCGTGATCCGCCATTGCACCCGCGTGCCCGGCAACCCGCCGAGACCGGTCTCCCGCGCGGCCCCGGCCTTGAGCTGACCCCAGAGCGAGCCGAGCGCTCTCCACCCGCTCCGGACGCCGCCATGCCCGTCCGGCACGCGCTCCCGGGCCTCGAGCACGAGGGAGCGATTCAGCCTTGGCATTGTCATAGCCGCCGCCCCCCGAGCCGCACCTGGCGCCACGGACCGAGAAGGACGGAGATATCCGCAGGCGGCCCCTTCGCCTCGCCGGTGCGATACTCGTAGAACTTCGCCGCCTGGATCAGGACCGCCTGCGCCAGGTCCGCTGGAACGCTCTCCCAGTCGTCCCCGAAACCTGCCGTGAGATGTACCATGACCGTCCCGCCCTGCGGCGTGGACGGAAACGGCCGATCCGTCGCCAACAGCCGCGGTCGCCGCCAATCCGGGGCCAACCGCCAGCGGTCCTGTGCCAGTGGGATCTCCCCCCCCACCCGGTTCGTGTAGGTGATCTGCGTCACCGCCCCGACCGGTGCGATCGGCAGATCGACGCTCGCACCGCCGGGCCATCTCTCGGGAGCCCAGAGGAAACTGCGCGCGAGAAGCGATAGCCCGGTGCCTGCCTCGACGGCGGCCATCGCCGCGCGCAGGATCGTCTCCAGAAGCGGGGTCTCCGCGCCATCATCGGAAAATCCCCGTCCCAGGCGGAGATGCGCATTAAGTTCGGCCACCGGCAGGGCCGACGCGGGACACGCGCTCAGTTCGGTCAGCATCGGGGTATCCTCCTTGGCCGCCGCGACGTCGTCATGATGAAGGGGCGGCGCCCGGTCCCCCGACCCGCCGCCCGGCTTCGGTTCAGCTTGCGGAGAACCGCATGACCTTGATCGCGCTGAAATCCGTGACATCCCCGCCGATCCGCTTGGTCGCGTAGAACAGGACATACGGCTTGGCGGAGAACGGATCGCGGAGCACCCGCAGGTCCGGCCGTTCGGCGATGGTATAGCCGGCACCGAAATCGCCGAAGGCGAGGGCCGCGGCGCCGGGCGCGATGTCCGGCATGTCCTCGGCGATCACCACCCGGTACCCGAGGAGCCGCGCAGGCTCCCCCTCGGCCAGGCCGTCGCTCCAGAGAAACCGCCCGTCCGCATCCTTCAGCTTGCGCACGGCGCCCGCCGTTCGGGAGTTCATCACGAAGACGCCGTTCGCCCGGTAGTCGGCTCCGAGTGCGTAGACGAGATCGATCAGCGGATCGGCCTCGGCAAAATCGCCCTCGGCGCCCGAGGCCACGCTGCCGATCTGCCCCCAGCCCGGATCGACGTCCTCCGAGATCGGATGCGTCAGGAACCCCCGCGGCATGTCGAGGCCGTCTCCGAGGACGAACGCCGCAGCCTCGGCCCGCGCGAACCGCTGCGCGATCCGGTCCGCCAGCCAGCCGTCGATATCGAAGGCGCTGTCATCGAGGAGCCGCTGACTGGCCTTCGGCATCGCCGACAGCTCGTGCAGCGCGATCGCGATCTTCTCGATCTGCGGCGTATCACTGTCGCTCGGCGCCGCGGTCTCGCTGCCCCAGCCCGACCCCAGCTCGCCGTGATCCACGAGCACGTCGAAACTGCCCGCCTCCACCTGTGCCACCGTCGCCACGCTTCGGATCGACGCCGAGGAGCGCAGAACGGTCGAGATCCGCTCCGCCGTGTCGGGATCGACGAGGTAGCCGCCATCGGCCGCCACCGTCGTCGTCATCGACTTGCCCTCCAGCTCCAGCCCGCGAAGGCCGTCATCGTCGCCGTTGCGCAGGTAGGTATCGAGCGCCTTGCGGTGGGGCGCGGCATCGTCCCGCGTCGTCTCGAGGGCGTGGCGCGCTGTGGCGGAAAGGGTCTTGCGGTCCAGCATGGTAAGTCGCTCGTCCTGTTTGTTCAGTTTTCGGGTGATGTCGGCGCGAAACCGCCCGACTTCGCGCAGAAATCCATCCATTGCGGGCCGGATGTCCCCGTCGGGCGCACCTTTCCCGCCCGTGGCTCGTGCCTCGGTCTCGCTCATCGCTCGTCCTTTTCGCTGCTGTCAGTTGGTCCGCCCCGCGTCGTTCGGGGTCAGGCTCCGTTGATCGCGGCAAGCCGCCGCCGCGCCGTCTCGAAGGCCCGCGCCAGCTCGTTCCCGCGCTCCGGGGCCGAGCGCCCGGTCTTGAGGGTATCGGCCCCCGCCGCCGCCGCGATCCGCGCTTCGATCTGCATCGGGAACGTCACCAGCGACACCTCCCAGAGATCGATCTCGCGCAGGACCCGTACGCCGTCCGCATCGCGCTCCGCCCGTGTCGTGCGGTATCCGATGGAAAGGCCCTCGATCGCCCCCGCCGAAAGCAGCGCAGCCGCTTCCCGCGCCCGTGCCACGTCCGGCAGGAGCCGTCCCTGAACGAGAAGCCCCGTCGCATCCTCCCGCACCATCTCCCAGACACCGATGGGCTGCGCCGGGTCGTGCTGCCAGAGCATCTTCACCCGCCGCCCGCTTCGCTCCAGCGCCGCGAGCCCCTTGGCGAACGCGCCCTCGGCCACCCGGTCACCGCCCCGGTCCTGCCGCCCGAACAGCGACGCATACCCCGAGATCCGCAGCCCCTCGCCAATCACCGGCCTGTCGCCGACCGCGCAGAACTTGCGCTCCAGCGCGATGCCATCCGTCCCGTCGTCCGCTTCCATTCGCGTCTCCCCTCCGCTCATGTGGCCGCCGCGCCCGGCTCTGCGGGCAATCCCAGCAGAACCCGCTTCTCTGCATCCGTGAGGAAGTCCGCCTCGCCGATCCGCCGCCACTGAGCCTCCCGCTCGGCCGAAAGCGCCGGGATCCCGTCTGGGTCGGGCCGAAGCTGGGCCGGCTCCCCCGCCCATTCGGTCAGCCAGTCCGACACCCCCGCCAGAACCCGCCCCGCCAGCGGGAGCACCGTGAGCCGGAAGAAGGCCCTGTTGGCCTCTTGGTAATTGGCGTAGGTCGCCTCCCCCGGGATCCCGAGCATCATCGGCGGCACGCCGAACGCCGTTGCGATCTCCCGCGCCGCCGCCTCCTTCGTGCGCTGGAACTCCATGTCGGACGGGCTGAACCCCATCGGGCGCCAGTCGAGACCGCCCTCGAGCAGCATCGGCCGACCGGCATTCCTCGCGCCCTGGTGATGCGCCTCGAGCTCCGTCTGCAGGCGCTCGTATTGGTCCTGCGTCAGATGCCCATGTCCCTCCTCGCCGCGATAGACGATGGCACCCGAAGGGCGCGCCGCGTTGTCGAGGAGCCCCTTCGACCAGGCCGAGGCCGCGTTATGCACATCGAGCGCCGTCGCCGCGGCCCTGAGCGGCGACAATCCGTAATGATCGTCCTGCGGGTGGAAACTCCGGATATGGCAGACGGGCCGCGGCGCGTCCGATGTCCACTCGAAGCGGTGCGTCCTGCTGCCGACGCGGTAGTCGAAGGCCTCCGGCCACCCCGTCGTCCCGGGCACCACGCTCATCCGGTCGGACCGCAACACATGCAGCTCGAGCGGCAACGTCGCCTCGTCCGCCCCCGGCACCGCCTCGACATATGCGTTCCCGGTCAGCAGCAATTGCCCGTAGAGCGCCTCCAGAAGCTCGGCCCCGCCCTGCCCGGCATTCGGGCGCCGCATCAGGTCGAGCATCGGGTGCGTCTCATAGCGCCGCTCCGCGTCCTGGCACAGGACCGGCACCGCCGCCGCCGCTTCCGCGATCAGCTTCACCGCGCGGAATGCGATGGGATTTCCGAGAAAGCCCGCCCGCGTCAGCGCCGGCACGTCCCGCGGCGTCCAGGCCGCCCCGCCGACCGCCCCGAGCGGCCACCGGGCCGCCCGCGAGGCAGCGGACGCCTTGTATTCGACCGGCCGCGCCCCGCGCCGCCGGATCCTGTCCCAGATCATATATCGCTCCTTGGCTTGAGGGTCGCTCACAGCGTGCGGATGAGTGGCCTCGACCGGTCGGACGCCGGCCGGATCAAAAGCTCGTGGATCGCCCAGACCAGCGCATCGAGCCGGTCCGGGCTGCCACTGCCCTCCCAGCCCTCGACCGACATCCGCGCCATCTGGTCCTCGAGCTCCGTGAACTGTCCGACATGGTACACGCGCCCCTGCTCGTAGAGCGCCGCGACCGGTTCGGCTCTCGCGCTCTTGCCACGGCTGGCGTGAACGGCCCGGAACGGCAGCAGCGGATCGATCCCGTGCATCACGGTTCTCACCATGTCCCCGCCCTGGTTCACCTCCGCCACCAGCCTGTCGGCGCAATGGCGGCGGAACGCCGCGATGGCGGCGACGGCCCAGCCGGTGGGCGTCTTGCCCTTGACCGTGCAATCCTCCAGCACGAAGGCGCGCCACGTCTGCGGCGGACCCTGCATCTGGACGCCGGCGACGATGATCCCGCAGGCATCGGACCCCGGCCCGCTGCCCGCCGGGGGATCCACCGCAACAACGATCCGGTCGAGATCGGGCGCCTTCGACATCCGCGCCGCGTCGAGCCCCGCATGCGACCAGAGCGCCCCTTCCACCTCCTCAAGAAGCTGCCCGTCAAGCTCCTGACGGCCGAGCCGCGTGCCTGCGTAACGCCGCTCGATCTCCGCCATGAAGGAACTTGCAAGGTACGCCGCGTTCGCCGAGGTCGGTGCGTGGGTCAACACGGTCGAGTCGCGTTTCAGAATGTCCCGCAGGACCGGGACGCTTCGCGGTGTCGTGGTCACGCATTGCCGAGGATCCTCCCCCAGCCGAAGCGCGAATTGCAGCATGTCCCAGGCTTCCTCGGCGCGCTTCCACTTCGCGAGCTCGTCCACCCAGGCCCCGTCGAATTGCGGCCCCCGCAACGCTTCGGGGTCATGCGCCGAATAGGCCGTCGCCGTCGCGCCGTTTGGCCAGACGAGACGTCGCCGCCCAGCCTCCCAGACCGGCTCCCGGTCATGCGGCGAACACGCGAATATCCCGCTCTCGCCCAACACCATGACATCCCGGACCTGGTCGAAGGTTTCACCGATCAGCGCGATGCGCCGGCATCGCCCCGGCGTTTGGGGCTCCGCCCCCTCGACCTGAGCGCGCACCCATTCCGCGCCCGCCCGCGTCTTTCCCGCCCCCCGGCCTCCGAGAATGACCCATGTTTTCCAGTCCCCCGGTGGCGGCAACTGATGCTCATGTGCCCAGAATTCGAAGACCCACGGCAGTCCGCAGACTGCCTCATCGCTCAGGCTCTCTAGAAACGCCGCTTCCAGGGCGCTCTCCTTTGAGGCGATCCAGGCGGCGCCCGATCTCCTCTCTGACGTCCGCGAGGTCGACTGTTCCGCAGGTCGCTTCATTCATGCCACCCTTGCTTCGAGTATCTTTCGCCGCCGTGTATCGCGCCAGTTCATCCAGCAATCCGGCAGCCCGCCTGATCTCGGCGATCGCGCTGCCGAGCCGGCGTGCGCGATCCGTATTCCCCGCGTCGATTTCGCGAACGATCTCCGTCAGTTCCTTCGCATGGCTCCTGAACCGGATCGACGCACGAGCGAGTTCTTCGGCCGGATCTTCCGATCCGCCGGTCCCCTCGTCGATATCCAATGAGAAAGCTCCCCTTTTGAAAGCGCCGGAGGACGTGTGCAACAACGAAAAAAGCGGCGAGACCGTTTCCGGTCTGCCGCTTGCCCATGTCTTCCAGCTTGCCTTTGTTCTACCTAAGGGCGTTCGCAAAGTCAAGCACAATCTGAACGTGTGCACGGGGGCACCGTACGGTGCCCCCCGTGATCGCCCGCGAACCCGGGATCAGTTCGCCGTCCGCTCGGCCTCGACCTGCCGCCAGCGCGCCACGTTCTCGTTGTGCTCGGCCAGCGTCTCCGCAAAGGCGTGCCCGCCGGTACCGTCGGCGACGAAGAACACGTAATCGGTGCTCGCCGGGTCCAGCGCCGCCGCGATGCTTTCGCGGCCCGGATTGGCGATCGGCGTCGGTGGCAGCCCTTCGATCACGTAGGTGTTGTAAGGCGTCGCCCGGTCCAGTTCGCTCCGGCGAAGTCCGCGCCCAAGCGCGCCCTCGCCCTCCGTGATCCCGTAGATCACGGTCGGGTCGGTCTGCAAGCGCATCCCCCGCTCGAGCCGGTTGACGAACACGCTCGCCACCTGGCGCCGCTCTTCGGGCACGCCGGTTTCCTTCTCGATGATCGACGCGAGGATCATCGCCTCTTCCGGCGTCTCGAGCGGAAGGCCGTCCACCCGCTCCTGCCACAACTCTTCGAGGATCGTCGCCTGACGCGCCTGCATCGACGCCACGAGTTCACCGCGATCGGTTCCCGGCTGAACCTCGTAGCTGTACGGAGCGAGCGAGCCTTCCGGCGGCACGTCTCCGCTCTCCCCGCCCAGGAAATCGGCTCGCTTCAGCGCGTCGATCACCTGCCAGCTCGTCGCCCCTTCGGCCACCGTCACCCGGAACCGCGTGCCGGTGGCATTCGCCGCCTCGGTATATTCCGCCGGCGTCTCGACGCCTTCGGCCCCGGGGATGAAGTCGGCGACTTCCTCGTAGCGCTGCGTCTCGGGGTCGAGTTCGCGCACGATCATGTCCGCTTCCAACACGCCGATCCGGAAGTTGATCTCCGTGCCGCAGGTCGACCGCCCGCTCTCCGTCACCGCCATGGCGATCTGCTCCATCGAGGCGCCCGGCTCGATCAGGAAGCTGCCGGCCTTCAGAAGGCCTGACCGTTCGGTATAGTTCGCACCCATCCGGAACAGCGATGCGCTCGCCACCGCGCCCTGCTCCGCCAGGTTGTTGCTGACACGCAGCATGGAGGAACCCGGGGGCACCTCGACGCAAATCGCCTGGGTCAGCGGCCCCTCGGAGGTCCAGGAGGATTTCGCCCAGGCGATGGCGCCCGCAACGGCGAGCAGCAGGATGACGAAGATCGTCAAAGCATTGGAGGCGATGGCTCTGCTCATCAGCTCGCGCGTCCCATCACGAGGCTGGCATTGGTCCCGCCGAAGCCGAAGCTGTTGGACAGGACAGTGTCGATCGTCCGCGTCCGCGCCTCATTGGGGACGAGGTCGATGGCGCTTTCGACGGCGGGCGTTTCGAGGTTGATCGTCGGCGGCGCGATGCCGTCCCGGATCGCAAGGATGCAGAAGATCGCCTCCACGGCGCCCGCGGCCCCGAGAAGATGGCCGATGGCGCTTTTCGTGGAGGACATGGAAGTCGCCCCCGCCGCATCGCCAAGCATCCGTTCGACCGCGCCGAGCTCGATCACGTCAGCCATGGTACTGGTGCCGTGAGCGTTGATGTAGTTGATGGCGGAGGGCTCTAGGCCAGCGCTTCGCAGCGCCGCCCGCATGGACCGCTCCGCCCCGTCCCCGGTCTCGGACGGCGCGGTGATATGGTAGGCATCGCCCGACATGCCGTAGCCCAGGATCTCGGCATGGATCGTCGCGCCCCGAGCCTTGGCATGCTCGTATTCCTCGAGCACCACGACACCCGCCCCCTCGCCCATCACGAAGCCGTCACGGCCCGCATCATAGGGGCGGCTGGCCTTCTCGGGCTCGTCCGCCCGCTTGGTGGAAAGCGCCTTGCAGGCGTTGAAGCCGGCGATCCCGATCTCGCTGATGGGGCTTTCCGCGCCGCCGGCCACCATCACGTCGGCATCGCCGAGCATGATCAGCCGCGCCGCGTCGCCGATGGCATGCGCACCGGTCGAACAAGCAGTCACGACCGCATGGTTCGGGCCCTTGAACCCGTACCGTATGGAGACCTGGCCGCTGATGAGGTTGATCAGAGCGCCCGGGATGAAGAACGGGGAGACGCGCCGCGCGCCCTTCTCCTTGATCAGGACCGCCGTGTCGGCAATCGAATTCAGGCCGCCGATACCGGATCCGATCATCACGCCGGTGCGCTCCCGGTCCTCGTCGGTCTCGGGGGTCCAACCGGACGCCTCGACCGCCTGCTGCGCCGCCGCCATGCCGTAAAGGATGAAATCGTCGACCTTCCGACGCTCCTTGGAGGACATCCAGTCATCGGGGTTGAAGGAGCCGTCCGAGCCGTCGCCATGGGGAATTTCGCAGGCGTAGGTCGTCGCGAGATGGCTGGCGTCGAACCGGGTGATCGGGCCCGCTCCGGACTGCCCCTTGAGAAGCCGCGTCCACGTCTCCTCGACGCCGCAGGCCAGGGGGGTCACCATGCCCAGTCCCGTCACAACTACTCGCCGCATAAGCTCTGCCCCTCTCGGTCTTTATCGGTGATCCGAATACAGGACAGGGGCCGTGATCGGCAAGGCCCGGCGGCGGTCCGCCGCCGGACGTGATCGTGCCCCGGGAATCAGGGGCGTTTGATATGCGCTTCGATGAACCACATGTCCTTGTCGATCTGGCGGGACACCTCGGTCAGCAGATCCTCGGAATCGTCCTCGCCCGCTTCGGAGCAGGTGTCGATCCCCTCGCGGATCACACCGCCCACATAGGAGAAGCGATCCGACAGAGCCTCGACATGGTCGAGCACATCCACGAGATCCGTCGGATACGGCGTCATGCCGACGCCTTCGGCCGTCGTCTCCAGCGTACCCTTCGCGACGCCGCCGAGAATCTGGATCCGCTCGGCGATGGTGTCGGAGGATTCGTGGGTCCGGTCGTAGATGGCATCGAGCAGCTCGTGCACGCCGATGAACTGCGGGCCCTTCATGTTCCAGTGCGCCTGCTTGAGCGCGAGCTTGAGAGCGATGACCTCGGTGAGGCTCGTCTGAAGCGTCTCGATGGCGGTCTTGATGGCGTTGTCGTTCAGTCCCTTCACGGGCATTGCGGTACTCCTTCCACAGGCAAGTCTTGACGGTGGAACGAGCCGGCGCCGCGAGGGTTCCGCCACCCCTGCGCATCGCCGCGTCACCGGGGTGGCGGGGAGCGACGTAAGCGAAGCGCGGAAACGAAAAACGGCGCCCCCGGAGGAGCGCCGCCAATTGCAGCCGGAGGCCCCGAAGGGCCGGCCTGATCTTACTGGGCTTCCTTGATGAAGCGCACGGCATCGCCGAAGGTCTGGATCGTCTCGGCGGCGTCGTCCGGAATCTCGATGCCGAACTCTTCCTCGAACGCCATGACAAGCTCGACAGTGTCGAGGCTGTCGGCGCCAAGGTCGTCGATGAAGGAGGCGCTCTCGGTCACCTTCTCTTCTTCCACGCTCAGGTGCTCGACCACGATCTTGCGCACGCGATCCGCGATGTCGTCGCTCATGTCATTTCCTCGTATCAGGCGGGACATCTGCCCCTGGGATGGTCCGTCCGCCGCGAGGGCGGGTCTCTGGCGCCGTACCCGTGAGCGCGGGCGGTCGTCAATATCTACTTCCCCGAAACCCGAAGGTGTCAGGGTGCGCATCCCGATAGCATACCCGGTTTCCGATGCAAACGCTTTGTGCCCGACTTCGCCGGATGCGGCCCGGGCCCGGATCCCCCGGGGCGGAACCCGCCTTCCCCATGGCCGTTCGCATCCGCAAGAGGGACGAGGATCCGCCATGAACACCCCGATGACAGAGCAAAGTGCCGGACCGGGCGACGCACGCCCCCTGCGCATCGCCCTTCTTGCACATCTGCGCCATCCCATCGCTCCGCCCTTCATGGGCGGCATGGAGGCCCATTCCTGGCACCTGTGCCGCGCACTCATCGCACGCGGCCACGATGTGACCCTCTTCGCCTCGGGGGACAGCGACCCCGCTCTGCCCCTCTCGGCGATCTGTGACGTCCATTACGATGCCGTCCTGCCCTGGCGCGACCACCACGGCACGGACCGCCTGAACGCGTGGCTGGATGACGCCCATGCCGCTGCGCTGGTTCAGATCGGGGCCGGCAGCTTCGACGTCGTCCACAACAACGGCCTGCATCGCTACCCGCCCCGCTGGGCGCGTGTCACGCGTCACCCGATGGTGACCTCGCTCCACGTGCCGCCCTTCAACCCGCTGGATCGCGTCGCCAGGGATTCGGGCGCGCCCTTCGCCCCCTTCACGATCACCTCGGAGGTCCAGTCGGGGCGCTACTGGCCGGACGGAATGCCGGACTGGGCGCATGTGGTCCCGAACGGGATCGATCCCGCGGACTGGCCCTACTCCCCTGAAGGAGACGGCACCGCAGTCTGGTTCGGCCGCATCGCGCCCAACAAGGGCCCCCATCTCGCGGCCGAGGCCGCCCGCATCGCGCGCATCCCGCTCACCCTCTTCGGCGCGATCGAGGACCCGGACTACTTCGAGAGCGCCATCCGCCCCCGTCTCGGAGACGCCGTGCACTATGGCGGCCACCTGAGCGGCGCGGATCTCGCGCGGAGGATCGGCCGCGCCTCGGTGTGCCTCGCCACACCTCTCTGGGACGAGCCCTTCGGCCTGACGGCCATCGAATCCCTCGCTTGCGGCACACCGGTCGCCGCAACGGATATGGGCGCCATGCGCGAGGTTCTCGGCCCCTGCGGCACCTTTGCCCCTCCGGACGATCCCGCCGCCCTCGCCTCCGCCATGAAGGCCGCCGCCGGGATCGACCGCGCCGCCTGCCGCGCCCGCGTCGAGGAGCGCTTTACCGCGGCGGCGATGACGGGCGCCTACGAGCGCCTCTATCGCTCCGCGATTGCCGCCCGCCACGACGATTGGCCGGACGCCACCTTCCCTCCTCGCGAGCTTCGCCCCTCCCTCGCAGTGCGGCGCGGGATGGCCACCCGCCGGGGCGCTGCCCCGGACCCCGGGGTATTTGCAGAAAAGTGAAACGGGCAAACCGCCCTGCCCCTCGGCTCCTCCCGAGGATTTCCATGCGGTGGAGCGACGCCCCATCACGCCGCGGAAAGGCGCAGGACCCACCGGAATTCACGCTTGCGCTCCCCGGCAAAATCGCTATCACGGCTCGGCGTCGGGCTATGGCGCAGCCTGGTAGCGCGTCCGTCTGGGGGACGGAAGGTCGCAGGTTCGAGTCCTGCTAGCCCGACCAATTCGAACGCCCGCGCCGCAAGGCGGCGGGCGTTTCGCTTTCGGGGGAGGCGGCGCATGACGATCTCTGGCGGCACGGGCGTCCTGCCGGCACAGGCCATCGAGGCGATGGCGGCGCGCCACGAGATCCGCGCGCCGGAGCCTTTCGCGGACGGTCAGATCCAGCCCGCCAGCCTTGATCTGCGCCTCGGAACCCGCGCCTTTCGCGTCCGCGCGTCCTTCCTGCCCGGACGCGGACGCAGCGTCGCGGAGCGGCTGGCCGACTTCACCATGCACGAGATGGACCTGACCGGCGGCGCGATCCTGGAGAAGGGATGCGTCTACGTCGTTCCCCTGATGGAGAGCCTGTCCCTTCCCCCCGGCCTGTCCGCCGTCACCAACGCGAAGAGCTCGACCGGCCGTCTCGACCTTCTCACCCGAACCATCGCCGATAGCGGCACCGAGTTCGACCGGGTGCCCGAAGACTATACCGGTCCGCTCTACGCCGAGATCTGTCCCCGCTCCTTCTCCGTCCTCGCAACGCCCGGACTTCGCCTCAACCAGATCCGCTTCCGGCGCGGCGAGGCAAAGCTGGGTGACGACGCTTTGCGCGCCCTTCATGCGTCCGACCGTCTCGTGACCGGCGAGGCGACCATCGACGAGGGCCTAGCCTTCTCGGTCGACCTTTCTCCGGAGGCAGGCGAGATTTCCGGCTGGCGCGCCAAGCCCCATGCCGGGGTGATCGACCTGTCCCGGACGGGCGCCTACGACGCCTCGGACTTCTGGGAACCGGTCCGCTCCGATCGAGGCGGGATCATCCTCGATCCGGGCGCCTTCTATATCCTCGTCTCCCGCGAGGCGGTGCACATTCCGCCCGGCTACGCCGCGGAGATGGCACCCTACATCGCCATGGTGGGCGAATTCCGCGTGCATTATGCCGGCTTCTTCGATCCGGGCTTCGGTCATGCCGCCGCTGGCGGCGCCGGCGCGCGCGGCGTGCTCGAGGTCCGCTGCCACGAGAGCCCCTTCGCGCTCGAGCACGGTCAAGTCGTCGGGCGACTGATCTACGAACGCATGACAGAGCCGCCACGGACGCTCTACGGCTCCGGCATCGCGTCGAACTACCAGGGCCAGGGCCTGAAGCTTTCCAAGCACTTCCGGCCGGCCTGAGACCTCACCGGGTCGGCGACAGCCGCCCCGCCAAGCCGATCATCAGCAGCGCCAGCACGGCCAGGAGACCGAGCGCCACGCGCAGCGATGTCAGCCCCGCAATGGCGCCGAGAAGCGGCGGCCCCATGAGCATCGCGCCATAGCCCAGCGTCGCCACTGCCGCGAGGCCCCGCCCGGGGGAAACCTCGGGATCGTTCGCCGCGCGGGAATAGACCAGCGGCACCACGACGGCATAGCCCACGCCCAGAAGCGCGAAGCCGGCAAGGATCGGGGCCACGCTCGACGACGACACGGTCAGGAGCGCGCCACAGAGCGCCGCGATCCCGGACAGGCGAGCGGCACGCACCGCCCCGAGCATTGCCGTGATGCGATCCCCGAAGAGGCGAAGCGTCACCATCACCACCGAATAGGTCGCGTAGCCGAGCGCCGCGACGCCCTCGCCTGCCCCCGCACTTTCCACGAGATAGACCGCGCTCCAATCCGCCATCGCGCCCTCGCCGACGGAACCTGCGAGCGCGATCAGGCCGACGGCGAAGAGCGGGCCGGTCGGAAAGACGAAAAGCGGCGTTCCCTTCTGTGAGCGGACGGCCTCTGCCTCCCATGGCACGAACGACATCGAGAGGCAGAGGACGGCGAGGGCGAGGCCCGCGATCCAGAAATGCGAACCGGGCCCGAGGCCCATCTCGACGGCGCCGTAGCCGGACGCCGCGCCGAGCCCTGCCCCGACCGACCAGAGCGCATGGAAGGAGGACATCATCGGCCGGCGCGCCCGCCGCTCCACCTCCGCGGCAAAGGCGTTCATCGAGACGTCGAGCCCGCCATGGCCCGCCCCGAAGACCAGAAGGACAAGGCCGAGCGTCCAGACGTTCGGCATCAGCGGAAGAGCCAGAAGGGCGGCGACATACATCGCGCCGAGCCAGCGGGACACGGGAACGGCACCGATGGAGTCGGAGGCGCGCCCGGCAACGGGAAAGGACAGGATCGCCCCGATTCCCATGCACAGTAGCAAAAGGCCAAGGATTGAGGGACTGAGCTCGTGCCGCGCCACGAATGCCGGCACGCGGGAGGCCCAGATCCCGAACAGCCCCCCATTGAGCAAAAAGAAGGCTGAAACGGCAACGCGCGGCGTGCGCAGGCGCGCCACGAGGCTGGCTGTCAGGTCGGTCATATCGATAGGGTCAGAAGCGGCCGAAGCGCCTGAAGACGCGCATCGCCTGCTGCGCCCCCTTGCCCACCGATTTTTGTTGCTGCTTCCGGCGCTGCGCCTGCGCGCGCTCCTCGGGGGTCATGTCCGCGTTCGGGCGTTCGGACCCCTTGCCCATCTTTCGGATCCCGTGGCGGACACCCTGATTCACGCCCTGACGGATCAGCGTACGGACGATCATGTTGACGATGCTCATGTCTGCTCTCCCTGCTCGAACATCTCGGATTGTCCCGCGTCCTTGCCCGACTCATCGTCCGCGCCGCCCGGCATCGGACGACTGTCCAGAAGCCCCGCGGCGCGCAGCTCCTTGAGGCCTGGAAGATCCCTGGAACTCTCCAGCCCGAAATGATCCAGAAACTCCGTCGTGACAACATAGGTCACGGGTCGGCCCGGTGTCTCGCGCCGCTTCCCGAACCGGATCCATTCCAGTTCCATGAGCTGGTCCACGGTTCCGCGGGAGACGGACACGCCGCGGATCTCCTCGATCTCCGCCCGCGTCACCGGCTGGTGGTAGGCGACGATCGCCAGCGTCTCGATCGCCGCGCGGGAGAGCTTGCGGGTATCCGTCGTTTCGCGCCGCATCAGAAACCCCAGATCCGGCGCCGTCCGCAGGGCCCAGGCCTCCCCCACACGGACGAGATGGACGCCCCGCCCCTCGTAGAGCTCCCGCAGCCGCCGAAGCGCGGCGGCGCTGTCCGAGCCATGGGGCAGACGGGCGTTCAACTCGGCAACGGTCACCGGCTCGGCGGAGGCGAAGAGAACGGCCTCGACCATGCGGTCCTGCTCGGCCTCGGCCGGTGCCTCGAACAGCTCCTCTTCCAGCATTTCATCGCTCATCGTGGCCCTCCGACCGTCTGATCTGAATGGGGGCGAACGTCTCCGTCTGCCGCAGGGAGATCCGTCCCGCCTTCGCCAGTTCCAGCGACGCGGCAAACGTCGCCGCCGTGGCGGAGCGGCGCCGGGCGGGCTCGCTCTCCCAGCCGTCCGGAAGGTAGGACAGAAGGTCCGTCCACTCGCCCGCGAAGCCCACGAGGCCCCTTAGCCGGTCCAGCGCCTCTTCCATCGTGTAGACGCTTTCGCGGTCCATGACATAGGGCCGGAACTCGTCCCGGGTGCGGATCCGGGCATAGGCGCGCATCAGGTCCATCAGGCTCGCCGTGTACCGGACGTTGCGAACGCGCTCCACGGTTTCTGGCACGCCGCGCGCGAAAAAGTCCTGCCCCTTGCGGTCCCGCCCCATGAGGCGGGCGGCGGCGTCCCGCATCGCCTGCAGGCGCTCGAGCTGAAAGGCGAGATGCGCCGCGAGATCCTCGCCGGACGGCTCCTCGGCCTTAGGATCGGGCGGCAGAAGCAGGTGCGACTTGAGAAAGGCGAGCCAGGCGGCCATCACGAGATAGTCCGCGGCCAGCTCGATCCTGAGGCGCTTGGCTTCCTCGACGAAGGCGAGATACTGGCGTGCGAGTTGCAGCACCGAGACCTTGCGCAGATCGACTTTCTGCGTCCGGCCGAGCATGAGCAGGACGTCAAGCGGGCCCTCGAACCCGTCCACGTCGACGATGAGCGCCTCGGCTGCGACGCGCTCGGCGACGCTCTGCGCCTCGTCCGCGTCGCCTGCGGCGTCCTCGCGAGCGGCCTCGACGTCACGGCCGCCGACGAGGCGCACGGGCGTCTCAGCCATCGCCGGCCATCCCGCCGAGCGCGCGGAGTTCCTCCTCCGCCTCGGCGATGTCCAGATCCTCCGGCGCGCGCCTGGCGGCAATCGCCGCATCGGCCCGCCGCGCTGCCGCTCCCCAGAGGGTGCCGGAGCCGGCCACAACCTGCTCCATCTCCGCCATTTCGCCATTGCAATGCAGGACCACGTCGCAGCCCGCCGCGATGCTGTCCTCGGCCCGCGCTACCATCGGCCCGTGCAGCGCCTGCATGGAAATGTCGTCGGTCATCAGAAGGCCCTCGATCCCGATCCCGTCGCGGATATGGCGGATCATGCGGGGCGAGGTGGTCGCAGGACGATCCGCGTCGAAGGCGGAATAGACGATATGCGCCGTCATCGCGAGCGGCAGGTCCCCGAGCGGGCGGAAGGCGGCAAAGTCCCGCGCTTCCAGCTCGTCCTTGCTCGCCCGGACGACGGGCAGTTCCAGGTGGCTGTCCGCCCGCGCGCGGCCGTGGCCCGGAACGTGCTTGAGAACCGGCAGGACGCCGCCCGCCATCAGCCCCTCGGCGACAGCCCGCGCCCGACGCGCCACGACGCCCGGCTCGACGCCGTAGCACCGGTTCTTCAGGAAAAGATGCGTGGCCTCTTCGGCCACGTCGGCCATCGGCGCGCAATTGGCGTCGATCCCGACATCCCGAAGCTCGGCGGCGATGAGGCGATAGCGCAGGAACAGTGCGCGGGCCGCGTCCGACGCCGCCTCGGCATGATCGAGTGGCGCAGGCCAGGCCCGGCCGAGCGGCGGCGCAAGACGGTGGACGCGCCCGCCCTCCTGATCGATCAGGATCGGCGCCTCGCGCCCCACCGCCTCCCTCAGGTCGCCGCAGAGCGCACGGAGCTGCTCTGCGTCGCCCACATTTCGGGAAAAGAGGATGAAGCCCCAGGGAGCCGCCTCCCGGAAAAAGGCGGCCTCCGCTTTCGAGAGCTGCTGGCCTGCGCAGCCGAGGATGGTGGCGCCGGTCTCACTCACGACGAGGCGAACCCGGTGCCCGCCATCATCGGGCGACGACGGGGATGCACTCGGCCTGCTCGGCCACCAGTGCGGCGCAGAACCGGCGCGCATCCGCGAGGTTCTCGAAGCCGACGGCACGCAGGCGCCAGAAGGGGCGGCCGCCCGCCTCGGCTTGGCGAATGAGCTGCTGCTTGTCGCTGAAGAGCGCGCCGAACCGGGCCGTCGCATCGGCCCAGGCCGAACGCGCCTCCTCCTCGGAGGGGAATGCCCCGAGCTGCACGAGGCGGGTGCCCGGCGCGACCGTCGCGGGATCGGCGATCGCCGGGGCGGAGGTGTCCTGCGCGCTGGCGACGGCATCGGCGATGGCGGTCGGGGAGTTCGACGCGATGCGCACCGAGGGGCGCTTCGCCGGACGCGGAGAGACGGAAACGCCCTCCCCCGCCAGCGCGGCGAGAACGGCCATGTCGGTATCCGTCGCGGCCATGAATCCCGCCTCTTCCTCGCCTTCGGCGGGCAGGTCCATCGACTCCGCGGCAAGGCGCTCCTCGTCGGTCTTCGCCGGCTGCCCGCCCATGTCGTCCAGCGTCAGGCCCCGCATCAGCGGCTCGGCGATCTTCTCGGCCCCCTCCGTCCCGAGGGAGGCAAGCTGGAGCGGCTCGGGCTTCGGCGCGCCGCCGATGTTGAGGGACGCGTTGACGATCTGGCTGGATCCGGCGCCCTCTGCCCCGGAGGCGGCAAGGCTCCCGCCCGGCAGATCCTCGGGCGCGAGATCCACCGGCTGCGGCGCAAGCGTCACGCGGTCGGAGGACTGGGCGGTGTTCCCCTCGGCCTGCACACGATTGACGGAGAGCCCCTCATGCGAGGCGATGAGCCCGCCCGGATCCTCGGGCGCGGAGCGCATCGGCCCTTCGATGGCACGGACGACGGGAACGCCGGTCACGTCCCGCATCACCTGCTTGTACCCCCA
This sequence comes from Tropicimonas omnivorans, assembly GCF_031846565.1. Taxonomy (NCBI): domain Bacteria; kingdom Pseudomonadati; phylum Pseudomonadota; class Alphaproteobacteria; order Rhodobacterales; family Roseobacteraceae; genus Tropicimonas; species Tropicimonas omnivorans. The sequence goes on along the minus strand of NZ_JAVRHL010000003.1, from coordinate 500,135 downwards.
GAGGCCGAGGCCCGCGACCAGCGCCAGCGAGGCGATTGCGCCGGTGACATGCACCGCCATCGCACCGCGCGACGGTTCGGCCGCGGCGTAGGCGGCAGTGTTGTCCGTCTCGTAGCCGTGATCGCCCGGATGCCCGGCGCTCGTGTGATACGTCATGCTTTGCCTCTATCCCTTTCGGACCGAGACCGGATCTGCCTTCTGAAGAGGCGGCTGCCGGCCCGGCCTTCGATACCTGCTCTAGAGCCCCGACCGGCGCGCCAGTTCGCGTCAGCGCATCTCGTCTGCCGGGGTCACGCCAAGGATACCCAGACCGTTCGCGATCACAACCGCATTGGCGCGCGCGAGGGCAATTTTCGCGCGTGTTGTATCGGGGTCACCCTCCTGCAGGAACCGCAGCGAATGATCCTCGTTGCCGCGATTCCAGAGCGCATGGAATTGTCCCGCGAGATCATAGAGATAGAAGGCGATCCTGTGAGGCTCGTGGGTCCGTGCGGCGATCTCCACGATGCGCGGCCATTCGCCGAGCTTCGCCGCGAGCGCCGCCTCGGCGGGATGGGCGTTGACGGACAAATCCGCGGCCGCGAGCGACCCGTCTCCGAGCCCCTCGATCCCCGCCTCCTCCGCCTTGCGCAGCACCGAACAGATCCGCGCATGGGCATACTGGACGTAGAAGACGGCGTTGTCCTTGGACTGCTCCATCACCTTGTCGAAGTCGAATTCGAGGGGCGCGTCGTTCTTCCGCGTCAGCATCACGAACCGCGCGACGTCCGGCCCGACCTGCTCGACCACGTCGCGCAGGCCGACGAACGTCCCGGACCGCTTGGACATCTTGAAGTCCTTGCCGTCCTTGATGAGCCGCACGAGCTGGATCAGCTTCACGTCGAGCGGCACACGCCCTTCGGACAATGCCGAGACGGCCGCCTTCATCCGCTTGACGTAGCCACCGTGATCGGCGCCGAGCACGTCGACGAGCTGATCGTAGCCGCGCTCGATCTTGTCATAGTGATAGGCGATGTCCGGCGCGAAATAGGTCCACGAGCCATCGGACTTGCGGATCGGCCGGTCCACGTCGTCACCGTGCTCGGTAGAGCGGAAGAGCGTCTGCTCCCGCGGCTCCCAGTCCTCGGGCACCTTGCCCTTCGGCGGCTCGAGGACGCCGTCGTAGATCAGACCCTTGCCGCTCAGCCAGTCGATCGCGGTCTCGATCTTGCCGGTGCCGTAGAGCGACTTCTCCGAGAAGAAGTGATCGAACGACACGCCGAGGGAGGCGAGGTCCGACCGGATCCGCTCCATCATGGCGGCGGTCGCGAATTCGCGGACCTTCTCGAGCCAGAAATGTTCGGGCGTGCCGACGAAAGCGTCGCCGACCTCGTCCCGGAGCGCTTCGCCCACGGGAACGAGGTAGTCGCCGGGATAGGTCCCCTCCTCGAAGGCGACCTCCTGCCCGTGCGCCTCGAGATACCGAAGGTATACCGAGCGGGCGAGCACATCGACCTGCGCGCCGCCGTCGTTGATGTAGTATTCCCGCGTGACCTCGTAGCCGGCATAATCCAGCAGACCCGCCAGCGCGTCGCCGAAGACGGCGCCCCGCGCATGGCCCACATGCATCGGCCCGGTGGGATTGGCGGAGACGAACTCGATGTTGACCTTCGTGCCGCTGCCCATGTCCGACTTGCCGTAATCCAGGCCCGCCTCCAGGATCGCGCGGGTCAGCTCCGCCCAGGAGGAGGCCGCGAGGCGCAGGTTGAGAAAGCCCGGTCCGGCGATGTCGGCGGTCTCGATCCGGGGATCGGCGAGAAGCTTCGGCGCCAGCGCCTCGGCGATGTCCCGCGGCTTGAGGCCCGCGGGCTTTGCGAGCACCATCGCGGCATTCGTCGCCATGTCGCCATGCGCGACATCGCGCGGCGGCTCCACCGCGACGGCGCCGAAATCCAAGCCATCGGGCAAGACTCCCTCCCGGACGAGCGTGTCGAGCTCGGCGATGACGAGCGTGCGGATATCGGCGTAGAGGTTCATCGGTCCCATCCCGGATTGGCAGGTCGCCGGTGTAGCACCTCGCCCCTTGGCGTCAACGCCCGCGAGGCCGCGGCAGGCCACCAAGGCGAGGTCGGGGCGCAGTCGGGGCGACGCCCTGCATTTATCTCGGAACTGCCCCCCGGTCCCTTGGTTGTGGATCGGCGGAGGTTCCCCGAAGACGGTACCGTTCCGCGTGGATATCCACCAGATTGGAGCCCTCCCACATGTCCGACACGCGCGAAGACCGGCAACGCGACGATACCGTTCACTACGATGGCGCAGCGGGCGGCTGGGGGAGCATGCGCGGCATCAAGGAGATCGCCCGCGCCGCGAAGCCGGACCCCGCCTTCGCCGACACGCTCCGCCGCCAGAACAAGCCCGGCGGGCACATGTGCACCTCCTGCGCTTGGACGAAGCCGGCACAACCGCACGCCTTCGAGTTCTGCGAGAACGGCGCCAAGGCGACGATCTGGGATCTGACGACGCGGCGCGCCGGGCCGGACTTCTTCGCCAGCCACACGCTGACGGAACTGCGCGCCCGCCCCGATTACGAGCTGGAGATCGAGGGGCGGCTCACCCACCCGATGCGCTACGATGCCACCTCGGACAAGTACGTCCCGGTGTCCTGGGACGAAGCGTTCGCCGGGATTGGCGAGCGTCTCCGCCGCCTCGACCCCGCATCCGCCGTCTTCTACGCATCGGGCCGCGCCTCGCTCGAGACGTCCTACCTCTACGCCCTCTTCGCTCGGCTCTACGGCCACAACAACCTGCCCGACAGCTCGAACATGTGCCACGAGACGACGAGCGTCGGCCTGAAGAAGGTGATCGGCTCGCCGGTCGGGACCTGCGTGCTCGAGGATTTCGAACACTGCGACATGATCCTGTTCTTCGGCCAGAACACCGGCACCAACAGCCCGCGCTTCCTGCACCCGCTGAAGGACGCCGTGGACCGCGGCTGCCGCGTCGTGACCTTCAACCCGGTGCGCGAAACCGGCCTCGTCGAGTTCGCCGATCCGCAAAATCCGTGGCAGATGACGGCCGGCAGCCCCACCGAGATCTCTGAGCACTACCTCCAGGTCCGTCCCGGCGGGGATATCGGCGCTATCGCCGGCATCATCAAGCGCGTCCTCGAGCGGGAAGACGAGCGCGGCGACGTGCTCGACCGTGCCTTCATCGCCGAGCACACCCATGACTTCGAGAGCTTCGAAGCGGCCATGCGCGCCGCCGACTGGTCGCTCATCGAGCGCGTCTCGGGCCTCTCTCGCGCGGCCCTCGAACAGGTCGGCGACATCTACGTGGCCTCGCGGAACGTGATCGGCATCTACGGCATGGGCCTCACCCAGCACGTCCATGGCTCTCAGAGCATCGGCATGCTGGTGAACCTCCTCCTTCTGCGCGGCAACATGGGCCGCAAGGGCGCCGGGATCAGCCCGGTGCGCGGGCATTCCAACGTGCAGGGCCAGCGCACCGTCGGCATCAGCGAAAAGCCGGAGCTTGTCCCGATGGAGACAATCGCGCGGATGTTCGACTTCGAGCCGCCGATGGAGACGGGCCGGACGACCGTCGAGGTTGTCGAGGGCGTTCTGGACGGCAGCGTGAAGGCCTTCGTCTCGCTCGGCGGCAACTTCGCCCGCGCCATTCCGGACACCGACCGCGCGGAGGAAAGCTGGACCCGTCTCGACGTCAACGTCCAGATCGCCACCAAGCTCAACCGGTCCCACCTTCTCGCCTGCCCGAACACATGGCTTCTGCCGTGCCTCGTGCGCGCCGAGGAAGACGTGCAGGCGACCGGCCCGCAGGCCGTGACGATGGAGGACAGCCTCTCCCACGTCCATGGCTCCCGCGGGCGCCGCACCCCTGCGGCGGAGACGCTGAAATCCGAGGTCGCCATCGTCGCCGGCATCGCCAAGGCGACGCTGGCGCCCAATCCGAAGGTCCGCTGGGACGACTGGACCGGCGACTACGCCCTGATCCGTGACCTGATCGCCGAAACCTACCCGGACGAGTTCCACGACTTCAACGCGCGCATGTTCGAGGCGGGGGGCTTCTACCGCGGTAACCCGGTGCGCGATCTGAAATGGAAGACGGAGAGCGGCAAGGCCGAGTTCACCACTCCGGACGACGCGCTGAGCGCGCTCGGGCATGCGCCGGGCGAGGCGGAATTCACCCTCATCACCCTGCGCTCCAACGATCAGTTCAACACCACGATCTACGGCTTCTCGGACCGCCTGCGCGGGATCGAGGGCAAGAGGGACGTGGTCCTGATGGCGCCCGAGGAGATCGAGAAGGCCGGCCTCGTTGCAGGCCAGCGCGTCACTTTGCACACCGACCACGATGACGGCCTCGAGCGCAGCGTGGGCGGGCTCGAGGTCGTGCCCTACGACCTGCCGCTGCATTGCATCGGCGCCTATTATCCGGAGGTCAACGGGCTGATCCCGCTGGACTATCATGACGAATTGTCGAAAACTCCAGCGTACAAGGGGGTCGCCGTCCGTATCGAGGCCTGACCCGAGCTCCAGACGCGAATTTCCCGCAATGCCGCCAAGATGTACCGTTGCCGCGCTTGCCGCCATCTGGCTTCCCGGCCTGGCCGAAGCGGCGGGTGCCCTCAGCCCGAACGGGCCCGTCGCGGAGGCTCAGCTGGGCATCCTTCTGACGGCGCTCGGGCTCATGGCAATCGTCGTCCTGCCGGTCTGGCTCCTCGCGGCATTCGTCGTCCTGCGCTACCGCAGCACGGCGGGTCAGACCTATCGTCCCGAGGAGGATTTCGATCTCAAGACGGATCTCGTCATCTGGGCAGTGCCCGCCCTGATCGTCATCGCCATCGGCACCATCGTCTGGACACGGACCCACCAGCTGGACCCGTATGCGCAGGTCGCCCCCGGTGACAGCCTGCGCATCCAAGCCGTCGCGCTCGACTGGAAATGGCTCTTCATCTATCCCGATCTCGGCATCGCCACCGTCAACGAGCTCGCCCTGCCGGCCGGCACCAACGCGGAGATCGCCCTGACCTCCGACACCGTCATCAATTCCCTCATCGTCCCCGGCCTCGCCGGCCAGATCATGGCGATGGCGGGAATGCGGACCGAGCTCAACGTGGTCGCGGAGGCCCCTGCCCTGATGTGGGGGCGAAACACCCAGTACAGCGGAGAGGGCTTTGCGGATCAGGAGTTCCGCGTGCCCGTCACCTCCCTCGAGGACTTTGCCGCCTGGGCCGAGACCGCGCGCCGCGCCCGGCCCCTGGACCGTGCCGCCTATTGCCTTCTTGCGACCGAAGAGGCGACAAGCGAGCCCCGCCGCTACTCCGCTCCCGAGGACGGCCTCTTCAAGGCGATCATGATGCAGTATATGGACCAGGATCGAGGCCGGTTGTGCTCGGACGATTGAGCTGGGACGCGTCCCCCTTCTACGGGGTGATCCCGGCCATCGCCGCGTCGGTGGTCATTCTCGCCGCGATCGCCACCATCGTCCTTCTGACCGTCACGCGCCGCTGGCGCTGGCTCTGGTCTGAGTGGCTGACGAGCCTCGATCACAAGAAGATCGGGATCATGTACGTCGTCCTTGCGGAGATCATGCTTGCGCGCGCCTTCATCGAGGCGGCTCTCATGCGCACGCAGCAGGCCCTGGGCGCTGGCGCCGGCGATGTCGGGCCGGTCGGCGCCGAGCATTTCGCGCAGCTCTTCTCCACGCACGGGACGATCATGATCTTCTTCGTGCTGATGCCCTTCATGACCGGGCTCATCAACTTCGCCATGCCGCTGCAGATCGGCGCGCGGGACATGACGTTCCCATGGATGAACTCCATCGCCCTCATGCTGACGATCGGCGGCGCCGGTCTCGTTATGGCGAGCCTCGTCATCGGCAAGTTCTCGACCGGTGGTTGGACCGGCTATCCCAATTTCACCGGCGCCGCCGTCAATCCGGGCGTCGGGCCCGATTACTGGATCTGGGCGCTGACCCTCGGCGGCGCGGGGTCGACCCTCTCCGGCATCAATATCGTCGCCACCATATGGAAGGAGCGTACCACCGGCCTCGATCACCTGATGTGGATGCCGCTGTTCTGCTGGACGTCGCTCTGCACCGCGCTTCTGATGATCTTCGCCTTCCCCGCCCTGACCGTCGCCACGGTGATGCTCTGGCTCGACCGGACCTTCGGCTTCCATTTCTTCACGCAAGCCGATGGCGGCAACATGATGCAGTACGTGAACCTCTTCTGGATGTGGGGGCATCCCGAGGTCTACATCCTCATCCTGCCGGCCTTCGGCGTCTATTCCGAGGTCATCGGCACGTTCAGCTCCAAGAAGCTGTTCGGCTACACCTCGCTCGTCTGGGCGACGATGGCGATCGCGGTGCTCTCCTTCACCGTCTGGCTGCACCACTTCTTCACCATGGGCGCATCGGCCAATGTCAACGCCGTCTTCGGCATCGCCACGATGGTCATCGCCGTGCCGACCGGGGTGAAGGTCTATGACTGGCTTCTGACCATGCGCCACGGGCGGCTGCGCTTCGACGTGCCGATGCTCTACGCGGTCGGCTTCATCGTCACCTTCGTGGTCGGAGGCGTCACCGGCGTTCTGATGGCGATCCCGCCCTTTGACTACGTCGTCCACAACTCGACCTTCCTCGTCGCCCATTTCCACAACATGGTCATCCCCGGCTCCCTGTTCGGGATGATGGCGGGCGCGACCTTCTGGTTTCCCAAGGCCTTCGGCTTCCGGCTGGACGAGACATGGGGCCGCCGCGGGTTCTGGTTCTGGATCAGCGGCTTCTACCTCGCCTTCATGCCGCTCTACGTTCTCGGCCTCTTCGGCATGTCCCGCCGGATGGCGACGTACCTGCATCCCGAATGGCAGCCCTGGCTCATCGCGGCCTGGGCCGGAGCGGGCCTCGTCGGCTGCGGGCTGATCTGCCAGGCGATCATGCTCTACGTCTCTATCCGGGACCGCGAGCGCCTGAGGGACATCACCGGCGATGCGTGGGACGGGCGGACGCTGGAATGGCTCGCCCCGTCCCCGCCCCCTGAATGGAACTTCGGCGTCCGACCGGTCGTCACCGGCCGGGACGAGTTCGGGGAGCGCAAGCTGAACGACGAGGCCTACCCCGTTCCAGACCGCACCGCCTACCGCGACATCGAGATACCGGCCAATGCCGCGACCGCGCCCCTCATCGGCATCTTCGCCTTCCTTTTCGCCTTCGCGGCAATCTGGTGGATGTGGTGGCTGGTCTGGATCTCGGCCGGCGCGATCGTCCTTCTGGTCCTCTGGCGGTCCATGCGGTTCAGCCTGCACCGCCAGATCCCTGCCGAGACCCTCTACCAGGCCGACATGGCGCACCGCCGCACGATCCTGGCCCATGCGGATGGCGATATCGGCAGCGGCGCACCCATGCGTCATGCCCGCGGAACCGAGGGCTATCTCGCCAGGGAACGTCGCGAGAGGGAGGACCGGGCATGACGGACACCACGACGGACGCTCAGGGCGTCCGCCCCCATGCCGGCATTCCGCTCGAGCATCCGGACGCCGAAACCGCCCATGCCACCGAGCGGGCGGTCTTCGGCTTCTGGATCTTCCTGATGAGCGACCTCGTCGTGTTCGCGCTTCTCCTCGCGACCTATGCCGTCCTTCTGAGGGGCAACACGGGCGCCCCCGGCCCTGCCGAGGTCATCGAGCTGGCCTACGCCTTTCCGGAAACCCTGCTCCTTCTGACATCGACCCTGACGCTGACATTCGCGAGCGTCGCCCTTCGCGAGGACCGGGCGCGCGGCGTCTATGGCTGGACATTCCTCTCCCTCGCCCTCGGCGCGGGATTCCTTGCGCTCGAGGGCGCCGAGATCGCGGGACTGATCGGCAAGGGGCACATCCCGCAGGTGAACGGTTTCCTCTCGGGCTACTGGCTCGCCATCGGCACGCACGGGCTCCATGTCGCGATCGGCGTGGTCTGGGGCCTGATCCTGATCGCGCAGTTCTGGATCTACGGATTCTGCCCCGCGATCCGCTCGCGCCTCGTTCGCTTCTCGCTCTACTGGCACATGCTGGACGTGGTCTGGATCGCGATCTTCACCGTGATCTACCTGCCCGGGTCGCTCGTCTCATGAAGCGCATCCACGCCATCCATCTGGCGGGCTACGCTGCTTCCCTCGCGCTCACGCTGGCGGCCTTCGGCATCGCGAAGTTCGGCTGGCTGGACGGAGCGCTCGCCCTCGTCGCCATCGGCCTCGCCGGGCTCGTGCAGGCGGCGATCCACCTGCGCGCCTTCCTCCACCTCGACTTCAAGGGCTCCCAGCGGGAGGATCTGCAGCTCCTGCTCTTCGCGGCGGTCCTGATCGCGATCATGGTGGGCGGCAGCCTCTGGATCATGTTCGACCTCGGCCACCGCATGATGTGATCCGGGGAGCCTCGCGCCTTACCGCGCGCGGTTCCTCAGCGCCTCCGCCCCGCCCCGGACCCAGGCCTCGAGGTTCGGCCCGACGATGCCGGCCGCCTGCTCGGCGTAGATGTCGGACATGCCGCCGACATGCGGCGTCAGGATCACGTTCTTCATCGCCCAGAGTGGCGACTCCTCGGGCAGCGGCTCCGTCTCGAACACGTCGAGCCCCGCCCCGGCGATCGTCCCGTCCTTCAGGGCCTCGATCAGGGCGGTCTCGTCGACCACCGGCCCTCGACCAAGGTTGATGAGATAGCCCTCCGAACCCAGCGCGGTCAGCACCTCGGCATTCACGCTTGCCTTCGTCGCCTCCGTGAGCGGCGACAGCACGACGAGGAAATCCGCATCCGCCGCGGCCTCGGACAAGCCGTCCCGCGTCCAGATCCGGTCCACGCCCTCCATCTCGGTCCGTCCGTCGGAAATCCCGGTGATGCGCAATCCGAAAGGAGCGGCGCGCGCGATGAGCGCCTCCGCGATGCTGCCGAGCCCGTAGATGCACATCGTCCGTCCGACGAGCGGCGGCACCGGTCTCTGTTCCCATTTTCCCTCGGCCTGGTTGCGCGCGAAGGCCGGCATGTCCCGCAAGAGGCCGATCGCCATCCACAGGATCAGTTCCGACATCTGCGGACCATGGGCTCCCGAGAGCGTCGTGACCGGCAAGTCTTCCGGCAACGCATCGATCCCGAGGATGCCTTCCACGCCCGCGGACAGGGACTGGATCCATTTCAGCTTCGGCATCGCCTCGATCAACTTGCCCGTCACCTGGCCCGGCGGTGCGACCATGATCTCGGCCTCCGCCCCCTCCCGAATCGCGGTTTCCTCGTCTTCGGCCAATCGCACGTCGAACCCATCGAGGGACGCGCCGAGAGCATCGCGGAACCGCGCAGCAGTTTTTGCGGCGATGAGAAGAACGGGATCGGACATGGGCAAGCGCTACCTGCGGCTGGGGAGGATCGGTGCCGGGACCCTAGCCCCGCCGCCGCCATCTGCAAGTCGCAAGCCGCACGTCGTCGCCTCAGCGGGTCAGCACCATCTCTCCGCCGCCGAACTCGACGCTGCCGAAGGTGTTGAGGTAGCGCATGCCGAGGAGCGAGCCGGGCATCTCGCCATCGGTGACCACCGCCGGCACGTCCTCGTCCACGAGCCCGCCGATGGAGAAACTGTCGAGCCATACCCGCGCGGTCCGCACCCGGCCATTCGCGGTCTGCGCCACCCCCGAGAAGCCGAGATCGTCCGTCTCGACGCCGGCGCGCGCGGCATCCTCGCCGCCGAGCACGATGTCAGACGCGCCGGTGTCGACGACGAAGCGGATCGGCTCGCCGTTCACCTCCGCCAGCAGATGGTAATGCCCGTCGGGCCCGAGCGGGATCTCGATCCGGCCATCCTCGGCCATGACCGCCTGCCGCGGCAGAACGGTGCCCTGGATGTCCCCCCAGAGGCCGTACCCCGCGATCACGCCGATGAAGATCAGCGCCCAGAGGCCCAGTTGCCGGAGGCCCTGCCCCATCCGTCCTCGATGGGAGAGGAAGAAATACCCGGCGATGACAGTGCCGAGAAGGCCGAGGTAGACAAAGGACGCGATCTGGTCGCCGCTCATGCGAGGCTCCGTGAGATGATCCTGCGCATATAGGGCGGGGCCGCGGCGGTTTCACGCGGGTCCCCGCCTTTCGGCGGATCACGCCCGCGTCAGCCGAAGACCCCGGCGCCTGCGAGACCGTCGAGGACGAACTGCACGGACAGCGCCGCGAGCAGCATTCCGAGGACCCGCGTGACCACCGATACGCCGGTCACCCCGAGCCCCCGTTCGATGGCGCCCGAAATCATGAACATGCCGAGCACGAGGCTGATCACGAGCGCCATGACGACGTGAATGCCGATCACGTCGATACTGCCCGGCGCACGGCCCGTCAGGAGGATCATCGAGGCGATCGCTCCAGGCCCCGCGATCAGCGGCACCGCGAGCGGGAAGACCGACGGGTCCGGCTCCTCCGCGTCGTCGAACGCCTCCTCCGTCGCTTCCTCGGCGCTCGACGCTCGGCGCTTGGTGCGCCGCTCAAACAGCATCTCGAGCGCGGTCAGGAACAGCAGCAGGCCGCCGGCGATCCGGAAGGCGGGCATGGTGATGCCGACGAAGCCCAGCACCGCTTCCCCCGCCACGCCGAAAAGCGCGAGGATCAGGAAGGCGAGACCGCAGGCCCGAACAGCTATCGCCCGCCGCCGCGCCGCGCTCTGGCCGTGCGTCAGCGCCACGAAGAGCGGCGCCATGCCGATCGGATCGATGACCACGAAGAGCGTGACGAAGGCGGAGATGAAGAAGGTCAGATCGGTCATGTCTGATGTAACCATCGATGAGGCGACGCGGCGACCCCTCTCGGGCCCATCCCCGGATCAGGGCCGCGCCCTGCCCCGGTCCCTGTTTCACCTCACGCCGCGCGCTCGGCCCGCTCCAGCTTTTCGGCGGCGGCAAGCCAGAGAGACTCGGCCTTGTCGAGCGCGTCCATCACCTCGCCGTATTTCGTCTGCCAGACCTCGCGCTTCGACGCCATGTGATCCTCGTAGACCTCCGGCTTTCCGAGGCGGCGGGCGAGCTCGTCCCGCATCTCGGCGAGCTTCGCCATCCTCGCCTCGGACTTCTTCACGTCGGCCTTCAGATCCTGCAGGACGGCCTGGCTCACGCGCTTCTTCGCGGGGGCGGGCTTGGCGGGCTTCTCCTCGGCAGCCTTGCCCCCCTCGCCGAGCAGCATCTTGCGATAGTCCTCAAGATCGCCGTCATACGGCTTCACCCGTCCGTCCGCGACGAGCCACAGACGGTCCGCGACGAGGCTGAGAAGGTGCATGTCGTGGCTGACGAGGATCACGGCGCCCGAATATTCCGTCAGCGCCTCCACCAGCGCCTCGCGGCTCTCGATGTCGAGGTGGTTGGTCGGCTCGTCGAGGATCAGCATGTGCGGCGCGTCGAGCGTCGCCAGGAGCAGCGACAAACGTGCCTTCTGGCCGCCAGAGAGCCGCGCCACCTCCGTCTCCGCCTGATCGGCGCCGAGCCCGAAGCCCGCGAGCCGGGCCCTGAGCTTCGGCGGCGCTTCGCCCGGCCGCTCGCGCAGAAGGTGCTGGAGCGGGGTCTCGTCCACCCGCAATTCCTCGACCTGGTGCTGCGCGAAGAAGCCGACGCGAAGCTTGGACGCAGTGGTGATCCGCCCGCCCATCTTGTCCAGCCGCGCGGCAAGCAGCTTCGACAGGGTCGACTTGCCCTCGCCGTTTCGCCCCAGAAGCGCGATACGGTCATCCTGGTCGATCCGGAGGTCCAGCTTCGAGAGAACCGCACGATCGCCATAGCCGACGGACGCGCTCTCGGTCGCGACGATGGGCGGCGACAGTTCCTCCGGGGCCGGGAAGGTGAACACGGTGCGCGCGGCATCTTCGGGCGCCGTGATCCGCTCCATCTTCTCCAGCATCTTGACGCGGCTCTGCGCCTGCCGCGCCTTGCTCGCCTGCGCGCGGAAGCGGTCGACGAAGCCTTGAAGATGCGCCCGCCGCGCATCCTGCTTGCGGGCCATTGCCGCCTGCACCGCGCGCCGCTCGGCCCGCTGCCGGGCGAACTGGTCATAGCCGCCCTGCCAGAGCGTCAGCGTGCGGTCCTCGAGGTGAAGGATCGCACCCACCGCCCGGTTCAGAAGACCGCGATCGTGGCTGATGACGATCACGGTATGGGGATATTTCGCGAGGTAGCTCTCGAGCCAGAGGGCGCCCTCGAGGTCGAGATAGTTCGTCGGCTCGTCGAGGAGCAGGATATCCGGCGAGGCGAAGAGGACGCCCGCCAGCGCCACCCGCATCCGCCAGCCCCCAGAGAAGGCCGAACAGGGCCGGTGCTGCTCCGCCTCGGTGAACCCCAGACCCTTCAGGATCGCGCTTGCCCGCCCTTCCGCGGACCACGCATCGATATCGGCGAGCCGCGTATGGACCTCGGCGATGCGCGCGGCGTCCGTCGTCGTTTCCGCCTCCGCCATCAGGGCGGCCCGCTCGGTATCGGCGGACAGGACCGTGTCGAGCAGCGTCGTCTCCGAGGACGGCACCTCCTGCGCCACGCCGCCGATCTTCGCGCCCTCGGGCATCTCGACATGCCCCCCGTCGAGCGGAAGCTCTCCGCGGATCGCGCGGAACAGCGTCGTCTTGCCGGTGCCGTTGCGCCCGACGAGGCCCACCTTGTGGCCGGATGGAATGGTGACGCTGGCGTCCTCGAGAAGAGAGCGGCCGGCGACGGAGATGGCGAGATCGACGAGTTTCAGCATGGCATGCTGGTTGCCCGAATTGCCCACCGCCGTAAAGGGCGCCGGAACGCGCGAGTGCTTCCCCCTCGCCCGGCCCCATGATACGGCGCCGGCGCAAATCCTGACGGGAGCCGACAGACGGCCCCCCTGCCCCTCAACCGAAAGGCATTCCAATGGCCACCGAACGCACCCTGTCGATCATCAAACCCGACGCCACCTCCCGGAACCTGACCGGCAAGATCAACGCCAAGTTCGAAGAGGCGGGCCTCCGCATCGTCGCCCAGAAGCGCATCCTGCTGACGAAGGCGCAAGCCGGCGAGTTCTACAAGGTCCATGCCGAGCGTCCGTTCTACGACGAGCTGTGTGAATTCATGGCCTCGGCGCCGGTCGTCGTGCAGGTCCTCGAGGGCGAGAACGCGATCGCCAAGAACCGTGAAGTCATGGGCGCGACGAACCCCGCCGACGCCGCCGAAGGCACGATCCGGGCCGAGTTCGCCCAGTCCGTCGGCGAGAACTCCGTGCACGGATCCGACGCCCCGGAGACCGCGGCCGAAGAGATCGCCTACTACTTCTCCGGCCTCGAGCTGGTTGGCTGAACCGGCGACGGCCGCTGGCCTGAATTTGGGGCGGTGCCTATCGGGCGCCGCCCTTTTTCGTGTCGAAGGGTGGCCGGGCGTCTCGACTGATCGCCCCGCCCTCCCGCCGCTAATGCCGCTTGCGCGCCGCGTAGCATGTCCCGAGGATCGGCGCGCCGAACTCTCGGCGCAGGATCTCGGTGAACGTAACCTCCGGCGCCCGGAACCCGGCCTCGGACAGGGACGCCTCGACATACCCCCGCGCATGGCGGCAGCGCCCCGAGGAATACCTCTGCCACTCGAGGACCTCCGCGCCACCGTCCTCGACGGTGAAGACGAGCCAGCCGCCCGGTACGAGATCGGCCGCGAGATTGCGAAGGACGCCCGGCAGCTCCCCGAAATACGTGAGCACGTCCGCCGCCACGACCACGTCCCAAGCCCCTTCGGGATAGGACGCGGGATCCGCGAGGTCGGTCCGCGTCAGCGCATCGAAGCCACCCCGCGCTTCGGCCTTCGCCAGCATCCCCGGCGACAGGTCGCAGCCGTGAAGAAGGCGCGCCCGCGGCCGCAGGAAGGGCGCGCAGAGCCCCGTCCCGCAGCCGGCATCGAGGATCGCCAGCGCCCCGTCCCGCGGCACGCCGATCTCCTCGAGCGCACGAGCCACGAAAAGCGGGCCGTTATTTCCAAGCTCCTCGAGATTGCGGTCGTAGATCTCGGCGAACCGGTCGAACATCTCGGTCATCTGGTCCGGGGACGCCGGCTCAGCGCCCGCATCGGCGAGGTAACTCTCCAGCCCGTCCGCCTGCCCCTCCGGCAGCAGGCGCCCGGCCTGCCGCACGGCCTCCGCGGCCTGCGCCTCGTATCCGAAATGGCACAGCCCGGCGATCAGGTTGATCCAGAGGCCCCGCAGGTCCTCCTTCGGCACACCGCCATCTCGTCCCAGCTCGCTGAGATACGGAAGCCAGATCGCCATCGTCTCCTCATCCCGCCCGTCGAGAAGGAGGGCGCCGAGAAGCGTGCGGGCAGCGTCGAAGTTCTTCGGCGCGAGGGACATCGAGCGCGTCAGCGCGGCGATCCCGCGCTCCTTCTCGCGCAGGAGATAGAGCGTATAGCCGCAGACATGGCAGACGACGGGGTGATCGAAATTCGCCTCGAGCGCCGTGTCCATCCCGGCGACGAGCGCGCGGCGGACCTCCTCGGCCCGCTCCGCGTCGCCGAGCCGCTCGGTCAACTCGTAGAGGCGCCCCGCCTCCTGCGCGGAGACGCGCCCCTCGCTGAGGATCCGTTCCGCAGCCGCATTGGCCGCGCCCCGCCGCCCCATGACCAGGAGCCGCTCGGCATCGGCGATGCCAAGCTGCGGTGCGTCGGCCTCGGGATCGGCGCTGGCATCGGACATCGGGCGCTCCTGTCGTCACCACGGGACACAAAGAGCCTAACCGCAACCTCCGGCGCCGATCCAGTGGCGCCGTTCGCGCAGTACCGTCAGATGCTGGCCCAGTCGGAGAAAAGGGTGGCCTGCTCCGCCGGGGGCGGATTGGTCAGGCGCGGTGCCTGCTGAACGCTGGCGCCCTGCATCTGCTGGATGTTGCGGGACGCACCGGAATGCGACTGGGGCTCACTTGCCCGCTGTTGATCTATGCTTGCCATGCTCTGCCTCGAAAGTATGCCGTCCGGTGTTGCCCGGGTTCGACGTGGATGTACTGTCATCAAGACGCTCGCTTCATGGTTTGGGCAAGTGGCCCGCGTGGCGGGGGCGGGCAGTGTTGCGACAATTCGACGCAATTTTTCGCGATGATCGGCGCACGGGCGCTCATGACCGAAGTTTGTCGGCGCCAGAGCGTCGGTCCGAGCCCTTCCCCGCCCGAAGGGCCGAATTTCGATCGCTCCCCAAGACGATCGGCACGACCGAAACGACGAGGGCGATTCGCACTACGTGGACCGAGGGCACGCAGGCCGCGTTCTGCGCTGGCGAGGACGCTCATCTCGGCAAGCCTGCCGGCGGAAACGGCGGGGAACGCACCGTCCGAGGTACCCTGGGTCGGCCGCGAACCCCGCGACGCGCTGGTCAGCGTCACTCCGAGCATTGAGCACCACCCTTCCCAGGCACGAGAACCGTGTTCCGCTCGATATCGACAACTCGGGACCCGCCGAAGCCTCCGCATAAGCGGTCGCACCCTCACGCGGCACGCATGGTCTCGACCCCGCTTTCGAGCTCCAGACCGCCGGCGTAGAGGACCTGTGGAACGTCGAAGACGAGCGTGACGAGGCGGATCGGCCGCTCCGGCATGTGCCATCCTATCCCTTCCCGTCCGACCAGCGAATGGGCGGGAACGAGGCTCGTATCGCCGCCGTCCCTCAGGAGCACGTTCTGCGACGGCGGCAGGAGGATCTCTTCCTCCGGTTTCCCGCGGCCGAGGGCGCCGGCGGCGATCCACAGGAGCGGCCCTTGCGAGCGCTCGACGATGACGTGCGCGACACGCGTAGCGCCGGCCCGCCGACTGACGATCCGGTCCCCCGCCCTGACCCGCTCGACCGGGACGATCCCCTGGAGCGTGAAGAGCTTCGTTCCGGCAGCGATCCCGATGCCTGAGCCGGCATCCGCCTGATCGGGTCGCGTGGCCCGTTCGTGCGAGAAGTCAGGTCTGGTGGACATCAGCACGGCGAACGCTCCTTCGGACAAGCTCGGGTCTCAAGTCTGAATGAAGCATAGGTCTGAAGGATTGGTTGAGGTCATCGACATCTCCTGGCGCTGGACAGCACCGGCCGCCGCGCTTAGAGGAGATGCGTCTTCGCGGGGACGCGCATCGTCCCCCGGCCCGGCGGACGTGGCGGAATTGGTAGACGCACCAGATTTAGGTTCTGGCGCCGCAAGGTGTGGGGGTTCGAGTCCCCCCGTCCGCACCATACTGATTTTCAACAGAAACTATTGAGATCCACACCGGTTTCTCGTGGTTGGACGGACGTGTTTAGCACTTCGTTAGCACTTTCCTGTTTCGTTTCTGCTCTGTTCGCGTGCCGTCTGCGCCCTTCTGGAAGCTGCTTTCTGGTTCGCCTGGGCGGTATATTTCTGAACCATCGAGAGCGTCTTGTGGCCGGTCACGGCCTGGATGTCCCGCATGTCGACCCCCGCGTCGGCCAGCTGTGTCGCGGCGGTGTACCGCCACCCGTGTGGCACGAGACGGCTCGTCCCCGACAGGACGCCGATGGCTTCGCGGATAGCCTCAACCTTTTTCTGCACCTGACGTTTGCCCATATGCTGTGTGCGGTTCTTCGCAAGAATGTGGGCCCCGCTACGGGGAACGGTTTCCAAGAAGCGCTGAAGGCGCGTGGGACAGTACACTTGGATTTTGGTTGAGGTTTTCTCCTGAACGACTTGCATGAACTCGCCATCAAAGTCGTCCCATTTCATCGAGATGCAGTCTCCAAGCCGCTGACCTGTGCCGATCGCCAATTCATAAACAATGCGCTCCACGCTGGATTTCTCGCACGCTGCCTCGAAGGCTTTCAGCCTGTCCTCGGGCCATGGCTTATATTCGCCCCCCGTCAGTTTCTCGACGTCCACGACCGGATTGCGGTCGATCCATTCGAGATCAACGGCGTGGCGCATGAGGATCGAGAGGACGGCCACGCGTTCATTGGCCTTCGACCAGGTATCCTGCAGGGCATCGCGCGCCTCCATGGCATGTTTCCGACGAAAAGAGCGGACGTCTTTCGCACCGTTCTTCTCACGAATCGCTTCGCAATGCCTTCTGTAGTTAGCAGCGCTACCCTTGCTAAGGCGCCTGTACTTCGCGCTCTGGTAGTAGCTGGAAATTAGCCGGTCCCAGTTTGTCCGGCACGCGGCAGAGGGTTGCCCGCGACGGAGATGCCAGTACTCCCGAAAGAAGGCTTCGCTGCCGGGCGCCGCCTTGAGTCGAACCCTTGTCTTGCCTTTCCGGAAGTAGTGGTAGGTACGCCCCTTCACGGTGATGGTGTCTAGGTAGGGAAGTTCCAGCTTCTTCATGTTTCGAAGCCTTCGTCGGGAACGGCGCCGCTCAGGATGGCTTCCAGCTCGCAGACCCGCCACCGCAGTACCTGCCCGGCGAGATTGATCGGCTGAGGAAGCGCGCCAATCTGGACGAGGTTCCTGAACTCGCTCATGCGCATGTCCAGCATCCGTGCTGCTGTGGTTTCCTTGACAGCCAGAAGGGGCGTGCGTTTGGACAAGTGTTCGCTCCCGTTCCGGCGGTTGTCTTGCGTGAAGACGTCTTTGAAGTTTAGTCGAGGTTCAGCGCCTGACGGGACAGGTCATCTTTGGAAACTGCTTGGAAACATGTGGATTACGGCCTGAAATTGCAGGGAATTCCCTCTCCACGGGGGCGAGATGACAATCCTGCCCCCGCTGCCTTCAGGCGCTTGAGTTTGGCAAAGTTTTTCCCAAAGAGATATTTGCGGAGTTACATTGATCTTCGTCGCGCCGGAGGATTACGGGCACATAAAGGGCCTCCCATCCCGGCCTGTCATGCCGTGTCCTCCGGCGTAGGAGACACGAGCTCGAACGGCGTTCCGCCAACCCACTGGGCCAGGGCCGAGGCATTCATTTCGCGCCGCAGCACCAAGTCGTTCGAGATGTTCACAAGAGTGTCTTTTCTCGATCCGAGCAGCGCATATGCCTTGCGTTCCGCCCGTCCCAGCTTCGCCCGCACCCTCTGCTTCTCCTCCTCGGTGAGCCTGTGCATGTCGGCTGGGCCCAACCAGCCGTCGCCGTTGCGGCCGATACCGAGTTCTCGGTCCATTTGCAGGACTAGCCCAGTCGCAAGAGCAAGATCGCTATCCCCATCGCCACCTGCGCCGCCCGAGATCGTGCCAAGCACCAGCCTCTCGGCCGCGCGACCGGCCATCAGGATCAGCAGCTCGTTTTCGATCTCCTGGACCGTCAGCTCGACGAAGGTCGAACGGCGTTCGATCCGACCGTCGCGGTCAGAGAGGCTGAGTTTCACTACTGATCCCCGTACCAGCAGTTCGGCGGCAAGCGCGTGGCCGGCTTCGTGGACGGCGATACGGCGGAGCAGTTCCGGATTGGGCTGATCGATCCCGAGGTGCCGGCGCAGCAGGTCGGATGACATCGACAGCCGTTGCCGCCGCGCGTCGGCCGCAGCGGCACGCAATGCGGCGTCGAGTTCGGCGGGGGTTTTGCCGACGGCGGCGCGGGCGAGGATGTCGATCTCGCTTTCGGGCAGCGTATTCGCCAGTCCTTTGGCCAGGATCCGCTTGATGTCCGCGATCGATGGAAATGGCATCCTCAGGATCTGGTCAAAACGGCCGGGTCGCGTGATGGCAGGGTCCAGTCTGCTGACCTGGTTGCAGGCCCCGATCAGGATCAAGCCCGGGGTGCGGGCCAGTCGGTCGATTTGCTGGAGGAAGCCGTTCACCACTTGCGTGCGGTAGCTCATACCGTGCTGATCGCTGCCAAATCGCGAGCCGGCCGCGTGGATTTCATCAACAAACAGCACGCAGGGCACTTTCGCGATCGCCTCGTCGAAGCACTTGATCATCGCGGCAAGCATGTGACCGAGGTGTCCGGCAGCTTGCCAGTCGGCAAAGCTGCCCTCGACCACTGCGACACCAGCGGCCTCGGACAGCTGTCGGGCAAGGTAGGTCTTGCCCGTCCCCGGAGCGCCATGAACGAGGAGCGAGCGTGACATCTCGCTCCAGTTCAGATCGCCAGCCTGGCAAGCCGCAAGGTCCGCCACGATGTTCCGGACAGCCTGGTGTGCGGGCGTGGTGCCGTCGATGATGGCCGGGCCGGAGGGCGCGCGCGCGACCTCGGCGGGGGGCGCCGTCTTGGTCATCATCGATGATCCGTTCCGCCACTTCTCGGGCTGTCAACGCGCGGCACGCCATAGCCAGGTGTCCCGCGTCCAAACTGGCCAGGCTCTCGTCGTCGGGCAACATCGCCCGCACGCATTTTTCATCGATCCGTCCGGTCGCGCTGTGGCTGACACTCAGGCCAAAGAGCAGGATATCGGCATTCAAGTTTTCCAGAACCAGAACGCGGGCGCCGGTCTCGCCGGAGCCTACTAGAGCTGGCAGGTGCTCCTGCTTCGCGACCGGCAGCAGGATTGGCGCCGGATGGTGAAGCAGGCGCTCCAGTTCCTTTTCCATGATCGCTCGGTCAGGCAGCTGTAGCACCGGGTGCGGCGCGGCCCGTGGCGCCCGGCTCTGGGTCGACCAGCCCTCCGGCAACATCGCGGCAGTCAGCAACTTTCCGAGGGAGAGGGTGGGTTCGAGGCCGACCACGACCGTCATCGCTCCGGGGCGAAGGCTCGCCTTCAAGCTCTCCGGATCCCGGAAGGTTGCGGCGAGGCGCGCCAGCAGGATCACGTCGCGGTGGTGAAGCGGGGTTGCGGGACAGGTGCTGCCGTCCGCAGCGGTTGCAAAGGGATCGCCGTCGTCTGCCGCGATCGCGTCCCACTCCTCTGGTGGCAGATGTCGCGCACGGGTGGCGCGCCCCAAGGCCAAGGCGGCGGATTGCATTCCGGAGGCCGCGCGGCGCGAAGGCGGCTTCGGGCTGTCGCCGCCTTCATACTCCATGAGAGTGTCGACAGCGGCTCCGTCACCATCCGTTGCGCGCCGTTCGAGATCGACGATGTCAGCTTAGGTTGCGCGCAAGCGCGCGATGCAGTCCTGGGCGAAGGCCCACCACTGAGGACGCTTCGCGCCATTTTTCTTTGGAAGGGGAAATTGGGAAGAAGGTTGGGTCATTGGCAGCTCCGTACTGTTCGGATCATGGCGCCCGGCTTTGGGGCGTGATCCGGAATGGGGCGTGGGAAGGTTCAGGGGAGAAGAGTTGGCGCTGTCCGGGATGTTGGGATCACGGCGCGGGCCGGTGCGTACCGCACACTGTGGCGTGCGGGTTTCGCTTTCGGGAAAGCGGGCTGGGCCGCCGTGGCGGTTCCGGGCCCAGACAGGACTGTTCCGGAAAAAGGCTGCGCCAGGGCGGCTACACTTTCCGGATTTCGTCCAGGCGCTTCAGAATGAGCGGCTCGATCTCGATCCCGTAGATCTCGATCTTGACCGACAACCAGACCCGAAAATGGCTGTATGGAATGATCGCGTCCGGATAAGACTTCCTCAGCGCACGATGGAGGGCCTTCTCCTGACACAGTGCGGCGTGGCCGGTCGGCTGCGGAACGACCCGGAGAAGCTCTGCCTGGATTCCGGGTTGAAGCAGGAGCTGGTGACGCAGCCGCGACTTTGGGTCACGCGAGAAGCCGAGCTTCACGACCTTCATTCCAGTCGGAAGCTCCAGACGAATGGCATAGATGTTGCTTGGCGCTGTGGCCCAGCCCTCCCCGCAAGCCGTGCATTGAAAGCGACCGCTTTGCATGTTCGCGCGGGCAACTCGTTGCCTGTGCCCACAGCCGTGCCGATAGATCCGGTAGTTCGGGTTGCCCGCCGGATCGCTCCCCAGTAGCTGCCACCCACGGTCAGCTGCTTCTTCGGTTTCTTTTCCGGAATGACAGGTCTCACAGCGCAGCTTGCAATGGCCGTTTGCGATACGTTCGATTTGTCCGAACTGACGGCGCACGGTGTGGCCGCACACCGCGAGGTAGATGCCGATTTTATGATAGTCCGGGTCATAGCTCTGGAATTCCAAGCCAGCCTTATGCGCCATCGCCACGATGGTGCGATGCCTGCAGCCCGCGCAAGCTGGTTGAGAGGAGCGAAGGGTGAAGAGCTTCTGCGCCGTCAAGGCGCCGCAGGTGCGGCATCGCAAGACAACGTGGGACTTGTCCCTGATCCGGCGCACCAGATCGAAGCCTTTGCACTGGGCAATTGCGTTCCATTCCGTCTTGATCGGTCCGGAATAGGTGCGGGACCAGCCCTCTGGGGAGAGCTTCCGGGAGCCACGCGGCAGGTACAGCTTATTCCGGGACGCGCCGATGTAGATATGCGGGTGAACAGTGGCGGGTTTGAGCGAAGTATGTGCGGGATGAGCCATTACTGGACCTCCGAGAATATGTCGGCTGAGAACGCGGGCACGGTTGTTCGAGCCCTGTCCCGTTCCGGGACAAGGCGTCATGGTGCTAGGACGATGTTTGTTCAGGTCAGGCGGCGAAGGGCTCGTATTCGGAGCAAGCCTCCGGGGAGGCCACGGCTTCAACCGGGTTCAGCATGTCGAGCATGCAGACCTCGTGGAACTGCTGCCGACCGCGCGCGAGCATCTGCGCGACGCGCCGCTCCTCCGGGCCATTCCCGCTCCAGGAAAAGAGGTCCGGATGACCTGCAACGATTTGGCGCGCTGTCCGGAGTTCAGCAGCGGTCTCGCAGCCGAGCGTCCAGTGAAGGTGGCGCGCAAAACGCTGAAGTGGAACGTCGCTACAGCGAGTAGCCGGCACGTCGATGATGGCGCGGCAGAGACCGCTGGCACGCTCCCACCCAAGTTCCGCCTGCCGCAGCCAGTGATCGAAGCCGGGATCGGACCAGAGACCGTCCTCGATATCGCGCTCAGCTTCGATCGCAGCGGCTAGGGCGGCGAGCAAGTGCGAGAAGTGGCCTGAAACGGGCGAATGACGGAAGTACTCGGGTTCATCCGCGCCAAAGCGCGTGGTAATGCGGGTGTCAGCCATGAACGATCTCCTGATGATCGGTTGTGGTTAGAGTGTGATGGGGAGGTCAGAGCCCCCATCGCACTTGACAATTTATTAATATGATGTCATTTAGTCAAGTAGTTTCTTGAAGGAGATTCGACATGGCTAAGATGGGACGTCCGAAACTGGATACCGAACCGGTCACCATCAGAATGGATCGTCAGATGCTCAAGGCGATCGACGACTATAGGCGGGCCGAGGAAGATCTACCTTCCCGGCCGGAAGTGGTGCGCAGGGTTATGACAGAGTGGCTGGCCACGCGGGCAGTGGACGAGGTTGAGGGGGATCGCCCAGATTGATAGCTCGGAGCGCGCGGACTTGATGACTTGGCCGCGCAGGTATTGGGCGGCGATACCATCACCTTGAGCAATAACTCTCCCCTACCCCGGAGCCATGCGCGCCGGAACCTCAAAGTAGCCGTTGAGCGCTGGCAACGAACCTTGCCCCTGAAACAGATCTGGGCATCTGCCCAACACGAACGGCCGCTCAGCTGCCATTGGCGAGCTCGCCTCTCGCTAAGGTAAGGTGCAGCTTTCCCGAACCGGACGGTCACGGAGGCGCGCGGCGGAGACGGGACTTCCAAGTTCAGAGACGCCGATCTAGGCTGCCGTTAGCCAACTTTCACGATTTACGCCGCATTTGCGAAGTCAGGTGCAAAGAGGGCGAGAGCGGACTTGCGGCGCTGCCGCATGGCGCGCGCAGCATCTCACGGAAGCGGACCTTCAGGCGGACGACGATCGGAAGTCTAGCTGCTCGGCAGTAAGGGCGGAAAGCGGTCGTTCGCTGCAAAAGCAAGTGAATCTATCGTGGTCACGGAAAGCAGACTTGCGGCGCAGCAGCGCATCACTCGAGGAAATTGAGGATGCAGACATTCAGCTGATTGAAAATTAAGACATCGCAGGACCAACGCCGGTGCTCTGAGGTGCCAGTTGGGTGAATGAGTCCCATCGCGAAACACCTACAGCCTCCACGAGAGCAGCGGAATGCTCAGCGAGTTCTTAGATGCGCATCCTGAGAACGCGAGTGCTCATTCTCTTTAAGTTTGGAGATTCTGATACAGTCTTTTGACAAGGCAACGCTATTGGCTTGGGCCATATTCCGCGAGGTCAGAAGAATGCGTATTTTGGGCCGCGGACCTTGTGCAGCGGATCATGCCGCCATACTGCCTGCGCCACCGGTATTAGCTCTGCTGTGTGATGCCGACCTAACGAACCGCATCGGTTACAGACAGACCTTGGCCTTGAAGGGCCTCGACCTGCCGCAACCTCGGGACGAGGTCTTCCGGCTTCTTTCGCTTCACAGCCATTATTTGGTCCTTTCCATGTGGACCATTCCAGTGGAGCCGCTCCATCAGCCGAAGTGATCAAACGGCTGACCTCTGCGCATGGAGGCAAAACCAATTAACCCAGCAAGAAAAGTCAACTAAATTTCACCACATTTCACCCGCATACGACCCCCTATTTCTGCGAGCCTACTTTCCGCATATCGATGTAGGAGCGTTCAGTAACTGGGGCGTTTAGGAACTTCCTCAGAGCTTCGGCCTTAGTTTTATCATCAGTTATGCGTTTTTGTGGCGCTTCAATCGAACGCTTACGATAACTTTCCGGTCTGTTTTTTACTTTGGTCATCAACTTTCCGGTCTGTTTTTTTACTTTGGTCATCCCTCAGATTTCAATACACGCCGAACACGTGCGTCAGTCATCCTGTCGCAACAATGCTCCCTATTGCGGCGTGATTTGCCTCCCTTGTAAGATACAAACTCCGTAGTTCCATCCGTTGCCACCGAAAATGTCTTTTCTGTGGCTCCGTCAATGCGCTTCCATACCTTACCTTCTCGACCTTTTTCAAAACGCCAGTCCAAACAGCGGCTTACGGTAGCCAGAGCGTTTGCCACCTCCAGGGCGGACTGAAACCTATCGTCCGGATCGACTTCCAAGCATCGCACGACCACCTTCCGAAGTCTATCCGGGATGTGTTCATGGAACGTTGATCGATTTGGATAAGTTCCACCACGAATAGCATAAGCAATTTCGTTAGAGGATTGGAACTGTGCAAAATGTTCGCGCAGCACGTCTTCGCCATTACACATGCGATAAAGCAGTAGCCCGAATTGATAAATATCGAAGCGAATGTCGCGATCCGGGCCCTCAAAAATTTCTGGGGCAATAATTGGTTGATAGAAATAATTCTGCTCGGCCCCGCCAAGATACATTTGCTTGGCTAAACCAAAATCTGAGAGCATTGCCTCCTTTCTATTCGAAAGAAGCACGTTGTCTGGCTTGATGTCGAAGTGTATCAGTCCCTTCGAATGTATATTGTGTATACCTGCCAAAAGTTGACATCCAAACCTCACGATTTCGCGGACAGTCAAAAAACGGTCTTCCATCAGACCTTTTAGAGATCCATTTTCAAAAAAAGGCATCGCTATATATATGTGGCCTGGATCTTCGCAGGCGTAAATTATCGGGACGACATTTTGGTGCGCGGTGGCGTAGAGCTTTCTTGACTCCGAGAAGTATTCGTTTGCATCGGAAATATCCGCTTTGGGAACGCATTTCATCACGATGTTAGCGTCGAGCTGAACATCATGAACTACGTGCGTTGTGGAGTTGCGGCCTTCGTGCCCAATTTCTCGGATGGCAGTAAAGTTCACTTCGGCGCGATTGTGCGGTTTAAGCATACTCTGCCCCCTTAGCGCACAGAATTGCCTCACGGGCTTCTTTTGTCATGTCGGCCCAATTCTCTACGTCGGGCGCTTCGCGGTTCTCAACCATTGGCTTGAATCGCGCTCTTTCGATTCCGATCCTCGCCGAAATCGACGAGATGTGTCCAATATAATATGCGTCCAGTGTGCTGCTCGCGAACGCTTCCAGTATCACCCCCTCGATTTGTATTCGATCAATGTTCTTGGTTTGGGCGCTCGGCTCAGTCGCGCGAATTCCTGCCTTCTGGACGTCGAATTCTCGCATTATGTCGAGAAGGTTGCTACGTATATACTTCAACGAGTCAGGGGGGTCGAATGCGATCGGAACAACGATATTCTCTACATTCAAAACTTCTGATGCCACTGTGTCATATATCGCAATTACTATATTTTTAGGTGTAACTCGTATTCCGATCGTTACCAAACTGTCCTCCGCGAAATTCATTTATTGAGCCGTTTCCGTTGTAATAATCTATAAACCTTCCCGATGCAATTGCAGACATGCAGGAGCATGTGTTGTGGGGTACATCAACGTCGTTATGGAATGTTGGCACAAAAACAATAATTTAATCTACTGGCTTGAAGCCCTTCGTCTCCGCCTCCTCGCACTGGATCAACCGCAACTGCCTGAGTGTCCAGCGAAACGGGGGCAAGACCAGATTCCTTTACGCCCCGCGCGGCCGAGATCCGTGAGCCCTCTGACGCTGCGAACACATGCGAATGGCCGTAGTGCCGAAGCCGCGGCGCAGCGATGGCCAGATCAGCGAAGGTCCGTTCTGGGCCGAGAGTGGCCTGTGGCTCTTCTACCGTCGTGGTCCACTTTGACCCAATCGCAGACCCAAGGGTAAAGCGCGCCCGAGGTTCTGTATGGGCCGCCGCGCCGGCTGAGCGAGCGGGCGCAGATCCCGGAGTATTTCAGCCGTAGGTCGCGACGATTTCGCCAAGATCGACACGGGCGCGCAGGCGTGCGGCGAGAAGGTAGGTTCCGGCGACCTTGCGCTGGACAAGGAGCGTGTCGGACGGAGGAATGTGGGCAGTGTCGCGCTCGACGCCCATCTCAAGAGCCCTGTCGCGCAGGCGTAGGGCGAGGTCGCTGGTGCCGAAGTCGAAGGGCGCATCGTCGCGGATCGCCGACATGCCGGTGTCGAACATATCAAGGATCGTTTCCCGGTGGCGGGGCGGGTTGGCGTCGCCGATCAGGCCCATGGCATTGGCGGCCGCGCGCGCGGCATCGCGGCCGCGGGCGAGGCCTGCACGCAAGAGGTCGCGGAAAGCCGCCACCATGTCCGGCGGCAGGGTCCCGACCGCTCCGAAATCGAGCAGGACGATCCGCCCGGTCGAGGGGTCTACGAGGTAGTTGGCAAAGTTCGGATCGGTCTGCATCTCGCCCCATTCGAAGAGCTCGCGAAGGACCAGCGAGACGAGGCGCGCGGCGAGCCCGTCGCGAACGTCTTGCGGGGCGTCGGCGAGGGTCTCGATCGGTTGGCCGTGAAGGTAATCCATGGCGAGGACGTTCGGCGTGCAGAAATCAGGATGCCGGCGTGGGACCGCGAAATCTGGCGATCCGGAGAGGCGGGCGGCGAAGCGATCGAGGCTGCGGCCCTCTCGCGCGTAATCGGCCTCCTCGTGCAATTGCCGGCGGGCGTCTTCCATCAAGGGACGCAAATTCAGCCCCGGCGGCGCCGCGCCGGACCATCGGATCAGGCCGGCGATGTTGGCGATGTCGCTGTCGATGCTCGTGCGGATACCGGGATACTGGATCTTCAGGGCGAGGTCGCGCCCGTCCTTCGTGCGGGCGCGGTGGACCTGGCCGATGGAGGCGGCCGCGATGGGGCGGACGTCGAAGGTCTCGAAGCGCCGGATCCAGTCACGGCCCCACTCGGCATCGAGAACGTCGCGCAGCTGGCGCGGCGGCATCGGGTCGGCGTCGGCGCGCAGGCGGTCGAGAATGGCCGCAATCTCGGGCGGCAGCACGTCGCCCGCGTCCATCGACAGGAGCTGTCCGACCTTCATCGCGGCGCCGCGCATCCTGGCCAGCTCGGTCGCGATCCGGCGGGCATTGCCGGGCGTCATCAGCAGCTCCCCGATGCGAGGTCGCTGCCCGCGTGTCGCCTGCCTCAGGCCGCCCGCCACGGCGCTGCCGGCGAGGCCGCCGGCCAGCCCCCCCATCCGCATCAGTCGGGAGAGCCGCCGGGAAGGAACGGGGCGGCCGAAGCGCTTGTCTCCGCCGCTCACCAATGCTCCGTCCCGCGCGCGCCCTTGGGCCGTCCCGTCAGGTTGGCGGTCACCCAGCCGCCGTAGAAGTCACCGGGTTGCGGGATCACCGGCTCGCCGCCAACGGAACAGGACGTCATCAGCCCCGCGTAGAAGGCGAGATGGTCTGCGAGGGCGGCGAAGGCGCGGGAGGGCGCCGCGTAGCTCCAGGCTGCGCGCGGGGCAAGGATCCCTCCCGCGCTCACGTCGAAATAGCGCGCCTGGCCCTTCCATTCGCAGAAACTTCCGCCGCTGGCCGGAGCGAAGTCTGCCGCGACATCCTCGGGCGGGAGATAGTAGGTCGGGGCGTGGTGGGTTTCGAGAACCCGGAGGGCGCGGGTGGTGTTGGCGATCGTCCGGTCCCCCAGGCGGATGCACACACGGTGCGGCACCGCCTCAAGACGGGGCGGACGGGGATAGTCGTGGACGTTTTCGTTAGGCAGATCGGACATCGCCGTCAGGTAGCTCGTATCAGCAGGGAACCAGAGGATGCCGGCCCCCGAGGCGTTCGGCCGCGCCCGCCGAGGATGGCGTGGGTGATGAGCGCGCGTCCAACGCGCAACACGTCGGATGACCGCTTCGGAGGAGCCGCACCGCAGCGTTGGGCATCGGGTGGAAGGTCCGCAAAGGGCCGAACTTGCGGCTTCCATACGACCCGTCTAAGCAAACTGGGTGACGGCAACGCCTGGTTCTACTGAAGGCCGAAGCCAGTCACGACCGCGGCAATGGAGCCATAGCGGGAATCCTGCCCTGGCCGCAGCGTTGAACCGGGACCGAAGTGGGGGGCGTATGAGCTTTATCGCAGCATTGATAGCAGCAGCTGTTCTAGGAACTGTCGCTGCTTCTCTTATCGCCTTGCCCAGACGGCCAGTCGTTCCCGTCGTTGTGACACTGACAGGGATGGGTAGCCTCGGTGCTTTGTCGTTGCGTTGGGCAAGCCAGAGCTGCCAGTCTGACCCAGCAGGCTGCGGAATGCAGCGCGGTTTCGAGGGCTTGGTACTTTGGGCTGCGGCAGCGCCATTGGCTGTCGGTGTGTTGACCGCAATTGCCTGGCGGATCGTGGCGGGACAGGAGGCGAACCTGAAGACGCGCATTGTCGCCTTGACAGCCATGACGCTGCTGATTTGCGTCCTTGGTTTCAGCATCACCTTCTGAACCGAGAGACAGACTAGTATATGGTGCCCCTGCCAACTCAAGAATGCTGCGTGCGACGTAAGGCCGGTTCGGGACGGCTGCGTCGCCGCGATGACCACCTTGCGAATGCCGGCTCAGGGCCGGGAGCGACGTCGCGCGGGGAAGGACCAGCGGCTTGCCCTTGCCGCGCCGCCGTATGGCTGCTTCAAGCCTAGATGGACGGTTGCTGCGCTGCCGGCAGACGTTGAAATACTGCGCCAGAGACCGGCGTTCCTCACTGTCCGAGGCGCAGACCAAGACAAAAAACCTAACTGTCAGGCTAACTTTTCTTGACAGAAGTGGTGCATCATTTTAGTTAGCCATATGGCTAGTAATCTGGATGGCTTCTACTCCGCCCTTGCCGATCCCACCAGGCGTGCTGTGGTCGAGCGATTGATGGTCGGCCCCGCGCCGGTATCGGAGTTGTATGAGCCTCACGACATGGCACTTCCGTCCTTTCTGAAGCATCTCGGAAAGCTCGAATCCGCAGGGATTATCCGCTCCGAGAAGTCGGGTCGCGTTCGGACCGTTCATATCGAGGCGATCGCGATCGCGCAGGCCGAGAACTGGCTGAAGCAGCAACGGCGCATCTGGGAAAGGCGTCTCGACCGTCTATCCGCTCTCGCCGAACACGTTGAGAAGGAACGCAGCAATGGCTGACTATGAAACCCTGATCCTGCAACGTGAAGTTGCCTGCGCGCCCGACCGGCTTTTTCATGTCATCACCGACCGTGATCTGCGTCAAAAGTGGTCTGCGCCGGATGACGAACGTGTCGTCATCATTGACGAGTATGATTGTCGGCCCGGCGGACGCGAGGAAACCCGTTGTGGCCCGAAGGATGCACCCGAGTTCAACACCACCGGCCTCTTTCATGTCGTCACGCCCGAGTTCCTTTGTTTCACGGAAACCTTGGTTGTCGGCGGTCAGACGATGTCGATCTCGCTTTGCAGTCATGAAATTTCGAAGAGCGATACGGGCAGCTCCCTGCGCGTCACATTACAGATCACGAGCCTCGTCGGGACAGACCTGTTCGACGACTATCGCGGCGGATGGTCTGCTTCCCTGGACAACCTCACCACGCTCGTCTCTGAGCTTGATCAGTCCTGAGAAACCGGTTTGCGGCGCTCCGGCATCATCGAACTCAGCGGCGGGTTTCCCGCAACCGCGGCCCTCATCCGCCTGGCATGAATGGCGGCTTCGTCCCGCTCAGCGAACCTTGCCCTACCAGACCAAGTGGCGCCGATGGCAGCCTCAGGATAGCCGCACTGCAGCGTTGAGGCTTTCGGCGAACGTCCGGTCTGGGCCGGAAGCGACGCCGCGCGAGAGGCGGCCGGGCACTTGGCCCCACCAGGGTGGTTACGCGGCACGCCAGAGCGCCGCATGCCCGCTTCAAGCCGGAAACTGACCAGAGCGCGCCAGGCCGAATTTGCACGCGTAGCGACGCGCTCAGCGCTTTGACGGCCCTGAGCGGACCCTCAAGACCGAGGTCGGCGCTGCAGTGCCGCTTCACCGAACGGGCCGTTCGTGCATTGCGCAGCATTCTTTACAGGCTGGATGAGGGCTGTTGCGGACAATGCGGACGCTCAGAAGGATAAGCGGAAGCGCTTTTTCTCCAGTATCTCCGCGCTATTTCGCAGGTAGACGTTCGTGGCCGCCGTGTTCCATTGCGGTTTTTGCCATTCCAGCCAGAGGGTTTCGGCGTCGCGGGCCGACTGAACGACCTTGGCGAGAAGCCTGCCGCGGATCCCGAGCCCACGGCATGGCTGGGCGACGAACAGGCAGTCCAGATGCCCAGTCCGCGCACCGTGTCAGTGTGCGTAGTCGAACGTCAGCGCGGCATAACCGACCAATCCCTCCGTTAAGCCACGAACAGGTGAACCGGCGGATTGGGACACAGCAGCACGTCGTCCAGAACATCTGCCGTCAGTACCGCCGCGCCGCGTTCGAAAGCGGCGTGGTCATGGATCAGCGATAGAAGGTGGCCGCCAGCGTCTGGCTGAGCACACCGAAGGATCATGCGTCCGTGACCAATTCGAGCCCTTCGTCGATCCACCCCGTGATGCCTCCCGCCATGATCTTGACCGGCCGTCCGAGCTGGGCCAGGCGCAGCGCGCCTCGAGCCGCCCCGTTGCAATGCGGCCCAGCGCAGTAGGTGACGAACATCGTGTCCTCGGGCCACGCGCTCATTTTCGAGCGGGTGATCTTGCCGTGCGGCAGAAGGACGGCGCCGGAGATATGTCCGGCGGCGTAGAGCGAGGGACCACGCACATCCAGCAGGACGAAATCCGCCCCCTTGGTCAAAGCGTCATGAACGTCCCAGCAGTCGGTCTCGAACGTGAACTCAGCGGCAAAATGCTGGCGCGCGGCGTCGCTGGGGGCGGCGGGGACCTCTGTTACGGCGGACACCATGGAACATCCTTTCAAGTTGTCAGGAGGATATGGCGAAGTGCGGCCTTTCATGGCAATTGGCGGAAATGACATCCTTCGTAAATATTCTGCCAAACCGATCCGCTCCTCCGAACGCCACCGGTCCGGTGGTGACGGCCCTCCTCTATGATGGTCTCTGCACCTTCGAATTTGGTATCGTCGCCGAGGTGTTCGGGCTGGACCGGCCCGAGATGGGGCCGGGGTGGTATCGCTTTGCCAGCTGCGCAATCGAGCCGGGGCCGCTGCGGGCGCATGGCGGCTTCAGCATCACTCCCGACCGGGGAGCCGATTTGCTGGACGAGGCAGACATCGTCGTCGTTCCGGGTTGGAAAGGTGCGGACGCGGTCGTACCGCAGGCTCTGGCCGACCGGCTGTGCGCGGCGCACGCTCGTGGGGCTCGACTGGTGTCGATTTGCTCTGGTGCATTCGTGCTGGCCGCGACCGGCCTGCTCGACGGGGCGGCCGCCGCGACGCACTGGCGCTATGCCGACGCGCTGCAGGCCCGGTTCCCCGAGGTCCGCGTCGATGCAGCGTCGCTCTATCGCGGCCATGACCGTGTCTACACCTCGGCCGGAAGCGCCGCCGGCATCGATCTCCTGATCGAGATCGTCAAACAGGACTTTGGCCCTGAAGCTGCCAATTCGGTCGCGCGCCGCCTGGTCGTGCCGGCCCACCGGACGGGTGGCCAAGCGCAATTCCTGGAGCGCCCGGTGCCCATCCACCCAACTGGCGGAATTGCCCCGCTTCTCGACCGGATGCGCGAGACCTTGGATCAGGATTGGCCGGTCGAACGCATGGCTCAGGACGGAGGCATGAGCCTGCGCACCTTTCTGCGCCGATTCCGCGACGCAACCGGCACCACGCCGGGCGACTGGCTGATCGCGGAGCGGGTAGAGGCTGCCAAGGCGCTCTTGTGCGAGGGTCGCCTTAGTATCGAGGGGGTCTCGCAAGCCGTTGGCTTTGGCTCCGCGCACGGGTTGCGCCACCACTTCCGCAGTCGGACCGGATTGGCTCCCTCGTCCTACCGAATGCGGTTCCTGCCCACGAGTAGAGGCGCATCAATTTGACCGGTGTGCGCTCGATGCGGACCTGCGGCAGTGCGGCAGGACAGGATCATCAGCCGAAGCCAACGGCCGTCGCTTCCGAACCTTACCTGCCGTTCGCAGCGTGTCCGAATGCCACAGCGCGGCTTCACCGAAGCGGCCCTGCATATCCACCCGTAGTATACGAAGATCACAAGAGGCCAGCGCTTTGCGGGCAGACCTTCCCTTGGGGGAACATGGTCGGAATGCCGGCGCCCGTTGCCGAGCTCGTTCTCAGCCATACCTTTGCAGCCGTCGCAATATTTTGAGGCAATCGTCGCAGGCGAACCCTTGTATGACTGGGCACCGTAAGTGATGCGCTAGCTAGGAATGACGGGCATCCCGAACCTGTCCACACCAAGGTTACATTGCCCGTGCCGATCGTGCGTAACGTCATTGGCGCGTTTCGGATGGCGGGATCAAGCTTGGCGAGACTCGAACGTCGCACGACTGTCCATGCGCTCAACAGCGTACCTTACTTACTGTGCTTCGGGCCCACGGCCTTGGGCCTGCCCCCGGAGACCCCTGCCATGACCACCCCACATACGAGCGATGCAGCCGCGCAAGCGCGGCACTGGGTTCCCATTCTCGCGCGCTACCGTGAGCCGTCAGACCGCCGCAGCCTGGCAGAGATTGCCGTGACGCTCATACCGTTCCTGCTGCTATGGGCCTTGGGCTGGTGGGCCCTTGATGTGAGCCGCTGGCTTGCCGTGGCCATCGCGCTTCTAAACGGCGCTTTCCTCGTGCGTATTTTCGTGATCCAGCATGATTGTGGGCATGCCTCACTCTTTCGCAGGAAAACTCTGGGCGACTGGGTCGGCCGCGCACTCGGGGTGCTGACGGTGACGCCCTACGACGTCTGGCGCCGCATCCACGCGATCCATCACGGGGCAGCCGGCAATCTCGATCGACGCGGCCCGGGCGAGGTCTACACGATGACGGCGGCGGAGTATCGCGCGCAATCCCCGCTGGGCAGGCTGCGCTACCGACTGTACCGGCATCCGGTGGTTCTTTTCGGCCTCGGACCGGCATGGGTGTTCCTGTTCGAGAACCGTCTGCCGCTGGGACTGATGGGGGCCGGCGCCCGCTACTGGGTGAGCGCGATGGGTACGAACGTCGCCGTGGCCGTAGCCCTGGGAGTCATCATCGTCTTCGGCGGCCTTGAGCCCGTGTTCCTGCTGTTTCTTCCGACGACCCTGTTCGCCGCGACGGTGGGAGTGTGGCTGTTTTACGTCCAGCATCAGTTCGAGGACACGCTATACGAACACGAGCGGGACTGGGACCTTCACGAGGTGGCGCTGCACGGCAGCTCGCACTACGACCTCCCGGCGCCGCTTCACTGGCTGACGGCCAATATCGGACTGCACCACGTGCATCACCTCAACAGCCGGATTCCGTTCTATCGCCTCCCGGCAGTCGTGCGCGACCATCCCGGCCTCGACGGCGCACAGCGGCTGACCTTGGCCGAGAGCCTGCGCTGCGTGCGCTTGAAGCTCTGGGATGAAGACCGCCGCCGCCTCGTGACGTTGGACGACGCGCTCGCGCGACCGCTCGCCTAGACGACCGACGCCAATCGCCGAACCAGCCACGTTCTGTTTGCGGCCTCATCCCTTCGGGGAGCACGCGCAGGAGCAGAATCATCGCACCTGGTATGTAGGCCTGATAAAAAGTCACGGGTTCGCAAAGGACCCCGATGGCACTTGCAGCAACACGGCAATCTTTGATCCGTAACAGGTCAGTGGCAGCGTTTTTCCGGCCCTAACCCGATAATCGCCGGGCTGACCATCGCCGCGTCGCAGCTTCCCCGAACCGGTCATTGGTGGGAGCGTGAAGCGAAATCGGCTGGTGAAAGTCGACGATATGGACCAAGCCAACCTTCGACGAAGAGCGGCTTCCGGTACGACGCGCAAACGGTCAATTTTGCGCGACACTTGTGCGAAAGAGTTCTGAAAGCCGTTCCTGCGGATCGGGAGTGAGGAGGATCGGTGATCCGTCCGGGGGACGGATCGCCCGACGAACGGGACAGCATCACGCCCGATGATGGCCCTGTGGCAGCGGCGCGTGTCATAGGCACCATCGGCCGTCACGGTGCCCATCT
This sequence comes from Tropicimonas omnivorans, assembly GCF_031846565.1. Classification (NCBI taxonomy): domain Bacteria; kingdom Pseudomonadati; phylum Pseudomonadota; class Alphaproteobacteria; order Rhodobacterales; family Roseobacteraceae; genus Tropicimonas; species Tropicimonas omnivorans. The sequence goes on along the minus strand of NZ_JAVRHL010000003.1, from coordinate 466,485 downwards.
GCTCGTCCTCGGGGACTTGGCCGAGCAGGTCGGGCAGCACTGGGCTGTCGTCGTCGCGGCTGGGGGTGCATTCGACGGCGCGGATGTCAGATGTGGCCGGGTCCATGACCAGATGCACCTTGCGCCATTATCGGCGGCCCTGCAGCCATCGGACAGGCCGCTCCCGATCAACACCAGCCCGCGATCTGATCTCGCCGGTTGCGGCCTATTGCTCTTTTCCATCGCCAGTGGTGGGCAACGCTTCGGGGTGGTCCATTTCCCGCGCCAAATGCCGCGACAGCTTGTCGATCGCAGCGTAAAGGCCTTCCATTTCCCGCTCTGTCAGAAGTTCTTCGAACAGGCTCTGGCGCGCCTCGAACTTGGACCTGACACTGCCCAGCTCTCGCTTGCCCTTGTCCGATAGCCTGAGCAGCTTGCGCCGCTTGTTGGTCGGATCCGAACGCTCGACGAGAAACCCGGCGCCGGTCAGTTCCGCGACCGAGCGGCTCACCTGAGCCCTGTCGATCACCATCAACCGCGAGAGCTCGGCTGCGCTCGTCTCCCGGAAGATCTTCAACACCATCAGGATGCGGTAGCCGGTTAGGTTGAGCGGCTTGCCGGCAAGCTCTCTGGTGGCGTGATTGTCCAAGAGCTTGCTGAGCCGAGAGACCCGGAAGGACAACCTTGTCTCGAGCTCGGAAAGAGCGCGCAGCCTTTCGCGGGTCGCATCGGCGTCGAGATACATGGCCACCCCTCCACTTTGTTGCATACTCAACATTATTGTTGATTTACTATCTACAGTGAAGCATAAACTATATCCGAGGAACTATGCGACCGGAACCGGGTCGAGGGGAGGAGAGCAAGGATGAAAAAGCCGAACGTGCTCTTGATCATGGCCGACGAGATGCAGGCCGCGGCATTGTCCTGCGCCGGGCACCCACTGGTCCGAACACCGAACCTCGACCGCCTCGCCGAGCGGGGCTGCCGGTTCACGAATGCCTACACCCCGAGCCCGATCTGCGTGCCCGCCCGAGCCGCCTTCGCGACGGGCCGCTACGTTCACCAGACCGGCTATTGGGACAATGCAACGGCTTATGACGGGCGCGTTCCCGGCTGGACCCATGCCCTGCAGGAGGCAGGTGTCGAGCCGATCAGCATCGGCAAGCTCCACTACCGGTCGGAGACCGACCCGACCGGATTCAGCCAACAGGTCTTGCCGCTGCACATTGCCGAGGGGATCGGACAGGTCTGGGGGTCGGTCCGCGACCCACTGCCCGAGACGCCGCACCCCGCGCGGATGATCGGGGCGGTCGGTGCCGGCTGCTCGAAATACAATCGCTACGACATCAGCGTGGCGGACGAGACTGCGCGCGAGGTCAGGGAACGCTCGGGAACTGCACCCTGGATACTGTTCTCGAGCTTCGTCGCACCACACTTTCCGCTGGTCGTTCCCAAGGAATACCTGGACCTCTACCCGGCCGAGGAGATGCCGCTGCCCGATCTCCGCCCGGTCGCCGGGCATGCCCGGCATCCCTGGCTCGACCGGATGGACGCCTTCCAGAACAACGATTCCGAGTTCGAGACCGATGACGAGCGGCGTCTCGGCATTTCCGCATATTTCGGGCTCTGCACCTTTGTAGATGCGCAGATCGGGAGGATCCTCGACGCGCTGGAGGACAGCGGCCAGAGCGACGACACTTTGGTCCTGTTCTGCTCGGACCACGGCGAGATGCTGGGCCGACGCGGCCGTTGGGGCAAGAGCCTGCTCTACGGCGAGTCGACCCGAATTCCGCTGATCGCGGCCGGACCCGGAATTTCCCACGGAACGCTGTGCGAGACGCCCGTTTCGTTGCTCGACATCGCACCGACCGTGACACAGGCCCTTGGCGCGCCGACACCTGACGATTGGGTCGGCCGCTCGCTGCTCGAGATTCTCACCGAGCCCGCAGACCGCACGCGCGTGGTCTTTTCGGAGTATCACGCCGTGGCTTCGCCCTCGGGAGCGTTTCGCGTCGCCACGGCGGACTGGGCCTATCACGAGTATGTCGGCTATCCGCCGGAGCTCTTCGATCTTCGGGCCGACCCGGGCGAGACCCGAAACCTCGCCGACGATCCCGCACACGGAGCGACCCGCGCAGCAATGCGACGCGAGTTGCTGGCGATTTGCGATCCCGAAGAAGTCGATCGCGAAGCGAAGACGGATCAGAATGCCCTCGTCGCCCGGTTCGGAGGACCGGAAGCGGCGTCGAAGGTGGGACCGATGGGGGCGTCACCCGTCCCCATCTGAACTCGGATAATTCAGCATTTCATGGGAGGAAAACATGACTGGACTTAACTTCAGACCGCTGGCCCTGGCCGCTGCCATCGCTGCGGCCCCGGCCTTCGCGCACGCACAGGAACAGGATCTCGGCTGGTCGCCGCAGGGCCCCGTGACCATGCTGATCGCCTTCGCGGCGGGCGGCGGCGCGGATTCGCTCGCGCGCCTCCTCGCGGAGGAGCTGAACGCGCGCTACGACTGGGAGGTGATCCCGCAGAACGTCACCGGTCGCGGCGGCGTGGTGATGGCTCAGCATCTGGCCGGCGAACCGGCTGACGGCATGACGGTGGGCGTCAGCGTGAGCGAGGCCACGACCTACGCGGTCCAGGCCGCCCGCGACCCCGGTTTCGACGTGTCGAGCTTCGACTACCTCTCGACGATCACCGGCACCCAGATGGGCATCATCGCCAAGGCGGACCGCGGCTGGGACAACATTGGCGACGTGATCGAGGCCGCCAAGTCGGGCGAGCAGATCACGGTCGGCTCGATGACCCAGAAACTCGCCGATGCGACATATGTGCTGGGCAAGAACAACGGCATCGAGTTCACGAACGTCATGACTTCGGGCGGACGCGGCGGGATGAACGCCGTGATCGCCGACGATGTCGACATCGCCTGGTCCGCGGGGGCCCAGGCGCAGGGCGTCGAGGCAGGCGATCTCATCAACCTGACCTCGGCCGAAGCCGAGCCGCTGCAAGTGTCGCCCGACGCGCCGATGATCGGCGACTTCAACTTCGACTACGACATGGGCGTGATGTTCCTGGTGATGGCCCCCGCCGGTCTTCCCGAAGACGCCAAGACGGCCTGGGCAACCGCGATTGAGACCATCGTCACGGACGAGGAGACCCAGATCAACGCGCTCACCAATCGCGCCTTCTCGGGGCCGCAGATCCTCAACGGTGAGGAGCTCTCGCAGGCGATGCAGGAGAGCTACGACGCCGCGGGTCGCCTGCTCGACGAATCCGCCGAGTAACCGTGCCCTTCGGCCGGAGCGCGCAGCGGTCCGGCCAGCTTACATCGCATCCCTGCCTGAGAGGCTCCCATGTCTGATCGGCGTTCCGAACTCGTGCTCGCGACCGTGATCGCAGCACTCTCCGCCCTCACGCTCTTCGTCTGGATTCCCGCCGACATCGACACCGGGATGATCGAAACCTTCCGGCGCCAGACCTTCATCGGCGACGCGTTCCTTCCCGCCCTTTCGGCAGCCGGGATGATGCTTTGCGCGCTGATCCAGCTCGTGACCGTCTGGCGCCGCGCGGCGAGCGATCGGCCCGGCCCTGTGCTCGATGGCACGACACTCGCCTTCTTCGTCGGCTTCGCGGTCATCGTCGCCGTGTCGCTCGCGACGATGTTCTGGCTCGGGGCTGCAGTCTGGGACGTGCTGGGTGACGGCGAACGCACCTACCGCGAGATGCGCGGCACGGCGCCCTGGAAATACCTCGGTTTCGCCTTCGGCGGAACGGCCCTCGTCTGGGGCACGATTTCCCTGATCGAGGGCCGCGTCAGCGCCAAGAGGCTCCTTGCTGCCGCACTCTTCGTGACCGCCCTGATCGCGATCTTCGATCTGCCATTCGACTCGATCCTGCTGCCGCCGAACGGAGATTGGTGAGATGGATCCGCTCGAATACGTCTGGGCCGGCGTGCTTGCCGTCTTCCTGGGGCCGGAGGCCTTCTCGATCCTCGGTGTCGGCATCCCCATGACGGTGCTGATGGTCGCCGGCGGCTTTCTCGTCGGCATCGTCGGCGGCGCCACACCGGGGCTCGCCGGACCGTTCCTCATGGCGGTCGCGCTGCCGATCCTGTTGTCGGTATTCGGCTTCACGCCCGATGCGCTCTTGCCGGTGCTGGGCTTTCTCATCGGCGTGATGAAGGGCGCGACGGTCGGTGGCGCGGTGCCCGCGATCCTGTTCAACACGCCCGGCACGCCGGACGCGATGCTGACCACGCTCGACGGCTTTCCGATGGCAAAGAAGGGCGAGGCCGACAGGGCATTGCGTACGGCGCATTTCGCCAGCGTCTCGGGCGACACGTTCTCCGACCTGGTTCTGTTCACCTGCGCCCCGTTCCTCGCCATCGTGGTCGAGGCCTATCTCGGCTTCAATGAGAAGGCGGCGCTGATCATCCTCTCGCTCAGCTTCGTCGCGGCAGTGGTGGGATCGTCTCCGATGAAGGGGCTGATCTCGGGCTTCCTGGGTCTGTTCATCGCCTCGATCGCGACGGGGCAGGACAATTATCCGCGCCTCTCCCTGGGCACAGAGACAATGCAGTCCGGCGTGCCGCTCATCACCGCGGTGCTCGGCGTCCTGATCCTGGGCGAAGTGCTTGTCGCGTTCGAGGAAATGTATCGCGCGCGCAACCGGACCACGATTGCCACGTCCGACGGACCGCAATTCAAATCTGGACGCCTCTCGTTTGCCGACCGACGCCGCCTGATGCCGTTCATCTCGATCTCGGCTGTCATCGGCACGATCGTCGGCGCCTTGCCCGGCATCGGCTCCACCCTCGCGGCGACGCTCGGCTATGCCACCGGCGAGCGGATGCACAAAGGGCCGGTCCCCTTCGGCAAGGGGACGCCCGAAGGCATCGCCGCGACCGAAGCGGCGAACAGTTCCGTGTCCGGCTCGAACCTGATCCCGGTTCTCTCGCTCGGCATTCCCGGCAACGTCGCCGCCGTCTTCCTGATCCTCGCGGCGGAATCGATTGGCGGCTTCAATCCGGGCCCCTCCGTGTTTCGCTTTACTACCGAGCAGGTGAACCCCGAACTGGTGATCGCATTCGGCCTCTTCACCGCTATGATGTTCGCTAACATCCTGAATTGGTTCACCGGTGCCCATATCATGCGCGCCTGCGGAGTGATGTCGCGGGTGCCGCGCCAGGTGCTGTTGCCGATGGTGCTGCTGGTGACGCTGGCCGCGATCTACGTGCAGGAAACCAACTTCGGCGTCCTCTATTTCGCGCTCGCCTTCGCCGTGCTCGGCTACCTGATGCGCAAGCTTCGGGTGCCGACCCTGCCCTTCGTGATCTCCTTCATCCTTGCGGCCAATCTCGAAGAGGCGCTGCGGCAGGCCTTCGCGGTCTCGAATGCCGACCCGTTCTTCCTGTTCAAAAGCCCGCTCTCGGTGGTCTTTCTGGTGCTGTCGGTCGTTGTGGTGGTGTTCTTCTCGCGGCCCAGAAGGGAACCATCAGAGCCTACGAACGGCTCGGACCGGAGGTCGACATGAGCGTCCGCAACATTCTCGTCGCCTTTAACGCGACCGAAAGCTCGGACGCCGCACTCGGTGCGGCGCTGCAGATGCAGGAGAAATACGGAGCGCATCTGACCGGACTCTATGCGCATACCGGCCGGATCGAGCGATTGCGTCATCAAGACTGGGTCCCGGAGAATATGCGTCATCTTCTGGGGAACCTCGCCTCGGAGGATGAGGGCCAGGTCGAGGCTGCGTTTCGCAAGACGGTCGGCGCTCGTGTGCCCGGCGAGCGGCTGCACTGGATTTCTCAAGAAGGCCGCTCGGACACCACGGTGGCCGATTACGGCCGTCTCTTCGATATCACCGTCGTCGGGCGCTACGATACCGTGCTCGCGAACCGCGAGATCGAGCTGCACCCGGACCGGATCGCACTTCGCAGCGGCCGCCCGGTGCTGGTGGTTCCGCGCGGATGGGCCCCCGAGCGCATTCACGAGCATGCAGTTGTCGCCTGGGACGGCAGCCGCGCCTCGGCCCGCGCCGTGGCAGACGCGATGCAGATTCTCGAAACCAAGACCCGCGTCACCGTGCTTCGCGTGGCGAGCCGCAACCTTACGCCTGCGTTGCCGGGGATCGACGTCGAGATGGCCCTCGCCCGTCATGGCGTTCCGGTCGACAGCGTGACCGCCGATGCCGGGCGCCAGAGCGTCGGCGAAGTCATCCTGCAGCAATGCATGAACCTCTCGGCGGGCCTTCTGGTCATGGGGGCCTTCGAGCGCAGCGTGTTCCGCGAGGAACTGCTCGGCGGGACGACCCGGCATGTTCTGCAAAACGCGAAGCTTCCGATCCTTTTGGCGCATTGAGGAGAGCACGAATTGCGCAACCTTCTATACGCCCACGATCCGCGCACCCCGTCGCCGATCTTCCCAGGCGCCCGCGTGCAATCGGGCCAAACCGACAGTCAGTGAGGTCCGGACAATGCAGAAATTCGCTGAAATCGTAGGTGTCGCCAACGTGCTGACCGATGCTGCCGACATGGCACCTTACCTGACCGACTGGACCGGGGCGTGGACCGGCGATGCGGCGGCCGTGGTCCGGCCCGGCTCGACCGACGAGGTCGCCGCGCTCGTACTCGCCGCGCGCGAGGCGGAGCTGCCGATCACCGTGCAATCGGGCAATACCTCGGTTGCCGGCGGCAGCGTTCCGGGGGCCGGCAAACCGGGCCTTGTCCTTTCGATGTCGCGTCTCAATCGTATTCGCGAGATCGACTCGGCCGCGCGCACGGCCACGGTCGATGCCGGCGTGGTGATCGAAGCGCTGCAAACCGCGACCGCCGAGCATGGCCTGGACTTCCCCCTGATGTTTGGCGCCCGGGGCACCGCCCAGATCGGCGGCGCGCTCGCGACCAATGCGGGCGGCGCGAACGTCCTGCGCCATGGAAACGCCCGCGACCTCTGTCTCGGCATCGAGGCCGTGCTGCCCTCGGGCGAGGTCGTGAACGGCCTCTCGGGCCTTCGCAAGGACAATACTGGCTACGACCTGCGCCATCTCCTGATGGGCTCCGAGGGCACGCTCGGCATCATCACCGGCGCCGTTCTGAAACTGGTGCCGACCCCGAAGATCCGGGCCGCCGCTTTCGTCGCGCTTTCGGAAATGGACGCGGCACTCGACGTTCTCAACGCGCTGCAGGACGCGACGGGCGGTCTGGTCGAAGCGTTCGAGTGGCTGCCCCGTGAGACCGTCGAGGCGATCCGCGCCCATGACCCGGCCCTGCGCGCGCCGCTCGAGGATGCCGCCGAGACCGGTATCCTGGTCGAGCTTGCTTCGACACGTCCCGACGATGCGGCCACCGACGAGAGCGGCGAGGCACGCCTCCAGTCCCTGATGCTCGCCACGATCGAACCGCTGATGGAACGGGGCCTGATCGTCGATGGGTTCTTCGCGACGTCCGAACAGCAGCGCCTCGACCTCTGGCGCCTGCGCGAGGCCGTGCTCGAAACCATCGTGGCACACGGCCCGTTCGTCGCGCTCGACGTCTCGCTGCCGCTCTCGGCGGTTCCGGAGGTGCTCCGGCAAGCGCAGCCTCTCGCGGAGGAGTCCGGCCTCAAGCCGCTGCTGGTCGGGCATCTGGGCGACGGCAACATCCACTATGCCGTCGTCGCGGCCCCCGGACAGACATGGGACCCGGAGACGGTGCGCAGCTTTTCCGATCGGCTGACCGATCTCGTGACGGCCTACGGCGGCAGCTACAGCGCCGAGCACGGGATCGGCCGGGCGAAGGCCGCGACCCTTGCCAAGCGCAAGGATCCCGCGCAGCTTGCCACGATGCGCGCGATCAAGGCCGCCCTCGATCCCGAGAGCCTGCTGGGTCGCGGAATCCTGTTTAGCGAGGTCTGAGGATGGCAAAGAACATCCTCTTCATCATGTGCGACCAGCTGCGGTTCGACTATCTCGGCTGCACGGGTCACCCGCATATCCGAACCCCCAATATCGACGCGCTCGCCGCCCGCGGCACCCGGTTCGACCGTGCCTACGTCCAGTCCCCGATCTGCGGACCCTCGCGGATGTCGTTCTATACCGGTCGCTACGTCCGATCCCACGGATCGACCTGGAACAATTTCCCTCTCCGGGTCGGGGAGATGACGCTGGGAGATCACCTCGAGCCGCTGGGCGTTCGCACCGCCCTTTGCGGAAAGTCCCACATGGCGGCCGATATCGAGGGCTTGCACCGCCTGGGCCTCGATCCCGAGAGCGGCATCGGCGCGCGGATCGCGGAATGTGGTTTCGAGGTATGGGATCGCCTGGAAGGGCTTCACCCCGATGGTGGCAAGCGCCCCTCCCATTACGAGGATCACCTTCGCGGTCTCGGCTTCGGTGGGCCCAATCCCTGGGAGGAATGGGCAAACTCCGCCGAGAGCGAGGACGGCGAGATCCTTTCGGGCTGGTTGATGCAGCATGCCGACAAACCAGCCCGCCTCGCGGAGCCCGAAAGCGAGACGCCCTACGCCACCACCCGCGCGATGGAGTTCATCGAGGATGCCGGCGACCAGCCCTGGTGCCTGCATCTGAGTTACATCAAGCCGCATTGGCCCTACATCGTGCCCGAGCCCTATCACGGAATGTACGGCCCCGAGCATGTCTTGCCGCCGAACCGCTCGGAGGCGGAGCGCAGCGACCCGCATCCCGTTCTCGACGCCTATTTCCAGCACCGCTTCAGCCGCGCCTTCTCGCGCGATGAGGTTCGCGAGCGAGTGATTCCGGCCTATATGGGCCTGATCACCCAGATCGACGACCAGATCGGACGGCTGATGGCCTGGCTCGACGAGACCGGCAGGGCGAATGACACGTTGATCGTCTTCACCTCGGACCACGGCGATTATCTCGGCGACCATTGGCTGGGCGAGAAAGAGCTGTTCCACGACTGCTCCGTCCGGATCCCGCTGATCGTGGTCGATCCGTCGTCCGCGGCGGACACCACCCGGGGCGCGGTGCTCGACCATCTCGTCGAGGCGATCGACCTCGCCCCGACATTCGTCGACTGGGCAGGTGGCGAACCCCGCCCGCATGTCCTCGAAGGCCGCTCGCTGCTGCCGCTGCTGCGTAGCGAGGACGTCTCATGGCGAGGCGTCGTGATCAGCGAATACGACTACTCGGTCCGCCGTGCGAGGCGGATCCTGAACCAACCGATAGACGATTGCCGGCTGGTGATGATTTTCGACGGGCGCTGGAAGTTCATCCATGCCGAGGGCTTTCGCCCGATGCTGTTCGATCTCGAGTCCGACCCGCAGGAATGTCGCGATCTCGGCGCCGATCCCCGGTTTGCGTCCGAACGCGAGAGACTATACGAAATCATGAACCTCTGGGCCCGCCGGCATCACAACCGGGTCACAGTCAGCGATGAGGCGATCGCGAAGCGTGCCGACGGCGAATTGCGGCGGGGCTACGTCATCGGGTTTTGGGACCAAGGCGAACTCGAAGAGGCGCGTGCGCTTGGGGCGAGTGGAAACTGAGCTCTGCGGGTCAGAGCAGCAATGCAAACGAGCAGGCTGCTCGCGCCATCATCTCCAGCTTGCCAGGACCGTGCAATTCCAAGGCACCTGCACGTAACGAATTCGACTTGATGTCGACGTGAGAAAAGTTCAGTCGCCGCTTTTCGTTTTTTTCATTTTTTGATTTAAACTGTATCTGAAGAATAACTTATCGATATCCAGTGAATGTGAAGAACGGCCTGCCGACCTCCCGATGTGGGAAGAGCAGTCGTTCAAGAGGGTTTCAGTAAGTCGCGCGCAAACGGCCGGATCCACAGCTGCAACGCGGCAGCAAAATTTTCCACGCCGCAGCGAAATTTTTGCTGCGAGCGCGCGCAGCGAGAATTTGGCACTTCCCCAACGGGCTCGAAGCCGACCTTCGCTGCGCCGAAGGGCCAGGTGCCCGGCCGCCCCTCGCGCAGGGTCGCTCCCGGCCCGAAGCTGCCTTTGGTTTGGTGCAATGTGAAAGTCTGCTACACTTCGGCACCCGAAATGAGCAGACCGTTATGATTTCTTCGTGGGAGCAATCGAGCGATACATTTTCGTGGCGATGGCGGGCGGTATCTTCCGACGCAGGTGATCGAGGTCTTTCCCGTGACATTTGCGGAGACGTAGCCCGCTCCCGCAGGGGCATAATGCATGGCCTTTGATCGCCTGGTGCGAGAGTAGCTTCAGGTATTCAGAGATGGTCTTTTCATCTAGGGCAATTCCGAGCAGATCCCCGTATGCTTCTAAGACACCGAGCTTTCCGTGGGCCCTTTCGCCGAATGGCCACACACCATGGGTCTCGTAATATGTCTGGCTCACGAAATAGTCGTGCATCGGTCCAGTAAGCAAGGTCGCGAACCGGTGGTCCGAGGCGGTTAAGAGCCACTCTTCCCAGACACCTAAACAACAATTTCCGTCTTTTGGAAAAACGTGACGGTCGGCGGTCCGGGGAATACGGCCACCTTCTTCGAAGACCGCTGGCTCTTCGATTGGGAAGCCCGCTGTAACCCCTGCCTTGATCTGGTAGGAGTCAAACACGCCATTGGGGGTATCTGTCGGCCCATCTTTACCGTAGACTAAGAACCGTCCCTCAAGAATGATGAGACGGTCTATCCTGGCAACGGATAGCTCGGGTTGATGCTCGGCTACCGCTTGCTGGACCTCAGAATAGAATTCCTCCGTAATCGTCACTTCGACCAAGGTTTGCCGCCACCTCCGCTTTCTTTCCGGGCACTCACTGCCGCCTCCATCCGTGAATTCTTCTCGCTGTCAGATAGGGCAGCCGCAGCCTGCGAGGCCAAAAATGGCGCGGCCAGTCCCGCTGCCCCGAGCGCGCTCTTTTTCTCCAAGAATGCAGAAGCACTGTTTACCGCGTCCTGGGTCGATTCTTCGAAGAATCTGTGGCGGAAGACGGTCTTCCAGACCTTGTTGGCATCAGTATCCGTCGCGTCTTCGGCGTCGAGCGTATCGAGTTCTTTCACCGACCCTTTCGCCTGATCGATCAGACGTCCGATCCGGTCGGTGTCCTTGTTATCGGAGACCTGGATGCCATTGGCGTAAACTGGCGAATACTTGGACCGGTTTGACAGCGCCCGGAGCGTCTCCCGGAAGGCCTTGTCGTCGCGGCCATCCACGGAACTGTAGGCTTCGATGAAGAGGGCAGTGGCGACAAGGCCGCCGGGAAATTTCCTGTTCAGCCGGCTGGAATGGGTCTTCGAGAAGAACTTGCCAAGGCGGATGATACGGCGGAGCTGGTAGCTTCCCGACGTCTCCGGGCTCTTAGCCGAAACCGTTGTCTCGATCCACTTGTTCATCGCCGCAGGATCAGAACCAACCCATTCGTCCCCCGACGACAGTTCGTACTTCCAACCCACTTCGGACCATCTACGGCGGAAGACGGGGAAGTCGCACTGATACCCGTTCGCATATACGACGCGGACGCACTTTTTCTTTGTTTCCGGGGCGTTCTTGAGATTGGTCGCCTTACGGGCGATGGAGTCCCTGACCCAATTACGGGTCGTCCTCGGCCCGCCGGCATCGCCCTCTTCGAACACCACCCCAAGGTCGATGTCGTAGCGGCTCTCCTGATCGTTCTCGGGCGGCTGCGTCATAGTCTTCTGCGCGTAGCCCCCCTGGTTAATGGTCTCGGCAAGTGACGGCTTGTTGGTCTCTTCCAGCCCCTTCTTGATCCGCTCAAGGTTGGTTTCGCGCCGACGCCGCATATCGCCCCGCTGGTCGTTCGTCAGCCTAACGTGGCCTTGATGAAACTTGGAAATTCGCTTCGAGAAATCATACATCTTGCGCCCTCACTCTGCCGTAGGGTTAAATGTGGGGTGTGCGGCTCAACCGTTCAAGGGCCAAAGCCGACGTTCGAAACGGAGAACGAATCGTGTATCCACTACTGCCTTGGAAATGGATCGGGGGCGGCCTCACTCTGGTCACGATGGTCGCCGTCTACGCCGGCGAAGTGCAGCGATTGACCGGGGTGCCGATACCGGATCGATATGTCGTTCGCTACCTGCCTCTCGGGGTGCTGCTCATCCTTGGCGGCTTCTTTGGTCCGACCTGCTATTGGGCGCCCTGGCGCATTCTGTGGCGCTGGATTCCGAAGCTGAACGACTTGTTCCCCGATCTGAACGGAGTCTGGGTGGGTAGCACCAGTTCCAACTGGCCGACCATCAAGAGGTTAGTCGAGGCAGCGCAATCCGACGACAGGACGACGGAGCAGGAGCTCCACGACCTGCCCGAGCAACAGGACGCCATGGCGGTGAGGTTCACTAACTCGCTCTTCAAATTGCAGATGCGAGCTGGCTTGAGTTCCACCAACGGAGAGTCCTTTTCGATTACTGCGAAGCCATGGAGGAACCAGAATACCGGGCGGATACATCTGTCATATGTTTACCGGCAGCAGACACCAAACCACGCGATCACCGACGAGCAGGCGCACCTCGGCGCCGCAGACCTGGAACTGGTCACCGAGGACTATCGCCGTGCAGAAGGGACCTACTGGACGAGGCGCGCCTGGCGGACTGGACGAAACACGGCTGGCATCTTGGAGCTTTCAAAGGTGACTGCGAAGGAGGGCTACGAAAAGTCGCTTCAGCATTATGCGCAAGAACACAAACCAATCTTCGCGAAATAGTGGAGCGTTGCGTTTGGGGCTGACGGTGGGAGAACACCGAACCGACCGTTCGTTGAGCGTGCAGCAAAGGGCGGCCGCCCCTCGCGTCGTTGCTAACCGGACGGTTGCGCCGCGTTCGAGCGTCATCTCAGGCTTGTCTTGGCCAAAGCGCTGCCCGGCTAGCCACTTGTTCGCTTGCCGACTTAGCGTTTCTTCTTCGACTTTCCGGTGCAATCCGGGAAGCGAACGCAGCCCAGGAAGGTCCCGTATCGTCCTTTGCGATCAACGAGCCAGCCGTCGGTGCATTCCGGACATGGCGCCTGGACGGCTCCGCACTCCCCGCAAATCTTTTCGCCTTTTAGCCCCTTGCGAACCGGAAGCCCGGTGCCGCAAGCGGGACAGGCGGGCATGCGGTTGCCGCAGTGCTTGATGTGCTCGCAGCGGTACCAGCCTGGGCCATCGCTGCCGGGCATGAACAGCAGGCGCCCCTCGCACTGCGCGCAGGTGTGGGTGCGCTCCTGGGCCTCTCTTGGGCCGGCGACGTCATAGGCGGGATTTTTCAGCAGCTCCGTTACGAATGCTGAAGGGCGGGCCTCGGACGACAGGATCGTGACCGTTCGTCGCGCGCGGGTCATGGCGACATACATCACGCGGCGCTCTTCGGCGTTGGCGAAGGGTTCCGCTTCGGGCGAGACAAGGCCGAGAAGCGGGTCGTCGACGATCATCGATGGAAAGCCCATGCGTGCGCTGTCGGCGCCGAGCAGCACAACGTGGTCGGCCTCCAGGCCCTTCGAGGCGTGGATGGTCTTGAAGGTGATCGTCAGGTTCGGATGCCGTCGGCGGAGGCTGCGCATGTCGGGCTCGATAAAGCGGTAGCGGCCAAGCAGGAGAACCGTGGTCTTGCGACCGGGAGGAGCAGGCTCTGCCGCCAGAGCTCTCAGGGTGCCCTCCAGCACCTGGTCGCCGGTCTCGCGCCGGGTCCATGCAACCCGGATCGCGGGATGCTCTGCCTCGCCGGCAGGAACAACCGTCTTGGTGATCTGCGCCGGGTTGCAAAGCACGAAGCGCCGGGCAGCCAGGGCAATCTTGTCGACCGACCGGAAAGTCCGTCCGAGGTCCACCGTGCGGTGTACACCTGTGTGGCCGGCGAAGACGCCGCCGAACTCCCGACCGAAGTTGCGCATGATGTGGATGTCGGATCCTGCAAACCGGTAGATGGACTGCCAGTCGTCACCGACAGCAAATATCCTCGCTTCCGCATGCTGGTTCTTGAGTGCCTGGATCAGCCGCGCCCGCCCGGTCGAGATGTCCTGGAATTCGTCGACAAGGATATGGCGGAACGGGCTTTCGTAGCGCCCGCTTTCCACCAGCGAGGTCGCGCGGTTCACCATGTCCTCGAAATCGATGCGTTCGCCCAGCCGGTCCTGGTACTCGCGGTACACCGCCCCGAAGATCTTGAGAAAGGCCTCGCTGCGTTTGCCCATCTTCAGGGTCGCGGCCTTCGTTTCGCAATCACCCAGATGATAGCCGCCGTTCTTGAAGTGCCGCAGGAAGGTCGCGATCAGTGAGGTGAAGCCGTCGACGACACCAAGGGACGTAACGCCGTCGTAGATTTCGAGGGCAGAGCGCGGGCGGAGCGTGACATGCGGAGCGACCTTCTCTGCCAGCGCCTCGAGCAGGCGACCTTCCGCGTTCTCCCAGCTATAGGTTTCTATCAGGATCGTTTCGTGTTCCGCATGGACCTGGCGCTTCCACTCTATGCTTTCCAGGTAGGCATCGCGATCGATGAATGGGGCGGTGGTCAGCTCCTCCGTACCGTCCGGCCGTGTCGTCTTGCGGACGCCGAAATGCTCGAGATAGACGCCGCTCTCCGTGAGCCGGAAGTCCGGCGTGTAGGCGCGCCTGCCGGTCCCGGTCAGCTTGTGCTCGTAGGTCGGCTCGTATTCGTAGGCGATCCCGTTCAGGTACAGCCAGTTGGCGATCATCAGCTCCTCGAAGCTGGCGACGGTGTCGCCCTTCAGGCTTCGCAGATTTCGGCTTTCAACCTCGGAGTACCACTTGTGGGCGGTGTCGTAGTCCCATGCGTTGGGAATGTCGTCGAAGAAGCCGGCGAACCAGCCCACCACGGTTCCTGCGATGTCGGCCATCCGGCTCACGATGTCGCGCAGGATGTCCTTGATCAATTGGAGGAAGGCCTTGTCGTCGGTGGCCGTCGGTGCGAGGGGCGGCTTTTCGCCCTCGACCGTGCCGATGATCTCGTAGGCCAAGGCGTGGAAGGTGCGCGCCATGATCGGCACGCCGCACCGTGCCTCGATGCGCTCGGACATCTCGGTGGCGGCATCCTTGGCAAAGGCAAGGAGCAGAAGCTCATGCGGCTGCCGGATGCCCGCCTTCACAAGATAGGCAGCCTTGGCGGTGATGACCGAGGTCTTGCCCGAACCCGCGCCGGCGAGGACCAGCGTTGCATCCTCGTCGACCACGACGGACAGCCGCTGCTCCGGCGTCAGCGGCATGGACTCGACGGTATCGAAGAACTCTTTCCAGTCCGTCAGCTGCTGGTCGACGAAGGCCGCGATCGCTGCATCGCGGAGTCGCTCTGGATTGCGCGCGAGCTCCATGATCGGAGCTAGCCGCGCCATCGTCTCTTCGCCCAGGGCTGCCGGGGTGAGCTTCTTCAGGACCCGGGCGTCGAGGTCCGCGGCCTGGCTTGCGGCCGCGTCTACCAGGCAGGCGGCGGGATACTTCGCCGGTGCCTTCAATCCTTCGATCGCTGTCAGCACGGCCGCAATCGCGTCGCCTTCCTTGGCAAGCTGGGCAAGATTGTAGCCTGACCAGGCTGTCTCGACAGTTTGAGCGAATGCTCTGGCGGCGGCCTCCTGGACCCCGGGGATTAGAATGCAGGTCTGATTTCCGAGATCCAGAGTGAGTCTGGTGGAGACACGGCCACGCTGCAGGACGGGACGTGCCGCGATCTCCGAGAGGTGGATTCTGGCATGCGCGCCGCCGGACGCCGCAATGGTGTCGTCCTGGAATGCCAGCGCTCGCGGGTGCTTGTGGAAGGGGTCGGACAGGAAGGCGGGCAGTGGGCGCGATATGAGTTTCATCAAAATCCAGAGGTCGAGTTCGGGATTCGACATACCAGACGTACCCCAGGGCGGAAGTGTCCGTTATCAATGGCGAGTGGGGGCTCGCATAGTTGGTTATCGGTCTGCTGGCGCAGGCGGGCTATTCAGGGGAAAGGGCTTTTCATCACATCGGTTCCGGGGAGCGGTCGTCTGACATTCCGGGTATCTCGATGTCCACCTCCCCGAACTCCTGACGCCAGGCTTCGGCGAACCGGGTGACTTCACCTTCCTCACGCGCGTTGACCAGAACGCCGCCAGCCATCTCGGCAACACTCCCATCCCGGAACGTGACGTGGATCCCTGACTTGTCCGAACGCCGCCAGCGCCAGCCCCTGAAACCCGCGTGAAGGAAACGGAGAAGCTGCCGGAGCTGTTGACCGAAGATCAGTCGACCGGGCTGAACATCAGGCCGTGGATATCGGAGATCTGCTGCTTCAAACTGCGGTTCTCCGCCCGGATTTCCTGAAGCTGCCCCGAGATGTCCTTGAGCATCTGTGACAGTACGGCGTTGGTCTCGTTCGCCTGATCCAGGGTTGCGCGGTGCTCGTCGCGCAACTTTGTCGCCTTCCGCAAGTCGTCGGCGATCTTCTGGAGCGCCTCGATCAGGGCTTGGCCCAGTTCGGACATCGGGTGATCGGGGTCGTTTAGCAGACCGAGCAGCGGGAGCAGCTGGTCCACCTTGCCGTCCGTCTTCAGTTGCGTCTGGAGCAGAACTTCCCATTCTTGGGGCACGGTCAGGATCTTCTTGTCGTTTTGCATCGCTGAGGTCTTTCAGTGCTTTCTTGTAGGGCAGAAGGGCCGCGAGAACGATTTGGGCGCTCAGGCGCAGTCGAAGGCGGTGAAGGGCATGTGCATGTGCGAGGCGCCTCTCGAGATGTCGCGGCTCCCACGCCGGCCCCAGCTCGCCTCCGAATATTCGGGCTCCGTCCAAGCTGAACAGGTGGCTCGTCGTCCCATGCGTATTCTGGGTCGTGGTGCGCATGATGGCGGGGGATTGACGTGCCAGGGCACGATCGAGGTCGTCGAGGGTTCTTGGCCGTTCGGTTGGGAAGATGGCCTTAAGGGCCTCGCCCAGCCTTTTCTTGGGTGCAGTCGTCAGCCGACGGGTAATGACCGGTGGGTCGAGGCGCGGGATCTGGGGGTTGAAGTAGTCTGGTACGGGCAAGCCGAGGCGCCGGGCCAGCATCTGGTGATTGCGACTTGTCCGGATGTCGCCGGTTTCAGGGCGCAGGCGGGATCCGTCAAACCCACGCAGGGCGGTGGCGGCATGGACGTGGTCGCAGGTGGCATCGATATGACGGGCTGCGACCCACGGAGTGCGCAGGGCATGCAGGCCCATCAGATCGAGCTGCGCGATGACAATCGCATGCCATGTTTCGCGACTGGCTCGCAGGCCCTCTGGCAGCGACAGTGTCATGTGCATCACTCCCGCGCCATCTGCCAGACGATCCAGGCGGTCGCGCAGGGTCATAGGATCCGCGCGCGGGATAGTGCCGCCGACGAACTCTGCACCTGCGCGGAGGTCATAAGCGGATAAGACGCGAACCGTTTGGTGGAAGGTGTTATGCGCGCGCATCGATCACCTCCTCTGAACCCTGCGGAGCTCCAGTGTGAGTCCGTCAAGGAGAAGCGCCAGTTGGTCGAGCTGTTTGGGAGCGACATCTTCTGAATTCAGCGTGACAGCGACCCGACCGATGAGCTCCGCAACCGCCCCTGTGCCGATTTCGGGTTCCAGAGCCCGTCTGCGGACAAACACAGCGCAGCTCTCCAATCCCGCCGACTGGCGCAGCGTTTCCAGCAGCGAGACTTCCTCCTGCGAGAAGCGTACCTTCACGAGCTTGTCTCGCCGCGCGGTCATGCCGGCCCCCCATCGGGGTGACCGTTAACCTAGGGGAACGTAGGGCGGGTGCGGGCGCAGATGATAGCTTGGTTGTCAGTCAACGTGGTTGTTCCTTTAGCGGTTATTCTGTCCGACATTGTAACTGCTGCAGGATTCCTCATCGCGCCCGACTGGCGGTTCGAGACCGTCTCACGTCGCTATTATGTGGATAACCGCGCTGGCCTGGTGGGCTGAGTGGCTGGTGAAGCGCCCGGCAATGTCGGCTGAGGTGACCTTGGCGGAAAATCCGTATTTTCCGCCAAAGGGGCTCACAGACCAGACTCGCCACGTCTAACATGTTTATCGGATCTCGATTGCCGCTTCGAGAGAGGGATAGAGAGAACCTAAGGGAGAGGGCCCTCGGGCGGACAATCGCGAGCCGAAGCTCGCAAAATGTCGAGCGTGATGCTCTGACCCTCGCTCTGCGGCAATCGCCTTGGGTCTGGAAAAAATCCGGGGGGCAGGATTGCCTTGCGGGGAGCGCGAGGAATGACCGGGGAGAAGGATAGAGGGGAGGGTTTCGCGTCTTGGCGGTTCGGCCTTGCGCGTCACAGGATCACCGGCGCGGACAGCTTGCCGCTGACCGTCGCGCCGCGCGACCTTGGTGATGACCGCCCTTCTCGTCGGGACGCTGCCGTGGCATCACCAGATGTGCCAGGGGGGCGGCCACTGATCGGTTCCTGCCGTACCGTCTCACCAGCCTTGACCAAGCCGAATTGAGAGATCGGGGCGGTCTGGCGCTGCGGAGCGCCGCAGGAAAACGTCATGATTGCGGGTGGTACGGCGTTAGCAGTTTCGCCATTCGTTTCTCGAACGTTCTGCCAAACTTCAACCCTGATTTCCTTGTTTTCATTGGGAAATCATCAGATTTAGGTTCTGGCGCCGCAAGGTGTGGGGGTTCGAGTCCCCCCGTCCGCACCAGCATCGCTTTGAGAAGAGGGCGATCATCGATATCCGGGGCACCGGGCCCCGACTGGCCCTCGGGGACAGTGCCCCTGCCCGCCCTGCGCTCCATCCGCCTCGGAGTGATCCCGGATCGGCCTCGCGGCTAGCCCACTCGCAGCGGCCGGTTTTCGGGACCCGCATAGCCCGACCGCACCGCCTCCGCGATCTCGCCCAGAAGGGCCGGCAGGCGATCCGCGGGCTCCGGTCTGGCGAAGAGAAAGCCTTGCAGCATGTCGCATCCGACGTCCTTCAGGGCATGGTACTGGTCAGGCGTCTCGACCCCTTCGGCCACGACGATCTTGCCGAGGTTGCGGCCCAGTCCGACGATCGCTTCGACGAGGACGCGGCTCTTGATGTCTCTCATGTCCTTGATGAAAACGCGGTCGATCTTCAGTTTCTCGCACGGCAGGTCCTTCAGATAGGACAGGGCGCTGTATCCCGTTCCGAAATCGTCGATGGCGACGTGGACGCCGCGGGCGCGCAGGCCGTCGAACAGCGCCTTCGCAGCCTCGCCGCCGGGTTCGAGAAGCAGGGTTTCGGTGATCTCCACCTCGAGGTTCGAGCCGCTGATGCCGTGGCGCTCCATCGCGGCGTCCAGCGTGGTCAGGACGTTGTCCTGCTGGGCGTCGATGGTGGAGACATTGACGCCCACCCTCACATCCAGCCCGGCATCGCGCCAGATCCGTATCTGCCGGCAGGCCTCGGTGATGACCCACGAGCTGAGCGCGTGAATGAGGCCGGTGGATTCGGCGACCGGGATGAACTCATGCGGCGGCAGGAGGCCGCGGCGCGGGTGCTTCCAGCGCACGAGCGCCTCCACCGTCGTGACACGTCCCTCGGCGACGTCGAGCTGCGGCTGGTAGGCCAGCACCAGCTCCCCCCGAGCGAGGGCGAGACGCAGATCGCTCTCGATCTCCCGGACGTTCCCGGTTTCCACCGTCATTGTATCATCGAACACCGCGCACGTTCCGCGGGCCGTGGCCTTCGCCCGGTAAAGCGCGATATCCGCACAATGCATCAGGGTCCGTTGGTCATGTCCGTGGTGAGGGAAGATCGCCGCTCCCATGCTGACGGACGGCGAGACCTCGGTCCCGTTCAGCACGAGCGGCATGGAGACCGCCTTGCGGATTCGGTCCGTCACCGCCTCGATCCGGCCCACGGGACCGGTATGGCGAACGATGGCGGCGAACTCGTCCGCGCCGAGACGGGCCAACGTCTCCCTCCCCTCCAGGGCGTTCTCGATCCGCTGGGCCAGAGTGTAGAGCAGGGTATCGCCGGCCTGTCGCCCGAATGTCTCGTTGATGTCCTTGAAGTGATCGACGTCGATCCGCAGCAAGATCATCTCCTTGCGGGAGCGCCGGATCTTCGCGGCGACGGCGGCGAAGCGGTCCACGAAGAGCGCGCGATTGGGCAGCCCGGTCAGTGGATCGTAGAACGCCAGCTTGCGGAACTTCTCCTTGCTTCGGCACAGGGCGGCCTCCGCCCGGACGCGGGCGAATTCCAGCAGCGCGACCCTCAGGACCTCGGCCGCCCGCAGATCACCCCCGGTCCAGGGGGCGCAGCGGCCGCCTGCGGCCTCGTCCCGGTGCTCGAAGCTGCGGGGAAAGACGACGCCCGTCTCGTCGCGGCCGAGCGTCCCGGAATCGTCCGTCCGGCCCCGCGGCGCCTGCACCTCGGAGCGGAAGAGCATGACAAAGCCGCCTGCCCACCCCCGGATGGGCAGGGCGATGACGCCGCCGATCCCTCGCTCCTTCGCCACGAGGCCGGGATGCGTCTCGGCGAGCGACGAGGTCGAGCTGAGCCGCTCGTGGCCTCCCCGCCTCTCCATATGGCGGGCGAGGCCCAGGCATTCGGCCTCCGTTGGCGTGTGGCCGCAGGTCCGGTAGCGGCCGCCTTCGGACAGCGCGAGGCCATCGATCTCGATCGCTTCGCCGATGGTCCGTCTCAGCTCCCCGAGATCGCCGGGATGCGCTTCGCCCGCCTCGACGAGGGCGATCACCCGGTCGTACTGTCCCCGGGCGCGGTCCGCCTGGGCCGTCTCGAGCGCCTCTTCTCGACGGCTGATCTCGGCACTCGCGAAGCGCGTCAGCATCTCGGCAGACAGCCGGACACGGAAATCCGGCCGGTGCGGCCGCGGGTGGTGGCAGATAATCATGCCCCAGGGAGCCTCGTCCCTGAGAAACGAGATGGACATGCTCGCCGCAACGCCCATGTCGCGCAGGGATCGAAGGCGCTCCGGGGCGACCGCCCGGTGCGCGGCCTGGGACAAATCAAGCGTCTCCGGTCCGCCGGACGCGATCGAGACGACGGGAACCGGTGGCATCTCGATATCGGCAAACATGCTCGGAAGGTAGCGCATGGTGCGCTCCCGCGCCTCCGGGAGGATGTCTCCGGCGGAAAAGCGGCGCCCGAGGAAGCTCGGCAGTTCGCCGCCGAGGGATTCACTGATGACCTCGCCGCCGCCCTCTCGCGCGAAGCGGTATACCATCACCCGGTCGAACCCCGTCAGCTCGCGCAGGAAGTGCGCCGAGAGGCTCCAGACCCGTTCGACCGTCTGGCTGGACCTGATCCTGTCGAGAAGAGGCTGGATCACGTCGGCATCGAAAGTCGGACGTTCGCGCGGCAAGGATTCGAACTCGATGATCGACCGGCCCTCGTTGCGATGTATCGCGATATCGAAGATGCGATCATCCCCGAACGGATGGATGCCGAAGATGCTGGACCTGTAGTAGGGTGGCGGCAGACCCTCGAAGCCCTGCTCCAGCCGCTCCACCGCTTCGGTGGTGAAGCATTCCGTCAGGGGTGTCCCCAGCAGGTCCCGGGCGTCGGTCCCCAGGACCGACAAGGTGTTGACCGAGGCGCTGAGCACCCTTCCGCCCCCGATCTCGACAAGGCAGCCGCCAGGCTGGATCGAAGCCGTCTGATTGATATTCCCGCCCGCCCAATCGGCGAGGGTCGCCCCGGTCTCGTCTGCATCCTTCATCGCTCCATGTTGCCCTTCAGGTTCGGAAGCGAACCCGGAGGTGGGGTCGCATCCCGGGACATTGGATCTTCTTAGTAAAGAATGGGTTAAGGAAGGGCGGGGACCGCCCGGCGGAATGCCCGGCCCCCGCCTTGCCCTTTCCAGGGATTCGCTCCATGCAGACCCGTCCGGGCAAGCCGGACCGCAGGACCACGTCTGCGGATGGACGCCCGACGGGCGCGGCATCCGACCGGCTCCCGAGCGGGATCGGGGTCCGGCAGCCAGGGCCGGCCGGCCATTGTGCTTGCGCGGACACGGACGCGCCCCTAGAAGGGCGCCCAATTTCACGAACACGCGCCGCGCCCCAATTGCGCGGCCCCCGCAACGACAGCAAACGAAGGACGCTCCCCCATGCAGGTCACCGAGACCACAAACGAGGGCCTGAAGCGCGGCTACAAGATCACCATCCCGGCTTCCGAGCTGAACGAGAAGGTGGACGAGAAGCTGGTCGAGGCGCAGCCCCAGATCGAGATGAAGGGCTTCCGCAAGGGCAAGGTGCCGCTCGCGCTTCTCAAGAAACAGTACGGCGACCGTCTGCTCGGCGAAGCGATGCAGGAAACCGTCGACGGCGCGATGTCGAAGCATTTCGAGGACAGCGGCGACCGCCCGGCCATGCAGCCCGAGGTCAAGATGACCACCGGCGAGCAGTGGAAGCCCGGCGACGACGTCGAGGTCGAGATGCAGTACGAGGCCCTGCCGGAGATCCCCGAGCCGGACCTGTCCTCCATCTCGCTCGAGAAACTGGTCGTGAAGGCCGATGACGAGGCCATCGACGAAGCGCTCCAGGGCCTTGCCGCGCAAGCCAAGAGCTTCGACGACAAGGACGGCGCAGCCGAGGACGGTGACCAGGTGGTCATCGACTTCATCGGCCGCGTCGACGGCGAGGCCTTCGAGGGTGGCACCGCGGACGACTTCCCGCTCACGCTGGGATCCGGCCAGTTCATTCCCGGCTTCGAAGAGAAGCTCGTGGGCGTCAAGGCCGGCGACAAGCGCGATGTCGAGGTGACCTTCCCCGCCGAGTACGGCGCGGAGCACCTCGCCGGCAAGGACGCGGTCTTCGAGACCACGGTCAAGGCCGTGAAGGCGCCCTCCGACGCCAAGATCGACGACGAGCTGGCCACCAAGTTCGGCGCCGAGGACCTCGAGGCGCTGAAGGGTCAGGTCCGCGAGAAGCTGGAAGCCGAGTATGCCTCCGCCGCCCGCGCGGTCATGAAGCGCCGCCTGCTCGACGCGCTCGACGATAAGGTCTCCTTCGACCTGCCGCCGTCGCTGGTACAGGCCGAGGCCGACCAGATCGCCCACCAGCTCCACCACGAGGAGCACCCCGAAGAGCAGGGCCACGATCACGGCAAGATCGAGCCCACCGACGAGCACAAGACGCTCGCCGAGCGCCGCGTCCGTCTGGGCCTCCTCCTCGCCGAACTCGGCCGCAAGCAGGAGATCGAGGTCTCCGACGCCGAGATGACGCAAGCGGTCATGACGCAGGCTCGCCAGTATCCGGGCCAGGAACGTCAGTTCTTCGAGTTCATCCAGCAGAACCAGCAGGCCCAGCAGCAGCTCCGCGCGCCGATCTTCGAGGACAAGGTCGTCGACTACATCTTCGAGCATGCGACGGTCGAGGAAAAGACGTCCGACAAGGACGAGCTGAAAGCCGCAGTGGACGCCCTCGACGACGAGGAGTGATGCCCACGGGGTCCGCCCCGGTGCGAGATCAGGAATGGGCCGTCCCGGAAGGGGCGGCCCTTTTCGCTTGTAGAGGGCCCCGATCCGAGGGGGCTTCAAGGCACGCCGGCCCCTCTCCTCCGGGCAAACGCCCCGGTCTTTCCCCCGGCCCCACGCCTTCCCCCTGACCGCCCGATCCTGTAGTCCCTCGGCCTCACGAATGGACGAGCCGGGCGGGAGACCGATGGCGGGCAGCATCTTTCAGCGGATCGGGGCAAGCGGCCTGCGGCTGACCGGTCCGCGTCGCGTCATCGCCGAGATCCTGAGCACGGCCTCGGACCATCCCGACGTGGAGGAGCTGCACGCCCGGGCCACACGGCGCGATCCGAAGATTTCGCTCGCCACCGTCTATCGTACCGTGAAGCTCTTCGAGGAGGTCGGCATCCTTGAGCGTGTCGAGCTCGGCGACGGACGCGCGCGTTACGAGGATGCCGAGCGGGACCATCACGACCACCTCATCGACCTCGCCACGGGCGAGGTGATCGAATTCGTCGATCCCGAAATCGAAGCCCTCCAGGAAAAGATCGCGAAGCGCCTCGGATATCGGCTCGAAGGGCACCGCCTCAAGCTCTACGGCACGCGAATCGACAAAGGCTAGCACTTCGCGGCCCCTCGCCCCGCCCGCTTCCCCTTGCACCTCCGGGCCGGACCCGCCACGGGGGGGACCGCAAGAAGGAGCCGGATCGATGGACAATATCAGGGGAATGCTGCTGATGATCGCCGCCATGGCGGGCTTCGCCATGGAGGACATGTTCATCAAGGCCGCGTCGGGCTACCTGCCGACGGGACAGATCCTCGTCATCCTCGGCTTCTGCGGCATGTGCGTCTTCGGGGCGGCGGCAAAGGCGTCGGGCGCCTCGGTTTTCTCGCGCCACTTCCTGCATCCCGCGGTCATCGTCCGGAATGTCGCCGAGGCGGTGGCGGCGCTGTCGTTCATCTCCGCCATCACCCTGTCGGACCTCTCCGTCGCCTCGGCGATCCTGCAGGCGGTGCCTCTCGTCGTGACGCTCGGGGCGGCCCTCGTGCTCGGCGCGGATGTCGGCTGGCGGCGGTGGACGGCGATCACGGTCGGCCTCGCGGGCGTTCTGATGATCGTGCGCCCCGGCGCGGCCGGGTTCGAGCCTGTCTCGCTGCTCGCCGTGGTGGCGGTGTTCGCCCTCGCCGCGCGGGACATCGCCACGCGCCGGGTACCGCCGGGGGTGCCGTCTCTCGTCCTGTCGAGCTACGGCTTCGGCGCCGCGATGCCGGCGGGTCTCTTTCTCATCGCGCTGTCCGGCGGTGTCTGGGAGCCGATGGACGGCGGCGATGCCCTTCGGCTCGCGGCGGCGCTTCTGTTCGGCACGAGCGGCTACTACGCCCTCGTCGGAGCGTCCCGCATCGGGGACATCGCCTTCATCGCACCGTTCCGCTACGCACGTCTGCTCTTCGCGCTCATCGTCGGCGCGGCGGTCTTCGGTGAGCGGCCGGATGTCTGGACGCTTCTCGGCGCCGCGATCATCATCGCCTCCGGCCTCTACACCCTGGCGCGGGAACGGCTGAAAGCGGTGCGCCCGCCCGGCGGAGAAAGCCCCCTTTCGCCGCCACGCCGCCGCCGCTAATCATCGGATAACGAAAAGTTGCCCCCGGGAGCCGACACCATGAGCACCATCATCGACATCCACGCCCGCGAGATCCTCGACAGCCGGGGGAACCCCACGGTCGAGGTCGACGTGACGCTGGAGGACGGAACGCTGGGCCGGGCCGCCGTGCCGTCCGGCGCATCCACCGGTGCCTACGAAGCCGTCGAGCGCCGGGATGGCGATGCCGCCCGCTACAAGGGCAAGGGCGTCCTCGATGCGGTGGCCTCGGTGAACGGCGAGATCGCGGAAGCACTCGTCGGCTTCGAGGCGATCGAGCAGGTCGCGATCGACACCGCGATGATCGAAATGGACGGAACGGACAACAAGGGCCGTCTCGGCGCCAACGCGATCCTCGGCGTCTCCCTCGCCGTGGCGCGGGCGGCGGCGGACTATACCGGGCAGCCGCTCTTCCGCTATGTCGGCGGCACCTCGGCGCGCACCCTGCCCGTTCCCATGATGAACATCATCAACGGCGGCGAACACGCGGACAACCCGATCGACATCCAGGAATTCATGATCATGCCGGTCTCGGCCACCTCCATCGCCGAGGCGGTCCGCATGGGGTCGGAGGTGTTCCACACCCTGAAGAAGGAGCTGGGCGCGCAGGGCCTGTCCACCGGGATCGGCGACGAGGGCGGCTTCGCGCCGGACCTGTCTTCCACCCGCGAAGCCCTGGACGTGATCCTGCGCTCGATCGAGAAGGCCGGATACACGCCCGGAGAGGACATCTATCTCGCCCTCGACTGCGCCGCGACGGAATATTTCAAGGACGGACGCTATGCCTTCTCGGGCGAGGACAAGGTTCTCTCGGCGGACGAGAACGTCGCCTATCTCGAGGCACTGGTGCGCGATTACCCGATCATCTCCATCGAGGACGGCTGCTCCGAGGATGACTGGGATGGCTGGAAGGCGCTGACCCAGGCGCTCGGCGACAAGGTCCAGCTGGTCGGCGACGACCTCTTCGTCACCAATCCCGAGCGCCTGGCCGAAGGCATCGCCCGCGGCGCCGGCAACTCGCTTCTGGTCAAGGTCAACCAGATCGGCACGCTGACGGAGACGCTCGCCGCCGTGGACATGGCCCACCGTGCGCGGATGACCTGTGTGATGTCCCACCGCTCCGGCGAGACCGAGGACACGACCATCGCCGATCTCGCCGTCGCCACCAATTGCGGGCAGATCAAGACCGGGTCCCTGTCGCGCTCCGACCGGCTGGCGAAGTACAACCAGCTGATCCGGATCGAGGAGATGCTGGGAGAAAGCGCCGTCTACGCCGGCCGCTCGATTCTCCGCGACTGAAGACGGCGGGCCGGGCGGGGCGATTGCGGCTCCGCTTAGGCCAGTCGCGCCGAAGCTCGCATCGCGCACGAAAAAAGGGCCCACCGGATCGGCGGGCCCTTCTTCATTTGTCAGGTCTCAAGCTTGGGGCCTGATCAGTTCCACCAGCCTTCGTCGACACCTTCGAGCTCTTCGAGCTGCTCTTCGGAGTACTGCGTCACGTAGGCGTACTCGGCATCATCCACGGGAACGAGGCGCACGTTGTCGACGGGGATGAAGACGTGCTTGTCACCGATGTCTAGGAAGCCGCCGATTTCGGCCACGATGCCGACCATCTGACCGCTCGTGTCGAGAACGACGTCCTCGATCTCGCCGATGTCGTTCCAGTTGTCGCCGACGCCGTCATACATCGTGTCGGACGTCCACTCGTTGTCGCCCATGCCGTCGTTCAGCGAATAGATGTCGCCACCGGTGATGTCCCGGGTACGGATCAGGTTCGCGTAGTCCATGTCACCGGCGGTCACGGCGGTCGTCTCGGCCGCCATGGTGTCGTCGGCCATCGGCTCCGCGGCGTCCTGGGCAAAGGCTGCCGGGGCTGCCACGGTGAGGGCGAGTGCGGATGCGATCATCAGTTTCATTGGGATGCTCCCTTTGTTCGTTCAATTGCGCTACCAACAGGCTCGGTGGAGCGAAGGTTCCAACTACGTGACGGAAATCAAACGGGAACGAGGATGAGAGATGCAGACAGCCGAGGAGATCATCGCGGGGCTGTCCCTCGAGCCGCATCCCGAGGGCGGCCATTACCGGCAGAGCTGGGTGTCGTGGGGCGCCGCGGGAGAACGGCCGTCCGGTACGGCGATCTACTACCTTCTCGCCGCGGGAGAAGTGAGCCGGTGGCACCGCGTCGATGCCGACGAGATCTGGCATTTCTACGCCGGCGATCCGCTCGTCCTGGCGCTGTCACGGACGGATGAGGGACCGGCGACGCCCATGACGCTGGGCCCGGATCTCGTCGCCGGACAGCGCCCGCAGATCATCGTGCCAAGTGGCTGGTGGCAGGCGGCCCGGAGCTCGGGAGCATGGACGCTGGTCGGCTGTACCGTCTCGCCGGGCTTCCGCTTCGAGGGGTTCGAGATGGCCCCCGAGGGCTTCGACATTCCGCTCGGCTGACGGCGGCGGCCGGGCTCACCCCGCCGGCCGAGCCACCTGTCCCCCGCCCACCGCGGCGCGCACGCCGGTGGTGCCGGGAAAACTCGTCGGCAGACCGCGCAGGACACGGACGGCGAGATGGCCGAACGCCTGTGCCTCCAGCATGTCCCCATCCAGCCCGGCCGCCTCGACCGCCTCGACCCGGACGTCTTCGAGACCGCCGGCGATCATCTCCATCAGGGCCGGGTTCAACCGCCCCCCGCCGGTGACGAGAAGGCGCGTGACGGGAGCCGGGAAATGCTCCGCCCCGCGCAGGACCGCAAGCGCGGCGGCGGCGGTGAGGGTGGCGGCGGCATCGGCGTCCGAGAGCCTCTCCACCGCGCGGACAAGGCCGGGGAAATCGTTCCGGTCGAGCGATTTGGGCGGCATCCGGAAGAAATAGGGGTGGCTGAGGAAGTCGGACAGGATCGCCTCGTCGGGCTCCCCGCGGGTGGCGAGCGCGCCCCCCTCGTCGAACGGTCGGCCGAGGCGGTTGCGCATCAGATCGTCCACCGGCGCGT
This sequence comes from Tropicimonas omnivorans, assembly GCF_031846565.1. Taxonomy (NCBI): domain Bacteria; kingdom Pseudomonadati; phylum Pseudomonadota; class Alphaproteobacteria; order Rhodobacterales; family Roseobacteraceae; genus Tropicimonas; species Tropicimonas omnivorans. Next base: position 438,571 of record NZ_JAVRHL010000003.1, on the reverse strand, counting down.
TTGCGGGTCCGGTGTCGAAGGCGAGGACAGCGCCCGGCTCCTCCACCGCGCCGATGCGGGGATCGATCCAGGTGAGGTTTCCGACGCCGCCGAGATTGAGGAACGCCACCGGCTCTTCCGCGCCGACATGGACCGCGAGCGCGTGGTGAAAGGCGGGGGCGAGCGGCGCGCCCTGCCCGCCCAGCTGCACGTCGTTGCTGCGGAAATCCCAGACCACCGGGACGCGCTGCGGCAGGACCTCGGCAAGGACGTTGCCGTCCCCTGCCTGGTGCGTCCCCCGGCCGCCCGGATCGTGCGCCAGGGTCTGGCCGTGGAAGCCCACGGCGTCGAACGGTCCGAGGCCCGAGAGCACTTCCGCATGGGCGGTCTCGACGATCTCGGCCGCTGCCTCCACGCCCTCCTCGCCGGGCCAGCGGCCGAGCGCGGCGCGCAGCGTGTCGCGCTCCTGCGGCGAATAGGGCCGATATGCGCTCGGGCCGAAGCCCGTGATCGACAGACCGTCGGTCTCGACGATGGCGGCGTCGACCCCATCGAGCGAAGTCCCCGACATGGTTCCGGCCACACGCATGGCCCCGTGCCTCGACATCGGCTTTCCCTCTCCGCTGGCCCCCGGTAAGGAGGCGCGGACACGACAATGGACCGGGCCGCCATGACCTACCACCCGAAATCCGACTTTCTGACCGCGCTGATCGAGCGCGGCTACCTCGCGGACTGCACCGACCTGCAGGCCCTGGACGACCGCCTGGTCTCCGGTGATCCGGTCCCGGCCTATATCGGCTACGACGCGACGGCGGCGTCGCTCCATGTCGGGCACCTTCTGAACATCATGCTTCTGCGTCTTCTGCAGAAGACGGGGCACAAGCCGATCACGCTGATGGGCGGCGGCACGACGAAGGTGGGCGATCCCTCCTTCCGCAGCGATGAGCGCCCCCTGCTCGGGCCCGATCAGATCGCGGCCAACATCGAGGGCATGGGCGCCGTCTTCTCGCGCTACCTCGACTACTCGGACACGCCCTCGGGCGCGCTCATGCTCGACAACGCGGAGTGGCTGGACGGGCTGAACTACCTCGACTTCCTGCGCGATATCGGGCGGTACTTCTCCGTCAACCGGATGCTGTCCTTCGAAAGCGTGAAATCGCGGCTGGACCGGGAGCAATCCCTCTCCTTCCTCGAATTCAACTACATGATCCTGCAGGCCTACGATTTCCTCGAGCTGAACCGTCGCTACGGCTGCGTTCTGCAGATGGGCGGATCGGACCAGTGGGGCAACATCGTCAACGGGATCGACCTCACCCGCCGCGTGGCGGACCAGCAGATCTTCGGCCTGACGACGCCGCTCCTGACGACGTCCGACGGGCGGAAGATGGGAAAGAGCGCCGGCGGGGCGACCTGGCTCAATTCTGAAATGTTGAGCCCCTACGAGTTCTGGCAGTTCTGGCGCAACACCACCGACGCCGATGTCGGCCGCTTCCTCAAGCTCTACACCGATCTTCCGGTCGAGGAATGCGAGCGGCTGGGTGCGCTCGGCGGCTCGGAGATCAACGATGCCAAGATCGTCCTGGCGGACGAGGTGACGGCGCTCCTGCACGGCGCCGAGGCGGCGCGCGCGGCGCAGGAGACGGCGCGGGAGGTCTTCGAGAAGGGCGGCGCTGGCGCCGACCTGCCAACGCTGGCGCTGGCGCAGGACGAGCTGTCCGAGGGTATCTCCGTCGCCCAGCTCTTCGTGCGCTCCGGCCTCGCGAAGTCCGGCAAGGATGCGCGGCGCCTGATCACCGAGGGCGGAGCGAAGATGAACGACGAGCCCCTCACCGATCCCGGCCTGATGCTGGACGCGGCGGCCCTCGCCGATCCGGTCAAGCTGAGCGCGGGCCGGAAGCGCCACGCCCTAGTGATGGTCGCCCTCTGACCGGACGCCGGGCCGCCCGCCGCTAATGCAGCGTGAATTCCCCGGTGACGTTTCGCCATTCGCCGGGGGAGACCTGCTTGCGGTGGGTGAAGCGCACGGAGTGCAGCGGCCCCTCGATCTCGTCCTTCCAGAAATCGATGAAGGCGAGCAATCGCGGATGGTCCGGCGCAAGGTCATAGCCCTGCCAGATGAAGGTGTTCAGGACGTTCCGGTAATCCGGCATCCGGTAGAACATCTCCGCCGTCGTCAGTCCGTATCCCCTGAGCATGAGTTCGGTATCGCTGGCGTTCATCAGGTGTCCTCCCCATCCCTCTATCGCGAGCCCCTGCTGGCAGCTTGCCACAGCTCCGAAACAGGTCAACGAAAACAACATGTTATCCAACGGCCGCGGCGGCTGCCAATTACGACGCCCGCATTACGTTGCACTCGATATGGCGTATGGGATAGAATGCCTCAACAATATCTAGAGAAGCGCTCGGCGCACAGGCAATCTGATGAGCGACACGCCCGAACCCCCTGATTCCGAAGAGGAAATCCCGCAGACGCCGGGTCCCTCCGGGCCGACGATCTCCATCGCCGACGAGATGCGCACGTCGTATCTCGACTACGCGATGTCCGTCATCGTCAGCCGGGCCATTCCGGATCTGCGTGACGGGCTCAAACCGGTCCACCGCCGCATCCTCTACGCGATGCACGAGACCGGCAACACGCACGACAAGGCCTACCGCAAGTCCGCCCGCCCCGTGGGCGACACGATGGGGCGCTACCACCCCCACGGCGACGGCGCGATCTACGACGCGCTGGTGCGGATGGCGCAGGACTTCTCGATGTCCCTGCCGCTCCTGGACGGTCAGGGCAACTTCGGCTCCATGGACGGCGACAGCGCCGCGGCCATGCGCTACACCGAGGTCCGCATGGACCGCCCGGCGCAGGCCCTTCTCGCGGATATCGAGAAGGAAACGGTCGACTTCCAGGACAATTACGACGGCAAGGACAAGGAGCCGGTCGTCCTGCCGGCGCGCTTCCCGAACATGCTCGTCAACGGCGCGGGCGGCATCGCCGTCGGCATGGCGACGAACATTCCGCCGCACAATCTCGGCGAGGTGGTGGACGCGACGCTGGCGCTGATCGAGGATCCGGACCTCACCTCGGAGCAGCTGATCGAGTACATCCCCGGCCCGGACTTCCCCACCGGCGCGATCATGCTCGGCCGCTCCGGCGCGCGCAAAGCCTATCTCGAAGGCCGCGGCTCCGTGATCCTGCGGGCCAGGACCCGCGTCGAGGAGATCCGCAAGGACCGATACGCCATCGTCCTCGACGAGATCCCCTACCAGGTGAACAAGGCGTCGATGATCGAGAAGATCGCCGAGCTCGTCCGCGACAAGAAGCTCGAAGGCATCTCCGGCATCCAGGATGAGAGCGACCGCGTGGGCGTCCGCGTCGTCATCGAGCTGAAGCGGGACGCGACGGCCGAGGTCGTGCTGAACCAGCTGTTCCGCTTCACTCCGATGCAGACCTCTTTTGGCTGCAACATGCTGGCGCTGAACGGGGGCCGTCCTGAACAGCTCACGCTGCGCGGCTTCCTGACCGCCTTCGTCGACTTCCGTGAGGATGTCGTCGCCCGCCGGACGGCGTTCGAGCTGCGCAAGGCGCGCGAGCGGAGCCACATCCTGTGCGGTCTCGCCGTCGCCGTCTCGAACGTGGACGAGGTGGTGGCCACGATCCGCGCCTCCGCCGATGCCGCCGAGGCGCGCGAAAAGCTGATGACCCGCCGCTGGCCGGCCGCCGACATCGCCGATTACATCCGCCTGATCGACGATCCGTCCCACACGATGAACGACGACGGGACCTACAACCTCTCCGAGACGCAGGCCCGCGCGATCCTCGAGCTGCGCCTCCAGCGGCTGACCCAGATCGGCGTCAAGGAAGTGACGGACGAGCTCGAGGAGCTGGCCGCGAAGATCAAGGACTACCTCGAGATCCTCGGCTCCCGCGAGCGGATCATGTCGATCATCTCCAGCGAGCTGCGCGAGGTGCGGGAGCAGTTCGCCGTGCCGCGGCGGACCGAGATCGTCGACTGGTCCGGCGACATGGACGACGAGGACCTGATCGAGCGGGAGGACATGGTCGTCACCGTGACCCAGTCCGGCTACATCAAGCGCACCCCCCTCGCCGAGTACCGCTCCCAGAAGCGCGGCGGCAAGGGCCTCTCGGCGATGTCCACCAAGGACGACGATGTCGTCACGACGCTCTTCGTCGCCAACACCCATACGCCGCTGCTCGTCTTCTCCACCGGCGGGATGGTCTACAAGCTGAAGACCTGGCGCCTTCCGCAGGGCGGCCGCTCGGCCCGCGGCCGGGACATCCGCAACGTGATCGACGGCATGGCGCCGGGCACCTCGGTGGCCGCGATCATGCCGGTCGACCGTGACGAGGCGGACTGGGGCGATCTCCAGATCGTCTTCGCGACGACGGGGGGCGATGTCCGCCGCAACGCGCTCAGCGACTTCACCAACGTCATGCGCAACGGCAAGATCGCGATGAAGCTGCCCGACGATGTGGAGCTGGTGAATGCCCGCATCGCGTCCGAAGACGACGACGTGATGCTCATCAGCCATCTGGGCCGCGCCATCCGTTTCCGCACGACGGACGTTCGGATCTTCAAGGGTCGCGACTCCACCGGCGTGCGCGGCATCCGTCTCGCCGAGGGGGACCGCGTCGTCTCCATGTCCGTCATCCGCCACTTCGAGGCCGATGCGACCGAGCGCGTCGCCTATCTCAAGCAGCGCCGCGCCGTGGCGGGCCTGACCGACGAGGCCTCCGAGACCGACGACGAGGAGGACGGCGTCGAGGCCGGCAGCCTCAGCACCGAGCGCTACGCCGAGATGAGCGCCTACGAGGACCTGATCCTGACGATCACCGCACGCGGCCTCGGCAAGGTCTCCTCCTCGCATGACTACCCGGTGCGCGGGCGTGGCGGCATGGGCGTCGCCGCGATCGACAAGGCGATGCGGGGGGGCGCCCTCGTCGCCTCCTTCCCGGTACAGGGGGATGACCAGATCATGCTCGCGACGTCGCGCGGACAGTCCATCCGCACCTCCGTCACCGGCATCCCGTTCCGCTCCAGAAGCGCAGGCGGCGTGAAGGTCTTCGACACGGCTCCCGGCGAAGAGGTCGTGACCGTGGCCTACATCGCCGAGCAGAGCGGGGAGGCCGAGATCGTCGAGGACGTCGCCGACGAGCTGAGTGACGGCGGCCCCGAGGCGGGGACGGACGACACCTCCGGCACCCCGGACGGCGGCACGGAGAGCGGCACAGAGGACTGAGACGAACACAGCGCCGGGCCAGAGGGTCCGGCGCTCTTCGGTTCGGCTCCGGGCACGTCTCCCGGACCCCATGCCGCGCCCGTCGCACTCCGCCTCTGGCCCCCGGCCGAATCCCCGGCTACGAAGGCCGCGATGACCATGCGCCCCCTTCTCTACCCCGACGCGCCGAGCTGGCGCGCAGCCCCGGAAAAGTCCGTGCTGCTCTTCGCGATGTCCGGCCTCGGCAAGACCCACCTGTCGAAGATGCTGCGCGGCTCCGGGACGTGGTTTCACTACTCCATCGATTACCGCATCGGCACCCGGTACATGGGCGAGCTCATCGCCGACGATTTCAAGCGCGCCGCGATGCGGGTGCCGTTCCTGCGGGAGCTGCTTCTGAGCGATTCCATCTACATCGGCTCCAACATCACCTTCGACAACCTGACCCCGGTCTCGACCTATCTCGGCAAGCCGGGCGATCCGTCGAGGGGCGGCCTGCCGATCGCGGAGTATCGCAAGCGCCAGGAGGAGTTCCGCCGCTCCGAGGTCGCCAGTCTCCTGGACACCTCGCATTTCATCGACCGGGCCCGCGGAATCTACGGCTATCCCAACTTCATCTGCGACAGCGGCGGCTCGATCTGCGAATGGGTGGACCCCGAAGACCCGGCCGATCCGGTCCTGACCGCGCTGTCGGACTGCACGCTGATGATCTGGATCGAAGGCTCCGAGGCCCACCGGCAGAAGCTCGTCCGCCGCTTCGACCGGGCGCCCAAGCCGATGTCCTACCAGCCCGAATTCCTCGAGGCGTGCTGGACGGACTACCTCGCCGAGACGGGTCAGCCCGAGGACGAGGTCGATCCCGATGCTTTCGTGCGCTGGACCTATGCCAAGGCCCTCGCCCATCGCCAGCCGCGATATGCCGCAATCGCGCGCAACTGGGGTATTTCCGTCACCGCCGAGGAGGCCGCCGCCGTCACCGACGCCGCGTCCTTCGAGGACCTCGTGGCGCGCGCCCTTGAGCGGCGCTCCTCCCCCGCATAGATCGCCGGTCCCACCACCAGGTAAGCCCCCATGCCCATAACGCTGCCAGAAGACCTTCCAGCCTATTCCATCCTCGACCGCGAGGGCGTGATGGTGATGGGGTCAAATCGGGCCGCGCGGCAGGAGATCCGGCCCCTCCGGATCGGCCTTCTCAACCTCATGCCGAAGAAGATCCAGACGGAGACGCAGTTCGCGCGCCTGATCGGCGCGACGCCGATCCAGATCGATTTCTCCCTCATCCGCATGAGCGAGCACGAGACCCGGAACACCGCCGCCGAGCACATGGAGGCCTTCTACCGGCCCTTCAGGGACGTGAAGGAGGAGCGGTTCGACGGGCTCGTCATCACCGGCGCACCTATCGAGCATCTGCCCTTCGCTGACGTCACCTACTGGGACGAGCTGCGCGAGGTCTTCGAGTGGACGCAGAGCCACGTCCATTCCACCTTCGGCGTCTGCTGGGGCGGGATGGCGATGATCAACCACTTCCATGGCATCGCCAAGCACCTGCTGGAGGACAAGGCCTTCGGCTGTTTCCGCCACCGCAACCTCGATTCCGCAAACCCCCTCCTGCGCGGGTTCTCGGACGATTGCATCGTGCCCGTCTCCCGCTGGACGGAGATGCGCCGGGCGGAGATCGAAAGCGTGCCGGGCCTCTCGGTGCTGCTCGACAGCGAGGAGGTCGGCCCCTGCCTCGTCGAGGATCCGGGACGCCGCGCCTATTACATCTTCAACCATTTCGAATACGACAGCACCACGCTCAAGGAGGAATACGACCGGGACGCCGCCTCCGGCAACGCTGTCGCCTTGCCGTTCGACTACTTCCCCCGGAACGACCCCGCCGAGGCGCCGCTCAATCGCTGGCGGAGCCACGCGCATCTGCTCTACGGCAACTGGATCAACCAGATCTACCAGACCACGCCGTTCGATCTGGCAGAGATCGGAGCCGTGGAATGAAGCGCCGGGCGGCTCTGGGATTCGTTGGCCTCGGGCTTGCACTCGCGGCCTGCGCCGTGCCGAAGGGCCCCCCGAGGGACGATGTTCCGGGAAGCCGCGTCGCCCTCATCGGCAAGGCCGCGCTCGATTATCCGCCGACCGGGCAGCTTCTCCAGATCGGCAATACCACCGTTCACGCCCATGTGGAGGGAACAGGGCCGGATCTCATCCTGATCCACGGCGCCTCCGGCAACACGCGGGACTTCACCTTTTCCCTCGTCGGCAAGCTGAAGGACCGCTACCGCGTCATCGCGTTCGATCGCCCGGGCCTTGGACATACCGAGCCGATCGCGGCCGATGGCGGCTCGCCGGCGGAGCAGGCGCGCCTTCTCGACGTCGCGGCGGAGCGGCTCGGGGTGAAGTCGGCCATCGTTCTGGGACAATCCTACGGAGGCGCGGTCGCAATGGCCTGGGCGCTGGAGCGGCCGGAGCGCGTGGCGGGGCTCGTCATCGTCTCCGGCGCGACCATGCCGTGGGAAGGCGGCCTCGGCCCGCAATACGCGCTCCTGTCGGGGAAGTTCGGCGGCGCCGTCATCGCGCCTCTTGCCAGCACCATCGCGATCCCGCCGGTGGAGCGGCGGGCGCTGAATTCCGTCTTTGCCCCGCAGGATCCGCCGGAGGGCTACCGCGAGTATCTCGGCATCCCGCTGTCGCTCCGCCCGCATTCGGTTCGCGCAAATGCACGGCAGATCTTCGAGCTGAAGGGCGCATTGCTCGACATGGCGCCGGATTACCCCGGCATCGAGGTCCCCGCCGAACTCATCCATGGCACAGCGGACAAGATCGTCCCCATCGACGTTCATTCGCGCCGCCTCGTGAAAGTCCTGCCGGACGCGAACCTCACCGAACTCCCCGGCATCGGCCACATGCCCCACCACGTCGCGGAAGGTCAGGTGTTGGCGGCAATCGACAGGGTGGCCGCGAGAGCCTGGCCGAGGTAGCGGGCCCGCGTCTGCCGAGCAGCCTGCCCACAGGTCCGACGCAGCTTTGCGCGACGGGGTCCGGCGGTCCGGAGGGACGACGTCGCAAGGCACCCCCCTTCCCTCCATCCCTCCGAGCGTCCATCATGTCCAACTTCAATTGAGCGCGGGAGACCTGTGATGACACTTCCCTTCGACGGGGCGATCTCGGAGTATGCGACGTCCGGGGCGCCGAAGGATGTGCGCAAGGCGCTCGAGGACGGTGGGAAGACGATCCTGGAGCTGCCCTATCCGTACGACGATCGCATGGACAAGGACGAGTACGAGGATCAGCTCGAGGCGCTCCAGCGAGAGCTCGTGCAGCTTCAGGCCTGGATCAAGGCGTCCGGCCGCCGGGTCGCGGTGGTCTTCGAGGGACGCGATGCGGCCGGCAAGGGCGGGACGATCAAGCGGGTCCGGGAGAACCTGAACCCCCGCGTGGCCCGTCTCGTCGCCCTGCCGACCCCGACGGAGCGCGAGCAGTCCCAGTGGTACTTCCAAAGGTACGTCGCCCACCTGCCCGCCGGCGGCGAGCTCGTCCTGTTCGATCGCTCCTGGTACAATCGCGGCGTCGTCGAGCAGGTGTTCGATTTCTGCACGACCGCGCAGCGGGACGCCTTCTTCCGCCAGCTCCCCGCGTTCGAAAGCACGCTGGTCGATGACGGGATCATCCTCGTGAAGCTGTGGCTCAATGTCGGGCGGGCGGAGCAGCTCAACCGGATGCTCCGGCGCGAAAACGATCCGCTCAAGCAATGGAAGCTGTCGTCGATCGACGTGGAGGGGCTGAAGAAGTGGGACGCCTATTCCGAAGCGATCCGGGACACCTTCTCACGCTCCCATACCGGCATCGCCCCCTGGACCGTAATCCTGTCCGACGACAAGCGCCGCGCCCGGCTCGAGGCGATCCGCGCGATCCTGCGCGCTGTCCCCTACGAGGGCCGTGATGCCGCGCTGATCGGCGAGGCTGATCCCGAGATATGCGGCGGTCCGGAGATCTGGCGCGGATGACCGGCAAACGTGGCTATCACCACGGCAACCTGCGTCAGGCGCTGGTGGATGCCGCCCTGTCCCTGATCGAGACGAAGGGGCCGGAGGGCTTCACCCTGTCAGAAGCGGCCAAGACGGCGGGGGTGACGCCCGCCGCGGTCTACCGGCATTTCGAGGGCAAGGACGACCTGATCGCTGAGGCCGCGCTGCAGGGCTTCGAGATCTTCGCTGACCTCATGGAATACGCCTTCGACACCGGGGGCCCGTCCGCCCTCTCCCGCTTCGAGGCGACGGGCCGCGCCTACCTCGCCTTCGCGCGTAAGCATCCGGGGCATTACCAGGCGATGTTCGAAAGCGGTGTGAACGTGAACCGCACCTCCGCGCTCGCCGGCGCCGCCGCCCGATCCCGCTCCGTCGTGGAAAAGGCCGCCGAGCGCCTGTCCGATGCCATTCCGGAAGCGAAGCGCCCGCCCCCCTCGATGGTCTCGGCGCATATCTGGGCGATGTCTCACGGCGTCGTCGAACTTTACGCCCGCGGCAATGCAGGCACCCGCGGGCCGTTCGAGCCGGAAGAGCTCCTGGAGGCCGGCGTGGGCATCTACCTGCGCGGACTGGGGCTCATCCCGCCGGATCGGTGAGGGGCGGACGGCTGACGCGCCCGGCTACGCCGCCTCTTCGCCGAACCAGACGATGGAGCGAGCATCCCATGACACGCGGGTGCGCGCGCCGCGTTCGAGGACTTCGCGGCCGATCAGGTTCTTCATGGAGATCGTGAGCGGGCGATCGGTGCCGTCGAGGATCACGTCGTAATAGGTCATGTCGCCGTAATAGGTGACCTCCGCCACCACACCCTCCGCGACGCTTCGGTCGGTCTGCTCACCGGCGAAGAGAACGGACATGGTCTCGGGCCGGATCCCGGCCCAGCCCGTGCCGATCCGCGCCCCCGAAGGGGCCTGCTCCGGCTCGATCCGGGCGCGCCCAATGCCGTCCACCCGGACCTCGACGCCGGCCGGCCCCTTCTCCTTCACCTCGCCGGGCAGCACGTTCATCACGCCGATGAAGCGGGCGACATCGAGGGTGCGGGGGCGGCGGTAGAGTTCCTGGGGCGGGGCGAGCTGCGCGATCCGGCCGCCGAACATCACGGCGATCCGGTCCGACATGATCAGCGCCTCCTCCTGGTCATGGGTGACGAGGATGAAGGTGATGCCGACCTGGCGCTGAAGCCGGCGGAGCTCGGACTGCATCTGTTCGCGGAGCTTGCGGTCCAGCGCCGAGAGCGGCTCGTCGAGGAGCAGCACGGTCGGCTCCAGGATGAGCGCGCGGGCCAGCGCCACACGCTGCCTCTGACCGCCCGAGAGCGCATGGGCGGCGCGGGCGCCGTAGCCGCCGAGGCCGACCATGCCCAGTGCCTCTTCCACCTTGGCCGCCTTCTCCGACTTGCCGAGCTTCGAGCGGCGCAGGCCGAAGGCGACGTTCTGCGCGACGGTCAGGTGCGGAAAGACGGCGTAGGACTGGAAGACCATGTTGGTCGGACGCTTGTTGGCCGGAACCCCCGCCATGTCGCGCCCGGAGATGAGGCAGACGCCGTCCGTCACCCCCTCGAATCCCGCAATGATCCGCAGAAGCGTTGTCTTGCCGCAGCCCGAGGGGCCGAGGAGCGTCAGGAACTCGCCTTCCGCGATGTCGAGATCGATGCCCTTCAGGACATCCACCTCGCCGTAGCTCTTGTGGACCCCGTCCAGCTTGATGATCGGTCCGGTCACAGGAACCCTCCGGTATCGCGGACCCCGGCCCGCGCGAGGCCCCGACGGCGGAAGATCTCCGCGACGGTCAGGAGCACGATGGACAGCGCGACGAGGATGGTCCCGAGCGCCATGATGATCGGCAGTGAATTTGGGAAGCGCAACTGCGCCCAGATGTAGACGGGCATCGTCGGCTCCGCTCCGGTGAGGAAGAAGGCGATGATGAACTCGTCGAGCGAGATGGTGAAGGAGATGAGCAGCGAGGACACGATGCCCGGCATCACGAGCGGCAGCGTCACGAGGCGGAACGTGTTCCACGGCGTCTCGCCGAGATCCACGGCCGCCTCCTCCAGCGACGCATCGAGGTTGTCGAAGGCCGAGTTCAGGATCGCGATGGCAAACGGCATGCAGATCAGCGTGTGCCCGAGAACCACGGTCCAGAGCGACAGTCTCATCGAGAAGATGTTGGCGATCACCACGAGGAGCGACACGCCGACGATGATCTCCGGCAGGACGAGCGGCACCATGATGAAACCCAGAATGCCGGTCTTGAACGGGAAACGGTAGCGCGCATTGGCGCGGGCGGCGCAGATGCCGAGCAGCGTGGCCAGTATCGCGGAGGTGGCGGCGATCAGGAGCGAGTTGATCACCGCGTCATGGAGCGCCGGCGTCGTCGCGAGCCCGGCGAACCATTTCCACGTGAACCCCTGGAGCGGGAAGGCGATGACCGTCCCGTCGTTGAAGGCGAAGAGCGGCAGGAGCGCGATGGGCGCATAGAGGAAGATCAGGTAGCCGATCGCGTAGAGCTTCAGCCCCCTCATCTCGGTGCCCTCACCAGACGGCCGATGCCGAGAGAGACGACGAGCGCGACCACCGTCACCGTCAGCATCGCGAGGACCGCCAGCGCCGAGCCGAGCGGCGCGTTCGAGAGCTGCAGGAACTGCACCTGGATCATGTTCGCGATCATCGTCCCGTTCGGTCCGCCGACGAGGCGGGGCGTCACGTAATCCCCCACCGTCGGAATGAAGACGATGAGGATCGCGGCGATCACACCCGGCGCCGCAAGCGGAAGCGTCACCCGCAGGAAGGTCATCGCCGTGCTCTCTCCGAGGTCGCGGGACGCCTCGAGGAGCGAGCGGTCGATCTTCTCCAGCGAGACGAAGATCGGCAGGATCGCAAAGGGCGCGAAGGCATGGGCGAGCGTGATCACGACCGAATTGGCGTTGTAGAGCAGGAACGTCATCGGCTCATCGATCACACCGAGGCCCATCAGCGCGCTGTTCAGGACGCCGCCGTAGCCGAGGATCACCTTCCAGAGAAAGACCCGGATCAGGTAGCTCGTCCAGAACGGGATGGTGATCAGGAAGATCCAGAGGGATTTCTTGTGCGGCGGGACGTGGAAGCTGACAAAATAGGCGATGGGGAAGGCCAGCAGCACCGTCGCGATCGTCGTCGCGCCGGCGATCTTCACCGAGCGCCAGAGGAGCTGCCGATAGAGCGGGTCCGTCAGCGCCTCGCGGTAGTTGGCCAGCGTGAAGCTGCGGTCGATGGTCTGGAATTCCTGCGACCAGAAGGACAGCACCAGCACCGCCCCGAGGGGCACGGCCAGAAGGAAGAATGCGTATAGCAGCGGCGGGGCCACGGTTGCGTAGCCCTTCGTCGTCTCGCTTCTCGACTGCCAGAATGCCACCGTGTTCCCCTGGACCGCACCGTCCCGGAACGCCACCACAGCGCGGCGCCGGTGTAAAGCGGCGCCGGAGATTTTCGCCTCAGATCATGGCCATGCCGCCGTTCACATGCAGGGTTGTGCCCGTCATGTAGCCAGCTTCGGAACTTGCGAGGTAGAGCGCGGCGGCGGCGATCTCCCCGGGCGCGCCCATCCGGCCCATGGGAATGTTCGTCAGAAGCTTGGATTTCTGCTCGTCGCCGAGCTTGTCCGTCATCGCCGTCTCGATGAAGCCCGGCGCGATGCAGTTGACCGTCACGCCGCGGGAGGCGACCTCGGCGGCCAGCGACTTGGACATGCCGACGAGGCCGGCTTTTGCGGCGGCGTAGTTACCCTGTCCGGGATTGCCCGTCGCACCGACGATGGAGGTGATGTTGACGATCCGGCCCCAGCGGGACTTCATCATCCCCCGGAGCGCGGCGCGGGACAGGCGCATGGCCGCGGTGAGGTTCACCTCGAGGACCTGCGCCCACTCCTCGTCGCCCATCCGCATGAAAAGCTGGTCGCGGGTGATTCCGGCGTTGTTCACGAGAATGTCGCAGGCGCCGAGCGCCTCGGTCACGCGTTTCGGCAGGCCCGCCTGCGCCTCCGGATCGGTCAGATCGCAGGGCAGGACCGCGGTGCGGTCTCCAAGCTCGGAGGCGAGCGCCTCGAGCGGAGCCTCCCGCGTGCCTGAAAGCGCGACCGAGGCGCCCGCCTTGTGCAGCGTCCTTGCGATTTCGGCGCCGATGCCGCCGGAGGCGCCCGTGACGAGAGCCGTCTTGCCTTGAAGATCGAACATGCTGGTCCTTCCTGTCATGCGTGAATGCCGGAGCGAGGCCCGTGCCGCCCGCCCGCGCGGCTTGGGATTACCCGAGGGCGGCCCGTGCCGCGGCGACATCGTCCGGCGTCCCGACGGCGCGAACCTCGGCGCCCTTCTCGATCCGCCGGATCATGCCCGAGAGCGCCTTGCCGGCGCCGATTTCCCAGAACTCCGTGACGCCCTCGGCCGTCATCCACGCGACGCTCTCGCGCCAGCGGACCCGGTGGGTCACCTGCTCCACGAGGAGCGCGCGGATCGTGTCGGGGTCCGACACCGCCTCGGCGCGCACGTTGGCGACGACGGGAACCTTCGGCGCCGAGATGGTCACGCTGGCCAGCGCCTCGCGCATCGTCTCGGCCGCGGGGGCCATCAGTTCGCAGTGGAACGGGGCGGAGACGGGGAGCATCAGCGCGCGTTTGGCGCCCTTCTCCTTGGCAAGGTCCACGGCGCGCTCGACGGCAGCCTTGTCGCCGGAGACCACCACCTGCGCGGGGTCGTTGTCGTTCGCCGCCTGGCAACATCCGTCCCCGGCAGCGTCCGCAGCGATGGCGCTCACGGCGTCGAAGTCCAGTCCCAGAACCGCCGCCATGGCGCCCTGCCCGACCGGCACGGCCTCCTGCATCGCCCGGCCGCGAATGCGCAGCAGCCGCGCCGTATCGGACAGATCCAGCGCCCCCGCGGCGCAGAGCGCGGAATATTCGCCCAGGGAATGCCCGGCGACGAAGGCGGCGCCGTCCACCGTGATCCCTTCCGCCTCGAGCGCCCGGAGCGCCGCAATGGACGTCGCCATCAGCGCGGGCTGGGCGTTCTGCGTGAGCGTGAGATTGTCCGCATCGCCGTCCCAGATCAGGGCGGACAGCGGCTCGCCCAGTGCTTCATCCACCTCGTCGAATACGGCCTTCGCAGCCGGGTAGGCCTCGGCCAGCGCCCGGCCCATGCCGACGGTCTGGGCTCCCTGCCCCGGAAATACGAATGCACGGCTCATGGTCTGCTCTCCTCGCGGGTCTCGCCCATCACGCCGCACCTCGGCGCCGGCGTCCTGTCTTTGATGCACGGGGCGTCGACCCCGCGCGCTATGGCCGATCTAGCCTCGCCCCCGCGCGGCGGCAACCGAAGAGCTCCCGCTTGCAAAGGAGGCCTTGATCCCGTAAGGCGCGGGCCTCCGCTACTGCAATGACCGGCGGCGCCCCTCGTGGACGGGCAGCGGAGCCGATCTTCGGAACCGCCCGTCCTGTGAAGCCCGCCCCGTACCGCAAGGATACATACATGCCATTCTACGAGCATGTCTTCATCGCGCGTCAGGACCTGTCCAACACGCAGGCCGAAGGCCTCATCGAACATTTCGGCACAGTGCTCACGGACAACGGCGGCTCCGTCGTCGATTCCGAGTACTGGGGCGTCAAGACGATGGCGTACAAGATCAACAAGAACCGCAAGGGCCACTACGCCTTCATGCGTTCCGATGCGCCGGCGCCCGCCGTGCAGGAAATGGAACGCCTGATGCGTCTCCACGACGACGTCATGCGCGTGCTCACCATCCGTGTGGACGAGCACGAGGAAGGCCCGTCCGCGCAGATGCAGAAGCGCGACGAGCGCGACAGCCGCCGCGAACGCCGCTGACACCCCGCATCAGGAAAGGACTGTAAGACATGGCCTCCAAACCGTTTTTCCGTCGCCGCAAGACCGATCCGTTCGCCGGGGACAACGCCCCCGCGATCGACTACAAGGATACGCGTCTGCTGCAGCGTTACATCTCCGAGCGGGGCAAGATCGTCCCCTCCCGGATCACCGCCGTCGGCTCCAAGAACCAGCGCCAGCTCGCCCGTGCGATCAAGCGTGCCCGGTTCCTGGCGCTGCTCCCATACGCCGTGAAGTGAGGGACTGACCTATGGACATCATCCTTCTGGAACGCGTGGCCAAGCTCGGCCAGATGGGCGAAGTCGTCTCCGTCAAGGAGGGCTACGCCCGCAACTATCTTCTGCCCCAGGGCAAGGCGCTTCGTGCGAACGAAGCCAACCGCGCCCGCTTCGAGGCCGAGAAGGCCCAGCTCGAGGCTCAGAACCTCGAGACGAAGAAAGAGGCCGAGAAGATGTCGGGCGATCTCGACGGTCAGAGCTTCATCGTGATTCGCTCCGCCTCCGACGGCGGCGCGCTCTATGGCTCCGTCACCCCGCGTGACGCTGCCGATGCCGCGACCGAAGCCGGCTTCACCGTCGACAAGCGTCAGATCCGGCTCGAGAAGCCGATCAAGGATCTCGGCCTGCACACCGTCACCGTGGTTCTCCACCCCGAGGTGGAAGTCGCGATCCGGCTGAACGTGGCCCGCTCCCCCGAAGAGGCCGATCTGCAGGCCTCCGGCAAGTCGATCCAGGAGCTCGCCGCGGAAGAGGAAGCCGCAGCCGAATTCGAGATCCAGGAACTCTTCGACGATATCGGCGGCGCCCAGCTCGACGAGCTGGAAAGCGAAGACGAGCAGCAGAACGACGAACCCGCCGTTCTCGAACTCGACGAGCTCAAGGAACGCCTCGGCCAGACCGGCGACGAGTGATCTTCTGTCCGCCCTGACGGGGCGGCGGAACGAACGAGATAGTAACGCCCCCGCGGGACATCTGCGGGGGCGTTCTTCGTTTGGGGCGCCTGCGGCTGGGTAATCCTGGCCGGGGCACGTCCCCGACCGACGATCCCGTGATCCGTCGGAACATCGATCGCCCTGCCCCGGTTGTCCTGTCGACATTTACTGACCGAAGGACGACGACATGACCTCCAGCCGCCGCCCCGATGCGTTGCTCGCCACTGCCGCCAGCGCGCTTGCACTCACACTGGCCCTCCCCGCGACAGCGCAGACCGCAGATCCCGTGGATGTCGGCCCGAAGAACGCCCCCGATCAGGAGCCGGCCTTCGCCGAGCAGACCCGCGCGCCGCAAGCAGACAGCGGAGTCGCTCTCACGCAGGACATCATCGCCGAAGGGCTCACCCATCCCTGGGGCATCGCGGTCCTGCCGGGTGGCGACGGATATCTCGTGACTGAGCGAAGCGGCGATCTGCGCCATATCACGCCCGATGGCACCATCTCGGACCCCATCGCCGGCATTCCCGAAGTGCTGAGCATCGAACAGGCCGGCCTTCTGGACGTTGCGATCGGTCCAGATTTCGGATCGGACCGGATGATCTACTGGACCTATTCCAAGCCGCAGGGCGAGGGCATGTCCGCCACCGCCGCCGCGCGCGGTGTTCTCAGCGAGGATCTGACGGAGGTGACGGACGTCGAGGACATCTTCGTCCAGGAGCCCGCGTCCCCCTCGCCCATGCATTACGGCTCCCGCATCCTCTTCGACGGCGAAGGCCATGCGCTCATCACCACCGGGGAGCACTTCACCGAAGAAGAGCGCGTCTACGCCCAGGATCTGGACAAGACCTACGGCAAGACAGTCCGCGTGAACCTCGACGGCTCCGTTCCGGATGACAATCCGTTCGCCGATCAGTCGGATGCGCTGCCCGAAATCTGGTCCTATGGGCACCGCAACATCCAGGGCGCCGCGATCCGCGATAACGGCGAGTTCTGGACCATCGAGCACGGCCCCAAGGGCGGCGACGAGCTGAACCACATCGAAGCCGGGACGAACTACGGCTGGCCGGTCATCTCCTACGGGATCAACTACGACGGCTCGGAGGTCAGCGGCGGCGACACCGCGCAGGACGGGATGGAACAGCCACGCTACTACTGGGACCCCGTCATCGCGCCCGGTGGCATGACGTTCTACGACGGTGAGATGTTCGGCGACTGGCAGGGCGACCTCTTCATCGGTGCGCTGGTCTCCGACGGCATCGTCCGTCTCGAGCTGGACGGCGACACGGTCACGGGGGAAGAGCGTCTCGCAACCGATCTCGGCCGCGTCAGGGATGTCGTTGTGGATGAGGACGGCTCCTTCCTCCTGATCACCGACTATGACGACGGCGCCCTTCTGCGCCTCTCCGCCGAGTGACGCCCTCGAAAGCCCGTCCCCCGGATCGCCGGGGGGCGGGGCAACCGCGACCGACAGCGAGCGGCGCCGAGGTCGGACCTGTCCTCACAGCAACGTTACCCGGGCCCTCGTATCTTCTCATGGGCAAGTCATGTCGCGCCCTTAAGCTTCATTGTGAAACCAACCGATAAATCAGACAGGGATCCCGTTTCATGCTCATCACCCGCCTAGCCAGCCTGACGCTCGCCGGCGCCGTCGCGCTTTCTCCCCTCACCGCCACGGCCCAGGATGGCGAGGCTGCCATCGAGGCGCGAGAGGGCGCGATGAACGTCCTCGGCCTGTCCCTCGGCACGATCGGCGGGATGGCGAAGGGCGACGTCGAGTATGATGCAGACGCCGCGACAGCGGCCGCCGAGAACCTCGCCGCGATTGCGAGCCTCAACCTCGGGCCCCTCTTCCCCGAGGGCACCAGCTCCGATGACGTGGAGGATTCGCGCGCCCTTCCCGCCGTCTGGACGGAATGGGACGAGTTCCAGTCCCAGTGGGACGATCTCGGCGCGGCGGCGGATGGTCTCGTCGACGTCGCCGCAGACGGCCAGGAGGGACTCGGCGCAGCGCTCGGCCCCATCGGGCAGGCCTGCGGCTCCTGCCACCGCCAGTTCCGCCAGTCCAACTGATCAGGCAAGGGCGGGGTCCGATCGGCGGCTCCGCCCGCCACGAAAGACATGAAAAAGCTCCTCCTCGCGGCCCTACTCATCGCCCTCATCGTTGTTGCGGGCGGCCTCTGGCTTATTCGGACAAATACACTCGCGCCTGATGCGACCGCATCGCTGGACGGGGACGCCGACGCGGGCGCTCTCATCTTCGCGGCAGGCGGATGCGCCTCCTGCCACGGCACCGAAGGCGGCAGCGAGGAGGAGCGTCTCGTCCTGGCCGGAGGGCACGCGATCGACAGCGATTTCGGCACCTTCTACACGCCCAACATCTCTCCCTCCGAGGCGGGCATAGGCGCCTGGTCGCTCGAAGAATTCGCCAACGCCATGGTCCGCGGCGTGTCCCCGGAAGGCCAGCACTACTACCCCGCCTTTCCCTATGTCGCGTATTCGCGGATGGAGTTGCAGGACGTGGCCGATCTCTGGGCCTACATGCAGACCCTCCCCGAAAGCGACACCGCCTCCCGCCCGCACGATCTGCCCTTCCCCTTCAACATGCGCCGTGGCCTCGGCCTGTGGAAGCTGCGCTACATGCCGGACGGCTGGGTGATGACCGGCGAGGATAGTCCCGAGCGCGGGCGCTACCTCGTGGAGGCCGTGGCCCATTGCGGCGAGTGCCACACTCCGCGGGACGAACTCGGCGGGCTGATCACCGTCGACTGGCTCGGTGGCGCGCCCAACCCGTCTGGCGAGGGGTCCATTCCCAATATCACGCCCGGCGCGCTCGACTGGAGTGCCGAGGACATCGCCTATTACCTCGAGAGCGGGTTCACCCCTGATTTCGACACCGCCGGCGGCTCGATGGTGGACGTGATCCACGGCACATCGCAGCTCCCGGCGGACGACCGTCAGGCGATCGCCGACTACGTGAAAGCCGTGCCCGCGGTGGAGTAGACCGGGCGCACCGCCGGCCGGAGCGTCGCTGCTCTGATCCCGGCCCCGAGCCGCCTGCGCCGTTAGCGATCCACTGAAGTGCCGAGCTCCTGTCTCCACATGATCCGCACGGGCACTGGCGCCGCGTCCCTCCCGCCTCCGATCCGGTCCGGCAAACGCCGGCCGCCGAACCCCTCGTCCGGCGGCCGTCGACTCTCGTCCCTTCCGTCAGTTCCCGATCAGGTCGGGCACGATGGTCACCACGCCCGGGAAGAACCACAGCAGCGCGAGGCCGAGAACCTGGATCAGCACGAAGGGGATCACCCCGCGATAGATGTGTCCCGTCGTCACCTCGCGCGGGGCGACCCCGCGCAGGTAGAACAGCGCGAAGCCGAACGGCGGCGTCAGGAAGCTGGTCTGGAGATTGACGGCGATCATGATCGTGACCCACTTGGGATCCATGGTGCCGCCGTAGATCACCGGGCCGACGATGGGGATCACGATGTAGATGATCTCCAGGAAGTCGAGCACGAAGCCCAGGATGAACAGGACCAGCATCACGATCAGGAACACGACCCATTCGCGATCGAAGCTCCGCAGGAAATCCTGGATGTACTCCTCCCCCCCGAAGGAGATGACGACGAGGTTGAGGAGCTGCGAGCCGATCAGGATGGTGAAGACCATGCTCGTGACCTTCGCCGTCTCCCGCACCGCCGGTGTCAGGACCCGCGTCCGGAACAGCACCCAGCACGCATAAAGCACGCCGAAGAAGGCGAAGTACCAGCATGCATAGGCCGCGAGCCACGCCACCCGGTTCTCGAACCCGGTTCCTTCGGCCGTGACGCGCAGGTCGAAATTCGCCCCGAGAAGGATCATCACGAGAACCGCGAAGGCCGAGTAGAGGATGATGCTTCCCGAGCGCCCTTCCTCCTGCAGCTTGCGGAAGGCGGCGAGCATGATCGCGCCGCCCGCCCCCAGTGCCGCGGCGGGGGTCGGGTTGGTGATGCCGCCGAGGATGGAGCCGAGGACGGCGATGATCAGCACCAATGGCGGCACGACGACGCGAATGAGCTCGTTGCGTCCTAGAAGCGCCGCGGCATGGCGACAGCCGTAGAGCGTGAGCGCCAGCGGCAGGGCGAGGATGAGGAGCGTCGTGCCGGGGCTCGTCTGCGGACCGATGAGGGCGATGTCCGCCATGAGGCCGAGGACGATCCCGAGACCGCCCACGAGAAGCGGCGCCATGCGCGCGGAGGGTTCGGTGCCCCGCGCGGTGGTCAGCACGAGCGCAAGGAGCAGGAAGCCGGTGGCGATGCCGGTGCCGATCGGCGCGGCATTCGCGATCTTGGCGGCGCGGGCCTGATCCAGCTCTTCGGCGTTCAGGCGGTGGGTCTCGCCCGTCGCCGTGCCGGCCAGAGCCTCGGTCTGCGCCACGGCGCGATCCCAGCGGGCCTGCCCGTGCAGCTCGATCATCGCGACCTGGCACTGCTCGGAGACGTTGGTGCGCAGCTCCGGCGTCGCGGTCACCTCGGAGAAGGAGCGCACCGTGAGATCCTGGCTACCGACGACGCCCGCCTGACCGAGGGCGAGCGTTCCGCCGATCAGGACGACCGGGATCGCGAGATACCAGACGAGCGCATGACGGCCGGACGTCTGCTCACCGGTCTCTGCCCCGCCGCGAACCGGCGGCGCCTTGGCGGGGTTCAGCACCGCGTAGACGAAGGCGTAGGCGGCATAGAGGAACGCAAGCAGCACACCCGGCAGGATCGCAGCCTGGAAGAGCGTGCCGACCGAGACGACCGCCGCCTCGCCCAGATAGGTCAGCGCGTCGGTGCATCCGGCGGCCTGGGCGCGGGTCTCCTGCGCGGTGGCATAAAGGTCCCCGGCGAGCGTGCCCAGAAGAACGATGACGATGGAGGGAGGGATGATCTGCCCCAGCGTGCCGGACGCGGCGATGACGCCGGTCGCGATCTGCGGCGAGTACCCGGCGCGCAGCATGGTCGGCAGCGACAGGAGCCCCATCGTGACCACTGTCGCGCCCACGATGCCGGTGGAGGCGGCGAGAAAGGCGCCCACGATCACGACGGAGACGGCAAGCCCCCCGGGCAGCGGCCCGAAGACCCGTGCCATCGTCGTCAGAAGGTCGTTCGCGATCTTGGAGCGTTCGAGCACGATCCCCATCATCACGAACATCAGCACGGCCAGGAGCGTCTCGATGCTCTGCCCCGCGAAGACGCGCTCGTTCATCCGGTTGGTGATGAAGGAGAGGTTGCGGTTCATCGCGTCCTGCCATCCGCCCTCGAAGAGCGGCTGGGTGATCTGCGGCAGGTCGGGATACCTGAAGCGCGATATGTCGATCGGCGCGACCCCGTCCGCCACCAGGGCGCGGTAGGCATCCGATCCGCGGTCCACGGCCGAATGGGTGAGGATGCCGGCGTTGTCGAGCGCGGCGATGATGAAGAAGCTGATGACGCCCGCCCCGCCGATGGCGAAGGCGACCGGGAAGCCGGAGAGGATCCCGCCGAACAGGCACAGCAGAACGATGATGAGGCCGATTTCGACCCCGTCCAGACCGAAGATCATGTCAGTGCGTTCCCTCGTAGAGCTCTTCGCCGGTGCCGAGGCTGTCCCGGTCGAGATACCGACCCTCGCTCGCGGGTCCCTCGCGGAACTCGCACCAGGCGCGGGCGAAGACGGCGATGGCCTGCAGGAAGACCAGAAGCGTGAACGCCACCATCAGGATCTTGAACAGGAAATAGGCATCGAAGCCGTTGGGCGAGAAGCCGATCCGCTCGACGTTCCAGCGCACGATCTGCGCCTTGCGGAGCATCAGATCGAGCGCGTCCGTGGCGGAGACCTTCGGCGTGATCAGGTGGCGCCAGAGGAAGAACCAGGAATAGAGCCAGATCAGCACCGCCGCCGGCATCATAAAGAAGAGCGCGCCGGCCATGTCGATGACGCGCTTGGTGCGAAAACTCGCCGGGCCGTAGAGCAGGTCCACCCTCACATGCGTTCCCTGAACGAACGTGTAGGAGACGCAGAGCGCCACGACCATCGCGTTGTAGAGCTTCAGCTCCTCGGAGAACCAGCCGACGGACTGGGTGAACCCCATCCCGAAGGGGGACACCGTGATTTCGCCCAGGCGGAAGACCGATTGCAGGAAGACCACGGCGATCTGCTGCAGGACCATCAGAAGACCCACCCACGCCACCGCCCGTCCGATCACGTTGGCCATGCCTTCGAGGACCCGGACGGTGCCCCACATGAAGGGCCGCCAGACCATGCCCGCGACGAGCAGGAACAGCAGAAGGACCAGAACGGCGAAGAGCAGCTCCACGGAGGCGCCGTAATAGATGAAGCGGATGAGCGCCTCGGGGTCGGACCAGTCGAGCCACGCGCCCGGATGGGTCACGGCATAGGCGATGTTCCGTATGCCGAGGGCGAGGTTGCCCAGGGTCCAGAGGATGGCGTCGATCATCGGACCGGCCTTTGTTCGGGGGAAGAGACGTGCTGTAAAGACGGGTGTGCGCGGGGAGACCGGATCCCCCCGCGCAGCTTCGAGGCTCGGGCGAAGCGCGCCTCAGAGCGCGGCGAGCACCCGGTTGCGCTGCGTCGAATAGCGGTTGTCCGACACTTCGAGCCACTGGGCGGAGGACCGCATGGAATCCATCGCCGACTTGTAGATCTTGTCGTAGATCGGATCTCCCGCATACTGGCCGAGGACTTCCTGGCTCGCCGAGCCGAAGGCGTCCCAGATGTCGTCCGAGAACTCCTGGATCTGCACGCCGGACTGGACGAGACGCTCGAGCGCGGGACCGTTATTGGCGAGGAACAGGCCGTAATTGTGCTGGTGCGTCTCGGCGGCGGCAATCTCGATCGCCTTCTGGTGAGACGCGGACAGCGAGTTGAAGACCTCGAGATTGGCGTTGACGACGAGCGCCGCGCCCGGCTCGTGGAAACCGGCGGGGTAGTAGTTCTTCGCGATCTCCTGCAGGCCGAGCTTCTCGTCGGACCACGGGCCGATCCACTCCGTCGCATCGAGCGCGCCGGTGGAGAGGGCCTGGTAGATCTCGCCGCCCGGAAGCACCTGGACCGAGGCGCCGAGCTTGGCCATGACCTCGCCGCCGAGGCCCGGCATGCGGAACTTCAGGCCCTGGAAATCGGCTGCCGAGGTCACCGGGTTGCGGAACCAGCCGCCGCCCTGCGCTCCGGTATTGCCTGCAAGGAAGCCGCGGAGGCCGAAGATTTCGCCAAGCTCGTGGTGCAGCGCCATGCCGTCCTGACCGTAATACCAGGTCATCAGCTCCGGCGTGGTCATGCCGAAGGGCACCGTGGTGAAATAGGCGAGCGCCGGATGCTGTCCGATGAAGTAGTATTCGCAGCCGTGGTAGAGATCTGCCTGGCCGGAGGTCACCGCGTCGAACACTTCGAGCGCGCCGACGAGTTCGCCGGCCGCCTTGGCGTCGATGGTCAGCTGGCCGTCGGTCAGCTCCGACACGGTGTTCGAGAAGCGTTCGACCGAATCCCAGACGCCGGCGAGACCGCGCGGCCAGGTCGCGACCATGGTGAGCGTGCGGGCGCCTTGCGCGATGGCGGGCGCTGCAAGTGACGCGGCGGCTGCCGCGCCGCCGCCGAGCGCGGACGTGCGCAGGAATGAACGACGATCCATATGTATCCTCCCGAGGATTCCCGCGCTCCCCTGCGCGGTGTGGTTCCGAGTGCCGCCTACACTACTCAGAGTGGTAACCGCCGCGGAATACCCAGAACTACGTAGGCGCGACATTTTCTTGCGCGAGTTCGATCGGAGCGTCGAGTAAAGACGCGGCCTCGCGCGTCCGGCCGCCTCCTCGCGCTTGATCGAACGTCCCTGCCCCGGTATCTTCGGGGACCTGCCCCGATATCACTCAGACCTCATGCGCCTAGACCTGCCCTCTTCCTTCGGTCCGGCCGTGTCCCGCCGCGTCATGCTGGTGGCGGCGATCCCGCTTTTGATCGCGGCGGCGGTCATCGCGGGGATCGTCGCGCTCCAGGCCGGGCGACTGGCGGAGCGGGAGATCGCCGGGCTCGAACGGCAGCTCATCGAGGCCAAGAAGCGGGAGCTGAAGAACTACCTGTCCATCGCCCGCACGGCCATCGCCAGCGAGTACGGCCGCGCCCTGCCCGACGACGAGGAGGCCAAGCTTCGGGTGACCCAGATCCTGGCGGCGATGATCTACGGGCAGGACGGGTTCTTCTTCGTCTACGATTACGACGGCACCAACCTCGTCAGCCCGCGGCAGACAGACCTCATCGGACAGACCCTCACAGGCACCACCGATGCGGAGGGCACCCCCGTCGTGGACCGTCTGATCGAGATCGCGCGGCAGGGCGGCGGGTACCACGACTACATCTGGGAAAGGCCCTCGACCGGCGAGGACGCGCGGATGGTCTCCTACGTCGTCGGCCTGCAGGACTGGCAGTGGGCGCTCGGCACCGGCATCTTCATCGACGATGTCCTGCACGGCGTCGATGCCGCCCGCGCCGATGTGCAGACGCGGGTGGAGGAGACGTTCCTCTGGACCGCCGCGATTACCCTCACCGCCCTCGCCGCGGTCTTCCTGTCCGGTCTCATCACCAACATCCGCGAACGCAGGACCTCCTCGATCCGGCTGAAAGCGCTGACGCAGCGCATCTTCGACACCCAGGAGGAGGAACGCGGGAGGGTGGCCCGGGAATTGCACGATTCCATCTCCCAGATCCTCGTCGGCGCGCGCTACGCGCTGGAACTGGCCAAGCGCAGGGTGCGCTCGGGCGATGCGCGGGCGACGGAGAGCCTTGATACCGCCGCGACGGCGCTTGCGGGGGCGATCCACGAGGTTCGGCGAATCAGCCGGGACTTGCGCCCTGGCGTTCTCGACGATCTCGGCCTCGGCCCGGCCATCCAGGCACTCTGCGAGGAATTCGGCGCCCGTACGGGCATCGACACGCGCTTCGATACCGTCGTTTTCCGCAACCGTCTCGATCAGGAGGCGAAGATCGCGCTCTACCGCGTCGCGCAGGAGGCGCTCACCAACGTGGAGCGTCATGCCCGTGCCACGGCCCTGGAGGTCCGCCTCTTCGGCCATTCCGAAGGCGCCACCCTTCGCATTTCCGACAACGGTCAGGGGATGGCGCCCGTGGGGGGATCGGGATCCGCCGGCCTCGGCCTCCGGAACATGCAGGAGCGGCTGGAGCGGCTCGACGGGCGGCTCGAGATCGAGAGTTCCCGCAAGGGCACCATCATCGAGGCGCACGTCCCGCTCACCCACCTTCTCCCCCCGGAAGACAGCGCCGACCCGCGCGCTCCGGCCCCTTCCCCAAGACAGGAGGCGACCCCGGCATGACGATCCGAGTGATGATCGTGGACGACCACCCTCTCGTCGCCGAAGGCATGCGCGCGCTCCTCGAAAGCGAGGGGGACATCGAGGTCGTGGCCTGCCTCTCCGGCGGCAGGGACGCGGTGGAACAAATTTCGCAGCTTGCGCCGGATATCGTCCTGATGGATCTCAACATGCCCGGCATCGGCGGGCTGGCCGCGACGGAGCTGATCCTCGAGCGCGCACCCGCGACACGGATCCTGATCCTGTCGATGCACGATTCGCCCGAATACGTCTCGACCGCCCTCAGCCACGGCGCCAGGGGGTACGTGTTGAAGGACGTGCCGACCGAGGAGGTCCGGGAGGCGATCGACGCGGTCATCGCGGGCGGAACCTATCTCTGCACCGGAGCCTCCGCCGCGCACGGCGCCAGAACGGCGCGGCCCGACGCGCTGACCGGACGGGAACAGACGATCCTGCTGCAACTCGCTCGCGGCAAGTCCAACCGCGACGTGGCCGAGGAACTCGACATCTCGGTCCGCACGGTAGAGACCCACCGCCGCAACATCCGCCAGAAACTCGGCATCAGCTCCACCGCCGGCCTCACCCGCTATGCCATGGAACATGGCGTTCTGCAGGGGACCGGTTCGGGCGTCTGACGGGCCCCGCCCGCGGGGCGCGGCGATCAGAGCGCCCGCTTGCGCTCGCCCTTCACCTTGCCCTTCGCCTGCCGCTCCATTTCCGCGTCGATCTCCGCGCCGATCAGGACGATGTAGGCGGAGAGCCAGAGCCACATCAGAAGGATGATGACGCCGCCGAGCGCTCCGAAGGTTTCATTGTAGCTGCCGAAATTGGCGACGTAGAAGCTGAACGCCAGCGAGCCGATCACCCACAGGGCCGTCGCGATGGCCGCGCCCGGCGTGATCCAGCGCCAGCCGCGAGGCGCCCGCGACGGGCCGAAGCGGTAGAGAAAGGCAAGGCCGATGCAGACGACAACGAGGAGGATCGGCCACCGCCCGTAGTTCAGCCAGGTTTCCAGCGTCTCGCCGACCGGCAGGAGGGCAATGGCGGCGGGAACGATTGCGAGCAGGATCGCGATCAGCACCAGTCCGACGATCAGCGCGAAGGTCAGCCCGAATTTCATCGCCGTCAGCATGAAGAAGCCGCGCTCCTCCTTCTGGTCGAAGGCGACGTTCAGCCCTTCCATCAAGGAATTGACGCCCTTTGAGGCGGAATAGATCGCGACGAGGATGCCGAAGATGGCGGCAAGACCCAAGCCGCCGCTCTCTGAGCCGGTCACGTCCTGAACCTGATTGATGAGAAGGGAGGCGGCATCGGCCGGCATCATCGCGGTGAAGGTCTCGATCTGTCCGGCGACCACATCCGGCTCGGCGATCAGCCCGGCGATGGCCATCGTCGCTGTCACGGCCGGGAAGAGCGCCAGGAGGGCGTAGAATGCGACCCCGGCGGCAATCAGTCCGACGTGGTCATTGGTCTGTTCCGCCCAGACCCGCTTGGCGATGGCGATCCAGCCGGTCTTGCTGATGTCGGCGGGGCTGTCCGCCTGTTTTGAGGTGCTCATCGGGGCTCGGATCCAGTTGGGGCGGTCACGGTGTCGAGAGGATTCTGCTCATGTCAGCATAAGCGCCCCCCGACCTTGCCGGTTCCTTGTTTATCTTCAAGGGGTTTGACGACAGCGGAAGTATCACGAAACATTCTGTCGCACCCGGCCAATTTGACGAAATAAAGTACAAAGCCTGCGTTGACCCGCCCGCGCTGGGGGCATAATATCGCCGGACCGCAGCAAAGGATCGGTAGATGACCGCTCTTCTCGTAATCGTAGGATTTGGGTGCATGGGCCGCTAGCGGCAGACCATAGGTCCGAACCATGCGCCCCCGTTCGAAAGATCGGGGGCTTTTTGTTGCGCGAATGACTGAGGATGGGGCGCTGTCACACGGGCCCCGAAACACTGGAGACGGCCCCATGGCGGAGGCGAAGATGACACGGAAGATGACCGGCGCGAAGATGGTTGTTCAGGCCCTTCTCGATCAGGGCGTCGATACCGTATTCGGATATCCCGGCGGCGCCGTGCTTCCGATCTACGACGAGATCTTCCAGCAGGAAGGCATCCGTCATATCCTCGTCCGGCACGAGCAGGGGGCGACCCATGCCGCCGAGGGGTATGCCCGATCCACCGGCAAGCCCGGCGTCGTTCTGGTGACGTCCGGCCCCGGCGCGACGAACGCCGTCACCGGCATCACCGACGCGCTGATGGATTCGATCCCGATGGTCGTCCTGACCGGACAGGTTCCGACCTTCGCCATCGGCTCCGATGCCTTCCAGGAGGCCGATACCGTCGGCATCACGCGCCCCTGCACGAAGCACAACTGGCTGGTGAAGGACACCGAGTCGCTGTCCCAGACGATCCACGAGGCCTTCCACGTCGCGACCTCGGGCCGCCCCGGGCCGGTCGTCGTCGATCTGCCGAAGGACGTGCAGTTCGCCACCGGCACCTATCACGGCCCCCGCGAGGCGCGGCGCAGCCACTACGCTCCGCAGGTCAAGGGCGACATGGAGGCGATCACCGCCCTCGTCGAGGCCATCGAGACGGCGGAGAAACCGGTCTTCTACACCGGCGGCGGCGTCATCAATTCCGGCCCGGCGGCCAGCCAGCTTCTGCGCGAGCTCGTCGAGGCGACGGGCTTTCCGATCACGTCCACGCTGATGGGCCTCGGCGCCTATCCCGCCTCCGGCGACAAGTGGCTGGGCATGCTGGGGATGCATGGTCTCTACGAGGCCAACCTCGCGATGCATGGCTGCGATCTGATGATCAATGTCGGCGCCCGGTTCGACGACCGGATCACCGGCCGCGTCTCCGACTTCAGCCCCAAGAGCAAGCGGGTCCATATCGATATCGATCCGTCCTCGATCAACAAGGTCATCCGGACGGACATTCCGATCATCGGCGATGTCGGCCACGTGCTCGAGGACGTCCTGCGCGTCTGGAAGAGCCGCGGGCGGCGGGTGAACGGCGAGGCCCTGGCCAAATGGTGGAACCGGATCGAGGCATGGCGCGAGGTCGACTGCCTGGCGTTCAAGCCGTCGGAAAAGACCATCAAGCCGCAGCACGCCCTCGCCCGTCTCGAGGCGCTGACCAAGGACCATGACCGGTACATCTGCACCGAGGTCGGCCAGCATCAGATGTGGGCAGCGCAGTATCTCGGTTTCGAGGCGCCGAACCGCTGGATGACCTCGGGCGGGCTCGGGACCATGGGCTACGGCTTCCCGGCCTCCATCGGCGTTCAGGTCGCGCATCCCGATGCGCTGGTCATCAACGTCGCCGGCGAGGCGTCCTGGCTGATGAACATGCAGGAAATGGGCACCGCGGCGCAGTATCGCCTGCCCGTGAAGCAGTTCATCCTCAACAACGAGCGCCTCGGCATGGTCCGCCAATGGCAGCAGCTGCTGCACGGCGAGCGGTACTCGCACTCCTGGTCCGAGGCTCTGCCCGATTTCGTCAAGCTGGCGGAAGCGTTCGGCTTCAAGGGGATCCAGGTGCAGGATCCGGACGATCTCGATGACGCGATCCGCGAGATGATCGAGCATGACGGCCCGGTGCTGATGGACTGCCTCGTCGAGAAGCACGAGAATTGCCTGCCGATGATCCCGTCCGGCGAGCCGCACAACAAGATGCTGCTCGGCGAGATGACGGCCAAGGACGCCATCGGCTCCAAGGGCGCCGTTCTCGTCTGATACGCCCTCGCAAGCCGTCCGGGCGGGCCACAATGTCCGCCCGGACGATGCCTACCGCTTTGCAACACTTCGTCGGTTGCGGCATGGAGCGCCTGTCGCCCGCACCCATCTTTGTCGCATTATGAGCGCCGGGTGCCGCATTTGAGGACAGGTCTGCCCCCTGTCCGCCCAAGATGGGCGCACGAACGCTAAATCCGAAGATCCTGCGGGGCCTGCGCGGCTCGGCCCATACCGCAAGGATCCAATCCCACGACGAAGGAGGGTCAGTACGTGACAGACGACGAGACACAACCGGGTATCCCGGCCCCTGATGGGCCCGTGAACCCGATCGAGACCGATTACGAGATCGGCGAGCAGAACGTGGAAGGCTCCGTCGGACCGTTCGGCTTCGACGTCCACAACCCCGTTTTCGTGATTTCCGGCGCGGCGGTGGTCCTGTTCACGCTGCTGACGCTGCTTCTGCCGGATCAGTCCGGCCAGGCCTTCTCGTGGCTTTTCGCAAGCGTCACGCAAGGCTTCGACTGGTTCTTCATCGGCGCCGCCAACGTCTTCGTCGTGTTCTGCATCGCGCTGATCATCCTGCCGGTCGGCAAGGTGCGTCTCGGCGGCAAGGATGCCACGCCCGACTTCAGCTATCCCGGCTGGTTCGCGATGCTCTTCGCCGCCGGCATGGGCATCGGCCTCATGTTCTACGGCGTTTCGGAGCCCCTCACCCATTTCGGCACCGCCTCCGGCGGCACGAGCTATGGCGTGACCTATTCGGGCGACGATCCGGGCGACGGTGCGGTTCCTCCGGGCTTCGCCGATCGCGAGAGTTTCGAGCTGGCCACCGGGGTCACCGCTCCTTCGTCCGACGCGGTCCTGCAACTCCTCGACGAGCAGATCCCGGCCGATGCGCGCGGCGACTTCGACGTCACCCCCGGCCGGACCGACTGGTCCCCCCTCGGCGCCTCCGCCGGAGACGAGCGCGAAGCGGTCCGCATCGGCATGGCCGCCACGATCTTTCACTGGGGCCTCCACCCCTGGGCGATCTACGCGGTCGTGGCTTTGGCCCTGGCGCTCTTCTCCTACAACAAGGGTCTGCCGCTCTCCGTCCGGTCCGCGTTCTATCCGATCCTCGGCGAACGCGTCTGGGGCTGGTGGGGCCACCTGATCGACATCCTCGCGGTCTTCGCGACGCTGTTCGGCCTTGCGACGTCGCTCGGTCTCGGCGCGGCACAGGCGAATGCCGGCCTCAGCGATCTCTTCGGAGTCCCGATGGGCGCGACGACACAGGTGATCCTCATCTGCGTCATCACATCCATCGCGCTGATCTCGGTTCTGCGCGGCCTCGAAGGAGGCGTTCAGATCCTGTCCGAGATCAACATGGGGCTCGCGATCCTTCTGCTGCTCTTCGTGCTGATCGCGGGGCCGACGCTGGCGATCCTGACCGGTTTCGTGGACAGCCTCGTGGCCTATGGCCGCTACCTGCCCGAACTGTCGAACCCGGTCGGCCGTGAAGACGTCAACTTCACCCAAGGCTGGACGTCCTTCTACTGGGCGTGGTGGATCTCCTGGTCACCCTTCGTCGGCATGTTCATCGCCCGCGTCAGCCGCGGCCGGACCGTGCGCGAGTTCCTGATCTGCGTCCTCTTGATCCCGAGCCTCGTCTGCGTGTTCTGGATGGCGGTGTTCGGCGGAACGGCGATCAACCAGGTGATCCAGGACGGCTACACGTCCGTTCAGGAGGCCGATCTGCCGCTGCAGCTCTTCCGCATGCTGGACGCCCTGCCGCTGACGTCGATCACGTCCTTCATCGGGATCGTGCTCGTGATCGTCTTCTTCGTCACCTCGTCCGACTCCGGCTCGCTGGTGATCGACACGATCACGGCGGGCGGCAAGGTCGACGCGCCGGTGCCGCAGCGGGTCTTCTGGTGCATCTTCGAGGGGGTGGTGGCCATCGTGCTCCTGCTCTCCGCAGGGGGCCTCGCCTCGCTGCAGTCGATGGTGATCTCCACCGGCCTGCCCTTCACCGTGGTGCTTCTGCTGATGTGCTACGCGATCTACCGCGGCCTCGCGTCCGAGCCGCGCTGACAAGAACGGGCCGCCGCGCATCCCAGGGTGCGCGGCGGCCCCCTCCTGCCCTTCGGCCTTGCCGAACGGCGAAGACCGGGCTACCGCCCGGGTCCAGTTGAAATTCCTGCCAAAGGCCCGATGCCATGCCGCCGCTGAAGATCAAGAAGGGTTCCTCCAAGCATTCCGCCTACGATCTGCGCGATCCCAACGCGGAGGTCCTGGAGGCGCATACCCTCGCGGTGGTGGTGGACAACGAGGCCGGTGTGCTCGCCCGCGTCATCGGGCTCTTCTCGGGCCGCGGCTACAATATCGAGAGTCTGACGGTCGCCGAGATCGACCATGAAGGTCGCCGCAGCCGGATCACCATCGTCACCACCGGAACGCCGCAGGTGATCGAGCAGATCAAGGCGCAGCTCGGCCGCCTCGTCCCGGTCTATTCCGTTGCCGACCTCACCGTCGAAGGGCCCTCCGTCCAGCGCGAACTGGCGCTGTTCAAGGTGGCGGGCCAGGGCGACAAGCGCGTCGAGGCTCTGCGCCTTGCGGACATCTTCCGCGCCTCGGTGGTGGATTCGACGCTGGAGAGCTTCGTGTTCGAACTGACCGGAACGCCCGAGAAAATCGGCGCCTTCGCGGACCTGATGCGTCCCCTCGGCCTCATCGAAGTCGCCCGGACCGGCATCGCCGCGCTCGCCCGCGGCGCGCAATCCGAGACCGCGTAAGCTTCGAGCCGCTCCCTCGACAAAAGGGACGCGCCCGCCCATGTGGCGAGTGCTCCCGCGCCGCTTGCGTGAACATCATCGCAGGCCGAACCGCGTGCGCGTGATCCGGCCCCGCCATGCCCCCCGAACCGGCGCTCGCGCCTAGCCCCCCGCCGCTTCCAGCGCCGGCAGGATGTCCCGCTCGACGATCTCTGGCGTGAGCGGGCCGGCATGGCGCAGGACGATGGTGCCGTCCCCGTCCAGAACGAAGGTCTCGGGCACGCCGTAGAGGCCCCATTCGATGCCGGTGCGCCCGGTGTCGTCCGTGGAGGCCGCGTCGAACGGATTACCGAGTTCCGCGAGGAATGCGAGGCTGTCCGCCTGCTTGTCCTTGTAGGCGATGCCGTAGAGCGGTGCCTCCTCGGAGAGACCTTCGAGAAGCGGATGCTCGGCCCGGCACGGCACGCACCAGCTCGCCCAGAAGTTCACGAGCTTGGGCCCCGGCCCTTCGAGCGCGGCGCGGTCCAGCGCTGGCAGATCGCCGAGCGGCGTCAGGTTCATCTCGGGCGCGTCCTGCCCGACGAGGGCGGAGGGCAGCGCATCGCCGCTCTCCTCCCGCTCGGCGAGGCCCGCCAGAAGAAGGCCTGCGAAGGCGGCGAAGACCAGCGGCACGCCGAAAAGAAGCACGGTCTTCATGAGGCCTCCCGCCCCTTCGCCAGCTCGTCCTCGGCCTTCGCGAGCCGGGCGCGCATACGCCGCCCCGCTATCACCGACCACAGGACCAGCCCCGACAGGAGGGTCAGCGAGATGCCGTAGGCCGACAGGACTTCGGCCGCGTATTTACCGAGCTCCGGCATCACGACATCCTCGCCCGGGCCACCACCGCCTTCAGCCGCCGCGCACGGATCTCGGTTCGCGTTCTGAGAAGCACCAGCGCAACGAAGAGGCAGACGAATCCCGCGAGCGTGACCATGGCCGGCCACCAGAAGACGTCCGCCACGTTCTGCTCCTTGTCGAGCGACAGCGACGCGCCCTGATGCAGCCCCTGGTTCCAGAAGACGAGCGCATAGCGCGACAGGATCGCGAACACCGACCCCACGAGGCAGAGGACGGAGGTGAGGTCCGCCGCGGCGTCGGGATCGTCGATGGCTTCCCAGAGGGCGAGGTAACCGAGGTAGAACAGACCCAGGATCAGGAACGAGGTCAGCCGCGGATCCCATTCCCACCAGGTGCCCCACATCGGCTGGCCCCAGATCGCACCGGTGACGAGCGTCACGACGGTCATCGTCAGTCCCACCGGCGCTGCCGCCTTCGCCGCGAGGGCAGAGACGTGATGCCGCCGGATGAGCCAGATCAGCGAGGCGACGAGCATCATCAGCCACGCATTGATGGCGATCATCGCCGCGGGCACGTGGAGGTAGAAGATCTTGACGGTGGAGCCCTGCCGGTAATCGTCCGGCGTGCCGAAGAAGCCCCAGGCGAGGCCAAGGGCGACCAGCACCGCCGCCAACCCCGAGATCCAGGGCAGGACGGCGCCGGAGGCGGCCATGAAGCGGCGCGGATTTGCGTATTCCCAGAGCGACATCGGAGGCGACCCTATCCCTGCCCGCGGGCGGCTTCCAGTGACATCGAGGCGAGGTGCTCAGCGCAGGTTGATACGGATTGCCGCAGCCGCCGCGAAGGGCATAGCGGCGAGCGATCCCAGCGTCAGCGCGCCGAGAAGGGCGAGCGCCGTCCCCGTCTCCATCCCGGCGGCGCCCCGCCGCGCGACCTCGGATCCCAGGATCAGAACCGGCACGTAGAGCGGCAGGACGATGAGGGACAGAAGCAGCCCGCCCCGGCGCACGCCGACCGTCAGCGCCGCCCCGAACGTGCCGATGGCCGAGAGCGCCGGCGTGCCGACGGCGAGCGACAGCGTGAGCCAGAGGAAGCCCTCCGGCGCGAGGTTGAGAAGGACGCCGAGTGCGGGCGCCGCGAGCGTCAGCGGAAGGCCCGTGGTCACCCAGTGCGCCAGCGCCTTGACGGCGGCCACGCCCTCCATCGGGATAGGCGCCGTGGCGAGAAGGTCGAGGGAGCCGTCTTCCCAGTCGAGCGCGAGGATCCTGTCGAGCGAGAGCAGGCAGGCCAGAAGCGCCCCGAGCCAGAGGATGCCCGGCGCGATGAGCGAGAGCGTGGAGGTCGCCGGTCCGACGGCGAAAGGAACCAGTGCGACGACGATGAGAAAGAAGGCCAGCGCAAGACCGAACCCGCCCCCGGCCCGCACCGAGAGGGACAGATCACGGAGGAGGAGCGCCCTCACAGGAAGGCCTCGTCGAACTCGCTGGTGCCGGCCGAGGGCCTTGCCCGGAAGGGCGCGAGGTCGAGCATTGCGGCGTCCAGGCCGAGATCCACATGGGTGGCGATAATGGCCGTGCCGCCTTCGCTCAGGTGATGCTGCACGGCGCCGGCAAAGAGCGCGACCGATGCCGCGTCGAGGGAGACGGTCGGCTCGTCCAGGAGCCAGATCTCCCGGCCGGTCAGCATGAGCCGCGCGAGGCCGAGACGGCGGCGCTGCCCGGCGGACAGCGTTCCCGCCCGCCGTTCGGCCAACCGCTCCAGATCGAAGGCCGCAAGCGCCGGCGCGATGTCCGTACTGCCGTGGATCCGGGCCCAGAATTCGAGGGTTTCGGTGACCGAAAGCGCCGCCTTCACCCCGTCGGCATGGGAGGCATAGGCCATGTCGCGCGGGCTGGGCGTCACCTCTCCGGAGGCGGCGGGCTGAAGCCCGGCGAGCGTGCGCAGAAGCGTCGTCTTGCCGATCCCGTTCGGACCGCGCAGGGCCAGGACGCCGCCCGCGGGCACGCGGAAGCTCACACCGTCCAGAACGGTGATCCCGCCCCGCTGGCAGGAAAGGTTGGTGCAGCCCACATCCATCGCCCCCGCCTACCCCGCCGCGCCCGAACTGCCCAGCCCCCGGCCGGGGTTCAGGATGTCGCGGGGCGGACGGCCGGTGACCTGCCGGAGGACGCGAATGGGAGCCCCGAGCGAGAAATTCGGGCCTGCCGGACCCTTCCCGACCCGATGCGCCCTAGACCGAGACGTGTCGGAGGAGCTCGGCGCGGTCCACCTCACCCTGGCGGCCGGAGAGGGAGACCGCCCCGCGTTCGAGGGCGTAGATGCGGTCCGCGAGATCCCAGGCAAAGTCGAAGAACTGCTCCACCAGCACGATGGCCATGGTGCCCCGCTCGCGCAGGATGCCGATGACGCGGCCGATCTCCTGTATGATGTTCGGCTGGATGCCCTCCGTCGGCTCGTCGAGGAGCAGCACCTTCGGCCGTGTCACCAGCGCGCGCGCGATGGCGAGCTGTTGTTGCTGGCCGCCGGAGAGATCCCCGCCGCGGCGTCCCTCCATCTTCCGCAGGACCGGGAACAACTCGAAGATCTCCTCGGGCACCGCCCTCTCGGCTCTGGGCAGGCAGGCGAACCCGGTTTCGAGGTTTTGCCGCACGGTCAGCAGCGGGAATATCTCCCGTCCCTGCGGGACATAACCGAGCCCGGCCTTGGCGCGAGCGTGCGAGGGCATCCGGGAGATGTCCGCGCCGCCCAGCTCGATGGAGCCGCCGGACGCGAGATGCGCGCCCGAGATGGCCTTCAGAAGACTGGTCTTGCCGACGCCGTTGCAGCCCATGAGGCAGGTGACCTGCCCGGCCTCGGCGATCAGGTCGATGCCGTGGAGGATCTGCGAGGAGCCGTAGTGAAGCGTGACATTTCGGCAGTCCAGCATGGTTCAGCGCCCCAAATAGACGTCGATCACCTGCGGATCGGACGTGACGTGGTCGATGGAGCCCTCGGCGAGGACGGAGCCCTCGTGGAGAACGGTGACGCGGCAGCCCAGACGGCGCACGAAGTCCATGTCATGCTCGACGACGACCACGGCGCAGGAGGCGGCGGCCCGCTTCAGAAGGTCCGTCGTGTGCTCCCGCTCGGCGGGGGTCATGCCGGCGGCAGGTTCGTCCACCAGCATCAGGCGCGGCTCCTGCGCGAGCAGCATTCCGATTTCCAGCCACTGCTTCTGGCCGTGGGAGAGCTCGCCCGAAAGCCTGTCGATCTGCCCCGCGAGGCCGATCTGGCCGGCGAGCTCGCGAACCTTGCCCGCATCCTCGGAGGACGGGCGGTAGAACAGCACGCCGAGC
Source organism: Tropicimonas omnivorans (assembly GCF_031846565.1). Classification (NCBI taxonomy): domain Bacteria; kingdom Pseudomonadati; phylum Pseudomonadota; class Alphaproteobacteria; order Rhodobacterales; family Roseobacteraceae; genus Tropicimonas; species Tropicimonas omnivorans. The sequence continues at coordinate 402,551 of NZ_JAVRHL010000003.1, read as the reverse complement.
GGCCCGCGGGTCTTCTTGAGCGCCATCAGGAGATTGTCGAAGACGCTCTGGTCCTCGAACACGGTCGGACGCTGGAACTTCCGCCCGACACCCGCCCGCGCGATCTGCGATTCGCTCATCTTCAGGAGGGAGCGGTTGCGCGCGCCCCAGAGGACGGATCCCGAATCGGGCTTCGTCTTGCCGGTCACGATGTCCATGAAGGTGGTCTTGCCGGCACCGTTCGGCCCGATGACCGCCCGCAGCTCCGCCGGTCCGATGGAGAAGGACAGGTTGTTGATCGCCTTGAACCCGTCGAACGAGACGGAGACGCCGTCGACCTCGAGAAGCTGTGTCATTCGGCCGCCTCCGGCGCGCGCAGCGATCCGCCGTCCGGCCCGGTACTCGTCTTGCCGTGATTTTTGCCGCGAGGGCGCGCCCGGAGATCGAAGAGCCCGCCGATGCCCTGCGGTGCGAGGATGGTGACGAGGACGAAGGAGACACCGAGGAGGATCAGCCACCAGTCGACCCATTGGACCCTGTAGACGCCGAGGTCGATATCGGGGGCCTGTCCGCCGGTGAACCATGTCGAGACGAGGGAGACGAACGCCGCCCCGATCACCGCTCCGTAGAGCCTCCCCCGTCCCCCGATGGCGACCCATACGGCAAGGTAGATGGAGGCGATTGGCGCCAGCTCCGCGGGATTGATGATGCCGGCCTGCGGATAGTAGAGGGCGCCCGCGATGCCGGCGATGATGCCGGTCACGGTGAAGACGAAGAGCTTGAAGCCCTCCACCGGGTAGCCGAGGAACCGCACGCGCGCCTCGTCGTCCCGGATCCCGCGGATCACCGAGCCGAACTTGCCCGAGACGATCCACGCCGCGAAGATGTAGCCCAAAGCCAGCGCCAGCGCGGAGCCCCAGAAGAACCACAGCGAGATCACCGATTGCGGCAGGCCGGAGAGGCCGGGGATGTTCTGCAGGCCCGACAGGCCGTTATTGCCGCGCAGGCCGCTGTCGTTCTGAAAGAGGTAGAGCGAGAGGGCCAGCGTCATCGCCTGCGTCAGGATCGAGAGGTACACCCCCGTCACCCGGCTGCGGAAGGCGAGCCAGCCGAAGACGAGCGCAAGAAGGCCCGGCACCGCAACCACCAGCGCAAGCTGCAGCGGCAGGCTGTGCGCGAACATCCAGACGAGAGGGAAGTCCGACGATCCGACCACGCCGAAGATCTGGCTGGCGATCGCGGAGACGACTTCCCCGTCGGTGGGCGGGATCGGCGCGCCGGCGAGGCTCTCGGCCACGATCAGCCGCGTGCGCTCGTACATGAGCCACATCCCGATCATGTAGCCGCCGAGCCCGAAGAACGCCATGTGCCCGAGGGAGAGGATGCCCGTGTAGCCCCAGGCGAGATCCATCGCCACGGCCACGAGGCAGAGACAGAGCGTCTTGCCCAACGTCTTGAGAAACGAGGTAGAGATCGCGCCGGTGCCCGCAGGTTCGCTCATCAGCGTGACGATGAGAACGAGAGCGGCGAGACAGATCAGGAAGACCGGCGTCGAGCGGCGGCGGGTGAGGAAGGTATCGCCCATGTCTCAGGCCTCCGCCGCCCGGCCCTTGAGGGCGACGATGCCCCTCGGCCGGACCTGGATGAACAGGATGATGAAGAGGATCATGTAGGTCTGGGCCGCGAGGGTGTTCGACGGGTTCAGCCACTCGATTCCCTTCTGGAAGAAGCCGATCAGTACAGCCCCGGCGAGCGTCCCCCAGATGTTGCCGACGCCGCCGACGACGACCGTCATGAAGCTCTGGACGATGTAGCCCTGCCCCAGCTCGCTCGTGACCTGCGCGAAGAGCCCGATGGCGACGCCTGCGATACCGGCGATCCCGGAGCCGAGGCCGAAGGTCAGCATGTTGATGCGGGACGTGTTGATCCCCATCGCCGCCGCCATGCGCGGGTTCTGCGTCACCGCCCGCACCTCGAGGCCAAGGCGGGTCCGGTTCAGCACGAGGAGGATGAAGGCCAGGAACACCAGCGCGAGCACGAAGATCGCCACCCGGATGTAGCTGATCGAGATGATGTCGTTGAACGACAGCGCACCATCCAGCCATGACGGCGCGGTGAGCGGCCGGGCCTGTGTGCCGAAGATGTTCTTTGCCAGTTGTTGAAGGGCGATCGAGATGCCGAACGTCGCCAGCAGCGTCTCGAGGGGGCGATGGTAGAGCCACCGGATCACGAGCCGCTCGAGCGCGACGCCGGCGGCGAAGGTCACGGCGAAGGCAAGCGGCAGCGCGACGACGAGGGAGATCGTGTAGTTCGGCACGAATTGCTGCACGACATACCCTGTATAGGCGCCCATCATGATGAACTCGCCATGCGCCATGTTGATGACCCCCATGACGCCGAAGGTGATGGCAAGACCGATGGCGGCGAGGAAGTAGATCGACGCGAGCGAGAGCGCGTCGAGCAGCAGGTCCGCACCCTGGCTGGCGGCGAGCGCAAGCTCGATGGACCCGAGCGTGGTTTCGGCCGCCCGGGTGATGTCGGCGGACGGGGCCCGGTACCATTCGAGGAAGGAATGGCTGTCGAGCGCGGCGTCGATCTCGGCCTCGGTCGCCGCCGGTGCCACCGTTCCGGCCGCGGCAAGGGCGATATAGGCCCGCTCCCGCGCCTCCACCGTGTTCAGCTCCGCCACCGGGATGCCGCCGACCCGCCCGTCCACGATATTCGCGGCGAGCGCCGATTTCCGGGCGGATGCGTCCATCGGCGCCGGCGCGAGATCCGCCGAGACGAGCATGGCATAGGCGTCCATCCGCGACAGCGCCTCCGATCCGGGCCGAAGCTCGCGCGCTAGGTTGCCCTCCGGCCGCTCGGCCACTTCGCCCGCGATCACCTCCCGGCGCGTTGCGAGGAGCGGGTTGAGGACCGCGCGCACATCCACCCCCGTATCGCCGCGGAAAGACGCGATGGCCTCGATCCGGGCGTCATCGCTCTGTCCGAAGGAGATCGTCAGAAGACGCTCCAGCCGCTCCGCGCGAGCGGCGAGCGTGGCATCGCTCTCCTCCGGGATCATTGTGCGCAGGATCGCCAGATGTCCCTCTTCCGGGCCCCGCTCGATGGCGAGCAGGCCCTCCGCGCGCATGGCCGGATCGTCGTCCCGAAGCTGGAACTGCACCAGGGCGCCGCCGATCAATCCCCGGATGCCGCTGTTCGGCTTGAGCTGGTCGAGGCCGCCATCGTCCACCGTCTCAACGATCTCGCCGGTAGCGATGTCGATCAGGTGCACCATGTCGTCCTCCTCCGCCTCACGGACGAAGAAGAAGAGGCCGTCGCTCTCTCGCTGCCAGAGCTGCTTCTCCTGCCAGTTCCGCAGCACCTCTCGCGCGGCCGGCAACCCGGAGGAGGCGAGCGCGTCGATGGCGGGCGCGATGGTCCGCCGCGAGCTTTCCTCGATCAGCTCGCGATGCTCCTGGAGCAGCGCCTGGATCTCACCGAGATCCGCTGGCGCCTCCGCGGGGGCGAGCGCCCTGCCCTCCTGCGCAGTGAGCGCCGGCGGCGCGAGGGCGACGACAAGGACGGCAAGGATCTGGACCCAACGCATGGAATGGCAGTCTCCGGGGGAAAATTCGCTGAAGGCCGGTCGGGCGAAGCACATCTGCCCCGCCCGGCACGGGATCCTGTCTCGGGCGATCAGTAGTTGGACTTGATCTGCACGCAGGTGTCGGTCTCGGTATTGTACATGCCGCAGCCGAGCTCGGCCCAGTCGGAGGTCAGGACCGCGGATTCGGGCAGGAAGTCCGTCCATGCATCGCCCGGCACCGGGTCCGTCTCGGAGACGATGTCGAACTGGCCGTCATCCTGGATCTCGCCGATCAGCACCGGCTTCGTCAGGTGGTGGTTCGGCAGCATCTCGGCGGTGGAGCCGGTGAGGTTCGGGAAGGTCTGGCCGATCATCGCCTCGGCAACGGCATCCACATCCGTCGTGCCCGCTTCCTCGACGGCCTGCACCCACATGTTGAAGCCGATGTAATGGGCTTCCATCGGATCGTTGGTCACGCGGTCGTCGCCCATGCGCTCCTTCCACGCGGCAACCCATTCCTCGTTCGCATCGGTCTCGGCGGACTGGAAGTAGTTCCACGCCGCGAGGTGACCGACGAGGTTGGAGGTGTCGAGACCCGAGAGCTCCTCCTCGCCCACCGAGAAGGCGACGACGGGGATGTCATCGGCGGAGACGCCGGCCGCCGCCAGTTCCTTGTAGAAGCCCACGTTCGCGTCGCCGTTGATGGTGGAGATCACGCCCACCTTCTTGCCGTCCGCGCCGAGTGCGACGACGTCCGAGACGATCTTGGACCAATCGGAATGGCCGAAGGGCGTGTAGTTGACGAAGATGTCCTCCTCGGCGACGCCCTCGGCGGCAAGATAGGCTTCGAGGATGTTGTTCGTCGTGCGCGGATAGACGTAATCGGTGCCGAGGAGCGCGAATTTCTCGACGCCGAGTTCCTCGAGGAAGTAATCCACCGCCGGAATGGCCTGCTGGTTCGGCGCGGCGCCGGTGTAGAACACGTTCTTGGAACTCTCCTCGCCCTCGTACTGGACGGGATAGAACATCAGGCCGTTCAGCTCTTCGAGCACCGGAAGGACCGACTTGCGGGAGACCGACGTCCAGGAGCCGAAGATCACGTCGACGTCCTGGACCGTCAGAAGCTCCCGCGCCTTCTCGGCGAACAGCGGCCAGTCGGAGGCGGGATCGACCACCACCGCCTCGAGATCGCACCCCAGAAGCCCGCCCGCCTCGTTCTGCTGTTCGACCAGCATCTCCATGGTGTCCTTCAGCGTCGTCTCCGAAATCGCCATGGTCCCCGACAGCGAATGCAGGACGCCGACCTTGATCGGGCAATCGGCGTCCTGCGCGGATGCACCGCCGGCAGCGAGCAGTGAGGCGATCGCGAGTACGGACGCCTTCGAAGTCATACGTGTCATTCCTACCAACCCTGTTCTCCGGGCAGGCCTCGAGACCCCGCCTGGGCGGAAGACGATCGAAGCTTGCCGGTTTCTTGTGATGCGCCGGCCGTCTCCCCCACGGGCCCTGTCCGCCGCGCCCCGACCCGCATCGTTCGAGAGGCGGGGCACGACAACGCTAGAAAGCCATGACCGGATTGGCGCCGCTGATAGCGCGCTCATCTGCCTCGTTCGGCGCCATTGTCCAAAGAGGAGGCAGTTTGCCCGTTTCCTGCCCGACGTTTGCGCAGCCGTGCAACCGGGCCCCTCCGGAGGACGGGGAGCGCACACGTTCCGGGCGTCCTAAACCCGGGCTGCGGCAGAGCCGTGATCGAACAACGGGAGCGTGCAGGGGTCCCGCTCGGGCCAACCCTCCGCCCCCTTCTCAGCGTCCGAAGGCGCGCTCGTTGCGTTCGGGGTGGCGGGGAACAGGAGACGGCGTGGTCCGTACTCCGGGTTCGCAAGGGGAGCGGATCAGCATCTCATACGCAAAAGGCCCGCAGTCTCCTGCGGGCCTTTCGGACATCGTGGTCGTCTCTTCGCGATCAGCGCTTGGAGAACTGGAAGGAGCGGCGGGCCTTGCGGCGGCCGAACTTCTTGCGCTCGACGACGCGGCTGTCGCGGGTGAGGAAGCCCGCGGCCTTCAGCGCGCCGCGCAGCGACGGCTCGTAGGTCTGCAAGGCACGGGAGATGCCGTGCTTGACCGCACCGGCCTGGCCGGAGAGACCGCCACCCGAAACGGTGGCCATCACGTCGAACTGGTCTTCGACGCCGGCGACCGTGAAGGGCTGGCGCAGGATCATCTGCAGCACCGGACGGGCGAAGTACTCGCCAATCGGCTTGCCGTTCACGGTGACCTTGCCGGAGCCCGGCTTGATCCAGACGCGCGCGGTGGCGTCCTTGCGTCGGCCGGTCGCGTAGGAGCGGCCGAGGCTGTCGCGAACGGGCTCGCGCGGGGTCGCCTCTTCGGCGGAAGTGCCCTGAACGCCGCCGATGTCGGAGCCGACAGCGTCCTTCAGGTCTTCGAGAGAATTGATCTGGTCGGCCATCTGGATCAGCTCCGGGTGCGGGTGTTCTTGGAATTCAGTGCCTTCACGTCGAGCACTTCGGGCTGCTGGGCCTCGTGCGGATGCTCGGTGCCGGCATAGACGCGCAGGTTGGTCATCAGCGTGGCCGACAGACGGTTGCCCGGAAGCATCCGCTTGACCGCCTGCATGACGACGCGCTCGGGATGTGCGCCCTCGAGGATCTGGCCGGTGGTGCGGCTCTTGATCCCGCCCGGATAGCCGGTGTGCCAGTAGTTCGGCTTGTCGCGCTTGCGGCCGGTCAGCTGGACCTTGTCGGCATTGATGATGATGACGTTGTCACCCATGTCCATGGACGGGGTGAACGTGGCCTTGTGCTTGCCACGCAGGCGCATGGCGACGATCGAGGCGAGGCGGCCCAGCACGACGCCCTCGGCATCGATGAGGATCCACTTCTTGTCGATCTCCGCCGGGGTGATCGTGAAGGTTTTCATATTCGCTCTTTCCCGAAAGAAATGGACGGGCGGACCCGCCGTCGTGTTTGAGCGTGTCTTCTACCCGATGGCGCGGTACGGTCAAGGCACGGCAGTGGAATTAAGGCGAGTAAAATCAATGTCTTGCAATATAGGTGTCATGATACCCCAGTCTAGGGCCCGATTTTCGCTCGCCAAACCGGCTCCATTGATCGTCACGCTGAGCCTTGATGCGCGCAGTTTCGCCCGGCTCGATGCCGAGCGGCAGGCCCTCTTCCCCGATCGCGGCTACCGCCTGCCGGCGCACCTGACGTTGTTTCACCACCTGCCGGGCGCGCGGCAGGAACTCGTGCAATCCCGCCTTGAGGTGCTTGCCGCGCGGACGAGGCCGCCGCATCTCGCCTTCGCCCACATCCGGGAGATCGGCGGCGGACAGGGCTCGGCCTATGCCGTTCGCTCCCCTGCCCTCCTGCGCCTGCGCGCGGAAATGGCGCGGCTCTGGGCGCCGTGGCTGACGCGGCAGGACAGGCGAGCCTTTCGGCCCCACGTCACCGTTCAGAACAAGGTGCCGCACGAGGAGGAACGCGCCGCGCGGGAGGCGCTCCTGTCCCGCTTCGTGCCGTTTCGCGGATCGGGAACGGCGCTCATCCTCTGGCACTATCGCGGCGGTCCGTGGGAGCGGGCCGGGGAATGGCCGTTCGGGGCGCCCTAGCGCAGACCGGTCGCCTCGAGCAGGCCCATGCGCTTGGCTTCATAGTAATAGCCGCGGGAGTACCACCCCACCGCCTCATCCTGATCGCCGCCGGACACCATCCACGCGCCGCGCAGGTACTTCACCGCATAGCGAAGGTTCGTCTCCGCATCGAGAAGGCCGGACGGCGCGCCGCGATAGCCCATGGTCCGCGCGGTCTGCGGCAGGATCTGCATCAGGCCGTAGTAGGGCCCGTTGCGGGCGCCGGGATTGTAGGTGCTCTCCCGCTTCACCACCCGGTGAATGAGAGGCTCCGGCACGCCGTAGACCTCGGAATATTTCGAGATCAGCGAGCGCAGCTCGGGCGTCTCGTTGGGGTGGAGCGCATGGATGTCCGCGCTCTGCCCCCGTGTCACACGCTCCGGTGTCGAGCATCCGGATACGAGCGCGGCAATCGCCAGAACGCCGGCAATCGCGGCGCGCGAGGTAGTCCTCATCGTGTGAGTCGCTTTCAGCTGTCCCTGTTGCCCCGGACACTGCCCCGGTCTGCCGCGCGGGCAAAGCCTCTCGGTGAGACGTCGGCAGGAGGCTGCCGATGGGGCCAGTTTTGTCACAGGGCCCGGCTGCGGCGGCAGGCGTCGCCCGCGTCGTATAAAATGGGGCTCGGGGCCTTGCGGACGAAGGCAAGGGCTTGCGACATTGCGACTTCGGATCTTCCTGCTGAAAGCGATGTGGAACTTGGGCTTTTCCCGCCTCGTCACCTGCGTGGCCACCCTCCTTCTGCTGGCGTCGCCGGCCGCGGCCGAGCGCGTGACGGTGTTCGCGGCGGCATCGCTGAAGACGGCGATGGACGAGATCGTGCCGCTCTGGGAAGCGGCGTCCGGACACGAGGCGGCCGTTTCGCTGGCCGGCTCTTCGCTTCTGGCGCGACAGATCGCGGCGGGCGCGCCGGCGGATCTGTTCATCTCCGCCAATGCCGCCTGGATGGACGACCTCGAAGCGCGCGGGGCGATCGCGGAGGGATCGCGGGTTGATCTTCTGACCGGGGAGCTCGTCCTCATCGCACCGGCCGGATCTGGCGCGGTGCCGCTGGAGGCGGAGGCGCTCGAGACCCGGCTCGGGGACGGACGGCTCGCGATGGCGCTGGTCGAGGCGGTGCCGGCAGGGATCTACGGCAAGGCCGCGCTCGAGAGCCTCGGCCTCTGGGGCACGCTCTCGGGCCGTGTCGCGCAGTCGGACAACGTGCGCGCCGCGCTGGCGCTGGTCGCGGCCGGTGAGGCCCCGCTCGGCATCGTCTACGCCACCGATGCCGCGGCCGAGCCGCGCGTGGAGGTCGCCGCGCAGTTTCCGGACGGCAGCCATCCTGATGTCGTCTATCCCGCAGCGCTGACCGCCGGGTCGCCGGAGGCAGCGGCGAATCTGCTGCGGTTTCTGCAGGGCGCGGACGCACGCGACGTGTTTGGCCGGCTCGGCTTCGGGCGTCCGCGGTGACGGCATGGCTCGGCTCGGAGGAATGGCAGGCGGTCGCGCTGTCCCTGCGGGTGGCGGCCGTGGCGACGCTTGTGTCCCTCCCCTTCGGCGTGGCCATGGCGATCCTTCTGGCGCGGGGGCGGTTCTGGGGGCGCGGCCTCCTGAACGGGCTGGTGCATCTGCCGCTCGTCCTGCCGCCGGTCGTGACCGGATACCTCCTTCTCGTGACACTCGGGCGGACGGCGCCCCTGGGGCGCGTGCTCGAGGACTGGTTCGGCCTTGTCTTCGCGTTTCGCTGGACCGGCGCGGCACTCGCGGCGGCGGTGATGGCCTTTCCACTGATGGTCCGCTCGATCCGGCTGTCGGTCGAAGCTGTCGATCCGGGTCTCGAGGCCGCCGCGGGCACGCTCGGCGCGAACCGCCTGCGGGTTTTCGGAACAGTGACCCTGCCGCTGATCGCGCCCGGCATACTGGCAGGCTGCGTTCTGGCCTTCGCCAAGGCGATGGGCGAGTTCGGCGCGACGATCACCTTCGTATCCAACATCCCCGGCGAAACGCAGACCCTGCCGACGGCGATCTACGCCTTCCTCCAGGTGCCGGGGGGCGAGGGATCGGCGCTGCGGCTGGTGGCGGTCTCGGTCGCGATCTCGGTGGGCGCGGTCCTGCTCTCGGAGGCAATCTCGGTCCGGCTGGCCCGGCGGGTGGCGGGACGATGACGTTGAAGGTGCGTATCCGGCATGCCCTGGGGGCGTTCACCCTGGACGCGGCATTCGAGGCACCGGGGGGCGTCACGGCGCTCTTCGGTCGGTCGGGCGCGGGAAAGACGACCATCGCACATGCCGTGGCCGGGCTGATCCGGCCCGAAGATGCGCGGATCGAGGTGGCGGGACGGGTGCTGACGGATACCAGCCTGCGCCTCCACGTCCCGCCCCACCGGCGACGGATCGGCTATGTCTTCCAGGACGGGCGTCTCTTCCCGCACATGAGTGTGGCGCAAAATCTCGGCTATGCGCGCCGCGCGCGTCCCGCCGAGCGTGCGCGCGTGGTGGAGATGCTGGGGATCGGGCATCTTCTGCCCCGCCGGCCGGGCGGCCTTTCCGGCGGAGAGAAGCAGCGCGTGGCCATCGGACGGGCGCTCCTTTCCCGCCCGGATCTTCTGGTGATGGACGAGCCGCTGGCGGCGCTCGACGAGGCGCGGAAGGCGGAGATCCTGCCATGGCTCGAACGGCTGAAGGGCGAGGGCGGCGTGCCGATCCTCTATGTCAGCCACTCTGTCCCGGAGGTCGCGCGGCTGGCGACGACGGTGGTCGCGCTCGGCGGCGGACGGGTGATCGCCGCGGGTCCGGCGGAGCGCATCCTCGCCGATCCGCGCCTTGCGCCGGTCTTGGGCCTGAGGGAGGCGGGCGCCGTGCTGACCGGGATCATCGCGGCGCAGGCCGAGGACGGTCTGACGGAGATCGACGTGCCCGGGGGGCGCCTCGTGCTTCCGCGCATCGCCGGGGCGATCGGGATGCACGTCCGCATCCGGATCGCGGCGTCGGACGTGATCCTGTCGCGTGCGCGCCCCGAAGGCCTCTCAGCGCTCAATATCCTCCCCGCCAGGGTCTCGGAGATCCACATGGGAGACGGCCCCGGCGTCATGGTGGCGCTGGAGACCGGCGGCACCCCGCTCCTCGCCCGCATCACCCGGCGCTCGGCGAACGCGCTGAACCTCGCCCCCGGCGAAAGCTGTCACGCCGTCGTCAAGTCCGTCTCGGTGGCCCAGGGCGACGTCGGCACGGTCCCGGCGGCGGTGAAGGACGCAGGCCGGGCGGGCTGAGCCCCGACCGCCCCCTGCCCCGTTCACGTCTTCCGTGATCGACAGCACGGGGCGCCAGGCGTAAAGGCGGTTGCATGACCAGTTCCGCGCTCATCCCCGCCAAGACAAAACGCAACGTCGCCGTCCTCGTCGCGGCCCAGGCCATCCTCGGGGCCCAGATGCCGATGATCTTCACGGTGGGGGCTCTGGCGGGCGGGATCCTGTCGGAAAATCCCTGTTTCGTCACGCTGCCGATCACGATGCTGGTCTTCGGCTCTATGACCACGGCGCCGTGGCTCTCCTCGCTGATGCAGATTGCGGGACGGCGCACGGGCTTCCTCGTCGGCACTCTCGGAGGCACGCTCGGCGCCCTGACGGCGGCGCTGGCGCTCTGGGTCGGGAGCTTTCCGCTGCTGCTCCTCGGCTCTTACCTCTCCGGCATCTACATGTCCGCCAACGGCTTCCTGCGCTTTGCCGCGGCGGATACGGTCGAGGGGGACTTCCAGCCCAAGGCGATCAGCTACGTCATGGCCGGCGGCCTCGTCTCCGCCCTCATCGGCCCGCCACTCGGAACGGCGGTGGCGGAGAGTTACGCCGTGCCCTTCGTCGGCACCTACCTCGCGGCCGCGGCGATCAACGTCGTCGGGGCGTTCCTCTTTCTCGGGCTGGACATCCCGCGCCCGCCGAAACCCGAGCCCGGCGCCGATGGCGGACGGACGCGGATGCAGCTTCTGTCCTCCCCCACCATCCTCGTCGCCATCATCTGCGCCATGGTCTCCTATGCGTTGATGAACCTCGTGATGACCTCGACGCCGCTCGCCGTAGTCGGCTGCGGCTTCGCGACGAGCTCGGCCGGTCTCGTCGTCTCGGCGCATGTCATCGCGATGTACGCCCCGTCCTTCTTCACCGGCCACCTGATCGCCCGCTTCGGCGCGCGCACCATCGTGGCGGTCGGCCTGGCCTGCCTCGCGGCAGCGGGAGGCGTGGCGCTCATGGGGGTGGAACTGGCGAACTTCTTCGGTGCGCTGATGCTGCTCGGCCTTGGCTGGAATTTCGGCTTCATCGGCGCGACGTCGCTGTTGTCCAAGGCGCATACCGCGGCCGAGCGGGGCCGCGTGCAGGGCATGAACGATTCGATCGTCTTTGGCTGTGTCACCGTCGCGTCCCTCGCCTCGGGCGGACTGATGAACTGCTCCGGCGGCGACGTGATCCAGGGCTGGACGGCGGTGAACCTGGCGATGCTGCCTTTCCTAGCATTGGCCGGCGGGGCGCTGATCTGGCTGGCCGTCATGCGCCCGAACGGCTCGCGCTTCAGCTGACCGCCCGCGCGCTCCAGCGCGAGCTGGCCGCAAGGCGCAGGAGCCGCCAGCTTTCGCGGTGGGGTGAGAGGGCGAGCCCGCCCCGGTCCACGAGGTCCGGATCGCGCTCTGCCATGCGCAGGATCGGTCCGGCCGTCCACGCCTCAAGCATCGGCGCAGAGGTGGTGCGCCCGAGCCGCGCGCGCCACGGGGCGCCGGCCGCGAGCCGCCCGCGGGCCTGTCGCGCCAGAGCCGGGATATCCACACCGGCGGGAAGCGCCGCGCGCCCGCTCGACGCAAGCTCGGGCACCGCCGCGAAATAGCGCGCAAGACCGCCCGCCATGCCGAAGGCGATGAGCGCCTCCTCCGCCTCGGCCGGAGCGCCCAAGGCCCGCGCCGCGACCCAGAGCGGAACGCCGGCCGTGCCGCGCAGGAACTCCTCCAGATCGTCCGCCGCGACCACCTCACCGCCCACGATGTCTCCGCGCCGAGCGACCACGGCTGCGTCCAGCGCCTTCGCCCCTTCGGCGCCGACCGCCGCCGCCAGAGGCTCCACCACCTCGTGCCGTCGCGGCCCCTGCCCCTCCGCGATTTCCTCGAGAGCGTCGCGCCACCACTGAAGGCGCATCTCGGCGATCATCGGCTCCTTGGTAACATGGGGCGCACGCGCCACTTCGAGCGTGAAGGCATGGATGGGAAAGAGCACGGCCCGCGCCGCGACCGGTGCGGCCATCACGGCGCGGAACCGCGCGGGATCCCCCCGCTCCACGATCCCGGCGCAGGCGGCGATGGCGTCCGGCGCGGCGCTCACTCCGCGGCGAGCCCGGCCATGGTGGTCGCGCCTTCCTGCGCCAGCTTCCAGCGCACCGCATCGCAGAGCGCCTCGAAAGACGCGTCGACTATGTTGGGAGAGACGCCGACCGTGGACCAGCGCCGGCCCTGGTCGTCGGCGCTGTCGATGATGACCCGCGTGACGGCCTCGACGCCGCCGCCGGTGATCCGCACCTTGAAGTCCACCAGCCGCATGTCCTCGATCAGCGGCTGATAGGGCCCCAGATCCTTCGCCAGAGCCTTCGAGAGGGCGTTTACCGGGCCCTGGTCGCTGCCCTCGGGCCCCATGCTCTCGCTGACCGACAGGGTCGTCTCGCCGCCGATGGACAACACGACGACCGCCTCGGAATGGCATTCCATCCGCCCGCCCGCTCCGCGCCGTCGCTCGACGATCACCCGGTAGCGCTCGATCTCGAAGAAGTTCGGCATTCCGCCGAGCGTCCGCCGCGCGAGAAGCTCGAAGCTCGCCTGGGCGGTATCGAAGGCGTAGCCGACATCCTCCCGCCGCTTCACCTCGTCGAGGATCTCGGCGAGGCGCGGATCCCCCTTCTCGACCTCGATTCCCGCCTCGAGCAGGCGCCGGCGAAGGTTCGACTGCCCCGCCTGGTTGGACATCGGGACGATCCGCTCGTTGCCGACGAGCTCCGGCTCGACGTGCTCGTAGGTCGAGGGGTCCTTCAGGATCGCGCTGGCATGAAGGCCCGCCTTGTGGGCAAAGGCCGAGCCGCCGACATAGGGCGCCGTCTTCGCCGGAACCCGGTTGAGGATGTCGTCCAGCTTGCGGGAGATCCGCGTGATGCCGGGGAGGGCCTCAGGCGGCACGCCGGTCTCGAAGCGCTCGGCATAGGACGGCTTCAGAAGAAGCGTCGGGATCAGGCTGGTGAGGTTGGCGTTGCCGCAACGTTCCCCGAGGCCATTGAGCGTCCCCTGGATCTGGCGAACGCCCGCCTCGACGGCCGCCAGCGTTCCGGCGACCGCCATGCCGGTATCGTCATGGGTATGGATCCCCAGCCGCTCGCCCGGGATGCCGCTCTCGATCACCGCCGCAACGGCGCTGGCGATATCCTGAGGCAGCGTCCCGCCATTCGTGTCGCACAGAACGATCCAGCGCGCGCCGGCGGCGTGGGCCTCGTGCAGGCAGGCCAGCGCGTAGTCGCGATTGGCGGCGAACCCGTCGAAGAAATGCTCAGCGTCGAACAGCGTCTCCCGCCCCTCGGCGACGAGGTGGCGAACGCTCTCGCGGATGTTCTCCCGGTTTTCCTCCAGCGTCACGCCAAGCGCCGCCGTCACGTGGAAATCATGCGTCTTGCCGACGAGGCAGATTGCGCGCGTGCCTGCGTTCAGGACCGCGGCCAGGACGTCGTCATTCGCCGCCGAGCGCCCGGCCCGCTTGGTCATACCGAAGGCGGCGAAGGTGGCGTGGGAGAGTGCCGGTGCCTCGTCGAAGAACGCGCTGTCGGTGGGGTTCGCCCCCGGCCAGCCGCCCTCGACATAGTCGAGCCCGAGCCCGTCCAGCATCTCGGCGATCTGCCGCTTTTCCTTGAGGGAGAACTGCACGCCCTGGGTCTGCTGCCCGTCGCGCAGGGTGGTGTCGTAAAGCCAAAGCCGCTCCCGCGTCATGCCGCGTCCCTTTCCTCTTTCCCCAAAGACCTGCCGGGGATGCGCCGGGCGGGCAGCCCCCCGGACCGGTCCGTCCGCCTCGCCGCCCTCATCGGGGCGCGCTCCCACTGGCCGCGAGGGCGTCCAGCCGCGAAGGGTCGAACCCCTCTCCCGCCACCAGCTCGATTCCCTCGCGGGACATGCGCACCTCGACACCGGCCGCGGCGAGATCCGTCTTCATCTGGTCGACCGCGGAGAAGTCCTTGCTCGCCTTCGCCGCCTCGCGCCGCGCTTCCATTTCGCGCGCGAGCGCGGCCAGCGCCTCGCCCTCCCCCCGATCCTCCGCCCAGGTCCCGAGCTCTTCGGTCAGGATCCCGATCAGCCGCCCCGCGGCAAGGAGCGCCGGCGCATCGCCGTCGCGGGACAGCTCGTGCATCCCCGCGACGAACCCCGGCACGTTCAGATCGTCCCGCAGGATGTCCAGCATCGCGTCCGGAACCTGGCCCGGTTCGGCCCCCGCCGTCTCCTGGCGCCAGCGGCGCAGCAGGGTCTTCGCCTGCCCCGCCTTGTCCCCGGTCCAGTCCATCGGCTTGCGATAGTGGGTACCGAGGATGACGAAGCGGATGACCTCGCCCGGAATGCCCTCGTCCAGCAGGTCGCGGACGGTAAAGAAGTTGCCGAGGCTCTTCGACATCTTGCGCCCCTCGACGCGGAGCATCTCGTTGTGCATCCAGATCCGCGCGAAACCGCCCTCAGGGTGGGCGCAGCAGGATTGGGCGATCTCGTTCTCGTGGTGCGGGAAGGTCAGGTCGCTGCCGCCGCCATGAATGTCGAAGGACGGGCCCAGAAGCTCGTAGGACATGGCCGAGCACTCGATATGCCAGCCCGGGCGACCCCGTCCCCAGGGACTGTCCCATCCGGGCAGATCCGCGCTCGAGGGCTTCCAGAGCACGAAATCCATCGGATCGCGCTTGTAGGGCGCGACCTCGACGCGGGCGCCCGCGATCATGTCCTCCACCGAGCGGCGGGACAGCCGTCCATACTCCGGGTAGGAGGAGACGGAGAACAGCACGTGCCCCTCGGCCTCGTAGGCGTGGCCGGACAGGACCAGCCGCTCGATCATCGCGATCATGGAGCCGATATGCTGCGTCGCGCGCGGCATCTCGTCCGGCTCCAGAACGCCGAGCGCACCCATGTCGCCCAGATACCAGCCGGTCGTTTCGTCCGTGATCTGCGAGATGGGGCGTCCCGTCTCGGCGGCGCGGGCGTTGATCTTGTCATCCACGTCGGTGAAGTTCCGGACGTATCTGACGGCGCCCGGATGATCATGGCGCAGGAGCCGGTAGAGCTGGTCGAAGACCACCGCCGAACGAGCATTCCCCAGATGCGCGCGGTCGTACACCGTCGGCCCGCAGACGTAGAGGGATACCGGCTCTCCGGCGCTCTTGCCGAGCGTCGCGGGGGCTTTGGTGAGAGAGTTCCAGAGCGTGATCTCGGACATGGGAAGGGGCGCTCCTTGGGGCGGCGCCCGGTCCCCGAATGTCCCGATATGGGTGCGAGTGTGACCGGCCGCCGAAACGTTCAGCGAATAATGCAGGTCAGAATGCAGGCGGGACGGGTCATGGCCTCCCCATATCGTGCCACGTCTGTCCTGCCAAGCCTTGCCACGTGGCCGGGGGTGCGAACGGCGCCCGCACGGCAGAACCGCCCGTGACCGCGGCGGGACCGGCAAGGCCGATCGCTGCCGCGACACGGACGCCGGACGGCATGAGAGCCGCCCGAATTTTCACTCGAACGCTGTCCACTCGTACATGGGATCGGGCAATGCCGTCTCCCGAGCGGACCCTGCCCCATTTTGGCCACGATTCGCAGAGCGCTTTTCCGAAAAGCCCGGCCTCTGTGACCCGGGGGCAGCACTTGCAACACGGGCACAAAAAAGCGGCCGGGATTTCTCCCGGCCGCCCTTGTCCTGATCTGCCCCGCGCATTGGCGGGACGCGATATCAGAAGCGGAAGCTGACGCGCGCCTGGGCGGTCGTCATGTCGAGGTCGACACCGCTGTCGTCGTAGTCGTCGAACTTGTGGCCGAGGATCTCGCCGCCGACGGAGACGCTGTCGGTCACCATGTACTCGGCGCCGAGGCCGAGGAAGGTGCCCTGGTCGTCGCCGATGTCGTCGGACTGGGCGAAGGACGCACCGCCGGTGCCGTAGATCAGCGTGCGGCCAGCGTCGTAGCCGGCGCGGATCTTGGCGAGGTGCAGCGCGTCGATTTCGGCGTCGACGTCGTCGAACTCGACGCCGGAGGCGTTCAGGTCGATGGCGGCACCGAGGACGAACGAACCGAAGTCGTAGTCGTAACCGGCGTGCACACCGCCGAGGGCGCCGTCGCCATCTTCGTCGTCGAAGTCGACGAACGCGTCGTCGCCATCTTCGTCAACGGAGACGTTGCCGTAGCCGAGCTGGCCACCAGCGTAGAAGCCGGTCCAGTTGCCGACGGGGGCAACGGCCACCGGGGCGGGAGCCATCACGACGGGCTCGGCGACCGGGGCGGTCAGGCCGCCGGCGAAGGCGGGAGCGGCGAGGCCGAGAGCGGTGGTGGCCGCGAGGATGCCTGCAAATTTCATGAGTCACTCCTTTCAGGAGGTCTGCTTCGTTTCGTGACTAACGGGGTCTGCCCCGTGCCAAGCTCATCTAGGTGCCCTGAGCGGGAATGTCAGTTCACGAACCGCGTGATTGGCGATTTTTTTGCATTTGGATACAGAAGTTTGCGCGTCATCCCGCCCGCGGCGGCAGAAACTGGCCGACAGGTGGCCCTCCAATACCCCGCGATCAGGAAGTCTGCTTCTGAGGCTTTTTGAACACACCCCCGGACGCGGGCCGAAACGGCCTCTCAGCCGGCTTTTTCCTCGAGCGTCAGCCATTCCGACTCGGCGCTCGACAGCGCGTCCTGCCGGGTGGCGAGGGCCTCAGTCGCCTTCCGGAACTTCGCCGGCTCCTTCGTGAAGAGCTGCGGGTCGGACAGGAGCTGTTCGAGCTTGGCGATTTCCGCCTCGATCCGCTCGATCTCGCCCGGCAGTTCCTCGAGGCGATGCTTCTCGGTGAAGGAGAGGGTCCCGCCGGGCTTCGCCGCGGGCGCGGGCTCCGCCTTCGCCTTGGTCGCGGGCGCCGGCGCCGGCGCAGAGGCGGCGGCCGTGAAGATCGCGTCCCCCTCGGGGCGCTGCGCGAGCATGTCGGTCCAGCCGCCGGCATAGAGCGTCGCCGTCCCTCCGCCCTCCATCACCACGGTCTGCGTCGCGATGCGGTCGATGAAGTCCCGGTCGTGAGACACCAGAAGGACGGTCCCGTCGTACTCGCCGAGAAGATCCTGGAGCAGGTCCAGCGTCTCGATGTCGAGATCGTTGGTCGGCTCGTCGAGCACCAGGAGGTTCGCCTCGTGCGCCATGATCCGGGCGAGCAGCAGCCGCGCCCTCTCCCCGCCCGAGAGCGCACGAACGGGCGCGCGGGCCTGGGATTCGTCGAACAGGAAGTCCTTCAGGTAGCTCACCACGTTCCGGGGCGTGCCGCGCACCATGACCTGATCGCCCTTGCCGGCGATGCGGGTCGCCGGATCACCGGTGAGACTTTCCCAGAGCGTCGCGTCCGGATCGAGCTGGGCGCGGGTCTGGTCGAAGACCGCGAGTTCGAGATTGGTGCCGAGGCGGATCGTGCCGCTATCCGGCGCTTCGGTGCCGATCAGCATGTTCAGGAGCGTCGTCTTCCCGGCGCCGTTGGGGCCGACGAGGGCGAGACGGTCGCCGCGCTGCACGCGGATCGTGAAATCGCCAAGGATCTCCTTGTCGCCGAAGCGCTTGGAGATGTTCTTCGCATCCACCACCAGCTTGCCGGAGGTCCGGCCGCTGTCGATCTCGAGATCCGCGGTGCCCTGACGCCGGATGGCGCCGGCCCGCTCCTCCCGGAGCGCCTGGAGCGCCCGGACGCGGCCCTGGTTGCGCTTGCGGCGGGCGGAGATCCCCTCGACCGCCCAGCGGGCCTCAGCCTTGATCTTGCGGTCGAGCTTGTGAAGGGCCTCGTCCTCCTCGGCCCAGGTCTTCTCCCGCCATTCCTCGAAGGAGGCGAAGCCGGCTTCCTGCCGCCGCACCTGCCCGCGGTCGAGCCAGAGCGTCGCGCGGGTCAGCCGGGAGAGGAACGCGCGGTCGTGGGAGATGAGGACGAAGGCAGCGCGGGTTTCGGCGAGGCGATCCTCGAGCCACCGGATCGCGCCGATGTCGAGGTGGTTCGTCGGCTCGTCGAGGAGCATGAGGTCCGCGTCCTCCGCGAGAAGGCGCGCGAGGGCGGCGCGGCGGCGCTCCCCTCCCGAGGCCGTTGCAACGGGCCTGTCCGGATCGAAGTCCAGCCCCTCGGCGGCGGCTTCGACGCGCCATTCCTCGGACGGATCGAGACCGGCCATCGCGTAGTCCCCGAGGGTCTCGCAGCCGGCCATCTCCGGCTCCTGCTCGAGCCGGGCGACGGTGGTGCCGGCCGGAACCGTGCGCGCGCCGGTATCGGGCTCGACCACGCCGGACATCACCTTCATCAAGGTGGACTTGCCGGAGCCGTTGCGGCCGACCAGGGCCACGCGGTCCCCGGTCTGCACCACGGCATCGAGGCCGGAGAAGAGAGGATCGCCGCCCCAGGTCAGGGAAACGTCGGAGAGCTGCAGGAGAGGTGCTTTTGCCATGCCGCGCAGCTATGCGGGCCGGGCAGCGGCGTCAACGTCCCGCGGCGGTCCAGGGATCGTACTCGTAGAGCCAGGCGAAGCGGTTGGGCAGGGTGTTGGGGGAGATGCGCTCCATCGCCGACAGGCTCGCATGGGCGATCCGGGCGAGTCCGCCGCCCAAGTGATAGTTCCGCGCATTCGCCGCCGCCGCGGCCGTGACCTTGCGCACCCGCCCGATCCGGAGCGCGCTGTAGGCCGCGAGCGCGGTCGCATCGGGAGAGGGGCGCTCGATCAGCGTGGCGAGGACAGCCGCATCCTCCAGCGCCATCGTCGCGCCTTGCGCGAGGAACGGCAGCATCGGATGGGCCGCGTCCCCGAGGAGCACGACACCGCCCGAGGACCAGGACTTCATCGGCTCCCGCAGCCACAAGCCCCAGGGCCGCGCCGTCTCCACCGCGTCAAGCCAGCCTGGCACCGGGCCGCCGAAGCCTGCAAAGGCCGCGCGCATCGCCTCGGGCGCGGCGGAATGATCCCAGCCGTCGGGCCGCGGCTCGTCCCTCGCCTCGACGCCGACGAGGTTAAGTTTGGCCCCGCCCCGCAGGGCATAGGCCACGAGATGCTTGCCCGCCCCGAGAAAGACCTCGGCGCCGGAGGGCATCTCCAGCTGGTCCCCAGGCACCGTTGCGCGCCAGGCGATCTGCCCGGAAAAGACGGCCGGCATCTCGCCAACCACCGCCTCCCGACCCTTGGAATGGATGCCATCCGCCGCGACGAGGAGGGAGGTGCGGATGCGCTCGCCATCGACGAAGTCGATCTCCGCGCCCTCGGCCAGCGCGCGGACGCTCGTCGCCTCCCGCCCGGTTTCGATGGAGACGCCGGCGCCCCGCGCGGCCCGCTCGAGGACGGACAGCAGATCGGCCCGGTGGAACTGGCGGAATTCTCCGAAGCGGGTGAGATCGAGGGAGACGATCCGACGGCCCTTGCGGCTGTCCCTGAGCGTCACGCGGCCGGCGGCCACGGAGGCATCGCGGGCCGCCGCCCCGCAGCCGAGGCCATGCAGGACGCGCATCCCGTTCGGCCCGACCTGGATCCCTGCGCCGACCTCGGACAACTCGTTTGCCCGTTCGAGGACGCGCACACGGGCACCGCGCCGGGCGAGCGCTGCCGCCGCCGCGAGACCGCCGATCCCGGCGCCGAGGACGATGATGTCCCGGCCGCTCAGCATTCCTCCCCCCTTACAGGCGGACGCCGGGACCGAAGGCCCCGGCGCGTCGTCGTATCAGGTCGTCGCAACTGGGTCAGTCGTCCCTGTGGACCCGCTCGCGACGCTCGTGCCGTTCCTGCGCCTCGAGGCTGAGCGTCGCGATGGGCCGCGCGTCCAGCCGCTTGAGAGAGATCGGCTCGCCGGTATCCTCGCAATATCCGTATTCACCCTCGTGGATCCGCCGCAGCGCGGCATCGATCTTGGCCACGAGCTTGCGCGAGCGATCCCGCGTGCGCAACTCCAGCGCCCGGTCGGTTTCCTCGCTGGCGCGATCCGCGATGTCGGGGATGCTGCGGGTCTGATCCTTCAGGCCCTCGATGGTATCGCGGCTCTCGTCGAGCAGGTCCGCCTTCCAAGCGAGCAGCTTGCGACGGAAGTACTCCGTCTGCAGGTCGTTCATGAAGGGTTCGTCCTCCGCCGGCCGATAATCGTCGGGAAGAAAGGTTTCCTGCTTCATGACCGCTCCCTTGCGTCCTGTGACGTCGTCATCCCGCCTGTCAGAGATGTCATCGTGAAGTCTGGCGAGCTGAGACATACCGGCTTCCTTTGCGGCGGTGATTACTCCAACGCCCCGCTCTTGTCACTAGGGCTTGAGGGGGCATCGTGCCGTGCGTCACGGGCGCGGCACAAGTGTCGCGGTGGCTTCTCAAGCGGTTATAGTCAAATGACTTTTGAGGGAACGGTAAACTATTTTGCATCCCCTGATGCTGCTTTGCCGGTCAACGCGGCGGTGAGGCTACATTGTCCGCCACCCGTCAAGGGCGAGCCAGGCTCCGGCAAGGCGAAGCACACGCTCCAGGTCGCGGAGGGCGCCGGGCTGCCGCTGATCAAGTGAGTGGTGACGTCCACCAGAACGAGATGGACGTGGATCTGTTCGAACCGCTCGCTTTCGTGATGCGCCAGGGAGCGGCGCCGAGGCTCAGGCGCCGGCGTCCAGCGTCACCGTCTCCTGCCGCGCGGTACCGGCCCGCTCGAGGGTGAGCGTCACATCCTCGCCGGCCCGGTGCTCCTCGAGGGCGGCCTGAAGGGCATCCAGCGTCGTCACGGGCGCGCCTTCGACCTCGGTCAGGATGTCGCCGGGCACGATCCCGCCGCGGCGCGACAGGCGGGCGGGCTCGATCCCGGCCTCCTCCGCCCCCGAGCCGGGCCGCACCCCCATGATCACGATCCCCTCCAGCCCCTCCCGCCGGGCCAGCGCGTTGACCCGCGGATAGGCCTCTATGCCGAGATCCGGCGGCGAATAAAGCCCCCGCTCGATGAGCTGCGGCACCACGCGGGCCAGGGTGTCCACCGGAACGGCGAAGCCGATCCCGGCGCTGGCGCCGGACAGCGAGTAGATCGCCGAGTTCATGCCGATCAGCCGGCCCGACGAATCCAGCAGCGGACCGCCCGAATTGCCGGGGTTGATCGCCGCATCCGTCTGGATCAGGCCGCGGAGCGCCGGGCCGCTCTCGCTCGGCAATTCGCGGTCGAGGGCGGAGACGACGCCTGTCGTCAGCGTCCAGTCGAGGCCGAACGGGTTGCCGATGGCGAGGACCGACTGCCCCACCCGCAGAGGCGCGCTCGTCCCCCGCGGCAGGGCCGGCGGCACGGCGCTCGCGCCGATCCGGAGCACCGCGATATCCCGGCGCACATCGGCGCCGACCAGCTCGGCCTCGTAGGTCTCCCCGTTTGCAAGACCGACCCAGGCCCGGGATGCCCCCTCGATCACATGGGCGTTGGTGATGATATGTCCGCGGTCGTCCCAGACGAAGCCGGACCCGGTGCCCCGCGGCACCTCCCGCGCCCCATACCCGAAGGCCCCCGCCAGCCGCTGCGAGGTGGAGATGGCGACGACCGAGCCGCGCGTTGTCTCGACGGTCTCGATCACCGCCGCTTCGTTCGGCGCGAGATCCCGCGACACCGGGGCCGGTTCCGGCAGCGCCAGGGTCGCGGGCCGGTCGAGCGCCCGCACGATCTCGGGCGCGTTCCACGCGAGGACGAGCGCGGTGATGGCGGCAACAAGGAGGATCAGGCGGGACAGGACGCGCATGGACAGTGGCTCGCAGGCAAATGCGGAGCGACCCCGTGGCCCCGCCGGCGGCTGATGTGGCGCCTCCCCCCTCCCGCGGCAAGGCCGGTGCGCCGGAGCGTCGCGCCCTTTTGTCCGTCATGGTTACCCCCCCGCGGCCTCCGGCACCGGCGGACGGCGGCCGGCGCCCCTCCCGGCGCCGGTTCGGGCTTGACGCGGGCGCCCATGCAACGAACAACCCCGGCCATGGCAGGCGGAATTCTCTCGATCGATCTCGACGCGATTGCGGCGAACTGGCGTGCGCTGGACGCGATGTCCGGGCGCGGGACCACGACGGCAGCCGTGGTGAAGGCGGATGGCTACGGCCTCGGCGCAAGCCGGGTGGCCAAGGTGCTGAGGTCGGCCGGCGTGGAAAGCTTCTTCGTCGCCATGCCGGAAGAAGGTGTCGCGCTCCGGCTTGCCCTCGGCGGCGGCCCGGAGATCTTCGTCTTCAACGGCCACATGCAGGGCGACACCTCAATGATCCGGGATCACGAACTGATCCCGCTGCTTAACTCGATCGAGCAGATGACCTTCCATTTCGAACACCTGCCGGACGCGCCCTTTGGCGTGCAGCTCGATTCGGGGATGAACCGGCTCGGGCTGGAGCCGGGCGAGTGGGAGGCCGTTGCGCCCTTCGCACTGCCCCGCGGCCCGAAGCTCCTGATGTCGCACCTCGCCTCCGCCGACGAGCCGGGCAGCCCGCAGAACGAGGAGCAGCTCGCCGCCTTCCGCGACATGACCGACGGGACCGGCATCCGCCGCTCGCTCTCGGCCACTGGCGGGACCCTCCTCGGGCCCGATTATCATTTCGAGATGACCCGCCCCGGCGTCGGACTCTACGGCGGCCTGCCCTTCGCCGACGCGATCCCGGCCGCGCATCTGCGCCTGCCGGTGATCCAGACGCGCCTCGTCGCACCCGGCGAGGCGGTGGGGTACAACGCGACATGGGCTGCGCGGGAGGAGAGCCTGATCGCCACGGTCGCCGGCGGATATGCGGACGGCCTCCTTCGATCGCTGTCGGGGCGCGGTGCACTCTTTCAGGGCGAGGTCCCCTGCCCGATCCGCGGCCGCGTTTCCATGGACCTGATCGGCGTCGATATCAGCCATCTCGACGAGATCCCCGACCATCTCGACATGCTCTCGCCGGCGCAGACGGTGAACGACGTGGCAGATGCCGCCGGAACCATCCCCTACGAGATCCTGACCTCCCTCGGCACGCGCTACCGCCGCTCCTATCACCAGTAGGGCTGAAGCCCCTGCCTACTCGGCGGTCCCGCCCTCGGGATCGTCTGCGGTGGGGCTGGCCTGCGGCAGATCGAAGACCTGTCCGGGATAGATCAGGTCGGGATCGCGGATCTGGTCCCGGTTCTGCTCGAAGATCTGCACATAGTCGTACCCGCTTCCATACCGGTCCGATGCGATGCCCCATAGCGTGTAGCCGGGCTGAACCGTGATGACGGAGGCGCGGACCACGTCGGGATCGCCCTCCTCAGCCTCGATCCGGGTGGCCTCGATGGCGCTCGGGGCTTCGCGGCGGAAGGGCGTCTCGAACCGGGAGACGACGCTGCCGCCGCCCCCCACCTGGTCGACGCGGACGGTGTAGGTCCCGGGATCGACCCCCGGAAGCGGTGTCCGCCATGAGCCGTCGCCGGCGATGGAGACACGCTCCACCGGCCGGTTGTCCACGTAGATGCGCACTTCGCCATCGCCATACTCGCCACCAGCACGCGGTGCGGTCCGGCCTTCGAGCAGGACCTCGCCGTCATCGCCATACGAGATCGCGTCGATGACGACCCGGTCCCCCGGGCCCTCCTCGGAGTCGCCGGGCTGGAGGACGCTGACGCCCTCATCGCTGGCCAGAAGGACGGTCGGCGCCCGCGATGTCCGCTCAGCGTCCGGCAGCGGCGCTTCGGAGCGGGCGGGATTGCCCGCAGGCGCCTCTTCTGCCTCGGCAAGCGCGGCCTCCGGATCGGCCTCCGAGACGGGCTGCCGAGGCTGGACCTCCGCCTGCGTCTCGCCTGTCGGCACGTTCGTGGTTCGCGTAGCTTCCGGCAGCGGCGCCTCGGGGCGATCGGCTGAACCTGCCGGGGCCTCAACCTGTGCGGCCAGGTCCGGTGCCCCCTCTGGATCTGACTGGGCGACCGAAAGCTGTCTCTCGGGCTCCGGCGCGGCCGCTGCGGTGGCGTCCGTCTCTTCAGTCGGTGGCGCGTCCGCTGCATCGAGCTCCGATCCACCGCTGGCGGAGACGGACGCGAGCGCGACGGCCCCGCCTTCATCGGTCTCTCCCGGCGATTGGGCCTCCCGTGCGACAGGCATCTCCGGTGCGACCGCGGCGGGGTCCTCCACCACTGCAACAAGGTCATCGCTCTGCGGACCCGCCTCAGGCGGAGTTGCGAGCGTCTCACCCTCCTCCGGATCGGTCTCGGCGAGCGATGGCACATTGTCCCCGGGCGCGGCGGCATCGAGTTCGGTCACCGGCGCGTCCGCTTCGGACAGCTCCTGCTCGGGCGCGCCCGGAACGCCGGGCGCCTCGGTCACGTCGTCCGCGGCGCGGCGCTCGGGGGCGGCTGGATCCTCGGGCAGCGCCGCCAGTTCCAGTGGGTCGGCCGCGGAGAGATCATCCGCCGGATCGCCCTGCTCCGCATCGTCCGGCGAAGTCTCGTCCGCGAGACGTGCACGCGGCCCCGGTGAGGGCGGCAGTTCCGCCTCGAGCCCGGCAAACTGGTCCTCTGTCCCGTCCTCGGCTTCGCCGTCCGCCACGAGTTCCCCGTCGCCGGAAGCCTCGTCGTCCGCCGGGGTCTCGCCGGGCGGCGGGGTGAGGATGACGGATTGCTCGGAGCGGATGACGGCGCCGTCATCCCCCCGGGCGACGATCTCCATGACCTGCGCGCCGGTGCCCAGCGCGATGTCGAAGAGCGCGGCGAAGCTCCCCGACGCGTCGGTCGGCGCCATGGCAACCTTGGAGCCGTCGAGTTCGATGGTGACGGTGAACCCCGATGGAGCAGAGCCCGAGACGACCGTGTCCCCCTCCGGCCCGACGCGCACGAGATCGAAGACGGGCGGAACGAGGTCCCCTTGCGACGATCCCTCGCCGCCGGTTTCGTCATCGGCAGCGTCATCGCGATCGGCGGGTGTTTCGGGCGTTCCAGCGTCGCTGTCGCCCGCATTGTCATCCTGCGCAATGGCCAGTTCTGCCTCGCCCTGGGACGACGAGCGATCGTCGGACGGGTCTTCATCAGGGACGGCAAGTATTGCCAGATCACCGTCAGCCGGAACATCCCGGGTGGCCGTGATGTCATACCAAGCCAGGACGGCGGCAATCAGCGCCGCGACCCCGAGCGCAAGGCCCGCTTTTCGGCCGAAGCCGGTCTTTCTCGCCATTGTCGTCCCCCAGATGCGCCCAGACGTCCCGTTAGGGACCGCCTAGGCGGTCGGCCGAAGATAGCAACGTCTTGGAAGGTGGTCAAAACCCCGTGACGCCGCGAATTTCCGCCACTCGCTGAACCCGGGCGCGGAGCAGATCCATCGCAAGGAGACACGCCGGAGACGGGACAAGGTTTCGGGGGGCTGTTCCTTACTGGGCCCGGTAGTGTCCCGGCGGCGCGGCAGGACCGGCGCCGCCGGGACGTCCTGGATCAGGCCGCGTCGAGCTCGCCTTTGACGATCTGCTCGATCTCGTCGACCGGATGATTCGTCAGCGTCTTCGGCACTTCACCGATCACGCGGCCTTGCACTTCCTTGTGCAAGTGGCTGCGCAGATCGCCGAGAACGCGCGGGGACGCGACGAGCACGATGGACTTGAAGGCGTTCTGGTGCGCGCGCTTGTAAAGAAGCTCGGACAGCTCCTCCGCGAAGCGCTCCTTCTCCAGCTTGTGCCAATCGGTATCCTCGAGCGCGGAGCGCTGGCCGACGCCGGTGTCGCTCATCCGGCCCGGCTTGTGCGCACCCTGCTCGCGGGTCGGCGGATTCTCGTGATGCTCCTCCCGGCGAACCTCGAAGTAAGGGTTCTCGTGGTCGGTCTGGTTTTCGAGGATCAGGGCTTTCTCGCCGTCCGCGATCAGGACCCATGTGCCTTGCTCGAGATGTGCCATGCTCACTCCTCCTCGCCGGTTCCGTGAAGACCGCCGAGGCCGCCCTCACCCTTCTCGTCGGACTTGGTGACGCGGGATGCGCCGCCGCCCTTCAGAGCCTGCTTTTCCTCGTCCCGCGTCGCGACCTTGCGCTCCAGCTCGCCCTGCGCCCGGCCCTGCTCGGAGGGGGTGGGCAGGTCGGTGGTGAATTCTTCTGTCTCGCGGGTTCCGTCCTGCGAACGCTTGCGATCGGGCATCGTCGCCTCCTTGGCTTGTCTTTCCTGACCAGAACGCGAGGTGTCTGGGCGTGGTTCCTGCGGGGCGACGCAGCGGGAAGCTGGCCAGACGCAGGGCGGGCAGACGGCTCGATGCGCCCCCCTGGCGCCACGCCTCGTCTGCCCGGGGGCCAGCGCGTGACGCAGATCAGGTGACGCCCCCTCAAACGCGAAGCTGCCCCGCGCCGGGGGGCGCGGGGCAGCTGATCTCAAGCCTTGCTGAAGGTCGGCCTCACATGCGGGAGGCGACGTTCTCCCAGTTCACGAGGTTGTCGAGGAAGTTCTTCAGATAGGCCGGGCGCTTGTTCCGGAAGTCGATATAGTAAGAGTGCTCCCACACGTCGCAGCCCAGCAGCGCGGTCTGACCGAAGCAGAGCGGGTTCACGCCGTTCTCGGTCTTGGTGACCTTGAGCGATCCGTCCGTGTCCTTCACGAGCCAGGCCCAGCCGGAGCCGAACTGACCGCCACCGGCGGCCGAGAACTCGTCCTTGAACGTGTCGACGGAGCCGAAGGCCTCGGTCAGCGCGCTCTCGAGCTCGGAGGGCATCGCCTTCGGGCCGGGGCCCATCATTTCCCAGAACTGGCTGTGGTTCCAGTGCTGGGACGCATTGTTGAAGATGCCGGACTGGGCGACGGCGGACTTGTCGTAGGTGCCCTTGACGATCTCCTCGACGGGCTTGCCGGCCCATTCGGTCCCGTCGATCAGCTTGTTGCCGTTGTCGACATAGGCCTTGTGGTGAATGTCGTGGTGATACTCGAGCGTCTCCTTGGACATGCCCTGACCGGCCAGCGCGTCGTGGGCATAGGGGAGCTCGGGAAGTTCGAAGGCCATTTTGGAAACCTCTCTCGTATCTGACTGAATGAGTGTCTGCGTGCTATCTGATGTGCATCGCTGCGGCGTCAACCCGCGGATCGCCCCTGCGCGGGGTCATCTGCGCTCGCAGCGGCCCGCCCCGCGGAAGATCTCGGAAAAGCCGGCAGCCTGTACAAGAACCGCGATCCCGCCCGTGTCGCGGCGCAGGCCGGCCCGGTACATGACCTTGGGAAGATATTGGCGGGTCGCGCTCTTGAGGCCGTAGACCTCCCAATGGAGCGACACGCGGGGACCGGACTGCGAGGCGATTCGCCCCAGGATGGGCCGATCCGAGACCTGCCCGGTGATCTCGTCGGAGACGAGAATGCCGCTGCCATCGTCGAAGATCTGGAGGGTCGTGCGCTCCGGGACGTAGCCGTGCCTGGTGCCCTGCTCCGCCAGATCGCAGTCCCAGATCTCCGCGACCGCCCCGGGGGCGAAGGCGAAGAGGGTCAAGGCGACCGGAACAACCAACAGGCAACGCATCTCGTACTCCGTCCGAACATCGGTGGGCGTGCCGCGCCCTTACCACGTCAGCCTTGCTTCCGAAAACGCCCCCGCCGCGGAACGGTTCGTCCCGTGGCCTGTCGTGGCGGAATGGCGCCCATTTGACGCCGAATGTCCCTGTCCTTGCCGCAAAGGAGGGGTGACGTGCTCGGGCGCCTGCCGTTAAGGTCGGAGGCGGTACGACCCGCCCGCCCGACCCCGGGCAGGCAGGCCCTCCGGTGCGATCCCGCCGGGCGCATGGCCAGAGGGACCAGACCCGTCGCCGGATCGGGCGCGAGGCACAAGAGGCGAGCCAGCATGACAAAGACACGTCCGCCCGAAACCCCCGGCGCCGCTCCGGGGCGCGCGCGCTACACGATCCTGTCGATGATGAAGGACGAAGGCCATTCCGTGATCGAATGGCTCGCCTATCACCGTGAACTCGGCTTCGACAACATCTGCGTCTACACCAACGACTGCAACGACGGCACGGATGCGATGCTCATGCGCCTCGAGGCGCTCGGCTATTGCCGGCACTTCCGCAACGACGTGCCCGAGGGCAAGAAGCCGCAGCCGAACGCGCTGTCACTGGCCGAGAAGAACGACGCCGTGATGAACAGCGACTGGATCCTGACGATGGATGCCGACGAGTTCCTCTCGGTGAAGACGGGCGACGGGCGGATCGGCGATCTGGTGGCTGCGCTGCCGGGCGGCACCGACGCGATCGCGATCACTTGGCGCTTCTTCGGCTCCTCCGGGCTGACGGACTGGAACCCGGGCCTCGTCACCGAGAGCTACACCCGCGCCGCACCCGACCAGTTCAAGAAGGGCTGGGGCGTCAAGACACTGTTCCGCCCGTTCGAAAACATGAAGCTCGGCATCCACCGCCCGCACATGCGCAAGGCCAAGCAGATCCCCGAGCGGGCGCAGGCGATGCTCAAACAGTCGTGGGTCAACGGATCGGGGCAGCCGATGCCGGAGGAGTTCGCCCTGTCCGGCTGGCGCTCCACCAAGCCGACGCTGGGCTACGATCTGGCGGAGATGAACCACTACGCCGTGAAGAGCATGGAGGCGTACCTGCTGCGCCGGATGCGGGGCAACGTGAACAACAAGGCGGACAAGTACAACGGCGCGTACTTCTCCATCTTCGACCGCAACGAGATCGAGGCCCGGTCCGCAGTCCGGCATTCCGGTGCGGTAAAGCGGATCATGGGGGAGATGCTCGCCGATCCCGACCTGGCGCGGCTCCAAGAGGCTGCGCTGGCCTATCACGAGACGCGGGTGCGGCAGCTGCGGCAGACCGGGGAATACGACGTCTGGCTCGAGGAGCTGACACAGGCGTCCGAGGTGTCCATCGACAAGCTGGACGAGGTGCTCTTCACCCAGCACCTGCCGAAGGTCTGGCAGCAGAAGGTCGAGCAGATGCGCGCCTCGGGCGTGTCCGACAAGGCCATCGCGCTGATGATCGCAAGCAGCCAGACCGCCCGGAAGAAGGAAACCCGCGAGGCGATGCGCGCCGCGGCCGAGGGCCGCCCGGCGCCGGAGGGATCGTCCAGCGCCGATGCAGCCGAAGAGGCGACGGCGGAACAGGCCGAGCGGATGGCGGAAGCTGCGATCGCTGAGACCGAGCGCCGCGCCGGTCCTGTTGCCTCCGACGTGCCGGATCCGGCGCCCGCGCCCCGGCCGGACGAAACCCCGCCGGACGCGCCGACCGAGACGCCCCCTGCCCCCGGACCCGATGCGCCGGACCCCGCGCGCCCGCCGGAGCCGGACGAGACGCCGCCCGATGCGCCGACGGAGCTCCCTCCTGGGGGGCCGGGCGAGGATGTTCCGGGGGGACCGGCCGAGGTCCCGCCGGGCGGCCCGAGCGAAAGCCCTCCGGGCGCGCCGCCCGAAATGCCGCCGCAGATGTCGGGGGGGCCCATGCCTGCGCGCCTGCGCCTCGTCCCGGCCGGACCGCCCTCCGGCGCGATGGAGGCGCCGGGAAAGCCGCGGGCCCCGAAGATGTTCGGGGCAGCCCACGGGTAGCAAGGTCGGGGAACAGCGCTGCAGGCGCGCCCAGGGTCCACGTCGTCAGCACGATGAAGAACGAGGCCCCCTACATCCTCGAGTGGATCGCCTATCACCGCATGATCGGCGCGACCGATTTCACCATATTCACCAACGACTGCACCGACGGGACCAACCTGATCCTGAACCGGCTCGACCAGCTCGGGATCGTCCGGCATTTCGACAATCCCCTCGGCCCCCGGATGGACCCCCAGCGCCGCGCCTATTCCCGCGCCGGCGGTATGGAGGAGGTTCGCGCCGCGGACTGGGTCATGATCGTGGATGCCGACGAGTTCGTGAACATACGCGCGGGGAGCGGCACCTTTGCGGACCTGATCGCAGCCTGCTCCTCGGGCGGCGATCCGGCGGCGATCTCGATCCCGTGGCGGATCATGGGCAGCTCGGGGGAAGCGCATTGGCGCGATGCCCCCGTCACCACCCGCTTCACCGCCGGCTCGACCTTCGAGGAGCCCGAGAACGGGCTCGTCTGGGGCTTCAAGACCCTCTTCCGGCCGCGCGTCTTCGACTTTTTCGGGGTGCACCGGCCGAAATTCCGCCAGACCGAGGTCGATCCCGCGGAGATCCTCTGGGTCAACGCCTCCGGGCAGGACATGGGGGACCGGATCGTCGAGAAGGGCTGGTGCTTCAACGCATCGACGATCGGCTGGGACCATGCCCAGGTGAACCATTACGCCATCAAGAGCCGGGAGGAGTTCCTTCTCAAGCGGCTGCGCGGCACCGCCAATTCGAAGAACAAGGGGCGGATCGACATGGGGTACTGGGAGAAGTTCGACCTCAACGCCAACGAGGACCGCTCGATCCGCACCGACGCGCTGGAGCGGGAGATCGCGTCCCTGCTCGAGGACGAGGCGTTGAAGGCTCTCCGCGACGCCGCGATCGAGACCTGCCGGCGCACCATCGACGCCCAGATGCAGGATGGGGCCTTGCGCCTCTTCGTGGAGACCGGGATCTACTCCGATGAGGACGGGGAGACGGGCGACGCCCCGTCCGCGACGCGCCCGCAACCGGCTCCCGCGCTCCATCCCGCCGGCACGCCGCGACTTCTCTGCATCGGAGCACACCACAAATCCGGCACGAACTGGCTTCGGCGCGCGCTCCACGCGATCCGGCGCGATCAGGACCTTCCGCTCCACCATATCGGCTCCCCGCGCGCGATGCGGAAACTGGAGGGGGCCGGCACCGCTCTTGCGGTCAACTGGTCCTCCAGCTTTCCCGAGGCGCTGCTGAACGATCCGGAGGCCCGTTTCATCCATATCGTGCGGGATCCGCGAAATGTCCTCCTGGCCGGAATGGCGTATCACCTGATCGCGCCCGAAGGCGCCCACACATGGCTCGACGAGCCGCAGGGCGCGCTTGGCGGGTCGACCTACCGGGACCACTTGGGCGCACTGCCCGACGACGAGGCGCGTCTCCTCTTCGAGATGGAGGGTAAACACGCCGAGACGGTGGAGGAGATGCTGGCCTGGCCCTCCGGTCATCCGGGCGCCGTCCAGTTGCGCTACGAGGACATTCTGGCCGACACGGACGGGACGCTCCTCCGCGGAGCCCTGGAGACATGCGGGGTTGCAGGGCTCGATATCGACCGTGCGGTCAATGAGATCAGGGCGCATGGCCCCTTGGGAGAGGCGATCCCTTCCCCCGGCCGCGAAACCGAGCAGGCCGAACAGGAGCGGCGGGACGCGGCGGCCAATTGGCAGAGCGACCTTCCCCGCCCCGTCGCCGAGAGCTACGCCGCCCGCTGGGGCGATGCCCTGAAGCGCCTCGGATATGCCCACGACGATACCTGGCTGGACGAGCTCGCCCCGCCTGCGCCCGCCCGCCGCTCGGGCGGAGCGCGGTAATGCTGCGACTGGAAGGCCGGCTCCTCTGCGCAGACGAAGCCGAGGCGGAGGCGGTTCGAGCGCACCTGCCGGAGCACGTGCGCCTGACCCGCGCGGAGGCGGGCTGCCTGTCATTCGAGGTGACGCCGGCGGGGCCGCTCGTCTGGACCGTCGAGGAGACCTTCACGGGGCCGGAGGCCTTCGAGGCGCACCAGTCGCGCGTTCAGGGCACCCCTTGGGCGGACGCGACCGCCGGGATCGTCCGGGACTACCGGGTCACCCAGGATCCGCCCGCCGTCACGCCCGAGTGAAGGCAAGGGCACTGGCCGTTCGCGAAGTTGCGTCTATATCGGCTCCCATGTTCAACGATCTTCTCAAGCGCCTGTCCGGCGACACGTCCCCGGAACAGCTCCCCGACACCGACGCGCGCCTTGCGCTGACTGCCCTTCTCGTGCGCGTGGCCCGTGCCGATGGCTCCTACGATGCCCGGGAAATGGCGCGGATCGACCGTATCGCGGCCAGGCGATACGGGCTTTCCGCGTTCGACGCCGCCACTCTGCGCGGCGATGCCGAGGGGCTCGAAGCCGAAGCGCCCGACAACGTCCGCTTCACCCGCGCCATCAAGGATGCGGTTCCCTACGAGGAGCGCGAGGCGGTGATCGAGGCGATGTGGGACGTGGTCCTCGCCGATGGCGAGCGGAGCGAGGATGAGGACGGACTGATCCGCCTCGTCACCAAGCTGATCGGCGTGAGCGACAAGGATTCCGGCCTTGCCCGCCAGCGCGTGGAAGCCGCCCGCTCGTGATCGCCGCCCTGCCTGCCCTTGCCGGCGCGGAGGCGGAGACCGCGGAGCTTTGGTCCCTGATCCGCGACCACCTGCGCGAGCGTGCGATCACGGCGCCGGGCGAGCTGGAGGACGTACGGCCGACCCAAGTAATCGGGGACGAGCACCTTCTCCTCGCCGAGATTCCCGCGCATGCCTATCTCTCCAATCGCGACGATCTGACGCTCCTCGGCACGTTCGACCGGGACATCGACGGCGTTCCCGCGGGCTTCTCGTGCCGCGTCCTTCTGAAGCGGCTCGGCGAGGAGACGCCGGAGGGCCCTGTCGCGGCCACCGACGCGTCGCTTGCCGAGATCTTCGACCGCATTCCCTCGAAGGCAGAGACACCGACGGAGGCCGCGCGGGCCGTCGCTGAGGGAACGGCCGATCTTGCCGCGATGGATGTCGCCGAATGGCGCCGCATCCGCCATGCGGACCCGGACCTTGCGGAGAATCTGGAAGAGGCGGCCCGCTCGGACGCCCTCGCCGGCCCTGCCCTCGTCACCCGGCAGGACCGTCTTGCAGGCGCGTTGCGGGTCGCGATCGCCGCCGCGGTGACGAGCCTGCCGCCCGAGACCCGGTCCTCGCTCGGAATCGCGGGGCTTCTCGGCGTGACGGACGCCGCCTATGACCGGATGGCGTCGCAGAACTGACGCAAGGTTCAGGGGCGGCCACGATCCCGCTGGCGGCAGATCGTTGCATTCGGTCGAGAATTGGGCCTCACTGTCGTTAACCGAAAACGATGGTCGAGCCGCTTCAACCGTGACATCCACTCCTTCGCCCGTCATCGAGATCCGCGATCTCCACAAGGCCTATGGCGGCCTCGAGGTGCTCAAGGGAGTCGATCTGTCGGCGCCGAAGGGACATGTCGTCTCGCTGATCGGCTCGTCCGGCTCCGGCAAGTCCACCCTCCTGCGCTGCGCCAACCTCCTCGAGGACAGCCAGTCGGGTGACGTCGTGTTCGAGGGGGAGCCGGTGCGCTGGCGCGGCCATGGGGGTCATCGCCGCCCCGCCGATGCCGCGCAGGTCCGCCGCATCCGCACGAACCTCTCGATGGTGTTCCAGCAGTTCAACCTGTGGGCGCACCTCACCATCCTGCAGAACGTCACCGAGGCGCCCGTCGTGGTGCTGAAGGAAGACCGCGCGGAGGCCGAGGACCGGGGGCGCGAGCTTCTCGCCAAGGTCGGGATCGGCGACAAGGCGAACATGTACCCCGCCCAGCTCTCCGGCGGCCAGCAGCAGCGCGCCGCGATCGCGCGGGCCCTTGCCATGCGGCCCCGCGCCCTTCTCTTCGACGAACCGACCTCGGCGCTCGATCCGGAGCTGGAACAGGAAGTCGTCCGCGTGATCAAGGCCCTGGCCGAAGAGGGCCGCACGATGGTGCTCGTCACGCACGACATGAACATGGCCCGGGACGTCTCCGATCACGTCGTGTTCCTCCACAAGGGCAAGGTGGAGGAAGAAGGCCCGCCGGACACGCTGTTCGGCGCGCCGCGAACCGAACGCCTGCGCGGCTTTCTGTCCGCCGGGCAAGCTGCCTGAAACCCAAGACCCAAGACCAACAGGGAAACAAAGAAAATGAAAACGCTCCTCCTCGCCGCCGCCGCGGCAACCCTCGCGACCTCCGCCATGGCCCAGGACGTCGTCCGCATGGGCACCGAGGGCGCCTACCCTCCGTACAACTTCATCAACGATGACGGCGAGATCGACGGCTTCGAGCGGGAGGTCGGGGACGAGCTCTGCACCCGGGCCGGACTGACCTGCGAATGGGTCAGCAACGACTGGGATTCGATCATCCCCAACCTCACCTCCGGCAACTACGACACGATCATCGCCGGGATGAGCATCACCGACGAGCGCGACGAGGTGATCGACTTCACCGATCCCTACTTCCCGCCCGCCGCCTCCGCCTACGCCTCGACCATGGACATGGACCCGATGTCCGCGGATGCCGTCGTCGCAGCGCAGACCAACACGATCCAGGCCGCCCATGTCGCCGAGAGCGGCGCGACGCTGCTCGAATTTGCCACCCCCGACGAAGCCGTCGCCGCGATGCGCAACGGCGAGGCGGACGCGATCTTCGCGGACAAGGATTTCCTGGTCCCGATCGTGGACGAGGACGGCGACATGTCCTTCGTCGGTGAGGATGTCGGCCTCGGCGATGGCATCGGCATCGGCCTGCGCGAAAGCGACGATGAACTCGAGGCCACGTTCAACGAGGCCATCGCCTCGATGAAGGAGGACGGCACGCTGAACACCATGATAACCGAGTGGTTCGGCGAAGACGCCATCACCTTCGAGTAAGCCGGGGCCGACACGCTCCTGATCCGGGCGGGCCGCCTTGAGACGGCCCGCCCCCTTCCCCGCTTCCGGGCCTTTTCCTGATGTTCGAGTATTGCTCAGATCCGTCGGCACTGGACGGCGCGAGGTGGCTGTCCTGCTACCTTACGAACGGCGTGCATCTGCGCTTCTACAGCTCGTTCGGCACTGTCCTGCTCCTGCTCGCGATCACGGCACCGCTGGCGCTCGCCTTCGGATTTCTGGGCGCGGCGGCGAGCCGGTCGGGCGTCGCGCCGCTGCGGTGGTCAGGCAAGACCTACACATCGATGGTTCGCGGCGTGCCCGACATCGTGTTCTTCCTGTTCTTCGTGATCGCGCTCGACCAGGCCTTCGAATGGACGCGTCACCAGGCGCTCTGCCCCGGCTGGGATGCCCCGATCCGGCAGGGTGCGGAGTTCAACGTCTGCCCCGAGGCCAAGCTGCCCCGCTCCTCGTCGCCGCAGGCCTGGCACGAGGCCTACAACTTCTCCCTCGCCATCGTCACCTTCGCCATCGTGTTCGGCGCCTTCGCCGCCAACGTACTCTACGGGGCCATGCGGGCTGTGCCCCGCGCGCAGATGGAAACGGCCGCGGCCTACGGCATGACGGAGCGGCAGGCCTTCCGCCGGATCCTCGTGCCCCAGATGTGGGTCTATGCCCTGCCCGGCCTGTCGAACCTCTGGATGATCCTGATCAAGGCGACGCCGCTTCTGTTCCTGCTCGGCGTGGAGGACATCGTCTACTGGGCGCGGGAAATCGGCGGCTCCAAGACCTCCGCCTTCTCCTACCCGCACCCTGACTGGCGGATCTGGTACTTCTCGGGACTGCTCGTCTTCTACCTGATCTTCACCAAGATCTCCGAGATCGTGCTGGCGCGGCTCACGGCGCGCCTCTCCGCCGGTCAGGCGACCGCCGAGGGGGAGCGCCTGCGCCGCGCCGCGCCCGCGGGGCCGGCCGCATGATGTGCGCGGAAGAACTCGGCGCCTACGGTCTGCGCTCGCTCGGGATCGGCGAGCGGCTCCTGCCGCGGTCCGACATCACGCTGTGCGATCAGTTTGTCCTGATCGGGTCCGGCATGATCTGGAACGTCTATTTCGGAGTGCTGGCGCTCGCCGCGGGCTTCTTCCTCGCCACGCTGCTCGCGCTCGGTAAGGCCGCCAGTTCCGCCTGGATCCGCAAGCCGGCGGACTGGTTCGTCTTCCTCTTCCGCGGCTCGCCCCTCTTCATACAGTTCTTCCTCGCCTACGAAGCCTTCGTTCGGCTGCCGGACAGTATCGGCGTCGGCCTCTTCGGGGCGGAGGGCGCCGACCTCGGATGGCTGACGCGGGCCTATGCCGGAGCGCTCGTCGTGCTCTTCTTCAACACGTCCGCCTATGCGGGAGAGATATTCTACGGCGCCCTGCTGTCCGTCCCGAAAGGCGATCTCGAGGCCGCGGACGCCTACGGGCTGACCGGGTTCACCCGCTTTCGCCGCATCGTCTGGCCGACCATGCTGCGTCTCGCCTGGCCGGCCTATACCAACGAGGCGATCTTCCTGTTCCACGCAACGACGCTGGTCTTCTTCTCCGGCTTCCCGGCGTGGCGCCAGCAGGGCGATGCGCTCTACTACGCCAGCTACTTCGCCGACAAGACGTTCAACCCCTTCATTCCCTATCCCATCGTGGCTCTTTATTTCATCGTGCTTACACTCATCGTCATCTCGCTGTTCTCTGCCGCCGGCCGGCGCCTGAACCGGCATCTCCCCTCCTCGGACAGGCCCCGCAGACCGCGCGCCATCGGGCAGCTCGTCCGATGAGCTGGCTGGAGGAGAACCCCCATATCCGCACCATCCGCGTCGCGGCGGCGGACCTCAACGGCATCGCGCGCGGCAAGCGCGTTCCGACCCGCTTCGCGCAGAAGGTGGAGACGGACGGAACGCGCTTCCCCCTCTCCGTGCTCAACCTCGATATCTGGGGTGAGGACATCGACGATTCCCCCCTCGTCTTCGAAAGCGGCGATCCCGACGGGGTGCTGCGCCCGACGGAGCGGGGCTTCGTGCCGATGCCGTGGCTCGGCTCCCCCACCGCGCTCCTGCCGCTCTGGATGTACCGCGAGAGCGGCGCGCCCTTCGACGGTGATCCGCGCCACGCGCTCGCCCGCGTGCAGGCCCGCGCCAGGGACATGGGCCTGACGCCGGTGGTGGCGACGGAGATGGAGTTCTACCTCGTCGACGACAGCGGCAAGGACATCCGCGTGCCGCCCTCCCCCCGCTCCGGCAAGCGCCGCCCGGGGGCGGAGGTGCTCTCGCTCCGCGCGCTCGACGCGTGGGATATCTTCTTCACCGATCTCTACGACGCCTGCGAGGCGATGGACATTCCTGCCGACACGGCGATTTCGGAAGCGGGCCTCGGGCAGTTCGAGCTGAACCTCGTCCACCAGCCGGACGCGCTCAAGGCTGCGGACGATGCCTGGCTCTTCAAGCTGCTGGTCAAGGGGCTGGCCCGCAAGCACGGCTTCGCCGCCTCCTTCATGGCAAAGCCCTACCCCGACTATGCCGGCAACGGGATGCACATGCATTTCTCGATGCTGGACAAGGACGGGCGGAACATCTTCGACGACGGCGGCGCCCGCGGCACCGACGCGCTGCGCCACGCCATCGCCGGCTGCCTCCAGGCGGTGCCCGGCTCCTCCATCCTCTTCGCCCCGCACGGCAATTCCTACGACCGTCTCGTGCCCGACGCCCACGCTCCGACAGGCCTCTGCTGGGCCTACGAGAACCGTACCTCGGCGATCCGGGTGCCCGGCGGCGCGCCGGTGGCGCGGCGGATCGAGCATCGCGTGGCGGGCGGCGATGTGAACCCCTACCTCATGGTCGCCGGCATTCTCGGCGCAGCGCTCAACGGTCTGGAGGACGGCGCAGAGCCGCCCGATCCGATCACCGGCAACGCCTACGATCTGGACCTGCCGCAGATGCCGTCCGACTGGGGCTCCGCCATCGACGCCTTCGAAGCCTCCCCGGAGATCGCGCGGATCTTCCCCGAGGAGCTCATCCGCAACCTCGTTCTGACAAAGCGTCAGGAGCTGCACTACTACCGCGAATTGTCGGAGACCGAGAAGGTCGACCTCTATCTCGACACGGTCTGACAGGGCCCGGGCGGGGGGAGGCATCCGCCCTCCCCCACTTGCCGCGCCAGAGCGCCGCAGATACCGTCCGCCCGACCAATATTCCAAGGACCAGACATGCTGATCGGCATCCTGCAGACCGGCCATGCAGCGGACGAGGTCCGCGCCGAGCATGGCGACTACGACGACATGTTCGAGCGCCTTCTCGGCGGGCGCGGGCTGACCTTCCGCACGTGGAACGTGGTGGATATGGACTTCCCCGCGAGCACCGACGCCGCCGATGGCTGGCTCATCACCGGCTCGCGCCACGGCGCCTACGAGGATCACCCGTGGATCGGGCCGCTGGAGGAGTCGATCCGCGCCATCGTCGCGGCGGGCAAGCCCCTCGTCGGCATCTGCTTCGGCCACCAGATCATCGCCCAGGCCCTTGGCGGCCGGGTCGAGAAATCCCCGAAGGGCTGGGGCGTCGGCCGACAGTTCTACGCCTACGGCGATGAGGAGGTGTCCCTCAATGCCTGGCACCAGGATCAGGTCGTGCAGAAGCCGGAGATGGCGACGACGGTGGCCCGGAACGCGTTCTGCGAGCATGCCGCGCTCGTCTACGGCCGGCAGGTCTTCACCGTGCAGGCGCATCCGGAGTTCTCGAATGCCGTCATGGCCGGCCTGATCGAGCATCGCGGCGGAAACGTCCCGGCCGACCGGCTGGACCATGCGCGCAGCCAGCTCGAGGCGCCCAACGACAGCGCCCGCATTGCCGGGGACATCGCCGACTTCTTTCTGCTGGACCGAACCGTGGAGGCCACCGCATGAGTGCCGCGGACGACTGGCAGGAGGTTCTTCCGGAGGCCGCGCAGGCCTATCTCGAAGGCCGGCGGCTCGACGAGGTGGAGTGCATCGTTGCGGACATTGCGGGCGTTGCGCGGGGCAAGGCGATGCCGGCCTCCAAGTTTGCCAAGCAGACCCAGTTCTACCTGCCCAACAGCATCTTCCTGCAGACGATCACCGGCGATTGGGCGGATGTCGAGGAGATGCCCTATACCGAGCCGGACATGGTGCTGACGCCCGATTTCAGCACCGCGACGGCAGCGCCATGGACGGCGGACTACACCATCCAGGTGATCCACGACATCCACGATCAGACCGGGGCGCCCGTGCCGATCGCCCCGCGCAACGTCCTGCGCCATATCTGCGAGCTCTATGCCGCCGAGGGGCTGACCCCCATCGTCGCGCCGGAGATGGAGTTCTACCTCGTCGCCCCCAATATCGACCCCGCGCAGGAGGTCATGCCGCCGATGGGCCGCACCGGGCGGCGCGCGGCGGCGCGGCAGGCCTACTCGATGTCTGCCGTGGACGAGTACGGCCCTGTCATCGACGACATCTACGATTTCGCCGAGGCGCAGGGCTTCGAGATCGACGGCATCCTGCAGGAGGGCGGCGCGGGCCAGGTCGAGCTGAACATGCGCCACGGAGATCCCATCCGCCTTGCGGACGAGATCTTCTTCTTCAAGCGCCTGATCCGGGAGGCGGCGCTGCGGCACAATTGCTACGCCACCTTCATGGCCAAGCCGATCCAGAACGAACCCGGCAGCGCCATGCATATCCACCACTCGGTGGTGGACAGCAAGACGGGTCAGAACATCTTCTCCACCCCGGATGGCGGCGAGACGCCGGAATTCCTGCATTTCATCGCCGGAATGCAGCGTCACCTGCCCTCCGTGATCGCGCTCATGGCGCCCTACGTGAACTCTTACCGCCGCTACGTTCCCGACTTCGCCGCGCCGATCAACCTCGCCTGGGGCCGGGACAACCGCACGACCGGCCTGCGCGTACCGATCTCCGGCCCCGAGGCGCGGCGCGTGGAGAACCGTCTCGCCGGCATGGACTGCAACCCCTATCTCGGCATCGCGGCATCGCTGGCCTGCGGCTATCTCGGCCTGAAGGAGAAGGTCCCGCCCGAGAACGAGTATACCGGCGACGCCTACAGCCGGATGGCCGACATCCCGAACACGTTCGGCGAGGCGCTCGCCGTCTTCGAGCGATCCGAAGCCGTGCAGAGGATCCTCGGCCGGGAGTTCTGCCGCGTGTACCAGGCGGTCAAAGCCCTGGAATACAAGGAGTTCCTGCAGGTCATCAGCCCATGGGAACGCGAGCACCTCCTGCTGAACGTATGAGCTGGCTGTTCGCCAACGAGCCGGGCGGCGATTATCCGGAAAGCTGGTATGCCGCGACGGCCGACCTGCCCGAGGCGCGCCCCTCGCTCGAGGGTGAGACGCGGGCCGAGATCTGCGTGATCGGTGGCGGCCTGACCGGGCTTTCGGCAGCCCTTCACCTGGCGGAGGCCGGCCGGGACGTCGTGCTTCTCGAGGCAGCCGAGCCGGGCTTCGGCGCCTCCGGCCGCTCCGGCGGACAGATCGGCAGCGGCTACAACAAGGACCAGCTCTGGCTTGCGAAGTTCCTGGGAGAGGATGCGGCGCGCCAGCTCTGGGACCTCGCCGAGGACGCAAAGGCGCTTGTCCGCTCCCTTATCGAGCGCCATGCGCCCGAGGCCGACTATCGCCCCGGGATCATTCATGCCTGCCGCACGGAGGCCGAGGCCGAGGAGGAGCGGACATACGGCGCGCTCCTCGCCCGCGACTACGACTACGACAGGATCACCCCGCTGGACCGCGCGGGGATCGCCGCCATCACGGGCAGCCCCGTTCATGCCGGCGGCTCGCTCGACGAGGGCGCAGGCTTCTGCCATCCCCTCCGCCTCACCCTCGGCGTCGCCCGCGCGGCCATCGCCGCGGGGGTGCGGATCCATTGCCGGAGCGCCGCGACGCGTATCGCCGAGAGCCGCGTGGAGACGCAAGGTGGTGCGGTGACGGCGGAGCGCATCGTACTGGCCTGCAACGGCTACCAGTCCGGCCTTTCGCCCGAGCTCGCGAACCGTGTGCTGCC
Organism: Tropicimonas omnivorans; assembly: GCF_031846565.1. NCBI lineage: Bacteria > Pseudomonadati > Pseudomonadota > Alphaproteobacteria > Rhodobacterales > Roseobacteraceae > Tropicimonas > Tropicimonas omnivorans. The sequence goes on along the minus strand of NZ_JAVRHL010000003.1, from coordinate 361,625 downwards.
CATCAACAACTTCATCGCCGTGACCGAGCCGCTCGGGGACCGCGCCCCCATGACGCGGCCCGTCGCCGTGGCGGACAGCCGCTTCGTGGTCAATTACTGGTGGCAATCCGGTGACGGACGGCTCGTCTATGGCGGGGGGGAGAATTACGGGAGGCGCTTCCCGAAGGATATCGCGTCCCGCGTCCGCGCCAATCTCGCCCGGACCTATCCGGACCTCGAGGATGTCCGCTTCGATCATGCCTGGGGCGGGACGCTCGCCGTAACCGCCACGCGCCTGCCGTTCGTGCGCAGGCTGAAGGCGGGCCTCTATACGGCGGGCGGCTATTCCGGCCACGGGATGGCTCTGGCTCCGCTCTCGGGGCGCGCCATTGCGCAGGATATCCTGGGAGAGCCCGCCGCGCTCGAGGCGCTGAGCGCCCTGCCCGTCCCGCGGCTCCCCGGCGGGCGACATCTCGGCCCGGCGATCACGGGGCTGGGGCTGCTCGCCTTCGCCCTCCGCGACCGCACGGGCCTCTGAGGCTCAGAGGTAATCGGCTCGCTGGAGCCCGTACTTCGCCATCTTCTCGTTCAGCGTCCGCCGCGGCAGGCAGAGTTCGTCCATCACGGCGGAAATCGAGCCGCGGTGACGACGCATGGTGTTGTCGATCAGCATCCGCTCGAACGCCTCGACATATTCCTTCAGCGGCTTGCCTTCGGTGGTCATCACCGGCTGCTGGCTCTCGTCATCGCTCATCAGGAGCGAGGCGATGGTGCCCGTCCCGCGCCTGTTCTGCAAAACGGCGCGCTCGGCCACGTTGATGAGCTGACGGACATTGCCGGGCCAGGGCGCCTGGAGAAGCTGCGCGGCTTCCTGCGCTGAGACTGCGGGGGCATCGCAGCCATACTCGTCCGCGAACTGCTCCGAGAGGCGCGTGAACAGCAGCAGGATGTCCTCTCCCCGCTGGCGCAGGGGCGGCAGGGTGATCTTCATCGCCGCCAGCCGATAATAGAGATCCGGCCGCAGCACGTCTTCGCTGGTCTTGCCCTGCTCCTGCAGGTTGGAGACGGCGACGATGCGCGTCTCGGCCGGGCTGCCCTGATCGTTGATGAAGGTCAGAAGACGCGCCTGGAGGGCCGGAGGCAGCGCCTCGACATCCTCGAGGCAAAGCGTACCGCCCCGAGCCTGTTCCACGAGCGGCATCAGGCCGGCATCGGGATCGCCGTCGAACAGGCGTCTGGCGAGGTCCTCGCCGGTATGCGCGGCGCAGGAAATCAGGATGAAGGGCTTCGACGCCCGGGTCCCGACGGCATGAAGCGCATGCGCCGCCAGCGTCTTGCCGGTCCCCGTCTCGCCATCGATCAGGACATGCCCGTCCGCCTGTCCCAGATCGAGGATATCCTCGCGCAGGCGCTCCATCGCCGGGCTCGCGCCGATCAGCTTGTGCATGATCTGCGAGCCGTCAGAGAGGTCCCGGCGCAGCACACGCGCATCGAGGGCAAGGCGCCGTCGCTGGGTCGCGCGCTTGGCCAGCTCGTTCATCTTGTCGGGGCTGAACGGTTTCTCGAGGAAGTCGAACGCCCCCACCCGCATCGCCTCGACCGCCATCGGCACGTCGCCGTGGCCGGTGATCATGATGACGGGCAGCGCACTGTCCTGGCTCATGAGGCGCTTGAGGAAGGCCATGCCGTCCATGCCGGGCATGCGGATATCCGACACGACGATGCCCGGAAAATCGGATCCGATCTGCTTCAGCGCCTCGTCGGCGGTCGAGTATGTCTCGGTGTCGTAGCCGCTGAGGGCGAGCCACTGGGAAATCGACTGACGCATGTCCTGTTCGTCGTCGACAATCGCGATCTTCATCGCCTTGGCCATTGGGGTCTCCCGTGCCGTTTCACTCTGGCGTCCCTCATTCGGCGGCCCTCATGGGCTGGTCCCGGCGCAAGGGTAGCTGCAATTCGAACACGGCGCCGCCTTGCTTGGCGTTCCGTGCGGTCAGTCGGCCTCCGAAATCCTTCACGATGCCGGACGATATCGCGAGGCCGAGCCCGGTGCCATCTCCGGGCTGCTTGGTCGTGTAGAAAGGCTCGAACAGGTGGTCGAGATCGGCAATTCCGGTCCCGTTGTCCCTCACCGTGAGCGTGGCGGTCTCTCCTTCGAACAACATCAGTTCGATCAACGGCTCATCACGGTCCTTGGTTGCATCGATGGCGTTACGGAAGAGGTTGATGAGGACCTGTTCCAGCCGCAACCGGTCGCATTCCACGAAGACGGGGTGATCGGGCAGCGAGCGCAGGACCTTGACCCGGCGGGCCTTCAGCTGCGGCTCCATCATGGTCAGGGCGGAGGATATCGCTTCGCGGATATCGAGTTGCTCGAAGGCGATGCCGCCCTTGCGCGCGTAGGACTTCAGTTGGCGCGTGATCGACCCCATTCGCTCGATCAGGTCGTCGATCCGCTGGAAGGAGGAGAGCGCCTCGGCCGGGCGCTTACGCTGCAGGAGCAGGCGCGCACCGGCGAGATAGGTCTTCATCGCCGCGAGCGGCTGGTTCAGCTCGTGGGACACCGCGGCGGACATCTCCCCGAGCGCGGCGAGCTTGGAGGATTGCTCCAGCGTCTGCTCCGCGACCTCGAGGTTCTTCTCCGCCTTCTCCCGCTCCGCGATCTCCTGCTGGAGGCGGAAGTTGAGAAGCCGGAGCTCGGCGCTCTCCCGTTCCGCCTGCAGCGTCCGGGATGTGGCGCGCCGGCTCATCAGGTAGAAGGCTGCTGCAAGAACGAGCGCGAACCCCATGATTTCCAACGCCAAAACGCCGTTCACCCGCTCGCGCACCGAGGAATAGGTGGTGAAGGACGTAATGCGCCATCCGCGGAACGGGATGCGCGCGTCGGAGCGCAGGACGCCCTCGCCGAGAAGGTAGGCGTCGGGCGGCAGGAAGGACCAGTCGGAGGTGGCACTCAGCGCACGATCGATGGCCGTCGGGGCCGACTGGGTCGCCAGCGCCTCGTCGATGGTACGTCCCCTCCAGCGCGGCTCCGTGGCGAGGATGATGTCCCCCGAGGAATCGGTGACGAGGACCGCGTCCGAGATGCCGGCCCAGCTCTGCTCGAACTTCCGAAGGTCGACCCCGACGACGATGACCCCGACCACCGTACGGTCAGACATGACCTTCCGGCTGTAGGTGAACGATTTCGTCCCGGCATCGGTCTCGACGACGGTGAAGACCGTATCGGCAGAGCGTTGTGCATCGACGAAATAGGGATCCGTCCGGTGCTGCGCGCCGAGCTGGCTGCGATCCGTCGCGGCGACGGTGCGGCCATCGGAATCCAGAAGCTGGAGGGAGGCGGCTCCGATCTCCTCACGGAAGGAGATGAGCCGCTGGGAGGACTGGCTGAAATCGTCGCTGTTCAGCGCATTGATCAGGGCCGGATCCTGCGCGAGGAGCAGCGGCACGACGGAGTTGCGCTGCAACTCGCTGATGACGTTTCCGGTGTAGAGCGCAAGACGAAGCTCGGCGCGGTTGCGCGTGGTCTCCGTGAAGCGCTGCATGAGAAGGAGATTGGTGACGTAGAGCGTCGCCACGGCCACGACGAGGATCGTGGCGACGACGGCGCGCAGGCGCCATGTGCCCGCCCGCTCACGCTGGCGTCGTCGTGGGATCTCGTCCTTCATTCAGGAGTCCTAGAACCAAACGCGCCGCCTTGGAAGCCCGCAGCCCCTTCGGGTCCCGTCAAATGCGCGGACGGCGCAGGCACATTGCCGCGAGGACGGGCCGCTTCCCGGCGATCAGGCCGATGCGAAGGCGGAGGCGATCCCGTCGAAGATGGCGGCGCCGGCGGAGGAGCCGGTGGCGGCCTCGGACGCGCGTTCGGGGTGGGGCATCATGCCCAGGACGCGGCGGTTCTGCGACAGGATGCCGGCGATATCCCCCGCCGAGCCGTTCAGCGGATCTCCGTAGCGGAAGGCGACGCGCGCCTCGCTGTCCAGATCGCGGATCAGCTCGGGGCTGGCCTGGTAATTGCCGTCGTGATGAGCCACCGGAATATCGAGCGTGGCCCCCTCGCCGAGCAAGGTCGTGAAGGGCGACAGCGCCGTCTCGACCCGCAGCGTGACGGTCTTGCAGATGAACTTGAGATTCGAGTTGCGCATCAGCGCGCCCGGCAAGAGCCCTGTCTCGAGGAGGATCTGGAAGCCGTTGCAGATCCCGAGCACATGCCCGCCGCCTTCCGCGAACCGCACGACCTCCCGGCAGATCGGGGAATTGGCCGCGATGGCGCCGCAGCGCAGGTAGTCGCCGAAGGAGAACCCGCCCGGCAGACCCACGAGGTCGATCCCGGCGGGGAGGGCCGTGTCCTTGTGCCAGACGCGAACGACCTCGAAGCCGGACCGATCCAGCGCCAGCGCAAGGTCGCGGTCGCAGTTCGAGCCGGGGAAGGTGACGACCGCGGCGCGCATCAGGCGATCTCGACCCGGTAGCTCTCGATCACCGTATTCGCCAGCAGCTTGTCGCACATCCGGGTGACACGCTCCTCGGCGGCCTCGGGGGATTCGCCGTCGGCGAGGTCGATCTCGATGACCTTGCCCTGCCGGACGCCCTCGACCCCGTCGAAGCCGAGCGCCGCGAGCGCATGCCGCACCGCCTCGCCCTGCGGGTCGAGCACGCCGTCTTTGAGCATCACGTGAACGATGGCTTTCATCGAAGCGTCACCCCCGCCGGTTCTGGTCGGTTCAGTTGATCAGCGTCGGCTTGCCGACCGACGCGGTGTTCCTGGGCAGGACGCCGAGCCGCCGGGCGACTTCGGTATAGGCGTCCGCGAGATTGCCGAGATCCCGGCGGAAGACGTCTTTGTCGAGCTTCTGGCCCGTCGAGACATCCCACAGGCGGCAGGAATCGGGGCTGATCTCGTCCGCGACGACAAGGCGCATGAAATCGCCTTCCCAGATCCGGCCGACCTCGATCTTGAAGTCCACCAGCCGGATGCCGACGCCCATCATGATGCCCGACATGAAGTCGTTCACCCGAAGCGCGAGCGCGACGATATCGTCGAGGTCCTGCTGGCTGGCCCAGCCGAAGGCGAGGATGTGCTCCTCGGAGACCATCGGATCACCGAGACCGTCATCCTTGAAGTAGAATTCCACGATCGGCCGTGGCAGGGGCGAGCCTTCATCGAGGCCGAGGCGCTTGGAGATCGAGCCGGCGGCGACGTTGCGCACCACGATCTCCAGCGGAATGATCTCGACCGACTTGATCAGCTGCTCGCGCATGTTGATGCGGCGCAGGAAATGCGTCGGCACGCCGATGTTGTTCAGCCCGGTCATGAAGTACTCGGACAGGCGATTGTTGAGCACGCCCTTGCCATCCACCACGTCATGCTTCTCGGCATTGAAGGCGGTGGCGTCGTCCTTGAAATACTGCACGAGCGTGCCCGGTTCGGGGCCTTCGTAAAGGATCTTGGCCTTGCCCTCGTAGATCTTCTTGCGACGCGCCATGGCGAGATCCCCTTGCGGCCCTTTGCCTGTCCCGGTGACGGGACGGCCGCCTTTCAGTTGCGCGATGCCTATAGGACACCGGACGTCCTGCCGCAAGGCAGCACCGCCGTTGACACCGCCGCGCCCCCGGCTACCCTGCGCCCTTCTCCTGGATTGCCACCCGATGTCCGACGATTATGCCTTGGTGGACTTCGCTCTCACCCAAGCCGAGCCCTCCGCCGTCATTCCCGCCCTCGGACGGTCCTTTGCAACCGTCGCGGCCGCCGCCCTGGCCCGCAGCGCGGATGCAAGCGGCCCCGAGCGGGGCTTCCTCGCGCGACTGACAGGCCGGCGGCGGCGCCCGCCCGAGCTGCCGGCGCTGCGCGTCCAGCCTGCCTCCAGCCTTCCCGAAGCCCCCCTGATGCAGCCCGTGGCGACCGATCTCGGCTTCTCCGCGCGCGGCGGCGCGATGCGGGTGACGGCGCCCCTCGGCAGCGCCCGGCTGACCCTGATCGAACTCCACGAAGGCAACGCGGGCAGCTCTGCCATCTGCCAGGCGCTCAGCCGGGAGCTTGGCGGCGCGGAGGTCTTCTATTTCCGCAATTCGGGCCCCCGGCATCCGGGCGCCGATTATGCCTTCCATGTCTACGAGGGCGGCCGGGCGACACGCCGTGCCTCCTCCCGCTCGCCGCTCGGCGACGCGCCCGAAGCGCCGTGGGAGGCCATCGACGGCGGCATGCCGCACCCGGTCGAGGTGGACAGCCTCCCCCGTCCCGACCCGCCAGCCTGGCAGGTGATGACGCCGCAGCGGCAGGCCAGCATCCTCGCCGCTCTCGGGCTCGACCCCGCCACGCTCTTCGATCCGCCGGCCCCCGGCGCGATTCAGGTCGCCCTTGGTACCGATCCCGGCGGACGGCCCCTGACGGAGGCGCTGACCAGATCCGGCCTCCGCGCACCGCCCGGCTTTGCCGGCCCTCCCGCCGCGCCGCCCGAACCCGAGCCGCAGCAGGCCACGGGGCTGTCGGGTGCGCAGGGGACTGAATCGGACGCGGAGATCCCCGACCCCGGCAGCTCCGACTGGGAGGAGGAGGTCACGGCGCTCCTGATCGAGGCGGTGGAATCGGGGCTGCCGGAGGAAAGCCAGATCGCCTGGCTGAACGACCTGACGCGCCGTCTCGGTGCAGGCGACATCGACGGTGCGCTGTCGGACGCGCGTGCGCTGATGGAAGCGGGAGGGCAGGACGCTGGCGGACGCCAAGCCACGGCCGCCCGCCTCTACAGGCTTTTCGGGCGCGCGCTGGACTGAGCCGCGTCCCGAGGCTACCTCGGAACGAACGGCAGATTGCCACGACCCCAGCGAGGAGCCCGAAATGGCCACTTTCGACGACCGCGAGAACGCTTTCGAGAACAAGTTCGCCCACGACGCCGAGATGCAGTTCCGCGCAGAGGCGCGGCGCAACAAGCTTCTAGGCCTCTGGGCTGCCGATCTGATGGGCAAGACCGGCGAGGACGCCGACGCCTATGCCCGGGAGGTGGTGAAATCGGATCTCGAGGAAGCCGGCGAGGAGGACGTCTTCCGCAAGGTCTCGGGCGACCTTCAGGGCAAGGCGGACGAGACGACCATTCGCGGCAAGATGCGCGAACTGCTCGCCGAGGCGAAGTCGCAGCTCGTAAGCGAAAGCTGATCTTAATCATGTGGGCGGATGGCGGCCGGGCAATCGTCCGGCGTTAGCCGTCCATACACCTTTGGCAGTCTATCCCCGTTCGGAAGAGCGGACGGGGGTGGATGGATATGGGTGATCCAGGGCAGCGCGGTGGCGCGGTGATCGAGGCCCTGCGGCAGGCGGGCCAGGCCGGTCTCGTCCGGCACGCGTTGCCGTTTCTGGCCGCCCTGCTCTGCGCGGCGCTTCTGGCAGGCCGCGTCCGCGAGATGAACTGGTCGGAGGTCGCAGCATCTCTTGCGGCAACTCCCCCGGAACGCTGGATCATCGCCGCGCTCTTCACCGCGCTCAGTTTCTGGGCCGTCGGCCGGTATGATGCCGTCCTCCATGGCCTGCTCGGGACGGGGGTCGCCCGGCGCCGGGCCTCGGCCGCCGGGATGATCGCCATCGCGGGCAGCCAGAGCATCGGGTTCGGCCTGATCAGCGGCACCCTCCTGCGCTGGAGGCTGCTGCCCGAGATCTCGATCTGGCAAGCCGCCCGCCTCACCGCCCTCGTCGGGATATCCTTTCTCGCCGCATGGGCCGTCGTCACCTCGGTCCTGCTGACCCTCCTGCCGCCGACGCCGATATTCCGCGCAGCCGGGATCGCCGGTCTCGGGCTCAGTGCGCTGGCCCTTTGCTACAGCGTCGCGGCCCCCTGGTTTCACCGCCCTGCCCCGCCCGTGATGGCGATCGGAGCCCTCCTTCTCTTCGTCGCCCTGGACACGCTCGCCGCCGGGCTTGCGCTCCATCTCCTCCTGCCCCCCGGAACGGTCCCCCTCGCCGCGCTCCTGCCGGTCTTCCTCGTTGCTTTCGGCGCCGGTCTCGTATCCGGCGCACCGGGCGGAATCGGACCATTCGAGGTCCTCCTCCTGGCGCTCCTGCCCGCCGCGCCGGAAGCGTCCCTCGTTGCCGGCATCATCGCGTTCCGGGCGATCTACTACGCCCTCCCCGCCTGTCTCGGCCTCGCCGCGCTGTTGATCATGCGCCCCTCCGCCCCGGCCTGCGCGCCCTGCCACATGGCGGCTGCCGACGCCGCTCTCTCGCGCGCGCCACGCGCCGAGGCCCGCCTCGCCGGCCATGGTGGCGCGAAGTACCTTCCGCTCGAAACCGGCGGCGCGACGCTCTTCCGCACGGCACATTGCGAGATCGCGCTCTTCGATCCCTGTGGCGACGCATCCGCCGACGATCTGCTGACCGCCCTCTCCGCCGAGGCACGGTCCGCCCTGCGCATCCCGGCGATCTACAAGTGCGGCGGGCGCCTTGCTGCCGCCGCGCGGAGTCGCGGCTGGACAGTCCTGCCCATCGCCGAGGAGGTGACCGTCGATCCCGCCGCGCACGATCCGGCATCGCCCGGCCTGCGCCAGCTTCGACGCAAATTGCGCCGGGCCGACCGTGCCGGCCTCAACGTGACACGTGCGGGATCGGTGCTTCCGGCAGAAGAGATGGCCCGCGTCGCAGCGTCATGGGCCGCCGCGAGAGGCGGCGAACGCGGCTTCTCGGTCGGTCGCTATTGCCCCGACCACATCGCCCGACAAGCCGTCTTCCTCGCCCGGCTGAACGGCACCCTCGTCGCATTTGCGACCTTTCACGTGACCGAAGCTGAAATGGCCCTGGACCTCATGCGCTTCGAGTCCGATGCGCCCGAGGGATGCATGCACGCTCTCGTCCAGGCCGCCATCGAGGAGGCAGCTTCCCGCGCGCTTCCCCGCCTGTCCCTCGCCGGGCTGGCACCCCGTGAGGACCGGCCTCGCCGAAGCGCCGCCTCGAGGCTGGCCGCACGGTCCTTGCGTCGCGGGTCCACCGGCCTCGCCCAGTTCAAGGCCAGCTTCGCGCCGACCTCCCGCCCTCTCTACATGGCAGCGCCGGGCCCCGTCGCCCTCTCGGTTGCGGGAGCGGAAATCCTGCGGGAGATCCACCGCCCGCCGAGGCTGCAGAGCCGGGCCGCCAATCACGCGCAGGCGTCTCCGGCCCCGCTCCTCTCCAGCATTGCGAAGCCGCGCATGGCGTGAGAGGGATCGAATGACGCTCCCAGATCCATCCCGAGGCCGCACATGACCGACGCCCTGACCGCCCGCCTGTCCGAGACCGACTGGCTCCTCGCCGACGGCGCCACCGGCACGACGCTGTTCAACATGGGCCTCGAATCCGGCGATGCGCCGGAACTGTGGAACGTCGATCATCCGGACCGGATCGCGGCGCTCTACCAGGGCGCGGTCGATGCCGGCAGCGACCTGTTCCTGACGAACAGCTTCGGCGGCAACGCCTCCCGCCTCAAGTTGCACAACTCGGAGGCCCGCGTCCGCGAACTGAACCGCGCCGCCGCCGAGATCGGCCGCGAGGTCGCGGGCAAGGCGGGCCGCAAGGTCATCGTCGCCGGCTCGATGGGTCCGACCGGCGAGATCATGGAGCCGATGGGATCGCTGACGCACGCCTCCGCCGTCGAGATGTTCCACGAGCAGGCGGAGGGTCTGAAGGAGGGCGGCGCCGACGTTCTCTGGGTCGAGACGATCTCCGCCGAGGGAGAATACCGCGCCGCGGCCGAAGCCGCCGGCCTCGCCGGGATGCCATGGGTCGGCACGATGTCCTTCGACACCGCCGGCCGCACGATGATGGGCCTGACCGCCACCGACATGGCCCGTCTCGTCGGCTCGCTGGACCACAAGCCCGTCGCCTTCGGCGCGAATTGCGGCGTCGGCGCCTCGGATCTGATGCGCACGATCCTCGGCTTCGCCGCAGCGGCCCCCGAGATCCCGATCGTCGCAAAGGGCAATGCCGGCATTCCCAAATTCGTCGACGGCCACATCCACTACAACGGCACCCCCGAACTCATGGCCCGCTATGCCTGTCTCGCCCGCGATGCCGGCGCGAAGATCATCGGCGGCTGCTGCGGCACCGCGCCCGAACACCTGTCCGCGATGCGCAAGGCGCTCGAGGAGACATCGCGCGGTCCCGTCCCTACGTTGGACAAGATCGAGGCGGAACTCGGCGGCTTCTCTTCCGCATCCGACGGCACCGGCGAGGAGGCCGAAGCCCCGACTCGGCAGCGCCGCCGCCGCCGCTGAGGTCGAGCCACTCGCCCGCCCTTTTTTCGAGACGGCTGCAGCGAAGTCGCGCCTCGCGCCGAACGCAGAGTGTCCGGTTCAGCCTCCCGGCCGACGGACCTCGCGCAGGCCGGGCCGGCGCGGCCTACTTGCACCAGCTCTCCCTACGGAAGGTGAAACTCTTCCGCGCCGATCCCCGTGGTTGCAAACTCGAAGGGCCTCAAAAGGTCCGAGAGACTCATCCGAGGGGCGGACAACTTGATGACTTTGCTGGAAGACGCGGTCTCGGCCTACGGGGCGCAAGAGGAAACCTCCGCGAGTGCGGCGAAGGCGCGTGAACAGTTCAAGGCGGTGCGGGAAAGCCTCCGCGTCGGAGACTGCATCACGCAGGAGCATCTGGACCGGTTCGCGGTCCTCGAACGCCAGCTGAGACTTCTCGAACGCGACGTGGTGCATGCTCGATCACGGCTCCGGGACATGGCCCAGAGCGCCCTTGTCGAGGAACGGTGCGACTGAGATCCGCCCCGGGGCATCCGAAAATTGCCTCGCGCATGACACAAAGTCGCTCCGTGTTCGACATGAGTGGCGTGGCAGAACAGACAGCTCGACAAGGGGCGGACTGAAGAAGGACCTGACGATCGCATGCCATGGTGGGTGAGAATGGCGGCCGCATTCGGTGCGGCCGAAAGCACGACGAAGGAGCTGGCGGACGTCAGGATCGCCTATGGCGGCATCCTTGACGATCTTTCCGCCGGAGACCGGCTCAGTGGCGCGCAGATCGCTGAGCTCAAAGCACTCCGGCGACAACTGGCGCTGTCCGAACGTCACTCCCTGGAAACGCAGGAGGCGATCATCCGGCTCGGCGAGAAGGCTCTGGCCGAAGATCGCGCCGTGACCTTACGCCAAAGCCACGATCTCGTCAGGACCGACCTCGGCGCACCGGTCCTGCAATCCCGTGAAGACCCCAGTATCACGATCTGTCCGGTCTGCGCCGAACGCGGGTTGCGCGCGCCACTGCAGCCGCACCAGCGCGGGACGCAATGTCCGAGCTGCAAGTTCACCTACCAGAACCAGGCCAACGATGCGCCCGCCGAGCTACCGGAGTCCACCATGTCCGGACGTTAGGTGGTACTCTCAGAGAGTGCCGCAGGAACGGTAGATTACTCTCCAAAATGAGTGCTGCGGTGTCCCGAAAGACGGCTGAAGTGCTGTGATCAAAAGCAATAGGTTGCAGAGATGGCGTCCCACGCCGCCGCGGCCGCAGTGGGTCGGAGAACTTCGCTTGGTAATAGCGACGGGCCTGATCTGCTGAGGCGGTGAAATCGCGATCAGACCATGCTTTGCAGCGCCGCAGCTCCTAAGGAGCCGCCCCAATGGCATGCCTCGCCGTGTCCGCTGCCATACTGATCGACGGAGATGCCATGCGCCTGGATGGGCCGAACGTGCACCTGACGCGCGAGCGGAACGCGCCCTACGACACACCGGTGACCTGGCGGCCGCGCTGCCGGTCGGAGGCCAAGCTTGGGGCGCAGGCGACCGGCAGCGCGGCCATGATGCCGGGGGCATTCTGAATTATCGGCGGGCCGGGATCGGGCGGCCGTGGCAGGATGCCGGGCGTCATGTACAGCTCGGATGATCAAGACGTTGGACAGGTCCTCATTGATCGCGGACTCGCAAAGGGGTCGATGAACACGGGCTGGTGCTCATGACCACCCTCGCCGCGATCCCCCACCATTACCTAGCCCTGGACTGAGCCTGCGGTCACAGGGCGACGCGGCAGAAGGTGTGGCCTCCTCCCATGACGCTCCCGGCCCCTAGCTGCCGTTCGCAGGTCGGTTCATCGCTGCAGCGCGGCTTCACCGAACCGGACGTTCGTGCAGCGCACAGCATCTCCGTCGCCCTCATAGCGCTGTGCGGGACAAACCGGTCTCATCGCCGGACAGTTGCCCGTGGATCTGCCGGCCTCGTTCTGCCGATATTCAACACTCGGCCGTCGATTGCGAGAAGTCCCGCTCCGATGAGGACCATGCCTGCGATTTCCAGGCCGTTCAGATGTTCGCCAAGGACGAGAACCCCGAGAGCGATTGCGGAAACAGGGATCAGGAAGGTCACGAGCAGAAGGTTGGTTGCCCCGGCGCGCTGGAGGATCTGGAAGTAGAGGATGTAGGCCAGAGCCGTCGAGAGAACGGCGAGACCGACGATCGCCGCCCAGGTGGAAGGCGCTGGCATCGGTAGAGACCACGGGCGTTCGATGACGAGAGCGAGCGGGGCAAGGACGAGGGTGGAGCCCGTTACCTGACCGGCGGCCACGACGATCGGATCGACCCCGAAACGCTTGAAGCGCCGCCCGAACACGCCGGCAAAGGCATAGGACAATGCGCCCCCGAGACAGGCCATCTGAGCCAGCAAATCAGTCCCGAGACCGGACAGGGCTCCCGGTCCGAGCATGACCACCACCCCGGTGAATCCAGCGGCAATGCCCGCGATCTTGCGGCCGTTGATCCGTTCGTCGGAGAGCAGGACCCCTGCCACCGCGATGGTGAAGAGAGGCGTCGTCGCGTTGAGGATCGAGGCGAGGCCCGACGCGATGGTCTGCTGACTCCAGACGATCAGACCGAACGGAATGACGTTGTTCAGAACCCCCATGCCGAGGAACGCGATCCATACACGAGGATCGTTCGGCACGCCTCGTCTCAAAACGGCAACCACGCCCCATAGCACCAGAGCCGCCAGACCGACGCGCAACACGACGATCGTCAATGTCGGAAGGTCCCGAACCGCCACCCCCACGAAAAAGAACGAGCCTCCCCAGAGAACCGAGAGCAGTATCAGCATCGCCCATTCGACGGAGCCCATCGAAAGGGTCGTGCTCGATGTCGGCGCTGATCGTGTCACAAATCGCATGGCGGTCCTCGTCGGTGATTTATTCGCTCGTTTCGTACGAGTTCACCCACTCAAATCGCGACCCGGAGCCTGCGCAAAAGCCTGACGGGAAGGCAACCGAGCCGGCGCCGCATTCAGTAGAAAAGGGCTCGAAGCGGACGTGCGGCGGCGCAGGGTCAGGTGGCCGGTCGCCCCTCGCGCAGCGCCGCTTCCGGCCCTCTCCGGACATTCGTCGGGCAAGCTATCGCTTCAGGGCAGCTTCACCAAACCGGCCATCCAAGACACCGTGCAGCATGAACTGGCAGTTTAAGGTCAGCAGTGCGGATGGGAGCCGACGTGCGGCTTGAGAAGCCATACATGTGCGACTAAGCTCTGACCAGAAGATCATTTGAGTGCCGCAATAGGATAATATCAATCAACGCCACAATCGAAATGGTCGTGAGCCTGCCCGCGTAATCGGTATTGTCCCTTCTCGAGCGAGGGGCAGCCGCTCGCTCGGTAACGCGCATGGGATCTATCATTTCAGAAAGGCTAGTCACTGAACGTCTTGGAAGGGCTTATTCCGCCTAAAAACCCGGCTCGGCCGACGCGTCGCGATGTCTGCGGCGCATGCGACGGACCTTCACATCTGGCGCCTCGAATGGGCACTCGTCGCCCATTGCAGCCACTCAGATCTCATCTCAAGCGCCAGGCCCGGGACGACGGCCTCGCGTGGACTGAAGAGCCGGGAGGAGTCAGCGCGGTGAGCGAAAGACCCGCCAAACGAGCACGAACAGTGAAACCGATGCGGTGACGAGGCCGACGAGACACAGCGCCACAAAAAGGTATTCTACCGTCGCGGAACAATAAGGGTTAGAGGAGATGAAAGTTGCCTTGCAGTAGCCTGTCACGCCCCAAAACCCGAGAAATACTGCTGCGATCCCTGCCAGACACAATCGCAATGGCCAGAGGTAACGGCGAGGACCTTCGATAAACCGAATTTCATCTCTCATGTATCACGATCCCACTGGCCAGATTGGTTTCAATCCTGCGGGAAGAGCTCGCGGGCTCTCGGCTCGGCCTCATTGATCTCGCCTTCTCTTGGCGTCGTCACGGAAGGCGCGCGAGCAAGACTGTCCCACGGAGCAACTAGAACGGATCCATAAGGGGCCGCAAGCCCTCGTAGCTTGACCTACGTCTATCTTTGCCTTTGGTCAGCCTTTTCCCAGTGAAGGGTACCTTGGAGTAGAGAGGCTTCTCTTCCAACCCATTGCGGACATTCTGCCTCGGATCAGGATGCTGCAGCGCGGCCCGTCGAAGCTGCCGTTCGCCGCGCTTGCAAACCCACGCGACCGTCGGAGGTCAGCTGTGCGGGACGGAGCGAACGTTGAGATCCGTTAGAACGATAGTTTTTCCGTGTTCTGCCGCATCCAGAACCAGCCTCGGAGACCACTTACCATCAGGATCAAGCAGATGGCGGGGATAATCCATCCAAGTAGGATCTGGGCACCCGTGGTCGGGTTTCCTCCCGCCACCTGCCATCCGATGTAAGATGAGAACAGGCTTACGCCCAAGAATGCAATAAAGAGCATCGACGCAAAAGGTATCCACGCTGCATGGCCTGCGCGTATCCGAAAGGCCATTAATACCAGCAAAGCTGCGATAGCCGCAGCGGATGATACCACGGCCATATCAGGGAAAGGCCGAACTGAACTGACCAATGCGAGCAGTGCAGCGTTTGCGCCCATGAGAAGAACAGGTAGACCGGACATTCGAACGGCGTTTCTTGCGCTGGCCCGATCTTCTAAAGAAATCCAGTAGCCAAAGAGCTTAGATTTAGACATTGTCGTCCGCAGTTAAACCAGAACAGATAGCCTATCTTATACTGAGCACTTCCGCGATGGTATCCCCTGACCGTCCGCAATGAGCTCCTTCCGGACCTTCGCTGCGCGGTAGGGCCAAGCGCCTGGCCGCACCTCACACGGCAGGCCCTAGCCGCTCGGACGGGCCGTCGCTCCCGGCCCACCCCGGACCTTCAGCGCCGCTCCGGATTGCTGCATCGCGGCCAGACGAAGCTGCCGTTCGCTGCGCCTGCGTGTCCCGGTAGCGGTCGGAGGTCAGGAGTTCAGGACAGCTGCCATTTGCTTCTGGGCTGGTGTCGCTTCCGGCAGTTGATCTACGAGGTGCCATGCGAATGATCCTGGCACCTTCGAACCTCGGCCTTCGGCCTCCTCGGCCCGATCAGGAGCCGGGAACCTGGCGCGCGCCTGCCGCTCTCATGGAGGCCGGTGTGCAAAACGCGCTCGAGCCGGGTGACATAATCGAACTGTCCCGTCCTACCTACTCGCCGGAACCGCAATCCGGCACCCGGTTACGCAACGGGCCCGAACTTCGCCGGTTCAACCTCGCGCTGGCCGATACGGTCGAACAAGCCATTCGCGAAAGGGAGTTCGCCTTTGTCCTCGGCGGGGATTGCTCCATCCTTCTCGGAGCTCTTGCGGGAGCTCGGCGCCACGGTCCGCTCTCCCTTCTGCATATCGACGGGCACAGCGACTTCCGACATCCAGGCAACTACGATCCTGAAACGACGCTCGGAGCCGTGGCTGGAATGGACCTCGCGCTGGCCACGGGCCGTGGCGAGGCCATGGCAACCACGTGGCCAGGATGCCCCGTGCCGCTCGTGGAGGACCGCCACGCCATCCAGCTTGGCGAGCGCGAAAACCGGGATGCGGACTTCGCATGGCCCGACGTGAACACAACCGAGATCACGCGGATCGACGTATTTGAGGCCAATCGCTCGGGGCCGTTGGCCGTTATAGAAAGGATCGACGGTGCGTTGGCGAAGCTGCCGGGCGGCGCTCTCTGGATACACCTCGATGTGGACGTTCTGGACCAATCCATAATGCCGGCGGTCGATTGCCCGGGATCGCCGGGTCTCTCACCAGACGATCTTCAGCTGATCCTGACAAGGTATGCCGCCGACCGCCGCTGCGTGGGTATGACGGTCACTGTCTTCGATCCAGATCTCGACCCCGAAGGAGTTCACGCGAAGACTATTGTGGAAATTCTCTCGCTGCTTCCGCGGGTATGAAGGACCCGAGGCTGACATATTGCGGCGCGACGAGCCTGGCGCTCCGCAAGGTAGGCTAGCCGCCATCGTTTCCGGTCATCCAATCAGGCCTTCTTCGGAGCACGGCGATTTGCGGTATCCGCGACCTCCTTGCCGAGTGGTTCAGGTCGTTCGAGCCCGGGGATGCGCGGAACCTGGCCGGAGCGGATCGCCCGCACCCGGGCATTCATCCAGTGCCGGACGATGCCGCGGTAGATCAGATCATGGAGCGGGCTGAATTGCTGGCGATGCTCCGCGTAAAACATGTCTGGCGTATCGTGGATTCCCAAATCGCGGGCGATGCCAGTCTTCTGGATGTAGGTATCCCGCCCGGTCCATTCGACCGGCGGCGCGCTCAGGCAGTCGGTTCCGACGCCGTATCCGCAGAGGCTTTCGGAGCCGGCGAAGGCCTCCTGGAGGGAGCCGAGAAAGGCCTTGTCGAGGATGAAGCCCTCGAGTTTGACCCACCTCCCGCCGGTCTGGACCTCGACCCAGGAATGCAGGATCTCGTCCGGCGCGACAGGATAGACGGCTTCGGGGACCACGCCGCGCTGAAGCGCCTTCAGGATTGTGAAGCCATGAAGGCGGCAGGGCACGCCGAGCGCGCGCAGCAGCGCCATCAGGAGCGTGCCCTTCGTGTTGCACTGGCCGTAGCCGTCCGCGAGCACCTCGGAAGCGGGGATGTCGTCGGCGCGGTTGTATCCGAAGAGGATCTCGTTCCGGACGAAGTCGTAGGCGGCGCCGATGCGGTCGTGCTCGGACAGCCGGAGCCAGCCCCGGTCCTCGACCAGGCGCGCGATTCCGTCCGAGCGAAAGTCGAGCAGCGGGGTGGCGTCAAGTAGGCGGGTCTCGTCGATCATGATCGGCTCCTGCGAATCGTGTCATGATCGGCGTAATTGCTACAGCGACTGTAGCTTCAAGTCTTTTCACGCGACGCGTGGCGCCGTCAGGATCACGGCGGCGCCGATCAGGCAGAGAGCTGCGCCTGCGACGTCCCAGCCATCCGGCCTCTGCCCCTCTGCGGTCCACATCCAGAGCAGCGATGCGGCGATGTAGACCCCGCCATAGGCCGCGAAGGCACGCCCGGCGAAGCCCGCCTCGACCTGCGCGAGGAGCCAGCCGAAAAGCGCGAGGCTCGCCACACCGGGCAGAAGCCAGAGCGCGGAGGCGCCGCCCCGCCACCAGGCCCAGATGATGAAGCAGCCCGCGATCTCGGCCAGCGCGGCCAGCGGGTAGATCAGGACGGCCGGCATGTCAGGCGCCGGTCCCATGGTCGGCGAGGCAGGCGCTATGGTCGCGAAGGACCTCGAGAACCCGGCAATCGGAGACGGTGTCCCGGCTGCATTCCCGAAGCATGCGCTTCAGTTCCCTGCGCAGCGCCTCCAGCCTTACGATCCGCGCCTCGACCTCCTTGAGCTGGCGGTGCGCGATAAGGTCGACCTCGGCGCAGGACCGGGAGGGGTTGTCGGAGAGATCCAGCAACTCCCGGATCGCTTCGAGCGTGAAGCCGAGCTGGCGGGCGTGCCTGACGAAAGCGAGCCGGTCGAGATCTGCATACTCGTAACGCCGCTGTCCGCCCTCGGTCCGCCCCGGCTCGGGCAACAGCCCGATCTGCTCGTAGTATCGAATGGTCTGCACCTTGGTGCCGGTGCGCTTGGCGAGCGTGCCGATGGCGAGCATGTGGGACCTCCTGGTTGCTACAGTGGTTGTAGATTTCGTCACCAATGCAGACAAGATCGCGCGCGCGGCGGAAGGGTTCCGGGTGCGCTACGAGACAGCGCCGCTCGAGGGCGGCGATTACACGATGAACCACACCGCTTGCGTCTTCCTCTTCGATGCCGAAGGCGTGCTCGTCAGCATCATCGACGACCACAGCCCCGAGAGTTCGCGTTGCCGCAGATCCGCCGGGCGACGGCCGCGCAGGACGGCGCTTCCAGCTGATGGCCGGCTTCGTCCTCTGCGTTTTTTGGCCATAAAAGATGAGCCGAGCTTGAAGCTACAGTTGCTGTAGGTCCTATGTCGAAACCCAGACGGGAATCACGACGGAGAACGACCATGGCGGACGGCAGCGCAGAACGACGCGAATGGCGCGTGACGGGCATGGATTGCGGGTCATGCGCTGCCAAGGTGCGCGGCGCGGTCGAGCGACTGCCCGGCGTCGCGGATATCGATGTCGCGCTCATGGCCGAGCGGCTGCGGTTGACGCTCGACGAGACGCAGACACCGCCCGAACGCGTCGAGAAGGCCGTGCGCGGCGTCGGATTCGGCATCGCACCAAAGGGCGCGCGGCCGGAGACGCCCAGAGGCGGCTTCGTCCTGCCGGGCGGGGCGTTTCCGGATGCTGCGGAGGGCTCGGAGACCGACAGCGCTCCGGAGAAGAATAACGAGAAGGCCGAAGACGCTCCGACATCGTGGATTACATCGTCCAAGGGCCGCTTGGTCATCGGCAACGGCGCGCTGTTCGCCGCGGCCTGGGCGTCCCGCCTCGTCTTCCCGGCAGAGATCGCCCATTGGGCCTTCGTCCTGGCGACCCTGGTCGGGATCGTGCCCGTGGCGCAGCGCGCCTTCGCCATGGCTCGGGCCGGCATGCCCTTCACCATCGAGATGCTGATGACCATCGCCGCTGGCGGCGCGCTGGTGATCGGTGAGTCGGAAGAGGCGGCGCTCGTCGTCTTCCTCTTCACTGTGGGCGAACTCTTGGAAGGCGTCTCGGCCGGCAAGGCACGCGACAGCATCCGGGCGCTCTCGAAGCTCGTGCCGAAGACGGCGCGGCTCGAGGACGGTGGCAAGGCGCGTGAGGTCTCGGCCGAGAGGCTCCAGGTGGGCCAGGTCGTTCAGGTCCGCCCCGGTGACCGGGTGCCCTGCGACGGCGAGGTGATGAGTGGCACGTCGGGGGTCGACGAGAGCCCGGTGACCGGCGAAAGCGTCCCGAGCCCCAAGGAGCCGGGCGCGGAGGTCTTCGCCGGGTCGATCAATGCCGAGGCGCTGCTGCGCGTGCGGGTGTTGAGGTCGACCGAGGACAACACCATCGCCCGCATCGTCCGCCTCGTGGAGGAGGCCGAGAGCGCACGCGCCCCGACCGAGCGCTTCATCGACCGGTTCAGCCGGGTCTACATGCCCGCCGTCGTCGGGGCCGCTGTCCTCGTCGCCGTGGTCCCGCCGCTGGCCTTCGGGCTGGCCTGGGGCGAGTGGGTCTACCGCGCCTTGGCGCTTCTGCTGATCGGCTGCCCCTGCGCGCTAGTCATTTCGGTGCCGGCCTCGATTACTTCGGCGCTCTCCACGGGGGCCCGCAACGGCCTGCTGATGAAGGGCGGCGCGGTGATCGAGGCCGCGGCGCGCACGACCCATGTCGCCTTTGACAAGACCGGAACGCTCACCCACGGCCGCCCCCGCGTGACTGACGTTTCAGTGTTGAGCGGCAGCGAGGACGACCTGATGGCGCTCGCCGCCGGCGTCGAGAGCGGCGCGAGCCACCCGCTCGGACAGGCGATCTGCGCGGAGGCCGAGCGGCGGGGCGTGGGAGCGGCGGCAGCCACCGGCGGCCGGGCGCTTCCCGGCAAGGGGGCGGAAGCGTCCATCGACGGCGTGACCGTCAGCGTGGGCTCCCCACGGTTGGCAAATGAGCGCGGCGCACTCACGGACGACCTGCGGACCCGCGTGGCGGCGTTGGAAGCCGACGGCAAGACGGTGGTCATCGTGCTCAGCGATGACGTGCCCCAAGGCCTCATCGCGCTCAGGGACGAGCCGCGCGCCGATGCGGCGGACGCGGTCGCGCAGCTGCGTGGGCTCGGCATCTCTTCGGTCATGTTGACGGGGGACAACCCGCGCACGGCAGAGGCAATCGCCGAGGGGCTCGGGATCGAGCATCGCTCCGAACTGATGCCGGAAGACAAGGTGGAGGCGATCCGCGATCTGACGACGGGCGCCCGCGTGATGATGATCGGCGACGGGATCAACGATGCGCCCGCGCTCGCCGCGGCGCATGTCGGGGTCGCCATGGGCTCAGGCACCGATGTCGCCCTGGAGACGGCCGACGCGGCGATCCTGCGCAACCGCGTGACCGATGTTGCAGGCAAGATCCGCCTCGCAAGGGCCACCATGTCGAACATCCGCCAGAACATCGCGATCGCCCTCGGGCTTAAGGCGGTCTTCCTGGTGACCACCGTGCTCGGCATCACCGGCCTCTGGATCGCGATCCTCGCAGATACCGGCGCCACCGTGCTGGTCACGATGAACGCGCTCCGGCTGCTGTTCTTCCGGCCCACCGGCAAACCTGAACCTGCGGGGAACGTCGATCTGGCCGCTGAGACACGCCCCCATCATGCCTCCGCAACGACCAGAACAGAATCCAGATGACCCTCACCCACCGCAGCATGATGGCCGCCGCCGCAGGCTTCGGCGCGTCAGTTCCACTCGCGGGAGCAGACTAAGGTGGCCCCGCGATCCACGTCCTGAAAGATCCGAACTGCGGGTGCTGCACCGCCTGGATCGAGATCCTGAAAGATGATGGCTTCACAGTCACCACCGAGCGCAGCTACGGCACCCTCCTGATCCGGCACAAGGTCGAGAACGACATTTCCCAGGGCAAGACCTCCTGTCACACCGGTGAAATCGGAAGACATATGCCGACGGTCGACATCCGACGGCTCCTCTCCGAACGCCCCGATGCCATAGGCCTCGCCGTTCCCGGCATGCCCTACGGGTCGCCGGGAATGGGGCAAGAAGATGAGCGCGACGCCTACGATGTGCCCCTGATCCGCAAGGATGGCACGGAGATCTTCTCGGGTTACGAGGCTGCCTAAGGGCACAAGGATCGCTGTCAGGTCGCTGCGCATATCCCACCCCTTGCAGTTGCAGCGGAGGTTCGGAAAGACCCGCGTTCCCGAAGCGCGACAAAGCACCCATTTAGAGCGCCGCGAATGGCCGGTCAGACACGTGTCAGGCATCCGCGGATGTCGCGGCTGGCCCACTCCGGACATTCGCCCGAAGTTTCAATGCTGGCGGGCTGCTACCCTGAATCTGTGAGGACTTTGCGGTCATTTACCAAGGCGTTTGGCCACCCGGCTCCAGGAAGCAGCCACTGACCTCGGCCCGCAGCGCATATTCGGCCGGCAACCTTGCGCCTGCTTCCGGTGTCATCTCTCCGTAGCCCGTGAGGTCGGTCTTGACGAAGCCCGGGCTGACCGAGTTCACCTTGATACCTTCGGCCTGCAGCTCCTCATGCAGTTGGATCGTCAGCATGTTCAGCGCCGCCTTCGACGCGTTGTAGCCGATGAAGCGCTGAGAGTAGTAGGGCGCCTCGGGGTCCGCGTTTTCCGCAAGCGAGCCCATCGAGCTTGAGAGGTTCACGATTGTCGCCCGCGGCGCCGCACGCAGCAAAGGAACCATGGCCTGCGTCACCGCCAGCGTCCCGATGAAGTTGACGTCCATGACCCGGCGCACAGCATCGATCGAGGCCTTGCCGGGCGCCGCGTCGCCGAAATCGAAGATGCCGGCGTTGTTGACGAGGATGTCCAGGCGTCTGAGGCGGGACTCTATCGTGGCCGCCGCGGCTGCGATGGCCTCCGACGAGTCGAGGTCGAGATGGAGGCGTTCGGCGGCAAACCCTTCGCCGGTCAGCGCGGCTGCGGCGGTGTCGCCCCGCGCCCTGTTGCGGCTACCGATCAGGACGTGAACGCCCGCCTCGGCCAGCTTGCGGGCAATTTCGAAACCGATCCCCTTGTTGGCGCCGGTCACGAGGGCAATGCGAGACTGTGTCATAAGTCTTTCCTTCCTTTAGATTTAACCAAATTACATGAAGGATCCCTCAGATTCTGGATTCGCATATGCCGACGCAGCCGTTAACGGCCCTGAAGCCCCGGAAAACACCGTCGCAATCGCGATCCCGCGTCACAGTGGATGCAATCTACGAGGCAACGATTCAGGTTTTGCTGTCACGAGGCATGGCCGGGCTGACGACCACCGGCGTGGCCGAACGGGCCGGCGTGTCTGTCGGCACGATGTACCAGTACTTCCCCAACAAGCAGTCGCTCGTCTACGCCCTGAACGAACGCTTCCTGACGACGCTGGCCGAGCGCGTGGAGGCCACTTGCGCCCAAATGCAGGGACGTTCGATTGCAGAGGCGGCCGAGGCGCTGGTCGACACCTACTGGGCCGCCAAGACCGAGCGTCCCGAGTTGACACGAGCGCTCTATCGCTCTGTCGCGGAATTGGAGACTGACGCGCTGCTCCGTGCTTTCGCCGCGCGCGTGGACAAGGCGACCACGGACATGTTCTGCCGGGCCTCTGACTTCCGGTCCCCGGATGCAGGTGAGGTGAACCTGCTTCTGACCACCGTCATCTACGGCTCCGTCCGTAATGCCTTCGAACGCGGGCTTGGACAGGAAGAGATCGCGGGTCTGAAGTCCGGGCTCAAGGCCATGTGCCGCGCCTACCTGGAAGCCGTTGGGAATTGACCGGACGCCCGCTTGGGGCTTGAGGTAGACCTTTGCCGCTATTGGTCCGAGCGGCTGCACCGCCATCCTTCCAATTCCAACGGGCCGGCAAGCCGGCGTCGTCACCCCCCGGCGCAGCCAAGCTCCAGCGCCGTGCCTGGGCGCAAGCGCCCGCGAACTTGGAGAGGGCAGGTTCGGGCTTGCCTGGACCCCGCCCTCTCTCTTTCAGGCCGCATCGGCAAGATCGGGATCGAAGATCAGCGACTGATGCGCAGCGCCCCCCGCCATCACGCCCGCAGCGGCGGCGAGCGTTGCGTTGGCCATCGGACTGGCAAGGTCGCCCGCCGCGAAGACGCCGGGAACGCTGGTCACCTGCATCCCGTCCACGGCGAGGTAGGGCCCGGTCGGGCCATCTTTCGCCTCGCACCCGAGCAATGCGGCAAGGTCGACTGCCGGCCTCGTCTGCGGCGCGATGAACAGCCCCGCCACCGGGATCGCGCGCCCATCGGCAAGCCGCACCGCCTCGAGCGCGGGGGCGGAACCGACAAGGCCCGTGATCGGCACCTCCTCTAGCGTGACGCCTCGGGCCTCCAGCGCCTGCTGCTGCGCCGGTGTCGGCTGGAACGTGCCTTGCGTGAAGAGCGTCGTCGGACCCCAATCGGGCAGCAGCAAGGCCTGATGCATCGCCCTCTCGTCCTTTGCCAGAACGCCCACCGGCTGCTGGTTCAACTCATACCCATGGCAATACGGGCAATGCAGCACGCTCGCCCCCCACCGCTCCGCCACGCCCGGAAGATCGGGCAGCGTGTCGCTGACGCCGTAAGCCAGGACGAGCCTGCGCGCCGTGATCTCTTCGCCCGTCGCAAGCGACAGGCGGAAGCCGCCTTCCTTTCGAGACGCTTCCGTGGCTTCGGCGTCACGGAACCGCACGGTCGGATACATGCCCAGTTCGGTACGGAGCGCCGACTTGATCTCGGCCGGGGCTCGCCCATCCTGCCCGGGAAAGCCGTGCGAGGACGCGGCATGGCGATTGCGCGGGGTGCCGGTATCGAGGACCAGCACGTTGCGGCGAGCGCGGGCCAGCTGCATGGCCGCCGAGAGCCCGGCGAAACTACCCCCGATGATGATGACGTCGTGGTCCATGGCAATTGTTCCCTTTACCAGCCTATCGCAACTCAAGGAGTTACGTGACCCGCCGCTTGTTCGCAAGACATGAAACTTGGAATGTTGCGTAAGCGGTGATAGTCAGGCCGCACCCGAAGAAGGACCACGTCCCATGCCACGCGATCTGCGCATGTCCCGCATCCTGCATGCGCTGATCCATATGGACCGGCATGTGCCCCTCGCGACCTCCGAACAGATCTCGAAAATGATCTCGACCAATCCCGTGGTCGTGCGTCGGATGATGGGCGGGCTTCGCGATCGGGGTATCGTCACCTCCGAAAAGGGGCATGGCGGCGGCTGGAAGCTCTTGAAACCGCTGGCCGAGGTGACGCTGCGGGACATCTATGACGCCGTCGGTGCGCCGCCCCTCTTCAACATCGGCCCCCACGCGGACCCGCCCGAATGCCTGGTCGAAAAGGCGGTAGACGCGCGGCTCGATGCGTCGCTGCGCGAGGCCGAGGCGCGCCTGCTCGCGCAATTCTCCGAGATCAGCGTCGAAGCTCTGGCGCGGGACTTCGACGCCCGGCTTGCGGGAAAGCAGCAAGACGTTCGCGACACCTGCGACGCCGCAGATCAGCGCACAAGAAACGCTCAGTAGAGTTCAGTCGTCGCGCCTCGCACGGACGGCCTGGGCCCGCTCAGTCCGGTCATCCGCCCTTGGTCCACTGGCGGCCGCGTGGGACAGTGCCGCACTCCGCGATGTTCTCGGCTTGCAATGTAAAACGTACGTTTTACATAGATGCCCATGGATATCGAAGGAGGTTACCCATGGACATGACCACGAAGCTTATCGCCGCCGCCGAGCGGCTCTTCGACCGGCATGGCTACATGGCCACCGGCATGGACCGCTTGACCGTTGCCGCGGGGATGTCGAGCCGGACACTCTACAAGCATGCCGGCAGCAAGGCGCAGCTCATGGCGCGAGTGCTGACCGAGCGGGACCGGCGGTTCATGGCACGGCTCCAGGTGCAGAGCGTCGACGCGCTGTTCGCCGCGCTCGAGGACTGGGTGCGGGTCGAGGGCACGCGGGGCTGCCTGTTTCTGCGATCCCGTGCCGAGACCGGCGGTGACACGCCAGAAATCGCGGAGGCGGTCGCAACGCACAAGGCGGCGTTTCATCAACGGATCGAGGAGGTCGTCGCAACGGATCTCGGACGCGAAAACCCGGCGCTGGCCGAACAGGTGCTCGTTCTCCTCGAAGGGGCGACCCACGCGGCGGTCTACCGGGGTACGGACGCCGTTTCCGCCGCAAAGGCGGCTGCCGCCATCCTGATGAAAAGGGCGCGCACATGAGCCCTGCCCTTCGCATCGGCGCGACAGGTTTCGGCCTGATCGCGGTCTGCTACGGCTTCGCCCGCTTCGCCTTCGGCCTGTTCCTGCCGCAGATCGACAGTGATCTGGGCCTCGGCCCCTCGCTCAGCGGTCTCATCTCCGGCGGCTCGTTCGCGGGCTACTGCGTTGCCATCGTCGTCTCGGCGGTGCTGACCGAACGGATCGGCGCTCGGGCTGTCGCGGCGGGGGCGGCCATCGTCGCCGCCGTCGGCATGGCCGGGATCGCACTCGCGCCGTCGCCGCTGATCCTCGCCATCGCCGTGGTGGTGGCAGGATCGAGCGCGGGCCTTGCCTCCCCGCCAATGGCCGCGGCCGTTGCAGCTGCGGTGCGCAAAAGCCGGCAGGATCTCACGAATACGGTCATCAACGCCGGGACAAGCGCAGGCGTGGCCCTGTCGGGACCGATCGCCCTGGCCATCGCCGGGCAGTGGCGTCTTGCCTTCGGCGCCTTCGCTGCCGTGGCCGTGGTGCTTGCGGTCGCCGCCACGGTTTCCCTCCCGGCGTCTCAGAACGGGCAGAGCGCAGGCGGTCTGCCTCCGGTGAATGGCCCGGTGATGCGCCTGATCTCCGCGTCGTTCCTGATGGGCGCCGCGAGCACAGCCCTGTGGTCCTTCGGAGGTCAGCTTGTCTCACGGCAACTGGGATGGGGGCCGACCGGAACCGGGATCCTCTGGACCTGCATCGGCGCTGGCGGCATTGCCGGGGCCTGGGCCGGCACACTTGTCGGCCGGTTCGGTCTCGACCGCGTTCACTGGACCTTCCTGGGGCTCATGTCGGCGGGCATACTCGCGGTCGGATCAAGCATCACCACTCCCGCCCTTGCAGTGATCGGAGGCGCTCTTTTCGGGGCGGCGTACGTGATGTTGACGGGGGTCTACCTCGTCTGGGGAACGCACGCCCTGCCGGACCGTCCCGCGACCGGGCTCATGATCGGGTTCCTGACCATCGCCGTGGGCCAGACCGCCGGCGCACCTCTCTTCGGGTTTCTGATGGCAGGTCCGGGTGCAGGGCCAGCCGTGACGTGTTTCGCCGTCGTCGCGCTCTTCGCCGGGGCCTTTCGAGCAGGAAGAGCGACCGAGGGCGCGGTTGCATAGCCTCCGAAAAGCACCGGGGAGCGCTTCGCTCGAACGTCGCGGAAGGGCTCGAGGCGCCCATCCGGCGACGCATCAGGGCGCACATATGCGCGCCCCCCGGGTGGCCCCCCCCCCCTGCCCCTACCTGCCGAACGCGCGAAGAGGCTGGGCCGCGGTGCGGCTTCCCCGACACGGACATCGGTGACCTCGCGCAGTATCATCTCGGCGCTTGAGGCAGCTTCGCGAACTCAGCGGTCATTTATTGAACCGCGCTTAGCACACGGACGAAGGTTTCGATCCGCTTCGGTGTGGCGTCGGCGAAGCCGATCACGAGGCCGGTTCGATCCGCATTCAGGCAATAGGCCGACAGGCGCGCGGGTCGGAAGCCCTGTGCCGCAAGCGCCGCAAGCGTGGACGCCTCCGACCGCCCGTTTCCAAACCGGGCGGTGAGCTGGACGCCGCCGTCGGGCGGGCGGACCGAGAGGCCCTTCACCGAGGAAAGCGCTTCGGCCAAGGCATGGCCCCGCGCCTCGTAGGTGCGAGCGATGCGCTTCAGCTGGGCGCGGTAGCGCCCGGTCTCCATCATCTCGGCCAGCGCGATCTGGGCGTGAAGGTTCGCCATCAGCCCCAGGTTCCGCTGGGCCACGCGGAACGGCGCGACAAGGTCCGGCGGCACGACCATCCAGCCGATCCGCAGTGCCGGCATCAGCACCTTGGCGGCCGTGCCGAGGTAGATCGTCTCTCCGCCCTGCGCCGAGGCCGAAAGGGCAGCGATCTCGCGACCGCGCCACAGAAACTCGCTGTCGTAGTCGTCCTCCAGGATCAGCGCGCCGGTGTCGCGCGCGTGCTGCAAAAGCGCCGCCCGGCGGGCGTGCGACAGCCGGGCGCCGGTCGGATACTGGTTCGACGGCGTCAGATAGATCAGGCGCGCGTCGCGCGGAACCGCGTCGGGGATCGCCCCTTCGGCATCGACCGGGATCGGCGCCGGCGTCAGGCCCGCGCCCTGAAACGCGACCCGAGCGCCCAGATAGCCCGGATCCTCGAGCGCCGCCACGTCGCCCGTATCGGTCAGGACCTGCGCAGCCAGCGCAAGGGACGATTGCGTCCCGGTGGTGATCAGAATTCGGTCGGGCGTGGCGGCGATCCCGCGATCCACCTGCAGTCGGTGGGCGAGGATGCGGCGAAGGGCGGGCACGCCCCAGGGGTCGGCGTAGGACGCGACCGCGCCATGGGACCGCCGGGCGGCGCGGCGCAGGGCACGGGCCCATTCGTCGGCGGGAAACAGCGCCTCGTCCGGCTCGCCCGGAGCCATGATCCCGGTTTCGGGCGTGGCCGTCGCTCGGGGGGTCCGCGACAGGCGCTCTCCCCTGTTCGACACGGCGCGCGGTACCGGAACGGCAGGTTTCCGTGGCACCAGCGCAGGGCCGACGACCCGCGGAACGGCCCCGCGGCGGATCGCGATGACCCCTTCGGCACGCAGCAGGTCGTAGGCGGTGTTGATGGTGGAGCGCGATAGTCCGAGCTCGTCCGCCGCCGCGCGGCTCGACGGCAACGTCGCGCCATCGGCCAGACGCCCGTCCCGCACCGCCGCAAGAAGATCGCGATAGACCTGCACGGCAAGCGGTTCGCGCCGGTCCCGCGCGGGACGGCAGAGAAGCGGCAGGGAAAGTGGTCTGGTCATATCGGGACCAACTGGATCTGACGCAATGCCAGTCAAGCGGCTATCGCTGCAAGCCGTCAAGATCAGGAGAGACCGATGCCCCCTCGCTATGCCCGCCCTCGCCAGCCCAAGGGCGCCAGCACAGAGACCGAGATCTTCCACGCCATCCTCGACACCGGCCTTGTCGCCCATGTGGGCTTCGTCGCCGAAGATCGCCCCATGGTGATCCCGATGGCCTATGCCCGGTCGGGCGAAACGGTGTACCTGCACGGGGCGTCCAAGGCCCGGATTGCCCGGCTCGACAGCGTGCCCGTCTGCCTGACGGTGACGACGCTGACGGGTATCGTCGCGGCGCGCTCGGGCTTCCACCATTCGGTGAACTACCGCTCTGCGGTCGTCCACGGCACCGCGCGGCGGGTGGAAGGCAACGAGATCGACGCAGCGCTCGACGCGATCACCGATCACCTGTTGCCGGGACGAAGCGGAGAGGTCCGCCCCATGACCGCACAGGAGCGCAAGGCCACCGGCGTCGTCGCGATAGAGATCGCGCACGCCACCGCCAAGATCCGCACCGGCCCGCCGAAGGACGATCCCGCCGACCTCGGCGATGGCACCTGGGCGGGCGTGCTGCCAGTGGTCACGACACTCGGAACGGGTATCGGGGACGGAGACACGCCGGAGGGCATCCCCGAGCCTGCGTCGCTCGCAGCCGCCCGGCGCAGGTTCGCATGACCTCGCCGCGCATCGCCGGAACGTCCGCCCTGTTCCTCGGGACGTTCCTCGCCGCGACCGGTTACGGCGCGACGTTCCTGCTGACACGGCATCTGGCCGCAATGGGGGGCAGCCCGGCGGATGTCGGCGCGATCCTCTTCGCGGCGATGCTGGGAACGTTCGTGGGTGTGCCCATCGTGGGATGGGAGGCTGGCCGTCTCGGTGCGGCCCCCTGTCAGCGGCGGGGGCCGCACTGATCGCCATGGGCTTCGCCCTGCCCTCCAGCATGGTCGACCCCGGCCTGAAGGGACTCGCCGCGGGCATGTCCATCGGGATCGGATGGGCGGACGCAGCTCCCGGCCACTCCGGCCCTTCGCGAGGGTCGGCCTCGCTGCGGCGCAGCTTCCTCAGAGCGGCCCTTCATGACATCATGCCGCGAAATCAGAGAGTCAGAGTTCTGCTAAACGGGACGGAACGGACCTGTGCCCTGAGCGCGCCCACGCCAGCTGTGAATTCTGTTTTACGCTGGTCCGATACCGCGCTGACTTGGCATGGCAATCGCCCATTGCCATATTGCGCAGGGTGGGATGGATGGAGGTTGGAATGGCAGCGTGGATACTGGCGGAAAACTATGAAACCTCGGCGGGATTAGTAGCGGCGGGCCGCGCCGGTGACGGGCCAGACTTGGTGTTGGCGCACGGTTGGCCTTGGTCGTCGTTTTGCTGGCATCGTGTGATTCCTGAATTGTCCAAGGATTTTCGTGTCCACTGGTACGACATGCCGGGCTACGGCCAATCTGCCAAAAGCGCCGACCAGCGCACGTCATTGGATATTCAGGGAGAAGTCTTCACCGAAATGATGGACCATTGGGGGCTGGCTCGCCCGCGGGTCGTCGCCCATGACTTCGGCGGCGCGACTACGCTTCGTGCCCACCTTCTTCATGGCTGCGACTTCGAGAAATACCTTCTGATGAATGTGGTTGCGATGCGGCCATGGGGGTCTGAGTTCTTTGACCACATGGGACGGCATATCGATGCGTTTCAGGGGTTGCCGCCACATATTCATCGCGCGATCGTTAGAGCTTACGTCGAAGGCGCTTTGATCCATGAGATATCGGTGGATGACATCGACGGCCTCGTGGCACCTTGGCTGACCGAAAATGGCGCATCCAGCTTTTACCGACAGTTTGCTCAAGCTGATGATAATTACACCGCAGAAGTCGAGCCGCTGTTTGGCAAAGTCCGTTGCCCTACCATGATCGTTTGGGGGGAGGACGATCCGTGGATTCCGCTCGAAAGAGGGCGGTCCCTCCATGCTTTGATGCCTGATGCAGGTTTTGGCACCATGCCGGGCGTCGGACATCTGCCTCAATTAGAAAACCCGGATGCCGTAATCGAGCACGTGCGGCAGTTTTTCTGACGGTTATTGTTCCAGCAAAAGAACCGATATTCATGCGCTGCGCATCATCCTGCAAAAAGGGCTCGAAGCTGACATGCGGCGTCTCACCGGGTCGGACACGTGTCAGGCATCAGCGGATGCCGCGGCCGGCCTTTATCAGAGCTTCGACCCGCGTCGGGATGCTGTAGCGCGGCCCGTCTAAGCCGCCGTTCGCCGCGTTTGCGAGCCCCGGCGTCGGTCGTAAGTCAGCTGTGCGGGACGGAGCCGACATTCGAGTCGTTTGCTCGAATGTGGGCTTTGACCGTGCGGGCCCGCCTGAATCCTGGACACGGTCTATCATGTTCCCAGATGAGTCCAGTGCTCGACCCCGCTCCAGTCATGGACGAACTGATAGGGATACTGCGGCACGCCGATGGCCGATATTCTCGTCAGGGCGTCGAGCGCGTCTGCATCGAGCGCAAGGTCGATGGCATCGAGATTGCCTGCAAGCTGTTCGGTGTTGCGCGCCCCCAGGAGGATCGAGGTGAGGCCCGGGCGACTTGCGAGCCACGCCAGCGCGATATGCGCCATGGGCCGCCCATGCTTTTGCGCAAGATTCTCGACGACGCCGAGCACGGCGTGGGTGCGGTCGGTGTTGCGGTTGTCATAGGCCTCGAGCCCCCGGTCCGGATCGTCTCCGAGACGTGTCTCTCCGGAGGGACGCGTGTCGGCGGCATATTTCCCGGTCAGCCACCCGCCGCCCAGAGGCGACCACGGAGTCAGTCCAACACCGTTCTCCAGCGCACAGGGCAGCACTTCCCATTCGACACCCCGGTCCAGCAGCGAGTATTGCGGCTGGAGCGCGACCGGCACCGGCAAACCTTCGGCGCGGGCGGTAGTGCAAATCCGCTCCAGTTGCCAGCCGGTGACGTTGGACCAGCCGATGTGATGAATCTTGCCCGCCGTCACCAGATCGCCGAGGGCGCGCAGGGTCTCGGATACATCCGTATCCTTGTCCCACCCGTGGATGAAGAACAGGTCGATCGCGTTCATTTGCAGGCGTGCCAGGCTTTTGTCGACGGCGCGCAGCACCGCGCGGCGCGATGCGCCCCGGCTACCGGGCGAGGGGCCGAAGCGGCACTTGGTGGCGACGACAAGATCGTCCATGCCGCCCCGTGCGCGGCCCCATCGGCCGATGATCTCTTCGGACACACCGCCCGAATAGACATCCGCCGTGTCGATAACGGTCCCACCCCGCGCGACAAACACGTCGAGCATACGATACGACTCGGCCTCGTCGGTCTCGGCACCGAATGTCATCGTGCCGAGAGCGTGGGCGGACACGATGGGTCCTCCGCGTCCAAGGGTGTGCATGGGCATACGTGTGGCCTGGGTCATCCGGGCTCTCCTTTCGGTCGTTTCCGTGTCGGGCGTCGTGGTCACGACAGGGCGCTGACAAGGCGGTAGAGCGTGCGCGGTCCAAGGCCGCCGTGTCGCGCGAGAAAGGCATTCTGAGCCTTGCGGGCGGTGTGCCGCGTGCGGTCGACCGTCCATCCATCGGACACGTTCGGGTCCAGTGCGCCGGCGGGAATCGAGGTTGTGAGCATGGTCATGGCGAGCTCCTTTCGTTTGCGGTTGTCATCGAGATAGCAATGATCGACCATGCTTTGAACAAAACGAAATGAAGCGGTCACTTCATGAGTGAAAAGAAAAATGGACCGGCGAAGGAGAAGGATGGAACGCCGTCACGCGCCTCGGGGCGGATCCCCTGGGGTGACCTGTCGGCCTTTCTCGCCATCGCGCGGCAGGGCGGCCTTTCCGCCGCGGCACGCGACATCGGGTCGAGTGCGCCTACTCTCGGGCGACGCATGCGGGCGATGGAACGCGCCTTGGGGCGCGAGCTGTTCGTGCATCGCAGCCACGGATACGACCTGACGGCAGAGGGCGCGCAGCTGAGGGACCGGCTTCTGCCGGTCGAAGATATCATCGCCCGCGCCACGCTTCCGGCGAGCGACGGCGCACTGCCCCTTGTCAAGATTTCGGCCGGAACCTGGACAGCGCTGGCCCTCACAGCGGTCCTTCGTTCAATCACTGGCGACCCACCCGACCTCCGGGTCCGACTTCTGCAGGGCGAGGATGTCCTGTCCATACCGCGCCGCGAGGCCGCCATCGGCTTCCGCTCGCGCCGCCCGACGGACACGGGTCTGGCCGGACGGCGGATTCAAAGGGTGGAATTCGCCCCCTTCGCGACAGCCGACGCGCCCGATGACTGGATCGTCGTACGCGCGGATACGCCCTCCGCACACTGGGTGGCGGAGCGGTGTGGCGACGGGATCGCGGTCGAGGCGAACAGCCCACGCCTCGCGCTTGATCTCGCGCTAAGCGGTTTCGGCCGCGCCATGTTGCCCACCTTCCTGGGCGACCGGCAGGCCGGTTTGGAAAGGACCGGTCCGGTGGTGGACGACCTCGCCCACGACCAATGGCTCGTCAGCCACGACGATGACCGCGATCTGCCGGAGATCAGGCGAGCCCTCGACAGGATCGGACGCGCTTTCGGGTGACACATTTGCGGGTGACGACGGGTCGGCCGATCGCGAAACCAGTCGTTCTCCTGTCGTGCAGTATCTGTCGTTTCGCGGCTCGAAGCCGACGCGCGGCGGCACGGCGAGCAGAACAGCAGCCGGGACGCAGCGACCGTTGGTCCCGGCCCTGTCATGCCGTTCATCACTTCTCTGAATGCCGCAGCGTGGCCCGCCGAACCGGCCGTTAGCTGCGGTTGCGAGATCGAGGCACGCTCGAACTCACATTTTGTGGGACGGAGCTGCCGTTCGGCAAAAATGGCTGTAGGTCGGTTCAACTCAACCTGTATGCGTCGGGGGTAGTGGCTTTTGACCAATGATTATAAAAACAGTACCCTTCTTCCCACAGCGTTGCTGCTCCGGGCAGAACGGGCACGGAAGAAATTTTGGCGATGGCCTTCGCCTTAATCATCCTGTTAAGCTTACCCGAGAAACGGTTCGTATGTCTCACGTTCCATATTTCACCGCCACGGCCTGTCCGAATACCATCGTTGGCCCCCAAGCGCGCCTCCGAAAATGTGTTTGTTGTGCAGTAGTGCAGGTTTTCTTCTACCGGACGCTCAAGGTAGAGTTGTATGAAACCTGCCGCTCCGCATCTTTCTCTCCAAGTATGACCGTGGCTCTTTGCGGGGTCCAAAGCAAATCGGTTGGTCTGAGGCCGTGGGCCCGAGCCGTGTACCCATAGGTTCAGATCAATGGCGTGACGCCGATTGCCGCCCTCGTGGGGGACCTCGAACTCTGCGAGGATTTCGTCGACATCGGTAAAAATCCGAATGGACTTCCCGGGCTCGGAATAAAGTTCATACACCTGAAAATCTTCAGTTGCCAAGATCTCGGATAATATAACCGCGTGGTCAGATTCATTGCCGAACCAGTTTAAATTTGGCAAAATTACTATCCCATAAAAGCTTATAAATTCCGCCAAAAGGCCACCGGAAATTATTGATCACGGTCAGCCGTCATAAGTATAGCGGACATTCATGCGATGGGAAGCATCAGACAACACGGGCTCGAAGCAGACATGCGGCATCGCGGCGTGCTACCCTGTGGCACCGACAAGGTGCCGGTGATGGGAGGAGCCCGGCGGACCGGAGGAACTGCCATGCCTGCCTCGAACCTCCCCCGCAATCCGCGCATGCCGGCCAGCCTGGAACAAGGGCCGCATCGTCGGTCAGAAGCGACCGCTTCTGCCGAAACACGCCTGGGCGATCCGCGGGCGGCTCGAGCTCGCCGACCGCGCCCGTGATCTCGCTCTCTTCAACCTGGCGATCGACAGCAAGCTGCGCGGCTGCGACCTCGTTTCGCTCCGGGTCGCCGACGTCTACGCGGCGGGCCAGGTTAAGGAGCGGGCCTCGATCACCCAGAGCAAGACCCGGCAACCGGTCCGCTTCGAGATCACCGACGGCACGCGGACGTCCCTCGTGGCTTGGCTCGGCGATCCCGAACTGTTCGGATCGAAATATCTATGGCCGGGACGGTTCCACGAGAGGCTCCACATCTCGACCCGCCAGTACGCGCGCCCTGTCCGGGGCTGGGCCACCTCGATCGGACTGGAGCCAAGCTCCTACGGCACCCATTCCATGCGCCGGACCACACCAAAAATGGTTGACGAAACCGGTTTCGGCGAGTTTTAACTGTCCCGAGGTACGGGGAGGATCGTATGGAACGCAGGGTGACGCTGCGCGACCTTGCAGGCGAGTTGGGCCTGTCGAAAGGGACGGTCTCGCGCGCTCTGAACGGGTATCGCGATATCAGCCCGGCGACCATTCAGCGCGTGCGCGAGGTATCCGAGCGCATCGGTTATCGCCCCTTGGCCTTGGCGCAATCCATCCGTACCGGACAATCCCGCTCTCTGGGCCTCGTGCTCCAGATGGAACAGCACGACGCGCAACGGCCGTTCCTGGCCGAATTTCTGCGCGGGATCACGCGCGCAGTCTCCGCGCAGAACTGGACCCTCACGGTGGCAACCGCTGAGAGCGAGGACGAGGGGCTCGACACGTATCTCCGCCTGATGGCCGAGAGGAAGGCAGATGGGTTCATCCTCCCGCGAACACAGCGCCACGATCCGCGGATCACGCTTCTCCGAGACGCGGGATGCCCCTTCGTCCTTTTCGGGCGCACCGAGGATAGCGACGACTGCGCCTGGTTCGACATTCGTGGCGGTCAGGCCATGCAGCAGGCCGTGGCCCGGCTGGCAGGGTTCGGTCATCGGCGCATCGCCTTCATCGGGGCCGATCCGGTCTACACCTACGCCACCAAGCGTCTGCATGGATATCGCGCGGGGATGGCCGAGGCGGGACTTTCACCGCTGGTCACAGCCGGGCATGCCACCGCCAAGGACGGCGGAACGGGACTGCTTGCTCTTCTCGAAGGCGAGGCGCCCCCGACCGCCGTGGTCTGCGCCACCGATCTTCTGGCCATCGGCGCCATAAGGGCGGCGCAGGCGCGCGGGCTCACCGCAGGTCGGGACATTTCCATCATCGGCTACGACGGCAGCAGGGAGGGGCAAACCCTCGACCCGCCACTGACGAGCTTCGCGGTCGATCAGGTCGCGGCGGGCGCGCGGCTGGCCGAGTTGCTGATCGCGCGGATCGGCGGCGCCGATCCACTGACCCTGCGCGAGACGGCGGATGCCGTCCTGCGCGAAGGCGGCACCGACGGTCCGCCATTGAACCACGACACCACGGGAGGAACACGATGACCACCAAGATACTTGCCAAGGCCCTGATGGGCACCGCGCTGACGACGCTGATCGCGCTTCCGGCGGCGGCCGACATCCGCTTCTGGACGACCGAAGAACAGCCGGAACGGCTCGAGCGGCAGCAACGGCTCGCCGCGGATTTCGAGGAGCAGTCGGGCATCGCCGTCGAGGTGATCCCGGTGACCGAGAGCGAGCTTGGCACGCGGGCCACAGCGGCCTACGCCGCAGGCGACCTGCCCGACGTCATCTACCACCCGCTGCAATATGCCCTGCCCTGGATCGAGGCCGGCATCCTCGACGGTGAGATCGCGACCGAGGTGATCGAGGAGCTGGGCCCGGACACCTTCGCCTCCGGCGCGCTGGAATTCGCTGCGGCCGAAGACGGGTATGCCGCCGTGCCGGTCGATGGCTGGACGCAGATGATCCTCTATCGCAAGGACCTGTTCGAGGAGGCCGGGCTCGAGGCGCCCACCACCTATGACGCGGTGACGACGGCGATCGAAGCCCTGCACAACCCGCCCGAGATGTTCGGCTTCGTCGCCGCGACCAAGGTGGACGATAACTTCATGAGCCAAGTGCTGGAGCACGTCTTCCTCGCCAACGGCGCGAGCCCGGTGGGCGACGGCGGTTTCACCGGCTTCGACGAGGCGGCCACCACCGAGGTTCTCGAGTTCTACAAGACCATCGCTGAGGCCTCGCCGCCGGGCGAACTCTTCTGGGAGCAGTCGCGCTCGCTCTATTTCTCGGGCGATGCGGCGATGATCATCTGGTCGCCCTTCATCCTCGACGAACTCGCGGGCCTGCGCGACGACGCGCCGCCCACGATCAACGACGATCCGACCTCGCCGGAGCTCGCCACGAAGACAGGCATCGTCACCAGCTTCGCCGGTCCCTCGAACCCCGATGGCGCGGCCTGGGCCGAAATTCGCTACCTCGGGATCACGGTAGACGCGGATTTCGACGAGGCGCAGCAATTCGTCGAGTACTCGATGACGGACGGCTACACCCAGACGCTGGCGATCGCGCCCGAAGGCAAGTTCCCCGTCCGCAGGGGGACCGAAGAGAACCCCGAGGAGTTCGTCGAGGCCTGGGCCGAGCTGCCCGTGGGCGTCGACCGCAAGGCGCCGCTCTCCGAGCTCTACGATCCGGCGATGATCGACGAGATTGTGGCTGGTCTCGACACCGCGCAGCGCTGGGGCATCGAGGACGGCCAGCTCGCGCTCGCCTCCAAGATCGTCAACAGCCAGATCATCAACCGCGTGGTGCGCCAGTTCATCGACGGCGAGATCGAGGCGGCCGCGGCCGTCGAGCGGATGAACGAGGAACTCGCCGAAATCGAGTGACAGAACGCGGTGCGCGCCGGGTCGGTCCCGGCGCGCATCAACCGGGGAGGAGACACACATGACGGACGCCGTTCCACCGAAAGGCCGCGGTCCGCTCGCCCGCCGCGAGGCCCGCCTGGCCTGGGGCCTGCTCGCGCCGACGATCGCCATCGTCTCGGCGGTCGTCGTGCTGCCGCTCCTCGCGATCCTCTGGATCTCGTTCAAGCCCGTGGGACTCGCAGACCTGCGCCCGCCAGAGCCCGTCGTCCGCGAGAGCCTGCGGGGCGATGGTGAGGACCTGAGGCTGCAGTATCGGCTCAGGAACTCCTCGCGGGACATCGCCATTTCAGGCGTGACGATCAGCGACACCCTGCCGCCCGGCCTCTCGATCCGCGAGAACGATGACCGGTGCGAGGTGACCAACGGCACCATCCTCTGCGACCTCGGCGATCTGGAGGCCGGCGGGCGCGACGAGATCGAGATCTTCGTCTCGGCCGACGGCGACGCGGACGCCCTCGGCGACGAGGCCGAGGAGAGCGCGCCGGGAGTGACCGGCCGGGCGCCGAACATCCTGACCAACGCGGAATTCACCTTCGAGAACTTCGCCCGCATCTTCGACGGCGACGAGTTCTGGGACGTGCTCGGCGTGACGCTGTTCTATGCCACGGTCGGCACCATCGGCGCGCTGGTGGTGGGGCTCTTCGCGGCGTTGCTGCTCGACCGGTCGTTCCGGGGACAGGGCATCCTCCGCGGCCTTTATCTCTTTCCCTACGTCGCCCCGGTGATCGCGGTGGCCTTCACCTGGGTGATCCTGTTCGATCCCTTCTCGGGCTCGGCCAATGCGCTTCTCCTTCGGATGGGCGTGACCGAGAGCGCGATCAACTTCTTCGGCGATCGGCCGCTCGCGCTGATCATGGTCACCGTGTTCGAGATCTGGCGCTACTTCCCGCTCTCGTTCCTCTTCATCCTCGCCAGGATGCAGTCGATACCGGAGGACATGTACGAGGCGGCCGACATGGACGGCGCCTCGCCCTTCCAGAAGTTCTGGTTCCTGTCGCTGCCGCAGCTTCTCGGCATCCTGTCGGTGCTGTTCCTGCTGCGCTTCATCTGGACCTTCAACAAGTTCGACGACATCTTCCTGCTGACCGGCGGCAACGCCGGCACGCGGACGCTGACGGTCAACGTCTACGAACAGGCCTTCGCGATCTCGAACATCGGCGCAGGCGCGGCGGTCGCCGTGGTGATCTTCGCCTGCCTCCTTCTGTTCTCGGTCTTCTTCTTCAAGGTCATCAGCCGGGAGGAAGGGCTATGAACGCGCTTCGCCACGGATACGTCACCGCCGCGATCCTCGGTATCCTCTGGACCTTCACCGTCGCCATCACGGTGGCCGTCGCCATGTCGTTCCTGACCGGCGCGGCGTTCCGGCCCTCGGCCCTGCTGTCGGTCGTGGCGGGTGCGCTCGCCGGGATCGCCTGCCTTCAGGGGCGCGCGGGCGTCTCGATCGCGGCGCTCGGACTGCTGGCGCTGGGGCTCCTGGGTCTCGGCCCGGTCCAGACCGGGGAGGTCGGCTTCCTGTCGCGCCTCATCGGCCACGCGCTGGCCGCCGCGGCCACGGTCGCGGGGCTCAACGGCTTTCTGCGCGGTCTGCCATCGGGGCGCCTCACGCGGCACGAATTCGAGGACGCGATCATTCGTTTCCTCACCGGGTTCGGCTACGTGTTCTTCACCGCCATCGTCGCCATCCCCTTCTACGTCATGGTGATGACAAGCCTGAAGAACCAGCAGCAACTCGTTCAGAACCCCCTCGATTTCAGTATCGACCTCTCGCGGGGATGGGGCCTGTTCGAGAGCTATGTCGAGCTGATGACGGTGTTCAACTTCGGCTCATACCTCTGGACGAGCTTCTACGTCGCGGTGCTGACCGTCCTTCTGACGCTTGCCTTCTCGATCCCCGGCGCCTACGCCGTGGCGCGGATGCGGTTCCGGGGCGCGGCGGCGTTCTCGCGCTCGATCCTCCTGATCTACATGGTTCCGATGATCGTCTTGGCGCTGCCGATCTACATCGGCTACTCGATGATCGGCCTGCGCAACTCGGTCCTCGGGATCGTCCTGATCTACCCGGTCACGACCATTCCGGTCGCCCTCTACATGCTGCAGGGCTACTTCCGCGGCCTTCCGGCGGAGGTCGAGGAGGCGGGGCTGATGGACGGGCTGTCGCGCCTCGCGGTGATCTGGAAGATCACCCTGCCGCTGTCGCTGCCGGCCCTGGCCTCGGTCTCGCTCTACGTCTTCATGATCGCGTGGAACGAGTTCCTCCTGGCGTTCATGCTGCTCGACGATCCGTCGAAGTTCACGCTGACGCGGGGCATCGCCTCGCTCGACAGCTCCGAGATCCCGCGGCAGCACCTGATGGCCGGATCGGTCATCGCGACGGTGCCCATCATGGCGATCTTCCTCGGCCTCGAACGCTTCATGACGCGCGGCCTCACCGCCGGGTCGGTGAAGGGATGAGGGGCGCGCGGGCGATGCCGAAAGACGACATGATACGAAAGACGGACAGATGACCGACGAAGACCTCGACGCGGCCGCGCGGGATATCCTGACCGCGAACGACCGTGGCGGCTACACGATCCCGACCGCGGGGCTCTACCCGTTTCAGTGGAACTGGGACTCGGCCTTCGCGGCATGGGGGTTCTCGACCTTCGATGCGGATCGCGCCTGGACCGAGCTCGAGACGCTGTTCTCGGCCCAGTGGTCGACCGGAATGGTCCCGCATATCGTGTTCCACAAGGAAGACGACGGCTATTTCCCCGGCCCAGACGTCTGGGACACCGGGACGACGCCTGCGACGTCGGGCATCTCGCAGCCGCCCGTCGCGGCGA
Organism: Tropicimonas omnivorans; assembly: GCF_031846565.1. Taxonomy (NCBI): domain Bacteria; kingdom Pseudomonadati; phylum Pseudomonadota; class Alphaproteobacteria; order Rhodobacterales; family Roseobacteraceae; genus Tropicimonas; species Tropicimonas omnivorans. Next base: position 322,231 of record NZ_JAVRHL010000003.1, on the reverse strand, counting down.
TCCTTGCGCGGCTGATCCATGACCGGGTCGGCGGCACGGAGAGGCTCCGCGCGCTCTACCCCAAACTGCTGGCATGGCACCGCTGGTGGCTGGAGTGTCGCGTGGCCCATGGCATCGCCTGTATCGCCCATCCCTGGGAGTCCGGGCGCGACAACTGCCCCGACTGGGACCCGGGCATGGCCAATGTCGACACCGCGGGCGTCGGCACCTATCAGCGCCGCGATACCGGCCACGTGGACGCGGCCATGCGCCCCAGCAAGGAAGATTACGACCGCTACATCACCATGGTGAAGTTCGGGCGGGAGTGCGGCTGGGACCAGGTGGAAATCCGCGATAATGGCCCGTTCCTGATGGGCGATCCGGCCACAACCTTCATCCTGATCCGCGCCAACAGGGATCTTGCCGCCATCGCCGACATCCTCGGAGAGGACAGCGCCGAGCCGACCGCATGGGCCGACGAGATGGAAGCCGCGCTGCCGTGGCTCTGGAGCGACGACCTGCAGGCCTATGTCGCACGGGACGCGCGCACCGGCGTCTTCGCCAGCGCCATCTCGTCGGGCGCCGCGCTCGGCCTCCTTGCCGGTGTAGAGAACGCGGCGATGGAGGAGAAGCTCGCCGCCATGTGGGACCGGGTGCGCTACGGCATACCGTCAAACGATCCCGCCGCGCCCAGCTTTGAGCCGCGCCGCTACTGGCGCGGGCCGACCTGGCCGGTCGTCAACGCGCTGATCGCCGTCGGGCTGACTTCGGCCGGACGCGACGCCGACGAGGCGCGTCTCCGCCGCGAGACGGCCGAGCTGATCCGGCAGGGAGGCTTCTTCGAGTATTTCGACCCCACGGACGGCACGGCCTGTGGCGGGGACCGATTCACATGGACGGCCGCCATCTGGCTGGCATGGGCCAACAGAGAGGAAACGTGATGGGTGCGATCCGGCTTGAGCATATCGAGAAGTGGTTCGAGAGCTTGCAGGTTATCAAGGGCATCGACCTCGAGATCGAGGATGGCGAGTTCATCGTTTTCGTCGGCCCTTCCGGCTGCGGCAAATCCACGCTCCTGCGAATGATCGGTGGGCTGGAAGAGATCAGCCGCGGCAATCTTGTCATCGATGACCGCGATGTCACCTCTGACCCGCCGTCGAAGCGCGGCCTGTCGATGGTGTTCCAGAGCTACGCGCTCTACCCCCACATGTCGGTCCGCGACAATATGGGTTTCTCGCTGAAGACCGCCGGCGCGCCCAAGTCAGAGATCGCCGAGAAAGTGGACGACGCTGCACGTATCCTGAAGCTTGGCGATTATCTCGACCGGCGGCCGAAAGCGTTGTCCGGTGGACAGCGGCAGCGGGTGGCCATTGGTCGTTCGATCGTGCGCGACCCGACCGCGTTCCTGTTCGACGAGCCGCTCTCCAATCTGGATGCCGCCCTTCGCGTGGAGATGCGCTATGAGATTGCCAAGCTGCACCAGACCCTGGGGCGTACAATGATCTACGTGACCCATGATCAGGTCGAAGCGATGACGCTTGCCGACCGGATCGTTGTACTCGAGTTCGGCACCATCGCCCAGGTTGGCACACCGCGCGAGCTCTACGAGCGGCCCGCCAACCTCTTTGTCGCCGAATTCATCGGTTCGCCCGCAATGAATATCCTGCCTTGCGAAACGGTCGATGGCGGCCTCGCGCCGAAAGGGGGGCGGCGCATCCCCGGTAGCGAGGGCCGTGACAGAGCCGTCAAGATCGGTGTGCGCCCTGAGGATCTGACGCCCGTTGCTACAGGCGAGGGAATGCTCGATGCCGAGGTCGAGGTCGTCGAATACCTCGGCGCCGACAGTTTCCTGATCCTCGGGTCTGAGAACGCCGGCCAGATCACGCTGCGCACCGATGGCACGACGCAGGCCAAACCGGGCGACAGAATGGGACTCTCCGTTTCGGGAGCGCTCCACGCGTTTGAAGAGTCCGGACAAGCCCTGCGCTGATATTAGTTGAGCTACCAGAGCGTTGCCTGATCGAGCGGGCAACGCTTCGATCATTGGCGGCGAGCCCGGCTAGCTGAATGTCTGCTTCCTGAGGGTGGCCGGGGCACCTTGGCGTCCGCAGCGAATGACCGGAATCCGCCATTCTCATCGGATCCGCGACGACGCGACCGCCAACCCGATCATGTCCGCTTCGGACTGCGTGCCGTCATTGCTCGCGGCGATGGAAGCGGCGGGGTTGTCCGCGCTGCGGTCGCTCACGTAGACCGCAGCGAAGGTCGATAGAGAGCCCGTTTTACCGAACGCCGTCCCGCAGCATTCTGCATGAGCAGAACATCCCTTGCCTGTCACCAGGACCCGCGGCGCGTGGATCCTAGCCGGGAATGTCCACGCCGGATCTCTGCAGGCTCTTGGCCACATCGCCGTGATCCTGCGCGTCGCTGAAGACCGAAACGTCCCCCGCCGGCTCGAGGATCATCGCGGACACATGCGACAGCCGATCGACGCCGCGCTGGCGCATGAACATCAGGACCTCGTCCTCGATAACCCGTTCCCGGCGCATGTTCGCGTGCTGCAGCTCTCCCTTGAAGACTAGCAACGCGGGTTGCGACCGCACGAGCTTTCGGACGCCATCGGACTTCATGATGACGAGAGAGATCACGTAATCCATGGCGATCAAGGACGCCAAGGCGATGGCGGCATCGAGAAAGGCCACGTTGTCGAGAATGATGAAGGAGCTCAGCACCGACCCGACGGTGAAGGTCAGGATCATGTCGTACATGTTGAACTGCGCGACCGTCCGCTTGCCGGACAGCCGAAGCAGAAAGAGGAGCAGCAAGAACCCCAGAACCACCGCTACCGGGATATGCCAGTAAGCGCCCTCGTCGTCGAAAAACATATGCTACTCCCCATGTGGACCTCGCCCCCGGCGTCGTGCCGGGGGCGAGAGATCATTGCTGTTCGGTCTGCGTGCCGGTTCCGGGACGGGCCTTGCCGAGATCGGGCTTCTGGCCGAGCGGCTCGACCTTTTCCTTCGCCGAGAACTCGGCGCGACCGTCGAGCGAGGGGCCTGAGGTCCAGCGTCCCTCGGGCGTCGGCTCGTCGAGGGAGGTGTTGAGGAAGTAGTAGCTGTGCTCCGTCGCCTCGTGCTCTTCGGGCGTCGAGTTCGGGATCGGAAGCTGCTGGTTCCAGCCGCCCAGCTCCTCGATCACCGCGAGCCACTGCTGCTGGTGCATCGTGTCGCGCGCGATGAGGAAGGACAGCATGTCCTTCATCCCGGCATCCTCGGTCATGTTGTAGAGGCGACTGGCCAGCACCCGCCCGCCCGACTCGGCGGTGGCGTTGGCCATCATGTCCGCGGCGAGGTTGCCGGTGGCATAGACGTGGCTCATGTCGAAGGGCACGCCGTTGGCATTCACCGGCATGGCCGACAGCCCCGAGCTGAGGATATGTCGCGGGTTGGCCCCGCCCATGATCGCGTGAACGACCGGGTCCTTCGCCGCCTCTTCCTGCACCGAGACCGGCGCGCCTTCGAGGTTCAGCGCGACCGCGTGGCCGAGGAACTCGATATGGCTCAGCTCTTCGGTGGCGGTCATCATCAGCATGTCGCGATACTTCGCGTCGCCGCGCGCGCCCATGGCTTGGAAGAAATACTGCATCGCGACGCGGATCTCGCCCTCGATGCCGCCGATCGCCTGCTGGAGGTACTTGGCGAATTGCGGATCGGGGGTATCGACCCGAACCTCATACTGAAGCTTGCTGGAATGATGGAACATTGTCGTCTCCTTTGGTGAACAGTGATGGAAGGCTAGGCCAATCGGCCCGGGGCGCCAGTGCGGCCAGGCGTCGTTCGAGCCGGGCGCATTCGCGTTCGAGGGCAACGGCGTCGGCGGCGAGGCGCGCCCCGGCGTGGGTTCGTTCTGCAATCGTGTCGGCCATTCCGCCGGGTGCCCGACCGCGCAGCCGGCAGGAGGCGACGACCACGGCATCCCAGGGCCGCGCGACCCGAAGGTCGTGGTCGATCAGGGCGGCGGCCATGCGGCGATCCTCGTGGGACGCCACCGGATCGATGCCACCGACGGCGCGGTAGGCCGAGGCGTGCCAGGCGATCAGCGCACCAGGGCTCTGACCATGTGCCGGGAACGGGTCCCACGGGCGCCTGGCGATGAGCGCCGCGATCAGGGCGCGCAGGCAATCGCACCGGTCTTCGGCGGCACCGTGTCGACGGACCAACCTCGGCAGGACGGCGAACTCGGTCGCGTCGGGCACGACCCGGCCGAAGACGGCATCGGCGCGGTCGAGTGCCCGCAGGACCGCGGCCACGCTGCCGGGCGCCAGTGTGCAGTCGGCATCAATGGTGAACAGGATGCGCGCCCCGCGATCCAGCGCGGCGTCAAGGCCGATGGCCCGCGCCGCACCGACCCCGCCCGCAAGCGCGGGCGTCTCGATGACCGCGGCCCCCTCGGCCCGGGCCAGTTCCGCCGTGGCATCGGTGCAGCCATTGGCGACCACGAGTGCGGCGAGCCCTTCACGTCGAAGGGAGGCGAGTGCTGTCGGCAGGCGATCAGCTTCGTCGCGGGCCGGAATGACGGCAACCGCTCGCGTCACGACCCTGTCCCCTCGAGCGGGGCGAAAATGGCGATCCGGTAGCCATCGCCGACATGCGGCATCCGGCAGTGACGGTCGGTGGCGGCGGCGAAGGCCGCGACCGCGTCGTCCCCGCTCAGCGCGTGGCCCGTCTCGCCGCGCCATGTCACGCAGACCACATCCGCGCCGGGATGATCCCCGTCGAGGTCCCCGGCGATCCGCGCGATGGCGCTCCGGTCGAGGAAGTAGAGGATCTCGCTCAGGATCACGAGGTCGTAGCCCGCCCCGCCCGGCGGTTCGGGCAGGGCGCAAGGGAGGAACGCTTCCACGAACCGGCCCGTCGGGACGGCCGCGCGCGCTGATTCCAGTGCTGCAGGCACCGCGTCGAGCCCGGTATAGGACGCGCAGCGCGGGGCGATCCGGCGTGCGAGTTCGCCGTTCCCGCACCCGATCTCCAGCGCCATCCCGTAATGCGCCCGCGGTAGAGTGCGCGCGACCGCGGCGAAGCGCTCCGCCTCGTAGGGCGAGCCGCGAAAATCCCACGGATCGTCCGTCGTGGCATAGAGACCGTGCAGATGCGCAAGGTTCGCAGGCGTCATGGCTGCACCTGCGCGAAGATCTCGGCCTCGGCGCAAAACCGGTCCGCGAACCCCGGTGGCATGGCGAAGCCCTGCGGGTCATCGCGCACAACGAGGCCCATCTGGCTGCGATGCGCCTGGATCGCCGCGCGTTTGGCCGGTCGTCTGTGTGGCAGGTCCAGCCGCAGTCCCGGCACCTCGATGCCGCCGGCCCAACCGTGCCATCGCGACCAGACGGCATAGGACCAGAGGCGCAGGCCAGGGCGCTGCGCGCCGACGCGGCGGGCGGCCTCGGCGCAGGCGACGTGGTCGCAATGCGGATCATCCGATGAGGCTGTCAGGACGACCCCTGCCCCGAGACCGTCCACCAGCCTCACCAGATCGCGCGCGAGGTCACCTCCGGGCGCGTGAAGCCGGTGCAACGCGGCGTCGGGGTGGCCGAGCCAGGTGATGTCCCGCACCGGATCGCCCCCGAGGCAGCGGACGGCCCTCGACAACTCGTCACGACGCAGGGCCGCGAGCCGCGGACCCGGCCAGTCGCGCGAACCGGGATGGGAGGCCGCGCCGTCGGTCAGGCAGGCGACATGCGTGGGGAGCCCCCGGTGCCAGCGCTCGGCCAGCAGCAAACCGCAGCCCAGCGACTCGTCGTCCGGATGCGGCGCGAGCACCAGCAAGGGTGCGTCGCCCAGCAGGGTCTCGGGCGAAAGGGCGCTCATCGCAGCCCCCCCGGGCCGACATCCAGCGCCGTCCCCAAGGCCCGGTCGAGCTTCGCGTCCGGTCCCGCCTGGCGCAGGAACAGCGACAGATCGCGCCGCATCCGGTCCACCGGGCCCTGCAGGTCATGCGCGGCCATTCCGAGACTGCGCTCGCAGAGCGCGAGGATGCGGATACACGCGCCCTCGACCGCCTCGCGCGCCATCAGGGCATGGGCGACCGCCCGCTCCACCGCCTCGGGCAGTGCTTCGGTCGCCCCCTCCACCGCCACGGCGGCGGCCTCGACCACGGCGCGGGCGGCAACGGCCTCGGCCATCGCGCGTCCAAGCCGGTCACGCTGAACCGGGTCGTCCAGTCGCCCCATACGCCGCAGCAGCGTGGTCCAGCGGTCGATCAGGCCTTCGGCCCCGCCGACATGGGCGGCACAGTAGCGCCACACGCCGCCCTCGAACCACGGTTCGGTCATCAGCGCGCCCGCCGGGCCGACGCAGCCCATCTCGTCGAGGACGATCCCGGTGGCGTCGAACCCGCCCGAGCGGGACGCGCGCATGGCAGATGCGGTCCAGGCGTCGTGATCGTGGCGCGCGGGATCTCCTGCAGGCACGAGGAACATGCGCGCCGGAGCGCCGGACGCCGCGCGCGCCGTCACGAGCGCAAGGTCGACATGGCCGAGCCCGGAGGCATAGCGCTTGGACCCTGACAGCCGGATGCCGCCCTCCGTGCGGTCCACCCATTCCAGCGGCGCTGACCCGTCCGCCCCCCAGACGCCGAGAAGCGCGCCGTCGCGCACCGCCGCGCGCATCGCGTCCCGCGCGGGGCGCTCGGCATGCATCTCGACGAGGATCGCAGCGTTGATGTGCCCTTCGAGCAGGCGGGCGAGCGCGAGATCGGCTGCACCCACGCGACGCAGCAGATCCGACAGAGCCACCGCCCTATCCGGCGCCCAGCCGATGCCAGCGCCCTCCGGCTCGGGCAGAACGGATCTCAGAATGCCCGCCGACCGAAGCAGCTCTATCGTGCCGCCGAGGTCCGGCAGCTCCCGCGCCGCCGCGTCGGACGAGGCGCGAAGCCGGTCGAGCAAGGGAAGGATCGCGTCGCCCGGCGCGGTCGCTCCCGGTGCCGTAGATCCGCTATCGCAGTGGCCCATTCGTCTCTCCGCACGCGGACGATCCGCATAGCGAAAGATAGGCGGGCCGGTGGGGCGACAACCTCTGGTTAAACTTGTTTACGGCGCGCTGGCGGGCGGTCGTCGAAGCTCCAGGTAGGCAGGATCGAAGTTGGAATAGTGTGCCAAACGACCGGGATCGGGCAGACGTACGCGGCCCCGCTCCCACTCCAGCAGCCCCTCGGCGCGCAGATCGCGGACGGCGTGGTTCACATGGACCACGGAATACCCCAGCGCCTCGGCGATCCCCCGCTGATCGAGCGGCATCGCGAAGCCCTCCGCCAGGACCAGCCCCGCCGCATCCAGCCGCGCGTGCAATTCGCACAGGAGGTGGCCCAGCCGCTGTGTCCCGCGCAGCGCGGCGCGCGTCGCAACCCAGACACGGTGCATCTTGGCGTCAATCAGCGTGTCGAGCCACAGCAGCCTGGCGAGATGCGGATGATCCTGCGTGATCGTTTTAAGATGCGCGGCGGCGACGAATTCGACCGTGCAGGGGCCCACGGCGAGGATGTCGTGGTCGATATGCTGCAACAGGAAGGAATGGAGGTCGATGAAATCTCCGGGCACATGCAGGGCGCTGATGACCCGCTCGGACCCGCCGATCCGGTGCGACCGCATCGCCATTCCGTCGACGAGAAGACAACTGCCGTCCGGAGCGGCCCCCTCGACGACGATCCGGTCCCCGTGGGCGTAGACCGTGCGCTCCACCGGCAAGGCACGCAGAACATCCCGCTCCGCCGCCGACAGATCGGCACGCCGCGCCAGGCTGGCTTCCAGTCGATGGGTGTTCGCCATCCTGCACTCCTAAAAGACGTTGCGATGAGCGGTTCGCTGAGACGCGCATGCGATGTGTACGCATGGAAAGCCGCGCTCCGGGCCAAACGCCAATCGATGCACACAGCTTTCTCCGTATAGACGGTGGGGTCCACAAGACCAGATGCCTGGAGGTCAGAGTATGCCACCGAGGAGCGGACCGATTGGCACCACCCGAGCGCCCTGGCTCCGAGCCTTGGCAGGAACGCTCCGAACGAGGGCTCGAAGCGCGAAACGCCCCAAGAAGGTCAGGAACTGGCCCCCGAGGCGCATGACGATACTCCTCGTCGAGAAGCGTGAACGGATCGTTTTGCAGGACGAGGTCGCTACGGAACTTCAGAACCGTACCAAGAACCTTTTCGCTGTCATGTCTGCGATCGTTGGCCTGTCGGCACGTGGCGAGACAGACGTGGAGTGAGTAAGGCGGGCCGCCCGTCGCCGTGCCCAGTATCGCGGGCACCGGACCGCGCATGACCGAGAGCGTACTGCGAACCATCGGTGCCCGGCTGAGCTACGCTTGGTGCCAGGCAGGCCTGAAAGTCGCCCTCGATATGCCGCTCGACATTTGATGTACGCGCTAGAACCCGGCAAGCCTGACGTCGGGCGGCGCGATCGTTCGTGTGGCGAGGTGTCCCGGTCAGATCATCCGGACGAACGCTCGCTTTTCGACCCATCTGTCGTTCGCTCCGACCCGCAGCGAACGACGGTTTGACGCGCTACCTGTCGATCATACCGAGCGTGCAACTTAGGCCTGCTCTCCGCCCTCAGGTAAGCACAACTTCGCACGTATCGTTGAAGGTGAGCATATGCAGCGAACGGCAGACAGCTCCGAGTGGGGCGAAGTCGACCCGCTCAGTTCAGTCTTAGTGTTAATGTGTCCCACGCTCAGCTTTCGTGGGACACTTTCCCGAAGAAAGCGTTTTATAACAATGCTCTTTTTTAGAGATGGTGCGCCCAACGAGAGAAAGTTCGAACCGCATTTTCGAGGAACTTCTCAAGATCCGGAACCAGATTCAGTCGCTCGAAGTCGCTCAAAACGCCGATGCGACCTCCCATAAAGCGACCTTTTTTGGCAAGGAAAAGCCCGACCGCAGAAACCCGTAGATGCTCAAGTCTACTCGAACCTTGCTGTGGAAACAGCCTCCATACAAATGTTCAGGAGGCTAACAGCATCGCCTTCTGACGACCCCATGGAGGATAACCGACGTCGACAAAGCCCCGCCATAGGGCTCCCGCGATAGCTTTCGAGGTTGATTGTCGGCCTGCGCTTGGAAAGCGATGCGCCTCCTTCGCCCCAAGCGCTCACGTTCTGTAGCTACTGTGAGTGAACCTGAAGGCCGGAAGGTTTCAGGCCATATGCCTCCTTGCGATCTTCGCTGTCGTGTTATTAGTTGTAGGAAAGTGACGTCGGTGGAGGGGCATAGTCCTGTATTACGTCCTGAAAACAATCGCGGACCCACCGTCTCCAGGGGATTTTCTTCTCTTAGAGGATAATTGGGACGACTGGTTCACCTATGAAACTAAATACCATCTTCATTACTGCGATGCGGACGGCAACCTTGTCGAAGTAGGTCCCATAAAAATCGGCCAGTTTGGCATGGAAAAAGGTCAGCGTAGACCGAAAATACCTGCAAAGTTTGAGAACTTGGGCGACGACTTTTTTTCAGTCGGTCAACGAAAGGCTTACTATCGTGCGCTTCAGGAGTTCAATGTAGCGGATCGAGCACTAAAAGACCTTCGAGATATCGCGTATGATAATGATCTCTTCCGCAAGGCGCGTCATGAAGACGTTTTTGAAACCTCCCTCCTGCGCAGTGTAAAAGAGACAACTGTTCTGGGCGAATATGCTCGAATTATTAGTGGAGCTGCTCCATTAACCGCATATGACTTCCGATACAGGGGGCCCGCACAGCTTTCAGCAGAACATGAGCCAGTGGAGTTGTCGTTTAAGGTCACTCCGGAATCTGATCCGCCATCGAACATACATGTGCTCATTGGTCGGAATGGGATAGGCAAGTCCTTCATGCTGAATGCTATGGTCCGTGCACTGGTCATTGATGGCGCAGACGAGGATAATGACGGAAAATTTTTCGTTGAAGAGAACTTAGTGGAAGAAGACGGGTTCTCATCGATTATATCCGTCAGCTTCAGTGCCTTCGATAAATTCGAGCCACTTTCCGAGCGACTGGTTCCGAAGAGTGGCATTGGCTATGCATACGTTGGCTTAAAGAAGAAGAAACGCAGTCAATCCGACGACCCTGGATTGAAAGACATCTCCTCCCTTTCCCGGGAGTTCAGCATCAGCGCCAGAAACTGCTTAGATGAGGGCAAACTTACCCGATGGCAGCGCGCCTTGGACATGCTTGAGTCGGACCCAATCTTCAAAATCGCAAAGATATCGGAGCTAGCTGAAATAAACGAAATTGATGAATTCAAGAAAGTCGCGTCTTCCCGATTTCGAAATCTGAGCTCCGGACACAAAATAGTTCTCTTGACCGTCACACGATTGGTTGAACTTGTAGCTGAGAGAAGTCTGGTTCTGCTTGATGAGCCGGAGGCACATTTGCACCCACCCCTGCTCTCAGCTTTTGTTCGCGCCCTTTCCGACTTGCTAAACAACAGGAACGGCGTCGCGATAGTTGCAACGCATTCACCTGTTGTGTTGCAGGAGGTTCCAGCGGACTGCACCTGGCTACTTGAACGGCATCACACTCTCATGACAGCAGAAAGACCATCCGCTGAGACCTTTGCTGAGAATGTAGGAATTCTTACGCATCGGATATTCGGCCTGGAAGTTGAGGAGGCTGGTTTCTACAATCTTATTCGCGATGCAGTTCTTTCACTGGGAGACTATGATGAGATCATTGAAAAGTATGGTGGAAGTATTGGTTCTGAAGGTCGTGGCCTAATTCGGAGTTTAATTGCCGTTCAAAAAAGAAGATCCCAGAAGTAATGTGGCCACTACAGTCACCCGGCCACACCGCTGCCCAAGCTTTTGATGCTGCACGGTCGCGATTGCGCAACATAGATAACATTCGTGATCGGCTTGGCGCTGCTCGCACCGACATTCTGGAAACTGCTGATGATTATCGCGAGAAGGGAGTGCAGCAACTACTCTACGAGATTGGTGCGCATGATGAAGCCCCGGGCGAGATAACCAAGCCTGAGATGATTAGACTATATGAAAGCGGGCTACGTAGAGTTAATGCTGGGCGGCACATCTATGACGCAATAATGGCGCTGGCGCCAAACGGTCTCTGCCCGTACTGCGGACATCGCCGGGTAAGGCAATTGGATCACTTTCTCCCCAAATCTAAGTATCCCACGTTCTCCGTGACCCCCCAGAACTTGGTCCCGTCTTGTTCGGATTGCAATACAGACAAGCTATCAGGAGATGCTGACAAAATCGAGGATCTACCGCTTCACCCGTATTTCGAGAATGTGGATGATGTAGCGTGGCTGAAGGCCGACATACTTGAAGGCCCCTCCGCGGTATTCTTGTATTCCGTTGATGAAGAATCCGGCATTGACGCAATAAGCTTAATCCGTCTGAAATATCAAATTGAGAACCTTGGCCTCGACGCCCTTTACTCTATAGAAGCCAATGATTTGCTCAGCTCAATCCGTTTAACCTTGCGTCGGCTCTATGCCGCCGGAGGCGCAGATACTGTGCGACGCCACCTCGAAGGTGAATATGATTCGTCACTATTCGACAGGCGAAATTCATGGCGCACAGCATTTTTCAAAGCTTCGTGCGAAAATGAGTGGTTTCTTGACGGCGGCTTCGAAGATGACGAATTAGATTAGCACCATAAACCTACGAGGTAGCAACCACTGGAATTACTCTGCATCAGTCGAACGGTATCCTTGATTCCGCGCGCGTTCCATTACTGACATCGCCTTCATCGATTGGGCTTCAGAGAGGGGACGTAGCCGGAGACGAGTGGCCGCCTCGAGTATGCCGTCTTCAGAGTGCGTGAGCCGCATCCCTGAGCTTCGGACCCAGTTCCTAAGGCAGACCCACTCGGCCGATCCAATCTCGGCGACGGCGGCTTGGGCTTGGATGCCGCTCACCACGCGTTGATCGCGACGACCCTCTGCCGTTCGGTGGCGACGTTCGGCGGTGCCGATAAGCATGTCCGAGAGATCACTGCGGAACTCCAGTTCGGTCTTCATCGCCGCCTCGACGCATGCCTTCTTCTTTGCCCATTCCGTCGGGTTGCTTCCGCCGGTTGGCGGGGAAAGAAGGTGCGCATGCATGGCTTCGCCGTATTGGTCGAGGACATCTATCAGCGGTTCAGGCAAGCTCTGACTGTTCCAGATCAAGTAGAGGTCAAGAGCTTGCCCTTGCTCGGCGACATCGTGGACCAGCTTGGCGATCGCATAGCAGACCGTGTTCGCGCGTAAGCCGCCTGTATACCACGAACCAGTCGCGTCCGAGGCAATGCGTTCCGTCTTTCGGAAGACTATCAGCTTCGAGATAGCGTCTCTAAACCACTCCTCGGAAAATGTCTCATCTCGTTTTTCCCATTCTTTGCCAATGGTGTGGGCAAAATGAGCGAAGTTTTTCTGTGCTCCGAGACTTACCAAATCAGGGCGCTGGCGCCATGTCATCTCCGCCTTGGCGAGGTCGGTCTTGGTGAAGAGTTGCGCCCGTGGATGCTCAAGGTCGAATTTTCGCCGCTGTGCCGAAGTCAGGCGGGAGCGCCGATCCGCGAACTGGCCGCGAGCGCGCTCATAGAACCACCGGCTCTGTGTGAAATTCCCCTCCTTCGCCGGCGCGTAGAGCCTGCGCGAAATTTCCTCCATCCGAACGTGGAAGGGATGGTTCGAGAAGAAGTCAGCGGCCGCGATCCTGTTCTGGCTGTTCGCATACCGAGAAATATCCGGGACGATTTTTTCGGCCTTCGTCGCATCGACGATCGAGAGCTTCATTTGGACGAAAGTTTTCGATAGGTCCGTCCCGCTTCGCAGCGCGGCGTGAATGGAAGCACTGGTCTGCCCTCCGTTCACGATCTGGAGGTTCGTCAGACGCGTCATCATGTGGATGCCGTCCCGCTCCTCGATCTCGACCGCCTCGGCCGTGGCGGTGATCCCGTTGTTGTAGGCAAAGAACATCGACGGGTCTTCTTCGATGGTCTTCCGGATTCCCTTGTTCACATTACCCCTTGCCTGGAGAAAAACCCGCACGTTCTGCTCCAAGAGGCGTGCCTCCCATCGGTCGTAGATCGACGCGAGGACCGGTCCCGGGAGAGCAGCAAGATATGCTTCGTAAGGTGAATCCAGCATGTGGGCGGGAAGAACGGGTATCGCCCCTCCATGCTGATCAAGATCGACGATGATATCCTCCCGACCCATCGCGGAACTCTCGATCCGCTCGAGACGGGTGACATCCCACACGCTGTAGCTGACCGGACGTTCCATGAACTCGGTCATATCGCGTCCATCGACACGGCTGCTGAGCTTGCGATCGGTGAGCAGAAGCAGGCGGATCTTCTTCACCGATGACCATCGCGCGGCGATCATGTCGGCCAATTCGAAACCTGGCGCCGTTTCCTCGAGCCTGTTTCGCCAATCCTCGTCAAGCGCCGACTTCAGAAACCGCAAGGGGCGTTTGAACTGGCTGTTCAACTCGGTGCCGGTCAGTGTCGGCGCGTCAGGATCGTCAGCGTGGTCAATGACGAGAAGTGTCAGCTGCTTGGATCTCCGTGGATCACCGCCCCAGCCGTCCACTCTAATACCGGATTGCTGTGTTCCCCGATGGTGAAAATACTCCAAGGCGTCGATCTCCCCGGAACCGGTAATCGTGTCTGTGACGCGGGCAAAGAACGCTTCTTCCATCGAGGTGCCATTCGCTTCGGAAAGCAGCCGGACGTCTTCCCGGAGCATGTCTGCATACTGATCGTCTTCGCCCATGGTCAGTCCTTGCCTGCAAGCCGGTCATTGAAGTCGCGTTCGCTCATGTGAAATGCACTAAGGTCAGCGAGAGGGAGGTCATACGCCACCTCGACCGGGCCATCGGGGAAGGCGCCAGGAACTATTCTGGGGAAGCCGTCTCGGACATGATAGGCGTCGAATGCCCTGTGCAGCACGAGCACTTCGTATTCGTGGGTGTCGTCGTGGCCGGCATCTTCGAGCGCCGCTTCAAACGCATTTGAGGCTTGCGGTGCGTTTGAAGTAATCGCGGAGCGGACCTGCATAACGATCTCGTGGAGGTCGAGGGTGCCGACATCCTCTTTGCTTGAAGATGCAAAGGTATGAACGAGAAGGATCACCCGGTGGCCGGACACATCGTCAAGTTGATGTTCAGATGTGATCCGGACTTTGTTTCGGGAAGCTGCGCCACGCGCCTTGCATTCGATGCACAGATCGGAGAGCTCAAAATCCTTCGGCGCACGCTGGGAGCCCCGCCACCCCATGACTGCCGTGTCGAGTCCCCTCGAGGGCGCGATGATATTCAAGAGCGTCCATAGCTCGCCAATCAGCCCCAACTGCACCTCTCGACTCAGTGTCGGCTTCCGGCCCCCTTTCAGGAGATCGTGCCATTTCCAAGTTCGCCCAACGAAAGACTGGACGGCCGTCACTTCGTCGCCCGCAGCTGCAACCGTTTCGATGATGTCATCCGTGAAGCGCGTGAAGATGTCTGCGTTATCGGCATTTTCTAACGTGACTGACAGGATTCCCTTGTCGTCTTCACTTCTCACCCGCGCTTCGACGTCGAGACCAGCGATCTTGGGGAGGGTCACCCCAGAGGTAGAGGCACGATTATGCACAAGAAACAGAATGCGTCGCCCGAGATGGTCGAGCGCGCGAAAGATCTCCCAAGGCCTGCTTTCCGCGACCAGTCGCCCACTCAAGCGCGGGCCGGACGGCGATGGCATGATATTCGACCAAGGGTCGTCACTCTTCCCGGTCAAGAGCCTCTCCCACTTCCTCGTCGATCTCGCCACGGTTCTGCTGCCACCAGATCGTGTTCACCTGATAACTCACCGTCTTTCCCTTTTTCTCTGATGTCGGGAACCCGATGGTCCACGCGGTGACTGGAGGCTCTTTAGTCAATTTTCTCGTCTCCCGATCCAGAAGCGCAATAACATGCACCGCCAATATCGGACGGCACCGCTTCGCCAAGTATGCGCTGTCCGCAATGTTCTTCGTGCCTTCAGCTGCGGCTTCCGTTCGCACCTCCGCAAGGGCATCATCGGTCATGCCGAACCGGACGACCCCGCGCGATGAGAACCGGCGGCTGGTTGCGATTACCTTGCCATCCTCGCGTGCGGCTGGCGTCCGGGTCTGGATGCTCATGCGGAATCCGAAGCCATCAAAAGTTGCAGCATCGGTCTTTTCACTACCGACAAACGCGACGTCCCATTCATCGAGGTTCTCGTCCTCGCGCTCCTCGATGTATCGGATCACCGGTTCAGTCTGCGTCCGCTCTGCATCTTGGTGGTTTCGAAAGTCTTGGAGAAACTCCTTGACGATATCGGAAGAGACGGCGGAGAAGAGCTTGCTTTCGCCGTCCATCTTGAAGGACTTGTCTGAAAGCCGGTCGTGGAGCCGGATCGCCGCTTGCCGGTTTTCCTCGGCTTCATCGCCCGGACCGTTGTCGTGAATGACCGTTGTTTCGATGCGGCTGCGCGACAGGCTGACATCGACGATCACTTCCTGCCCGCTTCCAGCCTTGTTGCGTGCCGTCACCTCGAGGGCCGACGGATGGCGCTGAACCCGTAGGCCGAAATCGCGCGGGCTCGCTCCGGACGCGGCCATGTAGCGCAAATCCTGCCTCAGTTCCTCGGATGCCTCGGCAATATGGGCATACCAGAGACGGGCTTCGTCCTTGATCCATACCCGGCAGAGATCTTCATAACCCGGGCGATAACCGAACCAGCGGGCCATCTGAAGAAGTGTATCGTAAGCCTTTGAATTTCTTAGGAAGTAGCTGATTGTCAGCCCCTCGAGTGTCAGTCCTCGAGACAGGGAATATCCGCCGACCGCGATCGCCGTGACCTGGTCATTTTCGGGGTCCTTGATTTCCGGATACTCGAGCTTCTCACCCGACTTGCTGTTCACCTCGTAGACAGCGGCTCGTCCGGCCACCTGATTGAGGAGCGGCAATACCTCCTCCCAATCTACTTCAGTGTCGACATACTCGTCGTCGAAGACCTGTCTCATCTCGGCCACTTCTTCGTTGGCTTCAGCCTCGTCAGGGGGAAGCGCACAGTGCAGGTTCAGCGCCGGGCGAATGATCTCGTTGATGCGGTGCCTGATGAGGTTCGCCACATCGGTCTGGACCGAAGTGAGGTGCGAGACGTTAACCAGCATGGAATGATGCTTGTCTCGTTGCCCGCGGAGATGACGGATCGCTCCGGAGACGATAAATGTCCGAATTGCCGTCATCAGGGATTCCGGAAGATCGCGGACCTGCTGGCCCTTCGGCATCTTCAACGGCAAGTGGGGCTCGTTGTCCTCGATGTCGCGCGTGGGACGCTCGGCTTCCTCATCGGGTTCGCCCAGAAAGACCTTCTCCGCGCCGTAATAGTTTCCGGGTCGATCCAGCGCGATCAGAAAGTGTTCCGGGAAGAGGTCACGCCCTGCCTCCTCGTGCTGGAGATCTGGGTCGATGAAGATGTTGGCGAAGGGCGTGGCCGTAAATGCGACGTAGGAGCTCTTGCTGAAGAGATTCAGCAGTGCGCGAATTTGACCGTTGATCCGAGAAACGGCCTCCGGCCCCTTTGCCACGTTGATCGAGGCATTGTCGGCCTCGTCGTCGATCAGGATCATCGGCTGATCGATCGTCCCGCCGCCACGAGTGAGGTTGAAGGCTTTCAGCCATGTGAGGAAGTTCTTTAGGACGCTCGCGTTCTTCTTGATGACGAAGACGATCGGCTCCTTCTCCATGTTCACGAGCGGAATTCGCTGATCTGCCTGCCCCTTTCGGAAATCGGCCCGACGGGTGGTCATGGCGCTCGGTTCACGTGATGGATCGATTAGACCAACGCCCACTCGGCCGTCGTCCCGCACGTTTTCCAAGCGCGAGACGTCACTGTTCCGTCCGATCAACCCTTCGTCGATACGTGTCTGGGTCTGGCTCCGCAGATTCTCATGGATGCCGGCGATGATAATGATGACCTTGTAGCCGACATCGGCCGCCTTGCTTACGAGCGCGGTGTAGTTGCCCGTTTTGCCCGCTTGGACATCTCCCATCACCATGCCGCGGCGATCGAACGGAGCGTCCGCTTGCGGATCACCGCAAAGTTCAATGATCCGGTTGGTTTTCTCGTTCATCGCCTCCAACACGGGCCCCGGAAAACCGGAATTGGCGAGCTGAATTCGATACCGCCCCCAGTAGAACCAGTCGGTTTTCTCTCGACGCCTCTTATCGAACCAAGGCGTGAAACCGGGCGCAACAAGTGCGGCTCCGGTCTCGATCAGGACGCCGTGGCGGATGCGCATTTCGTCGTAGAGTTCGTCGAGTTGTTCGCGTGTCACCTCCGCGCGCGCAAGTGGTGCGTATTTCTCAATTTCGGTCCTCAGCTCTTCCTCGGTCCTATGTGTCTCGATCATGAAGTCACGGATCAGGCCGCGGATGTTGTCCAACGTGAGGATGTTCATGGTGCCGCCTTTTCCTGAACCAAGAGCTCGCTTATTACCTGCTCGTTTCCGGCGTAGGGTGGAACCACCTTCATCATCGCCGCGATGTCCCTGTCTTCGTGTCCCATCTCTCTGAGTTGATCGATCAATTTTCGACCATTTGCTCGAAGCTCCGTCTCATCGAGGCATTCTTGCCTGATGTCGGTGAAGTTCTCAGCCATGTCGTGATAAAGCGCCTCGACCGGCAAGCCCGCCGCAATCAGACGCAATACCTCGCCGAAAGCGTTCTCTTGCTCTTCGGTCAGTGTGGCTACAAATGCCGCCACCGAGGGGTGATCTTCGTTCAATGCGTAGCTGATGCGGTTGTCGGCCTTCGTTCTTTGCCAGAGCGGAAGGGGGTTCTCGTCCGTTAGTTTCGCACCACGCTTGCGATAGACGCGCTTCGACTTTCCGCCGAGACCCTCGATCAGCCTCCTGAGATAATCTCGTAGGGCGGGCGGTGGTGATGCGGAAGCCTTGAGCACGTCGATCTTCCACGCCGCATCGCTCTCGTTGCCGATGTCGATCCGCACACGGGCGAGCTGCGTCAATCTGTGCTGGGGCGCCATCCGAAACCAAGTTGCATACCGGATGAGACGCTTGTTCCGATAGAGATAGAAGCCTTGCGACTTCATGTGGCCTTCCCGGAGGCCCATCTTCTTCCATTCCGCCTCGGAAGCCACCTTGTTGCGGTGCGGCAGGATGAAGGGCTGGATCGTGACTGTGCCACCACCCACCACGCGGCGGTCTTCCGCTTGCCTGATCGTCGCGTCATGCCATTCCGCGAACGGATCGACCGCTTCCAGTTTCCGTCCATTGACTTCGAAGGAGACCACTTTCCGCCCCTTCTCCGATTTCATGAAGCGGTGAAACACCAGCTCGAGATGCCTCGACGCCTCGTCCATGATCCTCAGGAAATTCTGGCTGCCCAGCTCCAAGCCGACCCTGTCGAGCTTTTCCCATAGGACGAGCGTGCCGTCGTGCTTCAGCAGGTCGGCGAACCGAATGCCGTCTGCCGACTGGCGCGCTTCGACAACCCACGCGTTCCGAGCGACCACGACGTCCAAATCCCAGATTGCCACGGAAACGGCATCGTCCCGGCGGGTCACCACCGTCAATCGTCGACATTGCGAGAAGGACGCCGTCTTCATCCCGAGGCCGAACCTGCCCAGATCGTTGGCGCTTCGCGCTTCCGTCGGCGAGCGCGACCCAGGGCGCATCGCTTCGAGCAGTTCCGCCCGTGACATCCCGACGCCGTTGTCGATGATGCCGATGGCAGCATCATCGGGGTCTGATCGAACACTGATCGAGATTTCCGTTGCGCAAGCTGTCAGCGAGTTGTCCACGATGTCGGCCAATGCGCTCGACATCGTGTAGCCGATGTCACGGAGGCTTTCGATCAGCGCCCCGGCGTTCGGCCGAACTTCGTGATACAAGCTTTTTCCGTCGCATAGCCGATCAGTCATGCCGTTATCGCGGCCTTCTCCCCGTTATCGACGATCGGGGTTGCGACGTCGAATAGCCGGGATAATACTGGATGCAATGCAGCGGCAATTTTCGATGCCAGAAACGGGGGAACGGCATTCCCGACTTGGATATATTGCTGGGTGCGGTTGCCCCTGAAAAAATAATTGTCCGGGAAGGTCTGCAATCTCGCTGCCTCGCGCACCGTCATGCTGCGACACTGAGTGGGGTCGGGGTGGATGAAGTAGTGTCCATCCTTTGATAGGTGGCAAGTCACGGTAGACGACGGGAGATCCCAAGGCTGGACCCGGAAGCGATCGTTGAACTTGCCGGACTTCCAATTGTCGTGCTTCGGGGCGAGCTTATCCGGAAAATCCGCCGCCTTGGGGGAACAGCCGGTCGCGGCCGCCCAGCAGGAGGCGAAGAGATACCGCTCGAGATCGCCGACCATGTGTCCGCGGGTTTCGTGTAACGATAGCCGGGTCAACCGATCGTCCTCCAGCCAATCGCGGAGGTCGTCGGGGCAGCTGTCCGGCAACCTCGTGCCGCCGACCGCATCCTTGCGTTTCTCGACGGTGATCTTGCGGGTCCTATCAACGGTGCGAAGAGCCTCCCCGAATTTCAGTGCTGCTTTGCCGTCAAGGTCATGCGGCAACACCGCGATCCTGGCGGCACCGAGCGCGACTGTCCGCCTCCAATCTTCAACATCGTCGACATGCCCACCGCGTGAACTTATCCCACTTCGGAGCACGGGCATCGCCGAAAGAACATCGCGAACCGTGTTGCGATCTGCGACTGCATCGAGCCGAGGCGGCTTGAACTCATCCATCGCCGGAAGCAAGTCGCGCCTCAGGCCCACGATGATCACGCGATGGCGCGCTTGAGGGACGCCATGGTCCTCCGCCGCGACGACGAAGTCCTTTGGCTGTGCGTGCTCATGAAGGTCTGTGCTGCCGGTCAACGGAAACAATTCATACTCCACAGAACCGCCACCGGTTCTCAGATCCTCGGTGACCAAATCGAAGACCTTGCGCTTCTCGATGCTTGAAGAAAGCATACCCTTGACGTTTTCCATGACGAAGGCGGCCGGACGCAACTTCTTCAGGACGTTGATGTATTCCTGATAGAGGAGATGGCGGTTCTCGTCGTGCGCAACGTATCCGAGGTCACTTGGCTTCCGGCCCCTGCCGGCAAGCGAGTAGGCTTGGCAGGGCGGGCCGCCTATCAGGACGATGCGATCGCCGCGCCGTCGCCGAATTTCGGCAATGCGTTCATCCAAGATGGATGCGGTTTCCGGCTCGCCCAATGTCAAGTTCAGAGCTTCCCGCTCAGCGTGAGCCCATTCGCGCGGGTAAAGTGCCGACCAATCCGGCTCGGGGCCGCCGCGATTTATGAAGTCGATGTATTCGGGCGGTAAGTGAGATCCAAAGCGTCGCAAAAAAGCCCGCAATCTGAGCGTTCCATGCGCCACGGGGTCCTTCTCCACGGAGACATCAATCTCGAACGCATCTTTAGCGCCCGGACAGGCACAGAATCCCTCGCCAAGGCCGCCGGGGCCCGAGAACAGATCAACAATTCCGAAAGCTTCTTTCATTTTCCGCACTCTGGACCATTTTATTGAAGGAGCAAAGGTGCCACTGGGGCAATTTTATGGCTGATACAGTCTCACCCGAGGTCAGATCCAGGATGATGGCCGCGAACAGGCGGAAGGACACCGGTCCGGAGCTGCTGGTTCGCCGCCACCTTCACGCACAGGGCCTGAGATTTCGCCTTGATGTCCGAAAGCTCCCCGGCAGCCCGGACCTCGTTCTCACTCGCCATAGGGCGGCCATTTTCGTGCACGGTTGCTACTGGCATCGGCATCAAGGATGCCGTTTTGCCACGACGCCGAAGTCGAACCAAGCCTTCTGGGTAAGCAAGTTCGCATCGAACGTCGAACGAGACGAGAGAGCGATAGCCGCGCTTCAGCACATGGGCTGGCGAGTTGGAGTGGTGTGGGAGTGCGCTCTCAAGAGCAGTTTTCGCGAGCATAGCCTATCTGCGCTGGTAGCTTGGGTCCAAGGGGGGCCCGATCGAATAGAAATCCCTGCCCGCGCGCCATGTTGATCACCAAGCTACTTGAGGCTGCAAAAGCGTAGATCCACCTGACGGGTCATTATACCTGATGTGGCGCGTCGGCATCCGAGCAGCAGAGGAAGTTCGCCGACGCGCCCACTGCCGGTGATCCGGCCGACAGGTCGGGCTCGAGAGCCCTCAAGTTCGCGGCGCCCCAGATGGTGGGGCGCCGCTGTATTATTCGGATATCATGCCCTGTGTAATCGACGTTGCCCGCGCCACGTCCAGCGCCATCGCAATGGAGCTCCGGAGCTTGATGAGGGCCGCCAATGCGGGCGCGAGATTTTTGGCCCGGGCATCGAACTCAATGCGTTCGTAACCCCCACGGACATGATATTCGTCGGGTTCCCACCCTACATATGTGCCTCCATCGATTTCGCGCTGAAGCAACGACATGAACGCGTCGATGTCCCTCAGCATCGCCTCATCGAAGAATTCGCCGTGATCGAGCGTTCGAACAAGCCAATCCGCGAACGAACGTCGCGCAGGCGGCATGGCCGGAATAACCGCCCCGGCAAGCATGCCTCGCACATCCCTCGCTTTCCTGAGCGCATCGGCGATTATCTCGGTCAGGTCTCGCCCCTCTCCCCGTGCGATGGAAGCTCGGCATGTGCCAGTATTGAAAGAATTCATTGCTTTATCCTCGACGCCAGCCCCGCAGCACTTGCTGCGTGTTGAAAGTGCTGTTGTCGTCAAGAGCTGCCGGTCGGAGAGATCGGCAGCTTGGGAGTTTAATCGTTCAGAACTCAGGCGGTTGGCGATGATGCGGCGAAGCCAGCGGGAGCGCGTCGCGCAGTCCGTCGGTCAGCAAGCAAATCTCCTCCACAACCGGGTCGCACGGATCGATAGCAGCAAAGTAAAAGCACTCCTCGCTGCCAAGTTCATGAACTCGCTCGAGCGAAAGAAGCTCGATAAGCGCAATCACACGGGTTCGCGTTCTTCGAGACACTGGGCGAGCAGACGACAGCTCCTCGAGGATCTCGAGCACCAAGCCGGTGCCACGTTTACCGCCGAGTAGCCCGGCGGCATGAAGAAGGCCCTCCCGGTGACTTACGACGAAATCCCGAAGCGAAGCGACCGGGTCGGAACTTGTAAAGAGCGATGGGGATTGGATTTGGTCGAACATGTAGTCCTCCAGTTCGAAAGTCCGGCTCTTGGCCGGGTCAAGATCGCCCTTCGTCCATATTTTCATGGTGTTGTCGGTCGCTGGTTGGTTCGGCTCTCACTCAGAGGAGTCGAACCAAACAGCGACCGACATGCACCGCCTCTGGTCCGACCAGTCCTGTCTCGACGAAAATCCCACTCCGAGAATGACGCGATACCTTCTTCATGCCGTCGCAGCGCTTTCTGAAGCAGAAAGAAAAAGTAATTTCGTCCGTCACGAAAGCGGCCAATATACTGATTATGAAGGTTTTTCTTGCAAGATACACTTGACATAGAGGGGGGAGGACATATTCTTTGCACTGCAACGGAGCCACGCTCTTAGCGTAGCAAATCTTGACGCGGGCCGTCCGCATCTCGGGGAATCCCGGCAAAACTGGCACATATGCCGTAGTCAAAAGGTCTTGCTATACAATCGATAACATCGATAACCGCGCCCTCCGATTTCCCCGCGCAGTGGGGCTTGTCTGTCTAATTCTCCTGATCAGCTTGACGCAGTCGTTCGGACTGCATCCGAGCAACGATGCTCGACTGAAAATTGGCACACTGCCATTCGATCACAGAGCATGGATGGACATCAAAGACGAAACGCTGCCAGGCTTTGCACTGCCCCATACATCGGAAGCAGATCGCGTAGGCTGCGAGGGCATCACGCCCGAAAATATGCTGAGATATGCTGAACTTATCAGCGATTCGAGCTTAACCACTGAACAAAAGCTCGAAACGGTCAGCTCGCTCTATGAGCTGCTATCATGCATATGGGGCCCGGAGACCTCAGGGAAGCCTTGGAGCTTGTAATGACGAAAACTTCTGGGCCCCGGCAGTATTGATGCAGGGGCCCAGAAAAATAGAATGCACTGCCGATGTGAAATGGGGATGTATTATGAATAATGCTGCGGTTATCTACGCTCGGGTCTCCAGTATCAAACAGGTCAGGGAGGGAAATGGCCTCAGTTCGCAGATTGCCATTTGCAATGAACATTGCAAGAAACAAGGCTTCGAGGCCGTGGAAATCTTTCAAGATGACACCACCGGAGGCAGTGGCGACCGGAAGGGGCTGAACAGCCTGAAGCAGTGGCTTGCGCGTAACAAGGCGAAGAACGTCGTTGTGGTGTTCGATGCGCTATCCAGGCTCGCGCGTGACGTCAGAATCTACCACGAAATCAAAGATGCTGCGATTAAGGCTGGGGCGCGCTTTTCCTGTCCGACATTCCGTTTCGAAGACTCACCTGAAGGCGAGCTTTCGGAAAATATCCAGATTTCTGTCGATCAATTTCAACGACAACAGAATGCGAAACAAACCAAGAGCCGGACAAAGGGGCGGTTGATCAACGGCTATTGGTGCATGAAGGCGCCGTTTGGCTATAGGTCGGACGGAAAAGGGAAGGTCATGGTGCCGCATGAAACTTTCGCTCCCATCGCAAAAGCGGCACTCGAGGGATATGCGTCTGGGCATTTCCAGACTCACGGTGAAGTAAGAACATTCATCGAAAAACATCCGGATTTCAGAGCGCAGCGGAAGAATCCCCGGGTCGGGAACAACTTCGTCAAGGACTTGCTCTCCCGCAGCATATACGCTGGATACTATGACTATGCTCCGTGGGGTGTTCCAGTAACCAAAGGAAAGCACCAGCCCCTCATATCGATGCAAACCCACAAGAAGATCCAAGACCGCTTGGACCAGCGGGTGACGGCGCCCTTCCGAAAAGACATCGCAAAGGATTTCCCGTTGCGAGGCTTCATTGTCTGCGCCGATTGCGGATCACCGCTCACCAGCTATTGGGCTGCGAACCGTAAGAAGGTGCGGTATCCCTACTACGAGTGCCACAAGAAAGGCTGTCCAAGCCATCGTAAAGCCATCCCGCGAGAGAAGCTCGAGCGCGAGTTCGAAAACTACCTTCGCCGGCTCGAACCGAGTGCCGACATCGTGGTGGCCGCACGCGCGATGTTGAAGGACATGTGGGATGGACGCCGGGCTCATCTCGCTACGCGACGCAAGAGCATCAAGGGGGATGCAAAAAAGATCGAGATGGAGATCGAAGGATTCCTCGACAGGATTGTTGAGACAACAAATCCGAGCATCGTCTCAGCCTACGAAAAGAGGGTCACGCACCTTCAGGGCCAGCTGGCGATCCTCGAGGAAGAAGAGGCAAATCTCGACAAAAAGCAGCCCGCGTTCGAAGACATGTTCGAACACACGGTCGAGATCCTCTCAACCCCCTGTAAAATATGGCAAAAAACGGATCTTCGATGGAAGCGACTTGTGCTGAAGTCTGTGTTCGCCGAACGACTGCCATACAGCCGCATCAAAGGTCTTCGAACCGGCAAAACCACCTTTGCATTCAATGCGTTATCTTCCCCGAAGGGCGATAATGGATTTTTGGTGCCCCCAGAGAGACTCGAACTCCCGACCCTCTGATTACAAAT
Organism: Tropicimonas omnivorans; assembly: GCF_031846565.1. Taxonomy (NCBI): domain Bacteria; kingdom Pseudomonadati; phylum Pseudomonadota; class Alphaproteobacteria; order Rhodobacterales; family Roseobacteraceae; genus Tropicimonas; species Tropicimonas omnivorans. Next base: position 297,615 of record NZ_JAVRHL010000003.1, on the reverse strand, counting down.
CAGATGCTCTACCAGCTGAGCTATAGGGGCGCCTGAGGTCAGGAATAGCCACGAGGGCGGCTGTCTTGCAAGCAGGTTCAGCGATTGGCGCGCGCGAGGAGGATCACGGCGACGGCGCCGACGGCGCAGATCATGAGCGCGGGCGGCGCGGCGCCGGCAAGGTTCTCGAGGGAGGCCGTCTCGTGGGTGCGCGTGGCGAGGGTATCGAAGTTGAACGGGCGCAGGAGGAGCGTGGCCGGCAGTTCCTTGACGCAGTCGACGAAGACGAGGAGCAGCGCCGTACCGATCGAGCCGCGCATGAGCGGGACGAAGACATCCCTGAGCGTGCCGCCGGAACTCCGCCCGAGGCTCCGCGCGGCCATCGGCAGCGACGGGGACACCTGCCCCATCGCCGCGTCCGCCGCCCCTTGCGCAATGGCGAAGAACCGTACGGCATAGGCATAGATGAGGGCGGCCGCCGTGCCCGTCAGCAACAGCCCCGGATCGACGCCCGTCGCCGCGAGAATCGCATCGGCCAGCGCGTTGTCGAACGCGGCGAGCGGGATCAGCACACCGACCCCGAGGACCGCCCCCGGCGCGGCATAGCCGATCAGGGTCACCGGCAGGAGCAGCCGCGGCAGGCCCCGGCCGGTCAGGCGCACGCCGTAGACCATGAGAAGCGCCGCGAGGATCGTGACGATCGCCGCGATCCCCCCCACCGTCAGCGTGTTGACGAGGGCGGACACAAGGGCCGGCTCGCTCCAGTCCGCCTTCGCCCCCATCGCGTGCCAGCCGATGACCGAGACCGGCAGGACGAAACCGAGGGCGACCGGAAAGGCGCAGGCAGCCGAGGCGATCCAGCCCGCGACGCCGCCAAGCCGAACGGGCATCACGGGGCGCGTCTGCCGCGACAGCCGGAACCGCTTGGCACGCTTGCGTCCGGCCCGCTCGATGAGTGCAAGGCCGAGGACGACGCCCAGGATGACGAGCGAGAGCTGGGCCGCTCCTCCGCGGTTGTTCTGTTCCAGCCAGACGGAGAAGATGCCGCGGGTCAGCGTTTGAACGGCGAAGAAATCCACGGTGCCGAAATCGTTGACCGTCTCCATCATCGCGATCGCGACGCCGACGGCGATGGCCGGGCGGGCCAGCGGCAGCCCGACGCGGAAGAAGCGGGAGAGCTGCCCGGCCCCGAGCGCCCGCGCGACATCGAACGCATCGGACGACTGCTCCCGGAACGCCGCCCGCGCGAGAAGGTAGACATACGGGTAGAGCGCGGCTGACAGGACCACGATGGCCCCGCCGAGGGAGCGGATCTGCGGAAAGGCATAGTCCCGCGCGCTCTCCCAGCCGAAGGCCGCCCGCAAGGCGCCCTGCACCGGGCCGGCATATTCCAGGAAATCGACCAGCGCGTAGGCGCCGACATAGGCCGGCACGGCGAGCGGCAGGAACAAGGCCCATTGCAGCCAGCGCCTCCCCGGAAAGTCGTGCATCGTCACGAGCCAGGCGGCCCCCGTGCCCGCGGCGGCGCAGATGAGCCCCACCCCGGCCATCAGCCAGAACGTCGTTGAGAGGTAGCGCGGCAGCGTGGTGGCCATCAGGTGCGGCCAGATGTTCTCCGACGGGAAGAGCGCGATAGTCACGACCGCGACGAGGGGAAGGAGCACCAGCGCCGCGATCACGACGGCGAGGATGGACCAGACGTCAACGCCGCGGCGCATCGGCCGCGCGTCGGTTTCCGCATGCGCACTTGTCATGGTAACCTCGCTAGGACAAAGCGGTTTACCTGTCCAGCCGGCCGCCTATTATGCGCCGACCCGAACGGGGGCGACGTCGCTCACGGGACCAGAAAACGGAACGCCATGCGGATCGTCTATCACATCGGGCTTCACTGCACCGACGAGGACCGCGCGCTGCGGTGCCTTCTGAAGAACAGCGAGATGCTGCGCGCGCATGGCACCGTCGTCGCCGTACCGGGCCGATTCCGGCCGGTGCTGCGCGAAGCGATGGTGACCTTGCGTGGCCAGCCCGCCGGGGCGGATACGCAGGAAAGCGTCCTCGATGCGGTCACGGATGTGGATTCGCCCGAGCGCATCGTCTTCTCCTCGGACAGCTTTCTCTGCGTGCCGGCCCGCGCTGTCGGCGCCGAACGGCTTTATCCGCAGACCGGCGAGCGGGCGCCCTGGATCCGCAATCTCTTTCCGGACGACCCGGCGGAATTCGCCCTCTCGGTCCGCAACCCCGCGACGCTCCTGCCCGCGCTGCACGAGCGCATGGGCGACGACCATGATTTCGCGGAGTACATCTCCCGCATCGCCCCGGAGAAACTATCCTGGGCCGAAATGGTGGAGCGGCTCGTCGCCGCGGTGCCCGATTGCCCGGTCACGGTATGGGCCAACGAGGACACTCCGCTGATCTGGCACGATGTCCTGCGCGCCCTCGCCGGCCATCCGGAGGACATGACCCTGGAGGGGGAAACCGATTTCTTGGGCACCATCATGAAGCCCGAGGGCGTCACCCGGATGGATTCCTACCTCGCAAGCCATCCGCCGAAGACGCCGGACCACCGCCGCCGCATCACCGCCGCGTTCCTCGACAAGTTCGCCCGCCCCGGTGCCGTGGAGGAGGAGTTCGAGTTGCCGGGATGGACGCAGGAGCTGGTCGGCCGTCTGACGGAGACCTACGAGGCGGACCTTGCCCGCATCGCCGGCATGGACGGCGTACGCGTCATCGCGCCCTGAGCCACCCGATAAAAATCCCGACGTCACGGGGGCGCCGGGATCAAGGTCTGTGCGCGGCTCGCCCGGACAGGGTTCAGCCCATGCCGAGCGCTTCCTTGTACATCTCGAGGACGGCTTCCTCTTCCGCTATATCGTCCGGCTCACGCTTGCGCAGCGCGATCACCTTGCGCATCACCTTTGTGTCGTAGCCGCGGGACTTGGCCTCGGCCATGACCTCTTTCTGCTGCTCGGCAATGTCCTTCTTGTCCTGCTCGAGACGCTCCCAGCGCTCGATGAACTGGCGCAACTCGTCGGCGGTGACCCGATAGGTCATGTCGCCGGAGCTTTCGATCACAGTGTCGTCCGCCTCGCCCATATGCATTCCGTCCTTCGTTGCCTGCCTCTTTCAATCGCCCCCTCTAGCGCCACGGCCCGACGTCCCGCAAGGCCTGCGGCGGCGATCGGCGCCTTGCCGCGGCTTGCCCGCCGGAGCGGGACAGGCTAGCGGAGATTGGCACTTGCAGTGGGAGCGCATCATGGAGTGGCTGATCTGGACGGGAGCCGTGATCTCCGTCATCGGGCTTGTCGGCATCGTCGTCTGCGCCGTTCAGGTTGCGCGTGCGAGGGCCCGTGAGAAAGATGAAGCCGCGCTCCGCGCCAGACTGCAACGCGCCGTCGCGATCAACATGGCGGCCCTTCTTCTGTCGATGCTCGGCCTCGGCATGGTCGTCGTCGGCGCCATCTTAAGCTGATCCCCGCAGCAGTCAGCCCTCGTAGAGGGGGGTCTCCGTCCGGACGTGCTCCTCGATCAGATCCGGCACGGCCCAGTGAAGCGCATCCTCTTCCCGCGCCAGCTTGAGAAGCCGGGCGCGCGTGGTCATAAGCGGCCGGATATCGGCGCGGTGCACCGGCCCGCCCGCGGATTGCGAGAGCGCCAGCCCGTGGATGACGGCGACATCCACATCGGACGCCGCCCCAAGGATCCCGGCATCCACCAGCCGGATCCCCTCGAGGAGGAGCGACAGCATGGCACGCTCCACGATCTCCTCCTCCGAAACGGGGCGCGGCGCGATCCCGGCCTCCTCCCGCGCGGCGACCGCGAGCGACGGGATCACCGGATCGGGGCGCAGCCGGACGCCCTCTTCGTTCCAGATGTAGTACCCCCGGCGCGCTGCGCGCCCGGTGCGGCCCTCGGCCACGAGTAGATCGCCGAGGAGCGTGTAGCGACGCCGCGGATCGCGGCCCGCCGCCATGGCCCGCCGCCGCGCCATGGCGGGCCCGTGCCCATCCCGGTCCAGCGCCTCGAAAGGTCCGACAGCGAAGCCCGCCCGGACGAGGGCCGCGTCGACCGAGTCTGGAGCCGCGCCGTCCTCCACGAGGTGATCCGCCGCCTCGAGGAGCGCCGCGCCGAGCGCCGGCACCACCGCCGCGCCGCGGGAAAACAGCGGAACGAGCCCCATCGCCTGGAACAGGGCGGCGGCGCGGCGACCGAGCGGCCCCTCGTCTTCGGCGGTCTCGGGCAGGATGATCTCGGCGAGCCGCCCGCCCTTCAGGGGATCGGCGAGGCGCAGGCCGAGGACGCCCTCCTCCACGCCAGCCTCCCGAGCGCACCGCACCGGATCGGGGCTGTCCGTTGCATCGATCAGCAGACCCCCTTGCGGCAAACCCGCTCCGATCCGCGCGAGCGCCGCCGATCGCCATGGCGGAGTGCCGTCGGTGCAATCGGCGACGGTCGCGGCGCCCTCCGCTGCCTCGATTCCTCCCGTGGTCAGCCTGTCCGGCGCGCCGCCGATGGCTGCGGCGAGCTGCCGGCGGGATGTCTCGAGGGCCCGCGGATCGGGATCGCAGAGCCGCACGTCCAGATCCGCCGCCAGCGCGATGGCCGCAAGCTCTATGCCGGCCGGCCCGGCGCCGAGGATCGTGAGCTCGCCGGTCTCGGTCGCGCCCTCCCCCAGCCGTGCCGCGCGGGCTTCGGCGACAGCGAGGGCCCGCAATGCCCGGCTCTCAGAGCTGCCGGCGAGGTCGGACAGCGCGGCCCGCTCGTAATCGAGCGCCGCGTCGAACGGCAGCAGCAACGCGACTTCCACGCAGTCGACAGCCTTGCGGGCCGCAATCTCGGCAGGCGATAGCCGCGCGCGCGCATCCGACACCGCCGCGCTCCAGGCCGCGGGGTCCGCGAGATGCCGGGCGCGGTCACGAACGCGCTCGGCGCCCTCCCCGGCCAGCTCCGCGGCGAGGGAGGCCGCTGCGCCGACCGGATCCTCCTCGATCACGGCATCGACGAGACCGAGAGCCTCGGCCTGCTCCGGAACGAGCGGCGAGCCCTGCAGAACCGCGAGCGCCGCCGCGGCACCGCAGAGCCGGGCCATCCGCTGCATCGCACCGCCTCCCGGAATGAGGCCAAGGCGCGTTTCGGGACAGGCAAGCGTTGCGCCCGTCCAGGCCAGCCGGACGGGACAGGCCAGCGCGAGGGAGAGAAGCGGTCCCGTTGCTGCGCCGCGGATGACGGCAACGACGGGCCATGGCGAGGTCTCGATGGCGAGGGTCGCGGCATCGAGCGCCGCGGAAAAGTCGGGATCGGGCAGCCTCTCCGCCGGGCAGGTCGCGGCGGGGGAAATCACCAAGACGATCCCCTGCGTGGCGTCCTCCTCCGCCAGGGCCCGGACGATGTCCCGCAGTGCGCCGGTGTCGTCGCCGCCCCCCTTGAGCCGAAGCAGTCGCGTGCCGTCCCGGGATCCGGTCTCGAGGCTCAGTCCGCTCATGCCGCCTCCGGTCTTGCAGTTGCGCTCATCCGCGCGCGAAGATGGCGGTCCGGCGGCGGGATGACAAGCGCGGCCGCGGGATCCCGTAGTGCGCGGGCTTGACCCGGCGGGCGCGGGGCGCAATCGTCCGCCTCATGGATATCCGCCAGCTCACCCCCGCCCACTCCGTATCGCCGCAGATCGAACCGGAGGACGTACCCGCCCTCGCCGAGGCGGGCTTTGCCTCGATCATCTGCAACCGCCCCGATTCGGAGGTGCCTCCCGGCCTTCAGTCCGCTGACCTGAGAAAAGCGGCGGAGGCGGCCGGACTTCAGTTCTTCGACAATCCGATCACCCATCAGACGATGTCGCCCGAGAAGGTGGAGGCGCAGGTTGCGGCGATTGCCGGAGCGGGCCCCAGCCTCGCGTACTGCGCCTCCGGAACGCGCTGCACCGTGGTGTGGATGCTGGGCGCCGCCCCCTCCACCCCGCCGGACGAGCTGATCGAGACTGCGGCGCGCGCCGGTTACAACCTCGAACAGCTTCGCCCGCAACTCGAAGCGCTGCACCGCGGCTGATCGCGCGCCACCCCCGCGCGTCGGCTGGTCCCGGCGGGACGCCGATGCCGTGCATGAGGGCGCGGCCTCCCCGACGCCGTCCGGGACCGGTGAAGACACGGTCTCTGCCTGCTTCTAACCCGCAAGGGGCGGCAGGCCCGGAATATCAGGCAGGGCGCCGCCCGCCTCGCCCGTCTCCGAGCTTCGAGGCGCGCCCGCATCGCCGTCGCCAGGATCGGACATGTCTCCAGCGCCCGGCACCGGCATCTGGGGGGCCCCGTGCGGGTCCATCGCCGCGAGGGGCGGAGCGGGAGCCGGCCGCGAATTGGAGCCGGGATGCGGGCCCGGCATCGCCTCGAACCCGTGGCCCGCGGGGGCTTCGTCCGTCTCCGGTGGGGTGCCATCGGCCGGACCGAGGCGAAGGGCGCGGAGGCCGTGGATCTGTCCCAGGCAGCCGCGCCGGATCGCCCCCGCCTCCCCCGCCACGAGCTCCACCTCGCCAAGCGCCGCGACCGGGATCGGCAGCACGTCCCCCACGGCGAGCCGGCCGGCCTCGGACAGGCGCATCGGCAAGCGGCAGAGGATCGCGTCGAGCGGAACATCGGCCTCCATCACGTTCTGGCGCAGACGATCCCCCCAGCTGTCGCCCGCATCCTCGTCCGCACCGTCTGACGAGGGGCTGACAGGACCGCGGCCGATGGCGGGCACGAACAGGCGCAGCTCGCCTATGCGGCCGGTGCCGACGCCGAGGGACATCTTCAGCGTTATGCTGCGGTACTCCGTCTCTTCGAGCATCAGGCCGAGGGGGCGGATTTCGGGCAGGTGGGACGAGTAGCCCCAACCGGCGGCCCAGCGCGCCTCCTCCCGCCCGGCGAGCGTCGCCCCCATTCCCGAGAGGGCGCCATCGATCAGGTCGGCTAGGAGCGCGGCATCGGTCCGCGTGGGGCGGCGAGGCTGCGGCGCGGCGCGCCCCAGCTCGCTCGTCATCTGCATCTCGATGGCGGCGCCGAACAGAGCCTGGTCGAGACTGACCACCCCTTGCGCCCCCTCGAACCCGTCGAGAAGCGCGAGAAGGCCGTCCTCAGGCAGAAGTTCTAGCAGTTCGGGCAGGCTGGCGCGGGCCGTTTCCACGCCGGAGACCTGCAGGACAAGGCCGATCTCGTCGTCGGCCACCTTCGACAGCGCATGCGACAGCGCGCGTTCCGGCGTGAGCACGCGGCCACCGGGATCCGTCCGGCGGGACGTTTCAGACATGCGCCGAAGCACGGCTGTTTCAGTCTTGTCGTCTCGGTCGGACACCGCCCCAAGCCTCGCCTGTCCAGACGCCCCGATCGGGGCCGCACATCCCGGGGTTTAGCCGATGGCGGGTAAGCGGGACGTTAACGCGCACCGGAAACCGCGCGCCCGCGTCCCGCCGCGCCCGTCATTCGGCCGCGTCCGCCAGCCCAAGGCCGCGCGGAAGGGTGAGGCGGAACGCTCCGCCCTCCCGCTCCGGCAGATAGACGATCCGGCCGCCGAGTCGGTGGGCGATCTCCCGGCAGATGGCGAGGCCGAGCCCTGCCCCGCCGGCGGCTCCGGGCTCCCCGAGGCGGGAGAACTTCTCGAAGACGATGTCCCGCGCGCCGGGCGGAATTCCGGGGCCGTTGTCGATCACGTCGACGCGGATCGTCTCGGCATCGGCGACGACCTCAACGCTCAGGACCGGAGAGGCGGCGTCACAGTACTTGTAGGCGTTGCCGATGAGATTGATGAACACCTGCGTCAGGCGGTCCGCATCGGTGACCAGTGAGACCGCCTCCGCGTCCCTGTCCCTCCGCACCTCGACACGCGTCGCGCCGGGAACGGCGGAGGCGGCATCCACCGCGCGGTCGATCAGATCCACGAGACGCACCTCGGCGAGGTTGAGCGAGACCTGAGCGTTCTCCAGCACGGAGAGGTCCAGAAGATCGTCGAGCAGACGCGTCAGACGGATCGCCTCGTCATGGACGATCCCCGCATAGCGCTCCCGCTCCACGGCGGTCAGCCCGTGATCGCGCAGGATCTCGGAAAAGGCACGGATCGAGGTCATGGGCGTGCGCAGCTCGTGGCTGATCTGGCTGAGAAAAGCGTCCTTCTGCGCGCTGATCGCGGTGAGCTTGGCGTTGCTTTCGCGAAGGGCCTTTGCGGTGCGGCGCAGTTCGTCGGACTGAGCCTCGAGACGGCTCGAATACTCCATGATCTGCTGCGCCTCGTCGGCCACGCGCAGGAGGTCCTCAACCTGCACCGCCGCGGATCCGGTGATCTGGGCGACCATGGCATGGGCGGTGGCGGCGCCGACGGAGCCCGAGAGCTTGCGTTCGAGGCGGCCGAGAAACTCGGGCGTCGTGTCCGGAAGGCCGTCCGCCTTGCCCTGCGCCCGTGCCTCTTCGGCGAAGAGGGCGCGCGCTTCCGAGGGGCCGAGAATGCGCTGCGCCATCGTCAAGAGGTCTTCCGCCTCCGCAGAGCCGTGGCTCCAGCCGCGGGCGCCGAGCGTGCGCTCGAACACGTTGACCATCTGGGCGCCCTGAAGCCGCTCGAGCGGGCTCGGAAAGCTGGCGAGCGAGACGACGCAGAAGACACCGATATTCAGCAGCATCGACCAGACGAGCGCATGGATGACCGGGTCCAGCCCGACGATGCCGAACAGCGCCTGCGGGCGGAGCCAGTGGAGCCCGGCGGGGCCATCGGCGAGGACACCGGCGGAGATCAGCCCCTCGGGCCCGAAGCTCGGCAGAAAGAGCGCGTAGACCCAGACGGCGAAGCCGATCCCGAGCCCGGCCGCGGCGCCGGTGCGCGTCGCCCCGCGCCAGAAGAGCCCCCCCATGAGAGCCGGGAGGACCTGTGCGACGCCGACGAAGGAGATGAGGCCGATGGACGCCAATGCCTCAGACCCGCCGGACATTCGGTAATAGAGATAGCCGAGGAGCAATACACCCGCGATCGAGAGGCGCCGCGCGCGAAGGACGGCGGCGCGCACGTCCCCTGACATGGTCGCCCCCGCCGGGCGCCGGGCGAGATAGAGCGGCATGACGATGTGGTTCGAGACCATGGTGGACAGGGCGATCGCCGCGACGATGACCATGGATGTGGCCGAGGAGAAGCCGCCGAGAAAGGCGAGCGTCGCCAGCGCCCCCTGCCCCTCAGCGAGCGGCAGCGTCAGCACGAAGAGGTCCGGGTTCGCACCGTCCGGCAACCGCTCCAGTCCCATCGCGGCGATCGGCAGCACGAAGAGCGAGATCAGCATCAGGTAGAGCGGAAAGGCCCAGCCGGCGATAGCGAGGTGGGCTTCGTCGGCATTCTCCACCACCATGACCTGGAACATGCGCGGCAGGCAGAGGATCGCGGCGGCGGAGGTGAAGGTCAGCCCTGCCCAACGGCCGCCGGCCAGTTCCCATCCGGGATGGGCGGCAGCGTCGATCCGCGCCAGCGTCTGCGAGACGCCACCGCCGATCCCCCAGACGACGAAGATGCCGAGGGCGATCAGCGCCACGAGCTTGACGACGGCCTCCACCGCGATCGCCATGACGACGCCCGGATGCCGCTCGTTCGCGTCGAGGTTGCGTGTGCCGAAGAGGATCGTGAAGGCGGCGAGCCCCGCCGCGACCCAGAGCCCCGTGGCGGTGGGATCCGCCGCCACCCAGCCCGTCGTTCCGGGCAGCGCGAAGACCCCGAGGGAGAGGGCGACCGACTGAAGCTGGAGCGCGATGTAGGGCGTGGTGCCGAGAACCGCGAGGAGCGTGACCATGACGCCGAGAAGCGTCGACTTGCCGTAGCGGGAGGAAATCAGATCCGCGATCGAGGTGATCCGCTGCGTCCGTCCCACCCGCACGAGCTTGCGCAGGATCAGCCACCAACCGGCGAAGACGAGGGTCGGCCCGAGATAGATCGTCAGATATTCGAGGCCGGACCGCGCCGCGTATCCGACCGCGCCGTAGAACGTCCACGCGGTGCAATAGACCGACAGGGAAAGGGTGTAGACCAGCGGCGAGGACAGCCAGCGGCCCTGCCCCCGCTGGGCCCGGCGATCCGCCAGGAATGCGATGAGGAAGAGCGCGGCGACATAGGTCAGCGCGATGGCGAGGAGGAGATTGAAGGGCATGGCCCCTGCCGCCCTACGGCTCGCGCCCGCGCGGCGGCTCCGCCCGCGGCACGGTGAGGAAGCGTGACAGGATGGCCGCCCCGGCGATCAGCAGGATCCAGACGGCGAAGACGTAGATCGCGTCCGCCGCCGGGCCCGGCCCGTTCTCGGCAGAGCCCGAATGCCACAGAAGCGGCAGGATCAGCAGGATCGCACCGGCGACGGGCAGGATGCGCGCAGCATCCATGAGCCGCCGGCGGCGATAGGAGCCGCGTTCGAGAAACAGCGCGCGCCGCTCCCCGGCGGGCGTCTCCGCGGCTGGCGTCTCCGCGGCTGGCATCTCACCGGCGCTCATCCCCGCGCACCGGCGTAGAGATCCGACAGGCTCTGCAGGATCTCGGCATTGGCGAACGGCTTGGTCATGAACCGTGTCGCGCCGGCCTCCTCCGCCATGGCGCGGTCGCGATCCTGCCCCTTGGCGGTCAGAACGAGGATCGGCAGTCCCGCCGATGTCCCGTCTGCCCTGAGGCTGCGCAGGATGTCGAAGCCCGAGCGGCCGGGCAGCATCACGTCGAGCACGAGCACATCCGGTGCCGCCCGCGCCACGGCCTCGACCGCCGTTGTCCCGTCCGAATGGGTGAGCACGGTCCACCCGTCGCGGGACAGGATGAAGCGGATGGCCTCGATGATGTTCGGTTCGTCCTCGACGAGCAGGACACGCTTGTCCATCTTGGGTGGCCCTCCCCCGGCCGCCGCGCGCGGAACGGCGTGGTCGGCCTCCCCACCGGACCACACGCGCGACGTGCATCTTGGCCCGCCGCCGGCGACTTGTCAAAACGCCGTGAGCTGCGGGTGAGGCTCAGAGACGGGGGCGCGACTGCAATCGGCGGGCGGACGCGCCCCGGGCCGGGATCGTCCCTTCCGGCGCAAGGAATGCCTCGGCGCACCAGCCGACGGCGCAGGCCCCTACCAGATCGCCTTGCGGCTCAGGAGCGGGCGAAGCTCGCCCGGAAAGTCGATGGCGTCCGGCCGTCCGCGGGTGACGGCGCTGACGCCGACGAACAGCAGGGTCGAGGCCGCGATGACACTGCCGCAGAGCACCGGATCGAAGACCGAGATCCCTGCGCCCAGCGCCAACCACAGAGCGAGGGCAGCACCGCCGACGAGGGAGGCCAGCGCCCCTGCCGCCGTTCCGCCCCGCCAGAAGAACGCGCCGACGATGGCGGGCACGGAGACGATGAGCCCGGCCGCCGAGAGGGCCGCGAGCTGATCCACGATGCTCGCCTGCTGCACCGCGAAGATCGCGGCGAAGAGGATGACGAGGACGACCACCAGCCGGCCGACGAAGACCTGCCGCGCCTCCTGCGTCTCCCGCCCTGCGAGATCCCGCGCGACCATGGCACCGAGCGTCAGGGCGATGGAATCGAGAGTGGAGACCGCCGCTGACAGGATGCCGACGATCAGGAGGAGCGACACCCAGACCGGGACCGCGCCGGAGGCCAGAAGCGCGGGCGTCGCTTCGGAACTGTTCGCAAGATCGGGTGTCAGGATCAGTGCGGCGAAGCCCCAGACGACCGAGATCAGCGTGAAGAGAAGGCCGAACCCGAGCACCCAGAGGATCATGGAGCGCATCGCGCGAAGGTCCCGCACCGCGAAGAGGCGCTGGCTGACCTGCGGGTTCGACAGCGGGAAGAAGAACCACGGCACGGACAGGGCGAGAAAGGTCGGCAGGGACCAGAGGCCCGGTCCGGGAACGCCGAGCCAGGCCGCCCGCTCCTCCATCACCCGCTCGGCGAAGGCCCCCGGCCCGCCGATCGCCGCGACCACGAAGCCGACGGCGAGTAGCGCCGCGACCATCATCACCGCGGCCTGACCCGCATCCGTCCACGCGACAGAGCGCAGGCCCGCGACGAGCGTCCAGAAGATCGCCAGAAGCGCGCCGACCGCGACCGCCAGGGGAAGCGTGATCGCGCCCCCGGTGACGCCGGACAGCAACAGGCCGATGCCGGCCATCTGCGTCGTGCAATAGGGCATGAGGAACAGCAGCGAGACCACGGCGGTCGCCCGCGCGACACTCCGCGAGCCGTACCTGCGTCCCAGCATCTCGGCCGGTGTCACGAACCCCCAGGTCTGCGAGGCGAGCCAGTAGCGCGGCCCGAAGACCACGACGAGCGACAGGCCCGAGAAGTAGATCAGCTCGAAGCCGAGCGCCCCGACCCCGCCCCTGTAGGTCAGGCCCGTCAGAACGACGAGCATGAAGGCCGAATAGGTCGTCGCGGCATAGCTGAGGCCGGAGACCGCCCCGCCGATGGCGCGTCCGCCGAGATAGTAGTCGACGGCGCTGCCGGTATTGCCGCGGGATGCGGCGAAGGCGACCGCGAAGCCGATGAGGGCGAAGGCGCCGATCGCGCCCCAGACGAGAACGGGAGAGATCATGTCAGCGGCGCCATCCGGAAATGCCGACGAGAATGGCCCCGATCACGGCGACCGCGAAGAGGCACCAGAAAATCAGCACCGCGAAGGAGGGCTCGTCCCCGGGCAGCAGGCCGTAAGGCACCGCGATCCCCGCCAGAATGAGCAGGCCGGTCCCGGCCAGCCACCCGCGAAATGCGCCCATGACGCTCCCCTGTCCCTCGGCGGCGCCGTATCATGCGCCAGGCCCCCCGGTGCTTCACGGCTATTTCCCCCAAGGTCAAGCCGCAGGTCCGGCAATTTCGCGGGGGGCGCCGCCTTTGCGCTAGCATCCCGGCGATAAAGGAAATTCTCCGAACAGACCGCCGGCCGCGCGCGCCCTTCGCACCGGCCCGGACCTTGACGTCGCGAATGGAGCGCTACAACATCAGGCACAGCTGAAACCGATTAACTCTCGGTTTTACAAAGCAAAAAGGGAGACAAAATGTCTTTTCCGACCAAAACCGCCACCCTCGTGGGGTCCATCAGCGCCGCTCTCGTCGTGGGCAGCACGGCCTTCGCGCAGGACATGGAAACGGCCTCCGTCGCGACGGATCCGAGCTTCGTTCCGTTCGAGATGATGGACGAGGAAACCGGCGAGATGACCGGTTTCGACATGCAGATGATCCGGGAACTGGCCGACCGCGCCGGCTTCGAGGTCGACATCAACACGATGGACTTCAACGGGATCATCCCCGCGGTTCAGACCGGCAATGTCGACATCGCCATCGCGGGGATCACGATCACCGACGAGCGCGGGGAAATCGTCGATTTCTCCGATCCGTATTATGACAGCGGTCTGCAGATGCTCGTCGCCGCCGACAACGACGGTGTCGAGACCATCGAGGATCTCGAGGGCATGACCATCGGGACCAAGATCGGCTCCACGAGCTACGATTACCTCACCGAGGAATTCGGAGACACGGCCACGATCACGCCCTACCCGGGCTCGGGCGACATGTATCTCGCCCTGATGGGTGGCAGCGTCGACGCGGTCTTCTACGATGCGCCGAACGTGAGCTACTTCGCCAAGACCCGCGGCGAAGGCCGCGTGAAGGTCGTGGGTCCGCTCTACGAAGGCCAGCAATACGGTATCGCCTTCGCCAAGGGCAGCGAGCTCGTCGCGCCGGTGAACGAGGCGCTCGCCGAAATGCGCGAGGACGGCACCTACGACGAGATCTACGCCGAGTGGTTCGGCAGCGCCCCGTCCGATGACGACGCCGCCGCTACCGACGCCGAGACCGAGGACATGGACGCCGAGGGCGGCGACATGGAAGAAGACGGCGCCGAGAGCGAAGATTGATCCACATCGGGGCAGCGCTTGCAGGCGCGGCCCTTGCGTGAATAATTGGCCTCTCCGGAGAGCTTCGGCGCTCCGGGGAGGTTTTTTTTGATAACGTCGATCGCAGACGGAGCCCGGTCTTGGATTCTAATTTCGATTTCGACTGGGAGGCCGCCTTCCAGTCCATCCCCCATCTCCTGGCGGGCATACCTTACACCCTGTTGATTTCCTTCGGCGGGCTCGCCATCGGCTTCGTCATCGGGATGATCTTCGGGCTCCTGCGTCTGAGCCGCGCCGGCTGGCTGCGCTGGCCCGCGATCGCGTATATCGAGATCTTTCGCGGCACGCCCGTTCTCGTGCAGGTTCTGTTCATCTTCTACGGCCTGCCGCAGCTTCTGGGCGGGCCGATCAATGCCGTCGTCGCCGGGATCGCGGCCATCGCGGTGAACTCCGGCGCCTACATCTCCGAGATCGTGCGGGGCGGCGTGCAGTCGATCGAGCGTGGACAGCGGGAGGCGGGCCTGTCCCTCGGCCTCTCCAGGACGCAGACCTTCCGGTACATCATCTGGCCGCAGGGCTTCCGCCGCATGATCCCCTCCCTCGGCAACCAAGGCATCATCAGCATCAAGGACACCTCCCTCTTCGCCGTCATCGGCGTGGGCGAGCTGGTCCGGCAGGGTCAGATCTACATCGCGACGACGTTCCGCGCGCTGGAGGTCTACCTGATGGTCGCCCTCCTCTACCTGGCGATCACGCTCACGCTGTCGCTCTTCCTGAGACTTCTGGAACGCAAGGGGCTCGTCGGACAATGAGCGATCGCACCACGGACAGCACCGCCACCCCCATCGTGAAAATGGAGAAGCTGAACAAGAACTTCGGCTCGCTGCACGTCCTCAAGGACGTCGATCTGTCGGTCACGCCCGGCGAGGTCGTGGTGATCATCGGCGCCAGCGGCTCCGGCAAGTCGACCCTGATCCGCTGCATCAACGGGCTCGAGGAATTCCAGAGCGGCGCGCTCGAGGTGGACGGCCGGAGGCTGGAACCCGACGGACGCGCATCAAAAGCGCTGCAGCAGATCCGCACCGAGGTCGGCATGGTGTTCCAGCAATTCAACCTCTTTCCGCACCTCACCGTCCGGGACAACGTGACCCTCGCCCCGCGCAAGGTCCGCAATGCAAGTACCGCCGAGGCACGGGAAACCGCCGATCGCCTGCTTGACCGGGTCGGCATCGCAAACCAGGCGGAGAAGTACCCCTCGCAGCTTTCGGGCGGACAGCAGCAGCGCGTCGCTCTGGCCCGCGCGCTTGCGATGGAGCCGCGCCTCATGCTGTTCGACGAGCCGACGTCGGCGCTCGACCCCGAGATGATCGGCGAGGTGCTGGACGCCATGCGCGAACTGGCCCGCGAGGGCATGACCATGGTCATCGTCACCCACGAGATGACATTCGCCCGCGAGGTCGCGGACCGAGTGATCTACATCCACCAGGGCGAGATCGTCGAAGAGGGAGCGCCCGAGCAGGTGTTCGACAATCCGCAGCATGAGCGGACCCAGAGCTTCCTGTCCCGCGTCCTGACACATTGAGGGACGGCCGGACTGCAACGAGCAGTCCGGCGCTCAGGCTGACCCGGCGATGAACGGCTCCCGCCGCGCCGGGCAGGCGTCCCGTGTGCACAGCCTGCAGGCCGCACCGACAGGGAGCGCGGCCTCCCCCGACCCTTCGGCGGCCGGCAGAAGCAACATCGTCGCCTCGATCACCGGCGGACGCCCGAATGCAGGCGGACCGGACGGCTCGGCCAGCGCATAGGCCGCGAACCGGACGGAAGGGCGGCCGTCCATCTCGATGTCACGGGCGATCGGAACGCCGGGGCGGAGCAGCGCTTCGAAAAGGGGCCATAGCGGACAAGCGGCACCGAGGCGCGGCGCGGGAAAGCCCGGCGCCGGCTTGCGCAGGATCATCGTGCCCGACAGATCGCAGCTCAGAAGCGCGGCGCCGGCCTCCGGCACGCTCGCGATCCGGCGCAGGACCGTGCCGAGGCCGCAGCCTGCCCGGATAGCAACGGCCGCGGGATCGAGGCCCTCGCTGAGCGCCTCCCTCAGGAGCCCCAGCGGCAGGGCGCGGGCATCTCCGGCGGCGCGGGCGAGGTGACCTTGGGCGAGACGCTGCGCGGCCGCGCTCTCCAGCTCCTTCGCCTGCGACAGCTCTTCCGCGATCCGGCTTGCGTCCCCCGCATCGGCCGTCTCGATCTCGGGGATGTGCCAGTTCCGCGCAGCTAGGAAGCGCTCCACCTCCTCCAGCGGACCGGCAGGCGCGGCATCCTCGGAACTGGCATCGAGGTAGCGCGCCAGATCTTCCGCCGCGCCGGCAAGACGGTCGCCGTCCTCGGCGAGATTTCGATGGAAACGCTCCGTCCAGACCGCGTCCAGATCCCGCGTTTCGGCGAGGATCGCGGCGGTGGAGCGCATGGCGGTCACGACCGACAGCACCTCGTGCAGCGAGGCGGACAGGATCGGATCATGCGCGAGCCGGTCGGACAGCGACGCGACGGTCCGCTCCAGCCGCCGCACCGCACCGCCCTGCTCCGCCATCAGGCGCGCGAGGCCCGGGAACCGCCCGGCGAAGTCCTCCAGCTCCGCGATCTCCGCCGACGCGCCGGCATGGCCCGCCGCCGCATCCTCGAGATCGGCGACCAGCGCCCGCCCGGCGCCTTCGGACAGCGCCTGTGCTTCAAGGCCCAGCTCTCTCGCGATCGTGGCGAGGAGCCCGCCGCCGATCCGGCGGCGATTGTGCTCGATGAGATTGAGATAGGAGGCGGAGATTCCAGCCGCCCTGGCCAGATCCGCCTGCTTGATCCCGTTCAGGATGCGCCGCTCCCTGATGCGGCTTCCGGCATGCCCCGCGCTGGCCATGGATGACGTCCTTTCCCGTCAGGGACTTACCGCGATGCAGCATCAAGAACTTTACAAAATGCTGCACCGCACTGTCCATCAATTTACAAAATTCCTACTGTTTTGGAATGGGTTGTTGAATTGTTTTCTCAAAGGACTGCATAAAAATTACAGCCCACGGAAGCGGGGCGTGCCCCCTCTCGGGAGGAGAGCGCGGGGCGAACAAATGGGAGGAAATTCATGTCGTTTCGCAGACAAACACGTCGCGGTATCCTGAAAACCGGTATCGCCGCCGGCGCGGGGCTCGCCCTGCCGACCATCTTCACCGCCCGATCCGCCAGCGCCTTCACCAACGAGCCCACCGGCAGTTCCGTGACGCTCGGCTTCAACGTGCCGCAATCCGGCCCCTATGCCGACGAGGGCGCCGATGAGTTGCGGGCGTTCGAGCTCGCGGTCGAGCACCTCAATGGCGAGGGCGACGGCGGCATGATGAACACCTTCTCCTCGAAGGCGCTCACGGGAGAGGGCATCCTCGGCAAGAAGGTCGAATACGTAACCGGCGACACGCAGACGAAGTCCGACGCGGCCCGCGCCTCCGCCCGTTCGATGATCGAGAAGGACGGCGCGGTCATGATTTCGGGCGGCTCATCGTCCGGCGTTGCCGTCGCCGTGCAGGGCCTCTGCCAGGAAGCGGGCGTGATCTTCATGGCCGGCCTCACGCATTCGAACGACACCACCGGCAAGGACCGCAAGGCCAACGGCTTCCGTCACTTCTTCAACGCCTACCAGTCTGGCGCGGCGCTCGGCCCCGTCCTCGAGACCCTGTACGGAACCGACCGCAAGGCCTACCATCTGACCGCGGACTATACCTGGGGCTGGACGACGCAGGAATCCATGCAGGCCGTCACCGAGGATCTGGGCTGGGAGACGGTCAACAACGTCCTCACGCCGCTCGCGGCGACGGACTTCTCCTCCTACATCACCCCAATCCTTCAATCGGGCGCGGACGTGCTCTTCCTGAACCACTACGGCGGCAACATGGTGAACTCGCTCACCAACGCCGTCCAGTTCGGGCTGAAGGACGCGATGGCCCAGACCGGCAAGCAGTTCGAGATCGTCGTGCCGCTCTACTCGGAGCTGATGGCGCGCGGCGCGGGCGAGAACATCCGCGGCATTCCCGGCTCCCAGAACTGGGACTGGAAGCTCGAGAACCAGCTTGGCGAACGGTATCGCGGCACGAACGTCTTCACCCAGTCCTTCGGTGAGAAGTACGGCTTCCCGCCGTCCCAGGCGGCCCATACCTGCTACGTGCAGACGCTGCTCTACGCGGATGCGGTCCAGCGGGCCGGCTCGTTCAACCCCTGCGCGGTGGTCGAGGCTCTGGAGGACTACGAGTTCGACGGTCTCGGCAACGGCCCGACGCTCTACCGCGGCGCCGATCACCAGTGCCTCAAGGACGTCGTCGTCACCCGCGGCAAGGAGAACCCGGACAACGAGTTCGACCTCGTCGAGATCGTCGAGGCGACCCCCGTGGAGCAGGTCACCTACCCGGCCGATCACCCGATGTTCGCCGGCGGCGCGCTCGGCGAGTGCAACGAGGGCGCCTGACGCCCGCGTGAAAGGGGGGCGCCCGGGCACCGGGCGCCCCGCCCATCTCCGACGCCGCACCTGACCCGCCGCGCCCGCATCCCGCGCGCGGCCCCTCCCTCACAGCAGGATAAAAGCACCCGCGATGGACGCGATACTCCTTCAGATCCTGAACGGCCTCGACAAGGGCTCGGCCTACGCCCTGATCGCCCTCGGCCTCACCCTCATCTTCGGCACCCTCGGCGTCGTCAATTTCGCCCACGGCGCCCTGTTCATGATCGGCGCCTTCTGCGCGGTCACGCTGCAGCGTATCTTCACCATTTCTCGCACCACGGTGGACGAGAGCCGGACGGACTTCCTCGGAAACCCGATGGAAGTGGACACGCCCTATCTCGAGATCTGGTTCGGCCCCGAGTTCGGCGCCGCGCTCATCGACTGGTCCGTGCCGCTGGCGATCCTCTTCGCGATCCCCGTCATGCTTCTGATCGGCTGGATCATGGAGCGCGGACTGATCAAGCACTTCTACAAGCGCCCCCATGCGGACCAGATCCTCGTCACCTTCGGCCTCGCGATCGTTCTCCAGGAGATCATCAAGTACTTCTACGGCGCCAATCCGATCCCGACGCCGGCCCCCAGCGCCTTCGCGGGCTCGTTCGATTTCGGCGCCGCGCTCGGCTTCGATCCCATGACGATCATCTACCCCTACTGGCGCCTGATCTACTTCGCCTTCGCCGGCCTCATGATCGCCGGGGTGTTCTGCTTCCTGCAATTCACCACGTTCGGAATGGTCGTCCGCGCCGGCATGGCGGATCGGGAGACGGTGGGCCTTCTCGGCATCAACATCGACAAGCGCTTCACCATCATGTTCGGCATCGCGGCCGCCGTCGCAGGGCTCGCGGGGGTGATGTACACGCCGATAAATTCGCCCAATTACCACATGGGGATGGACTTCCTCGTCCTGTCCTTCGTCGTGGTCGTCGTTGGCGGAATGGGAAGCCTGCCCGGGGCCGTCCTCGCGGGGTTCCTCCTCGGCATCCTCGAGAGCTTCGCCTCGATGAACGAGATCAAGTCGATCATTCCCGGCATCGACCAGATCATCATCTACCTCATTGCAATCGTGATCCTTCTGACCCGGCCGCGTGGCCTGATGGGGCGGAAGGGCGTCATGGAGGACTGATCCATGCTCGGTCTCGACCGCAAGGATACCGGCCTTCTGGCCGTCGTCGCGATCCTGGCGCTCTTCGCGCCGTTCATTCTCAACCCGTTCCCGCAGGGCTCCGAGCTCGCGCAGTTCAACGCAGGCTACCCCGACCTGATGCAGCGGTTCGTGATCTTCGGGATCTTCGCCATCGGCTTCAATCTGCTCTTCGGGCTGACGGGCTATCTCTCCTTCGGCCATGCCGCCTTTCTCGGGGTCGGGTCCTACGCCGCGGTGTGGATGTTCAAGCTTCTGAGCATGAACGTCGTTCCGGCGATCCTGCTCTCCATCGCGGTGGCCGGCCTGTTCTCCGTCGTGATCGGGTACATCTCCCTCAGGCGGTCGGGCATCTACTTCTCGATCCTGACGCTCGCCTTCGCGCAGATGTCGTTCAACCTCGCCTACTCGGTACTGACGCCGATCACCAACGGGGAGACGGGCCTGCAGCTCTCGCTCGACGATCCGCGGGTGCTGGATGGCGGCGGGGTCGCGACGTCCCTGCCCCTCACCAACTTCTTCGGCATCGAGATGCGGGCGACCGAAACGCTGAATCTCGGCCCCTGGGCGTTCCAGTTCAACGCCGGGTATTATCTCTGCGCGATCCTGCTCCTCGTCACCTTCTACATCTCCATCCGCATCTTCCGCTCGCCCTTCGGGCTGATGCTGCGGGCGGTGAAGTCGAACCAGCAGCGGCTGAGCTATACCGGTCTGTCGACCCGGCCCTACACGCTCGCCGTCTTCGTGATCTCGGGCATGTATGCCGGCCTCGCGGGCGGTCTCCTTGCCTCGATGGATCCGCTGGCGGGCGCCGAGCGGATGCAGTGGACCGCGTCCGGCGAGGTCGTGATCATGACGATCCTCGGCGGCGCCGGAACGCTGATCGGCCCGGTCCTCGGCGCGGGCGTCATCAAGTATTTCGAGAACATCTTCTCGAAGATCAACGAAGGCGTCCTCCACGGCTGGTTCGGCGCCCTGCCGGACGGTCTGGAGAACGCCATCGTCTGGGTGCTCGCGCGCTTCACCGGCGAGGGCTGGCACCTGACGCTCGGCCTTCTGTTCATGGCCATCATCATCTTCCTGCCGGGCGGACTGGTCGAAGGCGGGCGGCGCAGCCGCGCCCTCTTCCGCCGCCGGGGCCGTCGCGGCGGCGCGGCCGAGGAAGACGCCGCCAAGCAACGCGCCACCCGTCCGGCAGAGTGAGGAGAGAGACCATGGGAATTCTCGACGTCAAGGATGTCGGCAAGCGCTTCGGCGGACTTCAGGCCCTCTCGGACGTGACCCTGTCGGTCAGGGAGAACACCGTCCACGCCATCATCGGGCCGAACGGGGCCGGCAAATCGACGCTGCTGAACTGTCTCGTGGGCAAGCTGATGCCGGATACAGGCTCCGTGCTCTTCGACGGGCAATCCGTCCTCGGCCGCAAGCCACACGAGATCAACCAGCTGGGCATCGCCCGTGTCTTCCAGACGCCGGAGATCTTCGGCGACCTGACGGTGATGGAGAATGTCCTCATTCCCTGTTTCGCCCGGAGGGACGGCGCGTTCGAGCTGAACCCCCTGGTCTCCGTCGCGTCGCAGACGGACATGGCGGCGAAGGCGGAAGCCATCCTCGCCGACGTGAACATGGCGCAGAACCGGGGCGTCCACGCGGCTTCCCTCTCCCGCGGGGACAAGCGCCGCCTCGAAATGGCGATGTGTCTCGTGCAGGAACCGCGCCTGCTTCTCCTTGACGAGCCCACCGCCGGCATGTCCCGCGCGGACACCAACAACACCATTGCGCTCCTGAAGGAGATCAAGGCCAAGCGGGACATCACGATGGTCATCATCGAGCATGACATGCACGTCGTGTTCTCCCTTGCGGACCGGATCACCGTCCTCGCCCAGGGCACTCCGCTCGTCGAGGACACGCCGGAGCGCATCAAGGGGCACCCGAAGGTGCAGGAGGCCTATCTCGGCACCTCCGACGCCGCGGCCTGATCTTCCGAGCCCAAGGATATGACCCCCAAGGATAGCACCATGGTCGCCAGACCCGATTTCAGTCAGCACGCCAACCATGCCAGCACCGCGCCCGCCTTCTTCTCGGTGTGGGACCTGCACGCCTATTACGGCGAGAGCTACATCGTGCAGGGCATCAGCTTCACCGTGCACGAGGGGGAGATCCTCGCGCTTCTCGGTCGCAACGGCGCCGGCAAGACCTCGACCCTCCGCGCCCTCGCCCGCACCGGCAGCCCGCAGCTCACCCACGGTGAGATCTGGCTCGACCACCAGCCGCTCCACCGCATGGCCAGCCACGAGGCGAGCGCGGCGGGCCTCGGTCTCGTGCCGGAGGACCGGCGGATCATTCCGGGGCTGACGGTGGAGGAGAACCTGAAGCTGGCGCAGATCGCGCCGCCCATTGGCTGGTCCCTCGAGCGACTCTACGAACTGTTCCCCCGCCTCGGCGAGCGGCGGAAGCAGGAAGGCGTGACGCTGTCGGGCGGTGAGCAGCAGATGCTGGCCATTGCCCGGGCGCTTGCGCGGGACATCAAGGTCCTGCTTCTCGACGAGCCCTACGAGGGCCTCGCGCCCGTCATCGTGGACGAGATCGAGAAGACGCTGGCCCTGATCAAGAGCCAGGGCATCACCACGATCATCGTCGAGCAGAACGCCATTCGCGCGCTGAAGCTCGCGGACCGCGCCGTCATCCTCGACACCGGGCAGATCGTGTTCGACGGCAGCGCGGAGGAGGTGCTGAAGGACGACGCGCTTCGCGCCGAGTATCTCGCCATCTGAAAGCCCGTCCCGGGCCTTGCACCTCGCCGCCCGGGAACCGACAAGGGGTATGAGGACAGATCTGGGCGCGGGAGCGGGGGGTCCCCCCGGCGGGAGGCTCCGCCCGCGCCATCCGAGGGAGGACAGACATGCTGGACGACAAGAAGGTCCCCGTTCCGGGCAGCTTCGCGGAAGGCGCACACGTCACCGCCGAAGAGTACGAGGAACGCTACGCCCGCTCCATCGCCGACCCCGAGGCCTTCTGGGCCGAAGAGGGCAAGCGGCTCGATTGGATCGAGCCCTACACCCGGGTGAAGAACTGCAATTTCGACCTCGGCTCGGTGTCCATCAACTGGTTCGAGGACGGCATCCTGAACGTCGCCGCCAACTGCGTCGACCGTCATCTGGAGACCCGCGGCGAGCAGACCGCGATCATCTGGGAGCCGGACGAGCCGGGCGACGCGGCACGGCACATCACCTACAACGAATTGCACGAGCAGGTCTGCCGCTTCGCAAACGTCCTCAAGAGCCAGGGCGTCGCGAAGGGGGACCGGGTCATCATCTACCTTCCGATGATCCCCGAGGCGGCCTATGCGATGCTGGCCTGCGCCCGGATCGGGGCGGTTCATTCCGTCGTTTTCGCCGGCTTCTCCCCCGACGCGCTCGCCAACCGGATCAACGATTGCGGCGCCAAGGCCGTGATCACGGCGGACAGCGCCCCGAGGGGCGGCAAGCGCACCGGCCTCAAGTCGAATACCGACGCCGCGCTCCTTCATTGCTCCGACAAGGTGCGCTGCCTCGTCGTGAAGCATACCGGCGATCAGACCACCTGGATCGACGGGCGGGACGTGGACGTGCTGTCGATGATGGAGGACGTCGCGCCCGACTGCGACCCCGAGCCGATGGGCGCCGAAGATCCGCTCTTCATCCTCTACACGTCCGGCTCCACGGGCAAACCCAAGGGCGTGGTCCACAGTTCGGGCGGTTACCTCGTCTATTGCGCGATGACGCACGAGCTGGTCTTCGATTACCACGCGGGGGACGTCTACTGGTGCACCGCCGATGTCGGCTGGGTCACGGGCCACAGCTACATCCTCTACGGGCCGCTGGCGAACGGCGCGACGACGCTGATGTTCGAGGGCGTGCCGACCTATCCCGATGCCGGTCGCTTCTGGGCGATCTGCGAAAAGCACGATGTCGCGCAGTTCTACACCGCCCCCACGGCGATCCGCGCGCTGATGGGACATGGCCGCGAGCCGGTCGAGAGATACGACCTCTCCTCCCTCAAGGTCCTCGGCACGGTGGGCGAGCCGATCAACCCGGAGGCCTGGAACTGGTACAACGAGGTCGTCGGCAAGGGGGAGCGCCCGATCGTCGATACCTGGTGGCAGACCGAGACGGGCGGGCACCTCCTGACGCCGCTGCCCGGCGCGACGCCCCTCAAGCCCGGTTCCGCGACCAGACCGTTCTTCGGCATCGAACCCATCGTCCTCGACCCCCAGTCCGGCGCGGAGATCGAGGAAACCGAGTGCGAGGGCGTTTTGTGCATCAAGGCGTCCTGGCCCGGCCAGATGCGGACCGTCTGGGGCGACCACGAACGGTTCGAGAAGACCTACTTCTCCGACTACAAGGGGTACTACTTCTCCGGCGACGGCTGCCGGCGGGATGCTGACGGATATTACTGGATCACGGGCCGGGTCGACGACGTCATCAACGTCTCCGGCCACCGGATGGGCACGGCGGAGGTCGAAAGCGCCCTCGTCGCGCACAGGGACGTCGCCGAGGCCGCGGTCGTCGGCTATCCGCACGACATCAAGGGCCAGGGCATCTACGCCTATGTCACGCTGATGAACGGTGTCGAGCCGACCGACGATCTCCGCGCCGAGCTCGAGAAATGGGTCCGGACCGAGATCGGCCCGATCGCCAAGCCCGATCTGCTGCAATGGGCGCCGGGCCTGCCCAAGACACGGTCCGGCAAGATCATGCGCCGCATCCTGCGCAAGATCGCCGAGGACGATGCCGGCAGCCTCGGGGACACGTCGACCCTCGCCGATCCCGACGTCGTCGACGACCTCGTCGAGAACCGGATGAACCGCAAGGGCTGAACGCCGGCGCGATGCTCCGTGGCGGGCGCCGGCTCCGACCTGCGCCCGTTTGCCTGTCCATAGCCCTCTTGGAAAAATTCGGGCACGGACCGAAGCATTCTCGTAAAGATTTCGTGGAATCATTCGAATCGTGGGGCATCCGAGCCAGGCGAGGGCTTTTCAGATGTCAGCAATCGACGCGATCCGTATCCCGGCCGGCCCGTCATTGCCGCAGGCCGGGCGCTTCTTGAGCGCCGCGCCGGAAGATGGTCGGCCGGCAGCAGCGGTGAAAGCCGGGCCGGTGCCGAGAGGGGCGCTCTCCGCCGCACCGGATGCGGCCGGCAGCAGAGATGGCGGCTTGCCGCCCGCCCCGGCGTTGCAGGCAGCCGGGACGCCCCGGCCGGACCGCGCCGGGCAATCGGATCACGTCGAAGCGCTCCTCGGCCGATACGCCGTGATCCCGAGCGAAGCCATGATACGGATCGCCCGGCACCGCGAAGAAGCCGTCCTCCGCCCCTCCCTGACCGACGCCGCAAGGATCACCGGACCGTCCCCCCGCCCCGCCCGGCTGGATACGAGCAGGTAGGCCCACGACGATGCGGGTGCGCTCCGCCGCGAAACCTGTAACCTGAGCGAGCAGAGCACGGAAGGCGCGCGCATGACACTGAATTCCCTGGTCGTTCGGACAGGGCCCGAGCCCTGGAAGCGGAAGCGCCGGAAGATCGTTCTTGGGCGGCCGTTCCTCGGGGGGCGGCGCAAGAACGTCCTGATCTTGTACAAGCCACAGAAGATTTCATATGCGCAGGTGCATCCGCTTCTTCGGCAGGAGGGCGCCGGCAGCGCCGCAGCCGCAAGTTTCCGGCTGTATCCGACCAAGGACGCTGAAACCGGTATCCCGAGCCGCTTGAGGAACGCCGATCATGTCATCGTTCAACCCTGGGATTCGGATCCGGACCGGATGGATCGGCTTCTGGATAGCGTGCGATCCCTTCCATCGCGCCCAGGCATGACCATCTTCGACAGCGTTGCCAGTCTTTCGCTACCGTTCGGAAGACTGCTCCCGGAGGCCGATTTCTACTTCAAGAAGTCGCTCTACGCGGACCCGTCCCGATACGCGCAGGACCGTCACGGCGGCTCGAATCTCAGCGAATTCTACGGCGCGCGTTACGGTCTGGAGATGGACGTGGTTCCGGGCCGGGACCTCGGCGCGGACGCCTCGAAACTGCGCCTGTCGCCCAATTTCCTGACCGAGCCCACACTCTTCGAACGGTTCCGCAAGGGCGAGGAGCCGGCACGGCAGGGCGAAGAGGCGCGTCCCATCGACCTGCACGCACGCCTTGGCGGCGTGTCTCGCGACGGCTGGTACGGGCGGATGCGGCAGGACGCCGAAGTGCAGGTGGGCCGGATCGGCGACATCTCGGCAGCGACGGGCGGCGGGCTCCCCTGGGCCGAGTACATGGCCGAGCTCGGTCGCTCGAAGCTCTGCTTCTCCCCGTTCGGCAGCGGAGAGCTCTGCTGGCGCGATGTCGAGGCGATCCTTGCGGGCGCGGTGCTCTTGAAGCCGTCCATGGATCACCTGAGGACGCTGCCCGATCTGTATCGCCCTTGGGAGACGTACGTTCCGCTTGCCTGGGATTTTTCCGACCTCGGCGAAAAGGTCCGGACGCTGCTCGGCGCGCAGGAAATGCGGGAGGAGATCGCCCGCGAGGCTTATTGCACCGCGCGCGATTTCGCCCGGTCGACCGGGCCGGTCGACGCCTACCGCGAGATGCTCGCGTCCTAGTCCAGGGCGGAGAGCACCTCGCCCAGCGTGCCGATCAGCTCGTCGATATGAGCCTTCTCGATGATCAGCGGCGGGGACAGGGCGATGATATCCCCCGTGGTGCGGATGAGGATGCCCTTGTCGTAGGCATCGAGGAAGGCCTGGAATGCGCGCTTGGTCGGAGCGCCCTCGATCGGCTCCAGTTCAATGGCGCCAATGAGGCCCATGTTCCGCACGTCGATGACATGGGGCAGACCGGCAAGGGAATGCAGGGCCTCTTCCCAGTAACCGGCAAGGCCGTCCGCCCGTTCGAAGAGCCCGTCCTCGCGGTAGGTGCGCAAGGTCGCGAGGCCCGCCGCCGCGGCGATGGGATTGCCGGAATAGGTATAGCCGTGAAAGAGCTCGATCAGGTGCTCGGGCCCCTGCATGAAGGCATCGTGGATCTCGGACGTCGCAAGGACCGCGCCCATCGGGATCACACCGTTCGTCAGGCCCTTGGCGCAGGTGATGAGGTCCGGCATCACGTCGAAACGCTCGGCGGCGAAGGATGCACCGAGGCGGCCGAACCCGGTGATGACCTCATCGAAGATCAAGATGATGCCGTGCCGCGCCGTGATCTCGCGCAGGCGCTTCAGGTATCCCTTGGGCGGCAACAGGACCCCGGTGGATCCGGCCATCGGCTCGACGATCACGGCGGCGATGGTCTCGGCGCCGTGGAGCGCCACGATCCGCTCCAGCTCGTCCGCCAGATGTGCGCCGTGCTCGGGCTGGCCGCGGGTGAAGGCGTTCTGCGGGATATGGGTGTGCGGCAGGTGATCCACGCCGGCCAGAAGCGTGCCGAACGCCTTTCGGTTGGTCACGATGCCGCCGACGGAGATCCCGCCAAAATTCACCCCGTGATAGCCGCGCTCGCGCCCGATCAGGCGGGTCCTGCCGCCCTCGCCGCGCGTCTTGTGATAGGCCATTGCGATCTTGAGGGCGGTCTCGACGCTCTCGGAGCCCGAATTGGTGAAGAAGACATGCTCGAACGGCTCGGGCGCCATGTCCCTGAGCGCGGAGGCGAGTTCGAAGGCCTTGGGGTGGCCCATCTGGAAGGCCGGGGCGTAGTCGAGGATGCCGGCCTGCTCCCGGATTGCCTCGATGATGCGGGGCTGGCCGTGCCCGGCATTGCAGCACCAGAGCCCCGCCGTCCCGTCGAGAACCTGCCGGCCGTCCTGCGTCGTGTAGTGCATCCCTTCCGCGGCCACGAACATGCGCGGGGCCGCCTTGAACTGCCGGTTCGCCGTGAACGGCATCCAGAAGGCGTCCAGATCGTTCGGCGCCGCACCATGGCTCCCGCCCCTACCATCGGCCATAATGCGATCCCCTTGTGATACATGGATAAAATGGTCGAACCATTTGACCGACCCCGGATTTTGACGCTACCAATCGCGGTGTACCAGTCAAGCGGTCTGCGTTCGGGCCGTTCTTTTTACGAGTGAGAGCCAATGTCAGCCAGAATACAAGAGCCACGATCAGGTGGCGAGCCGCGGCGCGGCGAAACCCTGATCCAGCAACGCAACCGGAAGATCATCCTCTGCGCGGCGCTCGACGAATTCTCGGCCCACGGGTTCCACGGCGCCTCGATCGCGAACATCGCCCGCGCCGCCGGGCTCTCCAAGGCGAACCTGCTATACTATTTCTCGCGGAAGGAGGAGCTCTACCGTGCGCTCCTGACGAGCCTGATCGACACATGGGGCGTGCCGCTCACCTCCCTCGACCCGGACGGCGATCCGAGGGAGGAGCTTCTGTCCTACGTCCGGCGCAAGTTGCAGCAGACGCGCACGATGCCCCGCGAAAGCCGCCTCCTCGCGAACGAGATCCTGCAGGGCGGGCCTCATCTCGAAGGAGAGACGCTGGAGTCCCTGCGCCGGATCGTACAGTCCAAGACGGACCTCATCCGAAGCTGGAGCGCCGCGGGACGCATCCCTCATGTCGATGCACCGCACCTGCTGATCTCGATCTGGGCCCTGACCCAGAACTACGCGGACTACGATTCGCAGATCCGCCGTCTGCTCGGCGAGGAGGCAGACATCTCCGATACGCCGCAGACCTTCCTCGAAACGCTGTACGGAAGTCTGCTGGCGAGCTGACCGCGCCTCACCCCTGCCCGATCACCCGGATGTCCTTCGGGGGAAAGACGGATGCGTCGGTGAGGATGACCGGTTCGGCCTGATGGATGAGGGAGATCGCCTCAAGTGCCGAAGCGGGCCGGAAGTTCTCCGCCGTCCGAGGGCCGCCGAGGGCCGGATGAAGCTTCGGAGCGTAGACCTGCCCGAACTCCAGCGGACCGTGCAGCTTGCGGATCTTCGGCAAAAGGTCCCGCCCCTTGTCATCGTAGGGGTCGGCCCCTGAATCGTCGGCCATGGAGAAGACCGTGCCGAGGTCGATATCGTCGCGCTGCGTTTCGGGGTGAATGAACTTCTCCGAGATCAGCCGGTTCGGGAAGGTCCCGATGGACAGATCGCCCCAGGTCTCGGACCAGCAGTCGAGGCCGCCGGTCGCGCCGATGGCGAAGACATGGGTCGTTGATGCGTCGAAGTCAGGATCACCGCGAAACAGGGCCTCGAGAAGCGGGCGATACGCCTCGGGATCCACCACCTGGAACTCGCCGTTCAGGATGCTGCTCTGGCCGTAGCGCCTCCACCACGCGACGAGCGTATCCGGAACGCGACCCTCGAGCCTGGACAGGGTCGTCGCCGGCATCGGGGCATGCTCCGCGACGGGGCCGAATTTCTCGATGGCGTATTCGAGGTCCTCGCCGATGTCGTCTGCCATGTCAGCTTCCTTCACTCATTCGATTATCCGCCAGCGGAAGACCCGAGGCGTCTGCGGGGAGGATTGGGACGGCCTCCCCTTCACCAGACACGGCCTCGACCCGCCTGTCCGTCATTGGTCCAGATGGGTTCACACCATCGGCGTGTCGCCCTGCCCGCTTCCATCACCGTCGCCCGCGCCTGCGCCAGCGCCGGACTCGGGCCCGTCACTACCCGCGTCTCCCTCTTCGGGACAGACTTCGAGCTCGACATCCATTTTCTCCAGCCCTTCGCGCTGGGATTGCTCGGCGATCTCCTTCAGCTGGTCCGCCCGTCCGTTCTTCCACTGACCACCGATGGAGCGATTGGCCGAACGGTTGCCGAGGCCTGAAATCGTACCATCCCCGCCGGCAATTCCGTCCGGGGCGTGGAGCGCATCGAGCGAACGCATCGCCTCGGCGACCTCCTGCGCCGCCTGCGCTTCGGCGTCCGGACGGCTGAGACCCTCCTGACGGCGAAGCTCGGTTGCGCGGTTTCGCGTCTCGCGCGTTCTGTAGGTATCGCGAGCCTCGCGCCGGAGCCTTGCGTCGTCTGGCCCGCGCCCAACCTTGTCGAAATTGTCCATGTTCTCGAGGATCTTGTCCGGGGACATCTCGTTGATCGCGTCCTGCTGCTCCTTGAGCTGGCGGCGGAATTCCTCGGGATCCGCGCCGTCCGGCGGAGTGAAACAGTCGATTTCTCCGCACTCGGCGCAGGAGGTGGAGGCGTCCTCGTCGGACATCTCCTCGGCCTCCTCGTTCGCGTCCGTCATGGCGCTGGCGACCGCTTCCGCCGCCGCCCGGCCGGCCAGGCCGCCGAGACGGGAGCCGATGGCCCGGCCCGCGAGCGTTCCGAGGGGACCGAGGAACGAGCCGATCGCCCCGCCGACCAATCCGCCGGCGACGCGCCCGCCGACTGCGCCGGCCTCTCCGTATCCGCTCATCGCGCGCCTCCCGCGGAGGCAAAGCCGTCCCGCCGGATCGCCGCCGCCGCTTCGTCGATCAGCTGCCTTACGCGCCGCTCGGGATCGGGACCGGAGCGGACGAAGTCCCGGGCGGTATCATCCTCGGCGACCTGTCCACCCGTCATCATCATCAGGTAAGCCCACCGGGAATGGGCCTTCTCCGATCTGAGCCCGAGCGGCCGGCCGGACGCGTCCGACCGCTTGGCGATGTCGAGCAGCGCCGCCTCGTCCAGATGCTCCATCCCCTCGAGACGGTGACGCGCCAGATAGGCCGCGATGCGGACATGGCTGGCATGGAGGCGCGCATTCGTGAGCGCGAGATATTGCGGCAATTCGAGGCGCAGGAGGCCCGTCGGTGCCGGCGGCAGGTCCGAGGGCCTCGCGGCATGACGGAGGCCTCCGTTGCGCGTCGCATCGAAATTGATCGCCAAGGCCTCGCCGAGAAGCCGCGCGGCCTGCATCGGCGTCATCACCGGCAGAAGATGGACCAGCACGTTGGGATCAGCATGGCGGAACAGCACCGCCTCGTATCCCTCTGCCCCGCCGGCGCGCGTCCGCGCTCCCGCATCGGGACGATTTCGGGGAATCTCGACCATGCCGAGACCGCGGATGTGCCGGAACGCCGTTTCCTCCGCACTGGCTGCACTTTCGCCCGGAAAGGACCACCAGACGATGGCCTCCGCCGGAATGGCCTGACGCACGAGATCGAGGGCGTGACCGGTCGGGCAGTTGACGAGGTGAGGGCCCGACATCATCGAGGCCGTGCCGCTCCCGCCGAGATAGAGGGGCCTTGGATCGAGGTCCGACAGATGCAGCGGAGCGCCCGGCGCCAGGGCTCCGTCGACGACGGCGAAAAGATGCCCCGGCAGCCGGCGCAACAGGTCGAGCAAGGGGTCCTGCGGAAATGGACGCACGTTCTAAAATCCGCCGTCTGAAAAGGGCTTATGCCCGACGAGAGCACGTCCGCGCGGGCACCGCAACGTCAATGTTGCTGTCTTGGCGGGTTGCCGCCTGAGCGTCAGATCCGAACCTGGTGCGCGTCGCAGAAGAACGCCGAGCGTCCGCCGACCTTGCGCATGCCGATGGTTCCGGAGCAGCGGGGACAGCCGCGTCCGGAGCTGCGCGCGTGGATGAGCCAGTCCTCCGGGAGACGATCGTACTCGGCGTCTTCCCGTACCAAGCGGCTCAGAATGGTCCGGGCGGTCCGGTAGAGCCCGGCGATGCGATCCGGAGGCAGATCACCGCCGCGCGCTTCGCGGGAGGTGCCGGTCTGGAACAGGATCTCGTCCGACCAGAGGTTGCCGATCCCGGCGACCTTCTTCTGGTTCATCAGGGCGGACTTGATCGCGCCCCTCGTTCCCCCGATCGCGTCCGCGAAGGCGGTTTCGCCCATGCTCAGGATATCCGGCCCGACCTTCTTGTCCGTCAGAAACGCGTCCGGATCGTCGATCACCCGCACCCACCCGAGCTTGCGGGGACAGCAGAACGCCAGACGCCGCGCCCCCTCGAAAGCGACGGTCCAGCGGGCGTGATCGGGTGCGCCATCCTCTTCGTCGTAAGGTCTGAGCGAGCCGGACATGCCGAGATGAACCGCGATCCACGGACCGCTTTTCGAGCCCGCGAAGATGTATTTGCCGTGCCGCCGCGCCTCGGTGAAACGGTGCCCGACGAGGCGCTCCCCCTCCGCCGGCGACGGCACGTCGATATGGCTCACCTCGCCTCGGACGATCTCCGAAATCGTGCGGTTCAGCGCCTCGGCCTCGATGCGGGCGCGGTTCGACTCGGCCTCCGGCAATTCAGGCACGCCCCGCCCCCGTTCCCCTGATCGTCCCGTCACCAGTCATCTGGATCGCCTTCCCCGCCGACCTTCGGCGCACAACAGAGCGCGGATCTCGCCGGGGACCAGCGCCGCGCGGCCCGGTGGTCATGTGCCCCTAAAGGACGGCAAGGGACCGCTCATGGACGCTTTCATGTCTTAACCGCTTGGGTTAGAGGGGTGCGATCTAAAGAACCTGAGCGGGGTACGCATGACGAGGGAAAGTCAGGATGCCGACGTAGCCTTTATTGAGGCTCTGGCGGAACTCTTGCGCGCGAAGGACCTCACGGAGATCGAGGTCAACCGCGAGTACGGGGAAGACGATTCCCTGAACGTGCGCGTCAGCCGGCACGCGCAGGCCGCGCCGCAGCAGGTGCAGCACATCGCGCATGCCGCACCGGCCGCGTCCCAGGCGCCGACCACGGCACAGCCGCAGCCCGCAAGCGGCGCGCCGGCCCAGCCCGAGGATCCCGCCGAGCATCCGGGCGCCGTCACCTCCCCCATGGTCGGCACGATCTACCTCGCGGCGGAGCCGAACGCGGCGCCGTTCGTCTCGGTGGGCGATACCGTAACGGAGGGACAGACGCTCCTCATCGTCGAGGCGATGAAGACAATGAACCAGATCCCCGCGCCCCATTCCGGGACCGTCCGCCGCATCCTCGTGGAGAATGGCGGGCCGGTCGAATTCGGCGCTCCCCTGATGATCATCGAGTGATGTTCGACAAGATCCTGATCGCAAACCGCGGCGAGATCGCGCTGCGCGTCATCCGGGCCTGCCGGGAAATGGGCATCGGCTCCGTCGCCGTTCACTCCACCGCCGACAGCGACGCGATGCATGTGCGCCTCGCGGACGAGAGCGTCTGTATCGGGCCGCCCTCCTCGGGGCAGAGTTACCTGTCCGTCCCGGCCATCATCTCGGCCTGCGAGATCACGGGCGCCGGGGCGATCCATCCGGGCTACGGCTTTCTGTCCGAGAACGCCGCCTTCGTGCAGGTGGTGGAGGATCACGGCCTGACCTTCATCGGCCCGTCCGCGGAACATATCCGCATCATGGGCGACAAGATCACCGCCAAGGAGACGATGAGGGCGCTCGGCGTGCCTTGCGTTCCCGGCTCGGATGGCGGCGTTCCCGACGTGGACACCGCGCGCGAGGTCGCCGCGGATATCGGGTACCCGGTCATCATCAAGGCCACTGCCGGCGGCGGCGGACGCGGCATGAAGCTCGCCAAGACGCCTGCAGACCTCGACAACGCCTTCCACAGCGCCCGCAGCGAAGCCCGCAACGCCTTCGGCAACGACGAGGTCTATATCGAGAAGTACCTCGGCCAGCCGCGCCACATCGAGATCCAGGTCTTCGGTGACGGCAAGGGCAGCGCGGTGCATCTCGGGGAACGGGATTGCTCGCTCCAGCGGCGCCACCAGAAGGTTCTCGAAGAGGCGCCCGGACCGGCCATCGACGCCGCGACCCGCGCCCGTATCGGCAAGGTCTGTGCCGACGCCGTCGCCTCCATCGGTTATTCGGGCGCCGGCACGATCGAGTTCCTCTACGAGAACGGCGAGTTCTACTTCATCGAGATGAACACGCGGCTCCAGGTCGAGCATCCGGTGACCGAGGCGGTCTTCGGCGTCGACCTCGTCCGGGAGCAGATCCGCATCGCGCAGGGCTTGCCGCTGTCGTTCACCCAAGGCGAGCTGGTCCCCTCCGGACACGCCATCGAGGCGCGGATCAATGCGGAGCGGCTGCCGAGCTTCTCTCCCTGCCCCGGCACCGTGCGCACCTTCCACGCGCCGGGCGGCCTCGGTGTGCGGATGGATTCGGCGCTTTATGGCGGCTACAAGATCCCGCCCTACTACGACAGCCTGATCGCCAAGCTGATCGTCCACGGCCGGGATCGCCCCGAAGCGCTCGCGCGCCTTCGCCGGGCCCTCGGCGAGCTGGTGGTGGACGGGATCGACACCACGGTCCCTCTCTTCGACGCGCTTCTCGACAACGAGGACGTCCAGGCCGGGGATTACGATATTCACTGGCTCGAGACCTGGCTCGAGAACGCCGGAGCCTGAGACCGCGGGCTCGCCCGCCTGGCGCTCCGGCAGGACCTCCGACATCGGCGGCGTCGTTCACTTCTCTGAGCGGCGCCGCGGATCGTCGGCCCATCGGAGATGCGAATGGAGCTCGCGCTCACACCGTCGATCCTCCTTCGCGCCTACGCCGCCGGGATCTTCCCCATGGCGGAAAGCAGTACGTCCCCCGAGATCTACTGGGTCGATCCGGAGGTCCGCGGCATCCTGCCCATGGGCGGCCTCCACATCTCCCGATCCCTTCGCCGCACGATCCTGCGCGATGAGGTATCGATCAGCTTCGATACCGATTTCGATGGCGTGATGGCCGGCTGCGCCGATCGCGAGGAGACCTGGATCAACCCGCAGATCCGCGCCCTCTATGGCAGCCTCCATGATCGCGGCTTCGCCCATTCGATCGAGGTGCGGCGGGAGGCGTCCCTCGTCGGCGGGGTGTACGGGGTCTCGCTCGGCGGCGTCTTCTTCGGCGAGAGCATGTTCA
Organism: Tropicimonas omnivorans; assembly: GCF_031846565.1. Classification (NCBI taxonomy): domain Bacteria; kingdom Pseudomonadati; phylum Pseudomonadota; class Alphaproteobacteria; order Rhodobacterales; family Roseobacteraceae; genus Tropicimonas; species Tropicimonas omnivorans. Next base: position 263,350 of record NZ_JAVRHL010000003.1, on the reverse strand, counting down.
GCCGGCGCACCGATGCCAGCAAAATCGCCCTCGTCTACCTGATGGACCGGCTCCGCCAGTCAGGCTTCGTGCTCTTGGACACGCAGTTCACGACGCCGCATCTGAAGCGCCTCGGCGCGCTCGACGTCCCCCGAGCGGCCTACCACCAGATGCTCCGGGACGGGCTGGAGGTGGACGCGAGCTTCGATGCCGCCTCCCCCGCCCCGTCCGCTCAGACGGTGATGCAGCGCAGCACCCAGACGTCGTAACGCACGTGGTCGAGCGCATTCAGCGCCGGTGAAGAGGCGACCATCCAGCCCGTGAAGGCCGGCTCGTCCATCGCGTCATCCCGGATTTCCAGCCAGGCATAGGCGTCGGACGAGGGGTCGTCCTCGGGATACCGGCAGTCGCCGAGCACGATGTTCAGCCGGCCATAGGTTTCCATCGTACCGCGCGCGATCTGCACGTCCTTGAGATCGCCCGTCAGCTTGTCGAGCACGCGGATTTCCGCAGCCATCGCCGAGGCCGCGCGCTCCGGGCCGGTATATTCTGGAATTTGATCGTCCTGCGCCACTGCCGCACCGGCAAAGAGAAACAGCGCGAGACCTGCGCAAGCGCGACCGATCATTCCGGGCTCCATGCCTCGTAATCGCTCCGGGGGGCCGGCTCGACGCGCCGGATCGATCCCGCGGGGGCATAGGCCTCGTCCGTTCCGGTCAGGTTCGGCAGGTGCGGCTTTTCCCAGGGCTTGTGCTGAAGCGGGCGTTCGGCTGGCGGATCCTCGAAGGTGTGGTGCAGCCAGCCATGCCAGTCGGGGCTGACCCGACTCGCTTCGGCCATGCCGTTGAAGATCACCCAGCGACGATCACCGGTCTTGGAACGGTAGAAGATGTTCCCCGCATCATCCTCTCCAACCTTGACGCCATTGCGCCAGGTGAAGAATTGCGTGTTCAGCGTCTGCCCGTTCCACCACGTGACGGCGCGCAGCAGCGTGTTCAGAATGCCCATATCCGCCTCTCGTTCAGTCCGCCCAGCTATGCAACGCCACGCGCCCGCCGTCCAGTCACGAAGGCGGAGCCGGCGCGGGGATGCGGGGTTTGGGATCGAATGGTCCCCGGCTTTCGCGCCCGAAAGCAAGACGGGCCGGACGCCATGACAGCGCCCGGCCCGCGTTTCGCATCCTGAAAGGAAGGATCAGCCCGCGCTGGCGCTGTCCTTCTTGGCGTCAGCGTAGATCATCAGCGGCGATGCCTCCGAGTTCACGGCTTCCTCGTTGACGACAACTTCCTCGACGCCGTCGAGACCCGGAAGCTCGAACATCGTTTCAAGGAGGATGTCCTCCATGATCGAGCGGAGGCCGCGCGCGCCGGTCTTGCGGGCAATGGCCCGGCGAGCGATGGCGGTCAGCGCATCGTCGGTGAAGGTCAGCTGCGTCTCTTCCAGTTCGAACAGGCGCTGGTACTGCTTGACGATCGCGTTCTTCGGCGCCGTCAGGATGGTGACCAGGGCTTCCTCGTCGAGGTTGGTCAGCGTCGCGATCACCGGCAGACGGCCGACGAATTCGGGAATCAGGCCGAACTTCAGCAGATCCTCGGGCTCGAGCTGGGTGAAGAGCTCGCCGATATCCTGGTTCGCCTCGTCCTTGACGTCCGCCCCGAAGCCCATGGCGCTGCCCTTGCCGCGCTGGCTGATGATCCGGTCGAGCCCAGCGAAGGCGCCGCCGCAGATGAAGAGGATGTTGGTCGTGTCGACCTGCAGGAATTCCTGCTGGGGATGCTTGCGCCCACCCTGCGGCGGAACGGAAGCGACCGTGCCCTCCATGATCTTCAGGAGCGCCTGCTGCACGCCCTCCCCCGACACGTCGCGGGTTATGGACGGGTTGTCCGACTTGCGGGTGATCTTGTCGACCTCGTCGATATAGACGATGCCGCGCTGCGCCCGCTCGACGTTGTACTCGCTGGCCTGGAGCAGCTTGAGGATGATGTTCTCGACATCCTCGCCGACATAGCCCGCTTCGGTCAGCGTCGTCGCGTCCGCCATGGTGAACGGCACGTCGAGGATCCGGGCGAGCGTCTGGGCAAGGTAGGTCTTGCCGCACCCCGTCGGGCCGATCAGCAGGATATTCGACTTCGCCAGCTCGATCTCAGCGGATTTCGAGGCGTGGTTCAGGCGCTTGTAGTGGTTGTGCACCGCCACGGACAGCACGCGCTTGGCATGGGTCTGCCCGATCACGTAATCATCGAGGACCTCGCAGATCTCCTTCGGCGTCGGAACGCCATCGGAGGACTTGAGGCCGGCGGTCTTGGTCTCCTCGCGGATGATGTCCATGCACAGCTCGACGCATTCGTCGCAGATGAACACTGTCGGTCCCGCGATCAGCTTGCGCACCTCATGCTGGCTCTTTCCGCAGAAGGAGCAGTAGAGCGTGTTCTTGCTGTCGCCGCCGGAAGAATTCGCCATCGGTGTCTCCTGGGCCGGGGCCCGTTTCTTCGCATCAAACGCCGGGCCGCCGCGCATGGAACGCGGCGTCCGGAAAGGTTAGGCCAGCGCTCCGGGCACTACAACGCCGAATCTGGCGATGGATCTGCGGCGGCGCAAGACCGCCGCGGACCGGAACCGGGGCGCGGCGGGTCTGCCGCGTATCGGGCGCGCCCCGCGGCCCCGGATCATCAGGAGGCGCCGCCGCCCGTGCGATCCTCGACCGCCTTGCGGCTCTCGACGATCTCGTCGATCAGGCCCCAGTCCTTCGCCTCCTCGGGGGACATGAAGTTGTCCCGCTCCAGCGCAGCCTCGACCTTCTTCAGGGTCTGTCCGGTGTGCTTGACGTAGATCTGGTTCAGCCGCTCTTTCAGCTTCTGCGTTTCCTGGGCGTGGATCATGATGTCCGTCGCCTGGCCCTGGTAGCCACCGGAGGGCTGGTGGACCATGATCCGGCTGTTGGGCAGGGAGAACCGCATGCCCTTCTCGCCGGCGGTCAGCAGAAGCGAGCCCATCGACGCGGCCTGGCCGATGACGAGGGTGGAGACCTTGGGCTTGATGTACTGCATCGTGTCGTAGATCGACAGACCGGAGGTCACGACACCCCCCGGAGAGTTGATGTACATCGAGATTTCCTTCGACGGATTTTCCGCCTCGAGGTGAAGGAGCTGCGCCACGACGAGCTGGCTCATGCCGTCATGGACGGGACCGTTCACGAAGACGATCCGCTCCTTGAGGAGGCGGGAGAAGATGTCGTAGGCGCGCTCGCCCCGGCTGGTCTGTTCGACGACCATCGGCACGAGGTTCATGTAGGTTTCTCTGGGGTCTTGCATGAGATCTGCCTCGTGTGGTGCGGCCCGGTCGGGCTTCGGGTCTCGGGATGGTCGAGTCTTAAGGATGGCACGGAGGAGCCGCAAGGGCCGCCCCGGTCGCAAGGGCGTGCCCTGCGAGCCGGACGGCCCTCCCTGGCGGCGCTCAGAAGTCCTCCCAATCGGCATCCTCGGCGAGCGCGGAGGAGCCCGACGTCGCCCCGCCGGCCGCGTAGGCGACCGAGGGCTTTGAGAGCGTCCGCGTCTTGGCCCGTGCCCGCGGACGCGTTTCCGCGGCGGGGGGCGCGCCGATGTCGAACCGCTCCACCGCGCGGGCGAGGCCCTCGGACACCGCGTTCAGCGAATGCGCGGCGGCGCTCGTCTCCTCGAACATGGCGGCGTTCTGCTGCGTCGCCCGGTCGAGCTGGGTGACCGCCGTGTTGATCTCGGAGACGCCGAGGGACTGCTCGTTGGCCGATGTGGCGATCCGTTCGACATGACCGGAGATGTCGGTGACCGACGCGACGATCTCGGAGAGCGTCTTGCCGGCACGGTTCACCAGATCGACACCGCGGCCGACCTGGGTCGAGCTCGAGGAAATCAGGCCGTTGATCTCCCGCGCGGCCTCGGAGGAGCGCTGCGCCAGCGCCCGCACCTCGGAGGCGACGACGGCGAAGCCGCGGCCCGCCTCCCCGGCCCGTGCCGCCTCGACGCCGGCATTGAGGGCGAGCAGGTTGGTCTGGAAGGCGATGTCCTCGATCACGTCGATGATCTTCACGATCTTTTGCGAGGACGTCTGGATTTCGGACATGGCCTGTTCGGCCTCCCGAACGACCTCACCGCTCTGGAGGGCCCGATCCCGCGCGCCACCGACGATACGGTTGGCCTCGTCCGCACCTTTCGCGGAGGAGCTGACCGAAGCCGTCAGCTCCTCGAGGGCCGCGGCGGATTGCTCCAGCGTCGCGGCGTTCTGCTCAGTGCGCCGGGACAGGCTGTCCGCGGAGGAGCTGATCTCGCGGGCCTCGCCGTGGAGCGTGCTGACGCTGTCCGCGACTTCGGTGACGGCGCTGGACAGCGCGTCGAGCGCCGCGTTGAAATCCGCCTTGAGCTGATCGTAGTCCTGCGGCAGCGAGTCCGGCAGGCGGGTGGTCAGATCTCCTTGCGCAATCCGGCCGAGCGCCACGCCGAGCGCATCGACGACCTCTTCCTGACGCCGGGCCATCTCGACCTGTCGCGCCTCCGCGGCCGCCATCTCGGCTTCGGTGGCGGTCACGTCCCGACCGAGAAGAACGATGCGGTAGGGATTGCCGGCGCTGTCCTTCACGAGGCCGAGGATCCCGTCGACCACTCCGCCGCCCTCGAGGCGGAACTTGTCCGGAATGCTCCCATTCTCCATCAGGCAGCCGACGAGATCGTTCCGCCGACGCTGTTGGTCCTCCTCGGCGGTCGAGAGGGCCAGCATCGAGCCTAGCTGACGGCCCTTCAGGGCCTCGGCCCCCTCGCCCACCACCGCGCAGAACGGCGCGTTGGCACGGGCAAGGGTACCGTCGGGGTGAAACTCCGCCTTCACCTGCTCCGACTCGATCATTTCGACCAGGGCCTCGCGGGTCCGAAGCTCGGTCACGTCCTGCCACTCCACCACGACCCCGGCAAAGCTGCCCGCATCGTCGTAGATCGCATTGATGTCGAGGTGGAAGCGGGCGTCGCCCACGGCAATGTCCGTCTCGAAGGGAAGCCGCGCGGGGTTGTCGAGGAGATCCCGGATCCTGTCCGGGCGGTCATGGAAGCCGACGATCTCGAAGCCGACGAGGTTGGAGGCGTCGAAGCCTGGAACGATTTTCGAGAAGACCGGCTGGTAGGCCGTCATCAGCTCGCAGACGGCGCCGTTCACGTAGCGGATCCGGTGGTCCCGGCCGACGAGCATCATCGCGGCCGAAGATTGCGTGAAGGCGGACGACTTGAAGACCGTCTCGAGGCGCGCCGCCTCGCCCGCTTCCAGCGCGATGCGCATCTCGTCGACCGCGCAGGCGATCGCGCCGAGTTCGTCCCGGCGGCCACGGCCGGGAACCGCTGCCTCGTATTCTCCGGCGGCAAGCGTGACGATCCGTCCGCGCAGGCGCCCGAGCGGACGGGTGATGCCGATCGCGACGAGAAGCAGCAGGATGCCCGCCATCGCGGCCAGGTCGATCAGCGCGATGCGTGCCTGGTGCATCACGATCGCGTCCGCATCGGCCAGCGTTCCGGCCGGATCCCAGCGGCTGACGATTGCTCCGAGGAGGGCGCCGTCGCTGCCCCGGACGGGCACGGCGACGACGAGCCCCCCTTCGGCCGACGCGATCTCGCCGGACAGGGCCTCGCCCGCCACATCGGTCATCGCGGAACCGGCGGCGCTGCCGGACGTCGCGACGGGATCCCCGTCCGCGCCGACGGCCGAGACCGCGACCGCCGCACCATGCGATGCATCGACCGCGCTCGCGAGAAGATCGTCCAACCGGTCCGATGCGCCGAACTGGAGGATCCGGGCGGCTTGCGCGGCAATGAGTTCAGTGGACGAGGCGGCGTGTTCGGAAAGCTCACCGAGCGCCGACTGCCGCGCGTCGTGGCTCGCGGTGAAATGTTCGACTGCGGCCGCGACTCCGCAGACGAGCAGAATGGCGAGGGTAGCGGCCGCAAAGAGGGTGCGGCGGGGATCTAGTCTGCGCATGGGAGGCTCCCGGACAGGTTGCGGATCAGTCTTGGTCGACAATGCCGGCGGTGACGGCGCCGATGGGCTCGCCCGTCTCGGGATCGAGAAGCGTGACGGACAGCTGACGCTGATCCCGCCCGGTCGATTCGTCGTACGTGACGTCGCCGACATGGACCGCGTCGCGCCCGGCGCCGAAGGTCTCGGTGAACTTGGCCTCGTCGCCCTGCCAGTAATCCGTGGTGGCCGCCGAGGCGGCGACGTTCAGCCCCTCCGCATCCATGATGAAGATCTCGGTGATGCGCCCGCCAGAGCTGTCCACGACCTCCCGCAGGCGGTCAGCGACCGCGTTCTCGACCACCGATGCGACCAGCGCCGCGTCGGACATGCCGACCTGGCCCCGCCATTCGAGGTCCCTCTCGGTGATCTCGTCCTGCGTCAGCCCCGCATGGCGGGCGTTCTGGGCGGCGACGGCGGACACGACCTCCGGCGAGAGAAGCGCGGGGGCGATCTCGGCATCGAAGACGGCGCGCATCTGATCCTCCGAGAGCTCGCTCGCCTGTGCGATTGAGACGGACGAGATGACGATTGCGGCGGCGAAAGGGATTTTCCGGACCATGACAGCGACTCCTTGGGACGTTGCGCCGAGGGGCCGACGCGAGGGCGGACCCTAGGGGGCATTCGCAAAGTCTCCGTTAACGAGGACGTCAGAACCGGCCCAATCGCGTTGGCAAGCCCCGCTTGCGCAGGTACACCCTGCCAAAGCCCCGCCCGCCGGGGTGTTTTCTTGTGACGCAATCCCGGGACGCCGATGGAGCCTGACACAGACTCGACCCTCATCCTGATTGCGGCGCTGCCCTTCATCGGCGCGCTCTTTCCGGGCCTGATGATCCGCGCGGGGCGCACCGCCTGCGCCGTCTCCGCCGGTGCGGCAACGCTCGCCGCGCTGGTGCTGCTCGTGGCGCTGATGCCGTCCGTGCTGCAGGGCGACGGCGTCGCCGCGGGACTGGACTGGATGCCGCAGCTCGGCCTTCAGCTGTCCTTCAGGCTCGACGGGCTCGGGCTGCTCTTCGCCTTCATGATCCTCGGCATCGGGCTTCTGATCATCATCTATGCCCGCGGCTATCTCAGCCGCGAGGATCCGATGGGCCAGTTCTACACCTACCTGATGCTCTTCCAGGGCGCGATGCTCGGGATCGTCCTGTCCGACAACATCCTGCTGCTGACGGTGTTCTGGGAGCTGACATCGCTCTCCTCCTTCCTCCTGATCGGCTACTGGAAGCACCTGCCCGAGGGGCGCCAGGGCGCCCGCATGGCGCTGACGGTGACCGGGCTCGGCGGCCTTGCCCTCATCGGTGGCGCGCTGCTGCTGGGACGGATCGCCGGGACCTACGAGATCAGCGAGATGCTGGCGATGCGGGACCAGATCCAGGCCTCGCCGCTCTACCTGCCCGCGCTGATCCTGATCCTGCTCGGCGCGTTCACGAAATCGGCGCAGTTCCCGTTCCACTTCTGGCTGCCCCACGCGATGGCGGCTCCGACGCCGGTGTCGGCCTACCTGCACTCCGCAACCATGGTGAAGGCTGGTCTCTTCCTGATGGCGCGGCTCTGGCCGGTGCTGTCCGGCACGCCCGAATGGTTCTACATCGTCGCCAGCGCGGGGCTGATCACGATGGTGCTCGGGGCGCTCATCGCCATCTTCAAGCACGATCTGAAGGCGCTCCTGGCCTTCTCGACGGTCAGCCATCTCGGCCTGATCACCATGCTCCTCGGCTTCGGCACGGAGGCGGCGGCGATCGCGGCGGTCTTCCATATCCTCAACCATTCGGCCTTCAAGGCGGCTCTCTTCATGACCGCCGGGATCGTCGACCACGAGGCCCATACCCGGGATATCCGGCGCCTCGGAGGGCTGATGCGCCTGATGCCGATCACCGCGCTGATCGGAACGCTCGCGGCGCTGTCGATGGCCGGCATTCCGCTGCTCAACGGCTTCATCTCGAAGGAGATGATGCTGGAGGAGGCCTCCCACACCTACTGGCTGGGGAACGAGTGGCTGATCCCGGTCCTGGCGACGCTCGGCGCGCTTCTCTCCGCCGCCTACTGCTTCCGGTTCATCGCCCATACCTTCGGGGGCAAGGTGCGGAGCGATTACCCGCATGTCCCGCACGATCCGCCGGGCGTGCTGTGGCTGCCGCCGGCCCTCCTGGTCGTGCTGGTGGTCGCCATCGGCGTGGCCCCTGCCCTCTTCGCGGGCTGGCTCGTGGATGCGTCGGCCTCTGCCGTCACCGGGAGCGATGTGCATACCCATCTCGCGCTCTGGCACGGGGTCACGCCGGCGCTCTTCATGTCGGGCATCGCCGTCGCCGGCGGCCTGCTCCTCCTGGCCCTCTTCGGCCCGCTCGGCCGGACCTGGGACCGGACGCCGCGGCCCGAGGCGAAGCGCATGTTCGACGGTGTCGTCGCTGGCGCCGTCCGCGCGGCCAACGGCGTTGCGGACGGGCTGCATGACGGGCGGATCTCCCGGCCGTTCGTGGTCCTGACGCTGGCCGTCCTCGCCGCCGCCACCGGCGCCTTCTTCCGGGGCGGGCACGAGGGTCCGCAGACCGAGATGCTGCCCGTGGGCGGGCTCGACGTGACCGTATGGGCCCTCCTCGTCACGGCCTCGGCGGCCGCCGTCTCCTTCCACCGCAACCGTATCATCGTGCTGATCTCGATGGGGATCATCGGCCTCGTCGTCTCGCTCGCCTTCGTGCGGCTCTCGGCGCCGGACCTCGCGCTGACGCAGGTGTCGGTCGAGGTCGTGACGATCATGCTGATGCTGATCGCGCTGCACTTCCTGCCCAAGCGCACGCCGCTGGAAAGCCCGGTTCTCCGCCGCTGGTGGCACGGAATGATCGCCGCGGCGGGCGGTCTCGGCGTGGGCGCGCTGTCCTACCTGCTGATGCTGGGGGACACGGCCAAGATCTCCCCCTACTTCCTCGAGAACGCCAAGTCCGGCGGCGGCGGGACCAATGTCGTCAACGTGATCCTGGTGGATTTCAGGGGCTTCGACACGTTCGGCGAGATCATCGTTCTCGGCATCGCCGCGCTGACCATCTTCGCCATCGGCGAGGCCCTGCTCGACGGGCGCGCCAGCCGCCGCCTCGCCAACTGGCGGGACGACGTGCCGCGCTCGAAGGACCGGCACCCGCTGATGATGGTGGTCGCGACCCGCGTGATGATGCCGATCGCGATCATGGTCGGCGTCTTCATCTTCCTGCGGGGGCACAACCAGCCGGGCGGCGGCTTCATCGCCGGTCTGGTCATCGCGATCGCACTTCTGATGCAGTACATGGCCAGCGGCTTTGCCTGGAGCCAGGAGCGGCAGAAGTACCCCTACCACTCGATGATCGGAATGGGGGTGCTGATCGCCGCGCTGACCGGGATCGCCTCATGGTTCGCCGGGTATCCGTTCCTGACGAGCGCGTACACCTACGTTCATTTCCGTCCCATCGAGGAATTCGAGCTGGCCTCCGCCATCGCCTTCGACATCGGCGTGCTCATGACCGTCGTCGGGGCCGTGATGCTGGCGCTCTACTCGCTGTCGCGGCTCGCCCGCCGCACCGGCGAGACGGTGAACGAGGAGGCGATGGACTATGATCCGGCCGGCCCGTCGGGCGCCGGCGAGAAAGGAGCCCGCTGAGATGGAACTGCTCGTTGCCTCCGCCATCGGTGTGCTGACCTCGGCGGGTCTCTACCTCATCCTGCGCCTGCGCACCTTCCCCGTCATCATCGGTCTGTCGATCCTGAGCTACGCCGTGAACGTCTTTCTCTTCTCCACCGGCGGGCTGTCGCTGAACCAGCCGCCGATCTACGGCCCCGAGGTCGAGAATTATGCCGATCCGCTGCCGCAGGCGCTCGTGCTGACCGCCATCGTGATCTCCTTCGGGATGACCGCGCTGGCCGTGCTGATCGCGCTCGGCGGCTTTCTCGAGACCGACACGGACCGGATCGACATGGCCCTCGACGAAGACGACCGCGACGTTCCCGATCCCGGCGCGCAGCCCGGCGTCGAGGCCAAGCGGGACCGGTCGCCGCAGGAAGCGGGGGTGCTGCAGTGAACCACTGGATCGTTGCCCCGATCGTCGTTCCGGCGATCCTCGCGCCGATCATGGCGCTGGCCATGCGGCACGACCTCGTGCTGCAGCGGGTCTTCTCCCTGGCCGGCACCATCGCGACCCTCCTGATCGGGATCGGCCTCTTCCTTCTCGCGGGCGGGGACGACATCTCGGTCTACCGCCTCGGAGACTGGCCGGCGCCCTTCGGGATCGTCCTTGTCCTCGACCGGCTGTCGGCGATGATGGTGATGCTGACCTCGGCGCTCGGCCTCATCGTCTCCGCCTATGCCATCGGCAGCGACTGGGACCGGCGCGGCTGGCACTTCCACCCGCTCCTGCTGTTCCAGGTGATGGGCGTGAACGGCGCGTTCCTCACCGGCGACGCGTTCAACCTCTTCGTCTTCTTCGAAGTCCTGCTCATCGCCTCCTACGGGCTGATGATCCACGGCGGCGGCGGCGTGCGGATGCGTGCGGGCATCCAGTATGTCGCCTTCAACCTCGCCGGCTCGACGCTCTTCCTGTTCGCCCTCGGCACGCTCTATGCCGTGACGGGAACGCTCAACATGGCGGACATGGCGGTGCGCATGGCCGAGCTCGATCCCGGCAAGGAAGCGCTTGCCATGGTCGGCGCGACGCTCCTGCTCGTGGTCTTCGCGATCAAGGCGGCACTGTTCCCGGTGCAGTTCTGGCTGCCCGGCACCTATGCCAATGCCCCAGCGCCCGTCGCGGCGATGTTCGCGATCATGACCAAGGTCGGCGCCTATGCGATCCTGAGGATATTCACCCTCGTCTTCGCCCCGGCGCTCGGCGAGGTGGGATACTTCTTCTCGGACATCCTGCTGCCCGCCGCGCTCGTGACCCTGATCGTGGGCACGTTGGGAACGCTCGGGGGGATCGGCATCGGCCGGATCGTCGCCTTCTCCGTCATCGGCTCCATGGGGACGCTGATGATCGCCATCGCGCCCTTCAACGAAGCGGGCGCGGCCGCGGCGATCTACTACATCGCCCATTCCACCTTCGCCACGGCGGCGCTCTTCCTCGCGGTCGACCTCATACGCCACCGCGGCGAGGTGGGAGAGGTCAAGCCGAGCGGCCTCGTCGGCGCATATTTCTTCGCCGGCGCCATCGCCATGGCCGGGATGCCGCCGCTGTCGGGCTTCATCGGCAAGCTGCTCATCCTCGATGCCTCCGCGGGACATCCGCTGGCGCCTTGGATCTGGGGTATCATTCTCGCGACCTCGATCCTCACCATCGTCGGCTTCGCCCGCGAAGGCTCCCGCGTCTTCTGGAAGACCGCGCCGGTGCCGGGCGAGAGCCTCGAGGAGCCGGAAATCGAGATCGAGGAGCAGGAGGCGCAGGCGGCAAGCCGGACGGTGACCGCGCCGATGCCAGCGCCCCTCTCCCTCGTCGCGGCCGCCCTGCCGCTCGGCATGATCGTGCTTCTGACGATTTTCTCCGGGCCCGCCTTCCGCTACGCCGAAGCCACGGCCGCCCAGCTCTTCGAGCGTGGGGCCTACATCTCCGCCGTGCTCGACTACGAGGGCAGCGCCAAGCGGCCCGCCGAGATCGGCGCGGCCAAGCCCTACGGCTACGGCGACGCGCATGACGGCGGGGACCATGGCGGGCCGGGCGACGAGGGCGGCGAGCCGGGCCTTGCGCCCACCGAAGAGACCGAAACGGGGACCGATGCCGAGCCGCCCGCGCGGCCGGTCCTGCAGGTCGCCCCGGACCAAGGAGGGAACTGACGCATGGCCTATACAGTCGGCCCCAAATACCTCCCCCACCCCCAGCTCACCCTCCTACTGACGGTGATCTGGCTGATGCTGAACAACACGATCACGCTGGGGAATATCCTCCTTGGCCTGATTCTCGGCCTCGTGATCCCGATCATCACGCGGCCCTACTGGCAGAACAAACCGGTGATCCGGTCGAGGTCGCGCTTCATCGGCTACATGTTCGTGGTTCTCTGGGACATCGTCGTGGCGAACGTGGTCGTGGCCTACACGATTCTCTTCAAGTCCAACGCCAGGATGCAGTCCGGCTGGGTCGCGGTCCCGCTGGAGCTGACGCAGCCGGAGGCGATCACGATTCTCGCCGGGACCATCACGATGACGCCCGGCACGGTGACGGCGATGCTGGCCGCGGACGGGCATACGCTCCTCATCCACTATCTCGACGCCCCCGATCCCGAGTCCGTCCGGGACGAGATCAAGTCGCGGTACGAGCGCCGGCTCCTGGAGATTTTCGAATGATCACCTTCGCGCTCTGGTTCGCCGTCGCCTGCTTCGCCCTTGCGCTCGTGTTCAACCTCGTGCGGCTGGCGAAGGGCCCGGACATCACCGACCGGATCCTCGCCCTCGACACGATGTTCATCAACGGCATCGCGCTTCTGAACCTCTACGGCATCGCCGAGGGGACGGAGGTCTATTTCGAGGTTTCGATGCTGATCGCCATGACCGGCTTCGTCTCCACCGTCGCCTTCTGCCGCTTCATCCTGCGCGGCAACATCATCGAATGAGGAGGGAATACCGATGAGCGAAGAGCTGATCTTCGAGATTGCCGTGTCCTTTTTCCTCGTTGCCGCCGGGGTGTTCGGCCTTGTCGGATCCTTCGGCCTCGTGAAGCTGCCGGATCTGATGCGCCGCCTGCACGGGCCGACGAAGTCGACCACCCTCGGCGTTGGCAGCGTGCTGATTGCCGCGATGATCTATTCCTACGGCTGGAACGGGGAAATCGTGGCGCACCAGCTCCTGATCACGGTGTTCCTGCTGCTGACCGCGCCGATCACCGCGAACTTCCTCGCCAAGGTCTACATGCATCGGCACGTGGCCAAGGACGACCTGCCGGACGCGTCCGGCGATCACGGCTGGTCCGGTTACGATACCGTTCCCGAAGAGATGAAGAAGATCGACACGAAGTGAGCCGCCGGCGCGCTAGCTCCGCATCATGAGCCTGACCCGCCGCCGCCTTCTCGCCCTTCTGGCCGCCCTTCCCGGCAGCGGCGCCACCGCGCAGGGGTTCGCCGGGATGGGCACCGCGGCCGAGGGCTTCGCGGTGCCCGATCGCACCCCCCTCGCCTTCCCCGCCGATCATGGCGCACATCCCAGCTTCCGCATCGAGTGGTGGTATCTGACCGCCAATCTCGAAGCGCCGGACGGCACGCCGATGGGCCTGCAATGGACGCTCTTCCGGTCCGCGCTGTCGCCGGTGGACGGGGCCCTCTGGTCCAGCCCGCAGCTCTGGATGGCCCATGCCGCGGTGACGACGCCGGATCGCCATTTCAGCGCCGAGCGTCTCGCCCGTGGCGGCGTCGGCCAGGCCGGCGTCGAGGCCGACCCCTTCGCTGCCTGGATCGACGATTGGCGCCTCGCCGCGCGCGATGATGGCACGCAGGCGCTGGCCGCGCTCGACGTGGAGGCGCAAGGCGACGACTTCTCCTTTCGCGTGGCCCTTCGCGCGGACGGGCCGCTGATCCTGCAAGGCGAGGACGGGTATTCGGTGAAGTCCGCCGAGGGGCAGGCAAGCCGGTACTATTCCCAGCCGTTCTACAGAGCCGAGGGGGCGTTGCGGATGGATGGCGAGGAGATTCCGGTCACGGGCCGCGCGTGGCTCGACCGGGAATGGTCGTCGCAGCCCCTTTCGGAGACGCAGGAGGGATGGGACTGGATCTCGCTCCATCTCTCGGGCGGCGCGAAACTGATGGGGTTTCGGCTCAGGGAAACGGGCGGCACGTTCTACGGCTCGGGCACCTGGATCGCCCCGGACGGCCGCGCGGTTCCCTTGGCCGACGGGGCGCTTGCCATGGACCCCCAGGGCAGCGCCGAGGTTCAGGGGCGGCAGATCCCCGTCCGCTGGCGCGTGCGCCTGCCGCAGGAGAATCTGGACGTCACGCTGGAAGCGATCAACCCGGACGCTTGGATGGACGTATCCTTCGCCTACTGGGAGGGCCCCGTCCGCACCCGAGGCACCCACGCGGGCGTGGGGTACCTCGAGATGACGGGCTACTGACGTTCGTCCCGGATTCGCTTCAGCGGACCTTGAGCGTCGCGAGACCGATCAGCGCGAGGATCAGCGAAATGATCCAGAACCGGATGACGATCTGCGGCTCGGCCCAGCCACGCTTCTCGAAGTGATGGTGGATCGGCGCCATGAGGAAGACGCGCTTGCCCGTGCGCTTGAAGTACATCACCTGGATGATGACGCTGAGCGCCTCGGCGACGAAGATGCCGCCGACGATGGCGAGGACGATCTCGTGCTTCGTCATCACCGCGATCGAGCCGAGCGCCCCGCCAAGGGCAAGCGAGCCGGTATCGCCCATGAACACCGCCGCCGGCGGGGCGTTGAACCACAGAAAGCCGAGGCCACCGCCGATCAGCGCGGCGACGAAGATCAGAAGCTCCCCGGTCCCGGGCACGTAATGCACGCCGAGGTACTCGGTGAAGTCCGTCCGCCCGACGGCGTAAGCGATGACGCCGAGCGTACCGGCCGCGATCATCACCGGCATGATCGCCAGACCGTCGAGACCGTCCGTCAGGTTCACAGCGTTCGCGGCACCGACGATGACCAGCATCGAGAACGGCACGAAGAAGATGCCTAAGTTGATCAGAAGCTCGGCGTAGATCGGGAAGGCGAGTTGCCCTGTCAGGTCCTCGGGGTGGGACCACGCCGCCGCCGTACCGGCGATCCCCGCGATCAGGAGGCCGAGAAGGATGCGCACCCGTCCGGACACGCCCGCATGGCTGTTCTTCGTGACCTTCGCGTAGTCATCGGCAAACCCGAGCCCGCCGAAGGCGGCGGTGACGAAGAGCGTGATCAACACATAGGGATTGTCGAGGCGCGCCCAGAGAAAGGTCGCGAAGCCGAGGGCGGAGAGGATCAGGAGCCCCCCCATCGTCGGCGTACCGGCCTTGGTCTGGATATGGGTTTCCGGCCCGTCCGTGCGGATCGGCTGACCGAAGCGCTGGCGGCGACGCAAGAAATCGATCAACGGCCGTCCGAAAATGAAGCCGAAGACGAGCGCGGTGAAGAAGGCTCCGCCCGCACGGAATGTGATGTAGCGGAAGAGATTGAAGAAATCGCCCCCGTCCGAAAGGCCGGTCAACCAGTAGAGCACGCGCTCCGCTCCCTTGTTTTTCTAGATTTCGTCGGTCTCGTCGGCCGCGCGGGAGTGACCGATATTTCGGATCGCGTCAACGACGCGCGCAAGGCCGACGCCGAGCGATCCCTTGACCAGCACGATATCGCCGGCATCGACCAGCGCCCGCACCTCGGTCGCGAGATCGGCGGCGGCGTCCACCGCCATCCCCTGCTGTTCCTCGGGCAGCACCTCGTGAAGCGCAGCCATGCGCGGCCCGACGACATGCACGAGGTCGACCCGCGCCATCGACGGATCCTCTGCCAGCGCGGCGTGGAGCTGTCTTTCTCCCGATCCGAGCTCCAGCATGTCACCGAGGATCGCGATCCGCCGCCCGCGCCCGACGCGGCCCTGCCCGTCCTGCGGGGTGAGCGCGGCAAGCGTGCCGAGGGCCGCGGAGACGGAGGCCGGGTTGGCATTGTAGGAATCGTCGATCAGGTCGAAGCCCAGACCGGGCTCCGCTCTGGGATCGAGCTGCACCCGTTCCCGCGCGCCGCGGCCCTCGTACGGCGTCCAGTTGCCCAGATCGCCGAGCGCTATGGCAGTGTCGGCCCCGGCGGCGGCGGCGGCGGCGAGCGCGGAAAGCCCGTTCATCGCGAAATGCGCGCCGGCGGTCCTGAGGCGGAAGACGAGGGGTTCGCCCTGCCCCGCCCCCTGCACGACGGTCACGCCGCCGGCGATCTCGGCGGAGCCGAGATGCCAGTCCGCCCCTGCCGTGCGCCCGAATGTCGAGAGCCGCGCGCCGGCGGACCGGGCCGCCTCGACCAGGATCGGGGTCGTGTCCAAGTCGGCATTGACGATCGCCACGCCGCCCGGCTCCAGACCGCCGAAGATCGCAGCCTTTTCCTCTGCGATTCCCTCGATCCGTCCAAAGGCGGCGAGATGCGCAGGCGCGACCGTGGTGACGAGCGCGACATGCGGGCGGGCGAGCGCGGCCAGCGGCGCGATCTCGCCCGGATTGCTCATGCCGATCTCGATCACGGCGAAATCTGCATCCGCAGGCATCCGCGCCAGCGTCAGCGGAACGCCCCAGTGGTTGTTGTAGCTCTTCTCGGCGGCATGGACGTTTCCCTGCCCAGCAAGGATCGCGCGCAGCATCTCCTTGGTGGAGGTCTTGCCGACGGAGCCGGTCACGCCGATGACGCGGGCCCGGCTTCGCGCGCGCCCGGCAGCGCCGAGGGCCCGGAGGGCGTCCATCACATCGCCGGCGAGGAGCAGCGGCGCATCCTGCGCAACGCCCTCCGGCACGCGGGAGACGAGCGCGGCGGCGGCACCCTTGCTCAAGGCGTCGGCGACGAAATCATGCCCGTCCCGCATGTCGGTCAGCGCGACGAAGAGATCGCCCGGCTCGATCGTCCGCGTGTCGATCGAAAGACCCGTGGCGGTCCAGTCTCCGCGGGCTTCCGCACCGGTCGCCTCGGCGGCCTCTGCCGCGGTCCAGAGGCTCACGAGACCTGCCCGTCGAGGGCGGCCACGGCGACGGAGGCCTGCTCAACGTCATCGAAGGGATACACCGTATCGCCCACGGTCTGTCCGCTCTCATGCCCTTTTCCGGCGATCAGGAGCGCATCTCCCGGCTGCAGGGCATCGACGCCCCGCAGGATCGCCTCCGCCCGGTCGCCGACCTCGATCCCGCCGGGGCAGGATGCCAGGATCGCAGAGCGGATCAGGGCGGCATCCTCGGAGCGGGGGTTGTCGTCCGTCACGATGGCGACATCCGCATGCTCGGCCACGGCCGCGCCCATCAAGGGACGTTTGCCCCTGTCCCGGTCCCCGCCTGCGCCGAAGACGCAGATCAGGCGTCCCATGACATGCGGGCGCAGGGCCTGAAGGGCGGTGGCAAGGGCGTCGGGGGTGTGGGCGTAGTCGACATAGACAGGCGCCCCGCTTTCCCGCGTCGCCGCGAGCTGCATTCGCCCGCGCACGCCCCGAAGCTGCGGCAATGCGTTGAAGACCTCGGCCGGGTCGGAGCCGCCGGCGATGCAGAGGCCGGCCGCGACGAGAACGTTCTCGGACTGGAAGCCCCCGATCAGCGGCAGGCGCACCTGACGGACGGTCTCGTTCCAGACGAAGCGCAGGTCCTGACCCGTCGGGTCGAAGCGCAGGCCGGCGATCCGGAGATGGCATTCGGCGCCGCGGCCGACGCGGATCACCTCCTGGCCGATCCCGTCCGCCATCGCCTCCAGAAGCGGGCCCTTTTCGTCGTCCATGTGGATGACGGCGATTCCGTCTTCGTCCAGAACGCGGGTGAAGAGGGAGGCCTTGGCGTCGAAGTACTCGTCGAACGTGGCGTGGTAGTCGAGATGATCCTGGCTGAAGTTCGTGAAGCCCGCCGCGGCGAGGCGCACCCCGTCGAGCCGCCGCTGGGACAGACCGTGAGAGGAGGCTTCCATTGCCGCATGGGTAACGCCGGCCTCCGCAGCCCCGGACAGCATGCGGTGCAGCGTGATCGGCTCGGGCGTGGTGTGGGCCAGCGGCGCTTCCCAGGATCCCTCGATCCCCGTCGTGCCGACATTGACCGCCGAAAGCCCCATCGCCATCCAGATCTGCCGGGCGAAGGAGGCGACCGAGGTCTTGCCGTTCGTCCCGGTCACGGCAACGACGACATCGGGCTGCTGGCCGAACCACAGTGCGGCGGCGTAGGCCAGCGCCTCGCGAGGGTCCTCGGTGACGATCAGCACCGCGTCCGATCCGGCGAGGGCCGGCGCCGCGACGCGCGCCCCTTCGCTGTCGGTCAGGAGTGCGACCGCGCCGCGCTCAAGGGCCGTCTCGGCGAAGGTGGCACCGTGGATCTTCGTTCCCGGCAGCGCCGCGAAGAGATCGCCCGGCCGGACCTGCCGACTGTCGACCGAAAGGCCCGTGATCCGCGCCTCGGCACCGCCCTGCCCCGTGAGGCCGAGATCGGCCAGCGAAGCCTCCTGCGTTCGTCCGTCCATGTATGCAAGGCCCCCTGCCATGCTTGTGGCGCGGCCGTCCGCGGCCTGCGTCAGAGATTGGCCGGTATTAACGCAGCCTCCTGAGAAGGTTCAACGGCCGGTCTCAGCCCGAGGAGCGGCGCGATGCGTTCGATCATGGCTGCCGCCACGGGAACCGCGGTCCACCCCGCGGTCCGGCGCGGCATCGAGCCGATCGTGTCCTCGCCCTCGTCGAGCGTGACGATGAGCACGTATTTCGGATCGCTGGCCGGGAACGTCGAGGCGAAGGTCGCGATGACACGGTCCTTGTAGTAGCCGCCAGTGGGCTTCGGCTTGTCGGCGGAGCCCGTCTTGCCGGCGACCTCGTAGCCGACCACGTCCCCGAAGCTGGCCGTTCCCTCGGTCACCACCGCGCGCAACATGTCCACCGCCGCCCGCGACGTCTGCTCGCTGATGACGCGCTCGCCGTTCTGCGGGCCGGCCTGCTTCACCAGCGTCGGGTGCACGCGCGTGCCGCCGTTCACGATGGTGGAATAGGCCGCGGCGAGGTGCAGCGGGCTGGCGGACAGGCCGTGGCCGTAGCTGATCGTCATGGTCGAGATCTCGGACCATTTCGGCGGCAGGAGCGGCTTGCCGGTCGGCGCCTCGACCATCTCGATCTGCGTCGGCGTGGTGAAGCCCAGGGAGGCGAGGAAATCCTCCTGCCGCTCCGCTCCGATGTCCATCGCGATATGCGCCGTGCCGATGTTGGAGCTCTCGACGATCACGTTCTTGACCGAAAGGCTCGGCCCGTAATCGTGGAAGTCGCGTATCCTGTACCGGCCCCAGACGAGCGGCCCCTTCGTGTCGATCATCGTATCGGGGTTCACGAGGCCGAGTTCCATGGCCTGCGCCACGGCGAAGATCTTGAAGACGGAACCCAGCTCGTAGACCCCCTGAACCGCGCGGTTGAAGAGAGGACTCTCTGACGGGTCGTTGCCGGACGCGAGCGGCCGGGGCCGGTCGTTGGGATCGAAATCGGGCAGAGAGAGCATCGAAATGACCTCGCCGCTATGCACGTCCATCAGGACGGCGGCGGCACCGCGGGCATTCATCAACCGCATCCCGCCGCCCAGGACCTCGCGCGCGGCGCTCTGAACGGTCATGTCCAGGGAGAGGGCAAGCGGCGCCCCGCCCTGCGACGGATCGCGCAAATACTCGTCGAACGCCTTCTCGACGCCGGCCGTGCCGATCACCTCGGCGGCGTTGACGTCCTCCTTCTCGAAGCGCGACCCACCGAGGATGTGCGCCGCGAGCGGGCCGTTGGGATAGAGGCGCATCTCGCGCGGGCCGAAGAGCAGGCCCGGCTCGCCGATATCGTGGACCGCCTGCATCTGCTCGGGGCTCATCTGGCGGCGCAGCCAGATGAACTTGCGCTCCCCGGTAAACCAGCCGCGCAGGCGCTCCTCGTCCATCTCTTCGGGGAAGAGCGCGGCCAGCTCGCGTGCGGCCCGCTCGGGCTCCACCATCAGGTGCGGCTGCGCATAGAGCGAGCGCGTCACGAGGTTGGTGGCGAGGATGCGTCCGTTGCGGTCGGTGATGTCCGCACGCTGGGTGACGATCTGCTGCCCCGCGCTCGCGACCTTCGGCTCGGCCGGTTCGACATTGGCGAGAATCCCCATGCGCACGCCGATGGTGGCATAGGCGGCGAAAAAGCAGAGGCCGAGGACAAGGAGACGTCCCTGGGCCCGCAGGCGCTTGCGGTCCCGATCCGCATCGCGGCGCTTGCGGCGATTCTCGCGCTCGATCAGGCCGGGATCCTCACCGTCCTCGCGGGCCTTGAGGATACGGGCGAGGGGACGAAGGGGCGTGCGGATCATGGCCAGTCCTCACCGTCGGGGGCGAATTGGGGAACCACGCCGACGAGGTCGACCGGCGCGCCGACGCGCGCCAGTCCCGCCGGGGGATAGGGAAGCTGATCGGGCCGTGCGAACTGGGTCTTCTCGACCGGCAAAAGCCCGAGCTTGTCGAAGTTCATCTCCGCCAGATCCGCAAGCCGCGAGGGCCGGTTGAGATACGCCCATTCGGCCTTCAGGATCGACAGCGTTTCCCGCAGGCGGCCGATGTCCCGGCTGACCTCCGAGTTGGCGCGGATCGACGCCTGCGTGCGGTAGTTCTCCTGGTAGGCCCAGAACGCCAGCGCCATCACCGCGAGTGCGGAGGCGACGTAGAGAAGTCCTCTCATTCCCTGTTCCCCGTTTCCAGCCACCAGTCCTTCGGCCCGGGCAGGCCGAGCGCGCTGCGCCGGGGCGGGTTCGCCTCGGCGTCCGTTCTGAACGCGACGCGCAGCTTGGCCGAGCGCGCGCGCGGATTGCCTGCGATCTCAGCGTCGCCGGGCGCGGTCGCCTTGCGGCGGCGTTGCTCGAATCGCGGCGTGCGCGGCGCCATCGCCGGCGCATGGCGGCTGCCCTGCCCGACGGCGCCGGTCTGCTCCGCGAGATACCTCTTCACCACGCGGTCCTCCAGCGAATGGAAGGTCACGACGGCGAGCGCTCCGCCCGGTTTCAGAGCGCGCTCGGCCGCGGCAAGCCCGCGGGCCAGCTCGCCCATCTCGTCGTTCACCGCGATCCGGATCGCCTGGAAGGAGCGCGTCGCGGGATGCATCTGTCCCGGCTTCTGTCGCGGCAGGCAGGACGCGATCACCTCCGCCAGCTGCCCGGTCGTCTCGAACGGGCGGGCGCGCAGGATGGCCCGTGCGATCCGGCGGGACGCCCGCTCCTCGCCGTAGTGGAAGAGGATATCGGCGAGTTCCGCCTCCTCGGCGGTGTTCACGAGGTCCGCGGCGCTCGGGCCGTCATCGCCCATGCGCATGTCGAGCGGGCCGTCCTTCTGGAAGGAAAAGCCGCGTTCCGGGCGGTCGATCTGCATGGAGGAGACGCCGAGGTCGAGCGCGACGCCGTCCAGCGCATCGCCCTGCGCGTCCAGCTCGGAAAACCGGGAGAGGCGGAGGTCGAGCCGGTCGCCCCAGCGCGCCTGCATCGGCTCGGCGGCCTCGATGGCGGTGGGATCCCGGTCGAGAGCGATCACCCGGTCCGCCCCGGCCTGCAGCAGTCGCTCGGTGTAGCCGCCCGCGCCGAACGTCCCGTCGAGCCAGGTCCCGCGCACCGGAGAAACCTCCTCGATGAGCGCATCGATGAGCACCGGAACATGCGGACCCTTCGGCGCTTCGGGAGCCGTGTCGGCCGATGCCATGGCTCAGATCCCCCCGTCCGGATCGAAGAACAGCGATTGCGGGTCGAAATCGGTATCGTCGTCCTCGTCGATCGGCGCATCGAAGATCGGGCCGCGGAGCCGTTCGAAGACGGCAGGGTTCCAGATCTGGAAGGTCGCGCCGGCGCCGGTCATGTAGACATCCGTCGTGTCGCCGAGCTTCGCGCGCATCCGGGGATTGAGAACGAGTCTTCCATTATCGTCGAGACGAACCTTCACGGAGAGGCCGTAATAGATTCGCTCGACCTTTCGGCGGGTTTCGGACCCCATCGGCATCAACGAAATACGGCGGTCGACTTCCTGAATTCCCTCGGCCGAATGGCATTCGAGGTACTTCTGGGCCGGATGGCCGTAAACAACTGTAAGTTCTGGATTTTTTCCGTCGACGGCGCTGGAATCCTGGGCAAGGAGCACACGACGGAAATCAGCCAGGATCGAAATCCGGCCCTTTCCGTCCAATTTGTGCAGGCCTTCGCCCCGGAACGTTTCCTGCAACGCGTGCCACGCCCTCAATTACCGCCCCAGGAAAAGAAAAACGGCGGATCGGACTGCTGCCATTGTCCGATCCGCCGCCCTCGTCCCATTACTGGGTTCGTCCGATCGCGGAGCCACCTGGGGGGATGTCTGCTCGCTGCGCGCCGGATCTCTTTTTTATCGAGTAGCGGATTGCCTGTATGAAACCTGACTTGGGGAAGTCTTTGCGGTGCTCTTTGTCGGCCCGCTTTTTTGGTTCCGCTCTCAACGTAGGAAAGTTTTGCCATGGAGCGCCTGCCCACGCAAGCCCATGAAATGGGAGATGCGACTATTCGTGGAGATTCGCGCTGACGCAGGACGTGGCCCGGAGTCAAGCTCGGACCGCCAAACCGTGTGAATGTTGATGTAAAACAGCCGCTTTTCACCACATCTAGCGATTCGCCCTATAAGATTGACGGTGAGGCTGACGTGGCTGGATGACCCGACTGCAACAGGTCGGAGTGCAAAATACCAAGGTGGTAGAAAGCGTGCTTGACTGGTTACCCACAGAATCACGCGTGATTCACGCCCGATCGCGGCGCTGTGATCTCTGAAACGGGTTCAGGATGGAAGACACGTGGGAACTCGACCCACCGCGCTGGGACAAATTCGCAACGTGTGCCGCAAGATCAATACGTTACAGGGGTTTTACGCCCGCCGGGGAGGCCGGGCCGGGCCGCAGGCCCGGCTCGTGTCACCACGAAATCCTACCTGCCCCGCGACTCGCCGGCCCGGACCGGGGGCGGCAATGGGATCTCAGCCCATTCCGCCGCCGATGAGGCGCCGGGCGAGTTCTGCGTAGGCGTTTGCCGCCTTTCCGCTGCCGGCCGCGACGGGCGTGCCGGAATCGCCGGCGAGCCGCGTTTCCAGTTCGAGCGGCAGTGCACCGAGGAACGGCACGTCGATCTTCCGCGCCTCGGCCTCCACGCCGCCATGACCGAAGAGATGTGCCTCATGCCCGCATTGCGGACAGACATAGGTGGACATGTTCTCGATCAGGCCGAGCACCGGCGTCTTGAGCTTGCCGAACATGTCGATGGCCCGCCGCGCATCGAGCAGCGCGACATCCTGAGGGGTGGAGACGACGATGGCGCCCGTGAGCTGGTACCGCTGGCAGAGGGTGAGCTGGACGTCGCCCGTGCCCGGAGGCAGATCGACGACGAGGATATCGAGCCTCCCCCAGTTCACCTGGGTCATGAGCTGCTGCAGCGCGCCCATCAGCATGGGCCCACGCCAGACCAGCGCCTCGTCCTCCTTCATCATGTTGCCAATGGACATGAGGGTGACCCCGTGGGCGTGCAGCGGGTCGATCCGCTCGCCGTCCTCGGAGGACGGGCGCTTCGTGGTTCCCATCATCCGCGGCTGGGACGGCCCGTAGATGTCGGCGTCGAGCAGGCCGACGCGCCGCCCTTCCCGGGCGAGCGCGACGGCAAGGTTGGAGGCGACCGTCGACTTGCCGACGCCGCCCTTGCCGCTGGCGACGGCGACGATCCGGTCGATTCCCTCGAGCCGCGCGGGACCGCCCTGCTGCGGTGTGGGATGGCGTCCCACCTTCATCTGGGGCGGCGGTCCCTTTTCGGCGGGACCGTGCGCGGTGAGAACGGCGGCCGCGGAAGTGACACCGGCCACCTGGCTCACCGCCCCTTCCGCCGCGACGCGAACGCCCTCGAGCGACCGGGCCATGTCGGCGTTCGGCGCCTCGATGACGAAGCGCACCGCTCCGCTTGGCTCGACTCCCAGGGCACGGACCATATCGGCCGAGACGAGGTCGCCGCCGCCGGGCAGCGCCACCCCCTTGAGAGCCTCCAGAATATCCTCGCGTCGTGCCGCCATGATCTCAGCCTCCCTGTCCTTCAGGCGAGCGCACCCTTTAGAACTGGCGCCCGGAAGGCAAGCGGGCGACCGGGTCCGGTAGAGGGCCAGGGTAACGGTTCAGTGACGATAGGTCAGCATGACTTATGCAATTGCCGCATGGCGGCGTTGAAGCTTCGGGCGTTGTGCAAGCGCAGCAAAAGTCTCAAATTCGATCTCGACAGCAGGACACGGAGCCTGCCGCCACACGGATAGAGGACGAAGCCTCTGGTGGCGTTACGAGACGAAGAGGATTGAGCATATGGCATACGCAGCAAACACAGACCGCATGAGCGGCACCACGGGCATCTTCGGCTGGGCGACGGCCATGTTCCGCCGCGACGAAGCGACCCGCACCAAGATGAAACTCTACCGCCAGACCCGCCGCGAGCTGGGCAACCTGACGGACCGCGAGCTTGCCGATCTCGGCATGCACCGCTCCAATATCGAGGGCATCTCGCGCGAAGCCGCGGGCCTCTGAGGACTTCTCATTCGGGACGCGCCGTCCTCCTCCCTGGCGCTTCCTGATATGGCTGGCTGCACCTCTCCTCCTCCCTGGTGCCGCCGCCCTCCTTCCCCCCTCCCGGGAAGGCCAGTTTCAGATCGGGACGTCCTCTCCTCCTCCCTGGGCGTTCTGACAATGGCGGCGGCACCTCTCCTCCTCCCTGGTGCCGCCGTCCTCCTTCCCCCCTCCCGGGAAGGCCAGTTTCAGATCGGGGCGCCCTCTCCTCCTCCCTGGGCGTTCTGACAATGGCGGCGGCACCTCTCCTCCTCCCTGGTGCCGCCGTCCTCCTTCCCTCCTCCCGGGAAGGCCAGTTTCAGATCGGGGCGCCCTCTCCTCCTCCCTGGGCGTTCTGACAATGGCGGCGGCACCTCTCCTCCTCCCTGGTGCCGCCGTCCTCCTTCCCTTCTCACGGGAAGGCCAGTTTCAGATCGGGACGTCCTCTCCTCCTCCCTGGGCGTTCTGACAATGGCGGCGGCACCTCTCCTCCTCCCTGGTGCCGCCGCCTTTTTGTTTCCGGACATTATGACTCAAGACGCACCGGACGCCGGGAGCATCCCCCGTCGTGACGGCTCGCGCGCCCCGCAAACATGCCCGAGGCCTACTCTGTGAATGTCGGAAGGACGGGCCGCGCGAGGAGCGGGGCCAGGTCTCAGCCGCTCATGGCGTAACGCGCCGCTGGATCAGAACGGAACGTCTCCGGCCGAGGCGGCAGGAACGACGAATTTCGCGACCACCTTCTTCGGACCGGCCTTGTCGAAGGAGATCTGGAGCTTGTCGCCCTCGATCCCCGTCACTTCGCCATAGCCGAACTTCTGGTGAAAGACGCGGTCGCCCTCGGTGAAGGCGCTGACTGCCTCGAGATCGATCACCATGTTCCGCGTTTCCTGCGGCTGCGAGACGGACCGCTGCGCCGAGCGGGACTGCATCCTGCGCCAGCCCGGCGAGTTGTAGACGTCCGCCTTGCTCGCCTTTTCATGCATGTCCGAGCCCATGGCCCCGGAGATCGCCGGCGATGCGCTCGCCGCCATGCCCGCAGCTCCGAACCCGCCGCCGTAGAGACCTGGCGGGGTCAGAACGTCCACATGTTCCTCGGGAAGCTCGTCGATGAAGCGGGAGGGCAGCGCCGATTGCCACTGGCCGTAGATGCGCCGGTTCGCCGCGAAGGAGATCGTGCAGAGCTCCTCGGCGCGGGTGATGCCGACATAGGCAAGGCGGCGCTCCTCCTCGAGACCCTTCAACCCCTGCTCGTCCATCGCGCGCTGGTTGGGGAACAGCCCGTCCTCCCAGCCCGGCAGGAACACGGCGGGAAATTCGAGACCCTTCGCGGCGTGGAGCGTCATCAGGGTGACCTTCGCCTCGGTATCCTCCGATTCGTTGTCCATGATCAGGGAGACATGCTCGAGGAACCCCTGAAGGTTGTCGAAATTTTCCAGCGCCTTCACGAGTTCCTTGAGGTTTTCGAGGCGCCCGGGGGCTTCGGGTGTCTTCTCGTTCTGCCAGAACGTGGTGTAGCCCGATTCGTCGAGGATCATCTCGGCGGTCTCGATATGGGAGCCACCGAGGCGGACCTGCGCGTGCCAGCGATCGATCCCCGAGACGAGCTCCGCGAGGGCGGCAGCGCCCTTGCCGGTCAGCCCCTTGGACGCCAGCAGGATGCGGGCGCCCTCGAGCAGGTTCACGCCGTTCGAGCGGGCCGCGATCTGAATTTTCTGTTGCGCCTTGTCGCCGAGGCCGCGTTTCGGCGTGTTCACGATCCGCTCGAAGGCCAGATCGTCATCGGGACTGACGGCGAGGCGGAAATAGGCCATCGCGTCCCGGATCTCGAGCCGCTCGTAGAATCGCGGGCCCCCGATGACGCGGTAGGGCAGACCGATGGTCAGGAACCGGTCCTCGAAGGCCCGGAGCTGATGCGAGGCCCGCACGAGGATGGCGCATTCGTCCAGGGAGACGGGGCGCAGGCCGCGCGTGCCCCGGCCCATCGCCTCGAGCTCCTCCCCGATCCAGCGGGCCTCCTCCTCACCGTCCCAGTGGCCGATGAGGCGGACCTTCTCGCCGTCCTTCTCCTCGGTCCAGAGCGTCTTGCCGAGGCGCCCCTTGTTGCTGGCGATCACACCGGAGGCGGCGGCGAGGATGTGGGGCGTGGAGCGATAGTTCTGTTCGAGTCGGACCGTATGGGCGCCCGGGAAATCCTGCTCGAATCGCAGGATGTTTCCCACCTCGGCCCCGCGCCAGCCGTAGATCGACTGGTCATCATCACCGACGCAGCAGATGTTCTTGTGCCCGCCCGCCAGGAGCCGCAGCCACATGTACTGCGCGACGTTGGTATCCTGGTACTCGTCAACGAGGATGAAGCGGAAGTAGCGGCGATACTGCTCGAGAACGTCGTCATGGGTCTGGAAGATCGTGACCATGTGCAGAAGCAGGTCGCCGAAATCGCAGGCGTTCAGCGTCTTCAGCCGATCCTGGTACGCGGCGTAGAGCATCACGCCCTTGCGGTCGAACGCGCCGGCATCGGCGACGGGGACGGCATCCGGGCGCAGCGCGCGGTTCTTCCAGCCGTCGATGATCGACGCGAGCATCCGCGGCGGCCAGCGCTTCTCGTCGATTCCCTCGGCCTGGATGAGCTGGCGGAAAAGCCGAAGCTGGTCGTCGGTGTCGAGGATGGTGAAGTTCGACTTCAGGTCCACCAGTTCGGCATGTCGGCGCAGCAGCTTCACGCAGATCGAGTGGAACGTGCCGAGCCAGGGCATCCCCTCTCCCGCATCGCCGAGGAGCCTGCCCACGCGGGTCTTCATCTCGCGCGCGGCCTTGTTGGTGAACGTGACGGCGAGGATCTCGTTCGGCCGCGCCGTTCCGGTCGACAGCAGATGCGCGATCCGGGCGGTCAGCGCGCGGGTCTTGCCGGTGCCGGCCCCCGCAAGCATCAGGACGGGCCCCTCGAGGGTCTCGACCGCTTCCTTCTGCGCGGGGTTCAACCCATCGAGATAGGGCGCGCCGCGCCCGGCCATCGCGCGCTGCGACAGGGGAACGGCGGAGGCGAAGGCGTCATGATCGTCGAAGCTGCTCATGGGGCGACAAGCTAATCGCTGCGGGCCGGAATGGAAAGCCCGCGTTCGCCTTCCGTTCCACCCAGATCCGCGTGAGGGGCACCGAATTGCGACGAGGGGCCGGAACTCTGCCAGTTCCCAGGGCTTGCCCCGTGGGACATCAAGTGCCGATGGCCATTCCTTCGCGCATGAGGACTTTGATGCAGAACACGCTCTACACACCGGGCTCGGAACGATCGGGCCTTCTGCGCATTCTGGCCGTCATCGCGTTCGCGGGCGTGCTGGCCCTCATTCTCGGGGTCCTCGTCGCGCCCTTCGTCGTGCCGGCGGAGTACAACTGGATCTCGGATTCGATTTCGGACCTCGCGGCGGGCCAGGGAGAGATCGTGATGGACGTGGCGCTCTACGGGTTCGCGGGCGCGCTCTTCGCCCTCGCCCTCGCGGCGGCCCACTCGCATCTGGGCAGGAACGGCTGGACGGCCGCGATCTTCTGCCTCGTCCTCCTCGCGGTCCTCGTCGTCGTCATCGGCGCGCGCAACGAGTACGGCGACAACGATACGGGCGGCGTCGTCATTCACACCTATCTCGTCTATGCGCTCGGCGCGCTGTTCGTCGCGGTGCCGGTGCTGATGTCCGCCGGCGCAAGCCGGGAGATCGCATGGGCGCGGCCGGTGCTGCTCGGCCTCGCCGTGCTGTGGGCCATCTCCTCCGCGATCTACCTGCTCTCGCCCGATCATATCGACGGCCTGACGGAGCGTCTGGCCGGGCTGGTCGCCTGCGCGATCGTGCTCGTCCTCGGCGCCGTCTTCCGGTCGCGCGGGCGCTACCCCCACCGCTGAGCATCGCCGCTGGCCGCCGCCGCTGCAGTCTTTACCCCCCGGAGCATCGCCCCTACACCTTATGCTGCAAATGCATAATGCGGGGACGACGATGGCCGATTTCCAGAAGATCCTGATCGCGAACCGAAGTGAGATCGCCATCCGCATCATGCGCGCGGCGAACGAGCTCGGCAAGAAGACGGTTGCGATCTACGCCGAGGAGGACCGGCTCTCCCTTCACCGCTTCAAGGCAGACGAGGCCTACAGGGTCGGCGCCGGGATGGGGCCGGTCGCTGCCTATCTCTCGATCGAGGAGATCATACGGGTCGCGAAGCAGTCGGGCGCCGATGCAGTTCACCCCGGCTACGGGCTGCTGTCGGAGAACCCGGCGCTCGTGGAAGCCTGCGCCGAAGCCGGCATCACCTTCATCGGCCCCCGCGCCGAGACCATGCGCGCGCTCGGCGACAAGGCCAGCGCCCGGCGCGTAGCGGTCGAGGCCGGTGTTCCCGTCATCCCGGCGACCGAGGTGCTGGGCGAGGACATGGACGAGATCGCCCGCCAGGCCGATGAGGTCGGCTATCCCCTGATGCTGAAGGCGTCCTGGGGCGGCGGCGGCCGGGGGATGCGGCCGATCATGGGCCCGGACGAGCTCGCGGAGAAGGTCCGCGAGGGCCGGCGCGAAGCCGAGGCCGCCTTCGGCAATGGCGAGGGCTACCTCGAGAAGATGATCACCCGCGCGCGCCACGTCGAGGTGCAGATCCTCGGCGACAAGCAGGGCAACATCTACCATCTCTGGGAGCGGGATTGCTCCGTGCAGCGGCGCAACCAGAAGGTCGTGGAGCGGGCGCCGGCGCCGTACCTCTCGGGAGCGCAGCGCGAACGCCTCTGCAACCTGGGCCGGAAGATCTGCGAACATGTCGGCTACGAATGCGCCGGCACCGTCGAGTTCCTGATGGATATGGAAACCGGCGAGTTCTACTTCATCGAGGTGAACCCGCGCGTGCAGGTCGAGCATACCGTGACCGAGGAGGTCACCGGGATCGACATCGTCCGGGCGCAGATCCTCATCGCAGAGGGCAAGAGCCTGACGGAAGCGACAGGCGTCGCCTCGCAATACGACGTGCAGCTCGACGGACACGCGCTCCAGTGCCGTGTGACCACCGAGGATCCTCTCAACAACTTCATTCCCGATTACGGCCGGATCACCACCTACCGCTCCGCCACCGGCATGGGCATCCGGCTCGACGGCGGCACCGCCTATTCGGGCGCCGTCATCACCCGCTACTACGATTCGCTTCTGACCAAGGTCACCGCCTGGGCGCGGACGCCCGAGGCCGCGATTGCGCGGATGGACCGGGCCCTCCGGGAGTTCCGCGTGCGCGGCGTCGCGACCAACATCGCCTTCGTGCAGAACCTGCTGAAGCACCCGAAATTCGTCTCGAACGAGTATTCCACGAAATTCATCGACGAGACCGAGGCGCTCTTCCACTTCCCGCCGCAACGGGACCGCGCGACGAAGATCCTGACCTACATCGCCGACATCACCGTGAACGGGCATCCCGAGACCGAAGGGCGCGTCCGGCCGGCCGAAGGGATCAGGGAGCCGGTCGCCCCCGAGCCGCGCGCGGAGCCGGCCCCCGGCACCCGCACCATCCTCGACGAGTTCGGCCCGCAGGCCGTCGCGGACTGGATGCTGGACCAGAAACAGCTCCTGATCACCGACACCACCATGCGGGACGGGCACCAGTCCCTCCTCGCGACCCGGATGCGCTCCATCGACATGATCCGCGTCGCGCCCGCCTACGCCGCCAACCTGCCGCAGCTCTTCTCGATGGAGTGCTGGGGCGGCGCGACCTTCGATGTCGCCTACCGCTTCCTGCAGGAATGCCCGTGGCAGCGCCTGCGGGATCTGCGCGCCCGGATGCCCAACCTGATGACGCAGATGCTGCTGCGAGGCTCCAACGGCGTCGGCTACACGAATTATCCCGACAACGTCGTGCAGTCCTTCGTGGCCCAGGCGGCCGAAAGCGGCGTCGACGTCTTCCGCGTGTTCGACAGCCTCAACTGGACCGAGAACATGCGCGTCGCGATGGATGCCGTTCTCGAAAGCGGCAAGGTCTGCGAGGGGACGGTGTGCTACACGGGCAACCTGCTCGACGCCGATCGCGCCAAGTACGACCTGAAATACTATGTCGGCATGGCGCAGGAGCTGAAGGATGCCGGCGCTCACATCCTCGGCCTCAAGGACATGGCTGGGCTTCTGAAGCCCGCCGCGGCCCGCATCCTCGTCAAGGCGCTGAAGGAGGAGGTCGGCCTGCCGGTCCACTTCCACACCCATGACACCGCCGGCATCGCCTGCGCCACGATCCTCGCTGCGGCCGAAAGCGGCGTCGACGCGGTCGATTGCGCGATGGATGCCCTGTCGGGCAACACCAGCCAGGCAACCCTCGGCACCATCGTCGAGGCGCTGGCGCTGACGGACAGGGATACCGGGCTCGATATCGGCGCGGTGCGGGAGATCTCCAACTACTGGGAACATGTCCGCAACCATTACGCCGCCTTCGAAAGCGGCATGCAGGCCCCCTCCTCCGAGGTCTACCTGCACGAGATGCCGGGCGGGCAGTTCACCAACCTCAAGGCACAGGCCCGCTCCGTCGGTCTCGAGGAGCGCTGGCACGAAGTCGCCCAGACCTATGCAGACGTGAACCGGATGTTCGGCGACATCGTGAAGGTCACGCCCTCCTCAAAGGTGGTGGGGGACATGGCGCTGATGATGGTGAGCCAGGGCCTCACCCGCGCCGACGTAGAGGACCCCAAGCGCGAGGTCTCCTTCCCCGATTCCGTCGTGGACATGATGCGCGGCAATCTCGGCCAGCCCCCGGGCGGTTGGCCGGACAAGATCCAGAAGAAGGTCCTTCGCGGCGAAAAGCCGATGACCGAGCGCCCCGGCGCCGCCCTCCCGCCCGCCGATATCGAGGGCACGCGCAAGGAGCTCCAGCAGACGTTCGAGCTGAGCCAGATCGACGACGAGGATCTGAACGGCTACCTCATGTATCCCAAGGTCGTCTCCGACTACCTCGCGCGGCATCAGGATTACGGGCCTGTCCGGGTCCTGCCGACGAGTACGTTCTTCTACGGCATGGAACCGGGCGACCAGATCCAGGCGGAGATCGACCCCGGCAAGACGCTGGAAATCCGCATGGCCGCCCGCGGGGAAACGAACGACGAGGGCATTGCCCGGGTCTTCTTCGAACTCAACGGCCAGCCCCGCACCATTCGCGTCACGGATCGCAGCGTGAAGGCGACCGCGGCCGTCCGGCCGAAGGCGGAGATCGGCAATGCCGCCCATGTCGGCGCGCCGATGCCCGGCGTGATCGCCTCCGTCCCCGTCTCCGCCGGACAGAGCGTCGCCGCCGGCGATCAGCTCCTGACCATCGAGGCGATGAAGATGGAAACCGGCCTCTCCGCCGACCGCGACGCCACCGTCAAGGCGGTGCACGTCAAGCCGGGCGACCAGATCGATGCCAAGGACCTGCTGATCGAACTGGAGTGACACGTCCGGCCACCGGATCTTGCAACCCGCCGGGAGGCCTCTATCTCCCGGCGGTCATACCTGCATCCGGTGCATCATGTTCGAGCTTCTGTCCGACCCCGCCGTCTGGGCCTCGTTCCTTACGCTGACGATCCTCGAGATCGTCCTCGGGGTCGACAACGTCATCTTCATCTCGATTGCCGCGGGGCGCCTGCCAGAAGCGCAGCGCCGCCGCGCGCGGCTCGTCGGCCTCGCGGGGGCACTGATCCTGCGGATCGCGCTTCTGGCCTCCATCGCCTGGATCGTCTCGCTGTCCGAGCCCATCCTGACGGTCCTCGGCTTCGATCTGTCCTGGCGGGACGTGATCCTGATCGCCGGCGGCCTCTTCCTGATCTACAAGGCCGCCACCGAGATCTTCGCCGAGGTCGAGGGCGGTCCCCATGGCGAGACGAAGGTGGCGGAAGCGACATTCGCCGCCGTCATCGCGCAGATCATGGTGCTGGACCTCGTCTTCTCCCTCGACAGCGTCATCACCGCCGTCGGCATCGCCGACCACCTGCCGGTCATGATCGCCGCCGTGGTCGTGGCGATCCTCGTCATGATGGCCGCCGCCACGCCGATCGCGACCTTCGTCGAGGCCCACCCCTCCACCAAGATGCTGGCCCTCGCCTTTCTCGTCATGGTCGGCATGGCGCTGGTTGCCGACGGCTTCCACCAGCATATCGAGCGGGGCTTCATCTATGCCGCCATGGTCTTCGCCGGCGGTGTGGAGGTGCTGAACCTCATCCGCGGCAAACGTCGCCGCCGCGGCGAGGGCGCGCTTGCCATGGGGGAGAAAAAGCGAGCCTGAGCCAAGGCCTGGAAGGCCCCGCGCGGGCCGTCCGGCCTTTTCCTCCAACCTTACGCCACGGCGGCGAAAGTCGGCGGAAAAAACCTCTTGCAGCCCTCGGCCACAAAGTCTAAACCCCCGCTCACCGAAAGGAAGCGGGCGTAGCTCAGGGGTAGAGCATTACCTTGCCAAGGTAAGGGTCGGGCGTTCGAATCGCCTCGCCCGCTCCATTCGGTCCTCCCACTACAGTGATAGAGACGGCTCAGGCGTACGCGTCAGGCGTCGCGGTTCCCGTTGGGCCGGCAGCCTTCCGGGTTGCTCCGTCACGAAGCCGACGGCACCGCGCCGGAGGATGCTCCCGGGTGCGACGAGGAGAAATTCTGCCTCGACCGTCCTCGAGATGATCACCGGGGTTACCTGTTCGCTGTCCGGAAGCGGGGCGGATACCAGTCTCGTCTGGCCCGCGCGCCACGTCCTCGATTAAAGTGCCGAGGACCGGACCCCGTGACGATCCCTCGCGGCCCCGCCGCGTCACACTCCGCCGCCGGTCCGGGCGGCCAAGGAGGGCTTCATGAGCTATACCCGCATCCCCTGCACCTTCATGCGCGGCGGCACGTCCAACGCGCTGGTCTTCCGGCGCGGGGACCTGCCGAACGACGAGTCCCGCTGGCCGGCGATCTTCCTCGCCGCGATGGGATCCCCCGATCCCAACAAGCGCCAGCTCGACGGCATGGGCGGCGGCATCTCATCGCTCTCCAAGGTCTGCGTCGTCGGCCCGCCGAGCCGCCCCGACGCCGATGTCGATTACAGCTTCTACCAGATCGGAGTCGCGGACGAGATTGTCGATGCCAGCGGCAATTGCGGCAACATGTCCTCCGCGATGGGGCCATTCGCCTTTGACGAGGGAATGACCCAAGGCGCAGACCGCGAAGCCGCCGTTCGCATCCACAACACCAACACCGGGAAGATCATCGTCTCCCGCTTCGAGGTCAGGGACGGGACCGCCGCGGTGTCCGGCGGGCAGGCGATCGATGGCGTTTCCGGGACAGCCGCGCCGATCCGGCTGGAATTCCTCGATCCGGGCGGCGCCGGAACCGGGCACCTCCAGCCGGCGAACGGTGAGGCCGAGAGCGTCCTCGACGTGCCGGGCATCGGCAGGGTAACCGTGTCCATGGTGGACGCGGCAAATCCATGCGTCTTTCTCGAGCCCGCCGCCGTCGGCAAGACCGGAACCGAGCATCCCGAGGCGCTCGAGGCGGATGAAGACTTCATGACGGCGATGGAGGGCATCCGCCGGGCCGCGTCCGTCGCCATGGGCATCGCCGCCACGCCAGAGGCGGCCGGCGGCATCCCGTCGATCCCCAAGGTCGCGATGGTCTTCGCACCCACGGACTATACGCTCCTCTCCGGCCGGACGATGCCAGCGGACGCGTTCGACATCGGTGTGCGCATGATCTCCATAGGCAATCCGCACCGCGCGGTGCCGCTCACCGGCGGGCTCTGCCTCGGCGTCGCGGCCCGACTGCCCGGAAGCCTCCCCGCCCGCATCGCGCGGCAGAGGGAGGCCAGCCTGCGCATCGGGCATCCGTCGGGTCTTCTCGAGGTCGATGCCGAGATCGAGGACCGTGATGGAACGCCACACGCCGTCCACGGCGCCGTCATCCGGACCGCGCGACGCCTCTTCGAAGGACATGTCCTCATTCCGAACTGACCTGATCGCTGCGACAGGCCCCGGGTCCCCGGCGCCCTGTCGCATCTCCAAGGGCCGCGAAGCGTCCAGTCCTGATCCAAGGGACGGTTTCTTCGGGGCTGCACCCCGGATCCTCTCGCCCGATGCGGCGGTGATCGCCGGGCCTTCAACCTCGCATTGTGCGCCGTGGCGATTTTGCCGCGAGCGAGCACGGCCGCACGGAATCGCTTGCCGGAACGTGCGGTGAAAGCTACGCCGATCAGGCTTCGGTCCGCGCCACATGCGCGGTGAATAGGGAACGCGGTCAGGCTTCGGGAACGGGGTCGATGCCGCGGCTGCCCCCGCAACTGTAGGCGGTGAGCGACGTCGGAACATGTCACTGCGCGATCCTCGCGCGGGAAGGCCCGGCGAAGCTGCGACCCGCAAGCCAGGAGACCTGCCGAGGTGATCACCCTGTTCGGCCGCGGGGCGCGCGTCGGGCTACGGAAAAGACTTCCGTCAGCGGTGACTTCGTCGTTGCCCGTGGCGTGGTCCTGTCCCTTCCCCGTCCGGCACAACCGCAGCTCGCGCCCCGGGACTGTCCCGGGGCGCATCACGGGAGCCCCGCCGATGCGCGCGTCCTTACTGTCCGCCGGCCTCGTCGCCACAACGGCCCTCACGCCGATCGCCCTTCATGCACAGGAGGTGCTGGCCACGGACGCCTTCGACCTCGACACGATCTTCGTCTCCGGCGGTCTCACGCCGCTGCGCTTCGGGGACTATGCCCGCGCCGCCAGCATCGTCACCGGCGAGGAACTCGAGACCCGCGGCATCGCCACCGTGCAGGAGGCGCTGACCGCCCTGCCCGGCCTCTCCGTCAACGGCACCTCCACGAACCTCTCCCAGATCCGGATCCGGGGCGGCGAGGCGAACCACACGCTGGTGCTGATCGACGGGATCGAAGCCGCGGCGGGCGACGGCGAATACTACCTGTCCGGCCTTTCGGCGCGGAACATCGAGCGCATCGAGGTCCTGCGCGGGCCGCAATCGGTCTTCTACGGCTCCAATGCCTCCTCCGGGGTCGTCAACATCATCACCCGTACCGGATCCACCGGCACGCAATATGGCGGCTCGCTCGAGGTCGGCGCCGGGGGCTACAATTCCTCCGGCTACGTCTCCTTCCGGGATGACAGGGGCGGCATGTCCCTCTCCTTCACCGACCGCGAGGACGAGGGCGTCGACCTCTCCGGCGAGGACGAGGAACGCGACGGCACCGAACGCCGCTCCGTCGTCGCCAAGGGCGATTACGAAATCCTGCCCGGGCTGACGATCGGCGCCACCGGCCGCATCGCCGAGGAGGATTTCGGGTACGACGCCACGGACTTCACGGCTTCCACCGCGGACGGCTACGTCGTCAACTCGGATGACGAGACCCATGTCGAGGAACAGACCGCCGGCATCTGGGCGGAGTACGAGATGCTGGACGGTCGCCTGACCCACCGCCTCTCCTGGAAGAACACCCAGAACGAGCGGGCCCAGAACGACGCGGCACCCGCCAAGACCGAGACGACGTCCGCCGAATACATCCTGAGCTTCGGGCTGGACGGGCGCTCCGTCGCCACCACGGATCACCAACTCAATCTACTGCTGGAGCAGCAGGAGGACAGCTCCTCCACCGATCCCGACTACGACCGGTCCTCGGATTCCATCGCCCTCGAATATCGCGGCGCTATCGGCGCACTCGATCTGCAGGCGGGCGTTCGCTACAGCGAGAACGATCCGTTCGAGGATGAGCGGACCTACACCATCGCGGCGTCCTACCAGATGGATAGCGGCCTTCGCTTTCACGCCTCCGCCGGGCGCGGCGTGGTCAATCCGTCCTATATCGAACTCTACGATACCCAGTTCAGCACCGGAAATCCCGATCTCGAGCCGGAGACGAACCGCTCCTGGGATGCCGGAATCGAGGTTCCGGTCCTCGGCGGGCGCGGCAGTGTGGACGTGACCTATTTCCGCGAAGTTCTCGAGAACGAGATCATCTATCAGTTCACGCCGGGCGGTCCCGATTACCGCAACGAGGACGGCGAGAGCGACCGCCGCGGCGTCGAGGTCGCGGCGCTGCTCGACGTGACCGAGGATCTGTCCTTCCGCGGCGCCTACACCTGGCTCGATGCCGAGGACCCGGACGGCGACACCGAGATCCGCCGCCCCGAGCATGAGCTGTCCCTTGGCGCCACCTACGCCTTCCTGGGCGACCGCGCCCTCGCCGCGGTGGACGTGCGCCATGTGAGCGGGCTCTACGATACCCCGTTCTACACAACGGGCGAAGGGGACATCGAGCTCGACGACTTCACGACCGTCGATCTCTCCGGGCGGTATGCCCTCACGGACGAGGTCTCCCTGACCGCGCGGATCGAGAATGCCTTCGACGAGGACTATACCGAGGTGCTCGGCTATGCGACGCGCGGGCGGACGGCCTATGTCGGTCTTCAGGCGGATTTCTGAAGCCCTCCTGGTCGGGGTGGTCCTTGCGGCTGCCCCGGCCATGGGAGAGACGGCCGCCCCCGGACGGGTCGTCTCCCTCAACGTGTGCACGGACCAGCTCGCCATGCTGGTCGCCGGCGAGGGACAACTCGTCTCGATCTCGCGCCTGACGCGGGATCCGGCCTACTCCGCGATGGCGGATGAGGCGCTGGCCTACCCGGTCAACCAGGGCCGGGCGGAGGAGATCTACCTCCTCGCCCCCGACCTCGTCCTCTCCGGCAGCTTTTCCTCCCTTGCGACGACGGAGATGCTCCGCCGCCTCGGGATCGCGGTCGAAGTCTTTCCGCCGGCCAATTCCTTCGCCGATGTCGCAGGCCAGATCCGCCGGATGGGCGGGATCCTGGGTCGCGAGGCGGCCGCGGAGTCGATCGCCCTACGCTTCGAGCAGGACCTCAATGCCCTCCGAGCCGACCGGGCCTCCGGCCCAAGAGCCGCCTTCTACGGCGCCGGCGGCTGGACCTCCGGCAGCCGGACGCTCGACGGCGAAGCGCTTGCGGCGGCCGGGTTTTCGAACGTGGCCGAGGAAGCCGGCCTCTCGGATGGCGGCATGCTCCCCCTCGAACTTCTCGCGCTCCTGGAGCCGGACCTCGTGATCACCGGCGGCGATGACGGTCCCGGCTTCTCCCGGCGCCAGGAAATCATGTCCCACCCGATCCTCGCGCGCATCCGCGCCGCCGGGCGCGATGCCGGGCTGCCGGGGTCGGACCGGGTCTGCGGCACACCCCATATCCTTCGCGCGGTGCGGCGCCTCGCTGAGCTCAGGCGCGGGCTGGAGGCCCGATGAGCCGCGTGACCGCCGCCCTCGCCGGGCTCGTCATCCTGCTCTTCCTCGTCTCGCTGAGCATAGGCCCGGCCGGGATCGGCCCTCTGACGTCGCTGAACGCGCTTCTTGTGGGAAGCGACGGGCCGCTTGCCCTCGTCATGCGGGAGATCCGCCTTCCACGCGCCCTGCTTGCCGTCCTCGTCGGTGGCGGCCTCGGGCTTTCGGGCGCCGCGCTGCAGGGCTACCTGCGCAACCCCCTCGCCGAGCCCGGACTCATCGGCGTCTCGGCCACGGCGGCCTTCGGCGCGGTCCTCGCCCTTCAGACCGGGCTCGCCGCGGCCTATGCGCTCGCCCTGCCCGCCTTCGCCCTCGCCTTCGCGGCGGCGGGCGTCGTGCTCGTTCTCCTTCTCGCGGGACCGCGCGGCGGCAGTGTCACGCTGATCCTCGCCGGGATCGCCGTCTCCTCGCTGGCAGGCGCGCTGACGGCACTTGTCCTCAACCTCTCGCCGAACCCCTTTGCAGCGAACGAGATCGTCTTCTGGATGATGGGCTCGCTCGCCGACCGCTCGATGCGCCATGTCTGGCTCGCGGCGCCCTTCATCGCGGCGGGGGCGCTCCCGCTCCTCCTGGCCCGGCGGGGCCTCGACGCACTGACGCTGGGCGAGGATGCGGCCGAGGCGATGGGGATCCGTCTTGGCCGCCTGCGCCTCGCCCTCGTCGTCGGCGTGGCCGGGATCGTCGGAGCGGCCACGGCCGTCGCCGGGACCATAGGCTTCGTCGGCCTCGTCGTGCCCCATGTCCTCCGGCCGCTCACAGGCGCGCGCCCCTCGCGCCTTCTGCCGGCGTCTGCGCTCGGCGGGGCGGCGCTGGTCCTCGCGGCCGATATCGCGGTCCGGGTGGTTCTGCCGGGGGAGGATCTGAAGCTCGGTGTCGTGACCGCCCTCATCGGCGCACCAGTCTTCCTGCGCCTGATTCTGAGGACGCGGGCGGAGGGCGCGCCATGAGCCTCCTCACCCTTCGGTCCTTTTGCGTTACGCTCCGCAACAGGCCGATCTTGAACGATATTTCCCTTGAGGTCGAGCGCGGGGAGCTGGTCGGCCTCATCGGCCCGAACGGCGCCGGCAAGACGACGCTCCTGCGCGCCGCTCTCGGCCTCGTGCCCTCTTCGGGGCAAAGCTCCCTCGCGGAGCTTGCGCCGCGGGAGCGGGCCCGCGCGGCGGCCTTCCTGCCGCAGGCGCGGGAGATCGCGTGGCCCATCGCGGTGGAGGATGTGGTCGCCCTCGGCCGGACCCCCCACGCGCCCGGTCCGGACGACGGGAGTGCCGTCCAGGCCGCCCTCCAGCGCACCGGACTCGTGGACCTGCGCCGCCGCGCCGCGACCCGGCTGTCGGGCGGCGAGCAGGCCCGCGTCCTCATCGCGCGCGCCCTGGCGCAGGAAGCGCCCCTACTGCTGGCGGACGAACCGGCGGCGGGTCTCGATCCCTCCCATGCGATCTCGACCATGAAGGTGTTCCGCGGACTGGCGGGCGAGGGCCACGGTCTCGTCGTCACGCTCCACGACCTCGGCCTCGCCGCGCGCCACTGCACCCGCCTCGTCGCGCTGAAGGACGGCTCGATCGTGGCGGACGGCTCGCCGACCGACGTCCTGACCCCTGCCCGGATGCGCGCGATCTTCGGCGTCACCGCCTTCCACGGAGAGGCCAATGGCGGGCCGGTCTTCCAGCCGCTCGACGTGACGCGGGACTGAACTCCGCCGGGCCGTGTGCCGAGGCTCAGGGTCGGCTCGCGATCACGGCTCGCCGGTCACTGCTCCCCGGTCCGCAGGGCCGTCATGAGAGGATCGCAAGGAGGAGCACCCAGAGGGACAGGACGAAACCGCAGGTCAGCGCGTAGAGGCTGTTCCAGCGCAGGCCCACATGGGTCGCGCTCACGCCGCCGAGGGAGCCTATGAGGAGCGTGGACGCGGTGAAGGGGGAGGTCGACCCGCTCAGCGCCCAGCCGCCGGTGATCGCGACGATGACCGTGGAGGGCGCGACGCCGAGCGCCTCGGGCGTCGGCAGAAGAGGCGCCATGAGGGAGACCGCGAGAATGGGGTTCATGCCGATCTGCCCCGCGACCGGGATGAGCCAGAACAGGATCAGCAAGACCGACCACGTGGGCAGGGCCGCCAGATCGAAGCCCGTGCCCGGCACGACCGCCGCGGCGAGCTGTCCGCCGATCGTTCCAATGAACCCGGCCATGACCAGCAGGACCAGTTCCGGTCCGTTCCCGGGCAGGTCCCGCACGGCGAAGGCGGCGGCGCGGGTTCCGACATGCCGGAGCGCGCCCTCTTCGCCCTGCCCCTGGATCCCCGCCCAGACAAGCGCGATGATCGGCACGACGCTCATCACCGCGGCAATGATGCGCAACTCCGCGACGGCCCAGATCGCGGTCACGCAGCCAAGCAGGATCGCAAGAAGAATGAGAAGCGGCGCCATCGCCTTCAGCCAGCCCCCCTCGGCCCGCGTGGCGGGGCGCGGCACGGTCAGGCGCGGCTTGAAGATCGTGTCGAGCGCCCAGCCCGTCCCGGAGAGGATCAGGGCGCTGACGAGGCAGGGCAGGACAGCGCCCGACCACGAGGCGCCCGGCACCAGCGTCGTGGAGATCGCGACGGCGAACGCGAGCGGCGACCATGGCAGCGTCGAGACGAAGCCGCGCTGGATCGCCACCAGCATTCGCCGTTTCCGGTGGGCGCGGATCTCGGGATCCGGCTCCTTCGCCACACTCGACGCGGCCAGCGATCCCAAAAGCGAGATGGCGCCGTAGCTCAGGATGAGCCCGAAGAGGTGGCCGCCGATGGTCAGCGCGAGGTAGCGCCGCCCCGGCGGCTGCTGCGCGAGGAACATCCCGCACGCCTGAATGGAGGGCGAGCCTGCTGCAACGCTGCGGATCGTCATGAGGGCGGTGAAGAAGGCGGCGATGAAGCTGGCGGTCCCGAAGGCCGCTGCCGCTGCGTCCCGCCACCCCGGAAGCACCGCGGCCACGACGGCGAAGAGTGCGCCCCCGATCAGCAGGTAAAGCCTGCGCGACCAGGCCACGCGCAGGGCCAGAAGCGCGATCGCTCCGAACGTCGTGACGGCCGCCGGCAGGGCGAAGACCGCAAGCCCGGACCATTCGTGGCAGATGACCAGGATCGTGGTGGCGACCAGAAGCACGCCCGCGACCGCCTGCGCAGGACGTCCCTGCACCCTCGGTCGGCCGGTCTGGGGATGTCTAGGGTCCAGGGCGATCACCTGCATATGGCCGGGCAGAAGGCGTTACCGCCTCCCGTCTCCTCCCGCCCGAACCCAGAGCACGCCCCGCCGTGGAGCACCAGAGCCGCGCGCCCCGCGAGGTCGGGAGTGCCGCCCTTTCACAACGATCCACGCTTGAAGCACGCCACGCCTTCCGGGCGCCATCCGCCGAGGGAAGGGGCCGCGCGCCGAAGGGTCCGCAATGCTGGCCCACGCGCCGAACCAGAGAGGCAGGTGGCGATCCTCGGGTGCGACAAACGTGGCGTTGCCGCGCCACCGCTGCATCCTAGCTTCCGGAGGATGCCGCGCCCGGCGAGCGGGCCTGCAACGCGATGAATGCGGAAAGTACGCATGTGACGACACAGACAGTTTCCTGCGTGACCTGGAACGTCCACCGCGCCGTCGGACGGGACGGACGGTGCGACGGTGCGCGGATCGTGGAGGCCATCGCGGAGGATATCCGCCCCGCGGCGCCCCGCATTCTCGCGCTGCAGGAAGCAGACGCGGACGACCATCCGCATGGGGCGCTCTTCGAGGGCAGCCGCATCGAAGAACTCACCGGACTTCGCAGCCTGCATGACGAAGAGGACATGCGGTGGGGTCCCGAGAGCTCGGGATACCTTGGAAACGTCTTGTTTCTCGGCCCGGAATTCGACGTCACATCGCGCCGCATCGTCGAGCTTCCGGGTCATTGCCCTCGCGCCGCGATTCTGGCGGAGACGCGGATTGCCGGCCAGGCCCTGCGCATCGTGTCCTGCCACCTCTCGCTCCTGCAGATGCTCCGCGTCGCTCAATTGCGGCTGGTCGCCCAGGTGATCGCGCGGCGCCCCGTCATGCAGACCGTGCTCCTCGGCGATCTGAATGAGTGGCGCCCCTGGGGCGGGCTTGCCCTGCAGCCCCGCGCCACCGGCTTGCGCCTCGCCGGTCCGCGGCGGTCCACCTTCCCGTCCGGCCGCCCCGTCCTGCCGCTCGACCGGATCCTGACGGATCGTCCGGAGGCAGTCCGCAACGCGCGGGCCTTGAGCGGTCCGACCGTCCGCGCCGCCTCGGACCACCTGCCGCTGGGAGCCGAGGTGGCCGTTCAGGCACGCGCCGCATGAGTGTCGATATCGGTCCCTCCGGCGCCTCTCCGGCGTGGCGCATGGCGCTGGTCTGCACGGCGATCGCGCCGCTTGCGCTTGCCCTCGGCTGGGGACTGGCTCCCTCCGGCGTCGCGGTGACGGCCGCGATCTTCCTGGCGGGCGCGATCATCGCGACGCGCGGCATGTCTCTTCACTATCCGCACGGGCGCGTCGGCGCCTGCAACCTCGTCACCGCAATCCGCCTTGCGATGACGGCGGGACTGGCCGCCAGTCTCGCCGGTGGCGTCCTGCCCGGCTGGCCCGTCTTCGTGCTGGCGATCCTGACGCTGTCGCTCGACGGCATCGACGGGTGGCTGGCGCGGCGGCAGGGACTGTCCTCGGCCTTCGGCGCGCGCTTCGACATGGAGGTCGATTCGGCCCTCGCCGCCATCCTTGCCCTGTCTCTGATGCTGAACGGGCGCGCGGGGCCGGAGCTTCTCGTCCTCGGCTTCGCCCGCTATGCCTTCGTGGCGGCGGGGGTCGCGCTTCCGTGGCTCCAGGCGCCGCTCCCGGGCAGCTTCCGCAGGAAGACCGTCTGCGTCCTGCAGATCGGCACGCTCGCCGCCCTGACGGCACCTCTCCTGCCGGA
The DNA here is from genome assembly GCF_031846565.1 of Tropicimonas omnivorans. Lineage (NCBI taxonomy): Bacteria > Pseudomonadati > Pseudomonadota > Alphaproteobacteria > Rhodobacterales > Roseobacteraceae > Tropicimonas > Tropicimonas omnivorans. The sequence goes on along the minus strand of NZ_JAVRHL010000003.1, from coordinate 220,953 downwards.
GATCCTCGCGCGGCCGGCGGCCCTCGTCGCGGCGGCGCTCGTGGCGTGGTCCTTCGGGCGCGATATCCTGTGGCTGGCGAGGACGCGGTGAACCGATACCTCCGCCTTGCAGGATCGATCCTTCTGATCGCCCTCTTCATCTGGGCCGTGGGCCGCGCCGAGGTGATCGAACGGCTGCGGTCCGTGGCGCCCGTCTGGATCGCCGCGGCGGTGGCGTGCCTGCTGGCACAGACCCTTGCAATGGCGCTGAGATGGCGGCTGGTGGCGCGCTGCCTCGGAATGGAGTTTTCGGCGGGCTGGGCGGTGCGCGAGTATTTCCTGTCGCAGCTGGCCAACACGACCTTGCCGGGCGGGGTCGTCGGCGACGGAGCCCGGGCGGTGCGCTCGAGGATCGGGCAGAACGGCCTGAGGCGCGCCGGGCAGGCGGTGATCTTCGAGCGCGCCCTCGGTCAGGCCGGGATGCTGGCGGTGGCGCTGGCGGGGCTCATCTCGGTCCTGCTCGTCCCCGGCGCCATCGCGTGGCCGGTCGGCCGCTGGAGCGCCCTGGCAATCATTATCGTCGCGGCCCTTGTCGTTGCGGCATTCGCCTTGCGCGGCAGCCGGATCGCGGGCTTCGTGGCGCAGTGCCTGCCGTCCGCAAAGGTGCGCGTCGCCCATGCCGCGCTCTCCGTCGGGGCCGCGCTTCTGAACGTCGCCGCCTTCGCCGCCTGCGCGAGGGCGACCGGGGTGGCGCTGCCACTCGGCGCTTCTCTTCTTCTCATCCCGATGATCCTCCTCGCCATGGTCATCCCGCTGACCGTGGCGGGCTGGGGCTGGCGCGAGGGCGCCGCCGCCGCGCTCTTTCCGATCGCGGGTGCAAGCCCGGCGGCCGGCGTCGCCGCCGGGATCGCCTTCGGCCTCGCGATGCTTATCTCCGTTCTGCCCGCGCTGGCGCTTCTGCTCACCTCCCCCGGTCCCGGCGTGCGGGATATCGAATTGGCGGACCGGCGATGAGAATCCGCGCAATCGCAAATGGCCTCGCAGTCGCCCTCGGCGTCCTCATCCTGCATCTCGTGCTGGTCATGCCCTCGCACCCCGCGGGCCTCACCGCCTCCCGTTTCCTGCGGCCGACGACGGAACTGCCGCTCCTCCTCACCCTGCTGGCGCTGCTGCCGGGGCGGATGTTGAGGGCCGCGCTCGTCCTGCTCGCGGTCGGGCTCATCGTGCTCAGGGTCTCGAACCTCGGCACCTACCTGGCCTTCAGTCGCCCGTTCAATCCGCTCCTCGACCTGCACCTTCTGGTCTCGGGCTGGTCCCTCCTCGCCTCCAGCATCGGGCGTCTCGAAGCCGCCTTCGGGATCGCGGCGATCCTTCTGGCCATCGCGCTCGCCGCAGCCGCGCTCTGGGTCTGCCTCTTCCGCCTGTCCCGCGTTCCGCCCTGGGCTCGAGCTGCCCCGGTCATCCTCGCGGCCGCCCCCCTCGGCCTCAGCTACGTCACGCCCGGCTGGTCCTCCTTTTCCGCGACGCCGGTCGTGGCGGAGCAGATCGGCCGGATGGGGCGGGGCGTCGCGGATCTGGCGGAGTTCACCGAAGAGCTCCGGACCTCACCGTCCGAAGAGGCCACCTTCGCAGCCCTCGAAGGCCGGGACGTGATCCTCGCCTTCATCGAATCCTACGGCCGCACCTTCCTCGACGCGCCGGATTACGGCGATCTCTCCGGCCCGCGCCTCTCCGCGGTGGGCGAAACCCTCGGAGACGCCGGTTGGCACGCCCGCTCCGCCTGGACCGCCGCGCCGACGCGGGGCGGGCAGAGCTGGCTCGCTCACGGCACGCTGCTTTCGGGACTATGGACCGACAGCCAGGTCCGCTACGATCGACTGATGACCTCTGAGCGCATGTCCCTGAACGCCCTTTTCGGCGCCGCCGGCTGGCGCACCGGGGCGGCGATGCCGGCGATCACGCTGGATTGGCCGGAGGCGGGCTGGTTCGGCTACGACATCACGCTGGATGCGGACGGTCTTGGCTATGCGGGCGAGCCGTTCGAATGGGTCACGATGCCCGACCAGTACACCTGGAGCGCCATGGACAGGCTCCTGCGCGGTCCCGGCCCGGACATGATCGAGCTCGCCCTCGTCACCTCCCATGCGCCGTGGACGCCCCTGCCCCGGATCGTCCCCTGGGAGGATATCGGCGACGGCGCGATCTTCGACGGGCAGCACCGCGATGGCGAGTCTCCGCGCGAGGTCTGGTCCGATCCGGACCGCATCCGCGCGCAATACGCCATGTCCCTCGATTACGCCCTTGAGGTGACCGGCCAGTACATCGCCGGCTTCGGGGACGGGGCGCTCTTCATCGTCCTCGGGGACCATCAGCCCGCTCCGCTCCTGACCGGGCAGGACGCTCCGCCGGACGTGCCCATCCACATCATCGCGGACGATCCCGCGCTTCTGGACCGCCTGCCGGCGGAGATCTTCACCCCCGGCCTGATCCCAAAGGCCAGTGCACCCGTCCTTCCCATGGACGCGCTACGCCCCCTCCTTTCGACCGTATTCGAGCGGCCCTTGACTGAACCCAATCGGGAGAACTGACATGAAGACGCCGATCCTCGCCGCCCTGTCCGCCCTCGCCACCATCGCCGCCCTGCCGAGCCCGTCCCATGCGCAGGATCTGATCGGACGGAACCGCGTCGGCCTGCCGGATGCGCCCAAAACGCTGACCTTCCGACTCACCTCCTACGACCTCTACTCCTCGGATCCCGCCACGAAGGAGGCCTTCGAGCGGCTGTTCTCGGAGTTCATCTCCGAGCGCCCGGACTGGAAGATCGAGACCCAGCTTCAGACCGGGAATATCGGCCAGGAGCAGGCCCGGCTTCTGCAACAGACCCAAGGCGGCCGCGGGCCCGATTGCGCGATGATCGATTCGAGCCAGCTTGCGCTCTTCAAGGAGACGGGCGTCCTTCGTCCCATGAACGCCGTGTTCAGCGACGAGGATGTGGCCGATCTCTTTCCCTTCGTTCGGGATGCGGTGACGAACGAGGACGGCGACGTCCTGGCCTGGTGGTGGTTCACGGATCTGCGCGTCCTCTACCGCGACACCTCGCTCATCCCCGATGCGCCGCAGACCTGGGCGGAGGTCGAGGCCGCTGCGCTCGCCGCGGCCGAGGCCGGCCGGGAGGGCATCCTGATCAACGGCGGACGCTGGGAAGGAACGGCCTTCGACTGGCTCGCGAACTTCTGGGCTCAGGGAGGCCGGCTCGTGGACGAGAGCGGCGCGCCGATCTTCGCCGAGGGCGAGAACCGCGAGAAATTCCTCGCCGCGATCCGCTACTACGACGGCCTGGTGGACAGTGGCGCCGCGCCGGCCCGGATCACCTCGATCACCGATTACGACGCCTTCACCGCTGCGGCCGCCGCCTCCTCCGCGGCGATGTTCGTCGGCGGCAACTGGCAATACGGCCAGCTGCGCACCACGCTGCCCACGGACCGCTTCGCCAACTGGGAGGTCTCCGAACTGCCCGGCCCCACGGCGGACCAGCGCGCGACCGGAACCGGCGGATGGTCCATCGCCGCGCTGTCGGACGATCCCGAGAAGGCCGCCCTCTGCGGCGAGATCGCGAAGGAGATCTATGCCGGGCCCGGCAATGCCGCCCAGGGGCTCCTGCCCACATCCGCGTCGATCTACACCGAGTACGACGCCTATGACGGCCCGGAATTCGAGCTCTTCGCCGAGGCGCTCGAGAACGGCGTCGCGCGGCCCGGCGCGGCGGTCTATCCGGAGATTTCGAACCAGATTCAGATCCTTCTCGGCAATGTCCTGTCCGGCACGCAGGAGCCCGAAGAGGCGCTGGATGCCGCGGCGACAGCCGTCGAGGCGGCCTACGCGCGGCAATGACGGCAGCCCCGGCCCTCCGCGAGCGACCGCCGGGTCAGGGGCAGCCATGGCCCTGGCTTCTGCCGGCCGTGGCGGTCCTGGCCGTGTTCTACGCGATCCCCGTTCTTGATGTCGTCCGGCTCGCCTTCAGCGACGCCACACTGATCGCTCCGGCGACCGGACTTTCCCTCGACGCGGTGCGCTCGATCCTCGGCGATCCGGCGCTGCGAAAGGTACTGGCGACGACGGTGATCTTCGTGGCGGTCAACGTCGTCGCGCTGCAACTCGCCGGGCTGTCCATTGCGCTCCTGATCGTGCGGGGAGAACGGCGGGGGCTGAAGGGCATGGCCGCGTTCCGGACGCTCGTTCTCGCGGCCTGGGTCGTGCCCGGGATCGCGAACGGGCTTATCTGGGGGCTGCTCTTCGACGAGGCGCCCTACGGGACGCTCAACAGCCTGCTCGGATCCGTGGCCCTGGGACCTGTCGCATGGCTCTCCGATCCAAAGATGGCGCTGGTCTCGGCGGTCATCGCGAACCTCTGGCAGGGCACGGCCTTCTCCATGATCGTCTTCTACGCCGCCCGCCGCGGCATCCCCCCGGTTCTCTACGAGGTGGCCGAGCTCGACGCCGCCGGCCCGTGGCGGACCTTCCGGTCGATCACCCTGCCGCTCATGAGACGGGCCATCGCGGTGAACTCCGTCCTCGTTTCGGTGCAGACGCTCAACACCTTCGACTCGATCCTGGCCCTCACAGGCGGCGGGCCGGGCCGGGCGACCGAGGTCCTCGCGCTCTTCACCTTCAATACGGTGTTTTACAATCTCGACCTCGCGGGCGGCGCCGTTCTGGCGCTCCTGCTCTTCGCTGCCGGCATCACGCTGACACTCCTGATCGGGTGGATCGGCCGCGACCGGGGCACATCGTGAGCGCTGCACGCTGGGGCGATGTCGCGAGCTATGCCCTCTTCGCCCTCCTCGCGGCCTTCTTCCTGCTGCCCTTCGCCTGGCTCGTCAGTCTCGCGATCCGAACCCCGGCGGAGGTCTATCTCGGCGCCGCGCGCTTCATTCCCGAGGCGCCGACGCTGGACAACTTCAGCGCCGTCCTGTCGGACCGCGCCTTCCTGAGCTACCTCTGGAACGGCCTCAAGCTCTCGGCCGGCGGCGGGGCGCTGGCCATCGCCCTGGCCATTCCGGCGGCCTATGCCTGCTCCCGCATCCCGTTCCGGGGTCAGGGCGCGGTGCTCGTCGGCCTCCTCGCCGTGCAGATGATCTCCCCCCTCGTGATCCTCGTGCCGCTGTACCGCTGGATGAGCACGCTCGATCTTCTGAACCTCCACCTCTCCGTCATCGCCGTCTACGGCGCCATCGGGATGCCGCTCGCCGTCTGGCTCCTGAAGGTCACGTTCGACGCGATTCCGGTGGAACTCGAGGAGGCGGCCCAGATCGACGGGGCGTCCCGCTGGCTGATCCTCGGCCGCATCGTCCTGCCCCTGGCGCGATCCGGCCTCGCCTCGGCCTTCGTGCTGACGATGGTGATGAACTGGTCGCAGTTCCTGGTCCCGTTCATCCTGCTCGAGCGCGATCAGGACTGGCCGATCTCCGTCGCGATCTTCAACTTCGCCGGCTCGGTCAGCGCGTCCACCACGCAGCTTCTCGCCGCCGCCTGCCTGATCGCAGTTCTGCCCGCCGTCCTCGTGTTCGTGGCGCTGCAACGGATGATCGTGACGGCGCTCATCTCGGGCGCGGTGAAAGGGTAGCGCAAGCCGGCATCGGCCCGGCCGCGGCGCGATCACGACCCAGGATCAGCGAAGGCGGCATCCTCGCTTCACGGAGCACGTCTCGTCGCCACGCTGGGGCGTCTTCAGCCTATCCGCCCAAGCCGATGGAAAGCTCCTTTGCGGCGTCCATCATCTGAGGCCGCATGCGAGCGATGTCCTCTTCGCGGAACCGCTCCCTCGGCCCCGAGAAGGACAGGGCCCCCAGCAGACGCTCCGATCCGGCGAAGACAGGCGCGGCGATGCCCGCACAGAGCTTGTCCCTCTCACCAAGCGAGATGGCGAGGCCCTCCTGCCGGATCTCATCCATATCGCTGCCCTGCTCGGGAGGATCACCGAACGCGCGCAGGATCTTGCCCGCCGCGCCTCGATAGAGCGGCAGTCGGTCCCCGACATGCACACGGTCGAGGGTGGAATGATGCGAATCCAGCCTGAACAGGCACAGCCGCTCGGTCTCGGTCTGGCGCACGTGGAAAGACGGGCTTTCCGTTCCGATCGATACGAGACGTTCCATGACCGGCAGGACGTGATGACGCAGCGGGTTGCTGCGCTCGTAAGCCAGGCCAAGCTGCATGATCGTCGGGCCCAGCGCATACTTGGAATCCTCGATCCGGATCACGTAGCCGGCCGCTTGCAAGGACTCCATCAGTCGCAGGATGGTGCTCTTGTAGAGTCCGGTCGCACGGGCGATCTCGGAAAGGTTGCGCGGTATCGTGCTGGCTTCGAGGGCCGCGATGATCGAGAGCGCTCGGTCCACCGCTGCCACGCCGCGCGATGATTTATCCTTGTCGGGACCTGTGGTGTCCTGGGCTGTCACATCTACCTCGGCCTATGCGCTGGTTAGAATAAGCATTCCGCCTCAATTCGTCTCTATCGAACCGCGGGATCGGGCCGCGGCCACCGCCACTCAGACGGCCCAGTAGAGGCTTTTCATCTGCTGGTAGGCGCGCATCCCCTGCAGGCCCTTCTCCCGCCCCTGCCCGGACAGCTTGAAGCCGCCGAAGGGGGCCGCGATGGAGAGCTGCTTATATGTGTTGATCCAGACTGTCCCGGCCTCGAGGGCGCGGGCCACCCGCCAGGCGCGACGATAGCTTTCGGTCCAGATCCCCGCCGCGAGGCCGAAATCGCTGTCATTGGCCGCGCCCACCAGGTCCGCCTCGTCCTCGAAGGTCATGAAGCAAAGGACCGGGCCGAAGATCTCTTCCTGCGCGATGGCGGCGGAGTTATCGAGCCCGCCGATGATCGTTGGCTCGAAATAGGCGCCCTCCGCGAAAACCTCGCCCTCCGGGCGCTGGCCGCCGAAAAGGATTTCGCCCCCCGAAGCGACACCGGCCTTCACGAAACTCTCGACCCGCTCGCGATGGGCGAAGGACGACAGCGGGCCGATTACGCTCGCGGGATCGCTGGGCGGGCCGAGCCGCATCGCCCCGGCCGCCTCGATCAGCAGGGCGCGGAAGCGATCCGCCACCGAGGCCTGGACGAAGAGCCGCGAGCCGGCAACGCAGGACTGGCCGGTGCCGCCGAAGATCCCGCTCGCCACCGATCTGGCCGCCTCCTCGAGGTCGGCATCGGCGAAGACGATATGCGGCGACTTGCCTCCCAGTTCCAGGATCATCGGCACCAGCCGGTCCGCCGCGCCGCGGGCGATGCTCTGCCCCGTGGCGGTGCCGCCGGTGAAGCTGATCAGGCCGATGCCCGGATCCTCGACCAGCGCCACGGCGGTCTCGCGCCCGCCGGCGAGAACCGACAGCAGCCCCTCGGGCAAACCGGCCTCCACGACGCATTGCCCGAGGGCCAGGGTCACGAAGGACGTGGTCTCTGCCGCCTTCAACACCACCGCATTGCCCGCCGCGAGGGCCGGCGCGATCTTCTGCGCCCCCATGGTCAGCGGAGAGTTCCAGGGTGTCAGGGCGGCGACCACGCCCACCGGTTCGTAGACCTGCATCGTGTAGTAGTCACCGCGGGCCGGCGGCATCGCCTCTTCGCTGCATTCGCAGACGGCGGCGTAGTAGCGGAAGATCCCGGCCGCCGACATGGCCTGGGCATGGCTTTCCTTGCGCGTCTTGCCATTCTCGCTCATCTGGAGGACCGCGAGATGATCGGCCTGGCGCTCGATCTCGTCCGCGGCGCGGGACAGGATGCGCGCCCGCTCATGCGGGGGCAACCGGGACCAGCCGGTCCGGCGCTCTGCCTCGTGGCCGGCGGCGATCGCCTCGGCCACCTGAGCCGGGCTCGAGGTTCCGACGCGCCCGAGAAGCGCGCCCGTCGCCGGGTTCACCACACGCAGCGGCGGCCCGTCTCCGGGCACGGCTCGCCCGGCAATCAGCAGATCCTGTACCTGATCGGCCGGAGGAACCGTGGCCTTCTTCGCGAGCAGCGACATGTTCTGTTCTTCCTCAAGTTCCAAGATAGGCGGCCCGGACCTCCGGGCTTTCCAGAAGTTCACGCCCCGTGCCGGTCAGCACGACGTTGCCGGTTTCCAGCACCACGCCGCTTGCGGCGATCGACAGGGCCATCTGCGCGTTCTGTTCGACCAGCAGCACGGTCATGGACATGTCGCGGCTGATCTCCTCGATGATGACGGCAAGCTCGGAGACGATGATCGGCGCGATCCCCAGCGAGGGTTCGTCGAGCAGCAGCACCCGCGGCAGCGCCATCAGGGCGCGGCCGATGGAGCACATCTGCTGCTCCCCTCCCGAGAGCGAGCCTGCCATCTGCCGCCGCCGTTCCTTCAGCCGCGGGAAGTAGCCGTAGACCCGGTCCATCATCTCGCGGCGCGCCGCCTTGTCGCGCACGGCGTAGGAGCCCATGATCAGGTTTTCCTCGACCGAAAGCTGGCCGAACAGCCGCCGTCCCTCGGGCGAGAGCGCAACGCCGTGGCGCAGCGGATCGCCCGGGCGGGGCTGCAGCACCTCGTCGCCGACGCGGATCTCGCCCTCCACGGGCTTCAGCAGGCCGCAGATCGACTTCAGCACAGTGCTCTTGCCTGCCCCGTTCGAGCCGACGAGCGCTGCCACCTGCCCCGCGGGCACGTCGAAGCTGACGCCGTGCAGGGCCCGGACGGGTCCGTAGTTCACCACCAGGTTGCGGACGGAAAGATCACTGCGCATGGTCGGCCCCCAGGTAGGCTTCGATGACTTTCGGGTCGTCGCGCACCTCGGCGGGCGCGCCCTCGGCGATCTTCTCGCCGTGATCCAGAACGACCAGGTGATCGCAGACCCGCATGATCAGCCGCATATGGTGTTCGACGATCAGCACCGAGACCCCGAAGCTTGCGCGGATCTCCCTGAGCATGGAGGCGAAGCGGTCCACCTCGTCGGGATTGAGCCCCGCGGCCGGTTCGTCCAGGAGCAGCAGCCCGGGCTGCGTGGCCAGGCCGATCGCCACGCCGAGGCGCTTCTGATGGCCGTAGGCCAGCGTTCCGGCTGCGCGGTCGGCATGGTCGGTCAGATCCAGCGCCTCCATCACATGCTCGACCCTGCCCCGCGCCTCCTGCTCGGCGCGCCTCGCCGCCGCGCCGCCGAACAGCATCGCCCCCAGCCCGAGCGGATGACGCAGCAGCGCCCCGCGCAGGATGTTCTCGCGCACGCTGACTTTCGGGAAGGTGGTGGCAGCCTGGAAGGTCCGCGCCAGCCCGTGCTCGACGATGCGGTGCGGCGGCAACCCCGAGATATCCTGATCCCGGAACCGGATGGTGCCGGAGGTCGCCGGGAAGGTCCCGGTGATCAGGTTGAAGCAGGTCGTCTTGCCGGCGCCATTGGGGCCGATCAGGCCGGTGATCGCATCCCCGGCCACGGAGAAACTGACATCCGACAGCGCGGTAAGACCGCCGAAGCGCTTGGTCAGGCCACCGATTTCCAGAAGCGTGCTCATGCCCGGCCTTCCTTGCGTGAAAGCTGTGCCGGCAGTCCCGCCAGGCCCTGCGGCAGGAACCGCAGCACCGCGATCAGGATCACGCCGTAGATGATGTGCTGGTACTCGACCGCGCCGCGCAGGAACTCGGGCAGCGGCGTCAGGAAGAGCGCGCCGACCAGCGGCCCCCAGAGCGCCAGCCGTCCGCCCGTCACCAGCATGATCACGTAGGAGACCGAGAGCTGGAACCCGAAGGTCTCGGGCGAGATGAAGCCAACGTAATGCGCGAGGAAAGCTCCCGCGAATCCGGCGATCGCACTGCCGATGGTGAAGGCGAGGTTCTGGGTCCGCGCGGTCGGGATGCCCGAGGCCTCGGCCAGGGCAAGGTTCTCCTCGACCGCGCCGAAACGTCGGCCGAGCTGGCCTTTGCGGATCAGCACGAGCAGACCCATGACCAGCGCGAGGCAGACCAGGGCGAAGGGATAGACGGCCTCGTAGCTCGACAGGGTCGCGCCGAAGAGCGAGATCTTGGGAATGCCCGCGATGCCGCTCGATCCGCCCGAGTATTCGGGGATTTCCAGCATGACCAGGCGGAAGAGCTCGTTCAGCGCGAAGGTGATCAGCACGAAGTAGACACCGCGCAGCCGCAGCAAGGGGGCGCCGATCACGAAGGCCACGCCCCCCGCGACCAGCGCGCCGGCCGGCAGTCCCAGAAGGACGGGCAGGTCCAGACGGGTGACGAGCAGGACCGAGGTATAGGCCCCGATTCCGGCGAAGGCCGCATGGGCGAGCGAAAGCTGGCCGACCCAGGCGGTGACCGCGAGGCCACCGGTCGCCATGGCCGAAATGCAGACCATGATCGCGATATGGAAGTGGAAGGTACTGCCGGTGATCCAGGGGATCAGTGCGACCGCCACCAGGGCCACGGCCCAGAGCAGCGCCATCGCCCGCGGGCCGGAGGTGGTGCGGGTGAGCGCTGAGCTCATGCCTCCGCCCTCCCCAGAAGACCCGCGGGCCGCACCAGGAGCACGCCGATGACCAGCGCGAAGGTCACGATATCGGCGGCCGAGGCGCTGACGAAGGACGAGGTGAAGCTCTCGATCAGCCCCAGCAGGATCGCCGCGAGGGCAGCGCCCGGGATCGATCCCAGACCCCCGAGGATTACCACGATGAAGGCTTTCAGGAGCGGCGTCGCACCGATGAAGGGAGAGACCCCGAAGAGCGGCGCCATCAGGCCGCCTGCCACCGCGGCCAGCGCGATGCCGAGGCCGAGGCCGAGCGGATACATGATCTCCAGCCGCACCCCGAAGACTGCGGCGACCTCCTGATCCTGAACGAGCGCGCGCAGCGCCCGTCCATGCCGGGTGTGCATCAGGAAGAGGTAGAAGATCAGCAGGATCACGATGCCGATGCCGAGCGCGAGGGCCCGCGACTTGGGCACGATCAGCGCGCCCCACTTGAACACACCGGTCGCCATCGCCGGGAACGCCTGCGGATCGGGCCCGAAGAGAATGAGCGCCCCGTGCTGCAGGATCATCGCGAGCCCGAGCGAGGCGATCATCCCTGACAGCTCGTCATTGCGGAAGGGGCGGAAGACCAGGCGCTCGACCACCGCGCCCATGAGGATGGCAAACACGATGGTCAGGGCCAGGGTCACCGGATAGGGCAGCCCCAGCCAGGTCACGCCGATCAACGCGCAGAAGGCGCCGATCATGTAGAATTCGCCATGCGCGAAGTTGACGATGCGCATGACGCCGAAGGCCAGCGTGAAGCCGATCGCCATCAGAAGGTAGAGGGTTCCCAGGATCACGCCGTTGATCAGCGACTGGGCGATGAGGAAGCTCACGGATGCCGGTCCTTATACATGGAGGGGGCCGCGCGCCGAGCCTTGCCGGGCGCGCGGCAGCAGGGCGCTTACTCGCAGCCGGTAGAGGTGCAGCGGGCGACGATCTCTTCCTCACCGCCGGTCACCCGGGCGATGTAGAAGGGACTGTCGAGCTGGTGAGCGATCCCGTAGCGCTCGCTCCCGGTCCAGTTCATCGTGCCGAGGATGCCCTCGTAGTCCGAGATGTTCTCGTAGGCGGTCGCGACCGCCTCGGTATCCTCGACCGTGCCGGCGTCCTGCATCGCCTGGAACAGCATCTTCGTGCCGTCGTAGAAGAAGGGCGAGAAGCCGTTCATCGGCTCGTCGTAGGTCTCGACGTAGCGCTCCTCGTAGGCCTTTGCGCTGGCCACGCCGGGGTCGAAGGCCGAGTGGACGAACATCCCTTCCGTGGCGGCCTCGCCGGCGACGTTGACGATCTCCTGTGTGGCGGGGCCACCGGTGCGGATGATCACGCCTTCGAAGCCCAGATCCCGCGCCTGCTGCACGATCTGCCCCGCCGTGACCGGTGAGTTGCCGTCAAGCTCGATCGCATCCACGCCCTGGGCGATGATGCGGGTCAGCAGCGGAATGAAGTCGACACGGTCACGCTCGAAGAACTCGGTTGCAACAAGGGTCGCGCCGGCCTGCTCGTAGGCGCCGGACAGGTCTTCCGCGATGGCCTCGCCGGTCTCGTCCTTGGGGAAGAGCGCCCCGACGGTCTCCACGCCTTGAGTGCGCACGATCCAGTCGATCTGCGGCTGGGCCACCTCTGCCGTGGTCGGATTGGGGCGGAAGGTATATTGCTTGTCGGCCCCGAGCGCCTGGGCGGTGAAGCCCAGCGTCATGGTGATGACGCCGTTTTCCTCGGTGATCGGCTGGATCGCGAGGATCGGCGCCGAGCCGACGGTGCCGATGATGTACTTGACCTCGTCTTCGAAGACGAGGCGGTTGGCAGCGGTCACCGCCTCGTTGGCCTTGTAGCTGTCGTCGTAGGCGATGATCTCGACCTGGTACGTGGTGTCACCGACCTCGAGGCCGCCGGCCTCGTTGACGTCCTCGGCGGCCAGCTCCGCCGCGCGCTTCATGCCGTTGCCCCAGCTCGCGCCGGCGCCGGACATGGTGACGAGCGCCCCGATCTTCAGGGTCTCCTGAGCAACTGCGCCCGTCGCGACCATCGCAAGCGCCGAAGCCGCCGCGAGAATTGTGGTACGTTTCATGGTTGTTCTCCTCCCGTTTGTGTTCACGTTTCGTGGTTCACCTAGGTGCTCTACGCCCTCGGAACCGGCCCCGATATCTCCTCGAGGATCGGGGTCAGGCTGCGGGCAAACTGCCCGTAGTTTTCGCTCATCGGAAAATGGCCCAGCCGTTCCATTCTCACCGCCTGACAGCCCGGAATGGCCTCCGCGGTGGCGATCATGTCCTCCGGGCGGCAGGAGAAATCGTATTCCCCCGCCATCAGCCAGAGCGGACAGCGCGCGGTGTCTATCCGCGCGATGGTCTCGCGCAGATCGCCGTCGACGCGGTAGAACCAGAGGTCGCCCTTGAAGACCCCCGGACCGCCCTGCATGTAGTGCCAAAGCGTCTCGTGCCTGTCCGCCGAGGGGCCGCCCGGCGCGATCAGGCCGGAAATCAGCGCGGCGCAAATCTCTCCGCCATGGACATCGGGACGGTGCAGCCAGTCGATGTCGTACCAGGGATCCTGCCATGCGGCGCCCTGGGCTCCGATCAGCCCCCGGAACCGCTCGGGATGACCGGCGGCCAACTGCAGCACGATACGCCCCCCGATCGAACATCCAAGGACCACCGGGCGGTCAAGCTCGAGCGCCGCGCAGACATCGAGGATCATCCCGACATAGGCCTCGGTGCTCAGGCGGTAGTCCTCGTCCTGCCAGCCTTCCGGCGGGCTGGACTTGCCATGCCATGGCATGTCGAAGGCGATCACCCGAAAGCGCGCCGTGACGGCCTCGTCCAGCAGCAGGTCCCGATATTGCCGGCCATCGGCCCCGGCCGTGTGCAGGCATAGTAGCGGAATGCCCTGCCCCGCTTCCTCGACATAGAGACGATGCGGCCTGCCGCCGATGTCGAGGCGCAGGTAGCGCCCGGTGACGGGATCGAAACGCGGGCTCACGCCGCGGCCCTCGGCAGCGCAAGGATGTCCTTCACCACCTGCAAGTGCCGCATGAGCGGCGCGAAATTGCCCTCGATCCGCATCCGCCCGTGTCGGACCATGCCGAGGATGTCGAAGGCGTCCGGCGCCGGAACGGCCTGCCAGTGATCGGCCCAGGCCTCGGGCGCGGCACGCAGGGCGATATCCCAGCCCCGCATCGGGCCCTCGGCCGGAAGCACGTCTGCCTGACCCTTCTCAAGCTGAAGACGCACCCCTTGGGACCCGGCCTCCAGGAGCAGCACGATACTGGCGCGATCCGCCCGCCGAGCAATCTCGGGATGCCCGGCGAGGAGCGCGGGAAAACGCATGAAGGTGGCGATTACCTGGTCGGTCATGTCGACGCCGCTGTTGCACCTGACAGAATTCATGTTCTATTGTGTAGAGAGTCACGGATTGAGATTGCAAGTTTAATCTTCTGGAAAATCGAATGACGGCGGCGAACACGTCTTTCCGAGGCGATGCGGGCCCCGTCCAAAACAGAACACATTGGCCATTTTCATGGAGCTCTCCTACATGACTGACACGGCAGGCAAGCCGCTACTCTCGGTCGATGACGTCACGCGCATCGGACAGGGGCTGGATCGCCCGGAATCGGTTCACGTCACAGAGGGCGGTGGCCTGATCGTCTCGCATCGGGCGCGCGGGATCAGCCGGATCTCTCCCGATGGTCAGGTCGTGACCGAGGGGCCCGCGCCTGCGGTGGCAGGCGGCGCCGAACTGGTGCCCAACGGCATCGCGCCGCAGCCTGACGGCAGCGTTCTGATCGCCAATATCGGAGAGGGCGGCGGGATCTGGCGCCTCGGAGCGGACCGGAGCCTGACCTGCGAAGTCATGGAGGCCGAGGGCGTCCCCCTCGCAGCGGCGAACTTCGTCATGACCGACGACACCGGCCGGATGTGGATCACCGTCAGCACCATCCAGCAACCGCGCTTCAAGGCCTATTCGGACAAGATCGCCGACGGTCTGATCGTGATGGTTGAGAATGGCACGGCGCGAATCCTGGCGGATGACATCTGCTTCGCCAACGAATGCCGGCTGACCCCGGATGGCTCCGGCCTTGTCATCTCCGAGACCTTCTCACGCCGTATCACCCGCTTCGACCTGGGGCCGGACGGGCTGAGCAATCGCCGCACCATGGTGCAATTCGGACGGGGAGACTTCCCCGACGGGATCCGCTTCGACAGCGCCGGGCATCTCTGGGTCACCTGCATCGTCTCGAACCGGCTGTGGCGCGTTGCGCCGGACGGTCGGGCCGAGCTGGTTCTGGAAGACCACGACCCGGACCTCGTGACCCGCGTCGAGAGCGCCCTGGCCGAGGGCCGCATGGGAAGGGAGCACTTCTATGACACCGGCCGGAGCCGCCTCGGCAACATCGCCTCCATCGCCTTTTCCCGGGACGAGACGCGCGCCTTCCTCGGATCGCTCTGCGGCACCTCGATCCTGTCCATTCCCGTCCCCCAAGGAGAGCAACAATGACCCCCAGGACCACCACCTCCGCCGAAGCCGCGACCCTCGGTTTTGCCGGTCTCGGCGTGATGGGCGAGCCGATCTGTCGCAACATAACGCGAGGGTCTGGCGCGCAGATGCAGGTCTTCGATCTCTCCCCTGCCCCTGTCGCCCGCCTCGTCGAGCATGGGGCCGTCGCTGCGCAGAGTCTGGCTGCGATGGCGGCGGAGGTGGACATCCTCTTCCTGTCGCTGCCCGGCGGCGCACAGGTCGAGACAGTCATTCGCGACGAAATCCTGCCCTCGGGCAAGGCCGGGCTTCTGGTCGTGGACATGTCCACCTCCCCGGTCGGCCTGTCGCGGGACCTCTCCGAGGCTTTGCAGGAAAAGGGAATGCGTCTTGTCGATGCCCCTGTTGCCCGCACGCGGCAGGCCGCCGAAGAGGGCACGTTGTCGATCATGGTCGGCGGCTCCGACGAGGACGTCGCGGTCATCCACCCCCTCCTGGCCCATGCGGCGACCGACATCACCCATTGCGGGCCTGTCGGATGCGGACAGGTGGTGAAGATCCTCAACAACATGGTGCTTTTCGAGACCGTGGTGGCCCTGTCCGAAGCGCTCTCCCTCGGGCGCGCCGCGGGGGTCGATGACGCGCTGTTGTTCGACACGCTGGCCAAGGGCTCGGCCGACAGTTTCGCCCTGCGCAACCATGGCATGAAGGCCATGCTGCCAGACGTCTTCCCGTCCGGCGCCTTCCCGACCGACTATGCCCTGAAGGACGTCAAGTACGCCCTCGAGCTGGCCAACCTGACCGGGTTCCAGGCCCATGGTGCCGAACTGGCAAAGACGCGGATGGAGAAGGCCCGCGACGCCGGGCTGGGCGATGCCTACTTCCCGGCCCTGGTCCGCGTGATGGATCGCGCGTGATGGCAGCATGAGGTTTCCCGGTGGCAGGCGGCGGCTCGCCGGACCGAACGCCCCCGGGACTTCGCCACGTCCCGAACGGCGCGCAACCTCCGAGCCAGGCGACGCGCCGTCTCGTGCGTCCCGATCCTGATCGGAGAGAGGCACATCAGGATTTCAGACCGCCCGACACTGTCGACCGGCCTTCTGCCTGTCACCGGGGAGGCTTGGTCTCGCCCCCAAGCTCAGCTCGAAGCGGCGCGCCCTTGCGGTTTTGCTGCCCCGTCACCGTGACGCGCGCGATCCAGCGCCGGGCGCCCTGGCAACAAAAGAAAAAGGCCGCCAGAGGCGACCCATTCAAAACCACAATATATGCAATGTGGCGGAGAGACAGGGATTCGAACCCTGGAGACGGTTTCCCGCCTACACACTTTCCAGGCGTGCGCCTTCGACCACTCGGCCACCTCTCCGTTGGACGGGGGTTTAGCGTGAGGCACGGGGCGGGCGCAACCCGATTCAGCCGGCAAAGACGCGCGGCAGATCGGAGGCGTCCTTCTCCAGCCAATCGGGGACCGGGAGGCCCTTTTCGCGCAGGAATTCGGGGTTCCAGACCTTCGACTGGTAGCGGGTCCCGTAGTCGCAGAGGACCGTGACGATGGTGTGACCCGGTCCCATGTCCCGCGCCATCGCCATCGCCCCCGCGACGTTGATCCCGGACGAGCCACCGAGGCAGAGACCTTCGTGCTTGAGAAGGTCGAAGGTGACGCGCAGGGCCTCGTCATCCTCGATCTTGGCGAGAAAGTCGGGCGTGAAGCCTTCGAGATTGGCGGTCACCCTGCCCTGCCCGATCCCTTCGGTGATCGAACTGCCGGAGGCGTCCGCCTCACCGGTGCGGTAGATCGAGTACATCGCGGAGCCGCCCGGATCCGCGAGGCCGATCTTCACGCCCCTGGGCTGCAGCGCCATGCCGACGCCCGCAAGCGTGCCGCCCGTGCCGATGGCGCAGATGAAGCCGTTCACCTTGCCGTCGGTCTGCGCCCAGATCTCGGGGCCGGTCCCCTCGATATGGGCCTCGCGGTTGGCGGTATTGTCGAACTGGTTGGCCCAGATCGCGCCCTCGGGAAGCGTGTTCGCCAGTTCCTCGGCGAGGCGGCCCGAATACTTCACGTAATTGTCCGGGTTCTTGTAGGGCACCGCCGGGACTTCCACGAGCTCAGCGCCGGCCAGGCGGATCATGTCCTTCTTTTCCTGGCTCTGCGTCTCGGGGATCACGATCACGGTGCGGAACCCCATGGACGCGCCGACGAGGGCGAGGCCGATGCCGGTATTCCCCGCCGTCCCCTCGACGATGGTGCCGCCGGGCTTCAGCTGGCCCCTGGCCATGGCGTCCCGGATGATCCAGAGGGCGGCGCGATCCTTCACGGATTGTCCGGGATTGAGGAACTCCGCCTTGCCGTAAATTTCGCAGCCCGTGGCCTCGCTGGGGCCGTTCAGCCGGATGAGAGGGGTGTTTCCCACCGCATCGGCAAGGTTCTGTCTGATCTGCATGGGCGTGGCTCCTCTGTCGCCCCTCACAGCTACAATCGGGCGGACGGGAGTCAACTCCGCAGCGATGGCCGGAGCGCCGCGAGTCGGAGCGCGGAAATGATCAAGGGCCCGGTCTGGGCCTCCCCGCTCGCGATGAGGGACATCAGGCTGTCGAAGGACAGAACGTGAGCGCGGATGTCTTCCGCTTCCTCGGCCGCGCCGCCGAGACCCCCGGCGCCATCCGGCAGGTCTGCAAGACCGATGTACGAATAGACGAATTCGGATTTCGCCCCCGGCGATGGATAGTAGCGCCCGCACGGGATGAGTTCGGTGAGCGCAAGGCCCGCCTCTTCTTCGGCTTCCCGGCGGGCCGTCGTCTCGGGGGTCTCGCCGCCGTCGAGCCGCCCGGCGATGGGCTCCAGCGTCCACGGGTTGGGATCGCCGCGCCCGAGGGGGCCCAGGCGGATCTGTTCCACGAGGAGGACCCGGTCGCGGACGGGATCGTAGGGCAGGACGGTGACGGCGTCCCCCGACACGAAGACCGCCCGTTCGAGACGCCCGCTGCGGGTCCCGTCGAAGCGGATGTGGTCGATGTCGTATTCCTCGACGGCGAAGAAGTTCGCGTAGGGCTGCCGCCAGCCTTCGATCACGAGGTCGCCCTCCTCCCGCGCGCGGCGCGTGGTCGCTGGCGGCGTGTCATTGCGGGCATTGGCGCGGGCCTGCGCGCGGACCATCAGCTTGGCGTAGCGTCCCTTGACGACGTCCGCGGGCACGCCGGCGGCGAGGGCCGCCAGCGCCTCCTCGGCGGCAAGGGGAGCACTGGGGCCGAGCCTCTGCGCCCAGGCCGCGGCGTCATGCGACCGCAAGGGCGCCTCCTCGTTCAGGGGAGCTAGCGCGGCCTCCTCGCCAACGCGCACCTTGCGAAGCTCCGCCCCGAAGAGTGCGACATACGTGGCGAGACGCTGCGCGGCATCGCCCGTGAGCTCCGCCAGAACGCCCCCCACGCTGCCATCCGCGCGTCGCAGGCAGACGGGACCGCCGCTCTCCTCGTCCGGACCCGCGGTGCCGAACCCGTCGAGGCGCGCAGGCTCCAGGCGGAGCCGCTCCCCGGTCACGGAGCGCAGGAGGCCCGGATCCGAGAGCGGTCCGGCGAGGAAGCATATCGTTCGATCAGCCAAGATTGCGTGCAGCCCATTCCGAAAGACAAGCGGCAACAACGCCGCCGCCGACGATGATCAGCGCCGTCCAGGGATCCGTCGCCGCCATGATGGCGTATTCGCCGATCATGCCCATCATCGCAACAAGCGCCTCCATCGGCCCGTCGTAAAGCAGCCGCATGGATTTGCGGATCATCTCGCAGGCGGCCCACCCGGTCAGGATGTAGAACGCCGCGACAGCCGCCGTTCTCAGTCCCGAGGACACCGCCTCGCGGTAGCCACGCCCCGCAAGACGGCCCATGACGAGCCACCCCGAGAGCGCCCCGATGCCGGCGTTGACGGGTGACAGAAGATGCACTCTCGTCCCCTCCGGCAGCAGGGGCTTGAAGGCCTCCGAGGCGATGTAGGCCATCAGGGCAAAGCCTATTGCGGCAACGAGCTTGGCGGCGGTGGGCATGGAACGTCCCGGCGAATTCATTGATACCGCCGGGGTTTCACCATGCGTTCCGGACGAAAATGTGGCGCGATGGGCACGGCGGCGAGGCCCTCCCCGTCACCGCACGGGCGATCCGCCTCCTTGCCGGGGACCGCTCCGCTGCCGGCGTCTTCCTCCGCCCGGGCCATGGATCTGCGCCCGTGGCAGCGCGTCAGGCGCCTTGGGATACGTCAGCCACGAGACGGAGCGCGCGGGCGCGGGCCGGCGGAATACGGGCGATCTCCACACCGGTGAAGATATGCGTGGTGCCGAGATCCCTGTCGATCACGGCGTGATCGGAGGTCCAGCCGCCGAGGCCCAGATAGCTGCGCAGAAGCGGCGGCAGGGCAAGAAGCCCGCGGCGCGGCGGCGCGGCCTGGGCGAAGCGGGCGAGCGGGACCGTGCTTGGCGTTCCGATGCCGGGCGCCCAGTCCGCCGGCGCGGGAGCCCGCCCCGCAAGGTACCCGAGGGCCGTGGCGTGCTCGGCCGGGTCGGTCCCCGGAAAGGAGCTGCATCCGAACAGGAGCGTGACGCCGGCGGCATCGACTTCCCGCGTCAGCGCAGCCAAGGCCAGGCGCAGGATGTCCGCATCCGGCGCGCCGCTGCGGATGCAGAACCGGCCGAGTTCGAGAAGGACGCCGGGAAACCCCGCAAGACGGGACAAGTCGTAGCGTAGGCCGGAATAGCTCCGCGCGATCTCATCCCCGCGATAAAACGCGAGACGGAAGGTGCAGGCGGCCTCTCCGGTCCGGCGGTCCTCGACCATGACGTGGCGAGACGCACCGTCGAAGGCATCCTCATCCGGCGCGCCACCCCGGAACGCCGCGGCTCGCAGCGCAAGGCAGGCGGAGATATCCGAGGAGGTCGTGGCCGGGCGGGCGACGTAGCGCCCTCCCCTTAGATCGAGCATTACGGCTCCTCCTCCGCTTGGAAGCTCCGCAGGATTTCCTACCTATGGGCAAGAGACAACGCATCAACAAGACAGTTCGCGCCGGGGCCGGCCCCCGGAGACGCGGGAAAGCGGGAGACGATGGCGGAGAGCACGGAAATCGAGAAGGTCGAGAAGTCGGACGAGGAATGGCGCGCCCAACTCGGGGACATGGGGTACAAGGTGATGCGCAAGCACGGCACCGAGCGTGCCTTCACCCATGACGATTTCCCTAAAGAACCGGGCGTCTTCGTCTGCGCCGGATGCGCTGCGCCGCTCTTCGATTCGGAGACCAAGTTCGACAGCGGCACCGGCTGGCCCAGCTTCTATGCCCCGAAGGATGGGGATCTCGTCGGCGAGCGCGTCGATCGCAGCCTCTTCATGAAGCGCACCGAGGTGCACTGCAATCGCTGCGAAGGGCATCTCGGCCATGTTTTTCCCGACGGGCCGCGGCCCACGGGCCTGCGTTACTGCATCAACGGCGTCGCGCTCGAGTTCAAGCCGGAGACCGGCTGAGACCGCGGACATGGCCCCGGCGGGGGTATGGTCTGGAAAGATGAAGGGGGGCGCCGGCCAACGCGCCCCCTGCCCTCAATTGCCGAGAAGATTGTCGGCAGTGAAGTTGCCGATGGAGCCCACGAGCTGACGCAGGAAGCCGACATTCTCGATATTGCTGTCCGTGACGCGGCGGGAGAGCGCGACCATGTTGCCGTCCTCGAGGCCGAAGCGCTCGACATTGGAGACGGTGCCGGCCTCGCTGAAGGAGATCGCCACGACCTCGCGCTGGATCACCTCGGGGGCGCGGTAGCCGTAGGACCGGACGCGCTTCGAGACGTAGTAGTAACCCTGTTCGCCGATCGCGCCGGTGGCGGAGGGGCTGCCGATCTGGGCGGCGACCGTCTCGCGGGTGTCCCGGCCGACCTCGATCTGTGCAAGATCCGCATCAGACGGCGTGTAGCCATGATTGTTGTAAATCGGCTGACAGGCCGCCATCGCGCCAAGAGCGCCGGCCAGGGCGACTGTCCGAATACCGCGTACCAGCTTGCTCACTCGGCCCATCCACGCCCTCACGCCCCCGCGTGGCCCGGCCCCTGTCCGGAGCCGATGACCACATTATTCCCCGGCTCCTTGCGGGCCGCGGCTATGGAGGGCTTATATCAGGGCAAGTTTCGGGATCAAGAAAGGAAGGTCCGGCATGAGCGAGGATAGAGCCAACGATGCGGTTATGCGCCTGTCATCCCTGCCGCGGCGGGACGCGCACAAGGTGAACTACGCCCCGGACGAGGCCGGCCTCGAGGCGATCCGGGAGCGCCTGAAGATCGAGGCCGTGAGCTCGGCGCGGCTCGAGGGACAGCTGATCCCGGCGGCGAGGCGCGACTGGCGCCTGGAGGCGACTATTACGGCGCGCGCCACGCAGGCATGCGTGGTGACGGGGGCACCGGTCGAGACCGTGGTCTCGGAGAATGTGGTGCGCCGCTATGTCGAGGACTGGTCCGAGCCGGAGGAAACCGAGGTCGAGATGCCGCAGGACGATACGGCGGAGCCCCTGCCCGCCATGCTCGACCTGTCCGATGTGCTCGGTGAGGCGCTCGATCTTGCGCTTCCCGAATTCCCCCGCGCCGAAGGGGCCGAACTCGGAGAGGCCGTGTTCGCCGCGCCGGGCGTGGAGCCGATGCGCGATGAGGATGCGCGTCCGTTCGCGGCCCTCAAGGCGCTGCGGGAGGGGGGCGGAGAATCGGGAAGCGGAGGGCCGCATTGAGCCCCGGTCCGGGTCCTGTCTTGCGCCGCAGCGTAAAAACGTTATGGTGCGGCCTCTTTTGAGACGGCTCCCCGCTTGATTGCCGGGGAGACCGGGCGTATGAGGCGCCGATACGAGAAACGCGATGAGCCGTTGGACGGCGGTGACGCAAGGTGCGCACCGGGCCCGCTTCGGCCGAATTATTCGGGGTTGAGACATGGCCGTCCCTCAGAACAAAGTTACGAAATCGCGCCGCAACATGCGTCGCGCCCACGATTCTCTGGTTCCGGGGAACCCGGCGGAGTGCCCGAACTGCGGTGAGCTGAAGCGCCCGCATCACGTCTGTGGCGCCTGCGGGCACTACAACGACCGTGAAATCGTTGCCGCCGCGGACGAAGTCGATATCGACGAAGACGCGGCCTGATCCCGGCCATTCCGGGAGCGGACATGACCTCCGACCTCGAGGTGCAGGACAGCTCCGGCGTTCCGGCGGCCCTGTCCGGCCGAATCGTCATTTCAGTCGATGCGATGGGCGGCGACCGCGGAGCGGACGCCGTCGTCGCAGGCATGGCTGAATCGGCGGCGAAGAACCCGGATATCGGGTTCATCCTGCACGGCCCTAAGGCCGATCTGGAGCCGCTCGTGGCGAAGCGCAAGCTCACCGAGCGCTGCGTGATCCGCGATGCCGGCGACGTCGTCACCATGGACGAGAAGCCCAGCCACGTCATGCGGCGCGGCAAGGGCACGTCCATGTGGTCGACCATCGAGAGCGTCCGCAACGGCGAGGCCGCGGTCGCGGTAAGCTGCGGCAATACCGGCGCGCTCATGGCGATCTCCATGGTGCGCCTGCGCAAGCTGCCGGGCGTCGACCGCCCCGCCATCGCCTGCCTCTGGCCCTCCCTGAACGCGAACGGATTCAGCGTCATGCTCGACGTCGGCGCGGATATCCGGGCCGATCAGCGTGATCTGATGCAATACGCCCTGATGGGCTCCGCCTATGCCCGGGACGGGCTCGGGATCGAGCGCCCGCGCCTCGGCCTTCTCAATGTCGGCACCGAGGAGCACAAGGGTCGGGCGGAGCTGAAGATCGCCTACGACCTGATCGAGACCGCCTCCAGGCGGGCCGATTTTGACTTTCACGGCTTCGTCGAGGGCGGCGATATCCCTGGCGGCGAGGTCGACGTGATCGTCACCGACGGCTTCACCGGCAATGTCGCGCTCAAGACGGCCGAGGGCACCGCGAGCCTGATCCGGACGTTCCTGAGCGAAGCCTTCAAGCACACCCCCCTCTCCCGTGTCGCCGCGCTTCTCGCGATGACCTCGCTTCGGCGCCTGTCCAAACGGATCGATCCGCGGCGGAACAACGGCGGGGTGTTCCTGGGGCTGAACGGAACGGTGGTGAAGAGCCACGGCTCGTCAGATGCGACCGGCGTGTCATCCGCCATCAAGCTGGCGTTCAAGCTGTCGGAAAGCCGGTTCAACGACCGCCTCGCCGCCCGGCTGTCCGAGCTGGGCGAGGCCGATACGGACACACAGGACCGGAGCGCGACAGATGCCTGACGCCGGGGCGGCCATAGGCCGACAGACCACGAGCGAGGCGCGGCAGATCCGCGCCGTCCTCAAGGGCGTGGGCCATTACCTGCCGAACCGCGTGGTTCCCAACTCCGAGTTCGAGGCCAGCCTCGAGACGTCCGATGAATGGATCCGGTCCCGCTCCGGCATCGAGCGGCGCCACTTCGCCGCCGAAGGCCAGACGACTGCGGACCTCGCCTCCCGCGCCGCGCGCGCGGCCCTGGCGGATGCAGGGCTCGAGGCGGCCGAGATCGACGCGCTGATCGTCGCCACCTCCACGCCGGACCTCACCTTTCCCTCCGTCGCCACCATGGTGCAGGCGGAGCTCGGTCTGACGACGGGGTTCGCGTTCGACATCCAGGCGGTCTGCGCCGGATTCGTCTTCGCGATGGCCAATGCGGATGCCCTGATCAGGGCCGGCACTGCCCGCCGCATCCTCGTGATCGGCGCCGAGACCTTCTCCCGGATCCTGGACTTCGAAGATCGCGCGACCTGCGTCCTTTTCGGCGACGGTGCGGGCGCGGTCGTGCTCGAGGCCGAGGAGGGCGAGGGAACATCCGCCGATCGCGGCATCCTCGCCACCGATCTGCACTCGGACGGCCGCCACAGGGACATCCTCTACGTCAATGGCGGCACCTCCACCGGCACCAGCGGCGTTCTGAAGATGCAGGGACGCGAGGTCTTCCGGCATGCTGTGGAGAAACTGGCGGCCACGGCCCATTCGGCTCTGGGCAAGGTCGGGCTGACAAGCGCGGACGTGGCCTGGATCGTGCCCCACCAGGCGAATTCGCGCATCATCGAGGCAACGGCGAAGAAGATGGGCCTCGGCATGGACCGGGTGATCCTCACCGTTCAGGACCACGGCAACACGTCCGCCGCATCCATCCCGCTCGCGCTCTCGGTGGGCGCGTCGCAGGGCCGGTTCAAGTCCGGTGACCTCGTGGTGATGGAAGCGATCGGCGGCGGACTTGCTTGGGGCTCCGTCGTCCTGCGCTGGTAGAAGCGCTTTCCCCAAAAATCAGGCAGATGCAGACCGTTTCCCGGCTTGAAGGATGCGGAACGAGCGACTATTTCTGTTTCGTCCCTTCGGGGACTATGGCAATAAACGCGCCTGTAATAAGCGGTTCGGACCCGGGGGCGGTACCCGGCGGCTCCACCAAATATCCCACATTGGCGGGATCATGGGGCCGAAATTAGGATCGACGGACGTCTAAAGAGGTCAGCTTTTGCTCGGTGAGGTACCACCGTTATCGGTCCAAGCATGATAGTTGCCAATGACAACCGTGCTCCGGTCGCCGTTGCTGCGTAAGCAGTAACAAGACCGAAACTTAAGCCCTGTCCTCTAGCAAGGGCAGGCGGGGTTCGCAGGCACCTGGCAACAGAAGCCTGCATTTACCTCCCCCTTTTTCATGCTCTACCGGCACCGCGTCTTATATGGCAGCGGCGGTTTCGCGCGTCCGGTCCCCTGCTCTCTCCCCCGGACCCTCCAAACGGCAAACCGCCCGCCAGGAGAACCTGACGGGCGGCTGAGCGTTTTCGGCTTCAAGCTTCAGCGTGCGAGGGACCACCACCCGCGACGCTTGGGCTTGCTGTCCTTCGTCTCGCTCTCGTCCTCGGCGGCCGGTTCGGGCTGGGGCTCCGGCTCGGGCGCGCTGGCAACGGGGGCCGGCTCCTCGGCGGGCACAGGGTGCTCCACGGGCGCCGGTGTCGTCGGGGCCGGCGCCTCATCCCGCTCCGGCTGGGGCGCGCTTGCCTCCTCGGGCATGCGCGGGGAGAGCGCCCCGGCCCCGGATGCCGCATCGGCGATCTGCGGGGCGCCTTCGGGCGCGATCGCCTCCGCTTCGACGACCGCGGCGGGCGCGGGGGTCTCGTCCGGTGCCTGGTGCGGTTCCGCCGGTTGCTCGGCGTCCGTCACGGCCGGCTTGCGGCTGCGGGAGCGACTGCGCGTGCGGGACCGGCTCTTCTTCGGCTGCTCCTCCTGCGGCTCTTCCCCGGAGCCGGCATCGGATCCGTCCTGCTCCTCAGAGGCCGTTTCAGCATCGGAGCTCTCGCCTTGCGCGCCAGTCTCGGACGTATCGCCCTGCTGATCGCCGCCCTGCTGATCGCCGTTGCCGCCACCCTTGCCGCGCCGACGCCGACGACGGCGCTTCTTCTTCGGCTTGTCTTCCTCGGACGAGGGCGTCTCCGCATCAGATCCGCCCTGCACCTCGACCTCGGCCGGAGCCTCGGCGCCGGGGAGGTTGTCCGTCGCGTCCTCCAGCTCCTCCTCTTCGGGAAGGAGCTCCGGCATGTCAGACGTGTCCACGGAAATGACGGGCGCCGTGACCTCTGCCACGTTGCGCGTCGCCGTCTTGAACTTCTCGATCGTGTAGTCGGGCGAGATCAGCATCGGGTCGCTCTCGATCCTGACGGCCAAGCCATAGCGCGCCTCGATCCCGGCGATGTGCTCGCGCTTGTCGTTCATCAGGAAGTTGACGATGCCGGTGGGCGCCTTGATCAGCACTTCGCGGGTGCGGTCGCGAGTCCCCTCCTCCTCGATCTGTCGCAGGATGATCAGGCCGAGCGAGTCGTCGGAGCGCAGCAGTCCCGTGCCGTGGCAGTGGGGACAGGGCTGCGTCGTCGCCTCGAGCATGCCGGGCCTCAGGCGCTGACGGCTCATCTCCATCAGGCCGAAGCCGGAGATGCGGCCGACCTGGATGCGGGCGCGGTCGGTCTTCAGCTTGTCCTTGAAGCGCTTCTCGACGGCGGCGTTGTTCTTGCGCTCTTCCATGTCGATGAAGTCGATCACGATGAGACCCGCGAGGTCGCGCAGACGGAGCTGGCGCGCCACCTCCTCGGCCGCTTCGAGGTTGGTCTTGGTCGCCGTCTCCTCGATCGAGCCTTCCTTGGTGGCCCGGCCGGAGTTGACGTCGATCGCAACGAGCGCCTCGGTGATGCCGATGACGATGTAGCCGCCGGATTTGAGCTGCACCGTCGGGTTGAACATGCCCGACAGGTAGCTCTCGACCTGGTGCCGCGCGAAGAGCGGCATGGGATCGGTGTACTGTTTCACGTTCTTGGCGTGGGACGGCATGATCATCTTCATGAAGTCCTTGGCCACGCGATAGCCGGTTTCGCCTTCGACCCAGACCTCGTCGATCTCACGATTGTAGAGGTCGCGGATCGAGCGCTTGATCAGGTTGCCTTCCTCGTAGATCGGCGCGGGCGCGATGCTTTTCAGCGTGAGCTCCCTGATCTGTTCCCAGAGGCGCAGAAGGTACTCGTAGTCCCGCTTGATCTCGGCCTTGGTGCGCTGCGCGCCGGCGGTGCGGATGATGAGACCGGCGCCTTTCGGCACCTCGATGCCCGAGGCAATTTCCTTGAGCTTCTTGCGGTCGGTCGCGTTGGTGATCTTGCGGGAGATGCCGCCGCCGCGGGCGGTATTCGGCATCAGCACGCAGTAACGGCCCGCGAGCGACAGGTACGTGGTCAGCGCGGCGCCCTTGTTGCCACGCTCTTCCTTCACGACCTGCACGAGGAGGATCTGGCGAACCTTTATGACTTCCTGGATCTTGTAGCGACGGGCCCGCGGCTTCGGCGCGCGGATCTCTTCGCTGACATCCTCGTCGGCGACGGATTCGATATCGTCCCCGCGGGTATCGCGGGACGCGCCCTCGTCCCCGTCGGTGTCGGCGGCGACGGGCGGCTCGGGTGCGTCTGGCACCTGCGCCGGGGCATCGCCGTCCTCCTCATCGCCGAGATCGACGACGTCCATGCCCGAGGGGCCGCCCTCGGCGGACGTCTCCTGCGTGGCGACGGCATCGCCGTCCGTGCTCGCCTTCTGGGAGCGGGACCGGCTGCGCGAGCGGCTGCGACCGCCGGACGAGCGTCCACCGGACTTGCCGTCCTCGTCGCCGCTCTCATCCTGTTCGGCCTCGGCCAGCGCCATTTCCTCGGCGAGGAGCGCATCGCGGTCCGCCTTGGGGATCTGGTAATAGTCGGGGTGGACTTCGGAGAAGGCGAGGAAGCCGTGCCGGTTGCCGCCGTAATCGACGAAGGCGGCCTGAAGGGACGGCTCTACCCGTGTGACCTTCGCGAGGTAGATATTACCGGCGAGCTGCCGGCGATTGACGGTTTCGAAGTCGAACTCCTCGACCTTGTTTCCGTCCACCACCACGACGCGGGTTTCTTCCGCGTGGGTGGCATCGATAAGCATCTTTTTTGCCATGAGTCTCTCAAGACCCCCCGCGAACCGGGCGGCGACTTGGCCGTGCGGAATTGTCGGGGGTTTTGTGTTGGGGCGATGGCACGCTCATGGAACGCGGCGGCCGCGGCGCTGTGAAGCACCCTGCCTGCCTGCTCATGTCCGACCGCGCCTTGCATCGCGTTTGATCTCCGATGCGATCCGGCCATCAGCCGTGACGCATCCAGTTCGGTGAACCCATTTCCGCGGAACGCGGGACCGGGCGTGGCCGCACGAGGGTGCGGCCGGGTGACGCTGACCGGGCGGGGGAGGACCGACTATCGCGGGCTCACCATCTTCCAGATCAGTGAAATTTTCGTAAGGAAACGCACGGCTCGGCCGCGCAGGCCCTTCGCACGACAGTAGCGGTTTCTCGCGCTCAAGAGCAATGCCCAATCGGCAGAGGGCGTGACGGAGGGCCGAAGCCAGGGAAAGCGGCCCTCTTACTTACCCTTCGCGGCGCGCAATTCTTCCTTGAGTTCAGCGACCTGGCGGCGAATCTCCTCGAGATCGTCCCCGCCGGCGGAGGCGGCCGCGGGCGTCTCTTGCGCCGCCTCGGGGCTCGGCCCGGACCATCCGGAGGGCATCCCGCCGGTCATCGCCTTCATGAACGCTTCCTGCTGCTTCACCATCTGATCGAAGCCCGGCATCGTCGCCATCGGGTTCATGCGCGTCATGTTCTCGACCGCCTTGGACGGCCCTTCACGGAGCATGTCGAAGGACATGGCAAGGAACTGCGGCACCACGGACCCCGCCTTGCCCTGGTAGGAGCGGACGAGATCGGTGAGCACGTCGAGCGGAAGGACGCTTTCGCCCTTGCTCTCGTTCTCGGCGATGATCTGGAGAAGGTACTGGCGGGTCAGGTCGTCGCCCGATTTAAGATCGACGATCTTCACCTCGCGCCCGGCGCGGATGAAGGACGCGATATCCTCGAGCGTCACGTAGTCGCTCGTCTCGGTATTGTAGAGCCGCCGGCTCGCATAGCGCTTGATCAAAAGCACAGACGTCTCGTCGGACACTTCACGTCCTCCCCTCGGCAGTCGGGGAAAGGTAGGGCAGCGATTTGGGAAAGGAAAGCCGCGTCGCACGAAAAGGGCGGGTGCGCCTGCATGGCGCCCCGCCCTTCCCCCGAATCCGTGCAGGAGGGAGGCGCCTGCACGGGTCCGCGTTCTTTTGGTCGTCCGGCGCCTGATCAGGCGGCCGCGGACGTCGCTTTCTTGGTGGCCGCGGTGGCGTCGGTCGTCGCCTTTTTCACGGCGGCGGTCGCGTCCTCGGAGAAGTCCTTGCCGGCGGCAAGCATCAGCTCGACCGTCTCCATCTGGACCTTCTTCGCGACTTCGGCGAAGGCCGCCATGGTCTCGGCGGACATCTCGGCCTGCGCGGAGGCGAAATCGGTCATCGCCTTCGTGTAGTCCTGCGGATCGTCCTTCACCTTGGTCATCTCGGACACCTTGGTCAGGCTGTCCTTGGTCCAGCGCGCGGAAATCTCGGTGGATTTCTCGGCAGCCTCGATGGCGACCCGGGACATCTTCTCGCCGAGCGCGGCGGACGTCTTGAACGCGTCCTGCAGGGAAGAGGCGTCATAGGGGAACGCCGCCATCATTTCTTGCATCATCTTGTTCATGTCGTCGGCCTTGGTCACGATATCACTCCTTAGCATCAATGCGCCGGGTGTGCGGCCCCTGTGGCCGTCCCGCGCCCTTGCCCAATGTAAATAGATGCCGCACTGCAGCATGACAAGGGGATATTCTGCACTGCAGCAAAAAAAGTTCCCCCTAGGTCACCCGGCCTCGGCGTCAGGACGAAGTGGGGATCCGCCCTGCCCCCGTGCCGAGGCCGGACCGTGGCGAGGCGAGCGCGCCGAGGCGACGAGTTCAGGCCGCCTCGCCGGGGAGGACATACGTGCCGGGAGCCGCTGCCAGCGCGGGACGGGCGGTCGTCCCCGGCGTGCGGGCCGGCACCTGCGCGCCTGCGCGGGACTTGATCCAGGACGCCCAGCTCGGCCACCAGGAGCCGCTCTGACGCGCCGCCCCCTCCTTCCAGTCCTCGGGCAGCTCCGGCATGTCCTCGTTGAGAAAGAAGCCGTACTTGTTCTTCGCGGGCGGATTCACGATGCCCGCGATATGTCCGCTCTCGGCCAGGATGAACGTCTTGCTGCGGCTGCCCATCTGGCGAATTCCGCGGTAGGACGAGCGCCAGGCGGCGATGTGATCCGTCTCGCAGGCGACGGCGCAGAGCGGCACCGACACATCGGACAGCGCCACCGTCTCGCCGCAGAGCCGGAACGTGCCCTCTGCCAACCTGTCCTCCTGGCAGAGCCCCCTCAGGTACTCCACCGCCATGCGCGCGGGCAGGTTCGTCCCGTCCCCGTTCCAGAACAGCAGATCGAAGGCGGGCGGCCGTTCGCCCATCATGTAGCTCTTGATCGCGGGGCGATAGACGAGGTCGTTCGCGCGCAGGAAGGAGAACGTTCGGGACATGTAGAAACTGTCGAGCACGCCGCTGCGCGTCACCTCCTCCTCGATCCCGTCCACGAAATCGTCATCGAGAAAGACGCCGACCTCGCCCTGGTCCGAGAAGTCGGTCAGCGTGGTGAAGAAGGTTGCGGACCGGACGGAGGCATCGCCCCGCTTCTTCATCAGCGCGAGCGTCGCGGAGAGGGTCGTGCCGGCGATGCAGTAGCCGATCGCGTTGACCTTCTCCTCGCCGCAGATGCCTTTCACCTCCTCGATGGCGGTCAGAAAGCCCTCCTCGACGTAATCGTTCATGCCGACATCGGCATAGCTGGCATCCGGGTTCGCCCAGGAGACGACGAAGACGGTATGCCCCTGCTCCACCGCCCAGCGGATGAAGCTCTTCTCGGCGTTGAGATCGAGGATGTAGAACTTGTTGATCCAGGGCGGGAAGATTACCAGCGGCGTGCGATGCACCGTCTCGGTGCGGGGCGCGTACTGGATCAGTTCCATCAGCCGGTTGCGGAAGACCACCGAGCCTTCGGTGCAGCCGATGTTCTCCCCCACCTTGAACGCGTCGGGATCGGCAAGGGTGACAAGCAGGTCCCCCCGGTTCGCTTCCAGATCGCGCACGAGGTTCTCGAGCCCGTCCACGAGGCTCTGCCCGTCCGTCTCGACCGCCCGGGCCAGCGCATCCGGATTGGTGCCGAGGAAATTCGCGGGCGAGGCCATGTCCACGATCTGGCGGGAGAAGTACTCGAGCCGCTTGCGGTCGCGCGGCTCCAGGTGATCGAGCTTCTCCACCGCCCCGGTGATCGCCTCGGAGGACAGAAGGTACTGCTGCTTGAGCCAGTTGTAGTAGGGATGCGTCTGCCACAGATCCCCGGCGAAGCGCCGGTCGTTCGGCCCCGGATCCTCGGGCGCGGCGAACTTGCCGGAGGTCAGCGACTGCTGTGCCTCGACGTAGTGCTTGAGCGTCTTGCCCCAGTAACCGACCTGGTGCTCGATCATCTTGGAGGGGTTCGACATCATCTCCGCCATCCAGGCGGAGGCCGCTTTCATGTAGAGATCCTCGCCAGGCCCCTGGAGCGACGGCGATATCTTCCGGCGCTGCGCGAGGGCCGAGACCAGCCTCTGCGACAGATCCTCGATGCGCTCTATGTTGGCGTTCAAGGCCTCCAGGTTCGGACCGCTTCCGTCATCGTCGGTTGTCATGCCCTGCTTGCCCCCCTAGTTTCACCTCATCGTAACGTCGCCTGCGTAGGGAGGCAAAGCGGCGATTTTGCCCGGCCGTGCGCCGAAGAGAGGGAGACCGCCCATGAAGCCCATGGCGACCTACGACCTTATGGAATCCGCCCGCATCACAAACGAATGGTTCGGATCGACGGCGAAGGCGATGTTCTCGCACCCCGCATTCGGTCTCAGCCTCAACCCGATGGTGCGCCTCACCGCCGCTTGGGGCGAAGTCACTGAGCGCAGCTTCTCCCGCATGGCGATGAAGCCGGACTGGCAGATCGACACCGTCGTCGGCGAGGACGGCCGCGACCACCTCGTCGAGATGGAAACGGTCATCGCGGCGCCCTTCGGCGATCTTCTGCACTTCTCCGTGCAAGGCCGCGAGGATGTCGAGCGCAAGGTGCTGCTCGTCGCGCCCATGTCGGGGCATTACGCGACGCTCCTGCGCTCCACGGTGGCCTCGCTGCTGCCCGATTGCGACCTCTACGTCACGGACTGGCACAACGCGCGGGACATTCCCGTCTCGAAGGGCAAGTTCGACGTGGAGGACTACACCCTCTACCTCGTCGATTTCATCCGGCATATGGGGCCGGACACGCATGTCGTCGCCGTATGCCAGCCCGCGCCGCTGGCGCTCGCCGCAACGGCCTACCTCGCCAAGCACGAGCCAGAGGCGCAGCCGTCCACGCTCACGCTCATCGGCGGTCCGATCGACCCCGGCGCCGCGCCCACGGAAGTGACCGATTTCGGCGCCTCCGTCACCATGGGCCAGCTCGAGCAACACGTGATCCAGCGGGTGGGCTACAAGTTCGCCGGCGCCGGGCGTCTCGTCTATCCGGGCCTTCAGCAGCTCACCTCGTTCATCGCGATGAATGCGGACACCCACGCGAAGGCATTCTTCAACCAGGTGGTCAACGTCGCCCGCGGCACCGCGTCCGATCACGACCGGCACAACAAGTTCTACGACGAGTATCTTGCCGTGATGGACATGACGGCGGAGTTCTACCTCTCCACCGTCGAGCGCGTCTTCAAGGAGCGGGAGATCGCGAAGAACGTCTTCACCGTGAACGGCGAGCATTGCGACATCGACGCGATCCACGACGTCGCCGTGATGACCGTGGAAGGCGCGAACGACGACATCTCCGCGCCCGGCCAATGCGTCGCCGCGCTGGAGATGCTGAAGGGCCTGCCGGATGACATGAAGGCGGAGCACCTCGAGCCCGGAGCCGGCCATTACGGCATCTTCGCCGGCCGGTCCTGGCGGAACAACATCCGCCCGCTCGTGCTCGACTTCACCAAGAAGAACGCCCGCTCCAACCGCCGAAGCAAGGCGGCGTGAGGCGCGACGTCCGGGCCTGAAAAGACAATGGGGCGCCCGCGGGCGCCCCTTTTGCCGTTTATGCCGCCGCGAGGCCGGGAGCGCGCCACGGGTCGCGGCGTCTGCCCCCCTCGCCGTTACTCCGACGTGACCGGCTCGCCGCCTTCGAGGACGGTCACCGGATCGATCTCTCCGTTATAGGTCGCGTCGATCTCGAAGCCCGTCAGGATGTACCCGCCCGGCGTCAACGTCCACGTGCCGGACGTGCCCGCATCGCCGATGCCCCGCCATTTTTCCTCGGCGACGATCTGCCCGGTTTCCTCGTCGGTGACGGGCGTGGTCACACCGCTCTTGGTGCCGTAACCGACGATTTCGATCGTCTCCACCGGGCCGGCCGGGGCGTCGACATCGCTGCCGCCCTCATAGGTGATGTCCATCGCGGGATAGGCGAAGCTCTGCACGCGCAGGCCATCGATCTGCGTGTGCAGAAGAACCGCCTTCACGACGTTGTAGGCCGCGGAAATGCAGGTGAATTCGAAGGTCGTGACCGTCTCCGGCTCCGCGCCTCCCTCCACGGTGAACTCCCTCCGCTGGGGCGCGGGACGGCTCTCGTAATAACTCCAGCACTGGTCTTCGGGATAGGCCGCCTCGAAGAGTGCGACGGCCTCTTCCTCGAGCTCGTCCGCCAGGGCGGGAAAGCTGACGAGGGTCGCGAGGGCGGTGCAGGCGATGAGCCGCATGGCAAAGAGATCCTTCCAATGCGCCGCCTCGATGGGGCGACTTTCGCGGGACATAACCGCGACGGACGCCCCCCGCAATCGATGGGGGAGCGATGTTGACCCGTCTGCCCCGGGCGATCCGGCGCAGGGCGAGGCGAAAGGGTCCGACCACTCGGGACAGCCCGCCCGTGCCTCTGAACCTGAACCTTACCGGTCCAGCGGTCCACCCTTGCGGATCATCCGGGCGTGCGCCTCGGCGATCTCGGCATCGCGCCCGGCGCCGAAGAGGGCCATCACCTTGCCATCCTTGATGTACCTGGCGACGAAATCACCGCCATCCTCTGGCGCGCCGTCGATGACGATCTCGTCCCAGTCCTCGGCATGGCCGAGATAACGGTACTGGCGCTTCAGCGCGGTCCAGAAGAACGGCACCCCGACCTCCTCGACACGCTCGCCCATCATTGCCCGCGCCGCACGCATCCCGTGCTGCCGGGCGACACGCCAATGCTCGATCCGCACGCGGCCCCATGGCGTCGGCACCTGCGCCACGTCCCCCGCGGCGAAGAGACCCGGCGCGCCGGGAACGGAGAGGTCCGGCCCGGTGAGGACGCCGCCATCGGCCTCGGCGTTCAGACCGCCTATTCGGGCGGTCGCCGGGGTGACGCCGATGGCGACGAGAACGAGGTCCGCCTCGATACTGTCCCCGCTCTCGAGCCGGGCCGCGCTGACGCGCTCCTCTCCCTCGAAACCGGTCACCTCGCCCTCGACGAAGGTCACGCCCTCCGCCTCATGCTCGGCGCGGATCGCCCGGCCGACACGCTCGCCCACCACGCCCCTCATCGGCACCGGGTCGCGCAGAACCACCGTCACGTCGATATCGCGCTTGGCCAGCGACAGCGCGGCCTCGAGGCCGATGAAGCCGCCGCCGACGATCACGGCGCGGCGGGCGCCCTCAGCCTCCTTCGCGATCCGCTCCGCCTGCACGCGGGAGCGCAGGCCGTGAATGCCGGGAAGATCCTCGCCCGGCGCGCCGAGCGTGTTCAGGGTTCCCCCCGGCGCGACCAGAAGAGCGTCGAATGCCTCCGTACCGCCATCCTCCAGCGAGAGGGTCTTCTCTTCGGGCGAGACGGCGCGCACGGTGCCCCGCAGCAGCTCGATGTCCCGAGCAGCCAGCATGTCCGCCCCGGTAATGGTCGGCCCGCGGGGACCATCGCCTCCCGCGAGAACGGCCTTGCTCATCAGGGTCCGGTCGTAGGGCGGCGCCTCCTCGGGCGAGATCATCGCGATCGCGCCCGAAAACCCGTTCTCCCGCAGGGTCAGGGCCGCCGCATCGGCCACGGCTCCGCTGCCGACGATGACAAAGCGCCTCGTGTCAGCCCCGCGCGTGGTGAATGCAGGCTCGAGATGGGCCTCTGCCCCGTCCTCGACCTCGACCAGCACGCGCCCGTCCCGGACCTCCACCTCGTAGCGGCGAAGATCGTTATGGCCCGGTGGCTCGGTCTGCTTGCCGGTGCCGACATCGAAGCAGGCGTGGTGGAAGGCGCAGATCAGCCGGTCGCCATCGAGATGGCCCTTGGAGAGCGGCAGGCCGAAGTGAGGGCAGGCATGGGCCAGCGCCGTCACCTCGTCTCCGCGGCGGATGATGAGAATGTCCGTACCGCCGGCATCTGCCTTCACCGGCGTGTTCTCCTCGATGCTCTGAAGCGATCCGATGTCGTGCTGTGTCATGTCGCGCCCCCTGGCGTTCGGCTGGAACGGGGCGCTCGGCCCCTCTCTTCGGGGGACCAACGACACGGCGGCGGTTCCGGGTCCGGGCCGTCAGACGCTGCCGGCGAAGGCGTCGATGCGGGCCGCGAGGGCGTCCGTCGAACCCGGACTGAGGATACGGCCGCCGAGGACGTGGCCGTCCGGGTCGTCCCCCGGCTTCAGATGCCAGCTTTCGAAGGTCGCGGCCCCGCCCCAGCGCAGCGACACCTCCCGCGTGGCCTCGGAGGAGACGACGGTATCGGTGGGCGAGACGAGGAAAAGCGCGGGCGCCTCGATCCCCGACACATCCGCCTCCCGCGCCGCCTTGACGAGCGCGGCCATCGGCATGAGGGCGCGGCTGGGATAGCTCTCGGTCCAATGGGACGCATGGGACTCGCTTTGGGGGTCGAAGCCGCGGCTGTCGCCAAGCAGGACGGGCACGAAGCTCCGCGCGAACGGCCATGTCAGAAGCGCCGATCCCGTCGCCTTCATCCTGAAGTTCGGAGACATCATCACGACGCCGTGGAGGTCCCGGCGCAGATCCGGGTTTGCAGAGAGCGCGAGCGTGAGCGCAGCGCCGCCCGTCGACGTCGCAAGGACGAGGACGCGCTCGCCGAGGCGCCGCCCGACGATAAGCGCCTCCGCCACGTCATCCACGTAGTCTCCGACACTCGCCTCGGCCATCGCGGCGCCGTCCCGGCCGTGACCCTTGAAGCGCATCAGGAAGAGGTTCGCCTTCAGCTCCGCCGCGACCAGATCGGGAACCGGGCGCAATTCCGCCGGGCTGGCGGAAAAGCCGTGCAGGTAGACCACGGACAGAACCGTCGCGTGGCCCTCCTCGCCATGCCATACGACCTCCTTGCGGGCGTCGTCGCGCAGGTCGGGCGTTTCGTCCTCCCGCTCGTCGAGCCAGCGGCTGAGGTTGGTCTCCGGCACGTCCCCGGCATCGACTTGCGAAACTACGCGCACCGGTTCGCGGGGCCCGAGGCCCCAGGCGAGACCGAAGATCAGGACCGCCGCGCAGAGAAGGCCGAGCACCCACATGGCGGCTCTCATTCCGCCCCCTCCGCAGCAACGAGGACCTCGCGGAGCGCCTGTTCGATCAGCGCCAGTTCGGCGGGGGACGACATGCGGTGATCCGCATCCTTCACGAGCGTCAGGCGCATGTCGGGGCCCTCCGCGTGGTCCAGAAGGCGCGTCGCCACGGACACCTCGACGGCATCGTCCGCCGTGCCCTGCAGCATCCGGACCGGCATCGGCAGCGAGAGCGGCGTGCGCAGGACGAGGTGGCTCCGGCCATCCTCGATCAGGCGGCGGGTGATGATCATGTCCTCGCCGTACTCGGAGGGACGCGCGATGCGGCCCTCCCGCTCCAGCTTCGAGCGTTCGGCGGGGGTGAACGATGCGGCGTAGCCGTCCTCGGTGAAATCGGGGGCCGCGGCGATCGTGACCAGGCCCCGGACCCGGCCCGGCATGGCCCGCGCGGCGAGGAGCGCCTGCCAGCCGCCCATGGAGGAGCCGACGAGGACGATATCGCCCGGAAGCGTCTCCAGCATCGCGGCGGTGTCCTCCGCCCAGTCCCCGATCGCGCCCTCCTCGAAGGTGCCGGAGCTGGCGCCGTGGCCCGAATAGTCGAACCGCAGGAAGGCGCGCCTCTCCCGCTTCGCCCAAGCCTCGAGATGGAGCGCCTTCGTGCCCTCCATGTCGGAGCGAAGCCCGCCGAGAAACACGATCCACGGGCCCGTCCCCTCAATCCTGCGATAGGCAAGGCGGCGGCCCTGGGCGGTTTCGAGGAAGTCGGGGGTTTCGGGCATGTCACGGCTCTCCGGTCGGTCGCGCGGGAGGGTAACGCTCTCCGTTCCGTGAGCAAGGCGATGGGCGCGAGGCGCGACAAGGAAGCGCGGTTCCGCCGAAGGAGGGGAAAGGAGGGGGGTGCCGGGGGCGAAACAGCGTGGCACCGTCCTCGCCTCCCGCTCCGCCTCTCCCGCCCGTCCATCTCGAAACACGCTTGCCGCCCCGCCTCCTTGCGGGCAAGTCTTCCGTCCCATGAGTGATCCCAGATTGACCGCCCTCGCCCGTTCCCTGCCAGAGACCGTGCCCTTCGTCGGCGCCGAGGTGCAGGAGCGCCAGAGAGGCCGACCCTTCGCCGCACGGATCGGTGCCAACGAAAGCGGCTTCGGCCCCTCGCCCGCCGCGGTGGCGGCCATGCAGGACGCCGCGACGGACGTCTGGATGTACGGCGACAGTGCGAGCTGGGATCTCAGGATCGCGCTTTCAGCCAAGCTGGGGATCGAGGCCGAGGCCATCGCCATCGGCGCCGGGATCGACGGCATCCTCAACGACCTCGTGCGCCTCTTCGCCTCGGACGGATCCGCGGTGGTCACCTCGGACGGCGCCTACCCGACCTTCGCCTACCACGTCGCGGCCCATGGCGGCCGGCTGGAGACTGTGCCCTACCGGGACGATTTCGAGGACCCGGAAGCGCTCGTCGCGAAAGCCGCGGAAACCGGCGCACGGCTTGTCTATCACGCCAACCCGGACAACCCGATGGGCACGTGGCACGAGCCGGAGACCATCGCGCGGATGCTGGACGCGTTGCCGAAGGACGCCCTTCTGGTGCTGGACGAGGCATATGCGGAGTTCGCCCCCGGCGGGCAGAGCCTTCCCCTCGATACCACCGACCGCCGCCTCATTCGCCTGCGGACATTCTCCAAGGCCTACGGTCTCGCCGGGCTCAGGGTCGGCTATGCCATCGCCCCGCCGGACATCATCCGGGCCTTCGACAAGGTGCGGGACCATTTCGGAATCCCGAGGATCTCGCAGGCCGCCGCGCTGGCCGCCCTCGGGGACGAGGCGCACCTCGCGCGCGTGATCGGTCAGGTCGAGTCCGCGCGGGAGCGCATCGGCCGGATCGCGACAGATAACGGCCTCCTCGCCCTGCCCTCGGCCACCAACTTCGTCGCCGTCGATTGCAGGGAGGACGGCGCCTTCTCCCGGCGGCTGGTACAGGCGCTCGCGGCTCAGGACGTCTTCGTCCGGATGCCCTTCCGTGCCCCGCAGGACCGGTGCATCCGCGTCTCGACGGCGCCGGACGAGGTGCTGGACGTCTTCGCAGACGCCCTTCCGGTCGCGCTCTCGGAGGCGCGGAAGGGTTAGCCCGGGGAGGGGGGCGTCCTGCCCTGTCGCCGGCTCAGCCGGCCGCCCCCTCCGCGATCACCTTTGCGGCCGCAGCCACCGCGCCCTCGCCCCGCGGGATGCCGAGCGCCTCCAGCCCCGCCTCGATGCTGCCCAGAACGCCCATGATCATCTGCGCGTTGACGTGACCCATGTGGCCGATGCGGAAATGACCCTCGGAGCGGGGATCGTCGGGACCGCCGATCTGGAGCGCCATGCCGAGGGTCAGGCCGACATTCGCCTCGAGCCAGTCCTGAAGACGCTTTCCGCCCCCCGGCAGGCGCACGGCGGTGACGGCGTGACTGCGCAGGTGCGCCTGCGGGATGTTGAGTTCCATCGCGCCGCCCTCACCCCAGGTCTCCACCGCGGCCCAGATCGCGGAAGCGAGGATCTCGTGCCGCCGCCAGACGGCCTCCAGCCCCTCCTCGAGGATCATGTCGACCGCGGTGCGGAGCCCGTAGAGATGGTGCGTCGGCGCGGTGCCGAAGAAGTACTGGTAGAAGCCCTGCGGCCGGGTGCGCGGCACCCAGTCCCAGTAGGGCGTCGCCATGTCGGAGCGCTCGCGCGCCGCCGAGGCCTTCTCGTTGAACCAGATGAAGGCGAGGCCCGGCGGCGTCATCAGGCCCTTCTGGCAGCCCGCCAGAAGAACGTCGGCGCCCCAGCCGTCCATCTCAACCCTGTCGCAGGCGAGCGAGGCCATCGTGTCGACCATCAGGAGCGCCGGGTGCTCCAGACGGTCCAGGATCTCCCGGATGGGCGCGATATCGTTGCGCACGCCCGTGGAGGTATCGACGTGGCATACGATCACGGCGCGGATCTGATGGGCGGCATCGGCTTTCAGCGCCTCTTCGATGCGGGACGGATCGAGGCTGTCCCGCCGTCCGAAATCGATCAGCTCGGGGATCAGCCCGAGCCGTGCGCCGACCTCGGACCAATGCTCCGTGAACCGCCCGGTGGACAGCGCGAGGATCCTGTCCCCCCGGCGGCAAACGTTGCACAGCGCCCCTTCCCAGATACCGTGGCCGTTGGCGGTATAGATCGCGACATCGCCGCTCGTCCGCGCGATGCGCTTCAGATCGGGGATCAGCCCGTCCACCAGATCGTGCAGCGGGCCGAAATAGATGTTGGGCGCGCTGCGGTGCATGGCGCGCAGGACCTCCTCGGGCATGACGGAGGGGCCGGGCGTGGCGAGGTAGCGGATACCGTTGGAAAGGGTCATGGGAAGCCTTGTCTCGAAGCGGCGCTCATCGCGCCCCGCACTCAACGCGTTAGGCCGCCGCTTCGCGCCGGTCAATGTGGGCCGCGCTTGCCCCTGCCCCGCGCCATGCGATAGAGCCGGGCGGACCCGCGGGGTGAGGGCGTTGCTTTCCTGCCCCGCACGCCGGGACGATTGACGAAGGACGAGATGGTGCAGCGCGTCGCGACGTGGCTTAAGCGGATCGAGAGACGCGTCCGGAATTCGTTCGGCGACGACATCTCGACACCGGCCAAACGGCGCCAGGCGCTCGTCCATTTCCACCTGATGGACCACGCGGCCCTCCGCCTGCCCTGGACCAATTTCGACAAGGTCGCCGAGGGCGTCTACCGCTCGAACCATCCCGGCCCCGCGCGCCTCAGGCGCTACAGGGAGATGGGGATCACGACGATTCTGAACCTTCGCGGCGAGGACAGGTATTCGCCGTGGCTGTTCGAGAAGGAGGCCT
Source organism: Tropicimonas omnivorans (assembly GCF_031846565.1). Lineage (NCBI taxonomy): Bacteria > Pseudomonadati > Pseudomonadota > Alphaproteobacteria > Rhodobacterales > Roseobacteraceae > Tropicimonas > Tropicimonas omnivorans. The sequence goes on along the minus strand of NZ_JAVRHL010000003.1, from coordinate 181,134 downwards.
GCGACGCACTCGGCCTCCGGCTCGTCACGGCCAAGATCTACGCCCGCAAGGCCGCCAAGCGGCGGGAAATCCTCAAGCTCGTCGACACGCTGAAGAGCATCGACAAGCCGTTCCTGCTGCATTGCAAGTCCGGTGCGGACCGGGCGGGCTTCGCCGCCGTGCTCTACCGCGTGATCGTGGAGGGCATCCCGCTCGAGGAGGCCCGCAGCCACCTGTCGCTGCGCTACCTGCACCTGAAATGGACGCGCACCGGCATCGTCGATCACATCCTCGACGTGTATGAAGACCGCAACGCCGAAGCTCCCATCGGCCTCGAAGAGTGGTTCCGCACCGAGTACGATCCGAAGGCGATCGAGGCCAGTTTCAACGAGAGGCCCCGCTTCAGGCGGGCACGCAGCGCATGAGCAAGCTCGACGACCGCCCGGACCTGTCATTCAAGGATCAGCGTCGCCTCTTCGCCTGGGCGTGGACGAGCTATGTCCGTCGCTTCCTCTGGGTCATCATCATCGCCGGCATCCTGATGTCGGTCGAGGGGTCCATGCTGGGCCTCCTCAGCTACATGATGAAGCCGATGTTCGACAACGTCTTCATCTCCGGCAACTACGACGCGCTCTACTGGGTCGCCGGGGTGATCTTCGGCATCTTCGTGGTCCGTGCGGCGATGAATCTCGGCCAGCGCATCATCATCACGCGCGCCTCGAACCAGATCGTCTTCAACGTCCAGCACGACCTGCTGCGGCACCTGATGATGCTGGACACGCTCTTCCACTCCGCCAATCCGCCCGGCGCCCTGATGGAACGGATGAAGGGCGATACCGGCTCCATCAAGTCGGTGGCGAACGTGGTCATCACCGGCGTCGGACGCGACATCGTCAGCCTCATCTCGCTTTTGACGGTCGTCATGGTGATCGACTGGAAATGGACGCTGATCGCGCTCGTCGGCACGCCCTTCCTCGTCCTGCCGTCGCTCCTGATCCAGAAGCTCGTCCGCACCGTCACCCGGGAAAACCGGCAGATCGCGTCGGACATGTCCACGCGCCTGAACGAGGTGTTCCACGGCATCGCGCCCGTCAAGCTGAACGAGCTGGAGACCTACCAGTCCGACCGCTACCGCGCGCTCGCCGACCGGCGGATCAACAGCGAGGTCCGCGCGTCCATCGCCAAGGCTCTGATCCCGGCGATGATCGACCTGATGTCAGGCCTCGGCTTCTGCGCAGTGCTGCTCTTCGGCGGCTCCGAGATCATCAACGGCGACAAGACGGTCGGCGAGTTCATGTCCTTCTTCGCCGCAATGGCCCTCGCCTTCGACCCGATCCGCCGTCTCGGCGCGGTTTCGGGCACGTTCCAGGCAACGGCGGTCAGCATGGACCGGATCAAGGCCGTCTTCGATACCCAGCCCAATCTCGTCATGAGCCGGTCCCCCAAAGAGATGCCCGAGGCGCTCGGCGATATCGAACTGAGGGACGTGGAACTGGCCTATGGCGACCTGCCGGTCCTGCGCAAGGCGAGCTTCGTCGCGAGATCTAGCGAGACGACGGCCCTCGTGGGCGCATCCGGCGCCGGCAAGTCCACGGTCTTCAACGTGCTCACCCGGCTCGTGGAGACCGATGGCGGCGAGGTCACGCTGGCCGGCACGAATATTCGCGATCTCGATCTGGCGAACCTGCGCTCCCAGTTCTCGATGGTGAGCCAGGATGCGCTCCTCTTTGACGAGTCGCTGCGGGAGAACATCCTGCTCGGCCGCACCGACGTCTCCGAAGAGCGGCTGCGGGAGGTTATGGAAGCGGCGCATATCACCGATTTCGTGGACAACCTCGCCGATGGCCTCGACAGCCCCGCCGGCCCGCGCGGCGGCAATCTCTCGGGCGGTCAGCGCCAGCGCGTCGCCATTGCCCGCGCGCTTCTCCGGGACCGTCCGATCCTGCTTCTCGACGAGGCGACCAGCGCCCTCGACATGCGCTCCGAGGCCGTGGTGCAGGCCGCGCTCGACCGCCTTGCGGAGGGCCGCACCACGATCGTCATCGCCCACCGGCTCTCCACCATTCGCAACGCCGACCGCATCGTGGTCATGGATGGCGGCCGCGTGGTCGAGGAAGGCACCCATGACGAGCTTCTGGTGCAGGACGGGCGCTACGCAGAACTCTACCGCCTTCAGTTCCGCAATTCGGACTCGTCCGGCGACGCTGAGGACGCAGACGAGGAGACCGGCGCGGCATAATCCGCCCGGAGCCGCGCTGGATCGGCGCCGCACAGATAGCGGCCGAGCCTCAGGAGGTTCCGCACCCCCTGCCCCGCCCAGCCATTCGCCTCGTAGCGCTCGGCCGAGGTCGTCGCGGTGGCGGGCATGAGGCGGATGCGCCCCCTGAGGGACCGCGCAAGCGCAACATCCTCCATCAGAGGCAGGTCCGGATAGCCGCCCACCCCGTCCAGAAGGTCGCGCGCGATCAGAAGCCCCTGATCGCCGTAGGGCAGTCCGACCCAGCGGCTGCGAAGATTGGCCCACCCCGCCGTCCAGGCCGCGCCGGCGCTGTCAGACCGGAAAGCGAGGCGGAAGACGTGGGCGGCAGCGGGGCGCTCGAGGGCGGACCGCACCGCCTCGGGCCAGCCGGGCTGCAGCCACGTATCGGCATGGAGGACGAGGATCCACTCCCCCCGCGCCTCGCGGATCGCTCGGGCCACCTGGCCGCCCCGCCCCGCAGCCCCCGTCACGATCTCCGCTCCCGCAGCGTCGGCGATCGCGAGCGTCGCGTCCGAGGAGCCGCCGTCCGTGACGATGAGTTCCCGGATCAACCCCTCCTTCAAGCCCTCCATGAGGCGTTCCAGCGCCTTCGGAAGAACCGCTTCGGCATTGAGCGTCGGCACGATGACGGTGATCGGTGCTGGCATGGGTGGTCCATCTGAGGGGAGGCCGCTTTCGACCGGGCGGTGCCTCCCCTATATCGGGCAGATCAGCAGAGGGGAAAGACGATGACCGTCAAAGAGACCGCGCCCGGACGCAAGGTTCTGGCCATCGGCGGCGCCGATGCCGCCGACTTCCTGCAGGGCCTCGTGACGACCGACGTCAAAAAGCTATCCGAGGGGCCGATCTACACCGCCCTCCTGACGCCACAGGGCAAGTACCTCGCCGATTTCTTCCTGATCCAAGACGTCGAGCGGATCCTGCTCGACGTCGCGGAGCCGCTGGCCGCGGACCTCGGCAAGCGTCTGGCCATGTACCGCCTGCGCGCGAAGGTGCAGATCGAGGAGACGGAGCTCTACGTCCTGCGCGGGCTTGGAGAGGCGCCAGAGGGGGCGTTCGCGGACCCGCGGGACCCGTCCCTCGGGTGGCGCATGATTTCGGCGACGCCGGGCGAGGCGTCCGGAACGGATTGGGACAGTCTGCGCGTGGAGGCGGCGATCCCCGAAAGCTGCGTCGAGCTGGTGCCCAACGAAAGCTATATCCTCGAGCACCGCTTCGCCGATATCGGCGGGGTCGACTTCCGCAAGGGCTGCTATGTCGGCCAGGAGGTCACGGCGCGGATGCGGCACAAGACCGAACTGAAGAAAGGTCTGGTGCAGGTCGAGGTCGAGGGGGACGCGGAGCCCGGCACGCCGATCACCTCGGGCGGCAAGCCGGCTGGAACCCTCCACACGGTCGCAGGCTCCCGCGGGCTGGCCTATCTCCGGCACGACCGCATCGGGCCAGAGATGGAAGCGGGCGGGGCGCGCATCAGGGCCCTGCCGAGGGACTGACGGCAAGGCCGCGCGCCACGAAAGCTGCGCCAGGGCACGACGGGTGCGCTGCGCCGCTTCGCGCGGACCGCCTCCGGCAGGGCCAGTTCAGACCCCTGAAAGAGAGACGGCGCGCCGGGATCAGCTCCCAAGGCGCGCCGCCAGCAACCTTCACGTCATGACCCCAAGGTCAGGCGCGCTCGGAGTAGTCCATGGTCTCGGTGTTCACCACGATGTCCTCGTCCTGACCGACGAAGGGGGGCACCATGACCTTCACGCCATTGTCGAGGATCGCCGGCTTGAAGCTGTTCGCCGCCGTCTGACCCTTCACCACCGGCTCGGTCTCGACGACCTTGCAGGTGACCTTCTGGGGCAGCGACGCACTCAGGGCCTCGCTCTCGTGGTACTCGATCTGGATCGTCATGCCGTCCTGCAGGAACGGGCGCCGGTCGCCGAGGATCTCCGCGGGAAGCTCGATCTGCTCGTAGGTCTCGGTATCCATGAAGACCAGCATGCCATCGCTCTCGTAGAGGAATTGCTGATCCTTCTGCTCCAGACGCACCCGCTCGACCTTGTCGGCCGACCGAAAGCGCTCGTTGAGCTTGGAGCCGTTCCGGAGGTTCCTCATCTCGACCTGGGCGAACGCGCCGCCCTTGCCCGGCTTCACGTGGTCGACCTTCACGGCGGCCCACAAACCGCCATCATGTTCAAGTATGTTACCCGGACGAATTTCATTGCCGTTGATTTTCGGCATCGCAGCGCCATCCCGCCTATGTAAGTTGAAGCTTGGTTGCCTGCCCCTATATCGCCGGACCAGTAGCCCCGCAAGCTTACCATATCTTGGGCTCGGAGGGAGTCGGGCATACCGGGAGCCATGCACTGGACGCAACGTAGCAATGCGTTTGATGGCATACCGAATCGCTGCAAAAACGTCATATTCGGCCCCAAGCCGGAAAGGCAAGACCGGGAATAAGGATAAGAAATGCGAGATTTCATCGATGGCACGGCCTTCAACCATGAGCAGGGCCAGCGTGCCCGAAAGCTTTTTGCTGCCGTGGTGCTGGCTGCGCTCGACGACGCGATTGCCGACGACAAGAAGTTCGGCAACGGGCCTGACCAGATTGCGCGCTGGGCGCGCTCCAAGGACGGGCGCGAAGTCCTGAGCTGTGCCGGGATCGACCCGAACGAGCGTGTGGTCTCTGGCCTCATGGAGTTCGTGGGCAAGGGTGTAAGGACGTCCGTCGCCCTCTCCCGCGAGGAAAGCGAGCGGCGTCATGCTGCCGAAGCTGCGGCCGAGCAGGCCGAAGCGGCCTGATGACGGATGGGCCGGCGGCGATGCGTCGCCGGCCCCCGCCTCCCTCTCCGGGACGCGATTGCTCCGACACACGCCCCGCGGCAGCAGCCGGCGGGGTTTTTTCACTGTGACATTCGGGCCGTCATGATCGATCGCGGGGCGCGCCAATGGGGCCGGGCCCGGCCCGCCATGGCGCGGGGTCGGGCGCGGCCTCTCGGCGTGAGCGCGTCAGTCGAACCTGCGCAGCTCGAGAGCCCGCTCCACCTCGCTGCGGACGAGCTTGCGGACATTGCGCGTGATGCGCTCGCCGAGACTGCCCTGAAGCTCGCGGTGGACGATTCGGGTCACCAGCTCCGACAGCGCCGCCTCATCGAGCCCACCAAGGCCGTCGGCCCCTGACAGGGCATCTTCGAGGGAACTCGAGAATTCCTGTTCGGACGGCCCCGTGTGCCCGGGCGCGAGGGAATCGAAGTCGTCCTCGTCACCGGGCCAAGGCAGGTCGTATCCGGGATCGAAGCTGCCCAGGGTATCGAGGTCGCTTGGAGCCTGCTCCACGGGCGCCTCCGGCGCGTGCAGGGCGCCCTCCTCCGCACGTCCCCCGGGCTCCCCGTCAGGATCCTCGTCCCGGAGCGCTCGGGCGGCGTCCTCCGCGGCACGTCCCAGATCGAGGCGTCCGCCGCGGTCCGGCCGGCGTTCCGTCCCGGTCCCCGAAGGACACCCATGGGGGTCAGGGGTTTCGGGCTTGAAGGTCGAGCGGAAGAAGGCGGCGATCTCCTCGCCCGGATCGCCCATGCGCGCGGCGGCATCGCCCCTGTCGGGCTCCCAAGCGGCGGGCGCATTGTCGGTATAGGCTTCGATTTCCTCCCACGGGCGCTGCCTGGTGGGCGTCTCGGGACTGGAGTCCGCAGCCGCAGGAGCCGGTGCTTCGGGCGCCTCGGCGGGTTCTGGCCCGTTCAGGACCTCGGCCACTTGCGCCAGCGCTGCCGCATCTTCGGCAAAGGGGGCTTCGGGCGGGTATTCCGGCGCGCCCGGGATGTGCTCGATCCGTTGTGATGGCATCAGGATCAGTGCGGAAGGAGGCGGGGCCCGATCATCATCCGGCCCGATCGCGGGCCGCGCTGCCTCACCCGGCCCGAGGAGAGGGTCCGCGGCAACGAGCCGGCGGATGGACGACAGCACGTCGCCGGAATCCCGCGCATTGCTTTGTCTGGACATGGCCGCTCCTCAGTCCCCGATGGTGAACAGGTTACCGAAGCTCTCCACGTCCGACAACGGGGAACGGACCCGGGTGGTATACGGCTCCGCCCGGATGGGCGGGCCGATCACTGGCGCCCGAGACGCTCCAGCACCTTGTCGAGCTTCTGACCGCGCGGCGAGAGGTAGGCCGGCGCATCCCTGACGGCATTGTAGTAGGCAGCCGGATCGTAGGTCTGGACGCCGAGTTCCAGATGCTCAGCGGTCAGCAGACCCATGGCGGAGAGCAGCGAGAAGTTCGCGACGTAGCCCTGCGCCTGCGCGTCCACCAGAACGACTCGGGCGTTCAGCAGATCCTGCTCCGCATCGAGCACGTCGAGCGTTGTTCGCGCGCCGAGCCGGGCCTCCTCGCGGATGCCGTCGAAGGCGGTCTGCGCGGCGACGATCTGGCGACGGGAGGCATCCACGAGGCCGGCGGTCACGGCCCGCTGCGCCCAGGCGTTGCCGACGGATTGCTCGACTTCCCGCACCGTGCGCAGAAGGCTGGAGCGGGCCTGATCGCGGCGCGCCGCGGCCTGGCGCTCAAGCGAGGCCAGCTGTCCCCCCCGGTAGATCGGCTGGGAATAATTGAGGGACGCCGTACGCTCCTCGTCCTGCTGGTAGGAATCGGTGGAGCCGGTTATCGACCCTGTGACGGTGGGCATGTAGGCCCCCTCGGCGATCTCGATGCCGATCTCGGCGACGGTGACCTGCCGCTGCGCCTGAAGGATCGCCGGATGGGTGCGCACCGCGATCTCGCGGGCTTCGGCTTCGGTGGCGGGCAGGGCCGGTGGCGGCGGCGGATCGGCCAGATCGCCGGGGAAGCGGCCGACGGCGAGCTTGAAGGCTTCGCGCGCGGTGGCGAGGTCGCCCTGCGCGGAGGTCAGCAGGGAGCGGGCTTCGGCCAGGGCGCTTTCGGCCAGCGCCACATCCGTCCGCGTCACCTCACCCACCTCGAAGCGATCCCTCGCAGCGTTGAGTTCCTGCGTGATGAGCCGGTTGTTGTTCTGACGCAGCTGGACGAAGGACTCCGCGGACCGCACGTCCTGGTAGGCCTGCACCGCGGCCAGGAGCACGTTCTGCTCGATGCTGCGAAGGGCCTCCCGGGTGGACAGCACGGTTTCCTTGGTGCTCTCGACGGCCAGGCGGTTGCGGTTGCCGGCATAGAGCGTGATGGACGCCTGAAGCTGGGCCGTCGTGATCACGGGCGGCACGCCGGCGAGACGCTGGGCGGGGTCCTGCGGGAACGTCCGGTTGGACGAGGCCACGAAATCGAGCGTCGGACGCAGGGACGCCATGGCCTGCGCCACGTCCTCGTCGGCGGCCCGCAGAACGGCGCGGTTCTGCTCGAGCAGGTTGGAATTGCGATAGGCGTCGCGGAGCGTATCGGTCAGCGTCTCGGCGGAAAGGGGACCCGACAGGATTGCGGACATAGCGAGCGCTCCTGCAACGGGAGCGACAAGGCGGCGCAATCCGCGCGCCAGCAAATTCGAATTAGCCATGTTATCCTCGTAGTCTCGGCCTCGTACCGGCCCGTCGTCACTCGTCACGTGTGGCCGTCGGCCCCGCGTCAGTCAAAACACGAACGCGCGCTCCGCCAGGAAACCGGGCATGATCGGGGCGCCCGCATTGAACAGGTCCCGCCATGAGATGCGGCCGTCGACCTTGAGGCCAAGGCGAACCACGCCGAGACGGCCCTCGTTGAAGAGTGCGACGATACGCCCCTCCTCCTTGAGTTGCGCGAGAAGCTCCTCGGGGATCGTCTCGACGCCACCCTCGATCAGGATCGCATCGTACGGGCCGTGCTGGGGCGCGCCTTCGGCCAGGGGCGCCTCGATCACGGCGACATTGTCCACGCCCTCGGAGGACAGCGTCGATTCCGCCTCGGACACCATCTCGGGCTCTTCCTCGATGGCGATCACGGCCTCCACCATGCGGGCCACCACCGCGGGCGCGTAGCCATAGGCGCCACCCACGACGAGGACGAGCGCGTCCGTGTCCAGATCGAGCGCATCCAGCATCTTGGAGAGCGTTCTGGGCGCCAGGATCGTGCGATCGCCGCCCAGGTCGATGTTCTCGCCGATATAGGCCGTCTCGCGCTTCGACGCAGGAACGTAGAGTTCCTTCGGCACGGCCAGCATGGCCTCGATAACGGGATACCGCGTGACGTCTGAGGGGCGGACCTGCGTGTCCACCATCACCGTGCGGCGCGTTGAATGGGTGCTCATCGAACTGGACCGATCGGTTCGGATTATGCTGTCCTTTGTCTTGCACAGACCTGCATGGCGCGCAATCCCGGATGAGGACCGCCCTGCCCCGGACACGGCCGGAGCCGCCCCCATCAGACCGGCAGTTCGGTCGTATCCCGCACGCGGCGGAGCGAGAAGCTCGATTGCATCTGCGCCACGCCGGGGAGGCGAGCAAGGTGGCGCCGGTGGAGGGCGGCGAAGGCCTCCGCGTCTTCGACGACGACCTTGAGCAGGTAATCAGCGGTGCCGGCCATCAGGTGACATTCCAGAACGTCCGGGATGCGGGCGACAGCCGCCTCGAAGGCGTCGAGGATCTCGACGGCCTGACCGGACAGCGTGATCTCCACGAAGACCGTGGTGCGCCGGGACAGGTGCGTGCGATCGAGGAGCGCCGCGTATCCCCGGATGACCCCTTGCGCCTCCAGTCGGGCGATGCGGCGATGGCAGGCGGAGGCGGAGAGGCCGACGGCGTCCCCGAGCTCCGCGTTCGAGATCCGCCCCGTCCGCTGAAGCTCCCTCAGGATACGGCGATCGATGTCGTCGAGCGGTGTCATCGCACAGTTCTCTTGCTCAGAAGCCTTTTTGCACACGATTCGTGCACGCAGCTCCGATAGTGTTCCACATTTCGCAGCCATTTGTCAGTCTTCGCCCGCTACGCTTCCCCTCAGGAGGAGCGAAAGGAGAGGATCATGCGCATCGGGTCGCCCAGGGAAATCAAGAACCAGGAATATCGCGTCGGCATCACGCCAATGGCAGCGCGCGAGGCCGTCCAGCGCGGCCACGAGGTCCTGATCGAGCGCGGCGCCGGGACCGGCGCGGGGTTCGAGGATGCGGATTACACCGCAGCAGGAGCCCGGATCGCGGACACCGCGGAGGAAATCTTCGCCAGCGCCGAGATGATCGTGAAGGTGAAAGAGCCGCAGGCGTCCGAGCGGGCCCAGCTTCGCGAGGGGCAGGTCCTCTTCACCTATCTCCATCTCGCCCCGGATCCGGATCAGACGCGGGATCTCGTCGCGTCGGGGGCCACCTGCGTCGCCTATGAAACGGTGACGGATGGCCGTGGCGGGCTGCCTCTCCTCGCGCCGATGTCGGAGGTCGCGGGCCGCCTCGCGCCGCAGATGGGTGCCTGGACGCTGCAGAAGGCCAATGGCGGCCGGGGCGTCCTGATGGCCGGCGTTCCGGGCGTGACGCCGGCGCGGATCGCCGTGATCGGCGGCGGTGTCGTCGGCACGAACGCGGCGCGGATCGCGGCCGGGATGGGCGCCGACGTGACCGTGCTCGATCTTTCCCTGCCCCGCCTGCGCCAGCTCGACGAGGCGTTCGGCGGCACCTTCCGCAACCGTTACGCTTCGGCGCAGTCCATCGAGGAGGAGGTGTCGGCGGCGGACATGGTGATCGGCGCGGTCCTGATCCCGGGAGCGGAGGCGCCGAAGGTCATCCGCCGGGAGCACCTCGCCGCGATGAAGCCGGGCTCCGTCATCGTGGATGTCGCCATCGATCAGGGAGGCTGCGCGGAGACCTCGCGCGCGACGACCCACGACGATCCGATCTACGCGGTGGACGGCATCATGCATTACTGCGTTGCCAACATGCCCGGCGCCGTGGCCCGGACCTCGACCATCGCGCTCGGCAACGCCACGATGCCCTTCATGCTCGCTCTGGCGGACAAGGGCTGGAAACGGGCCTGCGCCGACGATCCGCACCTCGCCGCGGGGCTCAACGTCCATGCCGGGCGGGTCACCAACGGGGCCGTTGCGAAGGCGCAAGGGATCGCTGTGACGGATATCGCGTCGCTCGTCGCCTGACCTGAGGAGAAAGGCGGGGCGAGATCCGGCCGCCCCGCCCGAAGCAGCATCGCCACGAAAAAAGACCCCCGCGCCGTTCAGGCTGCGGGGGTCTTTTCGTCTCTGGCCGTCAGACCCGTGTCAGCTGGTCGGCTCGGGCTCCAGGCCGGCATCGGGACGCGGGCGCGGCTTGGTCTTCGGGATCGAGGCGACGGAGGGGGCGTTGCCGCTTCCGGCATCGTCGTCATCGCCCCGGGTCAGCGCCTCGCCATTGATCACCTTCGTGATCTCGGGTCCGGTCAGCGTCTCGTATTCGAGCAGACCCTCGGCGAGACGACGCAGGTCCTCGGACTTCTCGGTCAGGATGCGCTTCGCCGTCTCGTAGCCCTCGTCCACGATCGAGCGAACCTCGGAATCGATCCGCTCCTGCGTCGAGGGGCCGGTGCTCGATCCCCCGGAATAGGAGCCGAGATAGCTCTGCTGCTCGTTGGCGTAGTCGATGTTGCCCAGATCCTTGGACATGCCGAACTGCGTCACCATCGCGCGGGCGATCTTGGACACCTGCTGGATGTCCGACGCGGCGCCGGACGTGACGTTCTCCGCTCCGAACGTGAGCTCCTCGGCCACCTTGCCACCCATCGCCATGGCGATCTTGGACTTGTACTTGGTGTAGGTGACCGAAAGCTGGTCGCGCTCCGGGAGCGACAGGACGAGCCCGAGCGCACGCCCGCGCGGGATGATCGTCGCCTTGTGGATCGGATCATGCTGCGGGACGTTCAGGCCGACGATGGCGTGGCCTGCCTCGTGGAAGGCGGTCAGCTTCTTCTCGTCCTCGGTCATCACCATGGAACGCCGTTCGGCCCCCATCATGACCTTGTCCTTGGCATTCTCGAAATCGTCCATCGTCACGAACCGCCGTCCGACGCGCGCGGCCATCAGCGCCGCTTCGTTGACGAGGTTTGCAAGGTCGGCGCCGGAGAAGCCGGGCGTACCGCGGGCGATGATCCGCAGGTCCACGTCGGGGCCGAGCGGCACCTTGCGGGCGTGGACACCGAGGATCTTGTCACGCCCCTTGATGTCCGGGTTCGGCACCTGGACCTGACGGTCGAAGCGGCCGGGCCGCAGGAGGGCGGGATCGAGGACGTCCGGACGGTTGGTCGCGGCGACGATGATGATGCCCTCGTTCGCCTCGAACCCGTCCATCTCGACGAGGAGCTGGTTGAGCGTCTGCTCGCGCTCGTCGTTGCCGCCGCCGTAGCCGACACCGCGGGAACGGCCGACCGCGTCGATCTCGTCGATGAAGACGATGCACGGGGCGTTCTTCTTGGCCTGCTCGAACATGTCCCGGACGCGGCTGGCGCCGACGCCCACGAACATCTCCACGAAGTCGGAGCCGGAAATGGTGAAGAACGGCACGCCTGCTTCGCCGGCAACGGCGCGGGCCAGAAGCGTCTTGCCGGTCCCCGGAGGGCCGACGAGAAGCGCGCCCTTCGGGATCTTGCCGCCGAGGCGGGAGAACTTCTGCGGGTTGCGCAGAAACTCGACGATTTCCTCGAGGTCATCCTTCGCCTCGTCGATGCCGGCGACGTCGTCGAAGGTCACCCGTCCCTGCTTCTCGGTCAGCAGCTTGGCCTTGGACTTGCCGAAGCCCATCGCGCCGCCGCGCCCGCCGCCCTGCATCCTGTTCATCAGGAAGATCCAGATGCCGATCAGGATCACGAAGGGCAGGAGCGTTCCGATATAGGACAGAAGTCCGTTCTGCTGCTGCGGCTCGCCCACGATCTCGACGTCCTGGTCGACGAGGCGATCGGTGAGGCTGGTGATGTCGACCCCTTCGGGCACGACGGTCGAGTAGTTCGTCCCGTCATTGCCGCGAACGCGGACGCGTTCGCCGTCGATCGTCACCTGATCCACGTCGCCGTCGTTCACGGCTTGGACGAATTCGGTGTAGCTGAGCTGGCGGGCGTTCATCGTCGACTGACCGCCGGAGAAGAGGTTGAACAGCGCCAGGATCAAGAGAAACAGAACGACCCAGAAGGCGATGTTGCGCGCGTTACCCAAAGGAGAGCTCCAATCTGCCTTCGGACCCGCCAGTGGGGCGGCTCCGTATGGGCGCTAAGATAAGGATTGGGACAGCCGGTTCAATGCGACATCGCGGATGAGGCGAAATCCCCCCACGGCGGATCGAGGAAAAGGCGCGTTTTTGCCCCCCAACCGGGCAGAGGTGCGGCGATAAGCTCGCCATCCGCCCGACGAAGCGCCGGTGAGGCGAGAAGCGACAGCCGCGGCAGGCCGCCCTTGGGCGCGCCGCCGATCGCCCGCACTCCGTCCGCCCCCAGTGGGCCGATCTGCAAATCCGGCTCGGGCGCGGGGCCGATGCGCCAGCGATTGTCCCAGACGACCGGCCCCTCCGTGGAGGCCGGCAGAACGTGGCCGGCAACGGCGGCTTCTTCGCGCAGGATCCTGATCCGCTCCGGCCCTGCGCGAAGGAGGCAGCCGTGAAGCGCGCCGTGGCGGCCATCGAGCGCGTCCGACGCCAGTTGCTCCAAGGCCTTGGCACGGGGGCGATAATCGGCAGACGAGACCCAGACGAGCGCTTGCGACAGAAGGCGGAGCCGGGTTTCGGCGTCGAGCGCGGCAAGGCCGTCCCGGTCCAGTACGACGTCCCCCGACTGGACGTCCGCGATCTCCATAGCCGCGTCGCGGGTCCGCGCCTCGAGCGCCGCCCTCGCCCGTGCCATGCGCGCGGCGGTCGCCGTCAGCCCCCCGGTCTCGAGGCCGAGAGGCGCCGCCGCCGCGAGGAGCTTGCGGGCGCGGACGCGGTCGAATCGGTCGTCGTCGTTGGACGGGTCTTCCGCCCAGGACAGTCCCCGTTCGCGGAGCCAGTCCCGAAGCTCTTCCCGCCGCATCGCCAGAAGCGGGCGCTGGATCACGAATCCGGGTGCCCGGCCGGGATCGGGCGGCGGCCCTTCTCCGTTCGAGGCCACGGGCTCCACGGCGAGAGGCGGGCGAATCGGTGAGGAGGCCGACATGCCCGCAAGGCCATCGACGCCCGACCCCCGCGCGAGGTTGAGAAGGACCGTCTCGGCCTGATCGTCCGCCGTGTGGCCGGTGAGGATGTGCCGCACTCCGCCCCGCCAGAGATCGATGAGACCGTGACGCGCGCGGCGAGCGGCGTCCTGCAGGTTCCCCTGCCCGTCCCACCCGGCCCAGCGGAGGGTGGCGTGTGGCAGGCCCAGGTCGCGGGACTGCGCCGCAACCGCCGCCGCTTCGATGCGGGCGGCCGGGCGCAGGTTGTGATCGATGGTCAGGACCCAGAGGGAGATGTCCCGGCCCTGGGCCCAACCGGCGGCGAGGTGCAGAAGCGCCGTCGAATCGCCGCCGCCCGAGATCGAGAGGCCGAGGGCGCGCGGCTCCTCCGGCACGAGCTCGGCCATGGCGGCCGCGAACCTCTCGTCGAGGCTCACGAGACCGCCACGGCCATGACGCTCAGAAGCACCCGGCCGCGTCGCGCGCCGAAGCCGCCTCTGCCGCCGCGTCGCTGCCCGGAAAACGCGTTCCGACTTCGCCGAGGGTCACGCAGGCTTCCTGGTTCTGCCCCAGCGAGGACAGGCTCTGGCCGAGGCTCAGAAGCGCCTGCGGCGCGACGGAACTGCCCGGATCCGCGCTGAAGCTCTCGAGATAGGCCCGCGCGGCCGGAGCCGTGTCGCCGAGGCCCGCGAGGGCCTCGCCACGGTAATAGTTCGCCTGCGCGTTCAGCGGTCCGCCGGGATAGGTTTGGGTGAAGGTCGCAAAGAGGTCTGCGGCGCTGCGAAAGCTACCGGAGTCGAGGGCCTCCTTCGCCCGGTCGAAATCCTGCTGTTCACCCACGGCGAGCTGCGCGCCGCCACTGTCCGCGCCGGACGCGGCCCCGCTGCCGCCGTCGATCGGTGAGGCGATGTCCCCCGCCCCGATCGCGTTGCCGCCGAAGGCGGGCGCGCCGCCGCCGGTCGCCGGCATGTCGCCGCCGCCGATGGTCAACGTCTCGCCCACCTCGGAGATGTCGCAGCCGGGCTCCAGCTCGCAGATCCGGAATTCGAGGTCCCCGACGCGGTTGGTTCCGTCCGTGACGACGCGGTCCACCCGGAACTGGAGCTCCTCGGCGCGGGAGGTCAGGCTCTGGAGCTGCTGCTCCATCACGTCGACCCGCTCGAGGACGGAGGCCGGAAGGGTCTCTCCGCCCGCGGCGCCGGTGGTGGAGAGCTCCCGCTGGAGGCGCTGGAACTCGACGAAGAGCACCGAGAGTTCCTGCCGGAGATCCGCCAGCGTCTCGGCATCGGCCTGTTGCGCGTGGCTCGCCCCCGGAAGGGCGAGCGCCGCGGAGAGCAGGAGGGCGGCTGCGAGCTTCATCGGATCAGAACCCCGCGCCGCCGCTCGCGTTCAGCACTGTGACTGAGCGGCGGTTGCGGCTGTAACAGGCTTCGGTCGAGCACACCTCGATGGGACGTTCCTTGCCGTAGGAGACCGTCCGCAGGCGCGATCCGGCGACGCCCTGGCTGATCAGGTATTCCTGGACCGAGTTGGCGCGGCGCGCGCCGAGCGCGAGGTTGTATTCCCGCGTGCCCTGTTCGTCCGCGTGGCCCTCGACGGTGGCGGCGTATTCGGGGTTGCGCTGCATCCACTGCGCCTGCTGCGTCAGGGTGTTGCGCGCTTCGCCCGTGAGCGAGGACTGGTCCACCGGGAAGAGAACCCGGTCGCCGATCGTCTGCTGGAAATAGGCCGTGGAGGTCGGATCGTTCGCGCCGCCGGCCAGCGGATCGACGACGGTGCCGGGTCCGCCCGGGCCACCGCCCATGGTCCCGTCCGCGAAGCGATCCGCGTTCTGGCAGGCCCCGAGGCCGAGCGCGCTGAGGATCACCAGCGCTTTGATCGCCGTTCTCGCCATCCCGTATTCCTTCTCTTTTCTATCATCGGGCGGCGCCGGGTCTTGCCGGCGGCCGCGTTCCGATCACGTTAACAACTCCCCCCGGTGCCGCCTAGGCGCCGCCGGGGGCATTTCGCCTGGTCAGGGCAGAAGCGGCGACCAGGCCGGGTCGGACGCCGCGCCGGGCGTGGAGACCTGCTTGAGGTTCCGTCCCGAGATATCCACCGAGAAAAGCTGCGCCGTGCCGCCGGCACCGGCACTCTCGCGGGTGAACATGATGACCCGCCCGTTCGGCGCCCAGGTCGGACCCTCGTCGAGGAAGGAGGCCGTCAGCAGCCGTTCCTCGGAGCCGTCGGTGCGCATCACGCCGATGTGGAAACGGCCCTCGTTCTGCTTGGTGAAGGCGATGTAATCGCCCTGCGGGGACCAGACGGGCGTTCCGTAGCGGCCCGGGCCGAAGCTGATCCGCCGCGCTTCGCCGCCGGAGGCGGACATGATGTAGAGCTGCTGACTGCCGGAGCGATCGCTTTCGAATACGATCTGCGAGCCGTCCGGAGAGAAGCTGGGCGCCGTCTCGATGGCGGGCGTGCTCGTCAGGCGGATCGGCTGACCGCCACCGAGATTCATTGCGTAGATGTCGGTGTTGCCGCCCTGGCTGAGCGAGAAGACGACCGAATCGCCGGAGGGCGAGAAGCGCGGCGAGAAGGTCATCGCATCGCCCGGCACCGGGATCTGCTGACGCTGCACCGAGCCCACGTTCAGCAGGAAGATTTCCGGCTGGCCGGTTTCGTAGGAGGTGTAGAGAACGCGGTCGCCGGAGGGCGAGAAGCGCGGCGCGAGCACGATGGACGCGCTGTCCGTCAGGTACTGCACGTTCGCACCGTCGTAATCCATGACGGCAAGGCGCTTGCGGCGGGCATCCTTCGGGCCTTCCTCGGAAACGAAGACGACGCGGCTGTCGAAATAGCCGCCCTCGCCCGTGATCCGGGAATAGACCTGGTCGGCCACCTTGTGCGCGAGGCGTCGCCACGCATTCGATCCGCCGTCGAGCTGAAGCCCCTCGCCGAGCTGCGCCTCGGAGAAGACGTCGTAGAGGCGGAACTTCACCGTGACGTTCCCGGCGCCATCCACGTTGACCGCGCCCGTGACGAGCGCCTGCGCGTTGATCGCCTTCCAGTCGGCATACTGGATCGTCTGATCGAACGCCGAGACGCCGGAGATATAGGCGCTCTGCGGGATCTCGCGGAAGAGCCCGGTGCCGGTCAGGTCCGCCGACACAACGCGGGTGAGGTCCGCGGCCAGTTGCTCGGCGGCCGGGCTCTCCGCGATGAAGGGCGGAATCGCGACCGGGAGCGGCTCGATCACGCCTTCGGTGATCTCGATCCGGAGCGGACCGCCCTGGGCGTTGGCCGGAGCGGGAAGGCCCGGCATCGCCAGCGCAGCCGTGATGGCGAGCGAGGCAAGAAGTCGCGAGAGGGTCATGGACGGGCCTTTCCTGATGCGGGCCGAACGAAGAACGCGAAGAGGGGATGGGGCCATTACCTGACCCTCATGTTGTCGGGGTTGAATACCATTTCGATTTCCGCCCAGGCGCCGTATTTCTCGGCCGGGAGGGAGAAGCCGGACGCGCCGCAGCGGATGATCGCGCGGCGGGCCGCCTCGAACGCCTGCCGGGCGGCCGTTTCGCTGCCGCCGGAGAAGTCGGTCATGCGGATCGTGCCCGTGTCGGGCGTCGAATCCTCGTTCATCGTGACGAGGACGGTCACCGTGGTGCGAAGCGCCTCGGTCGAGAGCGAGCCCACGTTCCAGCAGCGCTGCACCGCCACGCGAAGCGCGTCCTTCTCGCCGGCGGTCATCGGCGGGCCGCTATACTCGGACGGAGACGGGGACGGCGCAGGGGCGGAATCGGTGACGGCGTCGGCCACGGCATCGGCGATCGCGTCGGCCATCGGATCGGCGGCGGGTTCCGGCTGCGTTTGCGTCTCGGGTTCGGGTTCGGCCGCCGCAACCTGCTCCGGTTCGGGTTCGGGTTCGGGCTCCGGCTCGGGGGTCGGGGCCGGCTGCGCAGGGCGTGTGCGGGGGCGCGGCGAGCCGGCGGGCGCGAGGGCGGCCACGACCTCTCCGGCCTCCTGCGGCTCGTCCGCCTCCGTCACCGTCTCGGTCGTCGCCTCCTCGGGAGCGGTCGCCTCCTGCGCCTCTTCCACGGGGGTCTCGGCCTCCGCCTCGGCGTCGGGATCGACCGCGGCCTGAACGGTGTCCGACACCTCCGCCTGGGCGTCGGGCTCCGGCGCGGCGAGGGGCGCGACACGCGGCGCCTCGCGGGGCACTGGCGTCTCGTCCGGGGCAAAGGTCACGGCGGCCCCGTCGGGGCTGTCGGGGGCGGGCTGCTGTCCGGGGGCGTCCGGCTGAACCTCGGCCTGGGGCGCGGCGACGCCGCTGACATCGGGCGCCGGGTCCGGATCTTCTGCCGGCGTCGCCTCTGGGGCGGGCTGCGGCTCGGGCGACGTGTCCGCCGCGGGCACCTCAGGCGCCTCGGCGGCCTCGTCCGGCGCGGCCGGAGCCGCGGGCTCCTCGCCCACCTGGGGCGCATCGGGCGCGCCGCCGCCGGCGACCAGCGCGGCGAATTCCTCGCCGGAGACCACGGTCACATCGGTGAAATCCGCCTCGTCCGGACGACGGTCGGGAAGCCAGCCGCCCACGAGCAGCCAGACGGCGAGCGCGAGATGCCCTGCGCCGGAGATCTGGACGCCCCTGCGCATGGGTTTCAGCCGCCTCCGCCGTCGAAGGTGGGCCCGCCGGTCTCGGTCACGAGGCCTATGTTGGAGAAGCCGCCGCGGTTCAGGGCGCCCATGACCTCCACCACGCGGGCATAGGGAATGGCCCCGTCGGCGCGGAGGTAGATCTTGTCGTTCTCACGCTCGGCGGCGATTCCCTGCAGCCGGCCGATCAGCTCGTCCGCCGCGACCTCGGTGGTCTGGATCGCGATCCCGCCATCGGCCGTCAGCGTCACCGCCAGCGGCTCCTCGGGATCCTGCGGAAGCGCCTCGGCGGCGGTTTTCGGAAGCTCGACGGGCACGCCCACGGTCAGGAGCGGCGCGGCCACCATGAAGACGATGAGGAGCACCAGCATCACGTCCACGAAGGGCGTGACGTTGATCTCGGACATCGCACCGGCCCGACCCCTGCGACGTCCGCGGCGCCGGCCGCCTCCGCCGCCGGCCGGTTTGATGACACCGGCTCCCATGTCAGGCGACCGCCTCGAGTTGCCGGGAGAGGATGGTGGAGAACTCGTCCGAGAAGGCCTCGTAGCCGCCGATCAGGTGGTCCGCATCGGCATTCAGCTTGTTGTAGGCGATGACCGCCGGAATGGCCGCGAGAAGGCCGAGGCCGGTGGCGAGGAGCGCCTCAGCGATGCCCGGCGCGACGACCGCAAGCGAGGTGTTCTGCTGCTCGGCGATCTCGACGAAGGCGTTCATGATGCCGAACACGGTCCCGAAGAGACCGATGAAGGGCGCGGTGGATCCTACCGTCGCAAGGAAGCCGAGCTGGGAGTTCAGCTTTTCGGATTCGCGGGTGATGGCGACATCCATCGACCGCTCGATCCGGCTCTCGGCGCCGGGGATCAGCCGCCCGTCGGTGCGATGACTGCGCTGCCACTCGGTCATGCCGGCGGCGAAGATGCGCTCCGACGCGCCGGCCGGTTCGGGGCCGAGGCGCTCGTAAAGCTCGTCCAGCGGCTCGCCAGACCAGAACGCCTGGTCGAACTCCGCCTGCTCGGCACGGGCTTTGCGGAACGCGATGATTTTCTGAATGATGATCGCCCACGCCCAGAAGGACGCGCCGATCAGCATCAGCATCACCAGCTTGACGGTAATCGTGGCGCGGAAGAACAGCGCCCAGAACGAAAAATCGATCTCGGAGGCCGCTTGAAGGGTCGAGGGGTCCATCTGCCTGCTCTGCTCTGCTTTGCCACTCTGGCGGTGGCACTGTTAGGCCTGTTTTTACAAGCTTTGCACGAGGAATGCCAACACGATGGCGTTATTCCGCTCAAAACGGCCCGCGAGGTCCGACGGGCGGGCGCCATCCCCTCTTCGCCCCGGGGCATCTGCGCGACCGCCGAAGCCGCTTAAGGGGCACCGGTCAGGGCATCCCGGAGCATGGCGGGAAGGCGCGTCGGTCGGCCGGAGGGGCCCAGGGCGACGAGGGTGACACGGGCGCCGAAGAGGATCGTCTCCCCGCGCAGAACGCTCTGGGCCATGTCGCAACGCGCGGGGCCGATGCTCCGGATGCGGGTCTCCACGACCAGTTCGTCGGCGAACCGGGCCGGAGCGAGGTAATCCGCCTCTATCCGCCTGACGGCGAAGACGGTGCCCGCCTGCCTCAGCGCCTCTTGGTCGATGCCGAGCTTCGCGATCCATGCGGAGCGGCCGCGCTCGACGAACTTGAGGTAATTGGCGTGATAGACGATGCCGCCCATGTCCGTATCCTCGTACCAGACAGTCACGGGAAGACGGTGCGCCGCGCTCATCCTGCCGCTCGCAACCGGGCAAAGAGACGAAGGGCGTGAGCCGGATCGTCCGCCATGTCCGGCATGACGGGATCGTAGGCCGCCCGGATCACATCCGCGATCTCGGGCCGCAGGATCGTGTGTCCGTCCTCGGTGCGCGCCAGGGGCGAGGTCCCCGCAAAGGCCGTGTCCGACCAGAGAAGAGCGGACTGGACGACCTGGCCGAGCGCGATGGTTTCGGCCGGCAGCTCCGCCAGATGCGCATCCATGCGGATGAACGCGAAGCAGGCCCGGATGGCACCGGCGGCGTCGAAGCGGAAGACGCGGTACTGATTGGCCTCGGCCGACACCAGCCGCGGAATGAGGCTGTCCAGATCAGGCACAAGGCGATCGAGGTCCGGCACATCCGCCAGCTCGTCCCATCCGGAGACGAAGAACATCATCAGGTTACTGCCGAGCTCGGGATCCGTCTCGGCGAGGGTCCGGCCAGACAGCCGTGCCACGGCCTCGGCGGCGCCCTTGACGACCCCGAGTGTCGCATCGTCGGTGCCGAAGACCACCGGTGCGACGGGACGGCCCCACCGGGCGAACCGGTAGGAGCCATCGCTGCGGGTGAAGAGGGCCTGGATCTCGTCGGGTGTCATGCGCCCTACATGCCGGCCCTGCGTCCGCGCGTCCAGCCGCCCTCGCCCTTCCCGGCCGCTTGACCCCGAGGGTGCCCTCCCCTACCCGGCGTGAACCTGAAAGCCGCGGAGCCCCCGGATGCCCACCTATACCGCCCTCACCACCCTGCCCGGACAAGATCAGGCCGAGGCGCTCGGCGATGCGATGGAGCGGCTGGACCCCGAGCCCACCGGCGTCGGCGTCTTCGAGATGGAGGACGGGTCGGGTCTGTGGGAGATCGGCGGCTACTTCACCGAGGAACCCGACGAGACCGGCCTTGCCCTCTTGGCCGCGGCGTTCGGCGCGAAGCCCTTCGCGGTGTCCGAGCTGCCGCAGACGGACTGGGTGGCCAAGGTGCGGCGGGAGCTGACGCCAGTGAAGGGCGGGCGCTTCTTCGTCTATGGCAGCCACGATGCGGACCAGGTCCCGGAGGGGAGCGAACCCCTGCTGATCGAGGCGGCGATGGCGTTCGGCACGGGGCACCACGGCACGACGCTCGGCTGCCTCGAGACGCTGGACGCGATGATCGAGGATGGCACGGCGCGGACGCCGGTTCTCGATGTCGGCTGCGGCACGGCCGTTCTGGCCATGGCGGCGGCGCGGGTCCTCGAAGGGCCGGTCGTGGCCTCCGACATCGACGAGGTCGCGGTCGAGGTGGCAAAAGCGAACCTCGCGGCGAATGGGCTTTCGGAGCGCGTGACCTGCGTCGAGGCGGCGGGCCTCGGCCATCCCGACATCGCGGCCCATGCGCCCTACCGCCTCGTGCTCGCCAATATCCTCAAGGCACCGCTGATCGATCTCGCCCCCGACATCGCCGGCGCCCTCGATACGGGCGGACATGCCGTTCTGTCGGGCCTGCTCCTGCGGCAGGCCGACGAGGTCATCGACGCCTATCACGCGGCGGGGATGCAGCTCAGGTCGCGGCGGGAGATCTCGGGCTGGGCGACGCTCTGCCTCGAAAAGGTCTGAGGACGGTCAGGGCCCGGCGCTCCGGCGCCGCTTGCACAAGAAAAAGGCGCCGGATCCGATGATCCGACGCCTTTTTCGTATCAGGCGACGTCCGCCGCGGCGACGGGGCGGTTGGGGCTGCCCCCACCCGGCGCCCGCCTCTGCCGCTTCGGCCTCAGAGGCTGCGGATCGCGCGGCGCGGCATCGCTTCGATCTGGCCACGGGTCAGGCCGATATCGTCGAGAGCGTCGTCGGACAGGGCAAGCAGGGTCTTGCGTGTCACGGCGGCATCGCGCCAGGATTGAAGGGTTTCGAGGGCGTCCATGACGAACGGGCGGATGGAGATCGTTTCGCGCGGAGCGCGGGGGGTGAGAAGCGCGTAGGACATCTGGTGGTCGCCTGTAAATCGAAGTGTGTCGGGCCTGTTTCGGAAGGCGCAGGTATCCCTGCGGCTGCGCCCGTTCAAGAGGCATAAACGCCAACGGTTAAAGGTCGGTGACGGCCCTTGAGGGGCCATGCGGACCGGGAACGACACCTCGGATGTCGCATTCGTCTCGCTGCGCCGCAGCATCGCCACGAAGCGTCGTTTTCAGACCGCACATGCCGAGCTGCGCGCTGGCCGATGTTCGCGCTTCGTGCTAGAAGGAAACAAAACGTGATAATAAAAGAGGCAGAGACATATGCGGGTCATCGGGATCGATCCGGGGCTGACCGCCCTGGGATGGGGCGTGATCGAGCAGGTGGGCAGCCGACTCGTTCATGTCGCAAACGGCATCTGCCGCACACAGCCGGGGGTGCCTCTGGCCGTCAGGCTCTGCGCGCTGCATTCGGGACTGACCGCCGCGCTCAGGGAGCACGCGCCTGACGCG
The DNA here is from genome assembly GCF_031846565.1 of Tropicimonas omnivorans. Taxonomy (NCBI): domain Bacteria; kingdom Pseudomonadati; phylum Pseudomonadota; class Alphaproteobacteria; order Rhodobacterales; family Roseobacteraceae; genus Tropicimonas; species Tropicimonas omnivorans. The sequence continues at coordinate 158,973 of NZ_JAVRHL010000003.1, read as the reverse complement.
GCTGCGGTGGAAATGACGGTGGTCAACCGCGACGGCGCAGGGACGCTGAAGCTCGGCCAGGCCCGCGGGATCGCGATGCTGGTCCCGGCGCAGGCGGGGCTCGACGTCGGTGAATATGCGCCCTCCGCCGTCAAGAAGGCGATGGTCGGCACCGGCCGCGCGGCGAAGGCCCAGATCGACCACATGGTCCGCCTGCAGTTCCCCGGCATCGAGCTGGCCGGCGCCGATGCGGCCGACGCCCTCGCGATTGCCGTCTGTCATGCGCACCACCTGCAAACGGGCGGAAAGCTCGCAGCCGCGATGGCCCGCGCATGATCGGGCGCGTCGCCGGCCGGGTTGTGCACAAGGGCCTCGACCACGTGATGATCGACGTAGGCGGCCTCGGCTATGTCGTCTATTGCCCCGAGCGGGTGCTGGCGGGGCTCGTGGTCGGCGAGGCCGCGGCTCTCTGGACGGAGCTTGCCGTTCGGGAAGACGCGCTCACGCTCTACGGCTTTCCAACCCTGCTGGAGCGCGAATGGCACCGGCAGCTGATCTCCGTCTCCGGCATCGGCGCGAAGGCCTCGCTCGCGATCCTGGGGACCGTGGGCGCCGAAGCGCTCGGCCGGGCCATCGCCACGGGGGACTGGGCCATGGTGAAAGCCGCGCCGGGGATCGGCCCCAAGATCGCTCAGCGGGTGGTGAACGAGCTGAAGGACAAGGTGGGGCATGTCATGGCGATGGGGGGCCTTCTGGAGAGCGAGGCGCCCGCGCCGGTGCAGCCCGCGCCTGCAGGACCCGTCCCCGCCCCTGCGGCAGAGCCGGCGCCGGCCTCTCGCGGGGCGTCCGAGGCGGATGCCCTGTCGGCCCTCGTCAATCTGGGCTATGGGCGGAGCGAAGCGGCCGGGGCGGTGGCGAGCGCCGCGGGAGACGATCCCGAGGCCGGGGCCGCCGGTCTGATCCGGTCCGCGCTGAAGCGGCTTGCGCCGAAGGAATGATCCCGTGACGGACGACCCCGACCCGATCCTGCGCCCGGAGCCGCTCGAAGACGACGGCCCGGCCCTGCGCCCGCAAGCGCTGGACGACTTCACCGGCCAGGCGGAGGCACGGGCAAACCTGCGCGTCTTCGTCGAGAGCGCGCGGCGGCGCGGGAAGGCCATGGACCACGTCCTCTTCCACGGCCCTCCGGGTCTCGGCAAGACGACACTGGCCCAAATCGTCTCGAAGGAGCTCGGCGTCGGCTTCCGCATGACCTCCGGGCCCGTCCTTGCGCGGCCCGGCGACCTCGCCGCGATCCTGACCAATCTCGAGGCGCGGGACGTGCTCTTCATCGACGAGATTCACCGCCTGAACCCGGTGGTCGAGGAAGTGCTCTACCCGGCGCTCGAGGATTTCGAGCTCGACCTCGTGATCGGCGAGGGGCCGGCGGCCAGGACGGTGCGGATCGAGCTCCAGCCGTTCACCCTCGTCGGCGCGACGACGCGGCTCGGCCTTCTGACGACCCCGCTGCGGGACCGTTTCGGAATCCCGGTGCGCCTCGACTTCTACACCGAGGACGAACTCGCGAGCATCGTCACCCGCGGGGCGCGCCTGTCCGGGATGGGCGCCGATCCGGACGGCGTGCGGGAGATCGCCCGGCGCGCCCGCGGCACGCCCCGGATCGCCGGGCGACTGCTGCGCCGCGTGTCCGATTTCGCGCTGGTCGAAGGGGACGGGACCATCACCCGCGCGCTCGCGGATCGCGCCCTCACCCGCCTCGGCGTCGATGCGCGCGGCCTCGACGGGGCGGACCGGCGCTACCTGAAGCTCATCGCCGAGCATTACGAGGGCGGGCCGGTTGGAATCGAGACGATGTCGGCGGCCCTGAGCGAGAGCCGCGACGCGCTCGAAGAAGTGATCGAGCCGTATCTGCTGCAACAGGGGCTCATCCAGCGTACCCCCCGCGGACGCATGCTGACACAGGGCGCATGGTTGCATCTGGGGCTTCCGGCCCCCGTACCCGAAGCGGCGCCCCGGCAGGGCGGCCTCTTTTAGTCACAGTTTCTTAAAGTCTCGCTGCCAGTTTCGGGGAACATCGGCGCGCGCGACCGCTTGTCGATCAAGGAGCCCTTAGCCGACAGGAGCGGCCGATGACCCAAGTCGATCGCCTGAACCAGCTGGCAGAGGATGCCGGCCGAGCCTTCGCCAGATTTCCGGGCGATGCGCCGATGGAAGCGCTGGCTCGTCACCTGCTCCTGTTGAAATCCCGAGCGCAGTGGTTTCCCGAAACCGCCGAGAACGACATCGCCACGGACCCTCACTGAGCCGGTCCGTCGGCGAGTGAGGCGCGAAGGGGTCGGCACGCGCCTCATCTCGTTTTGCAGGGTTACTTACGCCCTCACGACACGCCGACGCCGGTGCCCACCGGGCAGGTCACTCCGGTGCCGCCGATGCCGCAATAGCCGCCGGGGTTCTTGTCCAGGTACTGCTGGTGATACTCCTCCGCGAAGTAGAAGGTCGGCGCCGGGACGATCTCCGTGGTGATCCCGTCATACCCCTTCTGCACCAGCTCCTCGCTGTAGGCCTTCCGCAGGCGCCTAGCCGCCTCGGCCTGCGCCTCGTTGAAGGTGTAGATGCCGGAGCGGTACTGCGTGCCCGCGTCATTGCCCTGCCGCATCCCTTGCGTCGGATCGTGACCTTCCCAGAACGTCTTCAGAAGCTGCTCGTAGCTGATCACGGCCGGATCGTAGACCACTCGGACCACCTCGTTATGGCCCGTCATGCCCGTGCAGACCTCCTCGTAGGTCGGGTTCGGCGTGTAGCCCCCGGCGTAACCGACCATGGTCGAGTGCACGCCCGGCAGTTTCCAGAAGATGCGCTCGACGCCCCAGAAACAGCCCATGCCGAACATCGCCTGCTCGAGCCCCTCCGGGACCTCGTGCGCCATCTTCGTGCCGAGGACGGTGTGGGTGCCGGGGTCGGTGATCGGGGTATCGCGGCCGGGAAGCGCATCGGCTTCGCTGACCATCTCCATCTTCTTGCGCTGGAAGAGAAACATCGGGGACTATCCTCCTGAGGGCCTTGGCACCGGATATAAGGCGCCCCGGGCTGATTTACAGCCGCCGCCCGGCTCACTGCCGCGTCAGAAGAAGCTCTGCGGATCGATATCGACCGCGAGGCGCAGGTTCGCCGGCAGGCGGAACTGCGCCACCCACTCCGCCACGGCCGGCTGGAGCGGCGCGCCCTTCGCCGCCTTAACCAGAAGGCGAACCCGGTGCCGCCCCCTGATCCGCGCGATCGGCGCGGGCGCCGGCCCGAAGACCTGCGCCCCGATCTTCCTGATCGGCCCGTCCTGCCGCGCCATCGCCGCCCCGAGGTCGAACACCGACGCGACATCGGGGGAGGACAGCACGATCCCCGCCATCCGGCCGTAGGGCGGCATGCCGGCGGCACGCCGCTCCTCCGCCTCCGCCTTCCAGAACCCCTCCTCGTCGCCCGACAGGATCGCCCGGATCACCGGGTGCTCCGGCTGCCACGTCTGCAGGAGCGCGGCGCCCTCGCGGCCAGCCACCCGCCCGGCGCGCCCGGCGACCTGACGCACCTGCTGGAACGTGTGCTCCGCCGCGCGCAGGTCCGACCCCTGCAGCCCCAGATCGGTGTCGATGACGCCGACGAGGGTCAGGAGCGGAAAGTTGTGCCCCTTCGCGACGAGTTGCGTGCCGATGACGATATCCGCCCCGCCCTCCGCGATGTCCGCCACGCGGGACTTCAGCGCGCGCGCCGACCCGAAGAGGTCGGAGGAGAGGACGGCGATCCGCGCCTCGGGCCACTCTGCCGCGGCTTCCTCCGCCAGCCGCTCGACGCCGGGACCGACCGGAGCGAGCTTGCCCTCGACCTCGCAGGCGGGACAGGCCGGCGGGATCGGCTTCGTCTCCCCGCATTGATGGCAGACGAGACGCTTCTGGAACCTGTGCTCCACCATCTTCGCGTCACACTGATCGCACCCGATCTGATGCCCGCAGGCCCGGCAGACGGTCACCGGCGCATAGCCCCGGCGGTTGAGGAAGAGGAGCGACTGCTCTCCCTTCTCCAGCCGCGCGGCGACGGCGCCCTTGAGGGACGGAGAGATCCAGCTGGAGGCCTCCATCGCCTCGGCGCGCATGTCGATCGCGTCCAGCCGCGGCATCCGCGCCTCGCCGTGACGGGCGGCAAGGTCGAGCCGGTCGTACTTTCCCGCCTCTGCGTTCGCCCAGGTCTCAAGCGACGGCGTCGCCGAGGCGAGGATCACGCGCGCACCGTTCAGCGAGGCGCGGAGCACCGCCATGTCCCGCGCATTGTACAGCACGCCGTCTTCCTGCTTGTAGGATCCGTCATGCTCCTCGTCGACGACGATGAGCCCCAGGTCATGGAACGGCAGGAAGAGCGCCGAGCGCGCCCCGACCACCAGCGAGGCCCCGTTCGCGGCGACCATCCGCCAGACGCGGCGCCGCTCGGTCTGCGTCACGCCCGAATGCCACTCCGCCGGCTTCGCTCCGAACCGCGCCTCGACGCGGGAGAGGAACGCGCCCGTCAGCGCGATCTCCGGGAGAAGGACGAGCGCCTGTCGCCCCCGCTCCAGACATTCGGCCACTGCCTCGAGATAGACCTCCGTCTTGCCGGACCCGGTGACACCCTTCAGGAGGGTCGTCCCGTACTGCCCCGAGGCCACCCCCTTGCGCAGTATCCCGGATGCCGCCGCCTGCTCCGCGCTCAGCTCCACTCCCGGCCGGCCTGGATCGAGCGTTGGGAATGGCCCGTCCCGCGGCGTCTCCACCTCGGCGACGACGCCCTGCTTCACGAGCCCCTTCACGACGCTCGTGCCGCACCCCGCAAGCTGTGCGAGTTCTCCGAGGGCGAAGGGCAGCCCGCCATATTCGTCCAGCACATCCAGAACGCGGCCGCGGGCCTCGGTCATCCGGTCCGGCTCGCCCTCGCCCCGGACATAGACGCGCTTGAGCGCCTCGCCCTCGCCGAGGCCCGGCGCACGGGTGGCAAGCCGGAGCATCGAGGGCAGCGGTGTCAGCGTGTAATCCGCGGCGCGGGCGATGAACTCGCGCAGCTCGGTCCGCATCGGCTCCGCCTCGAGGCGCCCGGAGACAGGGCGCAGCCGGGCGCGATCGACCTCCCCCGTCCCCGGCCCCCAGACCAGACCCATCACCTGGCGCGGCCCGAGCGGCACGGCGACGAACGCCCCGAGGGTGCAGCCGCCATCCGGCGCGAGATAGTCGAGCGGGCGTCCCAGGGGCTGGGTCGTCAACACCGACACCGGAGCGCCGGCCGGGAAGTGCCGCTGGTCGTCGTCGTGGGAGCGCAAGGCGGATCGCCCTCCGGCCGCATGGGGGATGGGAACGGCGAAAATGCGCCCCGAGAGGCCGGACCGCAACCGCCTGCGGACGCCGCCGGGGGTTTTTATGCCCCGGCGTTTGCGCTACCTCCAGACGGGAAACGGCGGCGCCGACGGCGTGTCGCCGATACGACAGGAGTACCCGAGATGAAATTCTTCGCCGACACCGCCGACGTCGACGCGATCCGCGAGCTGAACGATGCAGGCCTGCTCGACGGCGTGACCACGAACCCCTCGCTGATCATGAAATCCGGCCGGGACTTCAAGGAAGTCGTGACCGAGATCGCGGGCTTCGTCGAAGGCCCCGTCTCCGCCGAGACCGTCGCCACCGACCACGAGACCATGCTGGCCGAGGGCCGCGAACTGGCCAAGATCGGCGACAACATCGCGATCAAGGTTCCGCTGACCCTCGATGGCCTGAAGACCTGCAAGGTGCTGTCGGGCGAGGGCCGCATGGTCAACGTCACGCTGTGCTTCTCCGCCAACCAGGCCCTCCTCGCGGCGAAGGCCGGCGCGACCTTCATCTCCCCCTTCATCGGCCGCCTCGACGACATCAACCTCGACGGCATGGAATTGATCTCCGACATCCGGACGATCTACGACAATTACGGCTTCGAGACCCAGATCCTCGCCGCCTCCATCCGCACGGTGAACCACGTCACCGAGGCTGCGCGGATCGGCGCCGATGTGGCGACGATGCCACCCGAGGTGATCAAGAAGCTCGCCGAGCACCCGCTGACGACCAAGGGGCTGGACACGTTCCTCGCCGACTGGGAAAAGACCGGCCAGAAAATTCTCTGACCTGTCGGCCTCTTGACGGGCGGAGTTGAAGCGATGGACGAGATGGGTGACAGCATGACGGACCCTGCGGTCAATCTGGGGGATCTGCGCGACCGGATCATCGACGCGCCGGACGTGATCCTCGAGGATCGCGACATCATGCGCGCCCTCATCGCCGCCAACGAGAAGAGCATGGGCCACAACATCGTGGATCTGCGCGGCATCGCGATGGAGCGGCTCGAGGCGCGGCTCGACCGGCTGGAGGACACCCACCGGTCGGTCATCGCCGCGGCCTACGAGAATCTCAGCGGCACCAACCAGATCCACCGCGCCGTTCTGGCCCTGCTCGCCCCGGCCGATTTCGAAGGCTTCCTCGCCGCTCTCGGCGGGGAGGTCGCGGCGACCCTCCGGGTGGACGCCGTCCGCCTCGTTCTCGAAAGCGCGTCCGAGGAGGGCGACGCCGCGATCCAGCGCCTCGACGACGTGCTGACCGTGGTGCCGCCCGGTTTCATCGAAAGCTACGCCTCCGGGCGCGGCTCCGCCCCCGTCCGTCCCGTCACCTTGCGCCAGGCCCGTCCCGAGGAGGGAACGCGGCTCTATGGCGGCACGGCGGAGTGGATCAATTCCGAGGCGCTGCTGCGGCTCGATCTCGGCCCCGGCCGCCTGCCGGGCATGCTCGCCCTCGGCGCGGAGGACCCGCACCAGTTCAAGCCGAGCCAGGGGACGGATCTCCTCGGCTTTCTTGCCAGCGTCTTCGAGCGGCAGATGCGCCGCTGGCTGGGCTGACACACCACGCCCTCTCCCCCGCACTGGCGGACGCCCTCGTCCGCTGGCTGGACCATCTCTCGGCCTCCCGCGGCGCGGCCGCCCATACCGTCACCGCGTATCGCAGGGACGTGACGCAGTTCCTCGGTTTCCTCGCCGGGCATCTGGGTGGTGCTCCGGGCCCGGCGGATCTCGCGGCGCTGCGCACCGCCGACATTCGCGCCTTCATGGCCCATGAGAGGGAGCGCGGGACCGGCGCCCGAAGCCGCGCCCGCGCCCTCTCCTCGGTCAAGAGCTTCGCCGGCTGGCTGGCGGAGCGGGAGGGGCTGGACCTGACCGCCATCCTCTCCGCCCGCGCCCCGGCCCATCGCCGCCGCCTGCCCCGCCCGCTCGAGGAGGAGGCCGCGAAGACCATGCTGTCCGCCATCGGTGACGACGCCGCGGAGCCGTGGATCGCCGCGCGGGACATCGCCGTCGTCACCCTTCTCTACGGCTGCGGCCTGCGGATCTCGGAGGCGCTCTCCCTCGTTGCCGCCGAGGCGCCTCTGGGCGAGACGCTGCGCATCCGCGGAAAGGGCGGCAAGGAGCGGGTCGTTCCCGTCCTGCCCGCTGCCCGGGACGCGGTCGAAGCCTATCGCCGCCTCCAACCCTTCCCGCTCCGGGCGGCGGACTACCTCTTTCGCGGGGCCCGCGGCGGCCCGCTCAATCCCCGGATCCTGTCGGGCGCCATGGCCCGGACCCGCGCCGCGCTCGGCCTGCCCGCCACCGCGACGCCGCACGCCTTGCGGCACAGTTTCGCGACCCACCTGCTTTCCGCCGGCGGCGATCTGCGGGCGATCCAGATGCTGCTCGGCCATGCCTCCCTGTCGACCACGCAGGCCTATACCGCCGTGGACACCGCCCGCCTGATGGAGGTGTATGACGCCGCCCACCCGCAGGGCCGCAGGGACTGAGGCTCCCGCGAGTGGGAGCCAGGTGGCTGCCATTGTGGTTTGCACAGCGCCCAGCTTTCCTCCATGACGACGGGATGACATCAGCCGCCCGCGCCGCCCTCAGCGTCCACCTTCTCACCGCCACCGGCGCGGTCTTCGCCATGCTCGCGATGCTCGCCGCGACCGTGGGGGACTGGTCCACCATGTGGACATGGCTCGTCGTCGCCTTCGCGGTGGACGGCATCGACGGCCCGCTCGCGCGGAAATACGACGTGAAGACCAACGCACCGCAATATGACGGTGTGCTGCTCGACCTGATCATCGACTACCTGACCTACGTCTTCATCCCCGCCTACGCGCTCTTCATGTCCGGCCTCCTGCCGGGCTGGACCGGGTGGCTCGCGATCATCGTGATCACCTTCGGATCGGTGGTCTATTTCGCCGACACGCGGATGAAGACGACGGACAATTCCTTTGCCGGCTTCCCTGGCTGCTGGAACATGATGGTCCTCGTGATCTTCGCGGTGGAGCCGAACTTCTGGGTGATTCTGGTGCTCGTCATCGCGCTCACAGCGGCGATGTTCACCAATCTCAAGTTCATCCACCCGGTGCGGACGAAGCGCTGGCGGGCGGTGTCACTGCCCGTCGCGCTCGCGTGGACAGCGTTCGGCGCATGGGCGGCCTGGCTGGACTTCACCCCCGGAAGCTGGGCGTCCTGGGGGCTGGTCGCGACGTCGGTCTACCTGATCCTCGTCGGGATCGTGCAGCAGATCGTTCCCGAACGCCGCGCCTGACTGACGCCGGCCCGTTCATCTTTCTAGGAAATACCCCGGGGGAGCCTGCCGCGGCAGGCGGGGGCAGCGCCCCCTCCCCGGCCCCGCGCTAGTCGGCGCGCGCGAGCCGGATCGGGCCGGTCGCGGATACGGGATCTGCAGGGACGCCCTTCTGCGTCGCCCTGAGTTCACCCCTCGCCGCGAGATCGCCCGCCACCCGGCGCACGTCCTCCATCAGGGGGCGCCAGTCGGACGCCATGGCGCGGGCGACCTCAGAGGGGCAGAACGTCTTGTCCGCCCCCCGCTCCCGCGCCAGCCGGCGCAGCTCCGCCGCAATGGCCGCATCGTCCGTATTGCTCAAACCCCGAGCTCGGTCAGGGCGGCATCGCACCGGCCGCAGACGCCCGCATGGGCGTGCCCGCCGACATCGGGCAGCACCTTCCAGCACCGACCGCATTTCGCGCCGTCAGCCCGCACCACCTCGACGCCCACGCCCGGCACGTCCTCGGAGCGGAACGCATCCTGCGGCGCGGGATCAGTGGTCAGGCGCACGTCCGAGGTGATGCAGTAATCCGCGAAGAGCTCGGGATCCGTTACCTCGGACGCGTACTCCTCGCTCAGGTGGACGATGGGGGCCGCTTCCAGCGAGGCGCCGATCTCCTTGTCCCGGCGGGCGATCTCCAGCGCGCCCGTCACCGTGCGGCGCGCGGCGCGCAGCTTGCGGATATGGGCCGCGAGGGTTTCGTCCTGCCAGGCTTCCGGCGTGTCCGGCATGTCGACGAGGTGCACGGAGCTGTCCTCGCCCGGATGCCGCTCCAGCCAGGCCTCCTCCATGGTGAAGGTCAGGATCGGCGCGAGCCAGGTCACGACGCGGTCGTAGATCGCGCCGAGGACCGCCTCGCATGCCCGGCGCCGCTCGGAGGACGGCGCATCGCAGTAGAGCGCGTCCTTGCGCACGTCGAAGTAGAACGAGGAGAGGTCGAGGGTGCAGAGCTCGAAGACGCTCCGCCACGCGCGCTGGAAATCGTAGGCGGCATAGGCCGCGCGAACGTCCCGGTCCGTCTCCTGAAGCCGGTGAAGAACGAAGCGTTCGAGATCCGGCAGTTCGGAGATGTCCTCGGGAAGCGTCGGCACATCCTCGGGCAGCGAGCCCAGAACGAAGCGCAGGGTATTGCGCAGGCGGCGGTAGGCGTCCGCCGTGCCCTTCAGGATCTCGGGCCCGATGCGCTGGTCCGCCGTGTAGTCCGACTGTGACACCCAGAGACGCAGGATATCGGCGCCGTACTGGTTCACCACCTGCTCGGGCAGGATGGTATTGCCGAGCGACTTGGACATCTTCATGCCCTTCTCGTCCAGCGTGAAGCCATGGGTGACGACGGCGCGATAGGGCGCCCGGCCCTTTGTGCCGCAGGCCTGCAGGAGGGAGGAGTGGAACCAGCCGCGATGCTGGTCCGTGCCCTCGAGATAGACATCCGCAATCCCGTCGGGGCTGCCGTCGTCGCGATCGCGCAGGACGAAGGAGTGGGTCGAGCCGCTGTCGAACCAGACGTCGAGAATGTCGAACACCTGCTCGTACTCGTCCGGGTTCGCCGCATCCGCGATGAACCTCGCCTTGGCGCCCTCCTCGTACCATGCATCGGCGCCCTCGGCCTCGAACGCCTCGACGACGCGTGCGTTCACGCCGGCATCGCGCAGCAGGAAGTCCGGATCGTCGGGCTTGGCGCCCACCTTGACGAAGCAGGTCAGCGGCACGCCCCAGGCGCGCTGGCGCGACAACACCCAGTCCGGCCGGGAGGAGATCATCGAGTGGAGACGGTTGCGGCCCGTCTTCGGGGTCCACGTCACCAGCTCGTCGATCGAGGTCAGAGCCCGCTCGCGGATCGTCCGCCCGAACTCGTCGAGCCCGTCGCCGACAGGGCGGTCGATGGCGGCGAACCATTGCGCCGTGTTGCGGAAGATCAACGGCGCCTTGGAACGCCAGCTATGCGGGTAGGAGTGGGTGAGCTTTGCCCGCGCGACCATCCGCCCCTCGGCGGCGAGGCGCTTGATGACGGCCTCGTTCGCGCCGCCCTCCTTGCCGTTCGGCTTCACGATCAGCTCGCCACCGAAGAGCGGCAGGTCCTCGCGGAAGGAGCCGTCCTCCATCACGTTGTAGGTCATCTGCAGACCGTGTTTCAGGCCGACCTGGTAATCGTCGTCCCCGTGGCTCGGCGCCGTGTGGACAAAGCCCGTGCCGGCATCGGAGGTGACGTGATCCGCCGGCAGGAGCGGCACGTCGAAATGCCACTCGCCGCCTGCCTCCTCGACGTTGCACAAGGGGTGGCCGAGGGAGATGCTGCGCAGCATGGCGGGGGTGATGTCCCGGACCTTCTTCCAGCCCGTCACCTTGGCGGCGGCGAAGGTGGCCTCCGCCAGATCGTCGGCGAGCATCACCCGCCGCCCGGTCTCGATCCAGTTGCCCTCCGGCGCCTCGGTGACCTCGTAGAGGCCGTAGGCGATGTCGGGGCCGTAGCAGACGGCGCGGTTCTGCGGGATGGTCCAGGGCGTCGTGGTCCAGATCACGACGGAGGCCTGCTGGAACTCCGCCGCGAGATCGGTGAGCGCATCCACCGGGTTCTCACCGGTGATGGCGCCCGTCTCGACCAGTTCCCGGAAGGAGCCGTCCGCGTCGGCGAAGTACCAGATCGGGAAGGCGACCCAGATCGCCGGGCTCGTCCGCTCGTGGTACTCGACCTCGGCCTCGGCCAGGGCGGTCTTCTCCACCGGGGACCACATCACGGGCTTGGAGCCCTGGTAGAGCGTTCCGTTCATCAGGAACTTCTGGAACTCCGCCGCGATCACCGCCTCGGCATGGAAGTCCATCGTGAGGTAAGGCGCGTCCCAGTTGCCGGTGATGCCGAGGCGTTTGAACTCGCCCCGCTGGATGTCGATCCAGCCTTCCGCGAAGGAGCGGCATTCGCGGCGGAGGTCCAGGACCGGCACCTCGTCCTTGCTCTTGCCCTTGGCGCGGTAGGCCTCCTCGATCTTCCACTCGATCGGCAGGCCGTGGCAGTCCCAGCCCGGAACGTAGCGCGCATCGCGGCCCATCATCTGCTGCGACCGGACGATCATGTCCTTCAGGATCTTGTTCAGGGCGTGACCGATATGCAGATGGCCATTCGCATAGGGCGGGCCGTCATGCAGGATGAAGGGCTCGCGCCCCGCGGCGCTCGACCGGAGACGATGATAGACGTCGAGCCGCGTCCAGCGATCGAGCCATTCCGGCTCCCGCTTCGGCAGGCCGGCGCGCATCGGAAACTCCGTCTGCGGCAGGTTCAGCGTGGATTTGAAGTCGGTCTCGGGGGTCGTGGTCTCGGCGCACATCGGGCGGCGTCCTCGGATCTGTCGGGCGAAGGTAGGGCGAAGAGAGGCGCGCCTCGGGGGACGCGCCGAACGGGTCCCGGCGGCTGGATCAGCGCGCCGGGCCGATAATTCGCCGAAATGCGATCTGCTGCCCTGTCATGCGCCCCTCTTAATCGCGCCGCATCCAAGGGTCCAGCCTTGCTCAGTGGCCGAAAAGAAGCCCCGCCGCGATGAGCCACATCACCGCCGCGACGAGCAGGTCGAGCACGCGCCACGCGGAGGGCCTCGCGAAGAGCGGCGCGAGGAGCCGTGCGCCGTAGCCGAGCGATGTGAAGAAGAAGAGCGAGGCGGACATCGCCCCGAGCGCGAATTCGAGCCGCTGCCCCTCGAACCGCGCGCTGACCGAACCGAGGAGCACCACCGTGTCGAGGTAGACATGCGGGTTGAGCCAGGTCAGCGCGAGGCAGACGCCGATCGCGCGCATGCGCGAGCCCGTCCCCTCCTCGGCCGCCTCCAGCGCCTCGGTGCCGCGAAGGGCGGATCGGAGCGAGAGCGCGCCGTAGACGATGAGGAAGGCCGCCCCGCCGAGCCGCGCCACGGTGGCGAACCAGGGCGCGAGCTCCAGTATGGCGGCAAAGCCGGCGACGCCCGCCGCGATCAGGGCCGCGTCCGACAGCGCACAGACCGCGACCACCGAGAAGACATGCGCGCGCCGCAGGCCCTGCCGGAGGACGAACGCATTCTGCGCCCCGATCGCCAGGATGAGCGACAGGCCGATCGCGAAGCCCTGGAGCGCGGCAGTCATGCAGGATCACCCCTCGTCAGAACCTGTCATCCGGTTCCGGGCGCCTCGCGTGGTTCGGGCGGCGAGCCCCGGCATGGCCATGGGCGTCTGCGACAGCAAGGCGGTCTGGAGGACAGTCCCGAGGCGGGATAGCGGCGCGATGGCGGGCCGTAGCCCGCCGCCGTGATCCTTCAGAGCTGCGCCATAACCTCGTCCGACACCTCGAAATTCGCCGTGACGCGCTGGACGTCGTCGTCATCCTCGAGCACGTCGATCAGCTTCATGAGCTTGGTGGCACCATCGAGGTCGAGCTCGGTGGTCGTGGTCGGCTTCCAGACGAGCTTGGTCGACTCGCTCTCGCCCAGCTCTTCTTCCAGCTTGGACGAGACGTCGTTGAGATCCGTATCGGCGCAGTAGATCACATGCCCCTCCTCGGAATGCTCGACATCCTCTGCGCCGGCCTCGATCGCGGCCATCATCACCGTGTCCTCGTCGCCGGCGGCCGCGGTGTAGACGATCTCGCCCTTGCGCTCGAACATGAAGGACACGGAGCCCGTCTCACCGAGGTTTCCGCCATGCTTGCCGAAGGTGGAGCGCACGGTGGAGGCGGTGCGGTTGCGGTTGTCGGTCATCGCCTCGACGATCACGGCAACGCCGCCGGGGCCGTAGCCCTCGTAGCGGATTTCCTCGTAATCGTCGCCGTCGCCGCCGGTCGCCTTGTTGATCGCGCGGTCGATCACGTCCTTGGGGACGGAGTTCGACTTGGCTTCCTTCACCGCAAGGCGCAGACGGGGGTTCTTCTCGGGATCGGGATCGCCCATCTTCGCGGCGACGGTGATCTCCTTGGAGAGCTTGGAGAACAGCTTGGACCGCGCGGCGTCCTGACGACCCTTGCGGTGCTGGATGTTGGCCCATTTGGAATGGCCGGCCATGGATGCCTCCCGAACTCGTGCCGATGAGAGAAGTTTGTGCGAGAGCGTCCTATACCGGCGAGTGGCCGTATGGGCAATATCGCGCTGCGCCCGCCCTCACATCTGCCAGATCAGCGGGATGAGAACGCTCGCCGAGCAGGCCAGCAACAGGTTGAGCGGGATACCGACCTTGAGGAAGTCCGCGAAGCGATAACCGCCGGGGCCGTAGACCATCATGTTGGTCTGGTAGCCGATGGGTGTCGAAAAGGCGGAAGACGCGGCGAACATGACCGCCACCACGAGGGGACGCGGGTCGAAACCGAGCGCGAGCGCCAGCTCGATGGCGATGGGCGTGACGATGACGGCAACCGCGTTGTTCGAGATCGTCTCGGTCAGGATCGACGTGATGACGTAGACCGCGAAGACCACCGCCATCGGCGGCAATCCGGTCAGCCAGGGCTCGATTCCCTCAACGAGATACGCCACCGCGCCCGAGGCCTCGAGCCCCGCCCCGACGACGAGCATCGCGAAGATGAGGGCAAGGAGGCGTCCGTCCACGAAGGAGAAGGCCTCCTCGGCATCGACGCAGCGCGCCAGCAGGATCAGCGCGACCGCACCTAAGGCGAGGACCAGGATCGGCGCGACCCCGAGGGCGGCCAGGAGCACGACGCCTGAAAGTGCCCCGACCGCGATCGGCCAGTGACCGCGGCGGAACGCGCGTTCGGTCGGCCGGGAGACGTCCACGAGGTCCATGTCCGCGGCGAGCCGCTCGATATCCGCCGGCGCCCCTTCGAGCAGGAGCGTGTCGCCGACGCGGACCACGACATCGTCCAGCTTCCGGCCGATGTTCTGGCTCCGCCGGTGGACCGCGAGGGGATAGACGCCGTATCGGCGCCTGAGACGCATGGCGCCGAGCGACCGGCCGACCATCCGCGCACCGGGCTGTATCAGCACCTCGACCGTCTGCGTCTCGGTCGAGGAGAGCTTGTCCAGCGCCCGGAGCTGCTTGTTTTCCTGGAGCGAGAGAAGCTCCGCCATCTCGGTCCTGAGAACGACGCGGTCGCCGACCTCCAGGATGACGGCGGCCATGTCCCGGCGGAGGGAGGCATCGCCGCGCAGCACGTCCACGAGGCGCACGCCCTCGCGGCGGAACGCTTCCACCTCGACCGCATGCTTGCCGATGAGGGGGCTGCCCTCCGGCAGGGCGACCTCGGTGAAGTAGCGCATCTTCCGCCGGTTCGCGAGGGTGCCACCGAGGGACGTCCGCTCGGGCAGGATCCGCCGCCCGACGAGGGCAATGTAGAGCAGACCGAGCGCGAGCTGGACGAGGCCGAGGGGCGCGATCTCGAAGATGCTGAACGGCTCCATTCCACGCTGCCGCGCGACGCCGTCCACGAGGAGGTTCGTCGAGGTGCCGATGAGCGTTATCGTGCCGCCGAGGATGGCGGCATAGGACAGCGGGATCAGGAGCTTGGACGGCGCGACGCCGAGGCGGTGGGCGACCTGGACGAAAACGGGGATCATCACCACGACGACGGGGGTGTTGTTCATGAAGGCGCTGCCGAGCGCGACGCAGACGATGAGCCCGGCCAGCGTCACGATGGGTCGCGCATCCACCTGCCGCTCCGCGAGCTGGGTCAGCGCCTCCAGCGAGCCGGTGCGTACGAGGCCGCCCATCACCATGAACATCAGAAGGATCGTCCAGGGCGCGGGGTTCGCCAGCGTTTCCCGCGCCGTCTCGTAGGGCACGATGCCGGTCAGCAGCATCGCCGCGGCGCCGCCCAGCGCCACGACCTCGGCCGGGAAGCGTTCCCGCAGGAACATCACGAACATCGACGCGACGATCACGCCCGAGAGGATCGCCTCCCCCGGACCCGAAAGGAGATCGGCGATCACCCGCGCCTCCGGGCGCCCGGGCCTGGCGGACGCGTCATGGACCGGCCGGCGGCAGGAGGCCGCCCTGCCGCACCATCTCGACCCGCGTCGCGGCGCCCGTGCGGTCGTCCGTTTCGACGTAGAGGCCGGAGAGGGTCGCCTCCCCCGCCGCGGGCTCGAATCGGCCCTTGGACATGCCGGAGATGAAGCGCCGCATAGGCTCGTCCTTCTTCATGCCGATGACGCTGTTGTAATCGCCGCACATTCCCGCATCCGACAGGGCCGCGGTGCCGCCGGGCAGGATCCGCGCATCGGCGGTCGGAACGTGGGTGTGCGTCCCGACGACGATGCTGGCCCGACCGTCGCAGAAATGGGCTACGCCCATCTTCTCGCTCGTGGCCTCGGCGTGGATGTCGATGAGGGAGGCCTGCACCATCCCGCCGCGCGGATGCTTCGACAGGACCGCATCGAGGGCGGAGAAGGGGTCGTCGAACGGCCGCTTCATGAAGACCTGCCCCAGCACCTGCGCCACCAGCACCTTCTTGCCGCCGGCGGCGGTGAAGACCCGCGCGCCGACGCCGGGCGCCGTCTTCGCGTAGTTGATCGGGCGGATGATCCGCGGCTCCTGATCGACGTAGCGGAGCATGTCGGACTGGTCGAAGGCATGGTCACCGAGCGTGACGCAATCGGCCCCCGCCTCGAAGATCCCCTTCGCATGGTCCGCGGACAGGCCGACACCGTGGGTGGCATTCTCGCCGTTGACCACGACGAAATCGAGTTTCCACGCCGCCCTGATGCCAGGCAGCCTTTCGGTGATCGCGGCGCGCCCCGCGCGCCCCATGACATCGCCAAGAAATAGAATACGCATGGTGCATCAAGACCATGCGCCCGCCCCGTTGGCAACCGAAGGCGCGCCGCGCATGCGGGAGGCGTGGCAGGCGCGCCCCTGCCCCCCTTGGAGCGTCAGAGCCCCTTGGCGCGGTAGCTCTGGGCGATCCGGTCGATGGAGACGAGGTAGGCCGCGACGCGCAGGTCCGGAACGTCCTCCCGGCTGTGCCAGATCTGCCGCATGGCCTGGTACGCCGTGCGCATCGTGTCATCGAGGCCGGACCGTACCAGTTCCAGCTCGTCCGCGCCGCGCAGGTAGCGTTCCTTGAAGCCTGGGCTCAGGGTCCAGCCGACGCCACTGTCCGCGGACAGCCGTTCCAGCTCGTCCACGATGACCTGGTGCCGCGCCTCTTCCTGCCGGCGCTGCATCCGGCCGAACCGGATATGGGACAGGTTCTTAACCCATTCGAAGTAACTGACCGTGACGCCGCCGGCATTGGCGTACATGTCCGGAATGATGATCGTGCCGCGCTTGCGCAGGATCTCGTCCGCACCCGCGGTGACGGGCCCGTTCGCCGCCTCGATGATCAGGGGCGCCCGGATCCGCTCGGCGTTGGACAGGTTGATGACGCCTTCGAGGGCGGCGGGGATCAGGATGTCGCACTCCGTTTCGAGAACCGCCGCGCCGTTCTCGACATAGGTGCCCGAGCCATAGCCGCGCACCCCGCCATGGGCCGCGATCCAGTCCCTGAGTGCGTCGATGTCTATGCCATCGGGATCGGTGATCGCCCCGTCCCGCTCGATCACGCCGACGATGCGCGCGCCGTCTTCCTCCGACAGGAACTTCGCGGCGTGGTAGCCCACGTTGCCAAGGCCCTGAACGACGATTCGCTTGTCCGCGAGCTTTCCTGAAAGCTGCGCGATGGCGACGTCCTCGGGATGCCGGAAGAACTCCCGGAGAGCGTATTGCACGCCCCGTCCCGTCGCTTCCACGCGGCCCTTGATGCCGCCGGCATGGATCGGCTTGCCGGTGACGCAGGCATTGCCGTTGATGTCGGTGGTGTTCATCCGGCGGTACTGATCGGCAATCCAGGCCATCTCCCGCTCGCCGGTGCCCATGTCCGGCGCGGGGACGTTCTGGCTGGGATGGATCAGGTCGCGCTTGATGAGCTCGTAGGCGAAGCGGCGGGTGATGCGCTCCAGCTCGTGCTCGTCCCACTCGCGCGGGTCGATGCAGAGCCCGCCCTTGGAGCCGCCGAAGGGCGTCTCGACCAGGGCGCATTTGAAGGTCATCAGCGCCGCCAGCGCCTCGACCTCGTCCTGGTTGACGTCCATCGCGAAGCGGATGCCGCCCTTCACGGGCTCCATGTGCTCCGAATGGACCGAGCGGTATCCGGTGAAAGTGTGGATCGAGCCGCGGAGGCGGACCCCGAAGCGCACCGTGTAGGTCGCGTTGCAGACCCTGATCTTCTCCTCGAGGCCGGGGGAAAGGTCCATCAGCGCGACAGCGCGGTTGAACATCAGATCCACGCTCTCGCGGAATGTCGGCTCCTTGACGTCGCTCATCTCGTTCTCCTCCTGCCACCGGCCTCTCAGGTAGACGCCGCCCGGTCCGGGTCCAGCGTCCGAATCGGTTTGGCCGGGCTCCGCATGCGCCCCTTGTCGAGGCGAATTGCAAATCTTGTGTTAAACCTCCGCGGTCATTTGCCGGAAAGTCGGGCCGATACCGGGATGTTTTCACCCGCTCTCCCCACCCGTGCCGCAATTTCGAACGGTTTCGCCGCTCTAGAGACCCTCGCGGAAGAGTATCCGCCGACCATAGCGCAGGTGATCCATGGCCAACGGGCCGATCAGGAACAGTGACAAGAGCTCCGTGCCCGGCCGCGCCCTCGTGCGGTTCGTCAGGGAGCAGCATGGCGGGCTCGTGATCTTCTCGCTCTTCCTGCTGTCGGGCATGTTGCTCGCGGTCAGCATCGGGCTCGACACCATGAGGTTCGAGTTGCGGCGAACCCAGCTTCAGAACACCCTCGACAACGCCGTCCTCGCCGCCGCCGACCTGGACCAGACCCTCGAGCCGCGAGACGTGGTGCGGGATTACTTCGACCGCGCCGGCCTCGACGATCTGTCCGTGGACGTGAATGTGGAAGAGGGGCTGAACTACCGCTCCGTCAGCGCCTCCACCAGCGACGAGATCCGCACCCTCCTGATGCGCCTCGTCGGGATCGACACGCTGAAGACCCCGGCCGCCGGGACCGCGAACGAGACGATCATGAAGGTCGAGATCTCGCTCGTTCTCGACAATTCGGGCTCCATGGGGAACTACGGCCGCCTGAACCTGCTGAAGGACGCGGCGAAGGATTTCGTCGACACCGTCCTCGGCAAGGCCACCGAGCAGGACCGCATTTCGATCAACATCGTGCCGTTTGCCACGCAGGTGAATGCCGGGGAAGACCTGCTGAAGCACTACAACGTCTCCGAGGAGCATCGCTACTCGTGGTGCGTCGACTTCCGGAGCGAGGACTTCACGACGCCGGCGATCTATCCCAACCAGCGTCTCCAGCGCACCGGGCATTTCGAGATCTCCACCTATAGCAAGCCGCCCGATCCCAACCGGTTCGTCTGTCCGGTCCTCGAGAGCCGGGAGATCACCGTGATGGAGAGCGACATCCAGGCGCTCCACGACCGGATCGACAGTTTCCGGGCGGAGGGCAACACCTCGATCGACATCGGCGCCAAGTGGGGGGCCGCGCTGCTCGATCCCACCGCGCGCCCGATCATCGCCGACATGGTCCTGGACGAGGCTGTCTCGAGCCAGTTCAACGGCCGCCCCTACGACTACGACGAGGAGGACGCGCTCAAGGTCCTCGTCGTCATGTCCGACGGCGAGAACACCGATCAACATTACCTCAGGGACGAGTTCTCGTCCGGTACGGCCGATATCTACTACGACCGGTATGACGGTCGGGAATCGCTCTATTACCGCTCGAACGGCCGGAACTACTGGTACTGGTTCCGCGACCGGGAATGGCAGTACGCTCCCTACCGGAACTGGGATCGCGCCCGCACGATGACCTGGCCCGAGCTCTGGGCGAGCCGTTCGGTCGCCAACTACGCCTATTACGACCGGCGCGAAGCGCTCGGCGGCAACTGGAACACCTACTACAACGAGGTCTTTTCCTCCATCGGCACGAACACCAAGAACAGCCGGACGTCGAAGATCTGCGAAGCGGCAAAGAATGCCGGTGTCGTCGTGTTCACCATCGGCATGGAGACACGCGGCAACGGCGACAGCACGCTGAGCGATTGCGCTTCCACCACCTCTCACTTCTTCGACGTCAAGGCGGTCGAGATCGCGCAGGCCTTCTCCTCGATCGCGCGCCAGATCAACCAGCTGAGGCTGACCCAATGAGCGCCGCGCGCCCCCCGCACGGCCCCCGGCATTCCGGACTGAGGCATGCTCTGCGCCGGTTCGCCCGGGACGAGGCCGGGACGGCGACCATCGAGTTCGTCATCCTCTTCCCGATCTTCATGGTTGTCTTCTTGTCCACCCTCGAGGGGGGGTTCCTCCAGGTGCGCCAAGTCATGCTGGACCGCGCGACCGACCTGTCCGTGCGGGAGCTGCGCCTCGGCCTCGAGGCCAGCCCGACCCACGAGAAGCTCCGCAACCGTATCTGCGAGTATGCCACCGTCATCCCGGATTGCCAAAACAGCCTCGTGGTGGAGCTGACGCGGGTCAGCAAGGACGACTGGACGGCGGGCACGAGCGGCGTGCGCTGTGTGGACAAGGAGGAGGACGTCGCCCCCGTCACCGACTTCATCCCCGGCGGGCAGCACGACATGATGCTGCTCAGGGTCTGCGCCGTGGTCCGGCCGATCTTCCCGACCACCGGCCTCGGCCTTGCCCTGCAGCGCCAGACCGAGGATTACTACGCCCTCGTCGCCCGCGCCGCCTTCGTCAACGAGCCGCGCTCATGACCGCCCGCCCCTGCCCCACCGGCCGGTCCCGGGCGCGCCTCGCATGCGCGCGCATCCGGGCCGCCATGGCCGAATTCGCCGCCGATTGCCGTGGCTCGCTTTCGGTGGAGGCCGTGCTCGCCCTGCCGCTCCTGTGCTGGTTCTACGTGGGCTCCTTCGTCTGGTTCGATGCGTACCGTGCCCAGACGACGAACGCCCGCGCCGCCTATACCATCGCGGACATGATCAGCCGCGAATCGGGCGTCGATACCGGCTATCTTGCCGGCCTCGTGAACGTCTTCGATTTCATGACGGTGAAGGGCGGCCCGCCCACCGTGCGCATCACCTCCGTGCGCTGCCAGGGCAATTGCGACGACCCCTCCGGCCGTCAGCTGGATGTCTGCTGGTCCTGGGTGAACCGCGACGGCAGGGCCGGGCTCGGCAGCGGCGACCTTGCGGGCCTCGACGGTCGCATCCCGATGATGCCGCTCGGCGACACGCTGATCCTTACCGAGACGGCGTTGTCCTACGAGCCGGCCTTCAACGTGGGACTGCCGACATTGGATCTCGAGCAATTCGTCGTGACCCGCCCCCGCTTCGCGCCCGAGGTCGAGAACGGCAGCGAGAGCTGCTACTGAACGTTCCGCTCGGCCAAGAGGAGAGACAGCCCCTCGGCCATCACCTTGGTGCGCGACGGCGCTGTCAGACCGCCGACGCCGACGCGCCGACCGATCCGCCACCACAGGCCGGGGGACCAGTGCAGACCGCCCGGTTCCGACAGCCGCACCAGGAAGCCGTTCGAGGGCTTCACCGCGAGGACCCCCCGGTCCACGCCCACGACCTTGGAGACGCGGAAGATCTCCCGTCCCTCTCCGTCGGTCAGCGCCTCCCGCGTCAGGATCAGCTCCGTCCGGCCCGCGCGGAAGAGTGCGACGGCGCCTGCGAGCGCCACCGCGGCAAGCGCGATCACGAGGAGCCGCCCGACGAGCGACAGGGCCGGTTCCGAGAGCGCGAGCCAGAAGCAGAGCGCCGCGAGGACGCCGAGGGTCGCCGTGCCGAACAGGGCCCGCGGCCGCGATGCGCTTGTCCGTGCGAGGATCTCGCTCTCCATGCCTGTCTCCCCCGGTCTGGCCCGCGGCAGGTATGGCCCGCCCGGGCGGCGGGGCGCAAGCTCCGCGGTCTGGACGGCACGGGTCCGCGCGGGGTACCTTCGCCGCGCCGACGCCCGGAGTGCCCCCTGATGCCTGTCCGATCGATCTTCCTCGCGCTCGCGCTCCTCGCCGGAGCCGCCTGCGCTCCCTTCCCGGATCTCGATACGGCCACCAGCGATCAGGCCCGCGCCGCGCCCTATCCTGACCTCGTCGCCCTCGATCCCATCATCGCCGAGGCGCGCGCGGCCCGCGCCGGCACCGATCCCGGCCCGATGACCGCCGCCGAGGCGGAGGCTCTCCGCCGCCGGGCGGAGCGCCTCGATGGCCCGGTGGTCGACGCAGAGACCAAGGAGCGCATGGCCGAGGCCCTCGACCGGCGGGACGGCTGAGGCGCAGCCGCCGCCCGTCTTTCTCGCCCACGGCCGCCCCGCGTTGCGCCCCCTTCCCGAACCGGCTATCCCCTCCGCGCCTGTAGATTTCGGGGCCGGGTGCCCCTGCACGACGAGAGGATCACTGCCATGACCGAGCCGCTTCGACTGGGAATCGCCGGGCTCGGGACCGTCGGCGTCGGCGTCGTGCGGATCCTGCGCCGCAATGCCGAGATGATCGCCGCCCGCGCCGGACGCCCGGTCGAGATCGTCGCCGTCTCGGCCCGCGAGCGCGCCCGCGACCGGGGCGTCGCGCTCACCGGGTATGACTGGGAGGACGATGCCGTCGCCCTCGCCCGGCGGGACGATATCGACGTCTATGTCGAGCTGATGGGCGGATCGGACGGGCCGGCGAAGGCCTCCGTCGAGGCCGCGCTCGACAGCGGAAAGGATGTCGTCACCGCCAACAAGGCGCTTCTCGCGATTCACGGCCTTGACCTTGCGGGCCGCGCCGAGGCGGCCGGCCGCACCATCCGCTTCGAGGCCGCCGTCGCCGGCGGCATTCCGGTGATGAAGGCGCTGACCGAAGGCCTCGCGGGCAACGAGATCACCCGCATCATGGGTGTGATGAACGGAACCTGTAACTATATCCTGACCCGGATGGAGAGCGCCGGCCTGCCCTACGAGGCCGTCTTCGAAGAAGCGAATGCACTGGGCTATCTCGAGGCCGATCCGACCCTCGATGTCGGCGGGATCGACGCCGCGCACAAGCTCACACTTCTCGCCGCGGTCGGCTTCGGCGCCCGCGTGCCCTTCGAGGCGGTGCAGATCGAGGGGATCGAGCGGGTCTCCATCGAGGATATCGAGGCCGCCGCGCGCATGGGATACCGCGTGAAGCTGCTCGGCGTCGCGCAGATGACCGGACGCGGCCTCGAGGCCCGCATGTCGCCCTGTCTCGTTCCCGCCAATTCGCCGCTGGGCGAGCTCGACGGCGCAACGAACATGGTCGTCCTCGAGGGCGATGCGGTGGGCCAGATCGTGCTCCAGGGCGCCGGCGCCGGCGAAGGTCCGACCGCGAGCGCGGTCCTGTCGGATATCGTCGACCTCGCCCGCGGCCTTCGCGTGCCGACCTACGGCGCGCCGACAAAATCTCTGGGAGAGCTGAGGACCGCCGCCGCCGCATCCCCCGCTCCCTATTATCTCAGGATGCGCCTCGAGGACCGGCCCGGCGCCCTCGCCCGGATCGCCACCGCCCTCGGTGAATGCGGCGTCTCCATCGACCGGATGCGCCAGACCGGGCATGACGACATTTCCGCGCCCGTCCTCATCGTGACGCACAAGGCCAGCGCGGCGGACCTGCAGGCGGCGCTCGAGGCGTTCAAATCCACCGGCGTGCTGATCGGCGAGCCGGTCGCCCTGCGCATCGAGGACGTTTAACACGGGGGGCCTGCGCCCCCTCCTTCGTCAATCGCGCCCCACGGCCCGAGGCGGACCGGCGGCACTGGCGGGTCTCCGCCCCGACCCTCTGCGCCCCCCGTTTCCACGGGCTCCGCTTGCGGCTAGTCTGCCCCAAAATCAGGGGCGGAGAGCAGACCCATGGCCTTTACGAGACGTATCTTCCTCGCCGGCGCCGGCGCCGCGACCCTTGCAGGTTGCAGTAGCCCGGCCCTCATGACGCGTGCGGCGGTGTCGGACGAGTACCGCCCGGTGCCGAACGCAGCGTTCGACCGCTGGCTCGCGGCGTATCGCGGCCGCGCCGCCGCGCGCGGCATTTCCGAGGCTGCCATCGCGGCGGGCCTGCGCAACGCAGGGTACCTTCCGGGCGTGGTCGAGCGGGACCGGGCGCAGACCGAGTTCAAGCGCTCCTTCGAGGATTACATCGCCATCGTCGCGTCCGAAGAAAAGGTCGCGGCGGGCCGTGCGGCGTTCGCGCGCCAGCACGGCACGCTCCAGGCCATCGAGGCGCAGTACGGCGTGCCGGCCGAGACCGTCGCCGCGTTCTGGGGCGTCGAGAGCAGCTTCGGCACGCGCCGCGGGGACATTCCCGTGACGTCCGCCGTCGCAACCCTCGCCTTCGACGGTCGCCGCGGAGCGTTCTTCGAGGACCAGCTCGACGCCGCCCTGCGCATTCTCGCCCGGGGCGACACGACGCCTGCGAACCTCACCGGAAGCTGGGCCGGCGCGATGGGACACACCCAGTTCATTCCGACCTCCTATCAGGCCTACGCGGTGGACTTTACCGGCGACGGCCGCCGCGACATCTGGTCCGAGAACCCGGCCGACGCGCTGGCCTCCACCGCCGCCTACCTCACCCGCTCCGGCTGGCAGCGGGGCGGCATCGCGGCGGTGGAAGTGCCCGCCGGAACCGGGGGACCGACGGTGCAGCCAGACGGGCGCGGACCTGTCTTCCGGCTCGGGCCGAACTTCGACGTCATCAAGCGCTACAACAATTCCAACAACTACGCCCTCGCCGTCGCCTATCTCAGCGGCCGGATCGCAGGACAGGGCCCGCTGTCCGCCTCCTTCGGACCGGACGCGACCGGCCTCACGCAATCCCAGCGGCGGGACCTTCAGCAGCGCCTGACCGCCCGCGGCTTCGACACCGGCGGCGCGGACGGGGTGATCGGACCGAAGAGCGAGGAGGCGATCCGCGCCTACCAGCAAAGCCGCGGCCTCGAGCCCACCGGGCGCCCCTCACCGGCGCTCCTTGCCTCGCTGAGATGAGTTTTCTCGCCATGGCAGCGCTCACATCCGGAGCCGGCCCTTCCCCCCTCCGGCGCCGGGCGGTAGGTCTTTGCGGAAATGTGAACTTCCCCGAGGACAGGTGAATGACCGATCAGCCCGAATTCCACGACCGAATGCTCTCCCTCGGCCTCGCCCGGGTGTCGGAGGCGGCGGCGATCGCATCGGCCCGCCTGATCGGCCGCGGGGACGAGAAGGCAGCGGACCAGGCCGCCGTCAACGCCATGCGCGAGCAGCTCAACAAGCTCGACATCGCCGGCGTCGTGGTGATCGGCGAAGGGGAGCGGGACGAGGCGCCGATGCTCTTCATCGGCGAGGAAGTCGGCACCGGCAACGGCCCGGCGGTGGATATCGCGCTCGACCCCCTCGAAGGGACCACGCTCACCGCCAAGGACATGCCGAACGCGCTGACCGTGATCGCCATGGGCCCCCGCGGCACGCTGCTCCACGCGCCGGACGTCTACATGGACAAGCTCGCCGTCGGGCCGGGCTACCCGCAGGACGTCGTCAGCCTCGAGATGTCCCCCGCCGAGCGGATCCATGCGCTGGCGACCGCGAAGGGCGGCACGGCACATGACATCACGGTCTGCGTGCTCGACCGCCCCCGGCATCAGGAGATGATCGACGAGATCCGCTCGACCGGCGCTGCGATCCGCCTGATCACCGATGGTGACGTCGCCGGGATCATCCACTGCGCCGAGGCCACGCGGACCGGCATCGACATGTACATGGGCGCCGGCGGCGCACCCGAGGGCGTGCTCGCCGCCTCCGCCCTGAAATGCATGGGCGGGCAGATGTGGGGTCGCCTGACCTTCCGCAACGACGACGAACGCGGCCGCGCAGCGAAGGCCGGCGTCACCGATCTCGACCGGATCTATGCCCGCGACGACATGGTGACCTCGGACGTGATCTTCGCCGCGACCGGCGTGACGGACGGCTCGATCCTGTCCGGCATCCGGCGCGAGGTCGGGTATCTCACCACCGAGACGATCCTCATGCGCTCCAAGACCGGCTCCGTCCGGCGCATGAGCTACCGCAACCCCACGAAGCCGGTGCAGGACTAGGATCTCTCGCGGCGCCACCCCTCGGGCGGCGCTGCGCGGGAAAGAGGAACCGGGCGCTGGCGTTTTCGCAACGGCGCGCCTCCGGGACGGCCGCCGCGGCTTTCCAGTCGCGGCGGCGCGCCCTATAGGGTGGCCGGGCCAGTTTTCCGGGAGACCTGCCATGCGGCGCGCCGAGATCAGCCGAGAAACCAGCGAGACGAAGATCACGGTCGCCATCGACCTCGACGGCACCGGACTCTACGACAATCGCACCGGGATCGGCTTCTTCGATCACATGCTCGACCAGCTGTCCCGGCATTCGCTGATCGACATGGAGATCCGCGCCGAGGGCGATCTGCATATCGACGATCACCACACGGTCGAGGATACCGGCATCGCGCTCGGCCAGGCGCTCGTTCAGGCGCTCGGCGACAAGGCCGGGATCCGGCGCTACGGCGCCTGCCTGTTGCCGATGGACGATGCGCTCGTGCGCGCCGCGCTCGATCTGTCCGCACGCCCCTACCTCGTGTGGGACGTCGAGTTGCCGTCCGCGTCCATCGGGAGCTTCGACAGCGAACTCGTGCGGGAGTTCTTCCAGGCGCTCTCCACCCATGGCGGGATCACGCTGCATGTGAGCCGGCTCGCCGGGATCAATTCGCACCATATCGCCGAGGCGGCCTTCAAGGCGGTGGCACGGGCGCTCCGGGAAGCCGTCGAACCGGACCCGCGAAAGCCGGACGCGGTCCCGTCGACCAAGGGCGCGCTCTGATGGCGCGGACGGTTCTGATCGATGCGGGCTTCGGCAACCTGCACTCCGCCGAGAAGGCCTTCCAGCGCATGGCGCGGGAGACGGATGGCGGGGAGATCGTCGTGAGCGGGGCCGCCGAGGACATCGCGGCCGCGGACCGGCTCGTCCTGCCCGGCGACGGCGCCTTTCCGGCCTGCATGCGCGCCTTGCGCGGTCCGCTCGAGGAGGCGCTTCGGGAGGCCGTGGAGCATCGGGCGATCCCGTTCCTCGGCATCTGCATCGGGATGCAGCTCATGGCGCGCGAAGGGCATGAATACGAGACGGTGCCGGGCCTCGGCTGGATCGACGGGCACGTGGTGAAGATAGAGCCGTCCGACCTCTCGCTCACCGTCCCGCACATGGGCTGGAACGACTTGGTCATCGAGCGGCCGCACCCGCTGCTGGACGGGATCGCGACCGGCGACCACGCTTATTTCGTCCATTCCTACCACATGGCGATGGACCGTGCCGGGGAGCGATTGGCCCATGTCGATCACGGCGGGGACATCACCGCCATCGTCGCCAAAGACAATGCCGCCGGGATGCAGTTCCACCCCGAGAAGTCCCAGGAAGCGGGGCTGCGACTCATCGCAAACTTCCTCGGCTGGGCGCCCTGATACGGGCGCCCGAGCTCAGCTCACTGGACGCGCACCCAGTTCTGGCCGCGACAGATCGGCCCGACGCAGCCCGAGACCTTCAGCGAATTGCCGGAAAGCTCCATCTTCGAGCGATAGACCTTATCGCGGTCCGGCGCCCAGATCTTGCCGCCCGAATAGGAGCCGCCGCCGTCGGCGCTCATGTCCCAAATCATCCGCGCGCCGATATTCTTCGACTGGATCTCGGTTCCTCCGGCATCGAAGCCGCGGGCGATCACGCCGCAGATATTGGCGCCGCAGGGCCGGATGACGACATGGGCATAGGCGCCGTCGTCGCCGGGTTCGGTCTTCCACAGGCCTTCCACCGGATCGGCGAAGGCGGCAACGGCAGACAGCGCGAGGGCCGCGGCCGCGAAAGCTAGTCTCTTCATCGGGTTCTCCTCCCTAGATCTCCCTGCCGGCAAGTGTTCTCCATGTCCGGCCCCCACGGCAATCCTGACGTACCGTCGCTTGATGCCGCGCAAGGCCCGGAGGCGCGCTTGGCAGCGAGGCGGCGCCGTGGCATCACGCGCGCGATCCCGCGACGAGAAGGAAACGCCCCGATGATCCTCTACCCCGCCATCGACCTGAAGGACGGCCAGTGCGTGCGCCTGCTCAGGGGCGAGATGTCCGAAGCGACGGTGTTCGGCGAGGATCCCGCGGCGCAGGCGAAGAGCTTTGCCGAAGCCGGCTGCGAATGGCTCCACATCGTCGATCTGAACGGCGCCTTCGAGGGCAAACCGGTGAACGGCGCGGCGGTCGAGGGGATCCTCGGCGCGGTGGAGATCCCGGTGCAGCTCGGCGGCGGCATCCGTGACCTGCGCACCATCGAGTTCTGGCTCTCCCGCGGCGTCGGCCGGGTGATCCTCGGGACGGTCGCGGTCGAGGAGCCGGACCTCGTGCGCGAGGCGGCGAAGGTGTTTCCTGGGCAGATCGCCGTGGGTCTCGATGCGAGGGGCGGCAAGGTCGCGACGCGGGGATGGGCGACCGAAACGGACATGGAGGTGACCGACCTCGCCCGGGCGTTCGAGGATGCCGGGATCACGGCGATCATCTACACCGATATCGACCGGGACGGCGCGATGGGCGGGCCGAACGTGCCGGCGACCGCCGCACTTGCTGATGCCGTGGACGTGCCGGTCATCGCCTCCGGCGGCGTCTCGTCCCTGGACGATCTCATGGCCCTCCGGGATGCCGGGGGGATCGCGGGCGCGATTTCGGGCCGGGCGCTCTATGACGGCAAGCTGGATCTCTCCAAGGCCCTCGCGGCGCTCCGCCGCTAGGGCAGGACGCGGCGCGAGGGCGGTTCAGCCCGCCGCCGCGCCCGTGAGATTGTCCAAAGCGTCCCCGATGCTCTCGATATAGGCCGCGTCGTCGTCGATGCTCAGATCGCCCAACATCTCCTCCGGCTCCTGCCAGAGGATCACGGTCTGGCCCGCATCGTCGTAAACGAGAACGCGGAGAGGCAGGAGAAGGCCGGCGCGGATGTCGTCCTGCATGACTTGCGTGCCGAGTTCGGGATTGCCGAAGATCAGCACCTCGGCGCCCGGAAGCTCCATGCCCACGCCGGCAGCACCCTCGGCATGGTTCACGCGCGCGAACACGGTGGCGCCGGCGCCTTCTACGGCGGATACGAGCCGGTCCATCGTTTCGCCCACGCCGTCATCCGAGGTGCGGCTCTCTCAGTCGGCCAACGCGGGGGACGCAGTGAGCGCCAGCGCGGCGGCGGCGAGTGTCTTGCGGATCATTTTCAGTCTCCTCTCCCATACCGGGGGCGAACCGATGCCCTCCCGGCACGGTTCCGGCTGGTCAAATCACGGGGGCGTCTGTAAGCCTCCGCCCATGCTGAAGACCCGGATCATTCCCTGCCTCGACGTCGCCGACGGGCGCGTGGTCAAGGGCGTCAACTTCGTGGACCTGGTGGATGCCGGGGACCCGGTGGAAGCCGCCCGCGCCTACGATGCCGCCGGCGCCGACGAGCTGTGTTTCCTCGACATCCGCGCCACTCACGAGAATCGCGGCACGTTGTTCGACCTGGCGACCCGCACGGCCGAACATTGCTTCATGCCGCTGACCATCGGCGGCGGCGTCCGCAGCCCCGAAGACGTGCGCGCGCTACTTCTTGCAGGGGCGGACAAGGTCTCGTTCAACTCCGCCGCCGTGGCCGATCCGGACGTCGTGGCCCGCTCCGCCGACCGCTTCGGCAGCCAGTGCATCGTCGTCGCGATCGACGCCAAGCGGGTCGAGGACGGACGCTGGGAGATCTTTACCCATGGCGGGCGGAAGGCGACCGGGATCGACGCGCTGGACTTCGCGACCAGAATGGCCGCGAAGGGAGCCGGCGAGATCCTCCTGACGTCCATGGACCGCGATGGCACCCGCGCCGGCTTCGATCTCGAACTGACCCGGGCCGTGGTGGATGCAGTGCCCGTTCCCGTCATCGCCTCGGGCGGCGTCGGCACGCTCGACCACCTGTCCGACGGTGTTCTGAAGGGCGGCGCGAGCGCGGTCCTCGCCGCCTCGATCTTCCATTTCGGCACCCACACGATCGGCGAGGCGAAGGCGCACATGTCGGCCGCCGGCATTCCCGTCCGTCCCACCTGAGGAGCGCACCCCATGTCCGACGGCAGCACCATAGCCCGCCTCTCCGAGCGAATTGCCGAGCGCGCCGGGGCCGATCCCGAAAGCTCCTGGACGGCGAAGCTCCTCGCCCGCGGCCCAGAGAAATGCGCCGAGAAATTCGGCGAGGAATCGGTGGAAGCGATCATCGAGGCGGTGCGCGGCGATCGTGAGAAGCTCGCCAGCGAAGCCGCCGACGCGATCTACCACCTCCTCGTCATGTGCCGCGCGAGGGACGTTTCCCTCGCGGATATCGAAGCCGTCCTCGAGGCGCGCGAAGGCAGGTCCGGGATCGACGAGAAGGCCGCGCGCCAGTCAGGCGGCTGAAGCTCAGCCCTCGATCTCGTCTACCCGAATGTTGCCGAAGAGGCGCGGGTAGTCGATCGCAGGGCAGCGGTCCTCGACGACATCGATGCCGCGGGACCGGGCAAGCTCGGCCGCCTCGGCATTCATCACGCCGAGCTGCATCCAGATCGTTTTCAGCATCGGCAGGACGTTGAGCGCCTCCTCGACCACCGGCAGGACCGCGTCCGAGCGGCGGAATATGTCGAGAAAGTCGATCTCGGCGCGTGCGGCAGCCTCTTCCATGGAGGACGCCACAGGCTCGCCGTAGAGGTCAGTCCCGGCCTGACCCGGATTGACCCCGATCACGCGATAGCCGCGCCCTGCGAGGAAATGGCCCACACGGTGGCTCGCGCGCTCGGGTTTCGGCGAGGCGCCCACGAGGCAGATCGTGCGGGCGCGTCCGAGGATGCGGCGGATGTCTTGGTCGGTCTGGTTGATGCTCATGCGCACAGACATAGCCCGGACGCGCGGACAAAAAAACGCCCGGTCCTCTAGGAGCCGGGCGCCAGTCACGGAACGAGGGACAGTGAAGCGAAACACGACTGTTCCGGTGTCGTATTTCCTGACCCACCAACTAAGCATGCTTCCATTTCGTTCCAGACTGAGGCGATTTTGCCTCGGTCACTTAAGCGTGACGGTATGCGGAGAAGCGGTGGGCGCTGATTTTGAAGGAAAATCCGCAATGTCGCCCGAAGGCACCGGAAAGACTTTTTTCATCAGGACGGGAAAAATCGGCTGCGCCACCCCCATCCGGTCAGACGATCGGCGCGTTTCGGCAGCTTCCGCTCACTCCGCGAAGCGGCGCCGCGCCAGCCAGACCGTGTGCCCGGTACAATCCGGATCCTCAGCCACATGGCCCACGACGTCGAACTCGTGACGGTCCAGAAGCTCGCGGTATTCCTCGGGATCAAGGCTGGAATGATAGAGTGGATCGCCCTCGAGCGTCCCCATCGCCTCACCGAAGGCGGGACCGCTCGTGAAGAGAAGCGGGGCCCCCGGTTCAGCATGGCTGCGGAAGATGGCGAACATCCCGCGCTGATCGTCCGGTGTGAGGTGGAAGAAGCTGTCCCAGGCGATCAGTCCGTCGAATGTCCGGCCCAGCTTCAGGGAGCGCATGTCGGCCAGCTGCGCCGTCTGGTCCGGCAGATTGACGCGGAAGCACGTGATCATCTCGTCAGACGCATCCACGCCGGTCACCCTGAGCCCCTCCCCGGCAAGATGACGGGCAATGGGCACGCCCGCTCCGCACCCGATGTCCAGCACCGAGGCCTCCGGCCGCATCAGGCCGACAAACCTGTCCAGCCACACCCCTTCCGTGAGCCTCGTTCCCCGCATCGCGATCCATGCGCCTGCATGGCGGCGATAGAGGTCGATGATGTCGGCGGCCGCGTCGGTCATGGTGCTGCCCATTCGACTGGCCCATTCGCAAATGCCGCGAGGCCGCCCCGAACGGACCATGTGACGAAAGGTCCGTATCGACTCGGCCCGAGCCGTTCAGCGCGGGCGGGTGGCATAGAGGGATACGGCGGCGGCGTTCGAGACGTTGAGCGAGCCGAAGGCCCCCGCCGCCTCGATCCTTGCAAGTCTGTCGCAGGTGTCCTTCGTCAGGGCGCGGAGCCCCGGCCCCTCGGCACCCAGGACGAGACCGACAGGGCGGTCCGACATCTCTTCGGCGGCATCGGCGAGGCCGGTCTCCGCCTCACCGTCGAGGCCTATGAGCCCGTATCCGAGGCCCCGCAACTCCTCCATCGCCCGCGCGAGGTTGGGCACGCGGAGGTAGGGCTGCCGTTCAAGGGCACCGGAGGCCGTCTTGGCCAGTGCCCCGGTCTCGGGCGCCGCGTGACGCGCCGGGGCGATGACCGCCCTTGCCCCGAAGACCTCCGCCGAGCGCAATATGGCGCCGACGTTGTGCGGATCGCTCACCCGGTCGAGCAGAACGACGCGCGGGGTCTCGGCGGACGGCGCGCAGACATCGGCGAGGGAGCCCCAGTCCAGCGCACGGACTTCGAGCGCGGCTCCCTGGTGGACGGAGCCGGAATCGAGCGGCACGGGGAACTTGCGCGGATCGGCGATCTCGGGCTCGGGACCGTGCGACAGCGCCTCCCCCAGCCGATCGGCCGCGTTTCGCGTGACCACGAGACGGAGTTTCTCGCGGCGCGGATTGAGAAGGGCGTCGCGAACGGCATGCAGGCCGAACAGCCAGAAACTGGCCCGGGCCTCCCCGCGCTTCGCCTTTTCCTTGTCTATGACCCAAGTCGGTTTCTTCATGCCCCTGCCCTGCCCTCACGGCGCGACAAAGGCAAGACATTCACCGCTTGACCCCTCCGCCCCGCTTCGCTATCTCGCCCCAGCGTCGGGCGACGTGCTGCAAGGTGCGGCAGCGGACTGTAACTCCGCCGGGGAGACCCACGCCTGGTTCGATTCCAGGGTCGCCCACCATTCTCCCCCCCCTCATTCACCCAGTTGCGCCGGTGCGGCCTGACGGTGGACCACGTGCCTTGGCTTGCGTGCATCCCGGTTGGCTTGCGTGCACCCCGGTCTGGTCGGACAGACTTTCTTTGCCGGACGTCTGAACTGTAACGGCGCCCGATCGCCCATGGCCGGCTCGGACGCGGGGTAAGCGAATCTTAGTCTCTCCATGGGATGGTCCCGCCCATCGCAAAGGTGGAGGCCTCGATGGAGACGAAGCGTAAGGGAATTGTACTGGCCGGCGGCTCCGGTACCCGGCTCTGGCCAATCACGATCGGACTCTCGAAACAGCTTCTGCCCGTCTACGACAAACCGATGGTGTACTATCCGATCTCGGTTCTCATGCAGGCGGGGATCCGGGAAATCGCGATCATCACCACCACGCAGGACGCCGCGCAATTCCGCCGGATGCTGGGAGACGGCGCTCAATGGGGCATCGAGATCACGTGGCTGGAGCAGCCCCGCCCGGACGGCCTCGCCCAGGCCTACCTGATCGCCGAGGCGTTTCTTGACGGCGCCCCCTCCGCGATGGTCCTCGGCGACAACATCTTTCACGGGCCGGACCTCGC
The DNA here is from genome assembly GCF_031846565.1 of Tropicimonas omnivorans. Lineage (NCBI taxonomy): Bacteria > Pseudomonadati > Pseudomonadota > Alphaproteobacteria > Rhodobacterales > Roseobacteraceae > Tropicimonas > Tropicimonas omnivorans. The sequence continues at coordinate 125,960 of NZ_JAVRHL010000003.1, read as the reverse complement.
CCGCCTCACAGGCCGCGCAGCGCAGAAGGCGCGGGGCGCCAGCGTGTTCGCCCGCCGCGTGTCCGACCCCGAGCGCTTCGGCGTGCTGTCCTACGATGCGGAGGGGCGCCCCGCTGCCATCATGGAAAAGCCGCCGATTCCGCCGTCGAACGACGCGGTGACGGGACTGTATTTCCTCGATGGCACGGCGCCCGAGCGCGCCCGCGCCGTTCGCCCCTCGCCCCGCGGCGAGCTCGAGATCACGAGCCTTCTGGACACCTACTTCGCGGATGGATCCCTCGATGTGCTGCATCTCGATGCTGCGCATGCCTGGATGGATGCCGGCACCCATGCCAGCCTCCTCGACGCGGGGAATTTCGTCAGGGACGACATCGCCCGCACCGGTCGGCAGGTCGGTTGCCTCGAGGAGATCGCCTTCGAGCAAGGCTGGATCGGGCTGGACGACCTCGCAGACCACGCCCAGCGTCACGCCAAGACCGAGTATGGGCGCTACCTTGCGCGCCGTCTCATGGAAGCGCAGACGGACGTGCCCCTCTCGGGTGGTGACCGTGCCCCCGCCCTGGGAGCGAAAGTGGCCTGACGCAGGCTCCGCGGTCGCGCGAACGTTGCGTTTCAGCGCGGCGCGCGACCTTGATGGACACGCCGCCCGGCTTAAAATCCTCCCATGAGCCACATCCCAGATCAGCCCCGTTCCGCGCCACTTCACGCCCGCGTGGTCCGCCCGGCATACAGCCGTGCCGAAGAGGTATCCGACGGGGTTGTCCACGTCATCGGTGTTGCCGCGGCGCTGGCCGCCGTTCCGGTTCTGATCACGCTCACGGCATTCTGGCGCGGTGACGTGACAGCGATCGTCGGCATATCGGTCTATGGGGTGACGTTCATCGCCATGCTGCTCTGCTCAGCGCTCTACAACATGCTGCCCGCGCGGCGCTGGACGCCCGTCCTCCGCGGGCTGGACCACTCCGCCATCTACTTCAAGATCGCCGGCACCTACACACCCTTCACCTTGCTGTCGGGATGGCCCGGTGCCTACCTCCTGGGGGGCCTCTGGACGGCCGCAATCGCCGGCAGCTCGCTGCGGATCCTGGCGCCGGAGCGCTTTCGGCCTGTCGCCATCGGGCTCTACCTCGTCATGGGATGGGCCGGCCTCTTTGGCGGATGGGCGCTTCTGCAGACGCTGTCCCCGGTCGTGCTGTCGCTGATCGTGATCGGCGGGCTGATCTACACCACCGGCGTCGTCTTCTATCTCACGGACAGGCTGCCCTTCCACACGACGATCTGGCACGTCTTCGTCCTCGTCGCCTCCTTCGTTTTCTACGCCGCAATCCTGACGCACGTCGCGCAAACCTCCTGAGGCGCCGCAATCCCCTCGGGCCGCGTCAATCTGCCAACGTCCTCCCATCGGGTAGCGGAGGGTAGCGCGCGCGATCGACGGGTCAGACCCGGGCGCGGATCGAACCGCGTGCCCGGGCGAGCGCTATTTTGTGCATCTCTTTGCCATGACGTCCGCCCCCGTCGCGACACCCAGAATGAACCGGGCCGAGGGGGGCGAGGCGTCACCCCTCGCCGGCGCGCGCAAGGAGGGAGACGTTACCGCCGGCCGCCGTCGTATCGATGCAGACATGCCGTTCAAGCCGGGCACGGGCGGCCAGGTCCTCTTCGGTCCAGAGCGGCAGGATGGCTCCCTCCCGGCCGGCGAGCGCCACGCGGATCGCCCGGAGCCGCGCCTCATCCTCGCTCCAGCAAGCCACGCCGGCGAATCTTGTCAAACGCCGGAGCGCTTCGGCGGGCAAGCTGCCCTCCACGGCATCCGCCCCCGTCGCACCCGGTGTGACGAGCACGGCCGCGCAGCCCGCCCTGCGGGCCGTCTCCGCCTGCTCCGTCGACGCCGCGCGCCCCGGTCCGAGACAGAGCACCGTTCCGCGGCCGAGCGTCGTCAGGCGGTTGGTCTCCCCGGTCGGCCCCGGCATCTCCCGCACCTCGGCCTTGCGGCCCTCCGGCGGGCGGGCGGCGTCAATCGCAGCCTGAACCGACGCTTCGTCGGCGACCGGCCCCTCGACCTCTACCGCCGCCCGACGACCCGGAGCCGCGAGACGGACGACATAGGACGGCCCGCCTGCCTTCGGACCGGTTCCCGAAAGCCCCTCGCCACCGAAGGGCTGCGAGCCGACCACCGCACCGATTTGGTTTCGGTTGACGTAAGCGTTACCGACCCGGATCCGCTGCAGGACGTCCTGAACGCGGTTGTCGATCCGCGTATGCAGTCCGAAAGTCAGACCGTATCCGGCGCCGTTGATATCCTCGATCACCCGCTCGAGATCGTCCGCCTTGAACCTGGCGACGTGCAGCACCGGGCCGAAGACTTCCCGCTCCAGCTGCCCGATCCCGCCGACCTCGATGACGGCAGGCCCGACGAAATGCCCGCCTTCCGGCGCGGCGACTTGCTTGAGCAGGCGCCCTTCCTCGCGGGCGGCCTCGATATGGGCCTCGATCCCGGCCTTGGCGTCCGCTCCGATCACCGGCCCGACATCGGTCCGGATGTCCGACGGATCGCCGAGCCGGAGCAGATCCATCGCGCCGAAGAGCATGTCGAGAAGGGCATCGGCCACGTCGCTCTGCACGTAGAGGATGCGGCAGGCGGAGCAGCGCTGGCCCGCGGACTGGAAGGCGGAGGTGATGATGTCGCGAACGGCCTGCTCGTGCAGCGCGGTCGAATCGACCACCATCGCGTTCAGCCCGCCGGTTTCCGCGACGAGTGGCGACGTCGGGGCGGCATGGGCGGCGAGCGCCCGGCCGATCGATTGGGCCGTTCCCGTCGAGCCGGTGAAGAGCACACCGTCCACCCGCGGATCGGACACCAGGGGCACGCCCAGCGCGGCGCCGGTCCCGGGCAGGAATTGCAGCGCACCTCGCGGCACGCCGGCCTCGTGCAGAAGGTCCACGGCGAGCGCGGCGATGAGCGGCGTCGCTTCGGCGGGCTTTGCGAGAACCGCATTGCCGGCAGCGAGCGCCCCGGCGATCTGGCCGGTGAAGATCGCAAGCGGGAAGTTCCACGGGCTGATGCAGACGATCCGGCCCCGCGGGGGACCCGCGAGTTCGGTTCCTCGACGAGCGTAGTAGCGCAGGAAATCGACCGCCTCGCGCAGCTCGGCGACCGCGTCGGCGCGTGTCTTTCCGGCCTCGCGCGCGAGCAGATCGAAGATCTCCGCCGCCCGCGCCTCCATCAGGTCTGACGCTCTGACAAGCACCTCGGCGCGGCGCTCCGCCGGAGCGTCCCAAACAGTGGCGGCCTCGAATGCGGCCGTCGCCTCCTCAGGGGTCGCTTCGCGCACGGACCCGACGCGGGCGCCTGTCGAGGGGTTTGCGATGTTGATCGGGGCGGGCCCGCCCAGTGGCTCGATCGCCAGACGCGGGCCCGCCTCGGGCTCGGCCTCCGCCTCTGCCACGGCGGTCTCCAGAGCGTGCAGCGCGGCCCGGTCGTCGAGGTCCCATCCCATGGCCGCCCTGCGATCCGGAGCGTAGATGTCAGCGGGCCGAACCACGGCGCGGTTCTCGCCGGCCGCCTCGACAGCGGCAAAGGGATCCGCCGCGACCTTCTCCGGAGCGACGGACTCGTCGGTAAGCTGGTTCACGAAGGAGCTGTTCGCGCCATTCTCCAGAAGGCGCCGAACGAGATAGGCGAGCAGATCGCGGTGCGCCCCGACCGGCGCGTAGATGCGGCATCGCGTCCCCTCGCGCGCCATGACCGCATCGTGAATGGCGCTGCCCATGCCATGAAGCCGCTGGAATTCGAACCCGTCCCGATCGTTCCCGGCCATCTCCACCACGGTCGCGATGGAGTGCGCGTTGTGGGTGGCGAATTGCGGGTAGATCCGGTCACGTGCCTCAAGCAGCCGATGGGCACAGCGCAGCCAGGAGACGTCGCTGGCCGGCTTGCGGGTGAAGACCGGGAACGTGTCCAGTCCGAGCTCCTGCGCCCGCTTGATTTCGGTATCCCAGTAGGCCCCCTTCACCAGACGCACGCAGATCCGACGCCCGGCCGCTTCGGCCGCATCGTGCAGCCAGTCGATGGCGGGGCCGGCGCGGAGACCGTAGGCTTGAGCCACGAAGCCAAGCCCATCCCACCCCGACAGGGCCGGATCGCGCAGCAGCGCGCCGAAGACGTCCAGCGTCATCTCGAGGCGCCCCGATTCCTCAGCGTCGATATTGAGGCCGATCCCGGCTTTCGCGGCATCTCCGGCAAGCTCCGCAACGCGGGGAACGAGCGCGGCGACGGCAGCCTCCCGGTGGGTTTCCTCGAAGCGCGGGTGAAGCGCGGAGAGCTTGATCGAGATGCCCGGATCCTTGGTCGGACCGCGCCCCTTCGCGGCGCCGGCGATCCGCTCGATGGCGGACTTGTAGGACGCGAAATAGGCATCGGCGTCCCCTTGCGTCATCGCGGCCTCGCCGAGCATGTCGAAGCTGTGCGTATAGCCTTGCCGCTGCTGCGATTTCGCGCGGGAGAGGGCTTCGCCCATGTCCCGGCCGAGGACGAACTGAGCGCCCATCACGCGCATCGCCTGCCGCGCCGCTCTCGAGATGGCGGGTTCACCCAGCCGCCTCACGGCGCCGCGGAGGGTGCCTGCGATCCCGCCGCCGTCATCTTCCTTGAGGATACGTCCGGTGAGCATCAGCGCCCAAGTCGACGCGTTGACGAGCGAGGAGGAGGAACGACCAAGATGCGTGCCCCATTCGGACGGCGCGATCTTGTCCTCGATGAGCGCGTCCATGGTGGGCGAGTCGGGCACCCGCAAAAGCGCCTCGGCGAGGCACATGAGGGCCACGCCCTCCTGCGTCGAGAGGCCGTATTCGGCGAGCATCGCCTCCATCAGGCCCGGATCGCCGTCCGAGCGGACCTTGCGGACGAGGTCAGCGGCGCGGGTCCCGGCCCGGGCGAGCAGGTCGGACGGGACCGGGTCCCGCGCCGCGAGATCGGCCAGGACATCCGCTTCGCTCTTGAGGTGGGCGGCGCGGATCGCGTCTCGCCCCGGAAGTCTCAGGTCGGTGTCGAGGGCCATCGGTCACGCTCCTGTCCGCTTTGGTCAGGCGACATGATCGGGGCGGACCTGCCCGCGGTCAAACACCTATTCGTCCGCTGGCATCTCCGATCCTCAGGCCCACTCGGACCGCTCGGACATCTCCGACAGGACCTCGCGCAGCGCCGACGCCCAGTCCGGCCGCTCGAGGCCGAAGCGATGGAGTGTGCCGCAGTCGAGCCGGGAGTTCATCGGACGCCGCGCCGGCGTGGGATATTGCGATGACGGGATCGGCGTGACGGTCGTGGACCGCCCCGACTGGCGGAAGATCTCTTCGGCGAAGCCGGCCCAGCTTACATCGGGTGCGCCGCTGAAATGATAGGTTCCGGCGAGGGACGGATCGCGCGCGAGCCGGGATGCGATGGTCAGGCAGGCCTCGGCGATGGCGCCGGCCGGGGTCGGCCCGCCGATCTGATCGCCGACGATGGAGAGCATGTCCCGCGTTGCGGACAGGCGCAGCATGGAGGCGACGAAGTTGCCGCCATGAGCGCTGAAGACCCAGCTCGTGCGCAGGATCGCGTGGACCCCGCCGGCCGCCCGGACGCCCTCTTCGCCGGCGAGCTTGGTGCGGCCGTAGGCGCCGAGCGGGGCGGTCCCGTCCTCCGGCGAAAACGGCGTCTCGCCGTCTCCTGCGAAGACATAATCGGTGGAGACGTGAACGAAGGGGCAGCCCACGTCGGCGGAGGCGCGGGCCAGGGCGGCGGGGGCGTCCGCGTTGATGCGGCGGGCCGTGTCCTCGTCGCTCTCGGCGCGGTCGACGGCCGTATAGGCGGCGGCGTTGATGACGGCGGTCGGCCGATGATACCGGATCAGCCGCGCGCAGCCCTCGGGGCGCGTCAGGTCGGCATCCTCGCGGCCGAGACAGAGGGCATCCGGCGCGCGGCGGGCAATTTCACGGGCGAGTTGTCCCGACTTGCCGAAGACGAGGATCATGCCGCCATCCCCATCCGCTCCCCTGCCCCGCTCCTCGTCATGAGCGGACGCCACCAGTCCTTGTTCACGATGTACCACCGCACCGTCTGCCGCAGCCCCTCCGCAAGAGAGATGGACGGCCGCCAGCCGAGTTCCTCGCGGATCCGGGCGGGATCGATCGCGTAGCGGGCATCGTGGCCGGGACGGTCCTCCACGAACCGGATCAGGGAGGAATGCGGCGCCCAGGCGGGGCGCTCCTCGTCGAGGATGGCGCAGATCGTGTGGACGAGGTCGATATTGCGGGCCTCGTTCTCGCCGCCGATCGCGTAGCTTCGTCCGTCCTGCCCCTCGTTCAGCACCTCGAGGAGCGCGTCGGCGTGATCCTCCACGTGCAGCCAGTCCCTTACGTTCCGTCCGGCGCCGTAGACCGGAATCGCCTCCCCTGCCAGCGCCTTGAGGATCACGACGGGGATCAGCTTGTCGGGAAACTGGAAGGGACCGTAATTGTTCGAGCAATTGGTCAGAACCATGGGCAGGCCGTAGGTCTCGTGCCATGCGCGCACCAGATGGTCCGACGCCGCCTTGGTCGCCGAATAGGGCGATCGCGGGTCGTAGCGGGTGTCTTCGGTGAACGCCCCCGTGGCGCCGAGGGAGCCGAAGACCTCGTCGGTCGAGATGTGGTGGAACCGGAAGCCGTCCGGCCTGCCCCGCTGGGTCCAGTGGGTGCGGGCGGCCTCGAGGAGGTGAAAGGTGCCCATCACGTTCGTCTCGACGAACGCGCCCGGCCCGTCGATGGAGCGGTCGACATGGCTTTCGGCCGCGAGGTGCATCACCGCGTCCGGGCTATGCTCCGCGAAGATCGCATCGAGGCGTCCGCGATCCCTGATATCGGCGCGCTCCAGCGTGTAGCGCCCGGTTTCTGCGGCACGGCCCGTATTCGCTTCGCAGGCCGCGTAGGTCATCGCATCCACGTTCACCACCTCATGTCCGCGGGCGACGGCGAGGCGCACGACCGCGGATCCGATGAAGCCCGCACCGCCCGTGATCAGGATCCTCATGCCGGAACTCCCGCGTGGACGAACGGCGATTCGAAGGCGCTGAACCGAACGGCTGCCGCATCCTTTTCCGACAGAAGCGGCGCCAGGCCCGTCTTCGGCCATTCGATCCCGCAGCTTTGCCAGTGCACCGTGCCATCGCAGTCCGGCGCGTAGTGGTCGGAGCACTTGTAGACGATCTCGGTATCGTCCTCGAGCGACATGAAGCCGTGCAGGAAGCCCTCCGGAATGAACAATTGCCGTCCGTTCTCGAAGGACAGCTCATACCCGACCCAGTGCCCGTAGCTCGGCGAGCCGGCCCGCGCGTCGACGGCGACGTCGAACAGGCGTCCCCTGCCGCAGCGCACGAGCTTGGCCTGCGCATGGGGGGGCGACTGGTAATGCAGCCCCCTGACCGTCCCGGCGGCGTGGGAGAGCGAGTGATTGTCCTGCACGAACTCCGTCTCGATCCCCGCCTTGCGCAAAGCGTCGCGGCGATAGGTCTCGGCAAAGAACCCCCGGACATCCCCGAAGCGCTTCGGCGCTATGAGGAAGACCCCGTCCAGTTTCGTCCGCTTAACGTCGACCACAGCGCGACCCTCCATCCGTTCTCGGACCGAGCCATCGCACGACAGGGCTTTCAACGAGGTTAACGGCCCCGGAATTTCAGCTGGTGCTCAGCGGCCCGCGCAGGTTCTCCCCCGGACCGAGGCCCGGGTCTGATCGAGAGGTCAGTCCGGCAGCGCAGGGCGCTCCGGCGAGGGGCGGCGCGCGTCGATGACCGGTCGGGGCGCGGCATCGGCGAGAGCCGTCATGTCGGGCGCCAGTGCCGTCATCGCCTCGTGGTGGGACAGGAACACCGTTCCGCCCAGGTGCTCGATGAAATCGGTGCGCGCGAGCCGATCCATCACCGGCCCCTTCACTTCGGACAGATGCAGCGCGATCCCCTGATCCGCAAGCCGCGCGCGCGACCGCTCCAGGCTTTCGAGCGCACTGGCGTCGACGCTGTTCACCGCGGCGCAGTTCAGGACGAGGTGCCGCAGCCTGTGGCGCCCCGCCACCGCATCCTGCAGGACGTCCTCCACCGCCCGCGCATTGCCGAACCAGATCGAACTGTCGATCCTGAGCGACAGGACGGACGGGTCCATCGCCACGTCGTGCCTCAGGCGATTGCGGAAATGCCGCGTCCCGGGCACCTGCCCGATCTCCGCCACGTGCGGCCGGGAGCCGCGCCAGAGATGCAGGAGAAGCGAGAGCGAGACGCCGGCGAGGATCCCTGCCTCCACACCGACCCCGAGCGTCACGAGAATCGTACCGGCCATGGCGATGAAGTCGATCCGGGAATAGCGCCAGGTCCGCAGGAGGGCGCCGAAATCGACGAGCGACAGCACCGCCACGATGATCGTCGCGGCGAGGACGGCGACGGGCAGGTTCCGCAGGAGCGGCGTCAGGAAAAGCGAGGCCAGGGCGATGCCGATGGCGGTATAGGCGCCGGCGGCCGGCGTCTCGGCCCCCGCATCGTGGTTCACGACCGAGCGCGCGAAGCCGCCCGTGACGGGGTAGCCGGCCGAGACCGCCGCGGCGAGGTTCGCCATGCCGATGCCGATCAGCTCCTGGTCGGGCCGGATCGACTGGCGCTTCTTCGCCGCCAGCGTCTGGGCGACGGAGACCGACTCGACGAACCCCACCACGGAGATGAGGAACGCCGCCGGCAGAAGGCGCGCCCAGAGCGCAAGGTCTGCCCCCGGCAGGGACAGGGGCGGCAAGCCCCGCGGCACGTCCCCCACGACCGCGACGCCCCGACCGGCAAGGCCCAGGAGGATCACCGCGAGGATCGACAGGACCACAGCCACCACCGGCGCCGTCCGAGCGAGGAGCGCCGCACGCCGCTCCGGCATTCCGGCCCGCCTCAGCACGTAGGGCAGGCGCGACCGCGCGTAGAAGAGAAAGCCGATCGTCGCCCCGCCGATGACGAGCGTGGGCCAGTTCGTTTCCGGCAAGGCCACGAGAAGCGCTTGGATCGTTTCGGGGAATGTCCCGCCACCGGCGGAGACGCCGAGGACATGGCGCACCTGCGATGCCGCGATGAGAAGACCGGACGCTGTTATGAACCCCGAGATCACCGGATGCGACAGCAGGTTCGCGAGAAACCCGAGACGAAAGAGCCCCATCGCCAGAAGGATTGCGCCCGACAGGAGCGCCAGCGCCACCGTCGCCTCGATATAGGCCGCGCTTCCGGGCACCGCGACGGCCCCCGCAGCGCTCGCCGTCAGAAGCGAGATCACCGCGACCGGCCCGACCGCGAGGGAGCGCGACGTGCCGAAGATCGCGTAGAGCGCCAGCGGCAGGATCGAGGCGTAAAGGCCCGCCACCGGCGGCAATCCCGCGAGCATGGCATAGGCCAGCGATTGCGGGATCAGCATGATCGTGACGATCACCGCGGCCACGAGATCGCCGGTCAGGGCCGCGCGGTCGTAGCGGCGGCCCCAGTCGAACACGGGCAGGTACCTCTCGAGGCTCATCCGGGGATCAGAACTTGTTCACGGGGATCTTGAGGTAGGACGTCCCGTCCGCCTCCGGCTCCGGCAGGCGACCGCCGCGCAGGTTGATCTGGAGCGCAGCGAAGATCCGGTTGGGCAGCGCCAGCGTGGCATCGCGCGCGTCTCGCCGGTCGATGTAGTCCTGCCTCTTCGTGCCGTCCTTCACATGCGGATTGCGCGCCTTGTGCTCCGCGACCGTCGCCTCCCATTCCGGCTCCCGCCGCTCGGAGGTGCCGTAATCGTGGCCGACGAAGCAGCGCGTCTGCGGCGGCAGGGCGAGGATCGCCTGGATCGAGTCCCAGAGCTCCTCCGTCGTGCCGCCCGGAAAATCGGCGCGGGAGGTCCCTACGTCCGGCTGCATCAGAGTGTCATGCGTGAACGCCGCGTCCCCGCAGACATAGCTGATCGAGCCGAGCGTATGGCCGGGCGAGAGCATCACCTGCATCTCGAGCTGGCCCAGCGGGATCCTCTCTCCCTCGGCGAAGAGCCGGTCGTAGTCCCGGGTGACGTCGAACGCGCCGGGCATGTTGTAGATGCCCTCCCAGATCGTGGCGATCCGGGGGACGAGGGCACCGATCCCGGTCGGCGCTCCAGTCCGTTTGCCCGCAATCGCGGAGGCCGTGACGTGATCGGCATGGGGGTGCGTGTCGAGCACCCAAATGACGTTCAGCCCCTCCCGGCGGGCCAGCGCAAGCACCTGGTCGAGGCTCTCGGTGGAGAAGCGGTAATGCTTGGGATCGAGGTTCCAGACGATGTCGATCAGGGCCGCGTCCTTCGTCGCGGGATCGGCGCAGACATACTGGATCGACCCGGTATCGGGCTCGTAGATCCCCCAGACATCGGGGCTGCCCGCCCCGCGGCTCGGCGAATGCCGGACGATACGCTCTTTGAGGGGAGAGGTCATGGTTCGGTCTTTCGTGACGAGAAGGAGAGAGTGCCCGCCCGCGCGCCGAGCCACAGGCCGATCAGCATGGCGGGCACGAAGAGGAGCGTGCCGGGCGCGCCGAGCGGCAGCGCGGTGAGGGCGGGACCGGGACAGAAACCGCCGATCCCCCAGCCGAGCCCGAAGAGCGCGGAGCCCGCGATCAGGTTGCGGTCGATGCCGCTTGTGGCGGGGATGTCGTACTCAGTGCCGAGGACAGGCGACGGCCGTCGCAGGACGAGGCGGTAGCCGATGAAGGCGGTCGTCGTCGCTCCGCCCATGACGAAGGCGAGGGACGGGTCCCACGTGCCGAAGAGATCGAGGAAGTTGAGGACCTTGGCCGGGTCCGCCATGCCCGAAACGATCAATCCAAGGCCGAAGAGGAGGCCCGCGATGAACCCGAAGACGGGCCGCATCACGCGGCTCCCAGGGCGTGGCGGAGGACGAAGACCGTGGCGAAGGCGACCACCATGAACGTTCCCACCGCCGCGAAGGACCGCCGCGAGAGCCGCGCCAGCCCGCAGACGCCGTGTCCGGACGTGCAGCCCGATCCGAGCGCCGTTCCGACCCCGACGAGAAGGCCCGCGAGGATCATCGGAAGGGGAGCCTCCGGCACCGTCTGCGGCACCCCACCGCCAGCGACTGTCACGAGGACCGGCGCCGCGAGAAGCCCCAGGAGGAACGTCGCGCGCCAGTCGCGGCCGTCCCGTCCCCCTGCCCCCGGAAGGATCGCCCCGAGCGTGCCACGCGTGATCCCGGCGATCCCCGCGATCCGGCCGAACAGCGCCATGACCATGACCGCCGAAAGCCCGATCATCACCCCGCCCCCGAGCGAGGCCAGGGGTGTGAAGGGGGTGATCGCGTTTGTTTCCATGCCCTGTCGCTCCAGACTTGCCCTTCCGGACTGCGACAGCTATCTATTAGCAGACCCTAAATCAGTCAACGCTAATATGACGCTCCCTTGCGGCCCTTCCATCGACGCTCTCGAAGCGCGTGCGGACCACGTCGCCGCGCGCCTGTCGCTCATGGCGAACACCAAGCGGCTGCTGATCCTGTGCGAGCTGTCGAAGGGGGAGCGCACGGTGGGCGTCCTGCAAAGGACCGTGGGCCTCAGCCAGTCGGCCCTCTCCCAGCACCTTGCGAAGATGCGAGAGGCGGGCATGGTCGCCACCCGCCGCGAGGGTCAGGCCATCCACTACCGCATCGACGATCCGCAGATTGAGGCCGTGATGGCCGCGCTCTACGAGACATTCTGCGGCGGATGACCACGGCCCGCCAGCGCCAGGGCGGCATCGCCTCCCTGAAGCGCCCGCCGGCCCCGCATCCTTGACGGTGCGGGGCCGGACCGTGGTCCGGATCACCGAAGGACCGGTTTATCCAAGCGTCGGCATGGAGAACTCGGCATCGGTGCGCACGCCCGTCGGCCAGCGCATCGTCGTGGTCTTGATCCGGGTGTAGAAGCGCACGCCCTCCATCCCGTGCATGGCATGATCGGAGAAGATGGAATCCTTCCAGCCGCCGAAGGAATGGAACGCCATCGGCACCGGGATCGGCACGTTCACACCGACCATGCCGACTTCGATGTCCTGCGCGAAACGGCGCCCGGCATCGCCGTCGCGGGTGAAGATCGCGGTCCCGTTGGCGTAGTTGTGCGCGTGGATCAGGTCGACCGCCTCCTGGTAGGACGCGCGACGCACCATCGACAGGACCGGGCCGAAGATCTCCTCCTTCCAGACGTCCATCTGGGGCTCTACCCGGTCGATCAGCGTCCCGCCGATGTAGTACCCGTTCTCGAAGCCCTGCTTGTCCTGGCGGAAGTCGCGCCCGTCGACGACGATCTGCGCGCCCTCCTCCTCGCCGCGTCCGATCAGACCGCGCACCTTCTCGAGATGCTCCTTCGTCACGAGCGGACCCATCTCCGAGGCGCTGTCCGTCGAGGGACCGATCTTCAGCGCCTCGATCTTCGGCACCAGTTTCTCGATCAGCGCATCGGCAACCGCGTCCGTCACCGGAACCGCGACGGACACCGCCATGCAGCGCTCACCGGCGGAGCCGAACGCAGCGCCCATCAGGGCATTTGCAGCCATGTCGAGATCGGCGTCGGGCATGATCACGGCATGGTTCTTGGCGCCGCCCAGGGCCTGCACCCGCTTGCCGTTCGCGGTGCCCGTGCGGTGGATGTACTTCGCAATGGGGGTGGAGCCGACGAAGGAGATCGCGCGGACATCGGGATTCTCCAGAAGCGCGTCGACCGCCTCCTTGCCGCCCTGCACCACGTTGAAGACGCCGTCCGGCAGGCCCGCTTCGGTCAGCCATTCGGCGATCAGGAGCGACGCCGACGGGTCCCGCTCCGAGGGCTTGAGGACGAAGGTGTTGCCGCAGGCAAGCGCGACGGGGAACATCCACATCGGCACCATGGCCGGGAAGTTGAACGGCGTGATCCCGGCGACGACACCGAGGGGCGAGCGCACCGAGTAGCTGTCCACGCCGGAGCCCACATTGGCGGAGAAGTCGCCCTGGAGGTGGGTCGGGATGCCGACGGCGAACTCGACCACCTCGAGGCCGCGCGTCACCTCGCCCACTGCATCCTCATGGGTCTTGCCGTGCTCGGCTGAGATCGCCTCGGCAAGGTCCGCCATGCGCTCCCAGAGGATCGTCTTGAATTGGGAGAGGACGCGGGCGCGTTTCAGAGGGGTCTGCCCGGACCAGTCCGGAAACGCCTCCTTCGCGGCGGCAACGGCGGCGTCCACCTCTCCGCGGGAGGCAAGCGCGACGTCGGCTGCGACGTCCCCGGTGGCGGGATTGTAGACGGGCTGGCTATTCCCGGACGTGCCGGCGGTGCGGGCGCCGGAGATGTAGTGACCGATCTCGGACATGCTCATGGATCCTCTCCCTAACTGTGATGGCGGCGACGATTGCACAGCCATGACCGCATAGAAATAGACGTCAGCGGCGATCCGTTATACGCAAATGTATGGACTGGGATGATGCGAAGTTTTTCCTCGCCGTCGCGCGGGAGGGGCAGATGCTGGGCGCCGCGAAGCGCCTCGGCACGTCACAGGCCCGCCTGTCGCGGCGGGTCTCGGCGCTGGAGGAGGCCGTCGGCGCTCGGCTTCTCGAACGCACCACCCGCGGATCGGAGCTGACCGAGGACGGACGGATCATCTTCGAGGCGGCGGAGCGGATGGAGGCCGAGATGCTGGAGAGCCTCGCACGCCTCCAGGGGCGCCGGGGCGAGGTGCGCGGAACGATTCGGATCGGCGCTCCGGACGGGTTCGGCGCGGCCTTCCTCGCCCCCCGTCTCCATCGCCTGACCCATATCTATCCCGACCTGCGCGTCGAGCTCGTGCCGATGCCGCACGCCTTCTCCCTGTCGCGGCGGGAAGCGGATATCGCGGTGATGGTCGGCCGGCCCGATCGAGGGCGGCTCAGGGTCCAGCGCCTCGCCGACTATACGCTGAGGTGCTACGCTTCGGCGGGATATCTCGCACGGTGCGGCACCCCCGCCACCCCTGCCGATCTCGAGGGGCACGACCTCGTCGGGTATGTCGAGGACATGATCCCGACCTCCGAGCTGGCCTATGCCGGTGAGATCCTGCCCGGCTGGCGCTCCCGGATCGAGGTCTCCACCGCCGTTGGCCAGCTCGCCGCCGTCCGCTCGGGCGCCGGGATCGGCATCGTGCACGACTTCATGGCCGCCGGATCGGACCTCGTGCCGGTCCTGCCGGGCCACATCGTGACGCGGACCTACTGGATGGCGTGGCACGAGAACCTCCGCGTGGCGCAGCGCGTGCGGATCGCCGCGGAGTTCATCGAGGCACAGGTGCGGGAGGCGCGGACGCTCTTCCGGCCCTAATCCTCGCCGGGGGGCGGGCCGGGATCGAATGCGATGAGAAGCTGGTGGATCAGGTAGATCGCCGCCGCTCCCGACAGCGCGGCCCAGGCCCAGGCCTCGCGCAGGACCTCCGAGATCGCCCAGGCGCATACCAGCGCCACGATCAGGACGCGCAGCCACAGCGGACGCAGGCTGTGGCTCTGGACGTCGAAGAGACCGGGGCGTTTCATCGGCTCACAAAAAAGCTGTCTGACATGGCGGGGATCCTGACGTTCGGGCGATGGGAAGTCGAGGCCCGAACTGCGGACCGGCGGCGGCGCCCCGGAACCGGGGCCCGCAGGCTACAGGTCCGCCGCCACCCGGAACCCCGCGTTGCTCGTCGAGCTGTCGGGGTCGTTCCGGGTGCGGGAATGGACGTGGTAGCGGTCGCAGTAGCTCTCGTGGCAGAGGAACGAGCCGCCGCGCTGGATCCGCGCCGTTCCCTCCGCCGGCCCCTCCGGGTCGCGCTCCGGCATGCGTCCCGGCGCCGGACGGGGGCCATGTCGGTCCGCCACCCATTCCCAGACATTCCCGGTCATGTTCATCATGCCGTAGCCGTTCGGCTCGAAGGCGGTCACGGGCGCGGTGCCGATGAAGCCGTCCTCGGCGATGTTCTCATCCGGGAACCGGCCCTGCCAGACGTTCATCCGGTGCACCCCGCCCGGCTCGCGCTGATTGCCCCAGGGAAACTTCAGGCGCGCCTTGCCGCCCCGCGCGGCGCGCTCCCATTCGGCCTCCCGCGGCAGGCGAAAGCCCGCCCAGCGGCAATAGGCAACCGCATCGTACCAGGCGAGATGGACCGCCGGGTGATCGGCGCGCCCGTCCCACGTGCTGCCGGGGCCTTCGGGGGCGGCCCATGTCGCGCCCTCGACCTGGCGCCACCAGCGAAGGCCGGGGGGAAACTTCCCGAAGCGCTCGGGGTCGCTCAGGAGCAGGTGGAACACGAAACTCCAACCGAACCTTTCGGCCAGGGTCCGATAGCCGGTCGCCTCCACGAAGCGGGCATAGTCGGCGTTGGTCACGGCGACGGGGGACATCAGGAACGGAGAAATGCGGACCTTGCGGCGCGGCGCGTCGAGATCGCCCGGGTAGGTGGACGTGCGCGCTCCCATCTCGAAGATGCCGCCGGGGATCTCCGTCAGCCTTGCCCTGAGCTCGGCCCGTACAGCCTCGGAGGCAGGCATGACGGCCTCCACGGCGGCGACATGCTCCGCATCCCCGTCAGGGGCGCCCGCTCCCGCGCCGATGCAGCATCCCTGTCCCGACATGGCTCCTTCCGCGCTGTCCGCTGCCCGTCCCTACTCCGGCGCCGCGGAAAAGAGAACCGGGCGCGGGCCGGCATGTCCGCAACGTGCACGATTCGTCATCGCCCGCGCCGAAAGCGCCCATTTCCGGCTCAATGAAGGCAGGACCCGGCCCGTATCGATAACCTTTCGCCGGAATTCAGCCTTGACCGTGGAGGGTCGGTCGCTTCAAACTGATTAAACGATTTACCCCGGCGGCGACTCATTCGCCCCCGGACAACGGCAGACAACGGCAGAAGAGGGTTCGCATCGCGTGCAGCCGAAGCTGAAGGACATCGCGAATGCGCTGGGAGTTTCACCAGCCAGCGTGTCCAACGCCCTGCGCGGCACCGGGCGGGTCTCGGCCGAGCTGGCCGAGCGGGTCCGGGCCGAGGCGGACCGCTTAGGCTATCGCCCCGGCCCCGCGGGACGGGCCCTGCGCACCGGTCGCTCCCAGATGCTCGGCCTCATCCTGCCGGATCTGTCCAACCCCCTCTTCCCCCGCATGGCACAGGCGATCCAGCGCCAGAGCGAGACGGCTGGCTACGGCATCCTCATCGCCGACAGCCACGGAGATCGCGGCGGCCAGGAAGAGGCGATCGCGCGGATGCTCCAGCGCGGCGTCGACGCGCTCGTGATCATCCCCCGCCGCGGCACCGTCATAGAGACCCTGCCGGTGCCGCATGCCCTGATCGATACGCCCTCGACGCCCGGCAATACCGTTTCGGCGGACCATCGCGGCGGCGGCGCCACCATCGTGCGCCACCTCGCCGAACGTGGACATTCGAGCCTCGTCCTCATCGGCGACAGCGACGCCTCGCCGGTCCAGCGCGACCGCATCGCCGGGATGCGCGAGAGCCTCGGCGAGGGCATGACGGCAACGACCGCCTGGCTCGAGGAAGACGGCATCTCGACCTGCCTCGAGGCCATCGGACGCGGCGCCACCGCCATCGCGACCACGTCCGACCTCGTCGCCCTGCAGATCCTCGGACCTCTGAACGAGGCCGGCATAGAGGTTCCGGAGCAGGTCGCCCTTTCTGGCTTCGACGATCTTGTCTTCGCCTCGGTCATGCGCCCGGCGCTCACGACGCTGGTGGCGGATTCGAACGCCATCGGCAGCCACGCGATCGAGACCCTCACCGCAATACTAGAAGGGCGGCCCTCACCGCCCCCGATGCGCGTCCCCATGACGCTCATCCCGCGCGCCTCGACGGCGCTGAAGACCAACCCCCGACAGGAGACCATCCCATGCTGAAACGCTCCCTCATAGCCGGCGCCTCCGTGCTGGCCCTCGCGCCCGCCGCGAACGCCCAGGATTGCGAACTGACCATCTCGGTCTATTCCTTCGCGCAGGACGAGTTCGACGAGATCCTCTACACGCCCTTCGAAGAGGAAACGGGCTGCGAGGTTATCGTCGAGACCGGCAACTCCGTCGAGCGGCTGGCCAAGATCGCCGCCAACAGGGAAAACCCGGTGATCGACATGGCGGTGGTCTCCGTCCACGACGCGCTCGAAGCCTCCCGCGACGGCCTCCTCCAGACGATCGACACGGGCGCGCTCGAGAACTTCGACAAGCTCTACGATCTCGCCAAGGACCCGCTCGGCAACGGCGAGGCGATCGGCTACACCTTCTACGCGACCTCCATCGCCTACCGCACCGACAAGGTCGAGGTGACGAGCTGGGGCGATCTTCTCTCCGAGGAACTCGCAGGCAACGTCGCCTTCCCGGATGTCACGACGAACCAGGGCCCCCCGGCCCTCTACATGCTCGGCAAGGCGCTCGGCGACGACGACACCTCCCTCGAGACGCCGATGGAAGAGCTCGGCGAGCATTCCGACGACATCGTCACCTTCTACGTCCGGTCGTCCCAGCTCGCGCAGCTGATGATGCAGGAAGAGATCTGGGCCGCTCCGATCGGCCGCTTCGCCTGGGGCCAGTTCAAGGACAGCGGCCTGCCCATCGCCTGGGCCGAGCCCGAGGAAGGCCAGACCGGCGGCCTGAACGTCATGGTCATGACGGCGAACAACGGCAACGAGGAGCTGGCGACGCGGTTCATGGATTACTGGCTCTCCACCGAAGTCCAGACCAAGCTCGCCGAGGGTCTCGTGGACAGCCCCGCCAATGCCGAGGTCACCGTCTCGGACGAGGCGGCCGACAACCTGACCTACGGCGCCGAGACCGTCGCACAGCTCGACCTGTTGCCGCCCGAGGCCATCGTCGACAACCGCGAGGCCTGGATCGAGCAGTGGAACGCTCTCGTTGTCCAGTAGCGTCTTCGGCAACCGCACGACCGGTCTTTCGCTGACATTGCCCGCGGCGCTCTTCGCCGCGGCCTTGTTCCTGGTGCCGGTCGCCATCCTGCTCTCGGAGGCCTTCGTCGGCCCCGAGGGCGGGTTCTCGCTCTCCGCCTATTCCGACTTCTTCGCCGACCCGCGCTACCGCGCCGTCTTCTGGCGCACGCTGAAGCTCGGTGTCCTCGTCACGCTGACCGCCGCGATCATCGGCTACGTCGCGGCCTTCGCCATCGTCTCCCTGCCGCCGAAATCGCGGGGACGGATCTTCGGCCTGGTGATCCTGCCGCTGATGATCTCCCCCGTCGCGCGGACCTATGCCTGGCTCGTGATCCTCGGCCGCACCGGGATCGTGAACGAAACGCTCGGCCTCTTCGGGATCGAACCGATCCGCTTTCTCTTCACCGAGACGGCCGTTTTCATCGGCCTGTTGCAGCTCTTCATGCCGCTGATGATCGTCAGCCTGATCTCCGCGATGGAGAACATGCCGTCCGACGCCGTTCCCGCCGCCCGTCTTCTCGGCGCGAACTGGGTCCAGGTCTTCCTGCGGGTGATCCTGCCACTGACCCGCGAGGGCCTCGTGATCGGCGGGACGCTCGTCTTCACCGGCTCGCTCACCGCGTACATCACCCCCGCGATCCTCGGTGGCTCCAAGGTCCTGATGCTGGAGACGCTGCTCTACCAGCGCGTCACCGTCGCCCGGGACTTCGCCTCCGCCAGCGTCATCGCCCTCATCCTCATCCTCATGTGCTTCGGTGCGAACCTCGTCCTGCGCCGCCTCGCCACCGTGAAGCGGAGGACCGCAGCATGAACCGCATCGCCGCCTGGACCGTGATATCGCTCCTTCTGGTGTTCCTGATCGGACCCTTCATCATCATCCTCGGCGCCGCCCTCTCGGCGGGTCCGGTGATGGCGTTTCCGCCGGACGGGCTGTCGCTGCAATGGTTCGAGAAGGTCTTCTCGATCGACAGCTTCCGCTCCTCCTTCGCGATCTCGATCT
The DNA here is from genome assembly GCF_031846565.1 of Tropicimonas omnivorans. Taxonomy (NCBI): domain Bacteria; kingdom Pseudomonadati; phylum Pseudomonadota; class Alphaproteobacteria; order Rhodobacterales; family Roseobacteraceae; genus Tropicimonas; species Tropicimonas omnivorans. Next base: position 107,028 of record NZ_JAVRHL010000003.1, on the reverse strand, counting down.
GGCTCGGCCTGTGCTCCCCGCTCGCCGCGCTGATCCTGGGCGTGCCGGCCTCCTACGCCATGGCCCGCTACGACGTGCGCGGGGCGGAGCTGGTGCGCCTCCTCGTCTCCGCGCCGATCATCGTCCCCGGCATCATCGTCGGCCTCGCGCTCCTGCGCTACCTCGTGATCCCGACCGGGATCGGCATCGGGCTGGCGCTCTTCCTCGCGCATACGGCGCTCGTCCTGCCCTATGCCGTCCGGGTCGTCTCGGCCTCGATGGACAACCTGCGCGCGGATATCGAGGAAGCCGCGGTGATGCTCGGCTGCTCCCGGCTCGGTGCATTCCTCAGGGTCGTCCTGCCGAACATCAGGGGCGGCATCCTCGCCGCCTTCATCCTCGGCTTCGTCACCTCCTTCAACGAAGTGCCGGTGGCCCTCTTCCTGTCCGGCCCCGGCATCACCACGCTGCCGATCGACATGATCGGTTACATGGAAATCACCTATGACCCCTCGGTGGCGGCGCTCGCCGCGCTCCTCGCGGCGCTGTCGATCGCGATCGTCTTCGCCGCCGAGCGGTTCCTCGGATTGTCCCGCTATGTCTGACTATGTCTCACTCCAGGGCCTGACCCTGACCTATGGCGACACCGTCGCCGTGCCCGCGCTCGATCTTGAGATCGCCAAGGGCGAACTGATCTGTCTTCTCGGGCCATCGGGCTGCGGCAAGACCACGACGATGCGGGCCATTGCGGGCCTGCTCAATCCCAGCTCCGGCACCATCACCATCGATGGGCGGGACGTGACGCGGGTACCGCCGTCGCGCAGGGAGGTCGGGCTCGTGTTCCAGTCCTACGCGCTCTTCCCGCATCTCAGCGTCTACGACAACGTGGCCTTCGGGCTGAAAATGAAGAAGACCCCGGATCTCGATGCGCGGGTCAAGGAAGGGTTGGCGACGGTGGGCCTTTCAGACTTCGCCTCCCGGATGCCGGCGGAGCTGTCCGGCGGCCAGCAGCAACGCGTCGCCCTCGCGCGTTCGCTGGTGATGCAGCCCAAGGTGCTTCTGCTCGACGAGCCCTTGTCCAACCTCGACGCCCGCCTGCGTCTCGAGATGCGGATGGAGCTGCAACGCGTCCAGCGCGAGACCGGCGTCACCATGGTCTTCGTCACCCACGACCAGGCCGAGGCGCTGTCCCTCGCCGACCGGATCATCGTCATGCGCGGCGGCCGGATCGAACAGCAGGGCAGCCCGGAGGAGATCTACAACCGTCCCGCCACCGGCTTCGTCGCCGATTTCGTCGGCTTCGAGACGATCCTGCCGCAGGAGGACGGCACCGCGCTGGCCTGGCGCCCGAGCGCCGTGGAGCTGGGCAGCGGGCCCTACGAGGGCCGCGTCCAGGGCGTCTCCTTCGCCGGGGAGCGGCGGGACTATGTCCTCGATACGCAGTTCGGCCAGATCAAGGCGGATGTCGCCGCCGAACGTCCCGCCCATGGCATCGGCGAGACGGTTGCCTTCGACCTGCCCCGCGAGAGGGCCGTGACGCTGGAGAGAGCAAAATGAGCGGCGCCGACATCGACCCTGCCGCGCCCCCAGTCTGGATCGACACCGACATGGGCGTGGACGATCTCTTCGCGATCCTCGCGATCACGGCGCGCGTTCCCGTCGCGGGCGTCTCCGTCTCCTTCGGCTGCAGCACGCTGCCCAGGGCCTGCGAGAATGCCGCCGGCGCGGCGGAGCTCTTCTGCGGCGACTGCGCCCTCTTCTCCGGAGCGGACCGGCCGATCCTCGGACAGGTCGAGACCGCCGAGCGGATCCTCGGCCCGCGCGGCATGCCGACCCGAGGCATGGAAGTGCCGCCGCGGCGCGCCGATCTGTCCGCCGCCCTTCCGGCCCTGACGACGTGGCTCGAGGAGGGCGGCGGCCCGATCCTCGCGCTCGGGCCGCTGACCAATCTGGCCACGCTCGCCCTCGCCCGGCCGGACCTGCGCCCCGACGAGATCACGTGGATGGGCGGCAGCCTCGGGCGGGGCAACCATACCGAGTTCGCCGAGTTCAACGCGCTGGCCGATGCGCTGGCCGTCCGGATCCTGCTGGAGCGCGGCACCCGGATCCGCATGATCGACCTCGAGGCCTGCCGGAAGGTGCAGATCGTCGAGGAGGACATAGAGCGCCTGCCCTGCGATCTGCTGCGGGACCTGATGGGCGGCTATCTCGATATCGGCCTGTCCCGCGGGCGAAGCAGCATGGCGCTCTACGATCCCGTGGCCGCCGCCGCCCTTCTCGCGCCGGATCTCTTCCGCTTCGAGGACATCGCCCTTGAGGTGGACATCAGCGAGGGCGAGCGCCGGGGTCAGACCCGCCGCGGCGACGGTCCCGCCAATGCCCGGATTGCAACCGACGTGGATGCGGAGGCGGTGCGGGAGTGGTGCTTCCAATCCTGGGCAAGCGTGGGATGAGCGATGCCGACCTCACCGATCCCGAACTGCGGGACCGCGCCGTCGCCGCCGCCATGGGCCGCGCCCCGTTCGATCTGCTGATCCGCGGCGGGCGCATCGCCTGCCCCGTGACGCACACGCTGCGGCAGGCGGATGTCGGCATCGTCGGCGCCCTGATCGCCTCGGTGCATGCGCCGGACCCGGCGCACGAAGCGGGCGTGGTGATCGAGGCTGACGGGCTGACGATTGCACCGGGCTTCATCGACACGCACATGCATGTCGAAAGCTCCATGGTCACGCCAGCCGCCTATGCCGCCGCGATGCTGCCGCGGGGGGTCACGACCGCCGTCTGGGACCCCCACGAATTCGCCAACGTCGCCGGCCGGGCCGGAATGGACTACGCGCTCGGCGAGGCGGATGCCTCCCCCTTGCGGTTCCTGCCGCTCGTTCCATCCTGCGTTCCCGCCGCACCGGGCTATGAAGTGTCCGGCGCCGATTTCGGGCCGGAGATCATCGCGGACCTCCTCGCCGAGCCGGGCACCTTCGGCCTCGCCGAGGTGATGGACATGGCCGCCGTGACCGGCCGCGCGGACCGGATGCGCGGCATCGTCCAGGCTGCGCTCACCTCCGGCAAGATGATCTGCGGCCATGCTAGAAGTCTCGAGGGCGGCGCGTTGCAGGCCTATGCCGCCTCCGGAATCGCGTCCGACCACGAGCTGACCTCGCCCGACGACCTCCGCGCGCGCCTCGAGGCGGGCATGACGGTCGAACTGCGCGGCTCGCACGATCACCTGCTTCCGGGCTTCGCGGAGCTGCTGGAGGCGCTGCCGCAGCTTCCGCCCACCGTGACGCTCTGCACCGACGATGTCTTTCCCGACGATCTGGCGGCCGCGGGCGGGCTCGACGACGTGCTTCGCCGGCTCATCCGCTACGGCCTGTCGCCGATGCGCGCGCTTCAGGCGGCGACGCTGAACGGCGCACTCCGGATCGGGCGGTCCGACCTCGGCCTCGTCGGCCCCGGCAAACGCGCCGATCTCGTCCTGCTGGAAGATCTGGATTCGGTCAGCGTCGTGCGGGTGATCCGGGATGGCGCCCCCGTTCGTCCGGCCTCGCCGGAGCCACGCCGTGTTCCGCCCGCGCTCCTCGGCATCATGCATTGCGATGCCCCGTCGCCCGCTGAGATCCTGCCCCGCGCCGAAGGGGCCCGCGTCCGCGTCGCCACCATCGACCGTCCGCGGTTCACGCAATGGGGGGAGACTGTGGCCGAGGTCAGGGACGGGCGCGTGCAGCCGCCGAAGGACGCCACGCTCATCTCCGTGCTTCACCGACATGGTCGCGGCCCCTCGACCCCTCGTACCGGTTTCCTGACCGGGTGGGGCCGCTGGCACGGCGCGTTCGGCACCACCGTGAGCCATGACAGCCACAACCTGACCCTCTTCGGCGCCGAGCCCGAGGATCTCGCAGTCGCGGCCGAGGCGCTGATCGCCTGCGGCGGCGGGATGGTTGCGGTGAAGGACGGACGGGTCACCGCCCTTCTGCCCCTGCCCGTCGCCGGCCTCGTCTCGGACGCGCCGCTGGAGGAGATCGCCGCGGGCTTTACCGCGCTCAAGACCGCGATGGACGAGATCGTGGAATGGAACCCGCCCTACCTCGTCTTCAAGGCGCTGGTGGGCGCGACCCTCGCCTGCAATGCCGGGCCGCACCAGACCGACCTCGGCATCGCGGACCCGCTCGCCGGGCGCCTCCTGCCGAGCCCGGTCCTCGGACCGGCATGAGGTCAGGCGCCGAGGGCCTTCCGTGCGACCGCCACCCAGAACGCGACGCCGGTCGGAAGCGCGTCGTCGTTGAAATCGTAACCGGGATTGTGGTGAAGCGCGCCGTCCCGCGCCGGGCCGTTGCCGAGCCAGACATAGGCGCCCGGCGCCTCCGCCGAGAAGAAGGCGAAGTCGTCCCCGGCCGTAGAAGGCGGAAAGCCCGTATCCACGCCCGTCGACACCTCCTCTGCGGCAGCAAGCGCGATGGCCGTGGCGCCCGCATCGTTCACGACCGGCGGAATGCGGCGGATGAAGGTATACTCCGCCTCGACGCACATCGAAGCCGCGATGCCGCGCGCGAGGCGGCCGATCTCCGTCTCCAGCTGGTCCCGCACGTCGGGCGAGAAGGCCCGCGCCGTGCCGCCGATCTGCACCTCGGCCGGGATCACGTTCAGCGCGTTCATGTCGCCCCCCGAGACCGCGCAGGCGCTGACGATGGCGGGTTGCAGCGGATCGACGACGCGGCCCGGAATGGTCTGGAGCGCGGCGAGAAACTGCCCCGACGCCGTTACCGCGTCCCGCCCCTGGTGGGGCTTTGCGCCATGGGAGCCGATGCCGCGGAAGCTCACGCGCCACGAATCGGAGGAGGCGAGCTGCGGACCCGCGACCACGGCCATGCGATCACAGGGAATGCCGGGCATGTTGTGCAGCCCGAAGACGTGATTGCAGGGGAATTGCGTGAACAATCCCTCCTCCACCATGCGCCGCGCGCCGCCGCGCCCCTCCTCGGCGGGCTGGAAGATGAAGTGGACGGTACCTGCGGGCGGATCCGCGGCGAGAACCTCCGCCGCGCCGAGAAGCATCGCGGTATGCCCGTCATGGCCGCAGGCATGCATCCGCCCCGGCACCTCGGAGGCATAGGCGCGTCCGGAGGTTTCGCTCATGGCAAGCGCGTCCATGTCGGCGCGGAGGCCTACGGACGGCCCCTGCCCTCCCCGGAGCGTGCCGACGATGCCCGTCTCGGCGATGCCCACCGTGACCTCGAGGCCGAGGGCCCTCAGGCGCGCGGCGACGGCGGCCGCCGTCCGATGCTCCTCGAACCCGAGTTCCGGATGGCGATGCAAGTCCTGGCGGAACGCGGCGAGCGCGTTGAAATCTATATTGTCCTTCATCCGGGCAGTTTAACCGCAAGAGACAGTGAGAGGTAGTCACGCAGCATGGAAGATCACGACTTCTGGCAGGACTTTCTGAACGCGGACGAGGCTCCGGCGGCGCCGTTCGACCGAAGTTACCCGGCGCGGCTGCCGGATGGGCGCGTGCTCCTGCTTCCGATCAGGCCGCTGAAGGGCACGCGCCACGCCATCGCCTCCCTGATCCTGGGCCAGGCCTCCTTCGCGGTCGAGGCAGCGCTCGCCGATGCCCTCGCGGAGCGGCTGAAGGTCCATGCGCCCGAGATCGTCATCGGACTGCCGACGCTTGGCCTGTCGCTCGCGCGGGCGGTGGCGCAGCGGCTCGGCCACGCGCGGTACGTGCCCCTCGGGACATCGCGCAAGTTCTGGTACGATCCGGCGCTGTCCGTTCCGCTCTCCTCGATCACGAGCCCTGACAGCACCAAGCGCCTCTACCTCGATCCGCGTCTGCTGCCGCTCCTCGAGGGGCGCCGGACCGCGATGATCGACGATGCGATCTCCACCGGCAGCTCCATGCGCGCGGGGCTGGAGCTCTTGGATCTCGCGGGCCGGCCGCCCGTCGTTCTCGGCGCGGCGATGCTGCAGACGGAGCGCTGGAGAGGCCTTCTGGATCAGCTCCCGGTCGAGGGCGCCTTCCGCTCTCCCCTCCTCGAAGGGGCGCCCGGTGCCTGGCGCGTCGCCGCGAACCAGGCGCCGCCTGCCTAGGAGGTCGCCCGCTCCAGCGGATCCTTGCGGAGCGCCGGGAATTGCCTGATCAGAACCGGCAGGACCAGGAGCACACCGATGAGCGTGGCGTAGAGATCCGGCGCCACCAGCAGGATCGCCGACAGGGCGAGAAGCACCCGCTCGTAGGCCCGGAGCGGGGCGAAGAGCCAGTTGGAGAAGGCGGCGGAGAGCATCCAGATGCCCGCCATCGCGCCAAAGGTCGACAGGAAGAACTCGCTCCATGTGAAGCCTTCCGTGACGAGCAGCATCGACGGCGAGAAGGCGAAGACGAACGGGACGAGCGCCTTGCCCATGCCGAGCCGGAAGGCGGTGTTGCCGGCCTTGAAGGCGTTTGCATCCGCGATCCCAGCCGCGGCATAGGCCGCGAGCGCCACAGGGGGCGTGATGTCCGCCAGCACACCGTAATAGAAGACGAAGAAGTGCGCGACGATGGGCTGCACGCCGAGGAGCCCGAGGATCGGCGCCGCGACGGCGATCATGATGAGGTAGTTCGCCGTGGTGGGGATGCCGCACCCCATGAGGACGCAGACGACGGCAGTCATGAAAAGCGTGAAGAGCAGCGTCATCGCCTCGACGGACATGATCTCGAACGGCAGGACCGACAGGAACGCGCTCAGGTCCGTGGCCCAGCCGGCGGCGACCGAGGTGACCATGTAGGCGATCTTGAAGCCGACGCCGGTCAGCGTGACGACACCGATGATGACGCCGACGAGGGCGGCGGCCACGGTGACGGAGAGCGAGTATTTCGCACCGACGACGAAGCCGTCCCACGTTTCCCGCACGCTCTCGACGGCAGCGGTTTTGAGGTCGTGCCGGACGATGTTCTGCACGATCAGCACGAGGATGCAGCCAAGGATGCCGTAGAACGCCGCGAGGTAGGGCGTGTACCCGGAGAGCAGCGTGGCGACGAGGACGAAGAGCGGCAACGTCGTGAGCCAGCCGGCCTTGAAGACGGTCCAGGCGACGGGAAGCTCGTCCTTCGTCAGCCCGCGCAGGCCGCGGCGGCGCGCTTCGAGATGGACCTGAACGAGGACGCCGAAGAAGTGCATGAACGCGGGCACGAGGGCGGCGGTGAGGATCGTGGTGAGGGGGACGCCCAGGTACTCGATCATCAGGAAGGCCACGGCGCCCATGACCGGCGGCGTGATCTGACCGCCCGTCGAGGACGCGGCTTCCACCGCGGCGGCGAAGTGGCGCGGATAGCCGATCCGGATCATCGCCGGGATCGTCAGCGAGCCGGTGGTGACGGTATTGGCGATGGAGGAGCCGGAAATCGAGCCGAGCATGGCCGAGGACACGACGGAGACCTTCGCCGGACCGCCGGCGAACCGTCCCGCAAGGGCCGAGGCGAGGTCGATGAAGAGCTGGCCGAGACCGATCCGCGTCGCCATCACGCCGAAGAGCACGAAGTGGAAGACGTAGGTCGATATGACCCCGAGCGCTGTGCCGTAGATGCCCTGGCTCGTCAGGTAGAGGTGGTTCACGATGCCGGTCCAGTCGGCGCCGGGATGGGTGAGCACCCCGGGCATGGACCGTCCGAAATAGGCGTAGGCGAGGAACAGCAGCGCGATGATCGGGAGCGGCCAGCCCATCGCCCGGCGGGTCGCCTCGAGCAGGGTGACGATCAGGATGGTTCCCATGATGACGTCGATCGGCAGCGGCGCACCGACGCGGAAGGCCAGATCGTCGAAGATCCACGGCACGTAGAAGGCGGAGACGGCGCCTGCGATCGCGAAGGCCCAGTCATAGAGCGGCAGGCCGAGCGGCGCGAGAATCCCCTGGTGCGGCGTGTCCCGGCGGTTCCAGAGCGTGAAGGACAGGAACACGAGCGCAAGCGTGAAGGCGAGGTGCAGGCCGCGATGGGTCGTCGCCTGCGGGATGCCGTAGCCGGCGGTGTAGAAGTGGTAGCAGGACAGCACGAACAGCGCGATCGCCGTGACCCAGCCGAGGAACGGCGGCAACGGGCGGAAGCGCACTTCGGGATCGTAGCGCTCCTCCAGCTCCTTCATCTGCTCTTCGGTCAGATGCTCGGCGCGCTCTTGATCGGGAAGCTGGGTCATCGGGGTGTCTCCGAAGGGTCCGCATACGCCGGTCGGGGGCGCTGCGGCGGGTCGCAATCATACTGTCGGGGAAGCCGGGCGATCCGGCGATGGCTGTAACCCGGGGGCGCGCCATGGCGCCCCCGGATCTGTCCTTGGCGATCAGGCGATCACTCGGCCGCGGAACCTTCCGGCAGTTCCATGCCCTGCTCCTCGTAGAAGCGGGCGGCGCCGGGGTGCAGCGGGATGCCGACACCGTTCAGCGCCGTATCGGCGGTGATTTCCTTGCCCTTCTGGTGGCCGGCATCGAGCAGCTTGCGGGTATTCTCGTTCCACAGGGCCGCGGTGATGTCGTAGACGAGCTCCTCGGGCTGATCCGCGCTCGTCACCCACTGGGCGCCTACGGACAGCGTGGTGACGTCCTCGTCCACGCCTTCATAGGTGCCGGCCGGAACGACGTTCTCGGCGAAGAAGGTGTACTCGTCGCGGATCGAGGAGGCCTCGTCACCGGAGATCGGAACCAGCGTGATATCGTCCTGGCTCGCCAGTTCGGCGATGGCGCCGGCCGGGAAGCCGCCGACGAAGAAGAACGCGTCCATCGCGCCGTCGCGCATGCGCTCGGCGGCCTGGTCGGGTTTCAGGAACGCGGCGTCCACGTCATCTTCGGAGAGGCCGTAGGCGCCGAGGATGATGCGGGCGTCGACGAGGGTGCCGGAGCCCGGCTCGTCGAGCGAGACGCGCTTGCCCTCGAGATCGGCCACGCCCTCGATGCCGCTGTCCGCGGCGGCGACGAGGTGGATCGTCTCGGGGTAGAGGTTGGCGATGGCGCGCAGGCCCTCGACCGCGTCACGGTCTTCCCAGATGCCGGTGCCCGTCTGCGCCCAGGTGGCGACGTCGGACTGGGCGAAGCCGGATTCCAGCGTGCCGCCGGCAATGGCGTTGACGTTGGCCACGGAGCCGTTGGCGGACAGCGCCGTCGCGATCAGACCCGGCACGCCGCAGGAGCCGCCTTCCTCGCAGGCACGGGATCCCGGCGGGCTGGAGATCGCGTTCGCGATGAGGCCGCCGATCGGGTAATAGGTGCCGGCGGTGCCGCCGGTGCCGATGCGGAAGAACTGCGGTTCCTGGGCGCTTGCGGACCCGGCGGCGACGAGGCCGATCGCGGCGACACCCGCCGCTTTGATGAGATGGCGAAACATGACTCGCTCCCTGTTTGGTTTATGGAATCGAGCCAATCACATTGCCGGGAATGGCACAATGGCGCGCAGAACGCGGGCATCTGCCGATCTGATGGGCGTGTACGCCTGCCGCTGCACTTGCAAAGCAGGCCGGCCCGTCGAAGCGAGCCCGTTGCCGGACGGCCAACGGCTCGAAGGGCGCAACTGGGGCGATGTCAGCTCTCGGCAGCGTTCAGCCGCCTCGACGCGGCTCGGGTCGTTCGCAGCCGGAGGATGAACGCGACGAGGAACATCGCCGTCAGGATCAGGATCACCGTCGGGGCCGGCGCGCTGTCGAGCCAGAAGCTGGCATAGACGCCGCCGAGCATCGCCGCGAGGCAGACCGTCACCGCGACCGCCATCATCTGTCCGAAGCTCCGGACCGTCAGGAAGGCGATGGCCCCCGGCGCGATCAGAAGCCCCACGGCGAGGATCAGGCCGGTGGAGGTGAGCGTCGCGACGATGGTCAGGGACAGGATGGACAGAAGGCCGTAATGCAGCCAGTTCGTCCTCAGACCGCTCGCCTGCGCCTGCGCCGGATCGAAGGCGTGGAGGAGGAAGTCCTTCCACTTCACCAGAAGGACTCCCGACACTCCGAGCGCGATCAGACCCGCCGTCCAGAGGTCCTGCGCCCCGACCCCGAGCATGTTGCCGAAGAGGACGTGATCGAGATGCTGGTTCGTGTCGATCGAGGTGTAGAGGATGATGCCGACCCCGAACATGCCCGAGAAGACGACACCCATCACCGTGTCCTGCTTCACCCGGCTGTTCTCGGCGAGGTAACCGGTCAGGAGCGCGCAGCCCATTCCGGCGGCGAAGGCTCCGACGATGAGCGGGATGCCCGTGATCCAGGCAAGCACGATGCCCGGCAGGATTGAATGGCTGACCGCATCCCCCATGAGCGCCCAGCCCTTGAGGACGAGGAAGCATGAGAGCAGCGCCGTCGGCACCGCCACGAGGGCGGCGATGGCGAATGCCTTGAGCATGAATGGAAACTGAAACGGAAGAAGAAGCGTCTCGAAGGTCATTCCGCCGGCTCCCCTGTTGCCCTGAGCGGCAGAGGCTCCCTCAGCGCCGCCCGCGCCTTGCGCTTCGCCGCCAGGATGCCGTGCTTGGGTGCGAAGACGAAGGCGGCAAGGAAGATCAGCGTCTGGAGGGTGACGATCACGCCCCCCGTCGCCCCGTCAAGGAAGTAGCTGGCATAGGCGCCGAAGAAGCTCGTCCCCGCGCCGATCGCGACGGAGAGCATCAGGAGCCTCGGGAACCGGTCGCACAGCAGATACGCCGTCGCCCCAGGCGTCACCACCATGGCGATGACGAGAAACGCTCCGACCGTCTGCATCGCGGCGACGACCGCGGCGGAGAGCAGGACGAAGTAGACCGCCTTGAGAAGGCCCGGCCGCAGCCCGATGGATCGCGCATGGTTCTCGTCGAAGAAGGTGACCATGAGATCCTTCCATTTCAGCAGAAGGACCGTCAGCGAGACCGCCCCGATGACCGCGAGCTGAAGCGTGTCTCCGGGCGTGATGGCGAGGATGTTGCCCATCGTGATGGTCTGGATCGAGACCGACATCGGGTTGATCGAGACGAGGAACAGGCCGAGCCCGAAGAAGGCCGTGAAGATGAGGCCGATGATCACGTCCACCTTGAGCCCCGAGCGGTCCGACAGGAAGAGCATCGCCCCCGCCGCCAGCCCGCCCGCGAGGAACGCGCCGAGCGCGAATGGCAGGCCGAGCATGTACGCCCCGGCGACGCCCGGAACCACGGAATGGGAGAGCGCGTCCCCGATCAGCGACCATCCCTTGAGCATGAGATAGACCGACAGGAACGCGCAGACCGCCCCCACCATGGCCGAGACCCACATCGCGTTCGTCATGTAGGAATAGGCGAACGGCTCGAGCAGAACGTCCATCTACTCGCCCTCGCCCTGCGTCCGCGGCCGGTCGCCGTAATGAACGAGCGGTCGCTCGTCGTCCGTGAAGATGGAGATCGAGCGGGCATCCGCATCGTGATCCTCGTGCAGGTCCGCGCCGCCCAACGTGAAATGGCGCAAAACACCGCCGAAGGCTTGTTCGAGGTTGGCGCGGGTGAAGGTCGTCCCGGTCGGTCCGTGGGCCAGCACCGTTCCCTTCACGAGGACGCAGCGGTCGCAGAACTCGGGCACGGACCCGAGATTGTGGGTGGAGACGAGCATCACCCGCCCCTCCGCCTTCAGCTCCTTCAGCAGGACGATGATCTGCTCCTCGGTCCTTACGTCGACGCCGGTGAACGGCTCGTCCAGCAGGATCACCCGGCCGTCCTGGGCGAGGGCCCGGGCGAGGAACACGCGCTTGCGCTGACCGCCAGAGAGCTCGCCGATCTGGCGGTGCCGGAACTCCTGCATGTTCACGCGCGCGAGCGCCTCGTCCACCGCCGCCCGGTCCGCCGGTTTGGGGCGCCGCAGAAAACCCATATGGCCGTAGCGCCCCATCATCACCACGTCCTCGACCAGCACCGGAAAGGCCCAGTCGACCTCCTCCGATTGCGGAACGTAGGCGACCAGGTTCTCCCGCAGCGCCTCCTTCACGCTGCGGCCCAGAAGCCGGATCTCCCCGCGCGCCGCCGGAACGAACCCCATGATCGCCTTGAAGAGCGTGGACTTCCCGGCCCCGTTCACCCCGACGAGGGCCGTTACCGTGCCGCGGGGGATGCCGAAGCTGGCATGGGACAGCGCGGTATGCCCGTTGCGGTAGGTGACCGTCACGTCGTCCGCGTAGATCCCGCCCGCGGGTCCCTCCGCGTCGGTCTTCCTGTCGATGTCGGCCGTGGTGTCGAGCATGTCTGATCCCTGATTGGCGGGCCGCCATGTCCCCGGCGCCCCGCTCCTGTTGTCATCGGGGGGCCGGCTAAGCCCCCCTCGCGCTCCCTGTCATTCCGCCGCGGGCGCGAGGCCGTTCGCAACCGTCTCGGAGGTCACGCGGAGAAGATCGAGGTAGCTCGGCACGGGTCCGTCGGCGGCGGAGAGCGAGTCGACATAGAGCTCGCCGCCGTACTCCGCACCCGTCTCCCGCGCGACCTGGCGGGCCGGCGCGGTGTTCACCGTGCTTTCGCAGAAGACCACCGGCACCTCGTTGTCGCGCACCCCGTCGATCACCTTGCGAACCTGCTGCGGCGTCCCCGTCTGATCCGCGTTCATTGGCCAGAGATAGAGCTCCTTCAGCCCGAAGTCGCGCGCGAGGTAGGAAAACGCGCCTTCGCAGGTCACCAGCCAGCGCTGGTCCTCGGGGATCGTCGCGATGCGCTCGCGCAAGGGCTCGATGGTCGCGCGGATCTCCTCCTTGTAGGCCGCTCCGTTGGCCTCGTAGGTTCCTGCATTGTCCGGATCGACTTCCGAAAAGGCCGCGACGATATTGTCGACGTAGCGGGCGGCATTCTCGAGGCCCATCCAGGCATGCGGGTTCGACTGACCCTCGTAGGCCCCTTCCGCGATCGGGATCGCGTCGATCCCGTCCGTCAGCGTGGCGGACGGCACATCGCCGAGATTGGCGAGGAACTGCTCGAACCAGAGCTCGAGGTTCAGACCGTTCCAGAGCACGAGGTCGGCCCCTCTCGTGCGGACGATGTCCCGCGGGGTCGGCTCGTAGCCGTGGATTTCAGCGCCGGGCTTGGTCACCGACACGACCTCGGCCGCGTCCCCGGCCACGTTCTGCGCCATGTCGGCAAGGACGGTGAAGGTGGTGACCACCTTCATCGGCTCTCCGTCCTGCGCCCGCGCGGTCGCGGCGAGCGCGATGAGCGCGGTCCCGGCAAGCATGAGGCGGGTCGGTCTCGGCATGGATGTCTCCCATCGGCTGATATCGGGCCGCACCCGGGGGGAGCGGCGTCTGCATCGGATACATACGCTTTTGCGAACAATTCGCAAGTAGGGTCTCAAGTATATGTGGCTCCGGCCCTTTGACGAGGACCGGCGCCGGACCGACGGGCGGCGGCGTCCAGCCTCGCCATAACGCGCGCCGCCCAGCCGGGGTGGCTCCGGGAGCCGTCGCTCGCCGCCTCCCTTCAGCTCGTCTCGTCGCGCCGCCGGCCGAGGTCGCGCCATATGTCGTAGCGTGCCCTGGTCTCCTCGTTCATCGGGTAGAGACCGGGAAGGCGGGCACCGCGGCCGACCTCGTCGATGATCCAGCCTTCCATCTGCTCCTGCGCCGGAGCCTCCTCCACCACCTCGTCCAGAAGCGCCTGCGGGATCACCACGGCGCCGTCCTCGTCCGCGACGATCACGTCCCCGGCGAGCACCGCGACACCGCCGCAGCCAATGGTCTCCCCCCAGCCGACGAAGGTCAGGCCGGCGACGGAGGGCGGCGCGGCCACGCCGCGGCACCAGACCGGCAACCCCGTCGCCCGGACGCCCGACAGATCCCGCACGGCGCCGTCCGTGATCAGGCCCCCCACGCCCTTCTGCGCCATCCGCGCGCACAGGATGTCCCCGAACACGCCTGCATCGGCGATCCCCATCGCGTCGATCACGGCGATCTGACCGGGCGCCATCTCCTCGATGGCCGTGCGGGTGGAGATCGGGCTGGCCCAGGAGGCCGGCGTCGCCAGATCCTCCCGCGCGGGAACGAAGCGCATGGTGAAGGCCTCCCCCACCAGCCGCTCCTCGCCGGGCCGAAGCGGCATCGCGCCCCGGATCCAGACATTGCGCAGACCCTTCTTGAGCAGGATCGTCGTCAGGGTCGCCGTGGTCACGTCCCGCAGGACGGCCTTCGCCTCGTCGGTCAGGGGCATGGTCTCTCCTTCATCTGCCGCCCGCACCCTATGCGCGGCGCCGCCCGGGGCAAAAGGGGGCCCGCGGCCCCGTGGTTCCCGGCGCGGGGAATGGTATATCCGGGCCCATGACCAGCTTCCCGGATCTCTCCCCCGCCTTCCGCCGCACGCGCCTCGCCCCGCCGGACGGCGCGCCCGTCCGCCTCGTGATCGACACCGATTGCGCCAACGAGATCGACGACCAGTTCGCCCTCGCCTGGGCGCTGATGACACCGGAGCGGGTTCAGGTTGAGGCAACCGTGGCCGAGCCGTTCTCCTTCCGGCACCACCTTCCCGAACTGCGCCGCGCGGAGGCAGGACAGGGTCGCCCCATGCACCAAGCCTGGGCCGCACGGCTCGCCGCCGAGGGGCGGAGCGCCGCCAGTCTCGACGCGGAACTCGTGACGCCGGACGCGGGCATGGAGGCGTCCCATGCGGAGATCCGGCGCATCCACGGTCTCTGCGGCGCAGGCGAGACCCCGGCCCTGCGCGGCGCTCCGCGCTACATGACGGGGCCGGACGATATCGTCTGGTCGGAGGGCGCCGAGGCCCTCGTCGAGCTGGCGCTTGCGGGCGAGGGACCGCTCTACGTCGCCGCGATGGGCTGCCTGACCAATGTCGCCGCCGCCCTTGCCCGCGCGCCCGAGATCGCGGCCCGTATCGTCGTGCTCTGGACCGCCGGCTTCCCCTCCCGCCAGCCCCATGACCAGTGGCCCGCGCTCAACCTCGTGCAGGACCCCCATGCCGCGCGCCTGCTCTTCGGCTGCGGCGTGCCGCTGGTCTACCTGCCGGGCTACCATGTCGGCGCGCAGCTGCGCATCTCGCGCCCCGAGATGGAGCTCTTCGTGAAGGGACGCGGGGCGCTTGGTGACGCGCTCTGGAAGCTCTACGACCAGAACCCCCTTCACCGCATGTTCGCCACCGCGGACACCGCCCGGCGGACCTGGGTGATCTGGGACATGATCGATATCGCATGGCTCGTGGATCCGGCCTGGGTGCCGACAATCCTCACCCCCTCCCCCGTCCTCGGGGAGGACCTGCGCTTCTCCCAGGAGCAGGGGCGCCACGAGATCCGGGAGGCCTACGACATCGCGCGGGACGACATCTTCGGACACTTCTACGACAAGCTGGCCGCCTTCGCCTGAGCGCCGGCGCCGCGACCAAGCGGGTCCACCACGCGGCCCCCGGCGGCGGCGGCATCCTCGGCATCGTGGGTGACGAGAAGCGCCGGCACGCCGCGAGCGCGGATACGGTCGAAGACGAAACCGCGCAGACTCTCCCGGAGATCAGCGTCGAGGCGGGAGAAGGGTTCGTCGAGAAGAAGCGCCTGCGGCTCGCCGAGAAGCGTCCGCATCAACGCGACGCGGGAGCGCTGTCCGCCCGACAGCGTGGCGGGATCACGATCCGCGAAGCCTGCAAGCTCCGCATCCTCGAGCGCCGCCTCCACCGCGCGCCGCCGCGCCGCGCGGCCCCTGAGCGAGGGCGGCAGGGCGAAGGCGAGATTGGCGCCGACGGACATGTGGGGAAAGAGCAGGTCGTCCTGGAAGAGCAGTCCGATCCGGCGCTCCCTCGGCCCGAGACCGGCAAGGTCGCGTCCGCCCAGCAGCACACGTCCCCGCGTCTCGAATTCGGGCGGACAGGCTCCGACGAGCAGCGACAGGAGCGTCGATTTGCCGGACCCCGAGGGGCCCATGATCGTCAGGACCTCGCCCGGCGCGATCCGCACGTCCAGCGAGACGAGCGGCACCCCCCGCAACGCGATTCTGACCCCCTCGAGCGACAATCCGTCCGTCATGCGAGCCCCTTCCGGTTTCGGAACGCGAAGGCGGGAAGCGCGATGGCCGCGGCGAAGCCGAGGAGCGGCACCGCCGTCTGCGTGATGGCATAGACGCCGATGAGCCGTCTGTCTCCGCCGGAGGAGAGCGCCACGGCTTCCGTCGTCAGCGTCGGCACGCGCCCGAGGCCAAGGAGCAGCGTGGGCAGGTACTGACCCACGGAGACGGCGAAGCCCACCGCAGCCGCGGTCAGGATCGGGCGAAGCAGCATCGGCAGGCGTACCTGCCAGAGAAGCCGGTCCGGACCTGCCCCGAGCGTCGCCGCCGCAAGTCCGTAGCGCGGATCCCAGGCCCGGAACGGATCGCCGAGGGAGAGGAAGACGTATGGCAGCACGAACACGACATGCGCGGCGATGACCGAGCCCGTCAACCCGGCCAGCCCCGTCCCGATGGCAAGGGTCTGAAGGCCCGTGACGAACGTTGTCTGCGGCACGATGAGCGGGATGTAGAGAAGCCAGAGCGCCCGCGTGCCGGGGCGGAGGCCATGGCGATACTCGGCTTCGAGGCAGGCGAGAACGAGCAGGAGCGAGATGATGGTGGCGAGTGCCGCGATCAGGATCGTGGTCCCGATGCGCTCGGCCAGCCCCGGCAACTGCCCCTCCCAGGACCGCAAGGTCAGACCGGCCGGCAGCGCATCTGGAAAGCTCCAGAAGCCGGCGAAGGACCAGACCGCGAGGCCCGCGACGGCCAGCAGGACGGCCCCGGCCGAGAGCCCGGCGGCGGATACGGCGAGCCCCCGCCATGCCGCATCCGCCCGCCCGCGCGCGCCCCGCGCGATCCAGGCGCCTCCGCCGCGCGCGAGGACCAGTTCGCCGAAGCGCCAAAGAGCCAGCAGCGAAAGGACGATCCCGAATTGCAGCACCGCCCCGGCCCCCGCCTCGAACCGCATCGAGAGGTCCGGATCGTTCAGCCAGCGCAGGATCTGGACCGACAACGGCGGCGGCGTCGAGGGGCCGAGGATCACCGCCACGTCCACCACCGAGGCGGAGAAGGCGAGGACGGCGTAGATCGGCAGCCGTATCTGCGGGTAGACACGCGGGAAGACCGTCTTCACCCATGCCGTGACACGGCCGTAGCCTTGCGTCTGCGCCAGAAGGACGCTGCGGCGCGCCGGGATCTGCGACAGCGCCGCGAGGGTCATTAGAAGGAGGAACGGGATCTCCTTCGCGGCCAGCCCCGCGATCAGGGCAAAGCCAGCCGGATCGCCCACGATCAGGACGTCCGGCGGCAGATCCCATCCCGTCGCCCAGGGGGAGAGCGCACGGGTGATCCAGCCGGAGGGGGAGATCAGGAAGGCAAGCCCGAGCGCCGCTGCGGCATGGGGCACCGAGAGAAGCGGCGAGAGCAGACGCTCGATGGCGCCGAACGCGCGCGTGCCATGCCAGGCGGCGCAGATGAGCAGCGTCACGCCGAGAGCGAGGGCGGTGGAGGCCAGCGCGGTGACGGCCGAGAGACGCACCGCACCCCCCAGTCCCGGCCAGGCCAGCAGTGAGCGGAATGGCGCGAGCGACAGCTCGGTTGCCCCGAGCGCCGGATAGTAGCCGAATGCGGGCGCAAGGACGCCGATCAGCCCCGCCGCCACCGGCCCCAGAAGCACCGCGAGGGTGAAGAGCGGCGCCAAGGGCAGAAGCCGTGGCCGCCCGCGCGGGCGCATCGGCGCCGCCAGGATGCGAGCCTCTCCCACCGAGCCCGCGACCTTACTGACCGGCACCGTAGCGGCGGTCCCAGTCCTCCTCGATCCGCTCCATCCAGCTCGGATGAGGCTCGGCCAGGGGCGATCCCAGCTCTTCGGGGGTGAGCGTCGCGATGCCGAGGTCCAGATCGTCGAAGAGCGCGCGGTCCTCGTCGCCGAGACCGGCGACATCGAGCACGGTCAGGGCGCCCAGGACCTCGGGATCCTGCTTGCGCGCCTGCGCCTCGGGGGACATCAGGAAATTCGCCACCACCATCGCGCCCTCCTTTGCGGTCGCGTTGTAGGGAATGGCGAGGAAATTGGCGTTGCCGATCGTGCCACCGTCGAGAACATAGGTCCTGACGCTCTCCGGCAGTTCGAACTTCGCGATGGCGGCGGAGGCTTCGGCGGGGCTGAAGGAGATCGCGATGTCGATCTCCCCGTCCGCCATCAGCTGCCGCTGCGCCGGCCCCGATTGCGGATAGGCCGCGCCGGAGCGCCAGAGGGTCGGCGTCAGCTCCCCGAGCCAGTCCCAGAGCGGCGCCGTGACCGTTTCGTAATCGGCCTCCGAGACGGGCGCATAGAGCGGGGCGGTATCCTCCACGAGGCCGAGAAGAGCCTGCTTGAGGAACGTCGTGCCTAGGAAGTTCGGCGGTTGGGGGTAGGTGAACCGGCCCTCGTTCGCGCGCGTCCACTCAAGGAGATCCCGGACCGTCTTCGGCGGCTCGGGCACGCGGGCGCTGTCGTGATAGAAGACCACCTGCGCCATGCTCCACGGAGCCTCGAGCCCCTCGGTGGGCACGGTGAAATCCTCGGTCAGGGCCAGATTGTCCTCGGCCCCGAGAAGCGACCAGTTCGGCAGGTCCTCCGCCCAGGGACCGAAGAGCAGGTCCTGCTGCTTCATCGCGGCGAAGTTCTCGCCGTTGATCCAGAGCAGGTCGATGGAGCCGCCCTCGTCCTTGCCGGCGCTCTTCTCCGACAGGACGGTGGAGATCGCGGCTGAGATGTCCGACTGCTTCACCAGCTCCAGCTCGACGCCGAACCGGGAGGCCACCTTGCCCGCGGCCCATTCGATATAGGCATTGGTGCGCGGATCGCCGCCCCAGGCGTTCCAGTAGACGGTCTGTCCTTCGGCAGCGCCCAGGACCGCATCCCAATCGGCGGGATCGGTCTCGGCGCTCGCGACGCCGGCCATGGCGGCAAGGAGGGAGGCCCAAAGGGCGGCGCGGGGTCGTCTCATCATGGCATCTCCTCGGTCGTTTGGCCCAGATTGCGCCGAGATACGGCGCGGAAGACACCGTGGTAACCTTTTCTCACGGCATTGTTCTAGGGCCGTCCACCGCGTCACTGGCGGGACCGCCGCCACGCCCCAGATGAGCGGGATGATGCAAAGTTATCCAGTTCCTCCCGGCTACGCCCGAATGGGCGCGGCCGCCCTGCCCCGGCTCCTGGCCGATCTGCCCGGCGTGCCGGAGCGTCTCGGCGGCGGACCGGACCGCTGGAGCGCGGGCGAGATCAGCGACGGCAACATGAACGCCGTCTTCCGCGTCCGTGGGCCGGCGGGATCGGTCGTGGTGAAACAGGCGCTGCCCTATATCCGCTCCATCGGGGAGAGCTGGCCCTTCCCCGTCTCCCGCGCGACGTTCGAGCACCGGGCGATGATCGAGCACGGAACGCACGCTCCGGGGCAGTTGCCGGAGCTGATCGGATGGCGCGAGGATCTGGCTCTGATCGTCATGGAGGACCTGAGCGAGCACGTCGTCCTGAGGCATGCCCTCGTGGCCGGGCGCCGCTTTCCCCGCCTCGCGCAGGACCTCGGACGGTACCTCGCCCGAACGCTGGTCCTGACCTCGGATCACGCGATGACGACCTCGCGGAAAACGCGTCTGGTGGAAGCCTTCGCCGGCAATGCCGTCCTCTGCCAGACGACGCAGGACGTGGTCTTCACGGGCCCCTACTGGAACGCACCGCTCAACCGTCTAACACCCGGGCAGGAGGCGCTCGCGGCCGAGTTCCGCTCGGACGGCGCGCTGAAGGCCGCGGCGACGGAGATGAAGCACATCTTCCGAAGCCGGGCGGAGGCGCTAATTCACGGCGATCTGCACACCGGATCGGTGATGGTGCGGCGCGGCGATACCCGCGTGATCGACCCCGAATGGGCCTTCATGGGGCCAATGGCCTTCGATATCGGCGCGCTGATCGGCAACCTCCTCCTCGCCCACGCAAGCCAGCCCGGCCATGCCGGGGAGCGGACGGATCACGCCGAGTGGATCCTGGAGACCGCGGCGGGCCTCTGGGCCGCCTTTGCCCGGGAGTTCAGGACGCTTGCCCGGCCGGATGCGGACGGCACCCTGATCCCGGAGGTCGCCGGGGATGGCACGGCGGATGCCTTCATCGACGCGCGGCTGAGGGACATCTTCGCGGAGACGCTGGGCTTTGCCGGGGCGAAGATGATCCGCCGCATCCTCGGAATTTCCCATGTCGAGGATTTCGAGATGATCGCGGATGTGCCAACCCGCGCGGCCTGCGAAGCCGTCGCCCTGCGCACGGCGAGGCGGCTGCTCCTCGAACGCAGGAGCCTGACCTCGATGGCGGAGGTCACGGCCCTCGCCCGCGCGATGTCAGCGGGGGAATGAGGTCGCGCGTTCGCCACACCCCCGTCAGATCCGCCAGGGCAACTCGACGCCGCCGCGCGCAGGGACTAGGACGGCCGCGATGGACCAGACGGGGCTCATAATCGGAGGCGTATCGCTCTTCATCGGCGGGATCCTGAAAGGGGCCACCGGCGCCGGTGCGCCGCTGCTCGCGATCCCCCTTCTCTCCATGCTTTACGACGTGCCTCTCGCCGTCGCGGTCATGACCGTGCCCAGCCTCGTCTCCAACTCGTGGCAGGCGTGGCATTTTCGCAAAAGCCGGCCCGAGCCGCTCCTGATCTGGGGCTTCGCCGCCGCGGGCGCGGTCGGCACGGTGACGGGCTCCCTGATGCTGGCCGCCTTCGCGCCGGACCTGCTTTTGCTGATCGTCGCTCTCGCGGTGCTGCTCTACATCTCCTTCCGCCTCCTCCAGCCCGGCTGGCGCCTCGGCGAAGCCCTCGCCGCGCGGCTCTCCGTGCCGGCGGGGCTCATGGGCGGCGTCCTGCAGGGCGCGACGGGGATCTCGGCCCCGGTCTCGATCACCTTCCTGAACGCGATCTCGCTCGAGCGGGCGACGTTCATCGTGACGATCTCCACCTTCTTCGCGGCGTCAGCCGTGGTGCAGATCCCGTTCCTCTACGGCCTCGGCATCCTGTCTCCCGAACGGATGATCCTGAGCATCGCCGCGCTTGCGCCCCTCTTCGCCGGAATGCCGGTGGGCGCGCGCCTCGCGAGGGCCATCGACAGGGCGACCTTCGACAAGATCATCCTGGCGATCCTCGCCGTGATTTCCCTCCGGCTGGTGTGGTCCGGACTCGTCTGAGGATCAGAGCAGCGCGAGCGAGAACCACGGGATGAAGATCAGGATCGCAAGCCGCACGAGGTCCGCGATCCAGAACGGCAGCACCCCGCGGAACACCGTCATCAGCTCGATATCGGGAATGACGGAGCGCATGACGAAGACGTTCATCCCCACCGGCGGCGTGATCAGGCTGATCTCGGTCACCACGACCACGACGATGGCGAACCAGATCAGCACGTCGTCCGGATTGCCCAGCCATCCGCCTCCGAAATCGAGCTGCTGCACGACGGGGTAGAACACCGGCACCGTCAGAAGGATCATCGACAGGCTCTCGAAGACGCAGCCCATGACCAGATAGATCGCCACCATCGCCCCGATCACGAGCCAGGGCGACACGTCGAGCTCGTAGATCATGTCCACCAGCGCCATCGGCAGGCCCGCGAAGTTGATGAAGGTGGAGAAGATCTCCGCCCCGATGATGATGGCGAAGATCATCGCCGTCGCGAGGACCGTCTCGCGAACGGCCGTCCGGAAGCCCGCCCAGTCGAGGCCGCGGATCGCCACGGCGAGGAGGACAGCGAAGAGCGCGCCCATGCCGCCTGCCTCGATGGGGGTGAAGACGCCACCGTATATGCCGCCCATGATGAAGATGAAGAGCGCGAGCGTTCCCAGAACGCCCACCGTATCCCGCCGCGACATCGGCACGACCTCCGAGACGTCCGGCGCGCGCGACGGATCGAGGCGCACGGTGACCATCACGGCGAGCAGGTAGAGCAGCACGCCGAGCGCGCCGGGCAGGAGGCCCGCGATGAAGAGGTCCCCGATATCGCTCTCGGTCAGCAATCCATAGATGATGAGGATGACGGAGGGCGGGATCAGGATGCCGAGCGTGCCGCCAGCGGCGATGGCGCCAGAGGCGAGACTGTCGTCATAGCCGTATTTCCGCATCGGCGGCAGCGCCACGCGGCTCATCGTGGCGGCTGTGGCGAGCGAGGAGCCCGAGACCGCCGAGAAACCGCCGCAGCTGATCACCGTGGCAAGCGCCAGCCCGCCGCGCATCCGGCCGAAGATCCGGTCGGCTCCGGCGAAGAGACCTTGCGCGATCCCGGACTGCGCCAGCACGTTGCCCATGAAGATGAAGAGCGGCAGGACGGAGAGGGTATAGCTCATTCCCGTCTCGAAAACCGTCGTACCGATCATCGCGCCCGCGGCTTCGACATTGCGCATGAGCGCGAAGCCGGCCCCGCCGACCAGCGCCATGGCGAACCCAATGGGCACCCGTGCGAACACGAGCGCGAGGAGGACCCCTATCCCGATCAGGCTTTCGGTCATGCCCGTATCGCCCGGACAAGGCCGAACAGCGCCGCCACGGCACATCCGGCCGCTCCGAAGAAGGAAACCGGCGCGAACGGGATGCCGAGGGAGATCGAGCGCGCCCCGTCGCCGGCCTGTTGCAGACCGTGAAGCACCAGCCGCCACGCGAAGACCATCAGGACGCAGAACGCCGCCGCCGCGCCGATCCACAACAGCGCCCGGCGCGCCCCCGGCGGGAGCAGGCTGTCGAGCAGGTCGACCTCCACGTGCCCGCCCGAACGGCTGACGAGCGGCAGGGCCGCGAAAACCAGGGCGGCGAGAAGCAGTTCGGTCATCTCGAAAGCCCCCGGCAGCGGCCTGTCGAAGAGATACCGTCCGATCACGTCCATCCCGGTCACGGACATCAGCGCGACGAGAAGCAGGCCCGAGACAATCTCGAGCCCGCCGACGAGATGGCGCATCATCAGTCCGCCGGACCTTCGACGCCGGTCATCTCGCGCAGACGCGCGAGGGCGGCGAGGCCGTCCTGCCCCTCGGGGAGGCTGTCCGCCCAGTCCTCTTCCGCCTGCGACGCGACCTCCCTGATCGCGGCGAGGACCTCATCGTTCGCGGGGCTCGTCTCGATCCCGGCCTCCTCGATCTCCGCTTCGGCGGCGGTATCGGCATCGTTCCATGCCGTGCCGACGCGCTCCGCGAAGGCGAGACCGGAAATGCCCTCGATCGCCTCCTGATCCTCGGCGGAGATCCCGTCCCACGCGCCCTCGTTCATCACGAGGAACCATGTCGTGTTGTACATGCCGCCCGGAACGGTCGTCGTATAGGCGATGTCGTCCGTGAGATTGAACGCGGTCAGCGCTTCCTTGGTGAAGGTCGCCCCATCGATCACGCCGCGGGACAGCTGCTCGTAGACCTCGGTGGAGGAGGTGAAGATCGGCGTCGCGCTGAGACCTTCCATCAGCGTGGCGGTGTAGCCGCCCGGCACACGGATCTTCAGCCCCTCGAAATCGGCCGGCGTCTCGATCGCGCGGCGGCCGTTGTGGAAGGCGCCGGGCCCATGGGTGAAGAGGCCGAGGATATGGGTGCCCTCGTGGTCCTCGGCGGCTCCGAGATCCTCGGTATAGACGGTGTAGAACGCCTCGGACACGCTGACGGCGTCGTCACCGAGGAAGGAGAACTGCCCCACTTCGCTCGCATCGAAACGGTCGTCCTGGCTGAACGAGTGCAGGCCGTAGGTGATGTCCGCCACGCCGTCGCGGGCCATGTCGAAGTGAGCGGGCGGCGCGCCGAGAGGGGAGGCGAGCACACGCACGGTGACGCGGCCGTCCGTCACCTCGGCGACCTCCTCGGCCCAGGGCTTCATCGCGTTCACCACGATCGGATGGCGCGGCGGCAGCCAGCTCGACATGACGAGCTCGGTCTCCTGCGCGGCGGCGGTCCCGCCAAGCATGGCGAGGGTTGCGGCAGCCGTCAGGCCACGGACGTAGACACTCATTCTGATCCTCCCGGAAAATCTGTTTCTCATGCCGGTCATATCCGGACGACGCGGGACCGAAGGGCCTTCCCGGTGCCCCGCCGCCGACCGGCGCGGCCCCCTCCTCCCGGAGCCGCCGGCTGTTTATTGGTATTCGTCTTGTTTGTAACCATCAATCGCCGGCGACAACGCCCGTTCCACCCCATTGCCGAACCCGGCGAGGCGCTGGAGGCAGTCGATCAGCACCGCGCGTTCGCCCGCTGACAGGTTCGCGGTCAGCCGCGTGTCGTGGGCTTCGGCGACGACGACGAGGTCGTCGAACGCGCGCCGGCCCTGCGCTGACAGCGTCAGCGTCTCGCGCCTGCGATCGGCCGAATCCTCCCGCCGGGTGACGAACCGCTTCGCTTCCAGTGCCGCAACAGCCCTGCTGATCTTCGTCTTGTGCATCTTCGCGCGGCGCCCGATCTCCGCCGCCGTCATGTCGCCGTAGCGGCCGAGGTGGAACAACACGCGCCATTCCGTCCGCAGCATTCCGTAGCGGTCCTTGTAGACGCGGGAGAAGCCGAGGCTGGTCTCCTCCGCGGCCTGGTTGAGCAGGTACGGCAGAAACGTACGCAGGTCGAACTCGGACATGGGCCCTCCTCGGAAACTCTCTTGTTGGTTACAAATACAACCATTACCCCTGAGAGCAACCATCCGACCGGGGGAGGAGCCACGATGAACGATCAGACGCGCCTGTCGGGCCTGCTCCAGGCCGCCACGCCGCAGGGCACGACAGCGGGCTACATGCCCGGCTTCGGCAACGACTTCGAGACGGAGGCGCTTCCGGGCGCCCTGCCCCAAGGCATGAACTCGCCGCAGAAGGTGAATTACGGCCTCTACGGCGAGCAGC
This sequence comes from Tropicimonas omnivorans, assembly GCF_031846565.1. NCBI lineage: Bacteria > Pseudomonadati > Pseudomonadota > Alphaproteobacteria > Rhodobacterales > Roseobacteraceae > Tropicimonas > Tropicimonas omnivorans. The sequence goes on along the minus strand of NZ_JAVRHL010000003.1, from coordinate 82,290 downwards.
TTTCGGGCACGGCCTTCACCGCACCCAGCCACCAGAACGAGCGGACGTGGTGCTATCGCATCCGGCCTTCGGTGAAGCACCAGGGGCGCTACGAGCGGATCGACCTGCCCTACTGGAAGACCGCGCCGCACATTCCGCAGGACGTGACCTCCCTCGGTCAGTACCGCTGGGATCCCGTTCCCCATTCGGACGAGGCCCTGACCTGGCTGACGGGTATGCGCACGATGACAACGGCGGGGGACGTGAACGTCGCGACCGGCATGTCGGCGCATATCTATCTCGTCACGGCCTCCATGGAGGACGAGTACTTCTACTCCGCCGACGGCGAGCTTCTCGTCGTGCCCCAGGAAGGACGTCTGCGCTTCGCCACCGAGCTTGGCATCATCGACGTCGCCCCGCAGGAGATCGCGATCCTGCCGCGCGGGCTGGTCTACCGCGTCGAGGTGCTCGAAGGGCCGGCACGCGGCTTCGTCTGCGAGAATTACGGCCAGAAGTTCGACCTGCCGGGCCGCGGGCCGATCGGCGCCAACTGCATGGCGAACCGGCGGGACTTCAAGACGCCCGTCGCCGCCTTCGAGGACCGCGAGGTGCCGTCCTCCATGACGGTCAAATGGTGCGGCCAGTTCCACCGCTCGGAGATCCCGCATTCCCCGCTCGACGTGGTGGCCTGGCACGGCAATTACGCACCGGTGAAGTATGACCTGAAGACCTACTGTCCGGTGGGCGCGATCCTTTTCGACCATCCAGACCCGTCCATCTTCACCGTCCTGACCGCGCCTTCGGGCGTCGAAGGGACCGCGAACATCGATTTCGTCCTCTTCCGGGAGCGATGGATGGTGATGGAGGACACGTTCCGCCCGCCCTGGTACCACAAGAACGTCATGACCGAGATGATGGGCAACATTTACGGCCAGTACGACGCCAAGCCTCAGGGCTTCGTTCCGGGCGGCATGAGCCTGCACAATTGCATGCTGCCCCATGGTCCCGACCGGGAAGCGTTCGAGAAGGCGTCGAACGCCGAGCTCGGTCCCGACAAGCTCGACGACACGATGTCCTTCATGTTCGAGACCCGTTTCCCGCAGCACCTGACCGAATTCGCCGCGAAGGAGGCTCCGTTGCAGGACGATTATGTCGATTGCTGGGACGGGCTCGAGAAGCATTTCGACGGAACGCCGGGCAGGAAATGACCGTCCTCGCCCTACTGATCGTCCTCGCCGCGATCGCGGGGATGATCTGGGTGGGCGCCGCCTTCGCGCGGATGCCCTGGGACGAGTGGGACGAAGAGGATTGAAAGGACCGCCTCCATGCTGAACCGCTCCTGGGTCGAGAGCGCCAACGCCCCCGACACCGACTTTCCGCTGAACAACCTGCCTTACGGCGTCTTCGAGATTGGCGGCGAGGCGCGCTGCGGCGTCGCCATCGGGGACATGATCCTCGATGCCGCGGGTGCCGAGAAGGCCGGCCTGACGGGAACCGAAGGGCGGTGCCAGGACGCGGCCTGGAACCCGCTGATGGCGGATGGGCCGAAGGCGTGGGCCGCGTTCCGGGCGCGGCTGACGGAGCTCCTGGCCGAAGGGTCGGACGCGCGGAAGGCGGTGGAGCCGCTGCTCGTGCCGATGGCGGAGGCGCGGATGCACCTGCCCTTCACCGTCGCGGAATATACCGATTTCTACGCCAGCCGACATCACGCGACCAATGTCGGCACGATGTTCCGCGGGGCCGACAACGCATTGCCGCCGAACTGGCTGCATATCCCGATCGGCTATAACGGGCGCGCCTCCACCGTCGTCGTTTCCGGAACGGACGTCAGGCGTCCCGTCGGGCAGACCAAGGCGAAGGAGGCGGACGCACCGTCCTTCGGGCCCTGCCGGCGGCTCGATATCGAGCTGGAGATGGGCGCCATCGTCGGAACGCCATCGGCAATGGGCGAGCCGGTCACCACCGCGCAGGCGCAGGAGATGATCTTCGGCTACGTCCTTCTGAACGACTGGTCCGCGCGGGATATCCAGGCCTGGGAATACCAGCCCCTCGGGCCGTTCCAGGCCAAGGCCTTCGCCACATCGATCAGTCCATGGATCGTCACGCGGGCAGCACTTGCGCCCTTCGCGGTGGACGGCCCCCCGCGGGAGAAGGACCTCCTGCCCTACCTCGAAACTGATTTCCCGGACGGCTACGACGTGTCCCTGTCGGCCGAGATGAACGGGCACGAGATCAGCCGCACCAACATGCGCGAACTCTACTACTCCGCCGCGCAGCAGCTTGCGCATCACGCCTCCTCGGGCTGCGCCATGCGTACGGGCGACCTTCTGGGCTCCGGCACGATTTCCGGGCCCGATGCGTCCAGCTACGGCTCGCTTCTGGAACTGACCTGGGGCGGCGAGAGGCCGCTCGACATCGGCGGGTCCCCCCGAACCTTCATCGAGGACGGCGACACACTCACCTTGCGGGGGCACGCGCAAGGTGACGGCTACCGCGTGGGCTTCGGCGCCTGCACCGGCACGATCCTGCCCGCCCCCGACTTTCCCTGACAGACCGAGAAGGAGGCCACATGGCCAAGGCATTCGCATCCGCCGGAGACATGGCGGACAAGGAAATCAGCTTCACCGAGGTCGGCGACGGGCTCTGGGCCTTCACCGCCGAGGGCGATCCCAATTCGGGCGTCATCATCGGCGACGATGCCGTGATGATCGTCGAGGCGCAGGCCACACCGCGACTGGCGAACCTCGTCATCGAGAAGGTCCGCGAGGTGACCGACAAGCCGATCACGCATCTTGCGCTCACGCATTACCACGCCGTCCGGGTTCTCGGCGCGTCGGCATATGGGGCGCGCGAGATCATCATGTCCGACGTCGCGCAGAGCATGGTGGCCGAGCGCGGGCAGGAAGACTGGGACAGCGAGTTCGACCGGTTTCCGCGCCTCTTCCAGGGCCACGAGAGCATCCCGGGGCTGACCTGGGCCACGACGACGTTCTCGGACCGCATGTCCGTCTATCTCGGCAAGAGGCGGGTGGACCTGATGAAGGTCGGTCGGGCGCATACGGCGGGTGACATGGTGATCCACGTGCCGGACCAGAACGTCATGTTCACCGGCGACATCGTCGAATACCACTCCGCCTGCTATTGCGGCGACGGGCATTATACCGACTGGCCCCAAACGCTGGACAACATCCGCGCCTTCGATCTCGACGCGATCGCGCCGGGCCGGGGGGCAGCGCTCGTCGGCCGGGACAAGGTGAACGCCGCCCTCGACAGCACCGCCGATTTCGTGACCTCGACCTTCGATGCGGTGCGCCGCGTGGCGATGCGCGGCGGCTCGCTGCAGGACGCGATGTCCCACGTCCGCGAGGTCTGTGATCCGAAGTTCGCCGATTACGCGATCTACGAGCATTGCCTGCCGTTCAACGTCGCCCGTGCCTACGACGAGGCGCGCGGGATCGACACGCCCCGCGTCTGGACCGCGGCGCGGGACAAGGAAATGTGGGAGGCCCTTCAGGGCTGAGACGCCGGCCGCGCGGGCCGCAGGAGGAAACGGGCCGCGCGCTTTCGGGGGGAGGAGAACGACATGCTGGATGACCGATATTCGGTGGCCCACCGGCTCTATCCGTACGCGAGGAGCGCGGATCAGGCGGCGGGCGCGGCGGCGCATTACCCTGCGGTGGTGATCGGCGGCGGGCCCGTCGGCCTTGCCACCGCCCTCGATCTCGCGCTGAAGGGCGTGCGGGTGCTGGTGCTGGATGATCACGAGGGCGTCGGCGAAGGCAGCCGCGCGATCTGCTTCTCGAAGCGCACATTGGAGATCTGCGACCGCCTCGGCTGCGGCGATGCGATGGTGGACAAGGGCGTGGTGTGGAACGTCGGCAAGGTGCTCCATGGCGAGGATCTCGTCTTCGAGTTCGACCTGCTGCCCGAGGGCGGACATCGTCGGCCCGCCTTCATCAACCTCCAGCAACCCTACTTCGAACGCGTCCTCGTGGATCGCCTGCGGCGGGCGGAGGCGGAGGGGGCGTCCATCGAGATCCGCGGGAAGAACCGCGTGGACGCTCTGCTGGAGGAAGACGGCGCGGCCCGGATCCGGATCGCGACACCCGACGGACCCTACGAGATCACGGCGGACTGGGTCCTGGCCTGCGACGGAGCCGGATCCCCCACCCGCAAGGCGCTGGGGCTGGAATTCGAGGGCAAGGTCTTTCGCGACAGTTTCCTGATCGCGGACGTGCGCATGAAGGCGGAGTTCCCGGTGGAGCGTCGCTTCTGGTTCGAGCCGCCGTTCCGGGGTGCCGGAGATTCGGCACTCCTGCACAAGCAGCCGGACGATATATGGCGGATCGATTTCCAGATCGGCTGGGACGTGGACCGCGAGGAGGAACTGAAGGAGGAGCGCATCCGCGCCCGGATCGACCAGATGCTGCCGGACATCGAATACGAGCTGGTCTGGACGTCGATCTACACCTTCCAGTGCCGCCGGATGCGGACGTTCCGGCATGGCCGGGTGATCTTCGTCGGAGACAGCGCGCACCAGGTTTCGCCCTTCGGCGCGCGGGGCGCCAACGGTGGGATCCAGGATGCGGACAATCTCGGCTGGAAGCTCGCCATGGTGCTGCGCGGAGAGGCGCCGGAGGCGCTTCTCGAAACCTACGATACCGAGCGCTGCTATGCCACGGACGAGAACATCCGCGCCTCCACCCGCTCCACCGACTTCATCACGCCGAAATCGGAGGTGAGCCGGCTCTTTCGGAACGCCGTGCTGCACCTGTCGCGGGATCATGACTTCGCCAGGCCCTTCGTCAATTCCGGACGCCTGTCGCAGCCGAGCATCTACGACGGCAGCCCGCTGAACAGCGAGGACAAGCTGCCGGACGGGCCGGCCGGCGCGCGGCCCGGCGCTCCCTGCCCCGATGCCCCGATCGGGCACGGGTACCTGCTCGGTGCGTTCGGCCCCGGCTTCACGCTTCTGGCCATCGGGATGCCTGCGCCGGACATCGGCGACGTGCGGAGGCTGGAGATCATCGAGGTGCCGCCGGAGGTTCGGGAGCGCTATCTCGGCGGACAGTCCCGCGCGCTCTACCTGATCCGCCCGGACCATCATGTCGCCGCCCGCTGGGAGAGTGCCGAACCCGCGTCGATACGGGCGGCCCTCGACCGCGCTACGGGGAGGGAGCTGGCATGAGCTCGCTTGTCACCACCCGCAACCTGGCCCGCCCGGACGATGCCTATGACCAGCTCCTGACCGCCCATGAAGGGCTGACGAAGGAGGAAAGCGACGCGCTGAACGCCCGGCTGATCCTGACCCTCTTCAACCATGTCGGCGATCTGGATGTCATCCGGGAGGCCATCGCGGTCGCTCGCGCATGAGCGCCGTTCTCCACGATTACTGGCGGTCGAGCGCGTCCTATCGGGTCCGCATCGCGCTGAACCTCGCCGGGATCGCCTACGAGACGGTGCCGGTGGACCTTTTGGCCAACGTTCAGCGCTCGCGGGACCACCTGACGCGAAATCCGCAGGGCTTCGTGCCGGTGCTGGAGATCGACGGGCTGCGGCTGACCCAGTCGCTCGCCATCGTGGAGTACCTGAGCGAGACGCGCGGGCTTGGCCTCGTTCCCGCCGATGCACCGGGACGCGCCCGTGTGCGGGCCATCGCGCTTGCCATCGCGGCGGACACGCATCCCGTCTGCAATCTCTCGGTCCTCGAAGAGGTTCTGCGGAACGGGCCGGCGGACGAGCAGGAGGCAAGGCGCGTGCACTGGATGCGGCACTTCATCCGGCGCGGCCTCGTGGCGGTGGAGGCCCTTCTCGAGGGGCCCCGAACGGGGCGGTTCTGTCATGGAGACGCCGTGAGCCTCGCCGATCTGTGCCTCGTGCCGCAGGTCTACAATGCAGAGCGATGGGGCGCGCCGATCGCGGATCTGCCGCGCATCGCCCGCATCGCCGGCGCCGCCCGGGAGCTGGACGCGGTGCGCGTTGCCGCGCCGGAGGCGGTCCGCCCGGCCACGCAGCCTCAGGGGGCGGGCGGGCTGTCCGTGCGGAAGTAATCGGGATGCGCCGCAACGATCTGATCGGCGAGTGCCAGCGTCTCGCCGAGGTGTAGGCGGACGGCGCCCGTCGTCTCCTCCACGTCCTGCGCGGCGAGGCCAGAGACGATCTGACGGTGGGAGGCGAGTATGCGCTCGATCTTGCCGGGGTCCGGCAGGTTCAGCTTGCGCAGCCGGTCGATATGCCCCGAACGCTCCACGACCAGATCCCAGAGCGCGTCCTTGGCCGTCGCGGCGAAGAGCGTGCGGTGGAACCGGGCATCGTCCTGCGTAAAACGCGTCATGTCGGAGGCGCCCGCGGCAGCCTCCATCTCGTCCACGATCCCCGTCAGAGCCTCGATCGGCGCCTGACCCGGCCGCTCGCACAGCGTCCGCGCGACCTCCAGTTCGAGTGACAGGCGCAGGAACTGCGTCTCCCGCGCGTGGTCGACGTCGATAAGGGAGACCAGCGTCCGCGCCTGGGGAAAGATCCGGAGCAGACCCTCGGCCTCGAGCCGCAACATCGCATCCCGGATCGGCGTCTGGCTCACCTCGTAATACGCGGCGAGATCGGTGCGGGAGAGGCTCTGCCCCGGCTCCAGTTCGAGCGACACGATCCGCTGCCGCAGAAGCTCCCTGATCTGATCGCTGACCGACGCCCTGCGGGGAATCGGGGCGCGGGCGCTGATGTGTGTCGTGGTCTCGAAACTCACTGGGAGAAGCTTCCGCTGGGGACGAAGTTATTGGCGCGCCCATAAAATCACGAATATTGACGACACGTAACTAATATTTTAGCGTATCAGAGCGCCCCGATAGCGGCGCATCAGGGAGGAAGATGACAATGAATACCCGCAGCATCCTGCTTGCCGGAACGGCGCTTTTCGCAGCAACGGGCGCTTTCGCGCAGGACCTCAATATCCAGACGTCGTTCAATGCCGGCGACTTCTCGACGAAGTACCTGACCGAGGAGTGGCTGCCCGAACTCGAGGAGCGCTCGGATGGCCGGATCACGGTCACCCTGACGCCGAACGGCTCGGTCGTGCCGGCCCGCGAAACGCCCGAAGCCGTCGCGGCCGGCGTGATCGACGGGGACTTCACCTCGGTGAACTACTTCTCCGGCCTCGAACCCGCCTACGCGATCATGGGAGACCTCATCTCCGGCTACGAGACGCCCGAGCAGATGCTGGACTTCTGCCGCGAGGGCGGCGGCGAGGCGATGATGCAGAAGGCGGCGGACGAGGTGACCGACGGCGAGGTCCACGTGGTCGCCTGCGGTCCCTATTCGCGCGAGGCGCTCGTCGCCAACGTGCCGATCCGCACCTACGATGACCTGGCCGGCAAGAAGATCCGCTCCCCCGAGGGCCTCGCCGCCTCCGTGTTCCAGGCCGCCGGCGCCTCCCCGATCTCCATCCCGTTCTCCGAAGTCTTCGGCGCGCTGGAGAAGGGCATCGTCGACGCCGCCGACGCGTCCGCATACGTCAACAACGACGCCACCGGCCTCCACGACGTGGCCCCCTACCCGCTCTATCCCGGCATCCATTCCATGCCCTCGATGCAGTTCACCGTGAGCGAGCGCATCTGGGAGGACATGTCCGCCGAGGACCAGGAGCTGCTGCGGACGTGGTGGTACGATGCGATGTACGCCATGGCCGAGGAAGTCGGCCAACAGGACCAGGAACTGGCCGAGCGAGACGATGCGAGCGAGGAGATCGAGGTCATCGACTGGTCCGACGAGGACCGCATGAAGCTCCGCGAGACCGCCCGGACCCAGTGGGAGGAGTTCGCCAAGAAGTCCGACCTCGCCCAGGAGGCGCTCGACGCGCACCTGGCCTATCTCACCGAGATCGGGCTGCTCGAGGCCGAGTAAGTCGTCCCGGCCGCGCCGCCTTTTCCCGGCGGCGCGGCCCATCCTCATCGCCATAGGAAGCCCGCGCCCATGTCCCGCATCCTGGCGCGCTACGCCGACATCATGGACCGCATCAGCGTGTTCATCGGCCATAGCTGCGCGACCCTGATCTTTGCCTGCATCGGCGTCTCGGCTCTCGAGGTCGTCATGCGCTACGGTTTCGACAATCCGACAATCTGGTCCACCGAACTTGCGATGACGCTCTGCGCCGCGGCCTGGGTGCTCTCCGTGGGCTATGTCACGGAACGAAGCCGGCACATCTCGATCACCATGATGGAGCTGATCGTCGGGGACCGCGTCTGGCGGGTCTTCCGGCTCGTCCAGATGATCGTCTCGGCAGGGGCCATCTTCGTGCTGACCCTTGCGCTCTGGGATCCCGCGATCCGCGCCATCGAGCGCATGGAGCATACCGGTACGGCGCTGAACTCGATCCAGCCGGTGATCCTGAAGACCGCGATCGTCGCGGGCTGCATCCTCTACATTTTCCAGCTTCTCGCCAACATCATCCGCTGGATCCAGGCCACCGAAGGGGAGCTCGTCCGTGGGCATTGAATACATCACCCTTCTGATCGTCCTGTCGCTCCTGGCGCTGATGGCGATCGGCATCCCGCTCGGCATCACGACGCTGACCGTCTCCCTCGCCACCGCCATCCTCTATTTCGGCGAGCGCGCGGGCTTCTTCATCGTCGCCGCGAATGTCAGCGAGGTCCTGCACAAGTACGAACTGATCGCTGTGCCGTTCTTCGTCTTCATGGCAAACGTGCTCGAACGATCGGGGATCGCCGAAAGCCTCTTCAACTCGATGGCCATCGCCGGCGGGCGCTTCCGCGGCTCCGTCGGGGTTCAGACCTGCATCGTCGCCGTCCTTCTGGCCGCGATGTCCGGCATCATGGGCGGCGAGATCGTCATGCTCGGCCTGATCGCCCTGCCCCAGATGATGCGTCTCGGCTATGACCGGAAGCTCTCCATCGGCATCATCTGCGCCGCGGGGGCCCTGGCCACGCTCATCCCGCCCTCGGTCGTGCTCATCGTCTACGGCCTCGCCGCGCAGGTCTCGATCACCAACCTCTTCATGGCCTCCGCCGTGCCGGGACTGATCCTCGCCTCGCTCTACATCACCTACATCCTGATCCGTGTCCGGATCACGCCGTCCATGGCGCCGATCTACGACATTCCCGAAACCGGGGAGCCGTTCTTCCGGCGGATGCGTCACCTCAAGGGCGTGATCCTGCCCGGCATCCTGATCGGCTCGGTCCTCGGCGTCATCTATTCGGGCATCGCCACGGTCACCGAAGCGGCCGCCATCGGCGCCGTCGGCGCGCTCGTCGTCGCCGCGGCGCGGGGGGAGCTGAACTGGATCATGGCGCGGGACGCGATGCGCCAGACGGTGCTCACCGTCGGCTCCATCATCTGGCTCGTCCTCGGCGCGGTCTCCCTCATCGGGATCTACAACCGGATCGGCGGCGGCGAATTCCTTCGCGGCATCCTGACCGGCCTCGATATCGCGCCGATCATGGTCATCGTGGTGATGATGCTCATCGTGATGGTGCTCGGCACCTTCCTCGAATGGATCGCGATCATCTTCATCACCGTGCCGATCTTCGCGCCCGTGGTCCAGGATCTCGGCTTCGACCCGGTGTGGTTCGGGGTTCTCTTCGCGATGAACATCCAGATGTACTACCTGTCCCCGCCCTTCGGACCTGCCTGCTTCTTCCTGAAATCCGTGGCGCCGAAGGAGATAGAATTGCAGGAGATCTTCCTCGCCGTGCTGCCCTTCATCGCGCTGCAGGCGGTCGGACTGTTCCTCGTGCTGTTCTTCCCGCAACTCGCCATGTGGCTGCCCAACCTGCTGAACTGAGGAGGGAAAACGTCATGACACCCGACCACGATCTCACCAGAGGCGACGAGGATATCGACCCCCGCGCCTTCGAGCGGCGCGAGAAGGATCCGCAGGAGCCGAGCTTCGGCTCCTGGCCCGAACTCGCCGGCCTCGTCTTCACGATCCTACTGACCTGGCTCATCTTCGCATTCGTGGAGTAGACGGATGACCCGCAAGATCAAGGACCAGCTGCGCTCCGCGCGCTGGTTCGCTCCCGACGACCTCCGCAGCTTCGGCCATCGCAGCCGCCTGATGCAGCTCGGTTACGGCGAGGAGGATTTCATGGGCAAGCCGCTCATCGGCATCCTCAACACCTGGTCCGAGATCAATTCGTGCCACAGCCACTTCCGCGAGCGGGCCCAGGACGTGAAACGCGGCGTCCTCCAGGCGGGGGGCTTCGCGCTCGAGATGCCGGCCCTGTCGGTGGACGAGAGCTTCACCAAACCGACCTCGATGCTCTACCGCAACATGCTCGCGATGGAGACCGAGGAGATGATCCGCTCCCACCCGTTCGACGGCGTGGTCCTGATGGGCGGTTGCGACAAGACCACGCCCGGCCTCGTCATGGGCGCGATCACCGCCGGCATCCCGATGATCTACCTGCCGGCCGGGCCGATGCTGCGCGGGCACTACGCGGGCCGCATCCTCGGCTCCGGCTCCGATGCATGGAAGTTCTGGGACGAGCGGCGCGCCGGAAAGATCTCGGATGCCGAATGGCTCGGCGTCCAGGGCGGGATCGCGCGCTCCGCCGGAACCTGCATGACCATGGGCACCGCCTCCACAATGACGGCCATCGCCGACGCGATGGGCCTGACCCTGCCCGGCGCCTCCTCGATCCCGGCCCCCGATGCGGGCCACCAGCGCATGTCCGCGGAGTGCGGACGGCGCATAGTGGACATGGTCTGGGAGGACCTCGGCCCCGAGCGGATCATCACAGAAGGCGCGGTCCGCAATGCCGCCACCGTCGCCATGGCCACCGGCTGCTCGACGAATGCCGTCGTCCACCTCATCGCCATGGCCCGCCGCGCCGGCGTCGATTTCACGCTCGACGATCTGGACGAGCTCGGCCGCACGACCCCGCTCATCGCGAATGTCCGTCCCTCGGGGCAGGACTACCTGATGGAGGACTTCTTCTATGCCGGCGGCCTGCGCGCCCTGATGAAACGGCTCGAAGACCGGCTCGACACGTCCTGCCTCACCGTCACCGGCCGCACGATGGGGGAGAACCTCGACGGTGCCGAGGTCTATAATGACGATGTCATCCGGCCGCTGTCGAACCCCGTCTACGCCGAAGGATCGCTCGCGGTCCTGCGCGGCAACCTCGCGCCCTCCGGCGCCGTCATCAAGCCCGCCGCCTGCGATCCGAAGTTCCATGTCCACGAAGGCCCGGCGCTCGTCTTCGACAGCTACCCGGAGATGAAGGAGGCGGTGAACGACCCCGATCTCGACGTCACCCCGGATCATGTCATGGTGCTGCGCAATGCCGGTCCGCTCGGCGGTCCCGGTTTTCCCGAATGGGGGATGCTGCCGATCCCGACAGCTCTCGTGAAGCAGGGCCACAGGGACATGCTGCGGATCTCGGATGCGCGCATGTCCGGCACCTCCTATGGCGCCTGCGTGCTCCATGTCGCACCCGAAAGCTATGTGGGCGGGCCTCTGGCCCTTCTGAAGACGGGAGACACCGTCAGGCTCGACCTTCCGAACCGCCGGCTCGACATGCTGGTGGAGGAAGACGAGCTGGACCGCCGCCGCGCCGCCTGGATCCGGCCCGACCCCCGCTTCCAGCGCGGCTGGGGCTGGATGTTCTCCAACCACGTCACCCAGGCCGATACCGGCTGCGACTTCGACTACCTCGAGCGCGGCCACGGTCCGGCCGCGGGCGAGCCCGATATCTTCTGATGGACGATGCGTCCGCCCACCCCGCCCAACCGAATGCAACCGAAGGACCCGCCGTGAGCGATCTGACAGAAGCCACCCGCACCAAACTGACGGACGTCTCCGTCGCAACGCTTGCCACGGCCCTCTACAAGCGCGGCCTGCGCAACCAGGTGATCCAGGGCGTCCACCCCGTTGCCCCGAAGGGCCGCAACATGGTCGGTCCGGCCTACACCTTGCGCTACATGCCCGCGCGGGAGGATCGCAACGAGCTCTCCATCTTCCGCAATCCCGATCATCCCCAGCGGGTCGCCATCGAAACCTGCCCCGAGGGGCATGTTCTCGTGATGGACAGCCGCAAGGATGCGCGCGCGGCCTCCGCCGGGGATATCCTGATCACGCGGCTGATGGTCCGCGGGGGTGCCGGTGTCGTGTCGGATGGCGGCTTCAGGGATGCCGCGACGATCGGCGGGCTCGAGATTCCGGCCTACCATTCCCGCCCGTCCAGCCCCACCAACCTCGTCCTTCACGAGGCCATCGACATCAACGTGCCCATCGGCTGCGGCGATGTCGCGGTGTTTCCGGGGGACATCGTGGTCGGAGACGACGACTGCGTCATCGTGATTCCCGCCCACATGGCCGAGGAGGTGGCGGACGAGGCGGTCGAGATGACGGCCTACGAGGATTTCGTCACCGAGCAGGTGAAGGGCGGCGAGACAATCATCGGTCTCTACCCACGCACGAAGGACGAGCACCTGGCGAGCTTCGAGGCCTGGCGGGCCGAGAACGGCCGCTGATATCGCGCAGGGGCCGGCCTTGGCAGGTGCGGTCCCTGCCCGGACTGCGTGATCGCGGCCCCTTCGGGGCCGCGACCGGGTGATGCATCGCCGGCGCCGGGGTCGCTCCCCGCGCCCGACATGACGCTCAGTCGTGCGTATGGTCGCCATGGTCGCCATGCCCGCCGCGCTGGCGGGAGACGATCGGCAGGGTCAGGGTGACATCGCCGGCCTCCTCGAATGTCAGCGTGACGTCGGCGCTCTCGCCTTCGGACAGGGGGCCTTCGAGGTCCATCAGCATGATGTGATAGCCGCCCGGCTCCAGCGTCACGGTCTCTCCCGCGGGGATGGAGAGGCCACCCTCCACTTCACGCATCCGCATCACGTCTCCGTCCATGCTCATCTCGTGCACCTCGCCGCGCCCCGAGACCGACGAGCTGACGGCGACCAGGACGTCATCCGTCTCGCCCGTGTTCGCAACGGTCATGTAGCCACCCGCGACGGGCTGGTTCGGCACGGTGGCCTGGAGGCTCGCGCCGGTGATGCGCAGATCCCCGACCGAGGAGGCATCCTCCCCGTCTGCGGCGCCGTGGCCGTGGCCGTGGCCATGATGCCCATGCCCGCTGTCGCCCGCGACCAGGGTGAGGGACGGCGCCGGGTTCGGCACGTCGTGACCTGCGCCGCTCGTGTCGGTCCAGTCCGCCGTGCCTGAGGCACACGTCTGCACGGCCGGGAAGTACATCGCCTCGCCTGCATCCTCGTCCGGCCCGACCGTGCCGCGCAGGGTGAACTCGTCGTAATGCGCATCGGGCAGATCGCCGCCCGACCAGGTGACGACCCGGACGCCCTCGGTCATTTCGGTGCCGTGGTTGTCGAAGGGAACGTCATAGGCACCGGTCTCCGTCGAGAGGGTCCAGCCGGCCTTCGGCATGGGTTTGACGTTGTAGAACCCGTCCGGGATCTCGATGCGCACATCGTTGGTGGCTTCACCGTCGCAGCCATGTGGCACGCGCAGGGTGATCTTGGTGGTGGAGCCGATGGCGGCCTCGCTCTGCTCGAGCGTGGCGTGCGCAAGGGCGGCACCGGACATCAGGGAAAGGGCCGCAGAGGCGGCAAGAGTGGTCTTGGCAAACATGTCTGTCTCCGAAAAAGCGGATCAGCGCGGGGTTCGTCCCGCACCAGGTTCGGGGTGACCCGGAGCCCGTGGACCGGGCGGGGCCTCGAGGAAGATCAGACGGTGCGCGGCGGCCCGCGGGCGGAGACATGTGCGCCGAGATGCTGCGGCCCGCGGAAGAGATCGCCCCCCCGCGTCGCCTCGATGGCCCAGGCCAGACGGCGCGCGGCAAGCGGGGCTTCGGCGCGCGGCGGATGGGGCAGCTTGTGGCAGAACGGGCAGTCATGGTCATGGGCCGCGCCGGCGTGACCTCCATGACCCTCGTGGTCCTCGCAGAACGTCAGGACGTCCGCCCCGAAGGTCTGCAGCGCCATCTGCCGCTCGATTGCCTTGCCGTCCGGCGCCATCTGCACGGCCGACACGACGCTCATGCTCGCCAGGAGCAGGGCGACGAGGCCGGCGGTGAAGATGCGGGCAGCGGCACGGACCATGAGGGGAGGTGTCGCCTCGGATCGCGCCCCTGTCAAAGTGCATCTCTGTCGCACCGCTCTTTCTGCCGCGCCCGAGACCGAGACCGCCCGGCGCTCCGGAACGACAGTGGACCGTCGGTGTTGGGAGGCCACAGGCAGGGCGCGGGCCGGATCGGCGGCAGCGGGATCTGCAGACGGGGGGAGAACGCCATGAGCATGAAACGCATTCTCGGCACGATGCTGGCCACGCGGATGGCCGGTCGCGGGCGGAGCCGGGGAGCTCTCGGCTCAGCGGCCGCGCTCGGCCTGTTCGGCGCGCGGCGGCGCAAGCGGGGCGGCCTCGGCGGCAAGCTCGGCCTCGCCGCCCTTGGGTACATGGCCTACCAGGCCTACAAGGACAGCCAGTCGAAGCGGCCGCAATCCGCCGGTCACAGCGCATCGTCCAACTCCGGCAGCGGGCTGATCGACAAGCTTCGGGACACGGCAAACGACTTCCTCGGTGGCGGCGCCTCGGCCACGGGCGGCGGAGCCCATGCGTATGATGACGTAGACCCCCAAGACATGAGCGAGGGCGAAGCGGCGGCCGAGCGGTTCAGCGAGGACGAGGCCCTCCTGATGATCCGCGCCATGGTCACCGCCGCCTATGCCGACGGTGCGCTCTCGCAGGACGAGAGGGCCAGGATCATGCGGGCCATCGACGATGCGGACGCGACGCCGCAGGACCGGCAGATCATGGAGCGCGAGATCGCCAACCCCAGGCCCCTCGATTCGCTTCTGGCAGACGTGAACGATGCCGAGACCGCCGGAGAATTCTACCTGGCGTCCCGCGCCGCCATCGACGGTGACAGCCCGGCAGACCGCGCCTACCTCGCCGATCTGCGCCGCCGGCTGAACCTGTCCGAGGAGGAGGCCATCGAGGCCGACGAGATCGCGTCCTGACGGGCTCGCACGCAGGCAACGTGGCAGGGACGTCGCAGACAGGCGATGAATGGCGCCGGAGATCGGATTCGTTAGCGCATCGTTAAGAGATTCCGGGCTAGGACCAGTGAACCTTATCTTCCGCGTCCAGCAAGGCTCCTGTCATGCCCGCATCGTTTCTCGTCAGCCTCGCCGGGTGTGCGCTCGCCTGCGTCATCGCGCTGGCGGGAGGCACCGCTCAGGCCGACTATGCCGGATCCGCCCGCCTCTTCGTCAATGACACCTATGGCGACGGTCACGACCGGTGGAATACCGGCTCCTACCAGGGATCCTACTTCTTCAGCGACGCGCCGGATGCCGGCAGCACGCTTGAATTGAGGGGGCGCGGCGAGATCGTCACCCCCTGGTCCCCGTCCCGGCAAGAGGACGGCGATCGCCCCTACTCCACCCTGCTCGGCTTCGGCGCGTTCCTGCATCGCGACGTCGGCCCGGTCGAGACCCGAATCGGCGGCGAGATCGCCCTCAGGGGGGACAGCACCGGCCTGCCCGAGCTGCAGGCTCGGGCGCACGAGTTGTTCGACTACGATGGCTACGACCCGGAGACGCGGGACGATCCGCACCTGCCGGACCGGGGAGTGATGAGTCTGGAAGGGGAAGTGGCGCACACCTTCGTCCTTGGCGGCGCGGCAATGGTGCGCCCCTATGCCGAAGCGCGCTACGGCGACGACACGCGGGCCTCCTTCGGCGCCGACATCGTCATCGGGGGAGGACAGGATGCCGCCGTCTGGACCCGGGACGTGGTGACAGGACAACTCATGACCTACGATCTTCCGGAGGAGCGGGGCTTCGACGTCGGCCTCGTGCTCGGCGGGGACATCCAGCGCGTCACCGGGTCCGCGCATCTGCCGGACGGATACGGCGTGACCCTCGAGGAAAGCCAGTCGCGGGTCAGGATCGGACTTCAGGCCACGTCCGGCGATGCTCACCTCTTCGTCGGGCAGACGCGCCTGTCGCGACGGTTCGAGGAGCAGTCCGAGCAGCAACGCGTCGGGATGATCTCGATCGGCCTCGGGTTCTGACCTGCCCCCGGCGATCTCGCCGTTCACGCCGCGCCCCTCGCCGAGGATCGACGCCGCCCGATCGGTGACCGGAACTCCTCCGGCTCGTAGGCCGAGGTGATCCGAAGGGTCACCCGGCATGTCTTTTCCCGCTCAGGATGCCGCACCGCGCAAAGGTCGCGGGCGCGATGACCGCGGCGCCCGCGCGCGTGGCTTGGGTGGCGGCGAGACGCTCCCCGGCATTTGTCAGACTGGCCCCGACATGACGACGGCGCGACCGGACGGGCCTCTCGCGCCGGCTCATTCATCCCGGAAGGGTCCCATCGCTTCGGCGGGCGCGACACCGGTGCAGCGCGAGGATCGCATCGACTGCGCCTCGGCCAGGCGAGACCAGCCCCGAATCTGCCGAGGGACAACAAAAGGGCGCGGGGGTGCCCTGCCCCCCGCGCCCCATTCTTTCAGCCCCGGCTCATTCGCCTATGGCCAAGCCTTCGCGCCTTGGGTCGGCGCCGCCGATCAGCGTGCCGTCCCTGACCGCAATGGCGTGCAGGCCGCTCGTCAGGTCACGCACGTTTACCTCGAAGCCCAGTTCCTCGAGCGGCCCCTGAAGGTCGGTCGCGGCGGTTCCGTCCTCGAGATCGTAGGTCCCGAACCGGTTCACCAGGTTCGGCAAGGCGACGGCCGCCTGCGGGTCCATCCCCCAATCCATATGCGCGACGATGGTCTTGGCGACGTAGCCGATGATGCGGCTGCCACCCGGAGAGCCGACCACGAAGACGGGGGCGCCGTCCTCCATCACGATCGTCGGGGACATGGACGAACGCGGCCGCTTCCCGGGCTCCACGCGATTGGCGATCGGGCTGCCCTCGTCATGGGTGCTGAAGGAGAAATCCGTCAACTCGTTGTTGAGCAGGAAGCCCCCGGGCGCGAGGAGGCGGGAGCCGAAGCCGTTCTCGATGGTGGTCGTCATGGACAGCGCGTTGCCGTCGGCGTCGACGATGGAGATATGCGACGTGGACGGCAGTTCGATGGACGCATCGTCGCCGAGATCGAGCGCCGCGTGATCCCAGGGCGGCATGCCGGGCGAAACCTCGGGCAGGCTGTCGTCCCCCTCGAGAAGCTCGGCGCGGCCCGCGAGGTAATCGGGATCCAGAAGCCGCGGCACGGGCACGTAATCGGTATCCGCCATGTACCGCCCGCGGTCGGCGAAGGCGAGGCGGGAGGCGTCGCCGATCAGGCGCCAGGCGTCCGGAGAATCGGGCCCCATCGCGGCGAGCTCATAGGGTTCCAGAAGCGCGAGGATCTGCCCGACGGTCAGCGCGCCCGATGACGGCGGGCCCATGCCGCAGACCTCCGCACCGCGATAGGGTGCGCAGACCGCCGGGCGCTCGACGACCTCGTAGGCATCCAGATCTTCCAGTGACAGGACGCCCGGCTGGGCCGCACCGCGCACCGTGGCGACGATCCCCTCTGCCACCTCCCCGTGATAGAACGCATCTGCCCCGCGCGCTGCAATGGCGCGCAGCGTTTCGGCATAGGCGGCGTTCGTCAGCGTATCGCCTTCTGCGATGGCGGAGCCGCCGGGCATGAAATAATCGGCCGTGGCGGGCGCGACGGAGAGGAACTCCTCATCCTCGGCCACCAGGGCGGCGAGGCGCGGAGAGACCGAGAAGCCGTCTTCGGCCAGCCCGATGGCCTCGTCGAAAAGGCCGCTCCAGTTGGCCCGGCCCCAGCGGCGATGCGCCTCTTCGAGCAGCATGGGCGTGCCCGGCGTGCCGACCGAGAGGCCGCCGACGACCGCGTCGAAGAACCCCATCGGCTCCCCGTCCTTCTGGAAGAGCGTCGGGGTCGCGGCCATGGGGGCGGTTTCCCGGCCGTCGAGTGTGGTGATTTCTCCCGTCTCGGCATCGTACCAGACGAGAAAGGCTCCGCCGCCGAGGCCGGAGGATTGCGGCTCGACGAGACCGAGCGTGACCTGGACCGCGACCATCGCATCTGCAGCGCTGCCCCCGGCCCTCAGCACCTTGGCCCCGGCCTCGGACGCCAGCGGATTGGCGGCGACGACCATCCAGTTATCGGACGTGACCGGCTCCGGCGTTTCCCGGACGAGACCTGTCGCCTGCTCGGGCGCGACCGCGTCGGCGGCCTCCTGGGCGAGAGCGGGGGTGGTCATGAGAATGAGTGCGAGTACGGCGCGCATGGGGCATCTCCCTGGTATTGCCGACCCGATGGTGACGTCCCCGTGACCTTGCGGCAACCCCCCTCCGGGCGGCGAACCCGTCCGACCTCTCCTCCGTCACGGCTCCTCGGCCAGCATCCGGGCGATGGCGGCGGCGGTGCTCGCGCTCTGCGATCCGGACCACAGCAGCGTCACGTCGATATCGAACCTCCGGTCCCTGAGCCCGCGAAAGACGGCGCCCGCCTCGGGCCTGGCGATGCTCTCCGGCACGATCGCGACGCCCAGACCCGCCGCCACCATGCCGACCGTCATCGACGGGCTGCTGACGGCCCTCTGCGCGGCGGGAAGGTAGCCAAGCGCCCCCACGGTCAGGGACATGCCCATCACGTCGTGCGGCCCGGCATAGCCGATGAACGTCTCGCCGCGCAGCGCTTCGGCCGGGATATCCGCCTCTGCAGCCAGCGGATGCTCCTCCGGCAGGACGACGAGGGCCCGGTGCTGCGCCATCGTGTAACTCTCGAGCCCTTCGGGCAGCGCGAGAGAGGCGGTGGTTCCGAGGGAGGCATCGATATCTCCCCGAAAAATGGCGTCCGCCGCGCCCGCAGGGTGCACCTCCACAGGCTCGATCAGAAGGCCCGGACTGCTGGCCCGGAAGGCGCGCATGACACGTCGCAGCGCGCCGGACTGAACCGCCCCGTTGGACAGCCCGAGCCGCAACTGCCCGATCGCCCCCCGCTTCGCTTCCTGCGCGAGAAACCGGGCCTGATCGGCATGGGACAGGCAGCGCCGCGCCTCGATGAGGAACAGCTCGCCGGTCGGGGTCAGCGCGACCTTTCGGCGGGAGCGCTCGAACAGCGCGACGCCCAGTTCCTCCTCGAGTTTCCTGATCTGCATCGACAGGGCCGGCTGCACGATGTTCAGCCGCGCCGCTGCCTGTCCGAAGTGCAACGTGTCTGCCAGTACGGTGAAATAACGCAGATGTCGAAGCTCCATTGATCACTCGATATGATAAGTCAGTCACATATCTATATTATACTTGATGTCTGGATGGGAATAGCCACGACGCAGATACCAACGCGACAGGATTTTCGATGACTCTCTCCCGCAGAAGCTTTTTCCGCAGAGCCGCACTTGGCGGTGCGGCCGCTGCGCTCACCGGCGATATCGTCATGGCGGACGCTCCACTGGGGCAGATTCCCACGGCGCAGGCCGACGGCACATTGCCGGGTGCGCACGAACTCTATGCCCTCAGGGACGGCGAGGGTGAATTCCGCCTGATCGGCGGCCACGTGGCAACGGTGATCTCCCGCCCCGAGGACACCGACGGCGATTGTGCCGCAGCGGTTCTCACCGGGTCGATGGATGCCGGCCTGCCGCTGCACCGTCACGACGAGACGGACGAGGCGCTCTACGTCATGGACGGACGGCTCGAGCTGCACCTCGATGGAAAGGCGCACCTTCTGACCGCCGGCGACTACGCCTACGTTCCGGCCGGGACGGCGCATGGCTACCGCATGAAGAGCTGGCGCACCCGGATTCTGACGTGGTCCATCGGCTCCGGTCTCGGAGGCTTCTACGAGGCGCTCGGCACACCCTTCTCCCGCCCTGTCCAGCCGGATCTGCCTGACCTCACGATCCCCCAGCCCAGACTGGATGCCGCGGCTGCCGCCTCGGACGTGACCTGGCTGGGCGCGCTTCCCGAGGCTGAGGCCGCGATCGTCACCGCGCGCGAGATCCCGGAGGAGAAGCGGCCCTATGTGCTCATGGGCGGCGAGGGCGAGCGGCTCGTTGCGGCGGACCAGCTCTTCTCTCTCCTCCAGACATCCGCCTCGACCGAGGGCGCGTTCTTCGCGGTGCTCACCGAGGGGCCGGCGGGGCAGCCGATCCCGTGGCACTATCACAAGCACCACACCGAGAACTTCTTCTGCCTCGAAGGACGGATGACGCTCTGGGTCAACGGCGAGGAGATGACGCTCTATCCGGGCGATTACTGCCAGGTCACGCCCGGTACGGTCCACAGCTACCGGCTCGACACGCCCTATACGAAGTTCTTCGGGTGGCTCGTCCCTGCGGTCTTCGAGCCGTTCTTCCGCACCATCGGCGATCCGACCGAGATGCATGTCTTCCCGATGGAGCCGCCGGCCTTCCGCTTCGACCGCGTGATGGCGCGCATGGACGAGCTGGATCTGAACATCCTTCTCGTTCAGGACTGACCGGACTGGCCGGGCGTGGCCGAAAAGGCCGCGCCCGGACTTTCACGCATCCACGGTGACGTTTCCGATCGGGTTCGAACAGCAGGCGAGGATGTATCCGGCCTCGACATCCTCCTCGGTGATCCCGCCGTTGTGTACCATGTGGACCTCGCCCGCGACCTTCTTGATCCGGCAGGTGCCGCAGACGCCGAAGGTGCAGCCCGAGGGGATGTTCAGTCCGGCATTGCGGGCCGCGGCGAGGATCGTGTCCGTCTCGTGAACGGTCGCTGTCACACCGGACGCCGCGAAGGTCAGCTCCACGTCCGTACCCTGCTCCGGGACCACGTCGTCGATCTCGGGGACGTCCGCATCGGTCTCCGCCGGCGCCTGAAAGCTCTCCTGGTGGTAGCGGTCCATGTCGAAACCGAGGCCGAAGAGCGCCTCACGCACCGCGCGCATGAACGGCTCTGGACCGCAGCAGAAGACCTCCCGCTCCAGATAGTCGGGCGCCATCAGGCCGAGCATGAGCTGGTTGAACATGCCGCGATAGCCGGTCCAGGGGCGGAACGGGTCGGTCCCCTCGACGACCCATTTGAGATCGATCCCCGGCATCCGGGACGCCATGTGCTCCAGCCGTTCGCGGAAGATGATCTCGGAGGGGCGGCGGGCGCAGTTGACGAAGACGATGTCGGGCATGGTTCCGAGGTCGAACATGTAGGTCGTCATCGACATGGACGGCGTGATGCCGGATCCCGCGGAGATGAAAAGATATTTTTCGGCGGGATGGTTCAGGTGCGTGAAGACGCCGGCGGGCCCGAACGCCTTGAGACGCATTCCGGGCTGAAGCTCGTTCAGCATCCACTGGGTCCCGATACTGCCCGCCTGCGCCTTGATCGTCACCGAGATGGACCGGGGGCGGGAGGGAGAGGAGGAGATCGTGTAGGTGCGGTGGATCGTTCCGGAGGGCAAGGGCAGTTCCAGCGTCAGGAACTGGCCCGGCGAGAAGTCGAACAGCGCGCCGGACGGAGCCTGGAAGGTGAAGGTCGCCGTGTTCGGCACCTCGGGGATGATGGAGACGCATTCGAGCGGCTCGGCATCTGACCAGACGGCACGCTTCGGGAGGGAGGACAGATCGTTCATCGCCGTTATTCCGCCGCCATCCGGGAGGGCGCCGGCAGGCGCTCCGACAGGCTGCGGCAATACCAGTCGACAAATTGCAGCACGCCGGATTCCTGGAACTGCGAATAGGGCCCGGGCGTGTAGGCCGGAGAGTTGATGCCCTGCTGGTTGTCCTCGACGACCCGCCGATCCTCGTCGTTGGTGGCGATCCAGACCTCGGTCAGGCGCTTCAGGTCATAATCGCGCCCCTCCACGGCATCCTTGTGCACCAGCCACTTCGTCGTGACCTCGGTTTCGGTCGGGCTGACGGGGGTCATGCGGAAGACGATGGAGTGATCCGGCAGGAAGTGGTTCCAGGTCGTGGGGTAGTGGAACTGCATGAGGGCGCCAGCATCGTCGAACGGCACGCGCCCCAGCCGCTTCGTGACCGCGAGGCCCCCGTCCATCGTGTAGCTTTTGGCGCCGGCCTTCAGCGGCATCCGAGCGATCCGGTACTGGCCGCTTGGGTCGATCTGGAACCGGGCGGGGATCCCGGCCCCTTCGAGCCGATCGAAATGGGCCGCCAGATGCGGCGGCGTCTTGCCGTCCTCGACGCCGGTGACGGCCGGATCGTCGGGAAACGTGCGGCAGAGCGCGGGATGGTTGCCGCCGCAATGATAGCACTCGCGGTTGTTCTCCCAGACGAGCTTCCAGTTGCCGTTCTCGATGATCGAGGATTCGTGGGCGACCTTGGCGTCGGACAGATCGTGCGCGGCGAGGTAGGGGCGCACGAGGTCCGCGAAGGTGTCGAAATCGGGCGCCTCGTCGGCCAGGCAGATATAGATCAGGCCGGCCAGCTCCCGACAATGGACAGGCTTCAGGCCATGGGCGGAGGGATCGAAGTCCGGCCCCATGTCCCGCGCCCAGAGCAGCGAGCCGTCGAGCTCGTAGGTCCACTGGTGATACGGGCAGACCAGTTTCGGCACATGGCCCTTCGCGGCCTTGCAGATGATCGAGCCGCGGTGACGGCAGGAATTGTGGAAGGCGCGGATCGTCCCGTCCGCCCCGCGAACGAGGATCACCTTGTAGGCACCGACGGTGTGCGTGACGTAGGAGCCGGTCTTCTCGAGCTCGCAGGCGGGTATGGCGAACAGCCAGTCGCGGTACCAGATCGCCTCGAGATCGGCCTCGTAGATATCGGCGGCGGTGTAGAAGGGTCGCTCCAGCGCGTAGCCCGGTCTGTGCGTGGCCAGAAGCTGCGTGAGGTCGTGGTGCATGGTGTTCCCCTGCCGCACCCCGCGGCGATTAGTGAATTCGGAGGGCGGGCAGACCGTCAGATGCCGCTTCCCGTGCGACTCTTCCGGCGTCTGCACCGCCTCCCGCGGCTGACGTTCTCGCAAGGCTGGTTTCCGGACTTGAAGCGTGGCCCGGCGGCCCGGCATGGCTCCTTCCCGGGGCTGCTCGCCCCAGTGGCTCCGTCGCCATGCCCATCGCTTCCTTACCGTTGCGGGGGCAGTGCCGGCCTCTCACCGGCTTCCCAATTCTCCTCTGTCTCCAGCGGCACCTTGCAGGTCCTGTCTAGCACCCCCGAATCGCGCCTCAGCGCTCGAAAACGACTTGGGCCCTCCTGAAAGCGCCCAGCAGGGGACGACGGCGTGTCCTCGCGCAAGACGTGCATGGCATCCGGTCGGGCTCGGGCCGCGCCGGGTATCCGTCTGCCTCGGGGAGACTCCCCCGGAACGGATTGAACGTTCTGCGCAATGCCGCAAATCCGGGCAGCCCGGGAACGCGCGCTCCGGCGCGTCAGCCGGTGAGGGGGAAGCGCCGGATCAACTCGAATCTCCCGTCCGGCCGCTCGCCGGCCAGCGCCACGTCCTCCATCACGAACGGCACCGGCAACTCGGGGAGGCGTGCGCGGGCCTCCCGATACCAGCCCTCCGCCTTGTCCTTTGGCAGGCGCCCGGTCAGGGTGAGGTGGAAGTGGAACTCCTCCATGACATACGGGTACCCCCAGCGCGTCAGGAGCGCGTCCTGACGGGAGGTGAGCCCGGCGCCTCGGCGCCGCGCGATCTCGTTCGGTCCGGCCGGCGCCCGGAATGCGTCGAGCTCGGTCACGCACGACGCGGCGAGCCGTTCGATGGCAGCCGCATCCCCGACCGGAGTGAACGCCAGAAAGCCCCCGAGGGTTGTGAGCGCGAGCCCGTCTGCCCGCGCCGGCGCACCAGTCCGGGCGACGCTCTCCACGGCCTCCTCGAGAGCTGCGATGTCCAACCCCTCCGCAAGCCTGAAGGGTGGTTTGAGCGTGCCGTGAAATCCGTACTTCCGCGGCGCTTCAGTGACCTCGGCCAGTCCAGCGATGGCGGGCTGCGGCGCCGGACAGCCCTGCGCGACGTCCCATCCCAGCCAGCTTGCTCCGAATCTGGCCAGATCGCCGCCCGGCGGCAGATAGTAGACCGCGACCCGAGTGTATGACATGACGCTTCCCCCTCCCCCTGCCGATCCCGATCCGGCACCACGAGACGAGCACCGCATGCCAAACGACGTCCACCTTGCCAATGCCCGGCTCGTCCTGCCGGACCGCGTCCTTCCGGGGCGCATCGTGATCGAAGGCGGGCAGATCGCCGAGATCGCGGAGGGCGGCGGCGTGCCTGCGGGCGCGATCGATTGCGCCGGGGACATGATCCTGCCGGGGCTGGTGGAGTTGCACACAGACAACCTCGAGCGCCATATCGAGCCGCGCCCGGAGGTCGACTGGCCGCACGTCCCTGCCCTTCTGGCCCATGATGCGGAACTCGCTTCGACCGGGATCACGACCGTGTTCGATGCGCTGCGCGTCGGATCGATCCACGGCGGAACGGGCGGATACGGCGCCTATGCGAGAACGCTCGCAAACGATATGACGAGCCTCCGCGCCGCCGGTCATTTCAAGATCAGCCATTTCCTCCATCTCCGGGCGGAGATCTGCTCCGAAACGCTGCTGGAGGAGATGGCGGAGTTCGGTCCCTCGGACCGGGTCGGGATCGTCAGCCTGATGGACCACACGCCGGGGCAGCGGCAGTTCCGCGACCTCGGGGCGCTCAGGGCCTATGTCACCAAGAAGCGCGGCATGGACGACGCGGCATTCGAGAAGCACGTGGCCGAGCTCAAGGCGCTGCAGGCTCGCTTCGGCGCGGTCCACGAGGCCGGCGCGGTGGCGGAGGCCCGGCGCTATGGCGCGGTGCTTGCCAGCCACGACGACACCACGGCGGGCCAGGTCGCGTCATCCCATCGCGTCGGCGTCCGCTTCGCCGAGTTTCCGACCACGAGGGAGGCCGCGGAGGCCTGCCGGCAGACCGGCATCCGCGTGATGATGGGCGCGCCGAACCTGATCCGGGGCGGCTCCCATTCGGGAAACGTGGCCGCCAGCGAACTGGCGGAGGCGGATCTGCTCGATATCGTGTCCTCTGACTACGTTCCGAGCGCGCTGCTTCTCTCCGCGTTCCGGCTGGCCGCGCTCTGGGACGATCTGCCCCGCGCCGTCGCCTGCGTCACCGCGACCCCGGCCCGCGCCGCCGGTCTCGAGGATCGCGGCGCACTCTCCTCCGGCCAGCGCGGCGATGTCATCCGCGTTGCTGAAGCCGGCGACGCCCCGATCCTGCGCGGCGTCTGGTGCCGGGGAGAGCGCATCGCGTGAGGCGCGCCCGGCGCCGCGAGTGACGCCGGATGCCGCCATGAGGACAGAAGAGGCCCTTATCCGGCTGCGGGACAATGCCGGACAAGCCGGCACCTCCCCCCGAAGCCCTGCGGGACGAAGGGACGCCGGCCGGGATCGAGGCACGAGACGCTCCCCCGGCGGGCACGTGGACAAGAGCGAGGCATCCTGCAAAAGCTCGTCGTCGCGGCCCCGAAGATGATCGAGCCGCGGATCGTCTCTCTCACGGCTGTCAGCGTCCGGGGCGCACCGCCGTCCAGATCGTGTGGCGTGAGCCGCGCTTGCTGCGCCCCGCCCGGATCGTATGCGCGCTGGCCTCGAACCCGCACGCCGAGAGCCGCTTCAGGAAGGCCGCATCCGGTGCCGCGGACCAGACCGCCAGCACCCCGCCCCCGGTCAGCGCCCGGCGCGCGGAGCGCAGACCGCGCTCATCGTAGAGCGCATCGTTTCCCGCCCGGGTCAGACCGTCCGGACCGTTGTCGACGTCGAGCAGGATGGCGTCGTACGTTCCTTCGGCCTCGCGGATTTCGGCCAGGACATCTCCCGGCCTCACCTCGACCCGCGGATCGGACAGGCACTCCTTGAAGACCGGCGCCATATGCGTCCGCGCCCAGCCCACGAGGTCGGGCACGAGTTCCGACACGACGAGCTGCGCGCCCTCGGGCGCAATCGCCTGGGCGGCGCGAAGGGTAAACCCCATGCCGAGCCCGCCGATCAGGACACGCGGCGCCGAGCGACCGGACAGGCGGCCGAGCGCCAGCGTGGCGAGCGCCTCCTCGGACCCGCCGAGCCTGCTGTTCATCAGCTCGTTGCCACCGTCGAGCCGAATGGAAAACTCGTCCCCCCGCCGCAGGAGCCTGAGCGTGTCGCCGTCCGGCGCGGTCGCGGTTGCAAGCTTGACCCACGGCAGCATGGGGGAGTCTCCTGTCATCGGTGCGGTGTCATCCGCCAATCCGGCCCTCCGGCGCAGAAGAAGGCCCCGCGCGTTTCGGCTCAGTGCCCGCTGCCCAGCACGCCCTGGACGTCGCGCTGACCGGGCCGCGCCATCGCGGCCTTCTACCGAGACGGAACCGAAGTGGCCACCGTACAGGCCCTCATGGGGCGCCGCCGACGGACAGGGCACCTCTCGATGCCAGCCCGGAGAGAACGAGCGATGGCGGAAGAAAACGCCCCCAACCTACGTGGACCCGACCTCCGAGATCGCTCAGAGCGAGACCGATTTCTTTCGCCGGCGTCGTTCGCGTCCGGGTGACGGAGACCGACACCGCGCGGCCCGGGCCGTCCAGCCCGCGCGAGATCGGCATGCGTTCGAGCTCTGACAGACTGGGCCCGTCCAGGGCGATCTCCACCTCGATGCTGTCCTTGCCGGGGATGAAGGCGAGGTGCCTGACTTGGCCGGACAGTTTCTGCGCCCCGGCGCTGGTGCCGAGGATGAAGACGTGGACGGGCGTATCGATCCTGAACCCTTGCCCGTCATCCGTTGGCAGGTCGAGGCGCACACGCCAGGACGCGCTACCGGCTGGCTGAAGGTCGAGAAGCGGAACGGCATCGTCGGTCCCGATCGCGCCCTGCACCTGCCTGACCCGGAGGATGCGTCCCGACTGCGGCAAGCTGAGCCGCGGCGCCTCGTGATATTGACCCAGGACCCTTTCGCGGTCGGTCGCCTCGGCGATGCGGTCCGTCAGCATGTCGATCCGCTTGCCTCTCTCGCTCTGCGACGAGGCGTCGGCGTCCCGCCGCGCCAGGTCGAGGGCCGACCGGCGTTTCTCCAGATCGGCTCGCTTCGCCGCTAGTGCGATTGTCCGGCTCGCCCTGTCCCTGGGATCGGTCTCCTCGAGCACCATTCGCCGGGCCGTATCGAGAAGGGCGATGTCCCGGGCGAGCGCCTTCTCCGCCGCGCCGATCCGGTCGGCCCGACGTTTGCCACCCTCCTTGAGGGCGTCGCATTCCTGTTCGATCCGGGCGAGCCCCGCGCGTGTCTCGTCGTCAAGCTCCGAACCGGGACCGCCGACAAGCTCTTGTGTGGTCGTGATCGAGCGTGGCTCGTCCGGCGGAGTCAGCAGGCAGGCGCGCAGGGTGACGTCGAGAAGGCGCTGACGGCGCAAGGCCTCGAGTTCCTGGGCAATGGCGTCCCGGTCGAGGACCGCCAGGGTCTGACCGGCGGCCACGTCATCCCCGCCGGCGACCAGGATCTGCGCCGGCGGCAGGCCCGCCGGAAGTTCGAGGCTGAGCGGGGCAGCGGTGGACAGAAGCGTGCCGGGATAGGTCTGCCGCGTCGGAACGGACGCCAGTCTCGCCGCAAGACAGGCTCCGACAGCGAGGATCGCGAGACAGGCGACGGCGCTCAAAAGCCAGACGGCTGGCGCGATGCCGCGCCGAGCGCTGCGCGGGCAATGGCGGAAAGCTGGCGAGGAGCGGGCCATGGGCTTACCCGCCCTGCCCGGCGCGGGGGTCATAGATGTCCAGCGTCGCGGTCAAAAGCCGGTGATCGTTCTCCACGCTCGCCTCCAGATCCCGGCTGTAGCGCAAGACACGGGCGAGCGGGGGCATTCGCCCGACGAGACCCTCGTCCATCGCCTGACGGCGAGCCTGTTCCAGCTTTCCCGAGGACAGGGCCGGATCGTCGTCGATCATGCGCAGGACGCCGTGACCTTCGAAGAGCTTGAGCTCGAAGCGCAGGCGCTGCCCGGACCCGGGCGCGGCGGTCTGACAAGAGAAGGCGAGCATCTCGGCGGCCAACTGGGCCGCGGCACGCCGGTTCGCCTCGTCGCCGGGGCGTCTGAACCGTCCTTCAACCCAGCTCGTCAGCGCTTCTTCGCTCTCCAGGGTACGATCGGCGGTGAAGCCGGCCCAGCCCGCGCTTTGCTTGGCTCGGATCTCGCTCGCATCCCCGAACTCGGATACCCGTCCGTCCTGCAGCACGAGAAGCTTGTCGCAGGCCTCGAGGAGCGCGCGGTTCTCGGTCACCATCAGGACAACACGGCCGAGCTGGCATTCGAGACGTAGCCGGGACAGGACAGCGTCGAGCTGTGCAGGGCCCAGCCCGTCCTCGGGCCGGTCGAGAAGGTAGAGATCGGGAGCGAGGAGGAACCCGCGGGCAAAGGCCAGTGCCTTCGTCTGCCCGCTGGGCAGAACGCTGGCATCCGGAACGGTGCAGATCCGGTCGGCCTCATCGGCGGAAAAGACCAGACGTTCCAGGATCTGCTTGCCGCGGGCCTCGGCCGGACCCGCGTGGAAGCAGGTCAGGTTCTCGAGCCCGGAGGCCGGCAGCACGAGCGGCGTGGGCGGCAGGTGGACCGTCGGCACCGGGCCCGCCTCGACGGTCCTGGCCCACGGGTCACGTCCATTGATCCGCGCGGAGCCCCGCACGTCCAGCCCGGCGAGATCGTAGGGCGCGGACAGGGCGCGGAGCAGGAGCGTCTTGCCGGCGCCACTGGGCCCGGAGACGCCGATGATCGTGCCGGGCTCGGCGGAGAAGCTGGCCCCCGAAAGCAGCGCCCAGCCGCCCGGAATGGTGACGGTCAGGCTCCGGACGGCAAGGCCCGGCGGCGCATCGCAGTCGGCATCCAGAGGCTCGATGGTGCGTGCCAGATCGGCCGCATCCCGTTCGGGCCGGGAGCGGGCCAGAATGGCACCGGCAACCGCCGTTCCAGCCCAGAGGGCAATGAGCGCGGCCCCGGGCACCGCACCCGTGGTCAGGTGGGCCGTACCGGCGAGATAACTGGCCGCGGCGAGTGTCACGAGGGCGGAAAGCCAGCCGGACGCGCGGCGCAGGGGCGCTTCCATCGCATGGCCTTCGGGAGCACTCCGCGCCAGCCGCAGACCGGCCGCGTCGCGCCCGGCGAGAAGTGCGGTGGCCTCCTCGGGCGTGACATCCCAGAGAGGTTCGGTGCTCCCCCGGCGGGCGAGGATCCGCGCGCCGGCACTGGCTGCGGCGGCTGCCAGAACCACCCCCAGCCCCAGCAGTGGATGGAGGATCGCGAGCATCAACGCGGCTGCGCCCCCGAGCCAGGCATTGGCGCGCCTGGCCTGAGCCAGTCTCAACGCACGATACCCGGCGAGCGCACGGGTATGGGCGTAGTCGAAGACGAGGCTGCCGATCACGGGCACGATACCGATCGCGGCCAGAAGCGGCGCGAGAAGGGTCTGCGCCTCCTCCGCCACGAGGGTCTGGAAGAAGACCGCGAGAAGCCCGATCGCCAGAAGGCAGATCCCTGCGCCGACGGTGAACGCCGTGGACATGCTGGCCGCCCAGATCGGCAGGGCCCGCGCCGCCATGGGCAGGCCCGCCGGCGAAAGGTGCTCCGTCTGCAGCTCCGTCGCGAGGATACCGCCAGCTTCACCTTCCGGGCCGATCCCGGACTGCCCCCTGTCGGGCGCGGGCGGCTCGTGGTCCAGCGGGATGCCGGGGGCGGTCTGCAGGGGAGCGGAGGTGAGCATCGGCAAATCCGTTCTCGAAAAACAGGTTCGGCAAGGCATACGCCCCCCTCATTTAAGAAAGCCCTTTCAAGCGCACTGAACTGCATAAGATTTTTGGAAATTCCGCGCCTTCGGGGCCGGTCGCGATTCTCATTTTCTTAAGCCGGATTTGCCAATTATCGACACCGTCACATCCCGGGCGGCCCTGCATTCCGCAAGCTGCGGAGCCCGGAACAATCGCCCGAAACAGAAAGACAT
This sequence comes from Tropicimonas omnivorans, assembly GCF_031846565.1. Taxonomy (NCBI): domain Bacteria; kingdom Pseudomonadati; phylum Pseudomonadota; class Alphaproteobacteria; order Rhodobacterales; family Roseobacteraceae; genus Tropicimonas; species Tropicimonas omnivorans. Next base: position 52,449 of record NZ_JAVRHL010000003.1, on the reverse strand, counting down.
TGCCGATGAGGTCGACTCGCCAGACATCGCGAAAGACGATCCGTTTCGGTGGCCTCGCCTTCGGCGCGTCCGCCCTCGGCATGATGGCGCTGACGGCCACGGTCGCGATCGGGGCCCGGACGATCTTTCTCAACCAGCCCGACGAGGCGGTGCCGATCATGGCCGGCGGCGACCGGGACGATCTGCCGGCGCTGATGCGGGGCAACCTGCCGAGCGTCACGACAAGCATGGTCCGCGACGAGCCGCGCCGCGAGAGGCCGCCGCGGATGTGCGAGATGCCGTCCGACTATTACGACCGCCTGGACGATGGCTCCGCCGACGCGCCTCCCGGAAGCTATACGAAGCGCAACGAATATGTTCGCCCCTACAAGCCCCGCCGCGGGTTCCTGAGCGAGCGGGAGATGCGCGCCGCGAAGGTCGCCTGGCACTATTTCGAGACCTTTACCCAGGAGGAAACGGGCCTCGCCAATTCGGTCGGCAGCTACCCCTCGACGACGATGTGGGACACCGCCTCCTACATGAGCGGTCTCGTTGCGGCCTACGAGTTGTGCCTGATCGAGAAGCCGGAGTTCGACCGCCGCGCCGTGCAGCTTCTGACCACGCTGAAGACGCTCGACCTCTTCCGCGACGAGTTGCCGAACAAGGTGTACCACACCCGCACCGGGGCGAAGGTGAACTATGCCAACAAGGACGGCGAGATCGGTTTCTCGGCGCTCGATATCGGCCGGTTCCTGATCTGGATGCGGATCATGAAGAACCGCTTTCCCTATCTCGGCAACAGCATCGATTCCGTCCTGCTGAAATGGGACTTCTCGAACGTCATCGACGAGGAAGGGCTGATGCGCGGCGCCTACGTCAACAAGAAGACGGGGGACACCGTCTACGCGCAGGAAGGCCGTCTGGGATACGAGGAATATGCCGCCAAAGGCTTCGCGCTCTGGGGCTTCAAGCCGATCTTGTCGCATCGCGCCGAGCCTTTCCTGACCGCCTCGATGTTCGGCGTTGCGGTGCCCTATGACGGGCGTGATCCCCGCATCTTCCACTCGCAGAATTACGTGGTGACGGAATCCTACCTGCAGGACGGGCTCGAGCTCGGCTTCGACCTGCCCCATGACGACACCACGCCGCCCTGGCTCCATTCGGATGGCTGGCGCGCCGAGTTCGCCGACCGGATCTATGCCGTGCAAGAAGCGCGCTGGCGCCAGACCGGCTTCATGACGGCGCGCTCCGAACACAACGTGAAGGGCTCGCCCTACTTCGTCTACGACAGCATCTTCTCGGACGGTTACCCCTGGAACACGGTCACGCCCAGGGGCGACTATTCTCCCAAACATGCCGCCGTCGCCGCGAAGGCCGCGCTGGGGATGTGGGCGCTGTGGGACACCGAGTACACCGATGTGCTCTTCGACGCGATCATCGAGCTCTACGACCCCGAGAGGGGAATGTACGAAGGGCTCTACGAAGGCGGCCAGGGGCGGGTCGAGATCGTCAGCGCCAACAACAACGGCATCATCCTGGCGGCACTCCTGCACAAGGTGCAGGGCCCGATCCTGACGCCGTATACCGGCTCGACCGAGGTCTGGTTCACGGCCTACCGCGACCAGAACGTGCGCGAGAAGCGCAATTATCCCGATCCGCCGAGGGAAGAGGACTGGCTGCCGGCCCTCCGCCACTCGATCCAGAGCGAGGCTGACTACTGATGAGACAGTTCCCCCTTTCAGGTGCCGCGGCGCTCGCGCTGTGGGCCATCCTTCCGGTCGCCGCATCCGGACAGACCGCCGCTGACCCCGCCTCCGCGGACGGGTTCGCATCGGAGAACGCGGTTCTCGACACCTCGATCCCCTTCGCGATCGGCGCGCGGGAGGCCATGCAGGAGCTGCGCGGCGCCTTCGGATGGCCGACCTTTCAGGAAGGTCTCGTGGGCGGCGTCTACTTCCGGTTCGATCCGGATGGCTATGCCCGCTTTGCCCCCACACCGCGGCTCGACACCGATATCTTCGAAGTGGTCTGCCGCCCCCGCACGTTGTCCTGCATGGGCCGGAAGGGGCCGCTGTCAGTGTTCCTGAACGGTCGCGGGCAATTCGAGATCAAGCTCGACGGGGTTCAGGAGGGCGACACCCTGCACCTGGCCGAGGGCGTGAGCGAGATCCAGTTGCCCGAACAGGTCCTGATGCCGCTGACCGCCCAGCTCGAGACACTTCTCGGCAGCGGCGGCGAGCTGGTGCGCCGGCGCGACGGGGAAGAGCAGGCGCGGGTGTCCCTGACGGGCGTCGGTGCCGTCTTCGCCTACCTGCGCTGGGTTGCCGCAAAACAGGATTATACCGTTTTGCCAAGGGACTGGCCGGTCCCCAATGCCGCGGGTCTCACCGATGCCGGGCGCCTGACCAAGCCGCAGAGCTGGGCCTCTCCGATGCCTCAACCCCAGACCCAGCCGATGCTTCCCGTCCTGGCAATGCCCACCGCGGCGCCCGATCCGGCAGGCTCCGAGGTGGCTGAGGTGCGCGGCGAACTGAACCTGCTGAGAGAACTGCTCCTGCAGCGCTCCGCCGAGGCAGCCGCATCGCCGGCGGCCCCTCCTGCAGCCGCTCCTCCTGCAGCCGCTCAAGCGGACCTGCCTTCGGCGCCGGCGGCCAATCCGGCCGCGCCGCAGACCGCCGCGATGCTCGCACCCCCACCGGCCGATCCAGCGCCGCATGGCGGCCTTGCCTCCCTGGAAGCCCGGATCATCGAGCTTCAGCGCCAGTTGAACCTTGGCCGGATGGACGCGATTGGCGTTCCCCTGACCCCGGCAGACGGCGCGGCGGAGCCCGCCTCCTCAGCGCCCGGAGACGCGCTCGAAGCGGTCGCGGAGGAGCCCGTTCCCGAGAATGCGAAGATGGTGGAGCATCTGAGCTACCTGATGACCGAGATCGGGCTCGACCCGCAGATGGCGGTGATGCTGCTCCAGATGCAAGTGGAAGGCGCTGACACTCCGGCGATGTCGGGGGCCGATCCGGCCGCGACCGATCTGACCGAACTTCTGACGGAGATCGGCATCGCTGCGCCCCTGCCGGGCACGGACGACGTGGTGACGGGCGAGGCCGATCCGGCCCCGGCGGACCCCGCAATGCCCCCCGCAGCGGCCGTATTACGTCCGGTATCACCGGCTGAGTACGAGCTCCTCACCGACTATTTCAAATCGGTGTTCCCCCCGACTGAATGAGCAAAGGGGCGGTCGTTCGACTTCTCTCGAACCGCCGCCTTCGTGACGCGGTCGAGCCTTGGCCCTGCACCCTGCGACGCTGCATCCTCCTATCTCGCAAAGGAGGATCGTCATGTTCAGGACCCTATCGCATCTGCCGTCAGGCCTCGCATTCGAGAAAGCGCAGCGTTGCGTGTCCGCCGGCGCGATGCATGCCATCCGCGCCGGCAGGGGCCTTCTGAGGGGCTTGAGCTGGCGCGCGCGGTGCTCCTCGATTGCGCTGGCGGCCCTCGGTGGACTGGGGCTGGCCTCGCTCGGCGCCGCCCCCGCCCGGTCGCCGGACCCGGGCTGGCATCTCTTTGCGCAGATCGCCGCGGAAGGGACCGCGCGGTTTGTCTCCGTCGAGGAAGGGCTTCGGCGCTCGGCCTGGACGGTGAGCTGCCGGGTGCCGCTCAGGGGCTGCGTCGCTCGCGGCCCAGGCATTGTCCTGCGGCTCGACGGGTCGCAGGCCCCCTGGCTTCTGGGGCCCATCACACCCGGTGCGCGGATTTCGCTGGATGACGGGCGCAGACGGGAAGCTCTCGACGGCCTCTTTGCCCGTCCGGTGCCGGAGGCGCTCGTCGCGCGGCTGTCGAACCGGCAGGTCCGCCTGATCATCGAGGAGCCGGGCTATCGAGACAGGGAACTGACCCTCGCGGGGCTGGCCGACGTCATCGATTACCTTGCCTGGATCGAAACGCACGAAGCCCGCACCGGCCGCGATGCGCGGCGCTGGCCGGGCCTTGCGGACCTGGTGCAGGCCGGGCTGACGGAAGGCGAAACCGGTCCGGGCGCGCAGGCGATCTCGCTCAGGGCGACGGAGCTCTGAGGCTCCGCCCTCAAGGGCAGCGGCGGGCGTAGATCGTCACGCGGCGGTTCAGGGGGGCGCTTACGGGCCGGCCCGGCAACGGCTGATGGTCGCCGACATTGGTGATTTCGCGGATCCGGCCCGGCTTCGAGAGCCGCGCGCGGATCGCCTCAGCGACCGCTTCGGCCCGTTCCTGGGCAAGGCGCACATTGGCGGCCCGGTCGTCACCGGCGGTGCGGTTCGCATGACCGACGAGGCGCAGGCACGCCTCCGCGAGCGGCGGCGTTTCCAGCGCGCCCGCCAGACGGTCGAGCTGGTCGCTCATCCCCTCATCGATCACGGCATTGCCGGCCGAGAAGACGAGATTGTCCTGTCGTTCCTGCCGGGTCAGACGGCCGGGAGCGACGGGGGGCGTCGATGTGGCGAGCGGCGCCGTTTCGGGCGCGGCCTCCGCCACCGGAGGGTGGGCCTTTTGTCCGCCCAGCGCCTCGCGGCAGGAGGCGTGGGCGACGCCGTAGGCCTGCCAGAGAGCGGCGCAATCCTGCGCCGACAGCGCGTCACTGGCGATCGACGGCAACGGGCCGAGTGCGAGCAGGGCGGTGCTGATCAGTCGAGTGAGAGACATCGGATTCCTTTCCTTTGCCTCCGCGATAGGGGCCAGGACATAAATTATCGTTAATCCCGAGATATTCCGCTTGTGCATTCCGGGAAAAGGAACACGCAATTTTCGAGAAATCCGAAACTCTAAATTTGCTGCAAACGAAAGCGCCAAGCGATTGATGCCGTTCAGATTAAATTAGGCCCGCGCTGCCAAACCTGATCGCCGTGAAGTGTGGATCCTGTGAGGGGATTGGGGAAGCAAATGGCGCAGACCGAACGCTATGTCTGGCTCGATACATTGCGGCTGACCGCGGGTGTGTCGATGATCGGACTGCATGCGACAGCGGATGCCAATGGGCAACCGTTCGTCGACTATTCCGAAGTCGAGCGGATTGCGCCGATGCTGGTGCGCGCGATTATCTACGTCGCGCGCACCGAACTCTTCATCATCATAGCTCTGTTCCTGCTCCTGATGTCGCTGGACCGCAGGCCGCGCTCCTATTCGAGGGTCATTGCCGACCAGGCGCGCCGCCTCCTCGTGCCCTTCGTCTTCTGGACGGTCTTCTATGCCTTCTACAGCCTCCTTAAGGCCGACGCGTTCGGCTACGGCACGGCCCTGCGCGCCGAACTCGCCGACCCGGTCATCTGGGCGCGGTACCTGCTCCTCGGCGCATCGAAGTACCATATGCACTTCATCCCGACCCTTTTCGGCATCATCCTGGCCTATCCGCTCTTCCGGCTTGCCGTGAAGCAACCCATCCTTGGCCTCGGGGTCCTGGCAACGCTGGCCCTGAAGCGGGAGCTGGACGGGTTCGTATATTCCACCTTCTGGGACACCGAAGCCCTGTCCTGGATCGTACGTTTCGTGAAGTGCCTGACCTATGTCGGGTACGGCATGGTGGCCGGCGCGTTCCTCGGCCTGTGGCGGACGAGCGGCGGGCTGGCCGATCCGGCGGACGCGCGAGAGGCATGGGTGCCGCCGCTTCTCTTTGCCGGCGCCGCGCTCTTTCTCGCCAAGCTCGCGGCGACGTGGCTCACCGTGCAGAAGGGCGAGTGGCCGTATGGCTTCACCGCAGGTTACTGGGCCGACTACCTGATGCCGATCGTGCTCTTCGCGATCTGCATGTGTTTCGCCGGGCGGCGTTGGCCCGGGTGGATCAGCGTGGCCGCGCCCTATGCGTTCGGGATCTATCTCTGCCACCCGATCTTCCTCGATCTGGCGGAAATTGCGATCTCCGGCGTGCCCCTGAGCCCGATCCTGCAGATCGGCGTGAAGATCGGGGTCGCCCTCAGCGGCACCTCCGCGCTCGTCTGGCTGATCGGACGCTGCCCGCCGCTCGCCTGGACGATCGGACTGGGGCCCCTGCCCCTTCCGCGCCGCTTCCGCCCGGCTACCGCCGCCTGATCCCCTTGTTCCGGAGTATCCCGATGCTGGTCTCGGTCGAAGATGTTTCCCTGCGCCTGATCCACCTGCGCCTCAAAGGCACGACGCTGCGCATGAGTGCCATCGAGGCCATCGGACGGGTCTGTGACGAAGCCCTGGCCCGCGGCGTGTCGGCCGCCATCATCGATCTGTCGGCGATGACGGGGGCAAGCGCATCGGGCACTGCGTCCCTAGTCGAGCTCTACGGGCGCTACGGCGATCGTCTGCGCCTCACCTTCTGCGGCCTCGGCGACACGACGCGGCGCCATCTGCAGAAGGCCGGGCTGGGCGGGATCCTGCCCTGTCACGACGACGCCGCGAGCGCCCTGGCGGACCCTCCCTTCCGGGCGCTGCAGCTGTGCAACCACCGCGCCGTGATCCTGTGCGGCGCAGACCGGCCCGGCCCCGTTCCCGGCGGTCCGCCGGCGCCGCTCCTCGACATCGCGGGCCAGCCGCTTCTGGCGCACCAGCTGAAGCATCTCGCACGGTTCGGGCTCGGCGACGTCCTCATCGATGCCGCGGATCCGGACAGGGACCTGCCGGCCCATCTGCATGACAACCCGGTTCCGGGACAGGCACAGTTCTTCTGCAGCGCCGCAAGCATGCCCCGAGAGGGCGGAGCCGTCGAGACGCTGGCCGGCATGGCCACGCGCCACGCGGCCTTCGGCGGCGATGTCGTGGTCGTTGCGGGCCCCATCCTCGGCGATCCGGACCTCGGCGCCATGGCGGCATGGCACAAGCAGCAGGGCGCCGACGTGACCTTCGCCGCCTCCTGTCTCGGTGGAGAGCGACGTGGTGTCCGGCTGGAGAACGACGGCAAGGGCCGGATCACCGGGATCGACCCGGCGGGAGCGACCGGGAGCGCCGAGGCTGGCATCTACATCATCCGCGCGGACATCCTGAACCGGCTCGGAGACGTGGCCGGGGGCGGGCTCGCAACGGGACTGCTGCCGCGTCTGATCGCGTCCGGCGGCCATGTGAGCGCCTACACCGGGGCCTTCCGCTGGCGCGCGATCTTCAACGCAGAGGAGTATCATGGCGCGATGCGTGCCGCGCTCGAAGGCAACCTGCCGGGGATACTTCCCGCCAGCCAGCGCGTCCGGCCGGGCCTCTGGATCGCCCCGGGGGCGGAGATCTCGCGCCGGGCGCGGTTGCACGGGCCCTGCCATGTCGGCGCCGGCGCGGTGATCGAGGCCGGAGCCGAACTGCATGGACCCTGCGTCATCGGAGCCGGCGCGGTGATCGGGCGGAACAGTCGCGTCTCCCACAGCATGGTCGAGGCCGGAACGCGGCTCGCCGAGAAGAGCCGCCTGTACCGCGTCCTGGCGGGCCCGACGCGTCATCTCGATCTCACCGGAACCGGCCGGGACACGACGCCGCTCCCGCAAGAAGCCTCCCCGCAGGACCGCGGATCCTGGCGTCCCGCCCGCCGAAGTGCCTGAGGATGCCATGCCGATGACACCGATACTGCGCATCCTCTTTCTGGCCTCCCTCGCGTCTGCTGCCCCCGCTTGTGCGCAGGAGAGACGTACGGAGAGCTTCTGGATCCTGCACGAGCAGGCCCGGCCCGATCCGTCCTGCGCCGAGGCGGCCAGCTGCCCGGCCCTCAGATCGTACGAAAGCCGCCCCTTCGAGCCGGGCGAAACCGCGACCGTACGCAGGCTCTTCGCCACCATGCGGCACGCATCGCACTTGGCCGCTCCGCAGATCTGCGATTCCGGTGCGCCCTCCGCCGCGCCGGACCTCGGCGATCTCGAGGCGCTGCCCATGGCCGAGAAGGGCGCGACACTGAAGGGCCTGACGCAGGTCGGCTTCGACGCGACCCGAATCTCGGCGCCGCCCGGCCTGCCGGATACGTTCGGTGCGGACCTGCATGATGCCTTTGTCCGTATCCTGGGGGAGGCAGGTCTCGAGGTCGTGACACCGGAAGAGGCCGCCGCCCTGCCCGGCGCCCCTCAGCTATCCCTCTCCGCCTCCTTCGGCGATCCGGCCGATGCCTGCGGCTACCGCTATTCGGGGTTCGCCTCGCTCACGCAGACCGCCGTGATGACGCGCGATCCGAGCCTGAAGGTCCGTGCGGGGAGCTGGTCGATGTCGATCAAGGGCGCCGGGATGGACGAGCCGAGACAAGAGGCCGGCAAGCTTCACGACATCGCAGCCGCCCTGGCCGACGCCTGGCGGGATGCCAACGGCATTGTGCCGCCGCCCGACCAATGATGCAGCAGGAAGCGACATCGATGACACCCTATTTCCGCCGGTACGAAAACCGTTTTCCGCCGCAGGTCCCGCCGCATTCGGCGCGGCAGGAGCAGATCTGGCATCTGCTTGCCGGGGCGACCATCGGGTGCGGCATCTGGTACCTGCTCTGGCGCTGGACCTCCTCGCTCAACCCCGATGCGATGGCGTTCTCGGTGCTCGTCGCCTCGGCCGAGACGCTCGGCCTCCTGGGCACCTTCCTGTTCTTCCACGACATCTGGCGCGAAGGCGACACTCCGCAATTGCCGGCACCGGCCCTTCGCGCGGAAGCGGGGCTGGGCGGGGACGGTCCGATCGAGGTGGATCTCTTCATCACCAGCTACGACGAGGAGGTGGAGGTTGTTGCCCCGTCGATCGCGGCGGCGCGGCAGCTGCGGGTGCCGGAGGGCACCGTGCTGCGCATCCATCTCTGTGACGACGGCGACCGCGCCGAGATGGCGGCGCTCGCGCGTCGTGAAGGGGTGGGGTACTTCCGGCGCGACGACAACGTGGGGTTCAAGGCGGGCAACCTGCGCAATGCGCTGTTCCGCACGGCCGGCGATTTCGTCGTGATCTGCGACGCCGACACCCGGGTCCTGCCGGGCTTCCTGCTCAACACGATGGGGTATTTCCGCGACCCCGGCGTCGCCTGGGTGCAGACGCCGCACTGGTTCTACGACATCCCCGAGGGCACTCCGTGGGAGGACTGGCTCGCGCGCCGCGCCGGCCGGCGTCTCGCCCGGCCCGCATCGCGCCTCGCCCCGCTGATGCGGCGGCTGACCGGCATGGACCGCGTCGGGGCCGATCCCTTCCGCTCCGATGCCATGCTGTTCTTCGACGTGATCCAGCGGCGGAGGAACCGCAACGGCGCCTCGTTCTGCTGCGGAGCGGGATCGATCCACCGGCGCGACGCCGTCTTCCAGGGTGCACTGGGTCACCAGCGCCGCCTCCTCGACCGGATCGCGGCCCGCTTCTTTCGCCGTGGCGCCCTCGCCGCGCCCGTCCTGCGGCGGACCCCGATGCAGCCGTACCGCTATCACGTCTCCGAAGACATCCTGACCTCGATCCACCTGCATTCCGACGCCGCCTCGGGGTGGAGATCCGTCTATCATCCCCAGATCGAGTGCCGCATGCTCTCGCCCTGGTCGATCGACGCCTGGAGCACCCAGCGTCTGAAATATGCCGGCGGCACCTTCGACATCATGCTGCGGGACAATCCGCTGTTCCGGCGCGGCATGCCGTGGCGCACCCGGCTGCACTATGCCGCGACCTTCTGGTCCTATTTCAGTACGCTCTGGGCTCCGGTCCTGCTCCTGGCGCCGGCCGTGGCGCTGGCCTTCGGAATCGCCCCGGTCGACGCCTATTCGGCCGACTTCTTCCTCCACCTGATGCCCATGCTGGTCCTGAACGAGCTGGCCATGCTGGCGGGGTGCAAGGGATACAATATCCACCATGGCCGCGCGATGAGCGTCGCCTCCCTGCCTCTTCAGATCCGCGCCATGTGGGCCGTGGCGCGGGGACGACGCCCGCGCTTCCCGCCCACGCCGAAGACGCCTGTCATCTCGCCGTCTCTCAAGCGGGTGATGCCCAACGTGGTTCTTCTCGGGGTGATGGCCGGAGCACTGTGCTGGGGGATAGTCCAGCACCTCTCGGGGGCCGATGGGTACGCGCTGTCCATGCTGACGGTGAACGCATTCTGGCTCGGCTGGAACATGCTGGCCGTCGGGCAGATCGCACTGGCCGCGCTCTGGCGCCCCGATACGGAGCCGGGCGCGCCATCGGTCCCGCCCGCTTCCGCCTCACTGCCCGCCCCGCCACTCACCGCCACGCCCTGACGAGGATCCGACGATGACGCCTTCCTTCTCGCTTCGCCCGAGCCTGCTGTTTCTCGCCGGTCTCGTTTTCGCCACCGGCCTGGCGGTCACCGCGGATGGTGCCGGCCGGTTCGGCTCCCGCGCGCTGGCCGCGCTGGACCTGACCGAACCGCCCGAGCTTGTGGCGCAACCGCCACGCGCCCTCGATGCCGCCGACCGCGAAGCGGCCGTCATCGCGTGGCGCTACATGGAGGCCAATACCGACGCAGGCACCGGCCTCGTCAGTTCCGTCGCGGGATACCCCTCCTCGACGATGTGGGATCAGGCCTCCTATATCCTCTCCCTCGTCGCGGCCCGGAAGCTGGACATCATCGATGACGCCGAGCTCGGCTGGCGCGCCGACAAGCTTCTGAAGAGCTTCGGAGAGATGGACCTGGTGGACGGGCAATTGCCCAACAAGGCCTACCACACCCGCACCCTCGCCATGGTGGATTACGGCAACAGCGCAACGCCGGACGGCATCGGCTGGTCCGCAATCGACATGGGCCGCCTTCTCGTGGCCCTCAGGGTCCTCGAGGAGCATCACCCGCGCTTCCGGGACTGGATTCGCGGCGTTCTCTCAAAGTGGCATCTCGACGGAATGGCCGTTGCGGGGGAACTGATCGGCACGGAGCGGGAGGCCGACGGGCTCGTCTATCTTCAGGAAGGGCGTATCGGCTACGAGCAATACGCCGCCCGCGCCGCGGCGCTCTGGGGGCTGGATGCCACCTCGGCCATCTCTGCGGGACGGGTGATCGACTGGCGCCGCATCGAGGGGACCCGCGTCGCCGTCGACCTGCGCAGCGCCGCAAGCTTCGGTGCGATCACGCCCGTTCTGAGCGAACCCTACATCCTTCAGGGTCTCGAAATGGGCTTCAATGCGGAGGCAGGCCGCCTGGCGGCAACGCTCTACCGCGCGCAGGAGCGCCGCCACGCGCGAACCGGGCAGCTGACCGCCGTCTCCGAAGACCATATCGATCAGAAGCCGAGCTTTCTCTACAGCTCGGTCTTCAGCAACGGCGAGGATTGGGCGGTCGTCACGGAGGATGGGGAGTTCTTCCCCGAACTGCGCACCGTCAGCCTGAAGGCCGCCTTCGGCTGGGACGCGATCTACGACACCGAATACACCGCCCTCCTGCGCACCGAGCTTGCCGATCTTGCAGGTGACGGAGGGTGGGCGGCCGGCCGGTACGAGGCCGATGGACGCGCGAACGACATCCTTGCGCTCAACACCAACGCCATCGTGCTCGAAGCGCTGCACTACAAGGCGTTCGGCCCGCTTCTGCCGTGAAAACCTCACCCGGGCTCAGGAAGCCTTAAGCTTGTTGCTGTAGCAGGGAGGAACGATGGGAAACCGAAACCGGACAGAGCCCATGACGCGTAACACTCCCAGTCGCGGCCGTTGGCCGTCCCTTCGCGAAGCGCTCGGCCGGGCCGGCAGGTGGGGGGCGTTCGGCCTTCTGATCGGCGTCGCCGGCGGCTGCGGCGGCCCCTCGCCCGCGACCGCCATACGGACGATGCAGCCGGACGCCGCCCCGGTGCGCAACATCACGTCCTTCAGCCAGTCGCTGGCCTGCATGGATCGTCTGTTGCTCGCGCGTGGCGGCGGACGGACGACGCTGTCCTCGAGCGATATTCCCGATCGCACACGCAAGCTGCCGATCGGCGCGGACGACATGCTGATCAATGCCATCAGCCAGATGAACCGCAGCAGCGGCGCGTATGTTTTCCTCGATCAGACCCACGTACGCGGCACCGGGCTCAACGTCATCGTCGCGGAGGATACCAAGCGGGGCGATCCGAAACCGGAATACTACATCCGGGGCTCGATCTCTCAACTCGATCGCGGTGTGCACGAGCGGGAGGCGGGGTTTGCCGCCGCGCCGACCGAACTTGATGAAACGATCGGTGCGGTCGGCGTGTCCGGCAAGCGCACCCTGAGCGTCGTGACGGTCGATCTCCACCTGGTGAACTACAAGACGCGGCAGGTCCTGCCGGGTGCGTCCGTTTCCAATTCCATGGTCGTCGTCGGACGCAGCTGGAAGTCGGGCGCGGCGGGGCTGATCAAGTTGCGTCCCTTCGACCTGACGCTGGAATTCTCCTCGCTGGAATCCGAAAGCCAGGCGGTGCGCAACCTGATCGAACTGGGGGTCATCGGCCTCCTCGGCCGCCATTCGGGCGTCGATTACCAGACCTGCCTGACCGAGGGGCGAACGGCTCCGACACCCGTCGCCGCGGTCTCCTCCTCCGGCCGCGCCACCGACACGGGACCGGAGCCGCTCGCCCTGGTCGCCGCACCCACACCGGCAGTGATCGCCAGCAGCTCAAGCGCGCCGCCTGCGCCCGTCGCGACGCGGGCTGCGTCACGCGCTCCCGCAGCCACTCCCGCTCCCGCCCCGCCCCCCGTCGCGACCCCGGCCAACGTTGCGGTTCCCCCGGTGATCGTCCGCCCCGAGATCGTGGCCGCGCCGAAGGGACCCGAGCTCCGGGCGTTGCAGACCGGATTGGTGATCCTGGGCTACCTGCCGCAGACCTCCGGACGATACGATTCGGCGACGCAGACCGCCTTGGCGCATTTCCAGTCCGCCGAGGGGCTGAACGCGAACGGCCTTGCCGATTCGAACACCCGGTCCCGACTGCGTCGACGCCTCATGTCTCCAGGTGGCGATGACTAAAATTATCCCGCAAGGCGTGGATTTTAGCTTCCTGTTAAACCCCCTGGTCTATCCCTGATCGAGACGAACGAGAGAGCAGCAAAATCGAAGGCGAATCGCAGTGGCAGTTGCAGTGAGAATCAGCACCGGCATGGAGGTCCTGCAGCGCAGGGCATCTGCATGCAGTGCCGACGCCTCAGCGACTGGCCGATGCAAGACGTTCGGTTCCGGACGCGCCGTCGCAAGATTGCCGAGGAGCGTCGAAGCCGGATCCGGTCCAGGGCGCAAAGCTCGCGCAATTCAATCGGGCCGTCGCAGAGATGTCGGGACGGGTCTTTCCCGACCAGATCGCGACGGAATGATCCGCCGCCCAGAGATTGGCAAACAGCATTCCGGGCACGTGCGGCAGCGGGCCGTCGGCTTCCGTGATCTCGAGGATCATCTTGCCATCCGCGTACCAGCGAATTCGGTCCGGCAACCAGTCGAAGGCATAAAGGCGGGGCGCATCGGCGGCATCGTACCCGAGATCGATGAAGCGGGAGTTCAGCTCGCCATCGACGAACCATGCCGCATGAAGCCGGGTCGTGTCCTTGCCCAGAAACTCGATGTCGATCTCGTCGTGACGCGTGCCGTAGGCAGGGCCGGTATAGGTGAAGAAACCGGTCACGAGCCCCTCCCCCGCCGCGGGATGGATGATCGCGCTGTACCGGCCGTATTGCGTGGGCAAGGTCCGGCGGATGGAGCCGCCGGTGAAGCCATTCGCCTTTCCGGCTTGCGGCGCAAGACGCAGGGTCAGGCCGTCCGCGACGGTAGCGTGATCGGTCTTCCAATCCGTGTCGAACATCGGATGGTCGAAGTCATACTCAGCCACATGCCAGAGATCGTTTCTCAGGGAGCCGAAGTCTTCACTGAAGCCTTGAGCCATCGCCGCATTCCCCATGAAGATACCCGCCAGTACCAAGATAAATTTACGCATCCAACCACCTCGCCTCTTACCCTTCGTTCATCTTTCAGGCTTATGTGATTCGCTGGAGATTGCGAGTTTTGACGAGTCAAGCAGTTAACAGGATAAGCGTGCCTCGCTCCCTGATTAACCGGTTCGAGCCCGATGAGCGGCGGCCCGGAGTTCCCCCTTAGGCTTCCCGCCCGCGGCGCCCGATTGGATGAATAGGTCGGCTTCGCAATCCGGTGCCGCTTCGGTGGCCGCCCCGCTCTTGGCGCCGGGTTCCTTCATGCACCGATGCCGAAACCGGTCCACCGAGCGGGGCGGGCTCACTTGCTCAACGGGAAGCACGATCGCCCGGCCCCGCCGGCCACTGATGGTCTGCGAGCAAGGATGCGGTGACACATGTCGTCAGGCCCAGGCATGACCGCTGCCCGGCAGAAGTTACACGGCGCCGAGGGCCTTTCGAATGGCGGTGCAGAAGGTTCGAGCGGTTTCGGCCTCGTCCGCCAGGACATGGCGCAAGGACCGCGGCAGCTCGAGCTGCACCCCGCGGCCCGACCGCGTTCGGTTGCAGATGTTGTCCGGATGCTCGCCCGGCAGCCTGTCGTTGCGCGCGGCGTCGAAACCGGACGTTTCGAGAGCTGTTCCGATGGCATCGCGCAACGCGGCATCACGACCGCCAAGCCAGACCGTATTGGTCCCGTCATCCCGCCGCCCGTGCAGGGCGACGGCGCGTTCCGATCGCCCGACGAGATCGAGGGCGCGGGGTTCGTCGTAACGATGGGATGTCAGGTGGAAATCGCCGTGCGCGCCCGGCTTCAGGGCCTCGAAGAGGTAGAAAGACAGATCGTCGCCGGCGATCGCTTCGGCCAGTTCGGCGGTTTCCGGCTCGATCGTACCGCCATGGGGCGCAAGGATGACGGCCGGGGATCCACGATCATCGAGGCGGATGCGGTAATCCACTCCCGCCTCGGCCGCGGCTTTCAGGTCCGCAAACGTGGTAAAACGATCCGCCATCAGCCGTCCCCTGCCCCCGCCAGCGGCCGGATCGGCGCCGGGCCTCCTCTCCGCAGCATCACGTGTTCAGCCGGCTGACGGTTTTCGACAGGGTGCCGCCGGACCGGTCGAGCGCGACCATCTCGTTGAATCCGATCTCGATCCAGTCATCGCCCTCCTCTGTCAACGGCTCGGAGGCGAAGATCGCGGCGGTCGCTTCGCCCGCATCGCAGACATCGACCTTGTAGGTCCCCTCGTACTGCTCGAAATTCTTGCCCATCAGCAGGTACATCGGCTCGATCAGCATCGAAAGCGACCGGTCGTCCCCGGACCCGGACTTGCGCAGCTGCCTCCAGTCTGCATCGATCTTTGTCTCGCCCGAATGGCCGAGACCGAAATTCACCCCGATGATGCGGTTGGGGGCGACGAGGGCGATCTTGAGCTTGGTCAGCTTCACGAGATCCAGCGTCTTCATGGCGTCCAGGATGAGGGACAGCATCCGCTCGAACGCCCGCTGCATGTCCGCATCCGAATTGCCCTCGAGCAGCGACAGGAGCAGGACATAAAGGAATTCGGTGTCCGTCGTGCCCTTCATCTGGGAGAGATACTCGGTCTTGCAATGATCGAGGAGCTCCGCCTGGAGAAGGCGCCAGTTCGGCAGGGATCCGTTCTGCGCGATGATCCAGGGCGTGCCGTCGAACGAGAAGGGATGGCAGTTCTCATCCGCAAGGACGGTGCTCGAGTTGTAGGCCGCCGCGCGGACATGGGCGAGCATGGTGCTCGCCTGCAGGCTTGGAATGATGGTCTTGGCGTTGTCGTCGTAGAAGGCCGCAATGGGACGATGATAGATCAGCGGCTCCTCCGGCTTCAGCAGATGCTCGCTCCACGCGCCGAAGCCCCAGCCCGCGAGCTGCAAAAGCGGATGCAGTTCGGGATCGAGGCTCTGGTTCACCAGGCTGTTCTCGGGCGTCAGGAGCAGGCTTTCGAGGGGGAGTTCGGGTCCGATATAGGCAAGGACTCGGCACATTTGGGCTCTCGATCAACAAGGTCGGCCCGGAGGCGCCCCGCAGGCGGGGGGAAAGACCCGGCCCTGGGCGTGCATCCGGATTTCGACAAGGAGTGTAGGGCGGGCGCCGGCAGGAACCACCGGCGCGGATGACGGCGGCACCGGGAGTGCCGGTTCGGCGCCGGGGGAGACGGGCCCCGGGATCCCGCTCTAGAAGGCGATGAAGTCGCGCACGAAATCGGTGGTCGGGCGCTCCTTCAAATCGCTGGCGGTGCCGACCTGTTCTATCCGGCCGTCGCGCATGAGGACGACGCGATCCGCGACGGCGAACGCTTCGGCCTGGTCGTGCGTGACGAGGATCGACGCGATGCCGACCCTTTGCTGCAACTCGCGGACCGAGCCCCGGAGGGACTGACGCACCTGGGCGTCGAGCGCCGAGAACGGCTCGTCCAGAAGCAGGAGGCGCGGATCGATGGCAAGCGCGCGGGCCATCGCGACCCGCTGCTGCTGACCGCCCGACAGTTGCGCCGGGTAGCGGTCGCCGAAGCTCTCCATCTCGATCAGTGCCAGAAGCTCCTCGACCCGTGCGTCGCGGCGTGCGCGGGAGGGGCGGTCCCGCCCCGTCCTCACGCGCAGGCCGAAGGCGATGTTCTGCGCGACGGTCATGTGCCTGAAGAGTGCGTAGCTCTGGAACACCATGCCGAAGCGCCGCTCTCCGGCCGGCGTCGCCGTGATGTCCGCGCCGTCCAGCAACAGGCGTCCGTCATCCGGCGTCACCAGTCCCGAGATGACGTTCAGAAGCGTGGTCTTTCCCGATCCCGACGGTCCGAGCAGAGCCACGAACTCGCCGTCCGCGATGGTCAGGGACACATCCCGCAGCACGGGCGTCCCCTCGTAGGATTTCGAGATGGAAGCGATGTCGAGCGTCATGGCGTGGCTCCGCGGGCGGGATGGATCGCGGCGATCAGGCCGCGGAGGACCAGCGTCACGAGGGCGAGCGCCGTCAGGAGCGTCGCAGCCGCAAAGGCGCCGGTCGTGTTGTAGTCGTTGTAGAGAAGCTCGATCTGCAGGGGCAGCGTCATCGTCTGGCCACGGATCGCGCCGGAGACGACGGCGACCGCACCGAATTCCCCGATGGCCCGCGCGGTCGCGAGGATCGCCCCGTAGACCATCGCCCAGGTGATGTTCGGAAAGGTCACGAAGCGGAAGATCTGCCAGCCCGACGCTCCGAGGGTCAGGGCCGCCTTCTCCTCGTCCTCCCCGGTGACCGACAGCACCGGCAGGACCTCGCGGACCACGAAGGGACAGGTCACGAAGAGGGAGACGAGCACGATCCCCGTGAGGTTGAACATGAGCTGGACGCCCCAGGGCTGGAGCGCCCCGCCGATCGGTCCGTAGGCGCCGTAGACCAGGAGGAAGCACAGGCCGGCGATGATCGGTGAGACGGCGAAGGGAATCTCGATCAGGATCAGCAGGGCGCGGCGGCCGGGGAACCGGAAGCGCGCGATGGCCCAGGCCGCGCAGAGGCCGAAGACGATGTTGAGCGGCAGGACGATCAGCGCTGTGATGACGGTCAGCCGCACGGCTTGGAGCGTCTCCGCCTCGCTCACCGCCGCCCACCAGGCCCCCGCCCCGTCGGCGAAGGCGCGCGACACGATGGCCGCCACGGGCAGCACGATCACGAGCGCGGCGAAGAGGATTGCGAGGCCGATCAGGATGCGGCGCGTCATCTCAGGCCCCCGTCTCGAAGCGGCGATAGAGCCGGGTCTGCGCGATGTTGATCGCGACGAGGAGGACGAGCGACAGCGCCAGCATCGTTCCGGCGATCGCGGCCGCGGCCGGATAGTCGAACTCGTCGAGACGGATCATGATGAGGAGCGAGGCGATCTCGGTCTCGAACGGAATGTTGCCGGCGATGAAGATCACCGCGCCGAATTCCCCCAGCGAGCGCACGAAGGAGAGCCCCGTTCCGGTCAGGATGCCGGGCATCAACTGCGGCAGCGTGACCGCGCGAAAGATCTGCCAGCGCGATGCGCCGAGTGTCAGGGCCGCGGCTTCCTCGGCCGGGTCCAACTCCTCGATCAGGGGCTGGATCGCGCGGACAGCGAAGGGCACCGAGGTGAAGAGCATGGCGATCACGATGCCGGCCCAGCTATAGGCGATCTCGAAGCCCAAGGGGGCGGTCAGCGCGCCGATCCAGCCGTTCTGGGAATAGAGCGACACGAGCGCGATCCCGGCGACGGCCGTGGGCAGTGCGAAGGGCAGATCGACGAGCGCGTCCAGCGCGGCACGGCCGGGGAAGCGGTAGCGCACGAGAACCCAGGCGAGAAGCAGCCCGAAGAGCCCGTTCGCCACCGTCGCCGCCGCGGCCGCCGTGAGCGTGATCCGCAGCGCCGCGAGCGTCCGGCTGTCGGTCATCACGAAGAGATAGTCCGACCAGCCGAGCTGGGCGAGCTGCCAGCCGAGACCGAGAAGCGGAAGGAGCACGATGAGCGTGACGAAGGTGACCGTCACGCCGAGCGTGAGGCCGAGCCCGGGCAAAGGGCTGCGGCGGCGCCGCGACAGGCGCGTCTGGGGGGTCTGCAGAACAGGCATCGTCGTCCTTTTGCGCCCCCCGGCACCATCAGGCCCGGGGGGCGCGGCGGGTCAGTCGCGCAGCATCTGGTCGAGGATGCCGCCCGAGGCGAAGTGAGTGTCCTGCGCCTCCTGCCACGACCCGAAGACATCCTCCACAGTGAACAGCTCGACCTCGGGGAACCGGTCCGCATTCGCCTCGACGACCGCCTCGTCATGCACGCGGTTGTTGAAGCTGGCGAGGATCTCCTGGCCCGGCGCCGAGTAGAGGAACTCGAGATAATCGCGAGCGATCCCCGCGCTGCCGCGCTGCTCTGCCACGCGCTCCACCACGGCGACCGGGAACTCCGCCAGCAGCGATTGCGAGGGCACCACCGCCTCGTAGCCCGGGGTCTGATCCACGATGTTGAGCACTTCGGCCTCGAACGTCACGAGGACATCGCCGATCCCGCGCTCGGTGAAGGTCGTCGTCGCACCGCGGCCGCCCGTGTCGAACACCTCGACATTCTCGAGCAGCTTGTCGACGAAGGCCTGCGCCGCCTCTTCGTCGCCCTCGTTCTCGGCCAGCGCATAGGCCCAGGCGGCGAGATAGGTGTAGCGCGCGTTGCCCGAAGTCTTGGGGTTCGGGAAGATGACCGAGACGTCTTCGGCCACGAGGTCGTCCCAGCTTTCGATCCCCTTGGGATTGCCCTCGCGCACCATGAAGGCCGGCAGCGAATAGTAGGGCGAGGCGTTGTTCGGGAACTGGTCCTGCCAATCCTCCGCCACGAAGCCGTTGTCGGCGAGAATCTGGATGTCGAGCACCTGGTTGAAGGTGACGAGATCGGCCTGGAGCCCCTGAAGGATCCCGCGCGCCTGCTTCGAGGAGCCGGCATGGCTCTGGTTGATGGTCAGATCGCCGCCCTCGTACTGGTCGAGGAAAGCCGGATTGATCGCCGCGTAGAGCTCGCGGGCGATGTCGTACGAGACGTTGAGGATCTCGTCCACCTGCGCCGTCGCGGGCGCCGTACCGAAGCCGGCCGCGAGGGCCAGGCCGAAGGCTGCATTGCGAAGCATCATGCTCCCTGGTCCTTGTATCCTATGGAATTCGCAAGGGATTTGCGGCTTGCGGCGGAGAACCTCAAGCCGGGAGATGCAAATAGGGAAGCTCGTTCGACTGCCCCGCGTCATGCGGAACGATCGGACCGGATCGCGGGGAGATATCGGAAAGATCGTCGGCGCCGGACCGGCGCGGGCCGCGTCAGAAGTCCCGGGTGAGCCGGACCTCGGCAGTGGTCGCCCGGGTGTCGTCGAAGGCCGCGTTGGAGCGGTTGCGACTGTGCGTCAGGGTGATCTGGGGCGCGAAGCCGGCGATCACGACATCCCGCTTGGTCAGCGTCGCGAGAAGCTCCGTCCGCCGGTCGGATTGCGGCTCGGAGAGGCCGGGATAATCGCCCTCGTAGTCCCGTTCGGCATAGAACGATTGGCCATAGAGCGTGATCCCGCTCGGAAACTCGCGGTAGGCGCCAAGTCCCACGCGCCATTCGTCGAACGAGTAGCGCTCGGTCTCCTTCCGGGCGCCGGAATATCCGGCAATCAGTCGCACGAAGCGGTCGGCCCCGCCGAACCGGTCGGCCTGCACACTGAAGGAGAGCGTCCGGCCGTCGCGATCCGGGGTGTCGGGAAAGGTCTCGTCGCGCCAGTCGGGGGCGGCAAATAGGCGCCAGTTGGTTCCCGCGCGAACGTTCAGTTCGGCGCCGATGCCGCGGTAGTGGTAGCTGTCATCGCCGTCCTGAGCTTGTGCGCCGAAGGACAGGTAGGGATAGACCGAGGCCCGGTCGAAGCGCTGATCGATCCCGATGCGGGCACTGCCCAGAAGAAGCGTGCGATCGATTTCCTCCCAGCGGCGCGCCTCTAGGGTGAGATCGGAGAGGATCGCGGTCTCTTCGGACAGCTTCGCCCGGCCCAGGATCTGCGCCCCGGCTGCGAGTCCGATGCCGGACGCCCGGCGGCTTTCCTCGTCGATGTCCGCCTCGAGGTCACCCAGCGGCACGGTTTCGTTGTCCGTCCCGCCATTCACGTTGGTCGAGGGCAGGACCGAGAGGAAGCCGCGGACCCGGACCGGGCGGCGGTCGTCGATGGAGCGGACGAGCCGCTGGAGGGAGCCGCCGGTGCGGTCGTCCACACCGGCGGCGATCAGGCGCTCCGCCTGCCCGCGCGCGGCGCCGTCCCGGCCCGCGCGGTAGAGCGCGCCGGCAAGTTCCATGCGCGCGAGTTCAAGCTCGGGACGTTCGACGAGGATCGCGCGGTAGATCCCGGCGGCGCGCATCTCGTCCCCCTGCCCGCTTGCGATCAGTCCCTCGACATAGGCACGCCGGATGGCTGCATCGGGGTGGTCCGGCTGCCAGGACGCGATGGCCGCGCGCGCCTCGTCGTACCGCCCTTCGGCAATGAGAAGGCGGACGAGGGCGATGACCTGCTGATTGGTCTCGATCCGGATCGTCGGGGCGCCCGCCTCTGCGAGGGAGACCGACGGGAGGCCGAGCGCCAGCGTAAGGGCGACGAGGAACGGGCGGAAAGCTCCGGTCATGGGGCGGGGGCTCCTCGGGAGGGGGTCAAGGTGCGGGCCGGCCCGGGAGGAGGCCGGCCCGCGGCCGATCAGGGCTGGGCCTGTTGATCGGCGGTGTAGTTGCCGGTGATCGAGAACGCCTTGGAGGCGCCGCCATCGTTCGGATCCGGCGCGGTGCCGTTCAGCAGAAGGACACCCGAGGTGCGCGAGGCATCGTCGCCCATGAAGGAGCCGGCGAAGTGACCGTTCGACGTCGTTCCGGCGGAGGTGGTCGTCCCGCTCTGCACGAGCCGCGCCCCGCCCGAATAGTGGACGCCCGAGATCTTGCCGTTCTCGAGAGCGACATCGCCGATCGGGTCATCCGCGCTGCCGTCGTAGTTGCCGATCCGCCCGCTGACGGTCGAGTTGGCGAAGTCCACATCGAGACGGACGTCGGCGGAGACCTGTCCGGGACCGGAGAACTCGGCCGGGGAGCGGCCGACGGCAAAGCTCATCTCGGCTCCCTCGGAGCGGCTGTAGGTCGCTGTCGCGGGCTTGCCCGACAAGGCGGCTTCGTCCGAGAAGTCCCCGCCGTAGAGGATGGCGACGGTCTGGTCCCTGAACCGCGTATCCAGAACGTTCTTTCCGTACTCGACGACGAAGAAATCCTCGACGTCATCGCCGCTCTCATCCCGAGGGCGCACGGTGAAGAGGTCGGCCGAGCCCGTATTCTGGAAGGACGGCCGTCCAAGGAAGCTGGTGCCTGTCGCGTTCGGCTCGTCCGGCAAGCTTCCGTCGAGCGTCAGGCTGGCCGTGCCGCTGGCGCTGACGTAGTCTTGGCCGGTATTGGCGGCGAAGGTGGCGTTCCTCAGATCGACCTCACCGGTGATGACGCCGTCCGGGCCGCTCACGTTGCCGCCGGCATTGTTCCACGGCAACGGCCCGGCCTCGTACAACGTCACGGGCGAGCCCGGAATATTCATCTCCTGCTTCCGGGACTGGGCCGCGAAACCGCGGAGCTCCACGACCTTGCCAAGCCCTTCGGCGCCCTCGACATCCGTGCCGCCGCCGGACGATCCGCCGCCGCCGTTCGACCCGCCACCGCCGTTCGACCCACCGGAGCCGCCGCTCGTCGAGACGTTGGTGAAGCCACCGCCGCCACCGCTTCCACATGCCGCGAGCGCCGTCACGAGCGCCGCGACTGCCAAGGTCGATAGTTTCATTTCACTGATCCCTACATGAGAGCCGCTGTTGACGCGGCTTTCTTCCGTAGCGTTAATTCTGGGAATCGTTCGCCGCCGCACCATCCCCCGTTCCGGGGAGGGACGTTCGGGGCCCGACGCGCGATGGTCCTTGGTATGTTCGTAACGAGTGTGATCCGTCTTTCCCCCGTCTCGGCGCTGGCCGTCGCCGCCCTTGCTGCGCTTCTCGCCGCCGCCCTCGTGATCTGGACCGCGCTTGCCCGCACCGAGTCCGACCTGCCGCCGGACGCGCGTCTTCTCTCCGCCGGCGGCATCGAGATCGGCGCGGGCGACCTGATCGAGGAGCCTGACACCCTGCCCAGCTGGGGCGAGCGGGCGGCCTTCTTCGCCAGGCAGGACAGGCTCTTCGAGGCGCTGCGGACCCCGGGCACAGACCTGCGCTACGAGACAGCTTCAGGGGAAGTCGCGACAGCGCCGAACGCCCCTGTCGCGCGCATGGCCTCCCATCTGCCCGCCGCCTTCTGGTTCCAGATCGGCGTCGGCATCTTCGCGGTGCTGATCGGCGCCTGGGTCCTTGCCTTGCGGCCAAGGGACTGGGGCGCACGGATGTTCGCCGCGACGGGCCTCTTCGTGCCCGTCTTCGCCTGGTCCGCCGCGATCTACTCGACCCGGCCGATCGCGATGGACGGCACGATCTTCCGCTGGCTGAGCTCGATCAACCATGTGGGCGCGATGTCCTTCGGGATCGCGCTCGTCGGGCTCTTCATGATGTACCCGCGCCCGCTCTGGCATCCTCGCTGGCTGCTCGTTCCGCTCCTTGCCTACGGCGCACTCATCGTCGCCGACATGCTCTGGCTCGCGCCGGCGCTCTGGAGCTCGCTCGCGGTGCTAAGCCAGATGATCGGCGCCATCGTCCTCGGCGTCCTGCAATGGATCCGCAGCCGCGGCGAGCCGCTCGACCGGGCGGGCCTGCGCTGGTTTCTGGTGGCCACGCTCGTCGGCTGCTCGCTCTTCGTGTTCCTGTCCGTGGCGCCGCCGGCGCTCGGCCTGACGGACAAGTCGCTGATCAGCCAGGGCTACGCCTTCGGGTTCTTCTCGATCATGCATGTGGGGCTCGCGCTCGGGCTGCTGCGCTATCGCCTGTTCGACCTCGACCGCTACGCCTGGCTGGTCTGGCTCTGGCTCGGGGGGGCGCTGTCCGTCTTCGCCCTCGACCTTCTGCTTATCGGCTGGCTCGGCGCGCGGTCGGATGTCTCGCTTGCGCTGTCGCTGATCCTCGCGGGCCTCGTCTGGTTCCCGCTGAGGCAGTTCCTGCTCCACCGGACGCTTGTCCGGCGCCCCGGTCTCGACGCCTCCGCCGACTACATGCCCGCCATTCTCGAGATTGCCCTCGCCCCCGACGAAACCCGGCGCCACAGCCGCTACGACGCGCTTCTGGCCGAGCTCTACGGCGCGTCGCCGGTCGAGCCGGACGGGGCCACCCGGCCCGAACCCCGCCTCGTCCAGTCGGGCCTCGCCCTCGAATTGCCCGGGCCGGCCGGCCTTCCGCCCCGGCGCCTAGCCTATGCCGCGGGGGGGCGACGCGTCTTCGCACCGTCCGACATTGCCACATGGCGCCAGCTCGTCCGTCTGCTGGATCTCGCGACACAGAGCCGCCGCGCCTTCGAGACCGGCGTGCGGACGGAGCGGGATCGCATCAGCCGGGATGTCCATGACAATATCGGCGCCCAGATCCTCTCGGCGCTTCACGCCGCCGACGAGGAGCGCAAGGACGATCTGCTGCGCGATACGCTGGCCGATCTGCGCACCATCATCAACGAGGGCTTCGACAGCACCTTCGATCTCGGCGAACTCCTGGCCGAGATGCGGCTCGAGACTGCCGAGCGCCTCGCCCCCCACGGCATTGCCCTCGACTGGCCGACAAGCGCCCTCGGGGAAGGCGCCCGGATCGGCTTCATGCGCGCCGTCACCCTGCGCGCCGTCCTGCGCGAGGCTGTCAGCAACGTGATCAAGCATTCGGGCGCCACGGCCATGCGGGTCCATCCCGTCGGCGGCGCCGATGCGCTGTCGCTGCTCATAGCCGATGACGGCCACGGCTTTGCCGGCGCGATGGCCCCGGACGGGCACGGCCTGCGAAACATGCGCGCACGCCTCGAAGCCGGCGGCGGCGCGTTCGATCTGTCGACCGGGTCCGAGGGCACCGAGATCCTGGCGAAGCTGGGGCCCGGTCTCGCCGATCGCGCCGCGGCCTGACATGGGCATCGTGCGGATCCTCGTCGTCGAGGACAATTACGAGATGCGGGACTGGATGTCGGCCCTCGCGGCGCGTGTCTTCCCGCACGCCGAACTTGCGGTGCGCGCAGATACCCGGTCTGCCCTTGCCGCATGCCTGCGCGATCCGATCGACCTCGCCCTCGTCGACCTGGGGCTTCCCGACGGCAGCGGCTTCGACGTGATCCGCCGACTTGTCGCGGTCAGGCCAATGGCGATCCCTGTCGTCACCACCGCGATGGCGAGCGATACCGCGATCGTCGGGGCGCTTTCGGCCGGTGCGCGAGGGTACCTCCTCAAGAGCGAGCCCGAGGCGCGGCTGGAGCGCCAGCTTCGCCAGATCACGGAGGGAATACCGGCCATTTCCCCGCCCATCGCGCGGCGCATCATGGAGCATTTCCAGCGCACCGGCCCGTCCGAGGAACTGGACGGGAGCCTGACCCGCCGCGAGCGCGAGGTCCTGTCCCTGATCGCCCGTGGCCTTCGCATCGCGGATGCCGCCCTCGCCCTCGATGTCGCCGAGAGCACCGTGGCCAGCCACGTCAAGAACATCTACCGCAAGCTCGGCATCGCCAGCCGCGCCGAGGCCACGCTGATGGCCTCCCGGCTCGGCCTCGTCGGCGGGGCGGGGGAACGGGACTGAAGGCCGCCACTTTCGCGGCGTGGCCTGTCGGTGCCCTGGGCAGGACACGCTTGCCGGGCGGCGTCGATCCTCCGCCCAGGGAGAGGCGCAATTGATCCTGCGGCGCGGCGTCTTACGTCTGATCGCATGAAACGCTGGCTGGTTTTTCCCCTCCTGCTGCTGGCAGCCTGTGGTCGCGGGGTGCCCGATGAGGCGCGCGTCGTGGTCGCCGGCGATTCCGTCATGGCATGGAACCGCGACAAGGACGCCTCGGTCGCGGATACCCTGAATGCCAGGCTCGGAGAGCCGGTGGGCGACGTCTCGATGCCCGGCGCCCGGATGCTCGGGGGCTTCGGACCCTTCAACATTCCCTCCCAACTGGATGGCGTGACGGCCGAGTGGATCGTGCTCGATGGAGGCGCCAACGACCTGCGCAGCACCTGCGACTGTTCAGATTGCGGCCCGGTGCTGGACCGGCTCATTTCGGAAGACGGGATGCAAGGGGCCATTCCCGCGCTTGTCGCCGATCTGCGCCGTCGCGGATCGCGCGTCGTGTGGACGGATTATTACACGACGCCCCTCTACGCAGGCACTGTCTGCGAAGCGCCCTACCAGGTGCTCGAAGCCCGCGTCCGGCGCATGGCCGACGCCGATGCGGGGGTCGATCTGGCAGATATGGACGATGTGTTCAGCTCCGACGACCTCTCGCTCTTCGACGACGACCGGACCCATCCGTCACAGCGGGGATCGTCCCTCATCGCAGAACTCGTCGCTCCCCTCCTGGATCGCCGTAACTGAGGCGACGGGCGCCAGGACCGCGCGTGGGCGGCAGAAAACTGGTCTCGCACGACGTTGTTGCATAGGAGGCGTCCGCGTCTCGTCCACATCAGGAGAAGAGCGCAGCG
The DNA here is from genome assembly GCF_031846565.1 of Tropicimonas omnivorans. Lineage (NCBI taxonomy): Bacteria > Pseudomonadati > Pseudomonadota > Alphaproteobacteria > Rhodobacterales > Roseobacteraceae > Tropicimonas > Tropicimonas omnivorans. The sequence goes on along the minus strand of NZ_JAVRHL010000003.1, from coordinate 26,607 downwards.
CCTCGATCCCTTCTCGCAACGTTGTGGAACGCAAACCTCATCCTGTTGGTGTAGGTTTCACCCGCGCGGAGCGGGCGCGGATTGAAGGTGGGTGTATTCGGGGCGTTCGGGTAGGCTTGCGTTTCCAGCGCCACCGCGCTGTGAGCGTCATACACCGCTCCGCCTTTACCCTCGATAGCTGACCAGAGGTTGGCAGTATAGACTTGGACACTCGGCTGATCCGTACGCAGCGTGAGCGCGCGTCCGCTGCTCGGGCATGCCAGTACGAGGGCTGGCGCAACCCTGCCGGGGCGGTAATTCGAAAGACAGAAGGCGTGGCCGTACCCCCTCCCCACTCGTGCGATATCCTGCCCGAGACGCTTGCCCCGTCTGAAGTCGAACGCGGTGTCCGCGACAGACAGGATCTCTCCCGTCGGCACACCTGGCCCGCCCTTCGGCAGGTAATGGTCGGCAGCGAGTTTCAGCCAATGCGCCAGAACCGGTCCCGTCCCCTGCCCCGCGAGGTTCCAGTACCCGTGAAACAGCATGTTCAAGTAGGTGTCGGTGTCCGAGGTGGCGGACATATCGATGGCAAGCGTCTGGTTGGAACCGAGCCGGTACTCGACTTGCGCCTCGACGTGGCCCGGCCAGCCTTGATCGCCCTCCGGGCTCGTCAGGCGAAGGCGAATGGTATCATCGTCCACGTATTCCCCACGCCAGATCCGGCTCGAGAAATTCTGGGCACCGCCATGCATCGTGTGCACGCCGTCGTTGCGCGATAATTCGAAAACCCGATCGCCGATTGCGATCCTGCCCCCCTCGATCCGATTGCCGTAACGGCCGACGATCGAGCCGGTGACGCCTCCTCGCTCGGCGTATGCCTCGGCCGTATCGAAGCCGGGCACTATGTCGGCGCGATGTCCCGTGGCATCCGGCACGAGGCACCGCGACAGCCGCGCGCCATATTCGAGAACTTCGATCATGATACCGCCCCGATCCAGTCGCAAGCGGCCACCGGTCTGACCGTTGGAACGAAATTGGCCCATGAACTCTCCTAAAAACGCGCTCCGCGTGCGTTTCAGTCACGTTGCTTCCGTCCGGACCCCGGTCTGTCCGCGCAGACGCAGGTCCACGACCTGACCTGCAGCGCCCCCCGGTATTCCACCTTACAATTATTGACAAGCTGGCGCTCCCCGACAATTGGTAGAATGATCATCCTTGGGGAAAGCAGGAAGTTACATGCGGGACGTCAAGAGCAGCGTGGTCGGGGTTCTGGGTGGTGCCGGCCGTGTCGGGACGGGGCTTCGGAGAGAGCTGGGCAAGCAAGTCGGCTCGATCAGGGTGCTGGATCTGGCTTGTCCCCCCGATCTCGCGGAGAACGAAGACTTCCGCGAGACGGACATGCTGAACCCGGAGGATCTACTCTCAGCCTTCGAGGGACTGGATGGCCTTGTACATCTTGCAGGAATCCCGAAGGAGGCCTCGCTGGACGAGATCCTCAAAATAAACGTCGCGGGCACGACCAATGTCTACGAGGCCGCCCGGGAGACAGGGCTGGATCGCATCGTGCTCGGCTCCAGTAACCACGCAGTCGGCCTTTATCCCCGCACGACGATCGTCGGCACGTCCGAAGCCATGCGACCGGATGGATTGTACGGTCTTTCAAAATGCTGGAGCGAGCTGACGGCGGGGCTCTATTTCGACAAATACGGGCTGCGCAGCATGATAATCCGGATCGGGAATTGCAGCGTCCGGCCAATGCTGCCCAGGTCTCTTGAAGTCTGGATCAGCCCGCGGGACCTGGCACAGCTTGTGCTGATCGGTCTCACACATCCGGATGTGACAGCGAGCACGGTCTATGGAGTTTCCAAGGGAGGAGGAAGCTGGTGGGACAACTCCGAAGCCGAGAAGTTAGGATATGTCCCCCAGGACCTGATTGCCGATTTCGCGGCACCGGAGGCGCTGCTTGAGGACACGGAGGGCCCTGTGTCACAGCACTTCCAGGGGGGGCGTTTCGCCGCCGCAGACCACGACGGCGTAATACGCAAGCGCTGATGGCGACCCGCTGCTACGAATATATCTGCCCTTCTTCGATCGCCGGCGAGGCGTCCAGAAGGGTCCGCGTATATTCGTCCCGAGGGTTCGCGAATAGCTGCTCGGACGGGGCGTACTCCACCACCCTGCCCTTGTTCATGACCGCAACCCTCGTTGCGACGAGGCGGACAAGGGCAAGGTCGTGCGAGATGAATATATACGCCAATCCCAGACGTTCCTGCAGTGACATCAGCACCTTTATCACCTGCGCCTGAACCGAAACGTCCAGAGCCGATACCGGCTCGTCCAGGATCAGAACCTCAGGCTCAAGCGCCAGGGCCCGAGCGATTGCGACCCTCTGACGTTGCCCACCTGACAGTTGATTGGGATAGTGATCCGCAAATTGCGCGGGAAGATTGACCTGTTTCAGCAGCTCGCGAATGCGCCCTGGCGGAGGTGGTGCAGGCGATTGCCCAGATGCTGGAAGAGGCCGGACTGAACCCGAAGATACTGAGCCTGGAAAACACCGCGTGGCTGGAGTACCTGCGAGCGCCGCACCCTGAAGACGAGCCGGCGACAATGATGATGATCTCGCACGACAACACGTCGGGGGACGCGTCCTTCAGCTTCCCCAAGTACATCACCTGTGAAGGTCGTCTCACCTCGACCTGCAATACCGAGATCGATCGGTTGGTGTCCGAGGCCGACGTGGCGCAGGACGAGGAGCGCGCCCGGCTTTTCCAGGAAGCGGCGAAGATCCTGTATCTCGACGAGACGACGCTGTTCGGCATCGCTGAACAGGTCCGCCTGATGATGCTGGGCGAAAACGTCGACTACACGCCCAACCCGCTTACCGGGCTTGAAATCCTCATCGCCGATGTGGCGATTGAAGACTAATGAGTTTGCGGCAGTCCGGAGGATCCGGGCTGCCCCACCCCGAAAGGGGCCTCGCGCAAAATCGCAGCCGCCGGCGCACGCGATCATGAACGAGGCACCGGATCCCTCTCGGTTCGCTCCCTCCCCCACGTCTTACGGCGAAAGACCAAATTCGCTGCCCCTCCTCACGCCGTGCGCGGCGGTGGCCCTCCGGTCCAGTTTTTCGGGGCAGGATCAGCGCGAAGGCGTCAGCATCTCGATCTTGGGGCTTCCGGCATCCGCCGGACCTTCAAGGAGGCCAGACAAACCTTGCGCGATGAGCTTATCGGTCGGGCCTGCAGCACGAGGTGGCAGGTCCACCCCGACGGCTCGACGGGCAGGTCGTCGCGACAGCGGAAACTAAGCGCAGTTACGCCATTGTCGAAACGAAAGAATGAACTCCGGCGCCACGCGGCCAGCGGCGCCAACACTAGGCGCCGCCGGTCCGAATGGCCCGACTTATCGCCGTAGCCGCTTTACGAGGCTCGATGTATCCCAGCGACCACCGTCCATTGCCTGAACGTCGGAATAGAATTGATCGACGAGCGCGGTAACCGGGAGTGAGGCATCCAGTTCACGTGCGGCATCGAGACAAATGGCCAGGTCTTTGCGCATCCAGTCGACGGCAAACCCGTGATCGAATTCGTCGGCGAGCATGGTCTTGTGCCTATTCACCATCTGCCAGGATCCCGCAGCGCCCTGCGAGATGACTTCGACCAGCGCTTCGCCATCCAGCCCTGCCCGTTCCGCGAAGGCGATCGCCTCGGACAATCCCTGTACCAGACCCGCGATCGCGATCTGGTTCGACATCTTGGCGAGCTGACCGGCCCCGACATCGCCCAGGCGGCGGCAGATCTTCGAGTAAGGCGCCGCGACACTTTCAGCGCGTGCGTAATCTTCCGGGGTTCCGCCGCACATGACCGACAGCTGTCCGTTCTCGGCTCCCGCCTGCCCGCCTGAAACCGGCGCATCGACGTATCCGATGCCCGCCTCCTTCGCGCGCGCCGCGAGATCCCGCGTTACCCGCGCACTGACTGTCGTGTGATCGACAAAGAGGCTGCCTTCTTTCATGCCGGCAAACGCGCCGTCGGGGCCCGTGCAGAGACTGAAGAGGTCGTTGTCGTTGCCGACGCAGGCAAGCACGACATCGGCTCCTTCCGCAGCCTCGCGCGGGGTCGCAGCACTCTCGCCGCCATGGTCCTTGACCCAGGCGTCGGCCTTCGAGCCGGTACGATTGTAGACTTTCACGTCCGCGCCGCCTTTGGCGAGATGCCCCGCCATCGGCGCGCCCATCACCCCGAGGCCAAGGAAGGCAAGCTTTGGGTTTTCGCTGGATGCCATCGTTCTTTTCTCCATTCTGATCGAGGTGGGGCTTACCGTTTGTTCGCGTTCCGCCACTGCTCGAAGTCCACATGTGTCTGATCGTCCGTCGCCGGATACAGCCCCATGATCGATCGGCCCTGCAGGACCATTTCCGCGACGAAATCCTCGTAGGCCGTCATTTCGACCGCCTCGTCCGCAATCTCGTCCGCCAGATCGGCAGGGACAACGACAACGCCTTCTCCGTCTCCGACGATCACGTCTCCCGGGAAGACGGGAGCATCGCCGCAGCCGATCGGCACGTTGATGTCGATCGCCTGATGCAGCGTCAGGTTCGTCGGCGCCGACGCCCGGTTATGATAGGCCGGGATGTCCAGCGTCTCGATCACGGGCGTGTCGCGGAAGCCGCCATCGGTGACGACACCCGCCACGCCGCGAACCATCAATCGGCTGACCAGGATCGACCCGGCCGAAGCTGCGCGCGGATCCTTGCGGCTATCCATGACGAGGACGGCACCTTCCGGGCAATCTTCAACGGCACGGCGCTGAGGATGCGACCGGTCGCGAAAGACCGACAGGGTATTCAGGTCTTCGCGTGCCGGCATGTAACGCAGAGTAAATGCCTCGCCCACCATGGTCCCGCTCGCCGGGTTTATACGGCGCACATCCTGGATGAACTGGTTCCGCAGGCCACGCTTGTAAAGGGCGGTCATGAGAGTGGGAGTAGAGACGGTCTTCAGCTTCTCTCTGGTCTCGGGCGTCAGGGCCATGAAATTTCTCCGGTTATTCATTTGTACAGGCAGGCGCACCGAAATGGCGGTCGGGTCGGCAACCGAAAGACACCGCTTCACCTACTCCGCAAACGTCGCGCTGCAGTATCTTTCAAGCTGTTACCATGGCTGCCACGATCGCCTTCGCCCCATTCGTTTGGATCAAACCAAACCCGTGCGGACCGCCAGGGGCCTGATGGCGCGGCGAAAACAGCCTGGACGAGACCAGCATCGCGCTACTTTTCCACTTCGTCATTTCAGATCCCGCAGCATCGCTGCCGGCTGCCATTTTACCAATCTTTACCAATACCGAAATGACGTCAAGTGCTGCAGATGTCCGGTGAGCTCCGCGAAGGGCTGTTGGTGCGGACGACGCGTCACGCAAGGTTGCGATCCATGGCCGAAGGCGGTACAGCTATTGACATATCGGCTGGCCTTGCTGAAGATTCCGGGTACCGGTAGCGTTCGACCGCAGGGGCGGTAGAGTGCACAGAACCAAGGAAGCAACTCACTTGGCAGACAGCCCTCTCGCCAGCGCATCCTCGACCACTGGCCAGTCCCCTCGCCTCAGCACTGCCGTTTATGAACGCATCCTGGAGATGATTGCGCGCGGGGACTTTCAGCAGAATTCCCGGTTGCCGGCGGAGTTGACTCTCTGTGAGAAGTTCGGCGCATCAAGACCGGTCGTGCGTGAGGCCCTGGCGCAACTCCGCGAAGATGGCGTCATCGTTTCGCGGCAGGGATCGGGATCTTACGTCAAGCAGAGGCCGGACCCCTCGATCTTCGCCCTCGCCCCGATCGACTCGCTCGGCGACCTGCAGCGTTGCTTCGAGTTTCGCGAGGGAATTGAACCTATCGCTACGGCGCTTGCGGCACGTCGCTGGGACGACGAGGATCGCGAGCGGATCGAAGCGTGTGCCGCGGCTCTCGACCGTTGCGTGACCGAGGGCGAGATTGGCACGGAGGAGGACTGCGCCTTCCACCAGGCGATCGCCGACGCCACGCACAATGCCTATCATCGAACGGTTCAGCTTCAGCTCCGCACCCACATTCTCGCCGGTATGAACGTCACGCGCAGCCTCTCCCTGCGCAGGCCCAGGGAGCGCACCCGTCTCGTCCAGGACGAGCATTTTGCAATCCTCGACGCACTTTGGAAGCGGGATCCGGACAAGGCCAGTGAGAACATGCGAACCCACATCTGCAACGCGCGGCGTCGGATGTTCGAGGGGTCTGGCTCGATGTGAGGCAAGGGTGAAGGCCTAGCCCTCCCTGTAGCTGCGGACCGTCACGGGGCTTCTTCTGCTTGAGAGACCCGTTGCAACTCCTGCCTCCGGAGCCAATCGGGCCATCTCGACTGACAGCGCATCGCCGCCCCGACTTGATCTCGCTGGCTGTCGTGGCTGGTCTTGCGCCGCCTCGCCGGACGTTCTGGCGATCGCGGACCGTCCTTCGCTGCATCGACCGCGGCAGCTTCAAACGAGTTTGGACGGTCGCGGTCCGCCAGTCGCCCAGTCCAGCAACTCCACCGTATGCACGACGGGCACACCGGTGGCGCCGCCGATCTGCATCATGCAGCCGATATTCCCGGTGGCTATCACGTCCGGTGTCAGCGCCTCGATGGTGCCCACCTTCCGTTCGCGCAGCGCCGCACTGATCTCGGGCTGCATCAGGTTATAGGTGCCGGCCGAGCCGCAACACAGGTGACTGTCGGCCGGCTCCATCACCTCGAAACCTGCCGCCGCGAGAAGAGCCTTGGGCGCGGTCTTCACGCGCTGGCCATGCTGAAGCGAACACGCGGCGTGGTACGCGACCCGCAGGCCCTTGTGCGGGCCACTCTCCACCCGACCCCAAGGCCGGTCCGCAGGCGAGGCGTCGGTTCCGGCGACACCAGTCCTGGCGGGGTCGACAGACGTGACCTCGGCCTCTTGCATCAACTCTTCGAGCAGCTCCGACACGTCGCGCGCCTTGGCCGCGACGTCGGCCGCTTGCACCTCGAGCGGGTCGCCCCGGAACAGATGACCCCAGTCCTTGATGCTGGTGCCGCAGCCTGACGTGTTGACGACGAAGGCATCGAGTTCGCCCGCTGCCGTCACCGCCCGGATCATCTGCGCAGCGCTGTTCTTCGCCTGCTGGGTCCGGCCCATGTGCTGGACCAGGGCTCCGCAGCAGCCGGTGTCCTCGGGAATGACCACGTCGCACCCCAGCCGCGTCAACAGCCGGATGGTGGCCGCGTTGATGTCCGCGTCCAGCACCTTCTGCGCGCATCCTGTCATCAGCGCCACACGCCGGCGCGACTCGCCCAGCGCCGGGTGGAGCCCCGGCTCGTCGTGCCGCGCCGACGCAGCGGTCCGCGCGGGCACCATGTCCATCATGGCCCTGAGGCGCCTGTCCGGCAGCAACCGCCGAAACGGCTGACCGATCTTCGCTGCCCTCAGTGCCAGCCGGAAGCGGCGCGGATGGGGGAGCACTCCAGCCAGCAGCGCCCGCAGCGCGCGATCCCGCCAGGGCCGGCGGTGGCGGCTCTCGACATGGTCGCGGGCATGCTCCAGCAGGTGCATGTAGTCGACGCCAGAAGGACAGGTCGTCGTACAGGCAAGACAGCCCAGGCAGCGGTCGAGATGGGTGACCGTCTCCGGATCGGGATCGCGGTCATTCTCGAGCATGTCCTTGATCAGGTAGATGCGCCCCCGCGGCGAATCCAGCTCGTCCCCCAGCACCTGGTAGGAGGGGCAGGTCGCGGTGCACAAGCCGCAATGCACGCAGGCCCGCAGGATCGAGTTGGCCTCGGCCGTAGCCGGGTCACGCAACTGCGCGGGGGTGAAGGCGGTCTGCATCTAATGATCTCCGAACAATCCGCGCGGGTCGAAACGCGCCTTCAAACCAGCCGACAGCCTCGCGACGCCCGGGCTTTCGGGGGCCGCGTCGGGCCGGCCAACCCGAACCGCCGGCACGCCCGGCAGGCTCGCCCGCAGGTCCGTGCCCGGCGCCACGGCAAGAACAAGTCGCGCACCGCCCAGATCCATCAGGCTCCGCTCCGCCCCGGCGCGCACCACGAGCCCCGCCGCGTCCGACGGCCGGCAACGAAGCAGCCACAACTCCCCCTGCCCCAGGCCCCTGATGTCCCGGATACCCGGCCAGGGATCGCTTTCGGATATCTCCCAGCCCTTTCCCAGATGCGCCAATAGTCGCTCCTGCCGGTAGGCGACCGACTCGGCGAACCCTTCGATCCGCAGGTACGTCGTGCCATCGGGTGTGCGCGCAGCGCCGGTCACTTCCCATGGCGTCGCAAGCGCGGCGGACATGGCCGTAACGGCCTGCTGCGCATCAAGGCCATGCGCAGCCAGCGTCGCCGTTGCCTCGGGCATGGGCAGGACCTTCAGCGCCACCTCGGTAATCGCTCCGAGCCGCCCCCGCGAGCCGCAGACCAATCGGGCAAGGTCGAGCCCGGTGACATTCTTCATCACCCGCCCCCCCGACTTGACGACAGTCCCGCCGCCGTCGACGAAGCGGAGCCCCAGCAGGTGATCACGCGGGGTCGCCGCCGTGACGGCCCGCGGGCCGGAGAGGTTGGCCGCAACGATGCCACCGATCGTGGGATCGCCAGTGGTCTCCAGCGCCGCGCGCCAGTCGGGCGGTTCGAAGGCCAGCCGCTGCCGCTCCTGCGCAAGAGCAGCATTCACCTCGGCCAACGGCGTCCCCGCCTTGGCGATGAGCGTCAGCGCCGCGGGGACATAGTCGACGATGCCCGTCAGCCCCTCCAGCGACAGGATCCGCCCTTCGGGAGCCATGCCGCGCGTGCCGCCACCCGTCAGCGACAAGGGACCGTCGGCCGCCCGAATGGCCTCGGCCAACTGGGCCTCGTCAGCGGGTATGATGGACGTGTCCGCCATTCTCACGCCACCTCGGCCCCCTGCCCGCGCCGTGCCTCTGACAGCTCCAGCGGAAAGACCTTGGCCGGGTTCAGCAGCCAGTTCGGGTCGAAGACATCCTTCACCTGCATCTGCGCCTCCAGATCGGCAGGGTTGAACTGAGCCTCCATCAGGTCGCGCTTTTCGACACCGACGCCATGCTCGCCGGTCAGACAGCCGCCGACTTCGACGCAGTGGCGCAGGATCTCCGCCCCCATTGCCTCGGCCTTCTCGAGATCGCCGGGCGCGTTGGCGTCATAGAGTATCAGGGGATGCATGTTGCCATCGCCGGCATGAAAGACATTGGCACAGCCGAGACCGTATTCCTCGGTCAGCTCGCCAATCCGGTTCAGCACGCGCGGCAGCTCTGTCACGGGAATCGTTCCGTCGAGGCAGATGTAATCGCCGAGCTGGCCCATCGCACCGAAGGCGGACTTGCGCCCGAGCCAGATGCGTGCGGCCTCATCGGCGTTGCCGGCCTCCCGGAACTCCACCGGATCGTGGCTGGCCGCGATGTCGCGGATCAGTCCGATCTGGTGGTCGATCTCCGCCGGAGCACCCTCGACCTCGACGATCAGCAGCGCGGCGCAGTCGGGATAGCCCGCCTTGGCATGCGCTTCACAGGCTCGGATGCAGGGAGCGTCCATGAATTCGATCGCGACGGGCAGCACACCGGCCTTGATGATCCCGGCGACGCAGGCCCCGGCCACTTCGGCGCTGTCGAAGCCGATCAGCACCGGCCGCGCCCCCTCGGGCTTTGGCAGAATGCGCAGGGTCGCCTCTGTCACAATCCCGAGTTGCCCTTCCGACCCGCAGACAACGGACAGCAGGTCCAGTGCCCCGGTCTCCGCCGTCGCATCCAGATCGAGAATGGTCCCATCCATCAGCACCATCCGCACACCCAGCAGGTTGTTGGTCGTCACCCCGTATTTCAGGCAATGCGCGCCGCCCGAGTTCATCGCGATGTTGCCGGAGATGGCGCAGGCCAGTTGGCTGGAGGGGTCAGGCGCATAGAAGAACCCGTGCGCCTCCACCGCCCCCGTGACGGACAGATTGGTTCGCCCGGTCTGGACCCGCACGAGCCGGTCGCCCGTCGAGATCTCGAGCACCTGTGTCAGCCGCGACACGCCCAGAATCACCGCGTCGGCCGTTGGCATGGAGCCGCCGGTCAACGATGTCCCCGCACCGCGCGGCACGACCGGCACGCGCTCTTCGCTGCAGACGCGCAGGGCCGCCGCGACCTCGTCCGTCGATGACGGCAACACGACGGCGAGCGGTGTGCAGCGATAAGCCGAGAGCGCGTCGCATTCATAGGCCAGCAGTTCCGCCGGCCTTTCGATCACGCCGCGATCGCCCAGTACGTCCCGCAGGCGAGCAACGACGGCGGATTTGCGGGAGAGGATTCCAGCACTCGGCGGTGGCATCTGCATCGCTATCTCCTGTTGCGCATATCGCTTGTACTTCGGGAACCGCGCCTCGCCCGGCCTTTTTTTTATCGAGACCGGGCGATCGCGAAATGCTCGATCCCCTTTCGAGCCGATGTCGACCTCAGGTTGCGAGCGCGTCCAGTCCGGCCTGCGCCACCTCCCGGTCCTGAGCCGGGGTGCCCGAGGAGACGCCAATTCCGCCAACGACCTCCCCATCAACGACGACGGGAAGGCCACCGCCGACCACCATCAGGCGCCCGCCGATGGCGCTGGAGATGCCCCAGGCCGGCGTTCCGGGCTGGCTGATCTCACCATATTCGTGCGTCGCCTTTTTCGCCGCGCTGGCGGTATAGCTCTTGTCGATGGCGATGGTGATCGAGGTGACCTTGCCCCCGTCCATACGCTCGAACGCTACCAGGTTACCGCCCTCGTCGGTGATCGCGATGCACATCGGCACGCCGATCTCGCGTGCCTTGGCGGCGGCGCCCTCGATGAGGACCCGCGCCTCGCCGGCATCCAGTCTCTTGATCGTCAGCATTACGCGGTCTCCTTCACTTCGCGTCGGTATTTATGGAGCAGCGGCTCGGTATAGCCGGACGGCTGCTGCGCCCCTTCCAGAACCAGCGCCCGGGCCGCACGAAAGGCGGGGCCATCGTAACCCGGCGCCATCGGGCGGTACGACGTGTCGCCTTCGTTTTGCGCATCGACCTTCACGGCCATCCGTCGCAGCGCGTCCTCGACCTCGTCCCGTGTTACCAGCCCGTGCATCAACCAGTTCGCCAGAAGTTGGGAGGAGATGCGCAGGGTCGCCCGATCCTCCATCAGCGCGGTGTCGGTGATGTCCGGCACCTTCGAACAGCCGACTCCCTGATCAACCCACCGAACGACGTAGCCCAGGATCGACTGCGAACACTCTTCCAGCGCCCGACGCACCTCGGCCGGGTCAAGGTTGCGGCCCTTCAGGAGCGGAGGGTCGAGCAGAGCGGACTTCGACGCAACCTCGCGCGCCTTCAGATCCTGGTGCCCCGCAAACACGTCGACCATGTGATAGTGCGTAGCGTGAAGCGTGGCCGCCGTGGGTGATGGCACCCAGGCCGTTGTCGCGCCGGAGCGGGGGTGGCCTATCTTGGCCTGCAGCATCTCCGCCATCTCGTCGGGCTTGGCCCACATGCCCTTGCCGATCTGCCCGTGCCCCGGAAGTCCGGCCGCGAGTCCGGCATCGACGTTGCCGTCCTCATAGGCCTTCAGCCAGGCGCTGTCCTTCATTTCGCCTTTCGGAATGACGGGCCCGGCCTGCATCGACGTATGGATCTCGTCGCCGGTCCTGTCCAGGAAGCCCGTGTTGATGAAGACCAGTCGGTCCTTCACTTTTTCCATGCAAGCAAGGAGGTTGGCCGAGGTGCGACGCTCCTCGTCCATGAGACCCAGCTTCACCGTGTTGCGCGGGAGGCCGAGCAAGTCCTCGACACGCGCATAAAGCGTGTCTGCAAACGCGACCTCCTGCGGCCCGTGCATCTTGGGCTTCACCACGTAGACGCTACCGGTGGAGGAGTTGCGGGGGCCCTGGTTCCTGGCGATGTCATGCATCGCGCAGGCGACGGTGACGACGGCGTCGAGCATTCCTTCCGGCGTCTCTTCCCCGTCCAGGAGAACCGCGTCCGTCGTCATCAGGTGGCCCACGTTGCGCACCAGCATCAGCGCACGGCCCTTCACCACGATCTCGTCGCCCTCGGGCGTCAGATAGCTCACGTCCGGGTTCATCCGGCGTGTGACGGTCTCACCGCCTTTCTCGAAGGTCTCTTCCAGATCGCCCCGCATCAGACCGAGCCAGTTGCGGTAAGCGACGCACTTGTCCTCGGCATCGACCGTTGCAACGCTGTCTTCGCAATCCATGATCGCGGTGAGCGCCGATTCCAGCCGCACATCCGAGATGCCGGCGGGATCATTCTGTCCCACCTCCGTCGCCGGGTCCACGAGGACTTCGATCAGCAGCCCGTTGCTGCGAAACAGCAGCCTGAGCGGACCGTCCGCCTCTCGCAGGTAGCCGGCAAACTGCGCCGGATCGGACAGCCGGACGTTGTCATCTGCCGTCTTCAGCCGCAGTGCTCCGCCCTCGACCTCCAGTGCGCAGACCTCCGCCCAGGTGGCATCGACGAGCGGCAGGGCGATATCCAGATGCGCCTTCGCCAGCGCGATCACGTCCGCCCCGCGCGCCGCATCGTATCCCTTTCCAGCCGGTTGCCCCGCGACAGCGTCGGTCCCGTAGTATGCGTCGTAGAGGCTGCCCCAGCGCGCGTTCGCCGCGTTGAGAGCAAAGCGGGCATTGGTCACCGGCACGACGAGCTGCGGGCCGGCGACGGCGGCGATTTCAGGATCGACGGGTCCGGTGGTGATCGCGAAGGGGCCAGGCTCGGGGTCGAGATAGCCGATCTCGGACAGGAAAGCGCGATAGGTTGCCGCGTCGAAGCTCGGACCAGTTTCGGCATGCCAGGCGTCGATTTTCGCCTGGAGGTCCTCACGCACTTGCAGCAGCCGGCGGTTCTCGGGCGCCAGATCCTGCAACAGCGCGGCGTAGCCGGACCAGAAGGCATCGGGCGTCACTCCCGTCAGCAGCTCTTCCTCGATCAGTGTTGCAAGCGGTGCGGCGACATCGAGGCCATGGCGTTCGACGCGGGTCATGCGGGATCCTCCTTCAGCTTGGGATGCAGGTTGCATGAAGGCCCCGCTTGCGCATGGATTCATTCGGTGCTTTCCATCATGTGGAAAGGTGGTGGTCTCCATGGCGGAAGGCAGCGTTCAGTCGGTCGCGCGCGCGCTCACCCTGCTGCGCCTGCTTGGACGCACCCGCGAGGGTGCGAGCGTGTCCGACCTGGCGCGGACCAGCCGGCTGCCGGTTTCGACGACCCACCGCCTGCTGACCACTCTCGAAAGCGAAGGATTTGCGCTGTTCGACGGCACCACGCGTCTGTGGCATGTCGGGCATGAGGCGTTCTCGACCGGTCTCGCCTTCGATCGCCGGCACGCGCTTGCCGGATCTGCGCTGCCCCACCTGCGACGCCTGCGCGACCGGACACGCGAGACGGCGAATGTCGGTCTCCTTCAGGACGGACGCCTCGTGACAATCGGCCAGGTGGAGAGTCGCGAGATAATGCGGGCCATTGCCGCTCCGGGTGGGGCCGGTGTCCCAGCCTCCGCCTCCGGCATGGGCAAGGCCATCCTGGCCACCTGGCCCGAGGACGCGGTTCGCGCCCATGTCGATCGGCACGGCTTGCCACCGATGACCTCGAAAAGTCACCGAGATCTGGCCGGGCTGCTGAGGGATCTGACGGAAATTCGGGCCCGCGGATGGGCGCTGGACGATGAGGAGCATGCCCCCGGGCTGCGCTGCATAGCAGCTGTCGTCAGCGCATCGAATGGTGAAGCAACAGGCGCCGTCTCGGTGTCCGGTCTGTCATTGCGCCTCACGAACGCGCGGCTGTCCGCGGTGGGAGATGCGGTGATGCAGGCGTCGGATTTGCTGGGCCGCGAGCTTGCCGGCAGCTGACCCTTCGAGAGCCCACGGATCGCGAAGCGGCGATTGCGGCTCTTAAACGCGAAACCGGGAAACGGGCACGCCGGCGACGTCCGTACGGCAGCGAAAGACCTTGCCGCAGTCGGGACCGGCGTCACCGGGGCGACGGATGCTGGTGAAGAACAGCGTCTTCATGTCGTGCCCGCCGAAACATGGCATGGTCGGGCGCCGCACCGGCACGTCGGCACTTCCGACGAGTTTGCCGTCCGCCTCGAAGAGATTGAGGCGACCCGCCCTGACGCCGGCGCTCCAGTATCTACCGTTGACGTCCGCCGCGGCTCCGTCGGACCGGCCGACACTGTCATCGGGCTCGGCAATCCTTGTCCGTTTTCCGATGTGCCCGGTCGCGGGGTCGAACTCCCAGCGGTCGAGCCAGCACTGACCCGAATCCGCGTGGAACATGGTACGGCCATCAGCGCTGAAGGCGAGACCGTTCGACGTGGTGAGGCCGGACACCTTCTTCTCCGCCCGTCCATCGGCCGTCACTCGCCAGAGCGCCGCACCACCTGATCCGACCTTGTGCATGCTACCGATCCAGAATGCACCGTCGGGGCCCACCTTACCGTCATTGAGACGGTTCGATGGGAGATGCTCGGCCTGTTCGGGTTCAGGCTCGGCGAGGCGGTCGAGACGACCGGTTGCGGTATCGAAGAGTGCGACACCGGAGGCGAGGCCGACGACGAGGCGCCCGTCGCTGGTCAGGCCGAAGGAGCCGACAGGTTCGGGCAGTTGCCAGACCGTCTCTTCCCCGCCGTCGACGCCCTTGGCACGGATCTGTCCGGTCGGGATATCGGCCCACAAGAGGCGCATCCTGTCGGCATCCCAGACGGGGCTTTCGCCGACCCGGGATGGAGTGTGTGAGAACACCTCGAGATCGGAAATCATGCGGATCGCTCCACTACTCCGCGTTCTTGTCGGGTGCAGGCGACAGCAGGCGGGACCGACGGTACCGGGTCTGGAAATAGGGATACCCGTCTGCCGTACCCGGTTGGTAATGCTTCTCGCCGGGATCGAGGATGACGTTCAATGAAGCGGGATACCGGGCGATCTCGTCCTCGACGATGTCGACCCCGAGACCGGGCGTATCGGGCACCCTGATATGACCGTCTTCCACGACCGGCGCCGGGGTGATGACATCGCCCCGCCCCTCCCAGTCGAACTCCACCCTTTCGAGCATCAGCGCGTTCGGGATCGTCGCCATGACGTGCAGGGCAGCGTACTCCGCGACGGGCCCGAGTGAGCCGGAATGCGGCGCCATCGTGATGTAATGAGCCTCGGCCATGGCAGCCATTTTGCGCATCTGTGTGATACCACCTGCGCGTCCGGTATCGGGCTGGATCACGTCGACAAGTCCGCGCTCGATGTAAGGGCGAATGCCCCAGATCGTGCTGACACGTTCCCCCGCCGCGAGAGGGATGTCGACCGCGTCGCGCACCCGGGCAAGGGCGTCGAGGTTTTCAGGCGCGACCGGGTCCTCGAAGAAAAGCAGGTTCGCCGGCTCCAGGGCGCGGCCGAGCGCAATCGCGTCGGCCGCCGTCCACCACGGCGGGCCGTGGGCGTCGATCATCACGTCGACATCCTGGCCGACATGCTCGCGCAGCCGCAACACGAGATCGACATCCTCGAGGGTGATGACGCCCACCTTGAGCGCCCGGTAGCCGCGCTGCATCAGCCGATCGGCCGCCTCGGTTGTCCGTGCGTGCCCGTAAACCGGGATGCGATCGCGGAAACGTCCGCCGAGCAGGTTCCAGACAGGCTGCCCCAGCGCCTTGCCCTTGATGTCCCAAAGGGCCATCTCGATCCCGGTCATGGCCCCGCTGCCCACCGTTCCGGTCAGTCCGTGCCCCATGATTGCGGTGTGCATCTTGGCCCAGAGCCGGTCGATATGGGCCGGGTCCTGCCCGACGATGACCTGTTCGAGATCGAGCAGCGCAGCCGCGATGGCGCGCGGCCAGCCAGAGCATTCGCCGACACCGTAGAGCCCCTCATCCGTGTGGACCTTGACGAAGAGCCAGTTGCGTGAGCCGCGAAAGCTCTCCTTCGTGGGGGCCTCTGCTCCGGGAGTGGGCTTGGGACGCGGCCCGACCTGCATCAGATGGGTGGTGATCTTGGTAATCTTCACGTGTGCTTCGCCTTCAAGCCGGTTCGTGGTAACGCAGACGCTCGGTGCTGCCGCGGCGCGCAGGATCGGCGACCGGGACGGCAGAAAGCAAAGCGCGGGTGTAATCGTGCTGCGGATTGGTGCAGACGTCCTCTGTCTCGCCGGTCTCGACGATGGTCCCCCGATACATGACCGCAATCCGGTCGCAGAAGTATCGGATCACCGCGATATCGTGGCTGATGAGGATGAAACTGAGGTCAAGCCGCTCCTGCAGGTCCAGCATCAGATCGAGTATCTGCGTGCGCAGGCTGACATCCAGGGCCGAGGTCGCCTCGTCCGCAATGATGACGCGGGGGTTCGGCGCGATGGCTCGGGCGATCGAGATCCGCTGACGCTGTCCACCGGAAAACGCGTGCGGGTAGCGACCGGCGGCCGAGGGTGGCAGTCCGACCACCTCGAGAAGCTCTCGCACCCGATCGCGGATTTCCTGCCTGGACAACTCGGCCCTGGTGACGAGCGGCTCGGCGATGATCTGCTGCACGGTCATCCGCGGGTTCAGTGATGCGAAGGGATCCTGGAAGACCGTTCGAATCTGTCGCCACGGCTCTTTCAGATCCGCGTCGGACAAGGGCGCGAGATCGATCGTTTCGCCGCCGGCGGAGGTGTAGTCGATCTGTCCTGTCGTGACGGTCAGGACGCGTTGCAGGCATCGGCCGAGGGTCGTCTTGCCCGATCCGCTTTCCCCGACGATGCCGAGGTTCTCACCGGAGCGCAGATTGAGGTCGGCGTCGTTCACCGCAACCAGCGTATCATGGCTCCGCCCGAAGATGCCCTTCGGAATGTAGAACTCCTTGCGCACGGCCTTCGCATTGAGGATCGGGGCACCGACAGGTTTCGCTGCGCGCATGTCGAGCCGCCGCGCCGAAGGCTGGTCGAGCTGGCGCACGGAATCGAGAAGTCCTTGCGTGTAAGGATGTTGCGGCTTCTCGAAAAGCTCCCGGACGCCGCCGGTCTCCACCACCTTGCCGAAGCGCATGACGGCGATCTCGTCGGCAATCTGAGCCACGACCCCCATGTCATGAGTGATGAACATCACCGCCATTTCGCTCCGCTCCTGAATCGAGCGGATGAGCGCGAGGATCTCCGCCTGGATCGTGACGTCGAGCGCGGTGGTGGGTTCGTCTGCAATCAGCACGGCGGGATCGCAGGACAGTGCCATGGCGATCATCGCCCGCTGCCGCATCCCGCCCGAGAACTCGAAGGGATAGCGATCCACCGCCTGCTCGGGCTTCGGGATCTCGACCTGGCGCAGAAGCTCGACAGCGCGGTCCCGCGCGTCCTTCTTCGAAAGCTTCTCGTGCAGGCGAATGGCTTCTCCCACCTGATCTCCGATGCGGTGAACGGGAGACAGGGAGCTCATGGGCTCCTGAAAGATCATCGCGATGTCGCGACCGCGGATCGCCCTTATCTCCTTCGACTTCGGATCCAGCCGGGCCATGTCCACCAGCTCATCGCGCCCGCGGACATGCTGGCGGAGCATGATCTTCCCGTCCTTGATCCGGCCCGGCCGGTCGACGATCTGCAGGATCGAACGGGCGGTGACGCTTTTTCCGGACCCGCTTTCGCCCACGACGCAAAGCGTGCGCCCCTTGTGCAGCGAGAGATTGACGTCGGAGACGGCTTCAAAGAGCCCATGTTGAGTGGGAAACTCCACCGTCAGGTTTTCGACCTGAAGGATCGGCGGACGGGTGTCGGTATTCGTCATAGGTCAACGCTCCGCGTTGGAATATGGATCGGCCGCGTCGCGCAGACCGTCGCCGAGGAAGTTCAAGGCGAGGATGGCCACGCAGACCGCCCCGCCAGGGATGAACAGCCAGGGCGCCTGCGCGATCGAGCGGATGTTCTGGGCCTCCTTCAGCAAGACACCCCAGGAGATGATCGGCGGCGTCAGGCCAAGGCCAATGAAGGAGAGCGCCGTCTCCGCGACGATCATTGCCGGGATCGCCAGCGTGACCGAGGCGATGATGTGGCTGGCCATCGACGGCATCATGTGCCGGAAGATGACCCGCCACTGACTGCCTCCATCAAGCCGCGCGGCGGTGACGAATTCTTCGGTCCGGAGCGCGAGAAACCGTCCCCTGACGACCCGCGCGAGCTCAGTCCACCCGACGAGCGAGAGGATGACGGTAATGGCGAAATAGCGGGACAGCGGCGACCAGTCCTGCGGTAGCGCCGCGCTGAGGCCCAGCCAGATCGGGATCGTCGGCAAGGCGAGGATGAGTTCGACGAGGCGCTGTACCACCATGTCGATCCGTCCGCCGTAATAGCCCGAGAACCCGCCGAGGATGGTCCCGATGATAAGGCTGAACGTGACGCCGAGTAGACCGACGGACATCGAGATGCGCGCCCCGTAAATCGTCCGGCTGAGCATGTCCCGCCCCAGCCTGTCCGTCCCGAAAAGGTAAAACCGCTCGTCCGGATCGGCGCCGGTAACGAGGTGACGGTCGCCGTCGAAGAGACCCCAAAGGGAGTACTCGTCACCCTTCCCGAAGATCGACAGATAGACCTTCTCACCCTCGGCAGGCTCGTAGGTCGCGCTCAGGGTCATCGGATCGCGAACGAGGGTCATCTTCTGGACCCAGGGCCGGATCGCAAAGCCGTCGTCCGAGCGGTCTATGAAGTGGACGGCTTGCGGCGGGTGGTAAACCGCGGTCGAGCTCGTCGCGTGCGGATCGTAGGGCGCCACGACCTCCGCGAACAGCGCGATCAGGTAAATAGCGACGATGATCCAGAGGCTTACCAAAGCCAGACGGTGTCGCTTGAACGCGCGCCACGTCAGTCGCCATTGCGAGGCCTCGGCGTCCGTGGCGATCTCTTCGATACGGGGATCGGGAATGGTTGTCATCGGATCACCTGAACCGGATGCGCGGGTCCACGAGCGCCAGCAGGATGTCCGAAACCATCATGCCCACGATCGAGAAACAGCACAGAAGAAGAATGAAGGCGCCGGCAAGGTACATGTCCTGCGCCAGAAGGGCCTGAAGCATCAGCGGTCCGGCGGTCGGCAGAGATAGCACGAAGGCCGTGATGACCGCACCCGAGATGAGCTGCGGAAAGGCCCAACCAATGGTCGACACGAACGGATTGAGCGCAAGCCGCACGGGGTATTTCAGGATCAGGCTCCACTCGGACATGCCCTTGGCGCGTGCCGTGACGACGTACGGCTTGTGCAGCTCGTCCAGCAGGTTCGCACGCATGATGCGGATCAGGCCGGCGGTCACGCTGGTGCCGAGGATGATGACGGGGATCCACAGATGCTGGAGCAGATCGCCGAACTTGGCCCATGACCACGGCGCTCCCACGTATTCGGGGGAGAAAAGTCCCGAGACGTTCTTACCGAAATGGACAACGGCGATATACATCAGCACGAGCGCGAACAAAAAATTCGGGATCGCGAGCCCCAGGAATCCGATGACCGACGCCGCATAATCACCGACTGAATATTTGCGGACGGCGGAATAGATGCCGATAGGCAGCGCGATGGCCCAGGAGAAGAACAGCGTCGAGAACTCCAGGGCAAAAGAGAGACCGAGACGATCCCAGATCAGCGTCGACACGGGCTGTTGCCATTCAAACGAGATACCGAAATCTCCCTGAAGGATGCCGCCGATCCACGCAAAATACTGCACGAGGAAGGGCTTATCGAGCGCATAGCGTTCGCGCAGTGCATCAAGTCGGCCCTGATCCACCGCATCCCCTGACTGCGACAGGGTTTGGGCGTAGGTGGTGATGTAATCACCCGGCGGCAATGTGATCAGCGCGAACGTAACGAGCGAGGCCGCGAATAGAAACGGCACGGCCCAGAGCATTCTGCGCAAGATGAAGCTGAGGAGCATGGGGGAATCCGATCCTGAATTGGAGGTACGGGGCGTCCGCATGGACGCCCCGCGACCGAGGTGGCCTAGATCTCAATTCCGGTCGTCATAGAACCAAGTCTGAAGCAGGGTCGGCGCCGGCGTGGGATAGATCCAGTCGTTGGGCATTGTGTCCGGAACGTTCACCAGATCCTCATTGGCGATCCCGTAGCTGACCATCGCCTGCGCAATCCCGATGATCTCGAACTCGTCCGCCGCGATCTCGTTGATCTGCTGTAGAAGTTCCGCGCGGACCTCGGGATCGGTCGTGGCGCGGGCCTCGTCGTAAAGTTCGAGACGCTTTTTCACCGAGGCCGGGGGCTCTTCACCCTCGACGCCACTGGTGGAATACCACTTGAACCACGGGATACCCCACCGGCTCCCGTCGCTGATCGGAATGATCTGGTCGGGCGTTCCTGTCAGAAGCGGTCCGGTCGATGGCCAGACGGCCGCGTCGTGCTGGTTCGCGTTGTTGGCCCGTTCGAAGAAGAAGGTGCGCTCGACCGGATTGACCTCCATGTCCACGCCGATCTCTTCCCATTGCTGCTCGATAAGGCCGAGCTGGTCGACATGGTCGGGTGCATATGTCGGGATCACGTCCACCTGGAAACGCACCGGGCGGCCATCGTCCATCCGGCGAATGCCGTCATCTCCCCGCTCGAGCCCCAACTCGTCGAGCAGTCGATTGGCTTCCTCGGGATCGTGCTCGGTGTATTGCGTGGAAAGCCGCTCGTTATAGAACGCAGAGCCTTCGAAATCGCCGATCTGCCACGGCGTACCCACGCCCAGGAAGACTGTATCGATGATCGCCTGACGGTCGATCCCCAGCGACAGTGCCACGCGGAAATCGCGCTCGTTGAACAGTTCGCGCAGGCCCTCATCGGGATGCATCAGGTTGAGGTCGAGGGTCATCTGCGTGCCCCCGCGCGGGTCCGCCGCGATCATGCGATAGCCGCCCGATTCCATGTTCTCGTAGAGCACGGGGCGGTTCTGCGTCGTGTCGATGTGTCGGAGGGCCCAGTCGATATTGCCGCCGATGATGGACAGGAGCAGGCTTTCCACGTCCTGCGAGACGCTTCCCGAAAGCGCGTCGATATAGGGAAGCTGGTTGCCCTCCGTATCAACCTGCCAAAAGTAGGGATTCCGCTCCAGCCGGACCTGCGTCGCGGCCCCGGTATAGGGCTCGGTCACGATCCACGGGTCCATCGTCGGCCGGTCGGGGTTGCCCCAGCGCGCCGGGATCTCGATGTCGCCGCACGTCTGAAGAAAGAGCGTCTGCCAGTCCCCTGCGCCGGCATCGTCGATCTTCTGGTCGATGTCGTCGGCATAGGTGGGGTGGAACTGCTGACAGTAATGCTTCGCATAGAGCGTCGGATATTGCCCGAGCGGCCCGGCCAGCTCCTGCAGGAAGGTCCCGTAGGGCGCGGCGAAGGTGATCTTCACCGTCAGATCGTCGATCTTCTCGATCGAAAGCGGCTGATTGCCTGACGTGAAGCGCACGGGCGTCGGCCCGAACTCTTCGTTGAGAAGCAGATCCTCGACGTTGAACATCACGTCGTCTGCGTCGAAGGGCTCACCGTCGGACCATTTGAGCCCCTCGCGCAGGCGAAAGGTAAACTCGGTCGCGTCCTCGTTGGCCTCGAAGCTTTCGGCGAGATTGGGAATGACCTCGGTGTACTCGGGGTCCCAGCGGGTCAGACCCTGCGGCCCCATCAAACGCAGGATGTGATTGTGATCCGAACTGCCTCTCAGACCGAAGCGGATGACCCCGCCATACGTCCCCGCTCGCTCCAGCGGTTCAACGACCTCCGGCGACGCCGGCAGGCGATCCTCGACGGGTGGAAGGTCCCCAGCCTCGACCATCGCCGTGAGGGCGGGAGCCTGTGAAAAGTCCTGAGCCTGCGCGCCTGTGATGGCTAAAATGGATGCCGCAGCGGCTCCGTAGAGACGTAGATGCTTCATGAAATCCTCCTCCTCCGGACGCCACCAGTAGTGATAATTTGTACCGGTATGTCAAATCCTGTTTGGACTAGTGATGTGACAAAGGCGTCCGCGAAGCTCTGGAAGCCGGCAAGTACCAGAAAATGCACAAGGATTATCGGGTCCGAGCAATGGGTATGTCGGCCGCTCGGTCGTCTCTGGTGAACGGAGGGCCTCCGGAGCCACTCTGACGTCACCTCACCCTCAAGATTGCGCCCCTTGCGGCGAGACCTTCGATCGCGCGCTTGCAGCGAAATTCCGGTTTCTGCCCTGATTACCGGGTCACCTCGAACGGCCCAGAACTGCCCCACAGCCTCATATCAGGATGCTGCAGCGCGGCCCGTCGAAGCTGCCGTTCGCCGCGCTTTCAAACCCCGTGAAGATCAGAGGCCAGCCGCGCGAGACCTACCCGACTTTCGCGTCACGGTGGGGTGTTTCTGGTCGCGGGAGATGTCGAATAAGGGCCAGCAGCAGCGCCAATATCATTGCGCCGTTCAAGACATGCCACATGAAGTGCGTGCCCACACCCGTCGCGCGACACGCCATCAAATCGACTGTGCGAAAGCCCAGAGAAATCGTGAAACAGGCTGCTGCCGTCACCACAAGCGCCCTGGCCGGATGACGCCTGATAAGTGTAACAAGGGCAAACCCCCATAGCGCCACAATGGCTGGAAGATATTGCAGGGACCCATTGAGGCGTTCGGGCCCCGCGGCGTCGTTCGTGGCAATGTCTCTACCTGTCGTCCAGAACCCTACGCCCACGCAGGCGGCTACGATAAGACATATCCTGAGCGTCTTCAGATAGTTTCCGTTGCTCATTCGAAAAATCACGATGGTGATGTACAATGCGACAAACGTCCAGATCGGAATCACGTCCAGCAACTCAGTTTTGCCGTTGGCGAAGGTATGAAACAGGAATGATCCGACGCCGATAGACGCAGCCAGAAAAATCAACGCGATCTCCGCAAGGCCGCGGCGGCCAGACGCCTGAAGCGCACGCCAAGCGAGCACTGCCGCGATCAGGAACGCAGCATTGCTCAAGGCATTGATTGGCTCATTCCAAAACCCCGGCGCCGTTCGCTCGCAATAGAGGTCGATGTAGCCAAGGAATGTCATGAACCAGTTCTCCGCAAGCAATCGCCTTTCGCTCTGACCACATCGCGAAGCGGAAAGCGATCGCCAAGGGCTCCTCTCGGCCAATTCGCCCCGTGTTGCCCGAAGAGCAGCTTCGGGCACTGGCGAGCGTTTCGCGGCCGGTGTGAGACAGACCTTTCTGACGGACGAGGCAATCTCGGCTTCGGGCCAAGTTTCCCTCACAGTGTTTCCGACCGATACTATGCCGTCCCGGAGGCAGGCCTATGTCGCTGCTGCCAGTAGAGTCCGTCTTCTACGAGGGTTTACAGACCCCTGTTAACTCCGGATACGGTCAGTGTCGCTGACGGCGTGATAACCTGACATGTTGCTCGCCTGTGGCACGAGCCGTCGGGCCTGGCGGCGCAGAGAAGGGTGTTCGGATGACGATGAGCGAGCAGCAGTTCTTCAATGTGGAGCCCGAGGTTGCGGGCGGGCTTGCCGAAGGTACGGTCATTGATCGGTCGAGCCATCCGCCCGTGGTGTCCAAAGTGCATTACCGGGTCGAGGGCTGGCTTGGCGACGGGCTGATCGAGAGTTTCCCGGTCTTTCTGCTGCGCAAGGAAGCTTGGAATGCGATCGCTTCAGAGGGACTGACCGGCGCTCGCATCGATAACGCCGAGATCTCCGTCGCGCCGGACTTATCCGAGGTCGCTCTTCCGGTTTTCGTCTGGTTTCGGCCGACGGGCATCGAGGGGACGGACGACTTCGGGACAGCCCCCGACGGACGACTTGTCATGTCGCAACGCGCGCGGAACGTCCTGGCCGAATTCGGACTTGCCCATGCCGAGATAACGCCGGTCTGACCGGAAGGCCCTCAATACTGGGCGTTCATGTCCATCATGTCGAACAGCAGCCCCATCGAGGCCATCGAGTTGCCCATGTAGGTCATCGTGTCGATGGCCATGCGGTAGGACTCGGCCAGCGTGCTGTAGTAGCTGCCACCGAAGTATCCCGCCTTAGCAAGCGACGTGACGCCCTCGAAACGCTCAAGATCCGCGTGCCCCGAAAAGAAGTAACGTCCGCCGATCCAGCTGCCGAGGTCATCGTGGCCAAGGATTACCTCGAGGTCTGCCGCGTCCGGAAGCAAGGTGTCGAAGGCGACGCGCGTCGAAAGGATCCGCGCATCGGCATCCAGATCCTCCCAGGCCTCTTCGACCGCGGGCGCCCAGGCGTTGAGCCGTGTCAGCCACAGGAGAACCACCTGATCGTCCTCCGGGTCGAAACTGTCCCACAGGGCCAGGAGCCGGTCCCGCGCCGCCGCGGTGGGAACACTGTCCCACAGGGGGCGACCCAGGGCTTCCAACCGTTCGGTCGCGTCGATGTCGGCCCGCGACAGACCGATCCCCGCCTCGGGCAATGTCCGCACCCAGGGGTCGCTGCTGTCCCACAGATCGACAAGGGCCGTGCAACCACTATCGACGGCGAGTTGGCTGACGATCTGACGCGTGAAATCGGTGAGGAGTTCGCGGGTGCCGAGCAGCGTCTCGCCCGCCGCGAAGGCAGCGGCCTCGTCGATCAGGCCGCGGAACGCATTTGCCCGGGTGTCCGGCTGACTGGCTGCGCATCTATCGATGGCCGCGACCGCCTGGCGGACGTCTTCGATCGGTGCGTCGATCAGTACAGCCAGATCCCGGGCAGTATCGGCGCGCGTCGGCCCTGCCACCAGCATGACCACCGAGATGAGTGCGACGGCTCTGCGCATCTCTGCACCTATTGGACGGAACGCCACGGCGGGCAAACTCAAGATTCAGGTCTCTCAGTATGGGACCGGTGATCAGGACACCAGATAACCGGTTGGCGCTGACAGGCAGGAATCTGCGGAAAGTCGGGTGCCGGCAGGCCTCGTAAGATTCGGACTTCCTGTCCTCCTTTCACATCAGCTATGGATGAGCCGTAGAAACCTCTAAGGGATCGCGATGCCATACCTTGGGTGGAAACGGCTCCTGCCGGTGCTGGTTGCCATTGTGATGTTCGATACAGGGCCGAGCGTTGCAGAGGAATTCGATCCCGAGGCATGGCGCAGCGCCGGCGGGACAGACGCGAGCTTTCGCACCCGCCGCGATATGGTTCCTGGCGTCGTCGAACGAGTGACCGGGCTGTCTCGTATCGAGGCCCACGAGATCCTCGGCGAGCCGGACGAAGTCCTTGGCGAAGACGACACATGGTATGTGATGCGGGACGTCATGTTCTCCCAACATCGTGTCCTGCTCATCGAGTACGATGAGGCAGGGACCGTTGCCCGCGCCAGAGATGTCAGCACCGAGACCTGGCGCTGAACCACGCTGGAGCTGACCAGGCCCGCGGCACCCGGACGGAGACGCAACTGAACCGGAGAACGGGCCTCGAACGGAACGAGAAAGTTTCACCTGGACACCTGCCCAGTCCAGTTTCTGCTCCGGGCCGTTCGCGCTCCTTGCCGATGCCAGCAGTGTCACCTTTGCAAAGGGCGCTATCCAAGCCAGCTGACCTTGGTGCGCAGCTTAGCGTGGGGCTTCGGTCTGCTCCCACCCAGCTTCATCCCTGAACGACAACTGACCGGGATAACACGTTCACCGGTGCTGCCGCTCGTCGCCCCGACCCGCCAGGATCGGCCGATGACCACCCTCCCCGCTCATCGTGCAGCCTTGCTCCACCCTGCTTTCCGGGTGTCGAGGAGATCTTGCTTGTATCGGCCCGCACGTTCCCGCGCCATGCCCACGACGAGTTCGGCCTTGCCTCATGCGCGCTGGCGTACACGCCTCTTTGTCGGGCTGCGGGGCGATCGAGGCGGGCCCCGGCGACGTGATCGCGGTCAGCCCCGAGAAGATGCCTGACGGCGCGCCCGTGGGCGCGGGACGGGGGCGGGACATCGTCTATGTCGACGTTTCGTTGGTAGCCCGCCTTGCTGGCCCCGGTGCGGCGCGGCGGGAGATCGGCTTCGGCGCATGCCGGTCCGTCGACCCGGCCAGCAGCACGCAAACCGTGATGCGGGCGATTGCCGCGGGAGAGGCCGGTGAAGCCGAGGAGGCCCCGACCGATCTACTCGCCCGGGTGCTCTCCGCCGGTGCGTGCGATGACGCCGCCGCCTCCGCTTCGTCGCTTCCGCCGCGAGACGGGGGCGACGCCGCACGCCTACGCCATGCAGTACCGCCTGCGGCTCGCGCGGCGCGCTCTGCCGTTCGGTGACACCGTGGCGGGCGTCGCCGCGGCGTTCGGCTTCGCAGACCAGCCCCACCTGCCCCGCGCCTTCGCCCGGCAATCCGGGTTGCCCCCGGCCGCTGGCACGCCGCCCGAGCTACCTGCTCTCGGGACTGATCAAATGCGGATGTTGCGCGGCAAGCTACACACTCATCAACAAGACCCGTTACGGGTGCTCGGCGGTTGCCAACAAGGGACCGGCCATCTGTACTAACCGAACCACCATCCGCCGCGACGCCGTCGAGGAGCGTGTCCTGGCGGGTCTTCGGGAACGCCTGCTTCACCCTGCCCTCCTCGACACGTTCATCGAGGAATACCGCACGGCCTGGAACGAGGCACAAGCGGACACGCAGGCCTCGCGCGCGAGGGCCGGACGC